>JAVKDD010000011.1:0-833353 GCA_040222455.1 Balneolaceae bacterium | reverse complement strand
ATTTTTTATCGTTCACCATAAAATACTTCTAAAAGATTAAAAAACAACGGGTGAACGTAAAATAAAGTTCGATAATAATGTTCAGATAAACCGGTGAATAAATTTTCTATCGAACATTTTGTAAGGATTCGCCTCGGGAAGTGTCTAACTCATAAATACTAAGTTCACACGTAGCCTATGAGTAAATTAATCACCGATATTCAAAATGAGATCAGACGGAGAAATTATAGCTTTAAAACCGAAACGGCGTATCTCACTCCTCACCTCTTTCTCTAAAACTTATCTTTCTTATCAATCAATGCCTTATACAGAAGCTCTCTCGCTCTAAAGATATGGGCTTTTACCGTTCCTAATGGAAGATCGAGTTCTCCCGCTATCTCGTCGTAGCTGAGTTCTTCCATATGTCGCATTTGGATTACCGCCTTATATTTTTCTGGCAGATTCGCAATCGCGTCTTGAACAATAGCTTTCCGCTCTTTTTTGATGATGGGTTCATCGGTAGCGAAGGTTTCATCAGGCAGCTGAACTTCCATATCTCCATCTTTGGTTTTGATGGGATCGTTGATGGAAAACGTTTGTAGCTTCTTTTTGCGTAGGTAATCAATCGTATGATTGGTGGCTATTCTATACAACCAGGTAGAAAAAGCATATTCATTACTGTACGTCTTCAAATTCTTGAAAGCTTTCATAAAAACTTCCTGAACTAAATCTTCAACCATTTCTTTTTCTTTGATCATCTTCCGAATGTGAAAGAAAATAGGTCGGTCGTACTTATCAACCAGTTTTTTATAGGAATCTTCGTTGCCCGAAAGTGCGCCAGCTACATACTTATCGTCTTCGATGCTGCTTGCTGAAGCATTCTCACGGGGTGATGTATTAATTTCCTTGTTACTACTGTCTGACATTAGTGGGCAAAAATTTGTGGCTTAAAATACAAAGCTTAAGCTAAATGAAAATCCTAATTTTGATCTTTTTTATTCATTAGTAAAGCACCATGCCGTATACCACCTGTTGAGACTTTAATCTCCTCAAGATGGTAGAATTTCATGAAGCCTTCAAGGATTAATAATCCTGTTAAAAATATATCCTCTCGTCCTTTTAATAGAATAGGACTTAACTCAAGCAGTTGATCATAGGTATGCAGGCTAAATATCTCAATACTTTTTGAGAGTTTTTCTCTACTTATGACGTGCTTGTTTAGCCTTTCATTTTCATATTCATCTAGTTGAAGGTCGATGGCGGCTAGCGAAGTGGCCGTACCTGCAACTCCAATAGCTTCAACATTTTTGGGTACTTTGAATTTTTTCTTACTAAATAGTCGACGAATTTCTTCTTTACACTCGAAAATCTCTTCACTATAAGGGGGATTATGCATCATAAAACGCTCTTTATATCTCACCGATCCCATATCAAATGAATGAAAAACAGAAATTCCTTTTTTTGTTCCTAATGCAATTTCTGTACTTCCCCCTCCAATATCTATCACAAACAGAGCGTCTTTATCTTGAACATTTAATACAGATATGGCCCCATCAAAAGTATACTTTGCTTCTTCATCTCCACTTAAAAGCTGAATTTGAAGTCCGGTCTCTTCTTTTACTAATTGAATAAATTCTTTCTTGTTTTGTGCATCACGAACAGCACTCGTGGCTGTAATTACTATTTCGTCAACTTCAGAATAGTCATTTAGAATGATTTGCTGATATTCTTTGATACAATTAAGAACTCGTTCAATGCTATCGGGATGGAGTAATTTCGAATTATCTACTCCTTTGCCAAGTCTGGGAACACGCTGTTCTTCATGAATTACCTTAATTAAACTGCTTGAAACTTCGGCTATTAAAAGTAAAACCGTATTGGTCCCTATGTCTATGGCCGCTTTCATGAGTTAAATAACATTGCAATCCATTCTTGTTGTTGTCTGGTTTCAAGATGTGTCAATGCTTTAACACTTTCTTGTGCTAAAATGGTTTCTTCATCTTCTTTAAGTAAACCTGATAGCAACAATTTCCCATCTTTTTTTAGGAATCTTAGAAGTTCTGGAATTAGATAAAGAAGTGCATTCCGATTAATGTTCGCAAGAATGACCTCATATTTTGCGTCTTTTGGAATTACTTCCGTTGAGCCGAGTTCCACTTTAAAGTTATGAACTTCATTAAGCTGCATATTCTCTTCAGCATTATCTTTGCTCCACTCATCTATATCGAAACCGAATACTGACGATGCGCCTACTTTAAGAGTGGCGATTCCTAATATTCCTGTTCCTGTTCCTGCATCTAGAACCTTATCTCCTTCAGAAATAACTTCAGGTATCCATTCTAAAATTAATCTTGTAGTAGCGTGATATCCGGTACCAAATGCCATTTTTGGATCAATAAGAAGTTCTATTGCTTCATTATTATCATTCTCGGCAGCCCAGGTAGGTCGTACATAAAACTTACCGATTTTTTGAGGCTTTATGGATTGTTCCCAAGTTTGATTCCAATTCTGAGGTGTGATTAATTCTTCTTTTTGGATTGAGGAATTACCACCAAATCTCATCAAAAGCCGTTCTAATGCCTCTCTTTTAAAATCATCGAACCTGTTAGCAGGAATGGATGCAATTAATACATCTTCCTCTTCTTCAAAACCATCGAAATCCATATCGAAAAGTTCTGCTATTAAAAGCTCGTGGTATTCATCATTAAGTGTTATGGTTATTTGAATATAGTCCATCAAATTCTGTTATAGATAAGTTCTAGAAGTACATCTCCGACCGCTTGAAGTGTTTCTTTTCCGATTATCGGCATATCGTCTTGATGAGTATGCCAATGATCTGGGAATACACTTTTTCCACCTTCCGGAGAATTAAAATGATGAATAATATCAATAAATGGAATGTCGGTATTTTCGTTTACAATTTTATGGTCATCCTGAATTGCAACTCCATCTTCGTTTAGAAAATAATTATCATATCCTTTTTGGTCTGCAATCTCCCAAAGTTCATTTACTAAATTTGGAGCGTAAGCCATAGAGTATCCCTCTTTTGGAAACTGTGCATTTTTAGCACCTACCATATCCAATAAGATTCCAAATCTTGGCGAATAACCGGGAACTGGAGGGTTTAAAGACCAATACCTCGAACCTAGAAAGTAATTCGCAATGTCTCCTTGCGTTCCGTAATCCTCTCCATCAAACAAAACGATATCCACACCAATCGGTGGTGGATTTTCCGCAAATATTCGCGCTAGTTCAAGTAGTACTCCAACCCCACTTCCTCCATCGTCGGCACCTAAAATATAATCCGCTGTTCGAGATGTATCTTCATCAGCTCTGGGTCGAGTATCCCAATGGGCAGATAACATAATTCTATCTTGAGCGGAGGTATTAAAAGCAGCAATTATATTCGCCATTTTTAATGGAACCCCGGAATAACCTACTTTTTCAAATTCCTGCGAAAAAACACTTCCACTTCCAGCGTAATTCCGAAACTTAGATTCCAAATATTTTCTTGTCTCAGAATGACCATAGGTGTTTGGAACTCTTGGACCAAAATCTACTTGAGTCTGAATAAATTGATATGCTGAATCTGCTGAGAATTCAGGCACATTTCTTCCTTTAGGGGAGAATTGAAGGCCTGAATCTGACTTTGATTCGCACCCCAAAAAAATAAATAAGGAAAGAAAAATTAAGGTGATTTTATTCATTTCGGTGCACCATTTGGGCTGATGATTGATAAACGGGCATTACAATTGAGTCTAAGATATTTACATGTTCAGGCCGGTTTGCCATAAATACAATAATCTCGGCAATATCATTAGCTGTTAATGGCTCTATTCCTTGATAAACAGAATCGGCGCGTTTGTCGTCTCCTTTAAAGCGAACGTTACTGAATTCTGTTTCTACAAGTCCTGGAGACACCATACTTACTCGTATTTTAGAACCATGTAAGTCTTTTTTTGTTGCCTCAGTAATAGCTTTTACAGCATGCTTGGTAGCACAATAGACAGCTCCACTAGGATATGCTTCATGACCCGCAATAGATCCTAAGTTGATTATATGTCCAGAGTCGCGTTCAACCATTTTTGGAGTAATCAGTCTAGTCATTGCAAGCAATCCTTTCACATTAGTATCAATCATCGTATTCCAGTCATCAAAATCGCCTGATTGAACCGAATCAACTCCAACAGCTAAGCCAGCATTATTGATTAATACATCTATATCTTTCTCTGCAATAGAAATTGAAAAAGCTTTACAGGCGTCATAATCTCTTATATCAAATGCGAATGTGAGAACGATATTATTATATTTTTCTTGTAATTCTTTAGATAATATAGAAAGCCTTTTTTCACGCCTTCCTGTTAAAACTAATTGACATCCTAGCTCAGCAAAAAGTTCTGCTGTAGCCTTTCCAATACCTGAAGTAGCTCCTGTTATAAGTACAGTTTTACCCTTAAGACGGTTCATGATGAACAATTAATTATTAAGATTTGTAACTGCGAAAGTACAATGAATTAATCGAGACGTTCTACTAATCGTGCAGCATTTAAAATCTTAGATTCCTGAAAAGCATCTCCCATAAACTGAATTCCAAAAGGTAATCCGTTTGAATGCGTACCTGCCGGAATACTAATTCCACAAATTCCTGCTAAGTTCGCTGAAATGGTATACACATCGTTTAAATACATTTGCAATGGGTCATTGATTTCAGAACCAATATCGAAAGCAGTTGTGGGCGCAGTTGGAGTTACAATCACATCAACTTTTTTAAACGCATTCGTGTAATCTTCTTTTATTAATCTTCGAACACGTTGCGCCTTCCCATAGTAAGCGTCATAATATCCAGCACTTAATACATACGTACCAAGCATTATCCTACGCTTAACTTCCATCCCAAATCCTTCCGTTCTCGACTTTTTGTACAATCTGGTTAAAGGAGCATCCAATTTGTTAAGTTCGTTTTCTAAAGCAAAAAGTTCATCACCTTCTGCGCTTTTAATGGCCTTTTTTAAAGCTTCTTCTTCCCTTTTTAATTCATCAAGCATTTCATCTTTATCTGCACGATGACCATATCTTATACCGTCAAAGCGTGCTAGATTACTAGAAGCCTCAGCAGTTGCTAAAATGTAGTAAGTAGCAATACCAAACTTAGAATGTGGTAGTTCAATAGGTACAAGTTCTGCACCATTAGCTTCAAGTTTAGATAATGTTGCTTTAATTCCAGCGTTTATTTCTTCATCAAGTCCATCTCCAAATAAAGCTTTTGGAACTCCAATTTTAATGTTTTCTGTCGGATTTTGAACCGCTGTTATATAATCATCTGTTTCTAAGGCAGATGAGGTATTATCATTCTCATCAAACCCTGCAATAGTCTGTAAAACTCTGGCTATGTCTTCAACAGAGTTAGCAAATGGCCCGATAGAGTCGAATGACGATGCATATGCAACTAATCCAAAACGAGAAACACGTCCATAAGTAGGTTTTAAACCCACTACTCCACAGTATGATGCTGGTTGGCGAATTGAACCGCCCGTATCGGAGCCAAGAGTAGCATTAGACATTTCTGCAGCTATTGCAGCAGCACTTCCACCTGATGAACCTCCCGTAACTTTTGTAATATCACGTGGATTTTTTGCCGCACCATATCTGCTGTATTCATTGGTTGAACCCATAGCGAATTCATCCATATTTAAACGGCCAATGAATATTGCATCTTCGTTTC
This sequence comes from Balneolaceae bacterium, assembly GCA_040222455.1. Classification (GTDB taxonomy): domain Bacteria; phylum Bacteroidota; class Rhodothermia; order Balneolales; family Balneolaceae; genus RHLJ01. The sequence goes on along the minus strand of JAVKDD010000011.1, from coordinate 827,652 downwards.
TAAGTCGGTCTATTACTGTTGCATTATATACACTTTCGAAGTCTTCTAAAATGTTCGACGCACAAGTTGTGGGTTTTCCACGCTCACAAATAACATCTTTAATACCCATCACAGCACCAACTAAAGAGCCGGCAGTACCTTCTTCTACCTTTTTTTGGATGAGATCGGCTTGTTTAAAAGCCTCTTCAAAATCAAGGTAGACGAACGCATTTATATCGTCATTTTTAGCTTCAATCTGTGATTTATATACCTCTACTAATTCTCTTAATGTAACTTCACCCGCCAATACTTTTTGTCTGGCTTCAGTAATGGTCTTAATCGTCAAATCGCCCTCTATTACTTTGAAGTTTTATTTTCTTCGTGATTTACGGCTTCGTCAATATCCTTTGAACTATCTTCAATTTCCTTTTTAATGTCTTTTGAAGCCTGACGGAATTCCTTAATTCCCTGCCCTAAACCTTTGGCTAATTCAGGGATTCTTTTCGCTCCAAAAAATACTAAAACGAAAATAGCGACGATGATAATTTCTGTTGTTCCTATTCCATTAAACATAAAATAATTCTTTGTGGATTTAGTTGATGTATTTGTGCCAAGATAGCAATATTTTCGGCACGATTTGAGTACAAAATAAAATTAATGAATACTTGAATTTTATCGTGAGTGAATGTTTAATGTACTAGATATATTAAATAAAAAAATAAACCAAAGGTAAACACATGATTTGGACTGTTGAATTAGCAGCCGCGTTGGATGAAGCTCCTTTTCCTGCAAATAGAGATGAATTATTAGAATGGGCAGAACGTAATGGGCTTCCTAATCAGGTAATTGTAAATCTAGAAGAATTAGAAGAGCTTGATGAAGGTGAAAATACTATCTACGAAAGTATTGAAGATATTTGGCCTGATTACATTAGAAAAGAAGATTTCTTTCATAATGAAGAAGACGAAGGCTTCGACTACGACGACGTTTAGTCTTATTTTACTTAATGAACCAAAAGATCATGTGAGAACATGGTCTTTGATTCTTAATACTTTTTGAAAACCAAACTTCCCTTTTATAAGCGTGCGCTCTATGTAGCATTGGTTCTAATGTTACTGCCTAGCTTTTTAATACCTATTTTCGCTCAATCCGTACCTACGGATACAACCAGCATTGATGATGTAGTGCGAAGGGTGCGTTTTTCTGGCAATAAATTTGTAAAAGACAGAACACTAGAAACCTTAATTCAAACTCGTACAAACAGAGAATTTCTTTCTATTCCTAGATTTACACCTTGGTATTTTGTCTGGAAGTTGAGTAATGGACGTTTTGGAGAAGATCCTGCTATACTAGATCGACAAGTAGTTCTTAATGATATGGATCGAATTAAGCTTTATTACGAATCGCTTGGTTTTTTAGAAGTTGATATTGATACTACCATAGTCGAATACCGAAAAGACCGGATTGAAGTATCATTTATTATAAACGAAGGTAGACCATCCAGAATACAAAGCCTTTCTTATTCAGGGTTCCCTCTACTAGCTAACCCTGAGCAAAGAAAAAGATTTTTTAATCAAAGTCCACTTACAAGAAGAGTACTTAATGATTCAACATATTCTGTTAACCAACAGTTTAATTCTCAGGATTTAAAAAATGAACAAGTTCGAATATTATCCTTCCTAAAAAACAATGGCTATGCATCTATTGAAAGAGATTCTGTTATCGCTTTTGTTAAACAAGACTCTACTGATACGTATAACTTAGATATTCTATTTAGAATCCAGCCTGGTTCTGTTTATTCATTTGGAGATTTAAAAATTTCACTGGCTGACCCTGTACAACCCGACAGTTACTCTCAATTTGATACTCTTTCCGGTAATTCATTCACAGTTGATACAAATAAAATTTATTTGGCAAAAGAACCTGAAACTGATACGAAATTCTCGTTATTAAGTGATCAAATACTATTTAAACCTGGAGAGATTTATAATGAAGAGCTTTATCTGCAAACTGTAAAAGAATTCCAGAACCTAGGAATGCTTTTTGCGAGAAGATTCGGGCAAATCGAAGACGGAGTTCAAGCAGATTATTCGAAAGACTATATTCCTGTATTCTTTGATCTTGAAACTCTAACCAAACATAGCATTAGTACCGAGTTTTTTGGCATGAAGCGATATGGATTTGGTACAGGTATTGGTATAGATTACACTAATAACAATGTATTCGGTAAAGCAGAACGTCTAAGTATAGGTACAAATGCAAGTTTCGAATTTGTTAGTGCTAAAACACTCGAAGAAATCGCTCCCGAAGATACTGTACAATCTTCCTTATTTCGTAGTTATGAAGTTAGAGGAGAATATTCTGTACCAAGAATAGCTTTCCCTCTCTCTTTCCTAGATAATACACGCTTTTTTACCAGTGGTTTAACGCGTTATAGTTTATCGTATAGCCGATCCGATCAATTATACTTTGATATAAATTCGGATGTTCGGTTTAACTATCGTTATGAAGTACAACATACTAATCGCTTCTCATCCTTCTTAGATTTTATAGAATTAGATATTGTTGATACTAACCCATCAGATGAATTTACAAGCAATTTGATTCGAGAATTCGGTGAAACATCTTTAGAATATATTCGAATTCTTCAGGATTTTGAACCTCAAGTATCTTCCATAATCAGATACACATTTAGGAGTCAAAACACCAATTTAATAAAACGAAATTTTGGTTATTACAGCGAATATTCGATCTCTACTGGTGGTAATATTCCTTATGCGCTAGATCGATTTTTAATAACCCCTGGAACCATTGAAGGGGAACTCCCATCTCTATTTAAGCTTAGTAATAATAGTTTAACCTATAGTAGATTTTTAAAATTTACCGCTGACTATAGGAAGTACTATCCTATTTCAAATAATGCTGTTTTTGGTTGGAGGTTATTCGGTGGACTAGCGCAACCTTACGGAGGAAGTACTTCTATTCCACTAAATCGACGATTTTTTGCTGGTGGTAGTAATGATATTCGTGGATGGGCTCCGTTTCAGCTAGGTCCTGGTTCAATCGCATCAGAAGATGTGACTATTAATGGTGGGGAAATTAAATTAGCGGCATTTACTGAGGCTAGACAAATTTTTATTCGCGATTTAATTGGGGCAGATTGGCATGCTGCATGGTATATAGATGCTGGAAACATCTGGTATGGCCCAAAAAATAATTTTGATTCTGAAACAAATGAAGATCAACTAACCGATGGTCGATTTTTTGTTAATGAATTTTATAAACAAATTGCAGTAGGCTCTGGACTAGGCTTGCGTTTAGATTGGGAATATGTTGTCGTTCGCTTTGATTTTACCTTCCGTGCACACGACCTTCAAGAAGGTTGGTTTAATAATAGGAAAATGTATTTTAGTTTTGGAATTGGACATTCATTTTAAAAGGAAAAAGTAACCATGAATAAAAAAATAAAGCGTCTAAAAAATCAGACCCAAATTGTTTTTAATTCCAGATTTATAAAAAATCTCTCCCCTCTTGAGCGCTTTGAGTTTCTTCAACTTTGCCATCGAAGAACCTATAAAGAAGGTGAATATGTATTCTATAGAAACGATCCTGGTACAGGTATGTATTTTATTGAAGACGGAAAGGTGGAACTTACTTTTAATATTGGAGAAGACTCTGAAAATGCTGAAATACAGGAAGGCTTTCTTCTGGAAACATCCGACAGTTTTGGTGCCTTATCAATTGGGTATAATTTACGGAGAAAATCTTCTGCTCGATGTGTTACTGATGCCACATTACTTGGCTTTTTTAAACCTGATTTTGAATTATTGATGGAGCGGCATCCACAAATTGCAGTTAAATTTCTTCAGACATTAAGTAACATTGCTCTTCGTCAACTTGAAAAAGCTACCACAAAAATAGAAGAATTATCAGACGCCTATACTGCGGTAAAAGTAGAATTTGAAGCTTATTATGAGCCCAAAGAAAATGGAGAATAAAATAGAATGGCTTTAAAAAAAGGAGATGAAACTTCTTTAGTTATTGAAGGAGCGGCTTTTAAAGGTAAAGGTATCGGAAAAGTAGACGGAATGGCTGTGTTCGTGCATGGAAGTATGCCTGGCGATGAAGTTAAAGTTCGCATTATCAAGAAAAAAAGAAATTATCGAGAAGGAAAATTACTTGAAATATTATCACCAAGCCCCGATCGAATTACCCCGAAATGTATGCATGCAAATGTTTGTGGTGGTTGTAGCTGGCAACATGTCCCCTACGCAAAACAGTTGGCTTACAAAACCCAACAAGTAACGGATCATATTCGAAGAATTGCAGCTTTAGAAACACCAGTTCTGCCTGCCTTAGCATCTGATAAAGAATTCCATTATCGCAATAAAATGGAATACAGCGTTAGTACAAGACGCTGGTTAACCGAAGCCGAAATTCAGAGCGATGAATTTATCGATGATTCTGGCTTTGCTGCCGGACTTCATGCACCGGGAAGATTTGATAAAATTTTAAATTTGAATGAATGCTTTCTACAAAGAAAAGAATCATTTCAAATTCTGAATTTCGTAAGAAATTATTGTATCGAACATGGAATTGAAGCCTTCGATACTTTTGCCAAAACTGGCTTCCTTCGACATATAATGATTAGAGATGCATTTCACACAAATGATTTCATGGTTAACCTGGTAACATTCAAAGATGAACCAGAAACCATCAACAATCTTGCGAACGCTCTTCTTGAAGAATTTCCGATCATAACAACCATAATAAATAATGTGAACGATCAAATTAGCCCGACTTCGGTAGGGAGATTTGAAAATATTATTTATGGCCCTGGATTTATTCGGGATAAAATTGGTGAATTCGAATTTAAAATTCATCCAAATGCTTTCTTCCAAACAAATACATCTCAAGCTGAAAAACTGTATGAAATAGCTCGAAATTATGCAGAGTTAAAAGAAGGCGATATTGTATATGACTTATATTGTGGTGTCGGTACTTTGAGCCTCTACATGAGTCAACTAGCAAGTAAAGTGGTTGGAATAGAGTTAGTTGATGTTGCCGTAGAGAACGCAAAATTCAATGCAATAGAAAATAATGTTGAAAATGTATCTTTTATTAAGGGAGATATGAAAGACGTTTTCACTCAAGATGTAGTAGATAAATTTGGAGCTCCCGATGTTTTAATTACTGATCCTCCTCGTGCAGGAATGCATCCTGATGTTGTTACTAAATTATCTGAGTTAAAAGTTCCAAGATTAGTTTATGTAAGTTGCGATAGCAGTACCATGGCTAGAGATTTAAAAATACTTTCAGAAGTATATGACGTTCTGGAAGTGCAACCTGTGGATATGTTCCCGCAAACTTACCATGTTGAAGCAGTTGCTAAATTGAGATTGAAATCCTTAGCTCCTGTTTAAACAACTTAATGTTTTAACTCAGATTCTTTCCTAATAATTATATTTGAAATATGATTTTACTTATCCTAATAGGATTTATAGAGCTTATTTAACTATTATAAATTAACACCTTAAGAACGTGTAATAAAGTACAATAATCATAAAACTAACTAAGAATGAAGCAACAACGAGAAATTATTTTTCGTCATTCATTACTCCTCCTTTTTCTTGCCTTTTCTATAAATATATATGCACAAAGTGATCCTACTGGCCAAGCTCCGCCTACCAGAACTTATGCGATTACGAACGCTACAATAATTCAGGCACCTGGAAAAGTAATTGAAAATGGCACCCTGTTAATCAGTAACGGGATGATTATAAATGTAGGCACTAGTGTTTCCATTCCTGATAATGCACAAGAAATAGATGGAACTGATTTGTTTATTTACCCCGGTTTTATCGACGGTATGTCATATACAGGTGCTAAACGACCTGAAGCAATACAACGTCCGAATAATTTATTTACCCCAAATCCTCCAAATGATTATGCAGGAATTACCCCTGAACAATCGGTTATTGATCAAATTGATGTAACTGATAATAGTATCGAGAATCTCAGACAACTAGGATTTACTGTTTCCCACTCTGTGCCTTATGGAAGAATGCTTCCAGGATCTGGGTCAATCATTCTTTTATCTGAAGCTGATCATACAGATCATTTAATTCTGAAAGAGAATTATTCGATGTATACCCAATTTGAAGGAGCACCAGGTGCTTATCCCGGAAATACCCTGGGTATAATGGCGAAATGGAGAAATCTATTTACAAATGCATCTTATCAGAGAGTGTATGCTCAAGCATATTCGAAAGATCCCGTAGGCTTAAACCGCCCTACTCAGGACAGAGTTGTTGAAGCTTTTTATCCAATAGTGGCAAAAGAAAAATCCGTTTTTTATAACGCAAGTTCCCTTCTTGAAGCACAACGTGCAATTCGATTAAAAAAAGAACTTAATTTCAATCTTACCATCGGAAACTTAGAAGAAGGTTGGTATTTAATCGATCAGATCAAGGAAACAAATACCTCTGTTTTCATGTCTTTAAATCTTCCTGATAAACCGAAAAATTCTGATGAAGATGATAAAAGCGAAGAAATAATAGAACTCGAAAAGAAGAGAATGGATGCGTACAATCGTCACTTAATTCAATTCAGAGAAATGAAAAGTCAGGGTGTAACTTTTGGCTTTTCTACCATGGGAGCTACTTCTTCAAAGATTAAAAATAATTTGTTATCTATTATTGAAGCTGGACTTTCTGAAGATGATGCGCTCTCGGCATTAACTATAGACGCAGCATTGCTCTTAGGTATAGAATCTATTACTGGAACTTTAGATGTTGGTAAAATTGGTAATGCAGTAGTTTCAACTGGTCCTTATTTCAATAAAGATTCAAATGTAAAAATGGTTTTTATTGATGGGAATAAGTACGACTTAGATACAAAAGAAAGCAGAACTGCTAATGGTGTGTCTGCAGAAGATGAAGCAGTTTTAATAGGTAGTTGGAGTTATTCTTCCAATACTCCACAAGGAGAACAAACTGGGAAAATGATCATTCAGAAAAATGATGATGTGCTTTCTGGAATAATGTCTGGAAACAATGGTGCACCCGACTCAGATATGAATAATATAAGCTTTGTTAATGGCAACCTAAGTTTCGACTATGCGGTTGAATTTGGTGGTCAAACTCTTGAAATCGTAATAGAGGGAGATATTTTAGGAACAGATTTCGACGGTGTAGCTTCCATTTCTCAATTCAACGCTTCGTGGGCAATAACTGCTACTAAAGACAACCCGGATCAAAACTAAAGGATATATGATGAAAAAATTTACACAATCAATACTCATCCTCTTCTTTATCACTAGTTGGTCGATTGCTAGTGCACAAACTGGGGACCTACTTATAAAAAATGCTACTGTAATAACAATTACTGATGGTACACTGGAGAATACAGATGTTTTAGTTCGTAATGGAAAAATTAGTAGAATCGGATCGAATTTGAACACACCCAATGGTGTTGATCAGCTTGATGCTACTGGAAAATTTCTGATGCCAGGAATTATAGATGCTCATTCACATATTGCAGGAAGTTCAATAAATGAAGGAACCAGCCAGGTTACAGCTGAAGTAAGCATGGAAGATGTTGTTGACCCATTTGATGTGGCAATATACCGGGCTCTTGCTGGCGGAGTAACATCCATTCATTTAATGCACGGTTCTGCAAATGTAATTGGTGGCAGAAACGAAACCTTAAAACTACGGTATGGTTCTACTAATCCTGATGATTTAAGATTTGAAGGAGCTCCTAGAACTATCAAGTTTGCACTGGGTGAAAATCCAACCAGAGGTGGACGAGCAAGAGGAATTCAGCCACAAAGTAGAATGGGTGTTGAAGCTATGCTTCGTAACTCATTTTCAGAAGCTCTCATTTATAAAAAAGAATGGGAGGAATTCAGAGCAACAAAAGGAGATCGGAAAACTCCTCCAGAATATAGTTTAAGAATGGAAACGCTTGTGGATATTCTTAATGGAGACATTCTTGTTCACTGTCATTCTTATCGGGCTGATGAAATATATATGCTAATGAAAGTATTCAGCGATTTTGGGATCGAGAAACTTACTTTCCAACATGCTAATGAAGCCTATAAGGTAGCACCGGAACTTGCAGAATTTGGAGCTTCAGCATCAATTTTCTCTGATTGGTGGGCTTATAAATTAGAGGTTTACAACTCCACGGCATATAATGCAGCAATTCTTACTCAAAATGGAGTAAATACATCCATCAATTCTGATTCAGGAGAACTCATCCGCCATTTATTTCACGAAGCTGCTAAAAGTCAAAAATATGGTCAGCTTTCTGATAACGAAGCACTAGCTATGATTACCATGAATCCTGCGATTCAACTAGGAATTGATAATCGTGTTGGATCAATTGAAGTAGGTAAAGATGCTGACTTAGCAATTTTTGACAACCATCCCCTCTCAATTTATGCTATTCCTTTGATGACTTTTATTGATGGGGTCAAGTACTTTGATAAAGAAACTGATGCGAATGATCAGCGAATCTATATCAATCCGGAATCAGATATTGAAGAAGTAAAAATTCTTACAGCTGATGATCATGACAGATGCATGCAAGATGCAGACTTTGTTGACTTCTACTCACTTTTTAATAATTAATAGGAACGAACATGAAAAAAATATTAATTCAATTATTGATTTTCTGCTTCCTTCCGGTAGTAGTATTTGGGCAGTTAAATGACGACCCTAGAAAAGCGCGTGTTGCTAAATTCGCACTCACAAATGCTAAAATTTATACCGTTACCAATGGAGTAATTGAAAATGGTACAATAATAATTAACAATGGAATTATTGAAGCTGTTGGCGCAAATGTATCTATACCTTCTGATGCTGAAGTTATAAATTATAATGGCAGAGAGATTTACCCTGGTATGATTGACTCTGGAACTCAACTTGGTTTATCGGAAATAAGCAGTATTGCAGAAGCAAATGATTTCCGTGAGTTCGGCGATATTTCACCTCATATGCAGGCTCTATCTGCAGTAAATCCAAATTCAGATGCCATTCCTGTTACACGAATTAGTGGTGTTACAACCGCATTAACATTTCCTAGAGGAGGTGTTCTACCTGGAACAGCAGCTACAATAAATCTTTTTGGATATACTCCCGATCAAATGTTCGCCGGTTCCAAAGGTGTTATTATGAATTACCCAAGTAATCGCAGAGGCAGAAGACAAACTCAGGAACAAGCTGATAGAGCCAAAGAAAAAGCTCTAAAGGATGTTAATGATGCTTGGGATAAGGCAGAAATATATGCTAAAGTTCAAGGGTCAGCAGATGCAAAGTATTACCCTGAGATGGAAGCCTTAGCTAAAGTTGTTAATGGAGAAATGATGCTTTACTTAGAAGCTAATTCTGCAGCTGATATCTTAAGTGCAATTGATTGGGTTCAAGAAAGAGGAATTAAAAAAGTAGTATTTACAGGTGTAGCTGAAGGTTGGAGAGTTGCCGAACAAATAGCCGATGCAAATATCTCTGTAATTACGGGTCCTGTCCTTTCAACACCTACTAGAGATTCTGATGCTTATTATACAGCATATGCAAATCCGGGTATCATGCAAAAAGCTGGAATTAAAGTAGCATTACGAACCAACGATACTGAAAATTCTAGAAACCTCCCCTACAATGCTGGGTTCGCCGCTACTTATGGAATGGGACGTGAGGAAGCATTAAAAACTATCACAATTAATGCTGCTGAGATAATGGGTATTGGAGACCAGGTTGGATCTATTGAAGTCGGCAAAAAAGCTAATTTGTTTGTTTCAACTGGTGATCCTTTTGAAACAGCCACTCAAATTGTTGATGTATATATAGATGGCTATCAAATACCAATGAGAAGTAAACAAACTGATCTTTATGATGAGTTTTTGAACCGAACACCAGGGTTAAATAAAACTAAAGTCATAACAGACGGACAGTAGATCTATTAAACTATATTGCAAGCGACATTCAGTTCTGGATGTCGCTTTTTTTTGCTCGAGCATTTTTTATGCTAAATAAACACATCAAATTCTCTTAGATTTAAGGATGTCTAAAAAACCAAAAAAACTCTCTGATATTCTTCAAAAGCTGGGTATTGATAAACTCAATCCGATGCAAGAAGAAGCTAAATTCACTATTCATTCTGAGCCAAATGTAGTTCTTTTATCACCCACTGGAACAGGTAAAACACTCGCATTTCTTCTCCCAATAATTGAAAGTGTAAATAATGAATTGAATGAAGTACAATCCCTCATACTAGCACCTTCCAGAGAACTAGCAATTCAGATTGAACAAGTAGCTCGTGAAATGGGGAGTGGATTAAAAATAAATGCCTTTTATGGAGGTCGAAAATTCTCAAAAGACAAAATAGAATTACAAACTCCTCCTGCTATTTTAATTGGTACACCTGGAAGAATAGCTGATCATCTTCGAAAAGAAACTTTCTCAACTAAGAATTTAGAAATATTAGTTCTTGATGAGTTCGATAAATCTTTGGAGATAGGTTTTGAACTTGATATGACTGAAATTGTGGAAGCTCTACTCTTCCTTAAAAAACGTATTCTTACTTCGGCAACTCAAGGAGTTGAAATACCTGATTTTATGGGAATTAAACATCTTACTACCATAGATTACTTAGGTGAGAAAGAATCGAAACTTCAAATCAAAACTGTTACTTCTCCTAGCAAAGACAAACTTGAAATATTAGTTAAACTTTTAAACCATATTGGAGAAAAATCGGGATTAATATTTTGCAACTTCAAGGATTCTATTCAAAGAGTGAGTGATTTTCTTATAGAACACTCTATCCCTCACGGATGTTTTTATGGAGGAATGGAGCAAAACGATCGCGAAAATGCACTAATTAAATTTAGAAATGGAACTCATCGATTACTGGTAGCTACAGATTTAGCTGCTCGTGGAATTGACGTTCCAGAAATGGATTTTATTATACATTATCATCTCCCATTAAAAAGTGAGGAATTTACCCATAGAAATGGACGTACAGCACGTATGCATGCTAATGGCACAGCCTATGTACTAAATTGGTCTGGAGAGCCCCTTCCTGATTTTATCGAAAGTGATGGAACAGAAGAATTAGTAGAGGCAGCTTCTCCAAATCCAACAAAATGGAAAACACTATTTATTTCCGGAGGCAGAAAAGACAAAATATCAAAAGGCGATATTGCTGGACTTTTTTTAAAACAAGGAAAGCTTTCTAAAGAAGATGTTGGAATTATTGAATTGAAAACTGAAAGTGCTTTTGTGGCCGTAAAAGCATCAAAAATAAAACAACTAATCCCGTTGGTTAACAATACTCGACTAAAGAAAAAGAAAATTAGAGTAAGTCTTATTTAGTAATCGATGAATAATTATTATTTCGATTACTAAATAAAATCACACCGTTGAATTATGAACAAAGTAATACTTACTTCACTCTTATTAACTCTAAGTAGCGTTCAAAGTTATAGTCAAGAAAGTCCGGTTATAGCCGATGGTGCAGAACTACAACTTATATCTGATAGCTTTTCGTTTACAGAAGGTCCAGCTGTAGATCAATATGGGAACGTGTATTTCACAGATCAACCAAATAATAGAATTCTTAAGTGGTCTACTCATAACGGTCTGAATTCATTCATAAATGAAAGTTTACGCTCTAATGGGTTATTTGTAGATAATGATGGAAATCTACTTGCTGCGGCTGATGAAAAAAATCAGCTTATTAGAATAAATCCTGATACTTCTATTACTGTTCTAATTGATAATTTTAAAGGAAAACGGTTGAACGGGCCAAATGATATTTGGGTAGATTCTAAAGGTGGAATTTATATTACAGACCCTTACTACCAACGACCTTGGTGGACTCATAACCGATCAGAAATAAAAGAACAGGTTTACTATTTCTCACCTGATAGTCTTCTCTTTGTTGTTGCAAGTGATATAGTAAAACCGAATGGAATTATTGGTTCTGCGGATGGAAAAACTCTTTTCGTTGCTGACATCGGAGATAACAAAACGTATTCATATACCATTAATGAAGATGGGAGTTTAGCAGATCGAACCTTATTTACAAATTTAGGATCTGATGGAATGACTTTAGATAACCTTGGTAATCTTTATTTAACAGGTAATGGAGTCACTATTTTTAATCCTCAAGGCGAACAAATTGAAAAAATATCAATCCCTGAAGATTGGACAGCAAATGTGACTTTTGGAGGATTTGAACAAGATTTATTATTTATTACAGCCAGTAAATCACTGTATACATTAAAAATGAAAGTGAAGGGAATAAAGAAGTATGAATTTTAGAACACTTGGTAAAACAGGATTTAAAGTTTCGGAAATTTCATTAGGTACTTGGCAAGTTGGTGGAAAATGGGGATCAGGATTTGATCATAAGTTAGCATCTAATCTACTTCATCAAGCCCACGATCAGGGAGTAAACTTCATCGATACTGCTGATGTATACGAAGGTGGTGAAAGCGAAAAAGCAGTTGGTAAATTCGTTAATTCTATAAGTGATAGCATTTATGTTGCTACCAAATGTGGACGTCAAATTAATCCGCATAATAGTGAAAGTTACACACCTAATGCACTTCGAGGATACGTAGAAGATTCATTAAAAAGAATGAATTTAGAGACTCTTGATTTAATTCAACTCCACTGCCCTCCAACGGAAGTGTATTATAGACCAGAAATTTTCGGTGAGTTTGAAAAACTAAAGGATGAAGGAAAAATCCTGAACCTAGGAGTAAGTGTTGAAAAGGTTGAAGAAGCTTTAAAAGCTATTGAATTTGAAAATGTCACAACCATTCAAATAATTTATAATATTTTCCGTCAACGCCCTGCCGATTTATTCCTTCAAAAAGCTAAAGAAAAGAATGTAGGTGTTATAGTAAGAGTGCCTTTAGCAAGCGGATTGCTTACAGGAAAATATACTAAACAAACTACATTTGAAGCTGGAGATCATCGGCAAAGTAATAGAAATGGTGAATGGTTTGATAAAGGGGAAACCTTTTCTGGGGTTCCTTATGAAAAAGGAATTGATGCCGTTGAAAAAATTAAAGTGTTATTTCCTGAGCAAGAAAATCTTTCTCAAATTGCTTTGAAATGGATTTTAATGAATGAGAACGTAAGTTCAGTTATTCCTGGAGCTTCTAAACCTTATCAAGTGGATTCCAATATTGAATCGATGAAAATTCCTTCCATTTCTGAAGAGAAGCTTAAAGCAATTCAAACTATCTATGAATCTGATATAAAACCATATGTTCATAATTTGTGGTGATTTATTTTAGTCTATTTTTTTAAAACCAAACTGATATAAAATATGAATTACTTCTATCTATTTTCTCTCGGAACTATACTTTTACTTTGCTCATGTTCTGAACAAAAACAAGAACCCGTAATTAATTCTAATTCTATAGAACGATTAAATAACACTCTTAAGGGCTTTGTAGATGATAATAGAGTTGTCGGAGTTTCTGCCCTAATTTTTGAAAAAGGAGATGAAGTTTATTTTGGCGCTTTTGGAGATGCTGATCAGGAAGCTGAAACCAAAATGGATCGAAATACTATTACTCAAATCTATTCGATGACAAAACCCATTACCGGCACCGCACTTATGCAACAGTATGAACAAGGTAAATTCGATTTAGACGATCCCCTTTCAGATTATATTCCTGAATTTTCTAATATAAAAGTCTATGAAGGAAATGACTCAAATGGTGCACCTATTTTGGTTGAACCAAATCGACTCATTACCATTCGGGATATCACGAGACACACTGCTGGCTTTGCTAATGATACAAATGCACCATACACGGGAGCTTTACTTTCAGAAGCATCACTTTTTGATTTTAATAATACCCTTGAAGAAACGATAACTGGTTTAAGCAAAATACCTTTAGTTTTTCACCCTGGTGAAAAATGGTTTTATGGTCCTTCGGTAGATGTTCAAGCTTTTTTAGTTGAATTACTAAGCGGACAATCATTTGAAGAATATATTAACGAACATATTCTGGTACCGCTTGGCATGACTGAAACCCGTTATTTTGTACCTGAAATAGATAGAGCTAGAATGTCCTCCGTCTATTTTAAAAACGAAACTGGAGAATTAAGTCAAATCCCAGATATACAAGCTCATGATTTAAATATAAATCCATATCCTCTCCGGCATGGTGGATGGGGATTAACTTCCACATTAGATGACTACCAAACTTTTACCAGAATGCTAGTTAACGAAGGTACATTGAATGGAACTCAAATTCTTCAAAAGGAGTCCGTTAATTTGATGTCCACCAATCATTTATCAGAAGAAGTTACAGATAGGTTATGGCTCCCATCGAAAGGTCAGGTTGGTTTTGGAATTGATTTTGCAGTCCGATTATCACCCCCAATCGATGAAAATGAAAACCAGGGAGTTATAGGCGAATTCTTTTGGGATGGTGCTGCTTCCACCCTTTTCTGGGTTGACCCTGTAAATGAACTTACTGCTGTTTTCTTTGTTCAAGTTTTCCCATTTGACGGCTCATTACATAAAGATTTCAGAGATGCGGTATATGGGAAATTCAAATCAAACTAGTCGAAAATTTGCTAAACAATATTTACTAAATAAATACTTATTAGATGGCAAATTATAAGTGTATCTTTAGCATGTATCAAAATTGATACACATTAATTTATAACAACATTTGAATACCAGTGAATAAAGGAACAGTAAAATTTTTCAATGAATCTAAAGGTTTTGGATTCATTACCGAAGAAGGAACAAATAAAGAATATTTCGTACACGCAACAGGATTAATTGATGAAATCCGTGAAGGTGATGAAGTTGAATTTGAACTCGCTGAAGGGAAAAAAGGGATGAATGCAGTAAACGTTCGCGTTCTGTAATATCCTGATTTAAACTTTTTTATTTTAAAAGCCCGTCTATACGATGGGCTTTTTTTGTTCAGGAATTAGTCTCTCTCTCTGAATTAATATGCATTTTAATGATATTTTCTGATGTTGTTCCTCACAAAAAATAAGAAATTCATCTCCTCCATCAGTTAATTTATATTTCTTTTTGATTTCATTGGCACCTATTGGATAATTCTTTGAAATCACATTTACCTTACCGGTAGGAAAAGCCTTTTTAATACCTCTCTTATTTGGCCTTATTAATTCTCTTACTTCAAAAACTCTTCCAGGGAAGTCATCTACTATTTCATTAGAAGTGTAAAGATGGGTATTTGCATGTAATTTCTTTAATCTGAATCTATTTCCAATTAAATTAAATGCACCCGCTTTTCGAATAGCAGAATTTGGTTCATACAAGTACGTTAAAGGAGGCGAAATCTGTGTATGAGCTGCTTTTTCCTCCTCATAGCTAAATCTAAAACTACTCTCATTTTTAGTCTTTGAAATATTCCATGCCTCAATAATGGGCTCCTCTTTTTTGCTTTTATTTATATAAAAAAGCACTTCTTTCACTTCATTATCAACAGCTAGAACCTGCACTTTAAATGTATGAGGTAGTAATTCTAGTGTAGATTTTATATCAATCATCGGTGATGTCTTTACAATCATTTCTTTTCCCAGCCTCAATAAATGATCATATATTTTAAACACATTTGGTTGATAATCTATAAGACTAAATACTCTGTTCTTTTTGATATCCCTTCTTGAAGGATCTAGATAGATCAAATCAAACTTTTGTGTACATGAGTTAATGTAATCTTCCGCTGAACTCTCAAAAACATTAATATTTTTTTCAAACAACCCAAAATTGAACTTTGCTATTTCAGCCAAATCAGAATCAGGTTCTACATAAACACAAGACTTGAAATTATTACTCATAAAGAATAGATCAATTCCAGTTCCCCCAGTCAAATCAGCCATAGAATTACCACTTACCCATCTTGATTTAAACTTTGCCGTTAGTTCCGAAGAGGCTTGTTCTAAATTTTCTTTTGGAGGGAAAATGATATTATCGTTAGAATACCACTTAGGTAATTTTGATTTAGCCTTTTGCCTTGAAGCTATTTGAATTGCAATTTCTTTAATTGGCAGTGACGGATATTTTGCTTCAGATAAGACCAGCTCTGCAGGATCGCTTGTTAAATGATCTTGAATGAATTGTTTAACTTCGGGGTTATTGATTTTTGAAATCATTCTTAAAGATAATTTATCTAACACTCTAAAAAATCCATTTGTGAAAATATCTGTAATCGGTGCGGGAATTGGAGGACTTGCTTCCGCTTGTCTGCTTGCTTCAAAAGGACATCAAGTAGCCGTTTTCGAGAAGAATTCAAGAGTTGGTGGAAAGATGAATTTATATGAGAAAGATGGTTATAGATTTGATACAGGGCCTAGTTTATTAACCATGCCTCACTTGTTGGAAAAGTTATTTCTACAATGTGGAGAAAATCTTTCTGATCATCTAAAGCTAAGCCCTCTCTCTCCTATTTGCAGATATAATTATCAGGATGGAACGGTATTTAACTGTTTTGATGACCGAATTCGTACTCAACATGAAATAGATCAAATTGCTCCGGAAGATTCAGAAGCCTATTGTAAGTTCCTTGATTACGCTGAATCTATTTATAACAAAACAGCTAACGCTTTTATCTACAATCCTCTCTATGATTTTTCTGATTTTAAAAATGTAGATCTCTTTTCTTTTTTTGGGATCGATGCTTTTTCGAAAGTAAATGAACGAGTTGATAGCTATTTCAAGTCGAGTTATCTGCGCAAATTTTTCAAGCGATTTACTACCTACAATGGATCATCACCCTATTTAGCACCTGCTACGTTAAATGTAATCCCACATGTTGAACTCAATCAAGGTGGGTTCTATGTTGATGGTGGGATGTATAAAATTGCTGAAACACTGTTTTGGTTAGCCAATTCACTTGGGGTTTCTTTTCATTTCGAATCGCTTGTTGATCAGATTAAAACCAATAAGGATACGGTTCAATCTTTAAAAATCGGGAATACATCTTTTGAAACAGACCTGGTAATTGCAAATAGTGATGCGACAGAAACCTTGCTTAAATTGCTTCCGAATAATTCAATATCTGAGACTAAAAAATCAAAAATTAATAACATTGAACCTTCCTGTTCTGGATTTGTACTACTTCTCGGGATTGATACAAAGTATGAACATCTGGTTCACCACAATATATTTTTCAGCAATGATTATGAGTTCGAATTTGAACAAATCTTTAAGCAGAAAGTTATGCCAGATGACCCGACGATATATATTGCTAATACCTCCTTTTCGAATCCATCGCATGCCCCCAAAAATGGTTCGAATCTTTTCGTTTTAATAAATGCCCCTTATTTGTCTGATGAATATAATTGGGATAAAAAATCTCAGATTTACAGAGATAAAATTATTACTGCGCTCGAAATGCGGGGATTATCAAATTTAAGGGATCACATTAAAATGCATAAATCCATTACTCCAAAAGATTTTTATGACAAATATTTATCCAATAAAGGAAGTATTTACGGAACATCTTCGAATAATAGATTTTCAGCTTTTTTACGTCCAAGAAACAAATCAAGAGACATAAAAGGGCTTTATTTAGTTGGAGGTTCTACTCATCCGGGTGGTGGAATTCCTCTTGTAGTACAGTCTGCCTTTAATGCAGTCGAATTAATTGAGCGCTATGAAGTCTGAGTTGCACCAATTTTGCCAAGATTAATGACTTCCATATTTTCCATTTTTCCATTATTAATATCAAATCGAACTATAGTTCTATATTCCTGGAAACCATGTTTACCTGCAGCGCCAGGATTTAGATAAAGCATTTTCGATAGCTTTTGATCTCGGGCAATTTTTAGTATGTGCGAGTGACCACAAATAAACACATCAGGAGTATTATTTTCTATTTCTTCACGAATGGGAATACAATATCGTCCAGGAATCCCACCAATGTGAGTCATCCAAAAATCAATTCCATCCCGTTCAAATCGTAAATGAAGAGGATATTCTTGTCTGATATCCTCACCATCAATATTCCCATAAACACCTAAAAGTGGTGCGATTTTCTCAAGTTCTTTAGCTATTTCAATAGTTCCAAAATCTCCTGCATGCCAGATTTCGTCACAATCTTTAAAATAATCTTTTACCTGTGGATCAAGGTAATTATGAGTATCAGAAATAAGACCTATTTTGATCATACAATTTTGCTATCATCCTGAATTAAGTGGTACAAAGAAACGGTTTTTTAAACTTTTGTCCTATATTTAAACGCAACATCCAAAACTTTTAATTCATTCATTGAAAGGCTTTAGCATAATTATAGTAACCTGGAACGGACTTCAACACCTAAAAACTTTCCTCCCATCTGTGGTTGCAAGTAATTATGATGATTTTGAGGTGATACTTGCAGAAAATGCATCTGATGACCATTCCGTTAATTGGGTACGAAAACATTTTCCAAATGTAAAAATTGCTTTATTCGATCAGAATTATGGTTATACAGGTGGGAATAATCGTGCCGTTCCATTTTCCAATAAAGAAATTCTGATTTTTTTAAACAATGATGTTAAGGTAGAGCCAAATTGGCTTAATGGATTGAATAAGGCGTTTAATAAAAGTGAGAAAATAGTTGCTGTTCAACCAAAAATACTTTCTTACAAACAACCAGAATACTTTGAATATGCGGGAGCAGCAGGTGGTTTTTTAGATTCACTTGGCTACCCATTTTGTCGTGGTCGTGTACTCGATTCTATTGAAAGAGATGAACATCAGTATGATTCTGAGATAGATATTGCATGGGCTTCGGGAGCGGCATTTGCCATTCGAAAAGAAGTATTTGAAGAAATGGGTGGTTTTGATGAAGACTACCAATTTCATATGGAAGAAATTGATTTGTGCTGGAGAACATTAAACGCTGGCTATAGAATAATTTATACTCCTGAAAGTACCGTTTACCACTTAGGTGGCGGATCTTTGCCGATGGGTTCTTCCAGAAAAGTATACTTCAATTTTAGAAATAGCTTATTTATGCTTTGGAAAAATCTTCCTTCATCTCAACTTTGGGTTAAGTTTCCGTTACGAATTCTTCTGGACATAATAGCTGCCTTTAGGTCATTAATTTCTGGTAAACCAGCTGAGTTCTTTGCCATTGCAAAGGCTCATTACCATTTTTTGGTTGGCTTCCGAACAATTAACAAAAAGAGAAAGAAAACGCTCAGGGCTAAGAATATTCAAATTTTAACTCCAATACTTTTAATTTGGAGATATTTTGCAAAAGGAAAAAAGAAATTCAGCGATTTAATTTAAATGGATATTGAACATCTTATAGATAAAACAATCTCCTTTCTAAAAAAATGGGGCTTTTCAATCCTATTGATAATTCCAGTTTGGATTTCGATAGAAAGAGCTTGGCTAGCTATAAGTGAAAATATTTTGGTTGCTGTAAATTACCCTTACCCTCCTATTCTAAACATAATTTTCTTTATTATTGATACACTTGATTTGCTACTACATGAAGGCGGTCACACCATTTTCAGTCTTTTTGGATGGAGGTTTCTTACTATTCTAGGGGGGAGTTTAATGGCAATTCTTATACCCTTCCTTTTATTTCTTACTGCATGGAATAAAAAGCAGAGAATATTAGCTCAAGCTTGTTTGTTTCAAATGGGATACAGCACGTTTGTATCCGCCATTTATTGTGCTGATGCATACTTTAGAGTACTTCCTTTAATTGGGAACGATACTTCAAAAGAAGGTCATGATTATGCAAATATGCTTGGTGCATTAAACATAGTAAATAAAAATATGGAGGTAGCATGGGTAATTTTTAGTTTCGGCGTTTTATTTCTGTTAATAAGTATTTCCTGGCCAATATTCAGAAGAAAAGAACTTGAAACTATAGACCTTAGTCGAGAACTCAAAAAAAGCGGCCTTCGATAGAAAACCGCTAATTTTTTTGATTTCAATTTTATCTCCAGGCTCCTAATATTAAACCCATTAATGTGAATACGATCACCCAATATCCACCTTGAATAAATGAAAGTTTAAAAGAGCGTTGTTCATACAAATTGTTGATTATCATCGTTGGAAGAATCCATCCCGCTCCGGTTAAAAAACCATAAAATGTTCCCATTGCTAAGTCTACAGAATCAGCTGCTAAGAACATGGCTAAGCAATAAGTCATAATAATTTGTAATACAAAGGTTGTACCAAATATTTTACCCATGTTGCCTCCTTTCTGCTCCTCTTCTGTCATCCCAATTTCTGCCATCCAGACTTTTCCAAAAATTGGTCCATACCATAAAAATCCAACAACAAAACCAACTAAAGACGCTACTAGCACTGCTAGATAATTAATTTCAACTTCCATAATTCACTCCATTATTAATGTTTACTTATCGATTGTACGCCAATGAATTAAGTGAAAAATAAGTTAAGATAACAAACGTAATTTATTTATTGGTATTTATTGAGCTGGAAATATTCATCTATGATGATATAAAATAGCAAGAAGTGCCACTTTAATAATTATCATTGAGGATAAAATTAATCTTAGATTATATCAGGATGAGCTTTTACGAATGCAAATATTATCTTCAAAAAACACAATATTACCTGGAATTAAATATGCCTTTAAATAAGTACGAACATTAATTTTATATTTATTTTTCGAGTTGCAAAAATATTCAACATTCCATGTAGCAACTCAGAAAGCTTTTGCCATAGTTTTTGTACCTTTGTTGTGGTTTATTAGCTAGACCATAAAACGTTGAACTACTTACATTAGAAAATGAGTACTAAAGATTATTCAGTTACCATACCTATCGATCATGTTGCTGTTGAAGAGCGTGTAGCTCGTTTAAATAAACGAAGCATCAAAAAGGAATCGAAAGTACAGGGTCTTAAACTTGCATTGAGCATGATGGACTTGACCACCTTAGAGGGAAAAGATTCTAATGGAAAAGTGATTCAATTGTGCCAGAAAGCAAAACTTCCTTATGCTGCTCTACCCGATCTTCCAAGAGTTGCCGCAGTGTGCGTATACCCAACTATGGTACGAATAGCTAAAAAACATGTGAAAGGTTCTGGAATACACGTTGCAAGTGTAGCAACTGCGTTTCCAAGCGGAATGGCTCCACTATCAGTAAGAATTGATGATACTAAATTTGCTGTTGATGAAGGAGCTGACGAAGTAGATATGGTGATTAGTCGTGGAGCTTTTCTTTCAGGTGAATACAATAGAGTTTTTGATGAAATCTCAGCTATAAAAGAAGCATGTGGAAAAGCTCACTTAAAAGTAATTCTTGAAACCGGTGAACTTCACACTTACGAAAATGTTCGCAAAGCAAGTGATCTTGCTATGGAAGCAGGTGCCGATTTCATTAAAACTTCAACAGGAAAAATAAGTCCTGCTGCTACACAACCTGTTACCTTGGTAATGCTAGAAGCTATCAGAGATTATTACTATAAAACAGGCAAGATGATTGGCATGAAACCAGCGGGAGGAATTAGAACCGCGAAACAAGCCCTCCAATATCTAGTGCTAGTAAAAGAAACATTAGGAGCAGCATGGTTAACCAACGAATACTTCAGATTTGGCGCCAGTTCTCTAGCTAACGATGTACTTATGCAAATTGTAAAACAAGAAACGGGTCAATACCAGTCTCCCGATTATTTTTCAGTGGATTAATAACACCAGATTATATTATGTCTCAAACTAAAGAAACACTTTATAAACCTACTTCTCCTAATTCTAAACTTGATTTTGCCTCAGTTTGGGAATACGATCCAGCTCCTGAAAGCACTGATCATGTAGAAATTAAAGAACGATACGAACTTTTCATTAATGGGAAATTCATAAAGCCTTCAAAAGAAAGGTATTTTAAAAGTACCAATCCAGCTACTAAAGAAGTTGTAACTGAATTTGCAGAAGCCACCCAAAACGACGTTGATAAAGCCGTTAAAGCAGCTAGAAAAGCATTTAATGGTGAATGGTCTTCCTTATCTCCAAAAGCTCGTGGTAAATATCTTTTTAGGATAGCAAGAATGCTTCAGGAACGAGCTCGTGAATTCTCTGTACTAGAAAGTATTGATGGAGGTAAACCTATTCGTGAGTCACGTGATGTAGATGTGCCTTTAGCTGCAGCCCATTTCTTTTACTATGCCGGTTGGGCTGATAAACTTGAATATGCATTTCCAGGTAAAAAACCAGAACCTCTTGGCGTTTGTGGACAAATTATTCCATGGAATTTCCCACTTTTAATGTTGGCTTGGAAAATAGCTCCTGCACTTGCATGCGGAAATACTGTGGTTTTAAAACCTGCAGAAACTACTTCTTTAACCGCTCTCAAATTTGCAGAATTGGTAAAGGATGCAGGAGTACCAGCTGGAGTTATTAATATTATTACTGGAGCAGGACAAACTGGATCAGAAATAGTAAATCATAAAGATATTAACAAAATTGCATTTACTGGGTCAACACGTGTTGGGAAATTGATACAGAAATCACTTGCAGGAACCGATAAGAAATTCACATTAGAACTTGGTGGTAAAGGCGCTCTCATTGTATTTGAAGATGCACCAATCGATCAGGCTGTAGAAGGAATTATTAACGCAATCTTTTTTAATCAAGGTCATGTTTGTTGTGCTGGATCAAGACTTATTGTTCAGGAAGGAGTAGCAGATCAGGTTGTTTCTAAACTAAAAGATAGAATGGAGTCGTTGATTGTTGGAGATCCATTAGACAAAAATACGGATATAGGAGCTATTAACTCTGGTCAACAATTTGAGACCATTAATTCATTTTTAGAAATCGGCTTAGAAGAAGGTGCCGATGTTTATCAAAGTAAATGTCAGATTCCTGAAAATGGTTATTACATCCGCCCTACTTTATTAACTAATGTCTCACAAAGTAATCGAGTAGTTCAAGAAGAAATATTTGGTCCTGTTCTTACAGTTCAAACTTTTAGAACAGCAGATGAAGCCATCGATAAAGCTAATAATACGCCTTTTGGCTTAGCTGGAGGAGTTTGGACAGATAAAGGATCAAAAATATTTAAAGTTGGTTCTGAGCTAAGATCTGGAGTTGTTTGGGCAAACACATATAATAAATTTGACCCTACTTCACCTTTTGGTGGATATAAAGAAAGCGGTGTAGGCAGAGAAGGCGGTCTTCATGGATTGGCTGCTTATGTAAATTTGAAATAATAATAACGACGGCATACCAAAGACTTAGAATAAAGGATTTGTCATATCATTAATCTTTGGTTTTCCGTCTATAGTAAAAGAAAATGAAACATCTAGAAGTTTTAAAAACCTACAAAATCTACATTGGTGGTAATTTCCCCAGAACTGAATCTGGACGTTATTACAAAGTTTTTGACAGCGAGAAAGAATTACTTGCTAATGCCTGTTTATGCTCAAGAAAAGATGTGCGTGATGCGGTAAAAGTTGCAAGAAGTGCATTTCACGGATGGAAATCCCGAAGTGCGTATAATCGTGGTCAGATTTTATATCGAATAGCTGAAATGATGGAAAGCCGGAGAGCAGAATTTGAAAAACAACTTTCACGTATTGGATTTTCATCTGCTGAAGCTGAAGCTGATGTAAATGCTTCTATAGATCGACTAATATATTATGCGGGTTGGACTGATAAATATCAACAGGTTTTTGGGTCAGTTAATCCAGTAGCGAGTGCACATTTTAACTTTAGTTTATTAGAAGCAACTGGGGTTATTGCAGTTCTAGCTCCCGAAAACAGTCCTCTTTTAGGATTAGTTTCTACCATAGCACCTGTAATTGCTGGTGGTAACACATGTGTTGTTCTTGCTTCAGAAATTTACCCGCTATCATCAATTATATTAGCTGAGGTTTTAAATACTTCAGATGTGCCAGGTGGAGTTGTTAATATTCTTACTGGAAATAAAGAAGAATTAGCGGAACATTTTAGCTCACATATGGATGTAAATAGCATAAGTTATACAGATGAACTGCCTTTGGAAATGAAAAAAATGATTGATGAAAATGCTTCAACAAACGTTAAAAGAGTTATTAAAAAGCCGATATCAGATTGGTACAAAAAAGATGCATATGGGCCTTATTATATCGTTGATTTTCAGGAAACGAAAACAACTTGGCACCCCGTTGGCTTTTAATATGTTCAAAAAGTACTCTTGTTTGATCATTTTAATTTTCACTTTTGCTTGTTCAAGTTCACAAACTGTTAGTGATGCATCCAATACTAATAACGAAAATAATGAACAATCAACAAACGAAGAGAGTAGTTCGCAACCCTCAACTTCAACAACAACTTCTTATTTAGATCAATATAGAAGTACCCTTTCAGATACCTACTCAAATAGAATTAATAATATTCCTTCAGAATATGAACGTATAAAAATTGAAGATGACTCAGATAATGAAACAGATTTATTTGAAGGTTACAGGGTTCAGATTTATTCAGGTCAAAATGTCGCTCTAGCTGATACTATAGCCTCAATCTTCAGAACCTGGTCAGATACTACTATAGTCGGTTACCAAGCTGATACTTACACTTTTTTCAAAGCTCCATATTATCGTGTACATGTAGGCGATTTCCACAAAAGGGATCGAGCAATATATTTCTCAAATTTGCTTAAACGTAGATTTAGAGATGCATGGGTAGTATATGATCGTATCGACCCCTATAAAATTCCCTCCGATACAACGGATATCTATGCAAACTAATAATCGGTATAAATCTGATATTTCTTTTCTTTCGTACTGAAAGAAAGACAATCTTTAAATTGGGCAAATTTTAAAACTAACACATGAAATTAATTTTCTTTCTAGGCTCACTATGGCTCTTTACCTTTTCTCATGAAAAGGAAACTACCATAATTAAAACGCATCATACATCAGAAATATTAAATGGGTCTAAGATCTCGGGGACAATTAATTTACCTGCAACCAATTCCTCACCCAATAGACGTTTCAGAGGTTCGGCATATAGAAATAGAGGGAATACAGCTACTACAGGAAGCGAAAGTACTGAACTCAACCCATACACTAACACAATCATAAGTTTGCATCCTACTTCTTTTGATATTAACGAATTGAAAATTTCTGATTCTGTGCAAATAATTCAAAGAGATGCAATTTTTATACCTCAGGTAACTCCAGTTACCGTAGGAAGTACTGTTCAGTTTGTAAATGATGATACATTTTTCCATAATGTTTTTAGTCTAACTCCCGGCGCTAAATTTAATATCGGTCGAAGACCGACTGGAGATGTCTATTCCAAAGAAGTACCTCCTACGCGCTGGAAAGTATCAGGTCTAGGTCCAATTGATTTATTTTGTGATATCCATTCACAAATGAATGCTATTATTTTAAGCTTAGACACCCCTTTTTTTACTCGATCTAATGAGGACGGTACATTCTCAATCAATGATTTACCATCTGGTACCTATGAATTAAGAGTATATAATCGGAATTTTGAATTATATACCGAAAAAATTACGGTTCGCGAAAATGAACAATATGAAGTAAATATTAATGTGCTTAATTGATAATGAAGATTAATATAAGCACTAAACTTATCGCTCTGTTAATTGGACTAACGCTTACCGTATTGGTAGTTGTAGTAAGTGCAATTAATAATGTTTTTTCAAGCACGATTAATGAAAATGTAGTTTTAGATTTTGCACAACTAAGAGGATTCTTTAAAGTTCAACAGAATTTGCAATACGACAGACTTGCTGAATCAGCATATTTAATTAGCGAGAACTCTTTATTCAAAGCGAATGTAAACTTAAATGATCCTGCCTCGGTTGAACAAAGCCTGAGAGAGTTTTCTTATTTCACAAAATCTGATCTTTTTTTAGTAACCGATAAAGATGGTCAGATTTTATCCTGGCTTGGAAAACCAGACTCAACTAGACGAAGTTTGGCATATCGAGACAATATTCGAATGGCTTTAAATGGAGACGAGCCTCCTGTCGAAATTGAATGGCCACAACTTTGGGCTGTTGATGGCTTATTATACCAAACAGTAACAATTCCAATTTATTTTGGAAATTCAATTGGAGGAAGTATCACATTAGGTACAACCTATAAAAATATTGAAGCTATAACTCTCAAAGAAAATACTTCCTTAGATGTTGCAATGTTTTTAGATGAATCTCCTATTGCGTATTCCGACTCTACCTTAGATAAAGAAGTTTTTGTTTTTGAAGCATCTTCAAAAAGCACCTTAATTGATAGCTTAACAACAAATCAATTAGTAAGTGATCCTTTTAGAACTTTATTAGGAGATACAGAAGTACTCACATTTATTAGTCCACTAGGAACCGGTGAAAGAGCATTTTATTACGCTTATGTACCTACTGCTAAGCAATTCGAAATACTTACTAAACTTCAAAAAAACATTCTATTTATAGCTCTTATTAGCATTTTTGTAGTCGTTCCTTTTTCCATTTTCTTAGGTAGAACATTATCTGGTCCTATCAAATCATTAACAGCCGCAATGTTAAGAGTTAGAGAAGGAGATTTATATGTTTCATTAAAACCTAAAACCAATGATGAAATTGGGATTCTTACCAGAACCTTTAATGAAATGATTATTGGGTTAAGAGAACGATTTGCTCTTTCAAAGTATGTGGGAGACCATACCCTTGAAATGATTAAAAAGAATTCTGATAGTGAACCTGATCTTGGAGGTACTCGACAACAACTTGCTATTTTATTTACTGATATAAGAGGATCAACTGAAAAAATTGCGAATTCAGATCCAGAAACTTTCATCACTTTTCTTAACAAAACTTTGAGTTCACAAGCAGATGCAGTTTTGGAACAAGGAGGGTCAATCGATAAATTTGTTGGGGATTCTCTTATTGCACTTTTTACGGGCCATGATGCTTTAGAGCGAGCCATTTATGCTAGTATAACTATTCAAAAATCATATAAAAGCGATTTAGAAGTATCTGAATTTTTTGATGGTCTCGGTGTTGGTGTAAACTTTGGACCAATGATACTTGGTAATATGGGTGCCAAAGAACGTTTAGACTACACAGTAATTGGTCCTGAAGTTAATTTAGCTGCACGTTTATGTTCTGAGGCTAAAGCTGGTCAAGTATTACTACCCAGAAATAAAGTTAAATATTTTGGCTTGGAACAAACATTCCAGTTTAAAACTGTAGTAAAGAAAAATCTAAAAGGTTTTGGGCAAGAATTTGAAATTGTAGAGGTTATGTATGACTAAGAAAAGATTTATTGGAATAGCGTTACTAATTTTTTTTGTAACTACATCTGTTTTCGCGCAAGTAGAAATAAATGGAACCATCGATTTTGAAATATCTTCTGGAGGAACTGATTCTAAATTTATCACCAATGGAATAAACGAAGATTTTAAATACCTACATCTATCTATCCCACAAATCAACCTCCTTTTATTTAGCCCAATTAATGATCAGTTTTTTGTTGAAGCTCGGCTTCAATCTGATACTTGGGGAACTGGTCAACTTAGTACCCCTCGTTTTACACTGGCTAACTTAACTTGGTCTCATCCCGACAAAGATTACTCCATCAGTATTGGGCGTTTTATATCTCCTGTTGGTGTTTATTCAAAGAAAGCACTGAGCATAGATCGTACTTTTGTTGATTTACCATTGAATTATAGTTATTTCACTAATATTTCAGATGAACGAGGATTTTGGCCAAGTGCTGGAGATAACGCAAACTACACAACTGGCGATGTTGGCCTTTCAACCATTTACTTGGGTGGCTATACCACTGGCATCTTTTTTGATTGGATGCTCATAGAAAATAAACTTCGATTAGAAACATCTCTTTCTATGGTGGCACCTGCTTCAGATCAAAATTATACAAACATTGCTAATGGTGCTCTCCTCACTCATCTCACTTTTAATCCAAATATTTCCTGGGAACTTGGACTTTCAGCCTCTCATGGTAGTTACATGCAACTAACTCCTGTAAATAGAATTCACCGCCCAAATAATCCTCTTGAACAATATAGACAATCACTTATTGGATTAGACATTCGCTACTCTCTAGGATTCTGGGAATTGCAAGCAGAAGCAATTTACGCTTATTGGACTTCACCTTGTTATACCAATGGTCAATTCAATCTTTATGGAAACAAATTAGCTGAATATCGTTCCACCAATCTAGGTACTAATATTGATGTTCGGTTTGAACCACCTTCTATTTCTGGCTCTTATCTCGCATTCAGAGTAGATCATTTAAATTTTTTAACTGCAGAAACTGACTCTTCTTCTTTATCTTCGGATTGGGACACAGACACTTCCCGATTAACAGCGGTGGTTGGATACAAACTTGCCAGAAACGTTGAAGCCAAAATTATTGTAAGTGAACAGACTCCATTCGATCAATCACTTTATGCGTTCAGATTCTTTATCACTGCATTTTTTTAAGTAAGTAATTTGTTTAATAGATGGATAGAAAAAAATTTTTGAAGAAAGCTCCACTTCTAGGTTTAGGTACTGGACTCGTACTTACTGGATGTAGCACTGGAACAGGTAATGATTACCTTGGCGGTAGCGACGATTTAAGTATTTTAATTGAAGCAGCTCAGGTAGAAGCTCAAGCAATTCAAACATATACTGCTGCTGCGGGTCTTCTCACGACCGAATCTTATATTGATATCGCGAATTTATATAAATCTCATCATGAGGACCATCTATCTATATTTAATATGCTTATTCAATCCTTAGATGGGATTCCTGTTAATTTATCTGATGCCGGACCAGATGCAAGAACTGGGAATTTAGGTGATAATCCTACTGAAGCTGATATCATTCACTTGGCTATGACATTAGAATTAGAAGCTGCAGACGCTTACTTTCAGCAATCCATAACTCAACTGCAAGGTGTTAATGCAAAACTGAGAATGGGTGAGATTTTCCCTGTTGAAGTTGTTCATTTTGTCACACTTAAAGCAGCTTTAGATTCAGCATTGGGAATTTCAACACCAAATTTAGCTGGTGCTTCTTTTGCAGATATCAAAGCTGATTTCACCCCATTTCCTAATGACTATACTAATTCATAATAAGTGAAAGCATTAATTAAATTTGTAGTTCTACTTGGAGCGTTTTTTACCTTCACACTCCTCGTATTCAAAGTACTTGGAATTTTATCTGTTGATGATATCAAATTTTGGCTTGAAGAAGCAATGACCATCTCCCCTTGGATTGTTGGTTTGATCATTTTATTGCTCATGATGGTAGATTTATTTATCGCAATCCCGACTCTTTCTCTAACGATACTTTCAGGTTTTTTTCTTGGATTAGAACTTGGTGTATTATACTCCACATTGGGAATGCTTACTGCAGGTACAATGGGCTATGTGATAAGTCGCTTTCATGGCGAGAAGCTATTAAACTTCGTAAGTAAGGATGAAGCACAAATTAAAGAGATGAAAGAGCTATTCTCGCGATTTGGTCCATTTTCTTTAATGCTATGCCGTGCAGCACCAATGCTTCCGGAAGTAACCTCCTGCCTCGCAGGTGTTACCAAAATGTCTTACCCAAAGTATGTATTATTTTATATGATAGGGACGCTTCCCTACTCTATTATTGCCGCGTATTCAGGTTCAATTAGTAGTGTTGAAAATCCTTCTCCGGCAATTTTTACCTTCATCGGTATTTTTGGAGGCTTAAGTTTAATATGGGCTGGCTTTCTTTATTTTAATAAAAAGAGCTTTAGAAAAGAGTCATAAACTATACGTTAAATCGAAACAGCATGGTGTCTCCATCTGAGACTATATATTCTTTTCCTTCTTGCCTCATTTTACCAGCCTCTTTTGCCCCTTTTTCTCCATTATATTCTATAAAATGATCGTAGGCGATGGTCTCTGCTCGAATAAATCCTTTTTCAAAATCGGTATGAATTACTCCTGCTGCCTGAGGAGCTTTCGTTCCTTTTTTAATCGTCCACGCTCTAGCCTCTTTCGGTCCAACCGTAAAATACGTGATCAAGCCTAACTCGGCGTAAGCAGCGTGAATTAAACGATCCAGTCCTGCGCTTGAAACACCCAATTCTTCCAAGAACATTTCTTTTTCATCTTCATCTAGTTCAGCAATTTCAGCTTCAATTTTAGCGCAAAACATAACGACTTCATCACCAAATTTTGCTGCTACTTTTTTAACTGTTTCAACTAATTCATTTCCATTCTCTAAATCACTTTCTCCAACATTACACGCATACAACACTGGTTTAGCAGAAAGTAAAAATAAATCTCTGTAAGCGGCTTTATCATCTTCTGAGACTTCGAAAGTACGCGCAGTGTTACCATCCTCGAGATGGGTTCTTAATCGGTCTACAACATCAAGCTGAGCTTTAAAAACTTTATCGCCACTCTTAGATTGTTTTTTAAGGGTCTCTACCCTCTTTTCCACACTTTCGAGATCTTTAAGTATCAATTCTGATTCTATGATTGCAATATCTCTTTCGGGATCAACATCACCTTCAACATGAATGATATCATCATCTATGAAACAGCGAACCACATGAATAATCAAATCAGTCTCTCGAATATTTGATAAAAAAGCATTTCCTTTTCCTTTTCCTTCAGCGGCTCCAGCTACTAAACCGGCTATATCCACAAACTCTATGGCTGTAGGAATTACACTTGCAGATTTTGCAATTCTAGCAAGATTTAAGAGTCGTGCATCCGGTATAGAAACCTGACCAACATTTGGGTCGATGGTACAAAATGGAAAGTTTGCTGATTCTGCTCCACCATTGCTTAAGGCATTAAAAAGTGTTGATTTACCAACGTTGGGCAACCCAACGATTCCGCATTTCAAGCTCATGTATTATTCTGTTTATTTTAAAAATCTATTCTTTTCTGTTGAACAAAATCTACTTCAGGAAGTATGACCGCAGTCAGTTTTCCATAATGTTCGTATACACATCCAGTATCAATACCGAGTAAGTTTTTTCCAGTTATCGGAGACCGTGAAGGAGTATGTCCAAAAACTACGGTTTTTTCCCAAATATTATCTTCACTTTCTAAATGATCTCTTCTCCATAAAAAACTATTCCATAACGATCTTGTTGCAACAGATTCTTTAATGGTTTTGTCGGGTGGTACTCCGCCATGTACAAAAAACCAATTTGGTGTATCGTAATACAACTTAGTTTTTATAAAAAACCTTAGATGATTTTGTGGAATAGTAACGCTGGAATCACCTTTTTGATAGGATTCCATAGTTGCATCACCACCATTATCGTACCAGTCGAGCATATTTCTTCTAGGGTAAGCCATTAACAACATGGCATCGTGATTTCCTCTTAAAAACTCGCATGTGTGAGTGAGTGAAAACTCTATTAATAAATCTATAACACCTTTCGTGTCGGGACCACGGTCTACATAATCACCTAGAAAAACATAAGTACGAGAATTTCCAAAAGCCTCATCTAACTGATTTAATAAGACCTTTAATGTTTTTGAACAGCCATGAATGTCTCCAATGGCTATTACTTTTAATTGTTCAGAACTCATTTATTTGTTGATCTTTCGATCAAGCCTCTACCTGTTTTTTTAATTTTATTGTTCTTGTTGAGTTCTAAAAGCGAAGCGTCAAGAATTCCGTTCACGAAACGACCGGATTTTGCAGTAGAATATTTTTTTACGATCTCGATGGCTTCATTAATCGTTACTTTGGTAGGTATTTCCTCGAAATAAATAAATTCGCAAAGAGCCATTTTAAGAACTATCAAATCGATCATAGCCAAACGATTGATATCCCAATTTTGGATATGAGAAGTAATGATCTCATTAAATTGAGATTCATTTTCTATAGTTCTGAAAAATAATTTCTCAGCAAATCTTCGCGCCTCTTTTTCTTTATTCAGCGTACCTTTAATAATTGAATCAGCAATATGCTGAACAGAATCTCCGCTTTGTTGATAAGCGTAAATAGATTGAAGAACGGTTTCGCGTACGAGGCGACGATTGATCATGTCTGATTTTTTGATTAGCATAAAAGATACGGATTTGAAGTCTTCCTAAAAAAGAAAGATTGATGTATTTATCACTTCTTGTGTATCTTTAAATTTTAAAGCGTCCTTAGCTCAGTTGGTTAGAGTATCACATTGACATTGTGGGGGTCACTGGTTCGAATCCAGTAGGACGCACCTGAACCCTATGTAAGTTATTGATTTACATAGGGTTTTTTATTTTATGGTACAAATATTGGTACAAACTTTAATCTTGAACACTATAATCTAAAAAGTAGGTTTCTTCATCAATCTTATAAATATCTACGTCAGTTCTTCCGTATGCTAATAAGTCTGTTTTATTAACATAAGCACCATTCGAGAGCCCTAGCCTATTTCTAAAGTATTCACCCATATATGAATTACTAAAAGTTGTATGTATTGCTTTACCGTTTTGTTGAGCTCTTACACAAACTAATTCTTTACCATCATCAGTTATAACTAGAAAATGTTTCGCAATTACTGGGAAGAAATTGGTTCTTTGTATTGCAACTGGAACCCCCAAATAAGCTTGGTTACGATCTCTACTAGGTCTTTGACCCCAATTTAAGCCCGATCTTTCAGGCATTCTTCCAGACCTATCTAGCAAACTTAAAGTAACTTTTTCAAGTCCTCCAATTGCTTCATTATATTGAAATTCATCTGATTCAGGTTCAATCAAGTTTTTTATAGATTCTCTTCTATATAACCTTATAGAATCATTGTTTTCATCTAGGTCTCTGCAGTCTATTGTGTTTTCAAGAATAGATTCGTAATAATCATTTGCCTCATTATATGCTTGATTTGTTTTGAGTAAAACTTCTCTAGTAGATTCACTAAAAGCATTTTGACTGTAATTTGCAGAACCAATAAATGAAACATTCGAATTGTTGTTATTCCATAAATATAATTTTGAATGTACTGGAGGTCTATCATTTACATATCGAATACTAATAGCTAAGTCATTATGTGTATTTAAATATTCAACAAAACCTTTGTGGTTAAAAAAATCTATCCCATCTTTAGAAGTCATACCTATAATTAGCGAAATAGATAGATCCCTATTTAAAAGTTTTTTTTCCTTTAAAAAAGTTAAGTGCCGTATAAGCATAAGAGAAGATGCATAACCTGAAACTATTCTTAAGTTCGTTAAGCCATCATTTACAGGTTTAATCAAAGTTTCTTGAAATAGGTTTTCTCTTATTAACATTCAGTTAATTATTAAATTAATATTGGATTTGGTAAATCAATGTTTGGACTAATACTTTCGTATTCCATACCAGCAAATGTTTTTAGAACAGATTCAATGATTATTCTAGCGCCTTTGACTGGAACTGCCATCCCTATCTGCTTTCTAATGCTCTCCTTTGAGCCATAAAAGACGTGAGTATCAGGGAAAGTCTGAAGCCTTGCTCTCTCACGATTTGTTAATGCTCTATTCTCTTTCCAATGATAGACATGAGTTCCACCCCCTCCACTACCAGTTACAGTATAAGATGGTTTATCAGGATCTAATCGCTTATAGATTTGGCTTATTTTTGCACCTTTAACATTAAGTTTTAGATGATCAGGTAAGTTTGCATTAAATGCATTTTGCCCTGGTTTTATATGCTTTAGTCTTTCAATTACAGTTTTTGATTGATTAGTTAAAACTTGATTTGCTATATCTTTAGAAATAGGAGGAGATTCTATTGCTTGCCTTGATGTGATAGTCTCATAAGTTGGTTTTGGAATATTGAAAGTATGATCAATATCATTTCTAATACCAATGATAATTATTCTATGCCTTGCTTGTGGAACTCCATATTCTTCAAATTTATAGAAATGAGGATATACTAAATAGCCTGAATCTATGAGATCATTAAGCACCTTTTTTAAAGCTTTGCCATCATTTGAGTTTCGTAGCCCTCCAACATTTTCAGCTAAAAACCACTCGGGTTGAAAAAGTCTTAAGCATTTAACACCGTAAGTATAAAGTGGACCATATGCGCCATCCATTCCTTTTTGTTCCCCAACGACACTAAAGTCATTACATGGGAATCCAAATGCCAACGCATCTATTTCGGAGATTGACTTTAGTTTATCAAAATCTAACTCTCTTATATCTTTGCATATTATCGAATTTGGATTATCAGGCATTAAATTTTTCTGATAAGTCTCACATGAATCTTTATCATAATCATTTGCCCATACATGCTGTATTTCATATTTGTAATCATCAGTCAATAGTTTCGCTTGACTTGCAGCAATTCCTATGCCACCGGGACCACTAAATAATTCTCCTAATCTAAAGACTTTATTCTGCATTGAGCTTAATAATTTTTAAATAATTTCTATTCTAACTATAAAGGAATGTAACGAATCTAGTACTATTTTTTGTGGTGAGATTTGGGACTATAGACAAGCCCAGAGGGATAGTCCCATTTTTAAATGTATTTAACATTTCTGATTATCTCATGCAAATACTTGTTTATAAATCGTTGTATTCTCTTGCAGTTACTCGCTCCACTCGCAACAGGGAAACTCTAAGAGCTTTTTAGAAAAGCAGTCGGAAATAAAAAAGGAGTGCATCTTAGATACACTACTCTTTTCCTAAAATTTGTCCCGATGGTTTCCAATCCATAGAAAGCCGCACATTTCTAGTTCTCTGCGACATTTTTGAATTTAAACTCAAAAACAGTCCCATTTGTAGAATCAACATTCATTTGTGCAATTAGTTGTTTCGAAAGTGTGTTAATTAATTTCATCCCCAGAGAATTTCTTCCTGGCTTCGATTTACTTTTCTCAAAGCCTATACCATTATCGCTTATTTTGAATATTAATTCGCCTCCGTACTTTTTAAAGCTCACCGAAATCTTTCCTTCTTCCTGTCCTACAAAAGCGTGTTTAAATGAGTTTGTTAAAACTTCATTAAGAAGTAATCCACAAGGAATGGCTTGTGTTATTGGAAGATAAATTTCATCTAAATCAAAGCTAATTTCTATCGGGGCAGAATCTAACTCCATGGTATGTTCTACTGTAGCACTTAGCTCTTTTATGTATTCATGAACTTTAATTTCTGTAAAGTCTTCGTTTCCGTATAACTTTTCATGAACTAAGGCTATCGAGTGAACCCTCATTTGACTATCTCTTAACACTTTACGCGCTTTTGAATCATCAGTAGAATAAGACTGTAATTCTAATAAACCTGTTATTACAGCCAAATTATTTTTAACCCGATGATGTACTTCCGCCAATAATAACTCCTTTTCTCTTAAGGAAGTTTTAAGCTGCTCTTCAGCTTTCTTTCGGTCAGTGATGTCCACATAAATTCCGTATTTATATACCATCTTTTTATCAATAATAATTGGTACAGCATAAATGATTACATCAATGAGTTCTCCAGACTTTGTCAATCTTTTTGTTACTTCTTCCTCAACATACGGCGTTTCTGTTAAACTGAGGGCATAATCCATAAACTCAGCCGGAACAATAACTCTGTCCAGTTCTAATCCTCCAATTTCTTCAAAAGAATACCCAAATAAACATTCGAACCCTTTATTTAGCTCAATGACTTCGTTATGTGAGTTTAGGAGTGCAATTCCAAGCGGAGAAGTGTTAAATAACTCACTCAGTAAGTTTTCTCTCTTTTGAAGTTCATCTTCAGCAAATTTTCGTTCTGAAATATCGCGCTCAATAATGATATGAACTTCTTCCTCAAAATAAACTCCGGAATTAACCAATATCTCTGTCGGAAAGATTTCGCCATTTTTCTTTTTCCCCCATCCTTCAAATTTTACAGCACCCTTTTCCAATTTATCCTTATTAAATTCAAAAAAGCGTTCTTTATTAAACTTGCCAGGCGCATTTAATATTCCGAAATGTTTTCCAATTAAATCTTTGATTTCGTATCCAAAAGTCAACCTAGTTCCATCATTAGCAATAAGAATAATGCCGTCTCCATTTACTAAATAAATTGCATCACTTATTGAATTAAAAAGGTCAATATAATTCTGTTGACTTTGTTTAGATCTTTTATCTGCTTCTACTTTTTCAGTTACATCTACTGCCAAAGAATAAATAGAGACTAAATCACCCGCATCGTTAAACAAATACGAGCTATACCACTCACAATATATAATGTCTCCATTTTTAGTGATGTTGCGATTTACTAAAGAAGCATTTTTTCTTCTTTCCTTAATACTTTTTTGATATTCACTCTGTACCATTTTTAAATCTTCCGGATATACAAATTCTTGAAGTATATTTGGATGATTTATTACTTCTTCTTGGGTCCAACCAAAAAGTTCTTCTGCTTTTGACGACCACCTAAGAATATTGTTTTTGCTATTCCATTCAATCTCAGCCATTGGGAAATTTATAAATTCAACTGGGCTGGATAACGGCTGCTGTTCTTTTTGCAACATTAAACTTGCAGAAATATCGTGAGCTACAATAAGTTTAGATGGTTTCCCCTTATAGTTTATTAAATGAGAAGAGAATTGGAAGTAAACTATTTCAGAGTTCTTTAGTTCGAACCTCCATACCTGATCTGATGAAATTACCACTTCCTGATTTAAAGAGAATTTTGGGTCTTTTGTACTTACTTGAATTCCAAAATCAGTTAATCTACTTCCTAAAAGGTGCTCTCTATCTATCCCAAATAAAGCTACACCATTATCATTTACGTCTAAAATTCTAAATGTAATTTGATCA
Source organism: Balneolaceae bacterium (assembly GCA_040222455.1). GTDB lineage: Bacteria > Bacteroidota > Rhodothermia > Balneolales > Balneolaceae > RHLJ01. The sequence continues at coordinate 790,992 of JAVKDD010000011.1, read as the reverse complement.
CAAACAAACATGCATTGCGACCCAAAAAATGTTTCTTCTATGCTCGGCATTTACTAATTGAAAAGTTTGGCTTAGCAATTCAAATATCAGATATAATGTATTTTATACCAACAAAAATTCTTGCTAAATAAAGTTTCTTAAAAAATGTGCCTGTTTTCTATTTTTGTTATCTTATCTAGCTCAAAAAAAAGCTTTTTAAAAATAGTTGATGTCAGACGATCGTATTATTATTACCCTGCCCGATGGAACAACACGGGATTATAAGGCAGGAACTACCGGTTTACAAATAGCAGAATCCATTTCATCAGGACTTGCACGTGTTGCATTAAGCATTTCGGTGAATAAAGAAATATGGGATTTAAGTCGCCCTATTCACACTAATGCAACTATTTCTATAAATACCTGGGATTCAGAAGAAGGAAAATATACGTTTTGGCACTCATCTGCCCATCTCCTGGCAGAAGCTGTTCAGGAACTTTATCCTGAAGCCAAATTTGGAATTGGGCCTCCTATAGAAACTGGCTTTTATTATGATATCGATTTTGGTGATACACAGATCACGCAGGAAGATTTAGAACAAATTGAAAAAAAGTTTCTAGAAGTTGCCAGAAATAAAACCACGTTTGACCGAAAAGACATCTCAAAAGCTGATGCTTTAGAGTTTTATAGAGAACGAGGTAATGAATATAAAATAGATTTAATTGAAGGGCTTGACGACGGATCTATTACTTTTTATACACAAGGTAGTTTTACTGATTTATGCCGTGGCCCACATATTCCTAACTCCGGTTCTGTTAAAGCAATAAAACTTACGAACCTTGCAGGCGCATACTGGAGAGGAGATGTTAATAGTAAACAGCTAACTCGTATCTATGGCGTTACTTTTCCAAAGCAGAAAATGCTGGAAGAACATCTTCATAATATTGAAGAAGCAAAACGCAGAGATCATAGAAAACTTGGGAAAGAACTCGGTATCTATTTAATCGACTCTATGGTTGGAAGTGGGTTGCCTCTATGGCTACCAAATGGCACTTTGCTTAGAAGAACTCTGGAAGCTTTTCTAAGAAATGAACAAGTTAAAAGAGGATATAAAGAAGTAATTACTCCTCATATTGGTAATCTTGAGTTATACAAAACTTCAGGACATTATCCGTATTATCAAGATTCTCAATACAATCCCATCGAAGTTGATGATGAAGAGTATATGCTTAAACCGATGAATTGCCCTCATCATCATAGAATATATTCTTCGGATTTAAGAAGTTACCGAGATCTTCCTTACCGACTCGCTGAATTTGGTACGGTTTACAGATACGAACAATCGGGAGAATTGAGTGGATTATCGCGTGTAAGAGGCTTTACCCAAGATGATGCGCATATTTACTGTACCCACAATCAACTGAAAGATGAAATTAAAAATACGATTGAGTTAACTCAATTTGTATTCAGTACTTTTGGAATGCCAGTAGATATTCGTCTCTCCTTCCGTGATGATAACGATGAGAAGTACGGCGGAAACATGGAATATTGGGAACGGGCTCAACAAGAAATTCAGGAAGTTGCTGACGAAATGGAGTTAGATTATTTTATTGCTCTGGGCGAAGCTAGTTTTTACGGTCCGAAAATTGATTTTATTATCCGTGATGCTATTGGAAGAAAGTGGCAATTAGGAACCGTTCAGGTTGATTATGTTATGCCCGAACGTTTTGATCTTACTTATGTAGGCTCAGATAATGAAAAACATCGTCCGGTTATAATTCATCGTGCTCCATTTGGATCGATGGAACGTTTTACCAGTATTTTAATAGAACACTTTGCAGGTGATTTCCCGGTTTGGTTATCCCCAGAACAAGTAAGAATTCTGCCTATTTCGGATGGTCAAAATGAATATGCTCATAACTGTGCCAGTAAGCTCCGAGATATTGGAGTTCGCTTATCGGTTGACGACAGAAGTGAACAAATTGGTGGAAAAATTCGTGATGCTGAAACGAGTAAGACTCCATATATGTTAATAATTGGAGCAAAAGAACTTGAAGCTGATACAGTATCAGTGAGAAGACATAAAAAGGGAGATATTGGAACTTTCAAATTTTCTGATTTTCTTTCAAGCTTAAATGATGAGATAAAACAAAAATCATTACCAGAAGATTAACTAAAAAAAGAGGATAACTATCGCAAGAAATAATTTTCGCGGACCTGTTAAAGAAGACAGACCAAGATTAAATGAAGAAGTTAGAGCTGCTCAAGTTCGGGTAATTAAACCTGATGGTGGCCACGAAATTACTAGCTCAGACAGAGCGTTACAACTAGCCGAATCTTATAATTTAGATTTAGTTGAAATTGCACCTGATGGAAATCCACCAGTGTGTAAAATCATAGATTATGGTAAGTATGTTTACGAGAAAAAGAAGAAAGAAAAAGAAGCACGTAAGAAACAACATACAATAACGGTTAAAGAACTTCGCTTTCGCCCTAATACCGACGATCACGATCTAGAGTTTAAAACTAGGCATGCACGCGAGTTTCTTGAAGGTGGTGACAAAGTTAAAGCGACTGTTCAATTTAGAGGACGGGATATGCTTTATACCGAAAAAGGTGAGTTACTACTTTTAAAGCTCGCTAAAAGCCTTGAAGATGTATGTAAAATCGAATCGAAGCCGAATATGGAAGGTCGTAGAATGATTATGATTTTAACACCGAATAAATAATCATATTCGTTGCTTAGAGATACTTTAATACGTATCTTTGGAGTCTTTAATTTTTCACAAAGCAAGTGGATTTCAAATGCCAAAAATGAAAAGTAATAGTGGTGCTAAAAAGCGTTTTAAGGTTACCGGTACAGGTAAAATTAAACGTAAGAAAGCTTTTAAGCGTCACATTCTTACTAAAAAGAGCAGTAAAACTAAACGAGGATTAGGACAAAGTACTCTTGTTACAGATGCTGATAAAGCACGAGTTAAAGAGCTAATCCCTTATAAATTTTAATCATTTAATCTAAGACAAAATGCCACGATCACTAAATTTAGTGGCTTCCCGTCGCCGTCGCAAAAAGATCCTTGATCAAGCGAAAGGTTACTGGGGCAAGCGAAAAAATGTTTATACGATTGCAAAAAATGCGGTAGAAAAAGGTCTTCAGTACCAATATCGTGATCGCAAGAATCGTAAACGCGTTTTTCGAAGATTATGGATTGTTAGAATTAATGCGGCAGCCCGCCTAAACGGTACTACCTATTCTAAGCTTATAAATGCTATGAGCAAAAAGAATATGGAAATTAACCGTAAGGTACTCGCCGACCTAGCAGTTCATGATGCAGATACGTTTGCTGCCATTGTGAAGGAAGCCCACGCTTAACCGCGAACTTGCTATTTACCAAACCGGTAAATCTTCGATATGTAAGGTTTACCGGTTTTTTTATTTTTGCACCTTAACTTTGATATGAATTTACTTTCATTCTATGCTTGACGACATAATTGCCTTAAAAAAAGAGATTTCTACCCGCTCTATCACTAATAAGGAAGAACTTGAAGCTTTTCGGTTGGAATTCTTGTCTAGAAACGGTCAGGTTCAGTCCATGTTTAAAAATCTTGGTACTGTTCCAAAAGAAGAAAGAGCTTCGGTAGGTAAAGAAATGAACGAGGTTAAGCAACTCGCTCAAAAACGATTTGATGAAGCGACGACAGAGCTGGAAAAATCTATTGTAACTAAAGTAAGTGCATTAGATGACTTAACTCTACCTCCCACTTTTTCACCCATTGGTTCACTTCACCCTCTAACAAAAACGCTAGAGGAAATGAAACAGATTTTTTATCGTCTTGGTTTTACTATTTCTGATGGCCCTGAGGTAGAAGATGACTTTCATAATTTTACAGCATTAAATTTCCCTCCGAATCACCCCGCAAGAGATGAACAAGACACTTTTTTCGTTAGAAAAAGTGAGGATCCGAATGTTATGGATTTAGTGCTTAGAACACATACCTCTCCTGTTCAAATTCGGTTAATGGAGAATATAAAACCTCCAATCCGATCTATTATGCCGGGACGTGTTTATAGGAATGAAGCAGTATCTCCTAAATCATATTTTTTGTTTCATCAGGTCGAAGCTTTATACATAGATGAAAATGTGAGTGTAGCTGATTTAAAAGAAACACTTATCACTTTTGTCAAATTAATGTATGGAAGTGATGTTAAATATCGCCTACGCCCAGGATTTTTCCCTTTCACCGAACCAAGTCTGGAAATGGATATATGGTGGGGATCTGAAAAAGATGGAAAGTGGCTCGAAATTTTAGGGTCGGGAATGGTAGATCCTAATGTATTTAAAGCCGCAGGGGTTGATGCTGAAAAATACACCGGATTCGCATGGGGAATGGGGGTTGAACGTATCGCCATCCTGAAATATGGAATTGATGACATCCGTACCTTTTACGAAAATGATATCCGTTTTCTCGAACAGTTTAATTAAGATCATTTTTACACATTCATGAAAGTATCGTACAACTGGCTTAAGGAATTTATCAATCTACCCTTCTCTCCTACTGAAACGGCAGATAAACTGACGTTAATCGGTTTGGAAGAAGAAGAAACTTTTGAGTTTGGGAGCAAACTTGAAGGAGTTATCGTAGGCGAAATACTTGAGATATCACAACATCCGAATGCAGATCGATTAAAAATCTGTCAAGTTGATCTTGGTAATGAAACCGTTCAAATCATATGCGGTGCAAATAATGTTGCAGCAGCACAAAAAGTAGCTGTAGCTACCGTTGGTTCTACCCTTCCTATAAAATTAGATGATGGAAGTTTCTTAACTCTTCGAAAAGCTAAACTTCGTGGCGAAATTTCGAATGGAATGATTTGTGCTGAGGATGAGCTTGGTTTAGGGTCAGATCATGAAGGAATTATGGTCTTGGATTCTAATTTAAAAGTGGGCACTCCTATCAATCAGGTATTTGAATTAAATACCGATACAATTATCGATATTGCAATCACCCCAAATCGACCCGATGCTACTTGTCATTTAGGTGTTGCTCGTGATTTAGCTGCTGCATTACATATAGAATTAAATAAACCAGAAATTGAGTTCAGCCAAAATGTAGTTCAGAAATCAAAAGATATTTCTATTGAAATTGAAAGCCCTGATAAGTGTCATCGCTATGTTGGGAAAATGATTAAAAATGTTGAGATCAAAGAATCTCCAACATGGCTCAGAAACAGATTATTAGCTTTAGGTTTACGTCCAGTTAACAATGTGGTTGATGTTACTAATTATGTAATGCACGAATTAGGCCAACCACTTCATGCCTTCGATTATGATGAAATCAACGACAAGAAAATAATTGTAACGGACTTTGACAAAGAAATTGAATTTGAAACCTTAGATCATGTTAAAAGAAAATGTACTGCGGGTACTCTCTTTATATGTGATGGAAACGGTCCGGTTGCAATAGCTGGAGTTATGGGTGGACTTCATTCTGAAGTAAGTGATGCCACAACAAATGTATTATTAGAAAGCGCCTACTTCGATCCAGGAACAATTCGAAAAACAGCGAAGGCTCAAACTCTGCAAACTGATGCCTCTTATCGCTTTGAACGAGGCATTGATCCAAATTTACAAGCAATTGCTGCAGAACGTGCTGCTTTACTTATTACCGAAGTGGCTGGCGGAGAATTAACTGATGAATTATTAGATATACATCCAGTTAAAACCAAGCCTATTGAACTCACCCTTAGAAAGAGTTATTTAAATCGTTTACTTGGTACTAAACTGACCATTAATGAAGCTGTTGATTTAGTTAATGGGCTGGAACTAGAAGTTATTTCGAAAAATGAGGACGCAGTAAAGTTTAAAATTCCAACCTTTCGACCAGATTTAGTTCGTGAAGTTGATTTAATAGAAGAAGTTGGAAGGTTATACGATTACAACAAAATTGAAGCTCCCAATCATGGAATTTTTGTTTCTACTGAAACCTTTTCGGAATGGGAGTTGCTTATAACTCGACTTAAAAAGAGCTCCGTTGAACTCGGATTCAGGGAAATTTATACAAATTCACTTATATCAGAAAAAGAAGCAGAACAATTTGGTTCTCTTAATTCTATGGTGAGCACTTTAAATCCGCTTACAAAAGATATGACGACACTTCGTCCTTCTTTACTGCACGGATTCCTTAAAGCTGTTTCTTATAATTTTAACCGAAAAGCTACTTCTGTTCTTTTCTTTGAATTAGGAAATGTATTTGAACAAAATGAAGATTGGACTTTCCATAAGGGAATTAAAGAGCAAACACATCTATTACTTGGTGTTTCTGGGCTAAAAGAAATTGAACATTGGTCAACAAAACCGGTTAGCTATTCAGTATTCGATTTAAAATCTTATTTAAATGCATTATTTGTAAAACTAGGATTATTAGAAGGCATTTCATCAATTGTTGAAAATGATAAACTTATATATTCATTTAAGAATATTGTTTTAGGAGAGTTAAAATTAGCCTCCAAAAAACTTAAAAAAGCATACGACTTAGAAACTGATGCTTTTGTAGCTGAACTTTCAGTTAATGCAATTCAATCTGCACTACAGAAATTACCTGAGCAATCGTACAAACCTATACCCAAATTCCCAGCTTTCGAGTTTGACTTTGCGGTAGTTGTTGGTACCATTATTATGGCTGGTGATCTTATTACTACCATTCAGACTAAAGCTGGTAAAATGCTTCAAAGCATTGAAATTTTTGATGTTTTTGAGGGTGAAAGTATCGGTGAAGGAAATAAAAGTATCGCCTTTAGGCTTCAATTCCTTGATCCTAACAAGACCTTGAATATCAAAGAAGTAGAACCTATTATTAAACGAGTTGTTAAAACTCTGGAGAAACAGTACTCCGCTAAACTTAGAGGATAATAGGTGAAGAAATATGGATCAGGTATCTCAACAAGCCGAGCGTTTTAAAGAATTACTTGGTGATGTTTATGAGGAAGTGAATTCCTTAAAACAGGAAATCAGAGACTTAAAGAAAGAAAACTCAAAATTGGTTTCCAAAATTGAAGATTTACGAGGTAAACAGACCGATATTTTTTCAGCAATAAGCGAATCTGAACGATTAGCTCTCCGACAACATGTTCAAGGTCTCATCACTAAAATCGATAATCATCTAAACACTCAGGCATGAAATCGATAAAAGTAAATATTCTTGGTAAGCCCTATCCTCTTAAAGTAGAAGATCATGAAGAAGAAACCATGATTCGAATCTGTAAATATGTTGATGAACGTTTCCAAACGTATAGAACTCAATTAGTAAAACAGCCTGAGTCTACCGTAATGGTACTAGCAGCGCTAAGTATTGCAGAAGAACTTTTCGAATTAAAGCAGAATTCAACCGATTTAGAAAAAAATGAAGACGTTTTAATGCAAAGAGTGAATGCGAGTATGGAACGACTTCTTGAAGATATGAGAGCTTAGTTTATTGAAAACCCATCATTTTAATTTTTAAAAGAAAACAATTTTGGCTGGAACAATCAGCATTTTATTTGTGGGCGATATTGTAGGAAGCCCCGGACTAACTATTACAGAAACAATTCTCCCAAGTCTAATCAAAAAACATCAAGCTGATTTTGTGATAGCAAATGGTGAGAATTCTCATGAAGGTCATGGTATAAATGAAGCTATCATAAAAAACCTTTTATCACTTGGTGTTCATGTAGTTACAGGAGGCGATCACTCCTTCGACAAATGGAAAGTATTTAACTATATGAGGGAGCACAATCACATACTTCGTCCTTTAAATTATCCAAAAGGGAATGCCGGTCTTGGATTTGGAGTGTATGAAATACCAAATACTTCTCTAAAGATTGGTGTTTTAAATTTACAGGGAAGAACGTTTATGAAACCAATAGACGATCCTTTTTCAGCAGCTGATTGGGCGGTTTCAAAAATGCAGGAAGAAACGAATATCATTTTTGTAGATATGCATGCTGAGGCATCTGCTGAAAAAATTTCTATGGCCTGGCATCTTGATGGAAGAGTTTCTGTATTGGTTGGAACTCATACTCATATTCCAACTGGTGACGCCCGAATTTTTCCTCAAGGTCTAGGATATTTAACCGATGCTGGTATGACTGGCTCATTCAACTCATCACTTGGGATGGATAAAAAGGTAGCCATTAAACGATTTGTAACGGGAGTTCATCAAAAATATCAACCTGCAAATGGTGATAATCACTTATGTGGCGTTTTGGCAAAAGTGAATACTGATACCGGAAAATGTGTTCATATTGAACCTGTAATCTACCCTGAATTTAATTCTTCAATCGAATAGCATGTCAAATATTGAGATTGTGCTACATGGTGACAGTATTTCGAAAAGCTATAAAAGCGAACAAGGTGAAGCGGAGCTGGAAGTACTAAAAAATGTCTCTATCAATATTGAAAAAGGAAGTATCACTTCTATTGTTGGTTCAAGTGGGAGTGGAAAAAGTACACTATTACATATTTTAGGTGGATTAGATAAACCAGACTCTGGAAATGTTTTTTGGGGTGATAAAATAATTTCAGCTATGAATTCTGACCAACTGGCTGAATTTAGAAATAAAAATATTGGCTTTGTTTTTCAGTTCCATCATTTGTTACCCGAATTTACTGCTCTTGAAAATGTAAGCATGCCTGCTCTAATTGCTGGAGAATCACTTGAAAAAGCATCCAAACGAGCACTTATGTTACTTGACCGTTTTGGGGTTGCTGAAAGGAAAAATCACCGTCCCACTCAATTATCTGGAGGTGAACAACAGCGTGTTTCTATGGCTAGGGCATTAATGAACAAACCTTCTATTATTCTTGCAGATGAGCCCACCGGGAATCTTGATGATGCAAATACATCTACCATTCTTGATATGCTTTATGAACTAAGAGATAAAGACGAGGTTACAATTTTATTAATTACTCATGAGCAAAAAATTGCAGAACGTTCTGATATCATATTAGAAATAAAAAATGGTGAGTTAAGTTCACTTTAAGTTTTGGTATGACCCAAAACAGCCTTATTTTTGGTTTCTTAAAATTATACCGAAAACGTCTATTTAAATCATGTCAAAACACCTTTCCAAAGAAGAACTAGAGTCAGATCCGCTAATTGATAATTACAATAAAGCAGCGAAATTCTTCACCGAAAATAAAACTACGATTATTGCAATCTTTATTAGTGTAGTTGTTGTAATTGGAGCATTCATAGGATACAATTTTTATTCTGCTAGTCAAGAACAACAAGCACAACAGTTATTAGCTATCGCTGAGGGATACTATTCTGACGGCGATTTTGATAAAGCTATTAATGGCGATAGTTTTGAACTTACTTATGGCTTTTTAGCTATTGCAAACGATTATTCGGGTACTGAAGCTGGCAATCTTGCTATTTATTATGCTTCCGTATCTAGTTTTAAACTAGGTAATATTGAAGATGCTTTAGAATATCTATCAAGATATGATGCACCAAAAGGTATTCTTGGTGTTGGTCCGGTTTCTTTCAATGCAAAGCTTCTTTTGGCAAATGGAAGCACTGAAAAAGCAGCTGATACTTTCCTGAAAGCGGCTAATTGGGACACTAACAATTCTACCACTCCATACAACCTTTTAAAAGCTGCAGAAGCTTATTATGAAGCCGGTAACTTCACAAAAGCTCAGGAATTAACTGATCGAATCATTAACGAATATCCTACCAGTTCTGAGATTGCAAACTCTCAAAACCTTCAGGGTAAAATTTCAGTTGCCAGCTAATTATTTTTTAAAAAGCTCTTTACGGAGCTTTTTTTTTATTATTAGCAAAGCTGAAATAGATTTATAAATAAGAAATCAATGTCTGAGAAGAATAAATATCTCCTGCCTTTCATCGTAGTAACCACCCTCTTTTTCATGTGGGGACTAATTACAGTACTAGTTGATTCGCTTGTCCCAAGATTAAGGGATGTTTTTGAACTCTCATATTTTCAGTCTGGTATCATTCAATTTGCTTTCTTTACTGCTTACGCAGTTTTCTCGGTGCCAGGTGGTATGCTTATTTCTAAGATCGGCTATAAAAAAGGAGCAATTACAGGATTATTGACGATTGGTGTGGCCTGCTTAATCTTTTATCCAGCTGCCGAATTTAGAATTTTTGGGATTTTCTTGATTGCAATGTTTGTATTAGCTGGAGGAATTACAATTCTGCAAGTTGCCGCAAATCCGTACATAGCTGCACTTGGTCCTGCAAAAACGGCTTCCAGTCGACTTAATTTAGCACAAGCTTTTAATTCATTAGGTACAACTATAGCTCCTCTATTAAGCGCTGCATTTATTTTAAGTAGTAATGTTCTTAGTTCAACAGAAATTGAACTCTTAAGTGAAACTGAAAAGCTTTCTTATTATATAACTGAATCTTCGGCAGTTCAAGGACCTTTCTTGATTTTAGCGGGAGTAATTTTTGCGCTGGCTATTGCTTTTGCGGCATTTAAATTACCTCAGATTATTTCACATGATGGAAATGTTGATGGAAATGTTGATGGAAATTATAAAGTAGCTTTAAAAAAGCAACATTTGATGTATGGAGCACTTGGAATCTTTTTATACGTGGGTGCAGAAGTGTCAATTGGTAGTTATCTCATAAATTATTTCCTTGATCTGGATATTGAAAAGCTAGTTTCTGATAGTTCCTTTATGTCTGGATTAGCTTCTGGACTTTCTTCTATTTTTTCGGATGTAGATCTTGCTAATATGAGTGTTTCACAACTTGCGGGGACCTTTGTTTTCTTTTATTGGGGAGGTGCAATGGTCGGACGATTTTTGGGTTCAGCAATACTCCAAAAAGTACCCGCTGGAACTCTTTTAGCTATTTACGGGGCAACTAATGTGATGCTATTATTAGTTAGTATGATCAGTACTGGCTACCTATCTATGTGGACAATTTTGGCTGTAGGTTTATTCAACTCTATAATGTTTCCTACGATCTTTACCTTAGCGATTGATAATTTGAAAGAGCATACCGCCCAAGGTTCTGGAATACTTTGTACAGCAATAGTTGGTGGGGCAATCATACCGCCATTATATGGGAAAATTGCTGATATAGCCGGGCTTCAATTAGCGCTTATTTTTATAGCCTTTTGCTACGCTTATATCGCTTGGTATGGAAAAGTCGGTTCAAAAATTGGAAACCCAATTACAGATTAAGCTATTTATTATTTAGATAAACGCTCTTGTGCAAAGTGATATGCCCCTACTGCTACTGCACTATTAGTTCCAATTCGAGAAAGCCCAATAACGGTATTCTTCTTTTCTTGATATTGAATTTTTCTTTCAGAATTTGGGACTAAGATTTCTTTTTGTACACTTGAAGTAAATTCTTTTACACTAAATGATTGTTCAATATTATGAACATGTTGAATTAGCCTTCGATATTTTATTCCATTTAAAGCGGTAAAATATCCATTTAGCTCATCCATCATTGATCTTGAAAAGATTGAATAAGCACCACTCAATCCTCCTCCAATAACAACAACACCATCAATTAAAGTGAGAATATGTGCAATTGCATCACCTAGTGCTTCTCCAAAGCGTAAATATGTCTCTAGAGCTGCTTCTTGTACGCCTGCTTTATTTCCTTTAGCGATTTCATAAATATCTTTAGGCTCTGGAGAATTTGCGGGACTGATTGAAATTTGTTCTGCATACATCCGCTTAATTGCCCGAATACTTACAGAATCCTCAATACTTGAGTAATTAAATTGTTTATTCCTTAACAACCAGCCTTCAGCGGCAATGCTGTTATCTCCTTCTAGCAATCTACCATCAATAGTTATTCCAACGCCAAATCCAGTTCCTAATGTGACCCCAATAAGATTTTTGTACCTTTTAGGATTTCCAGCTTGTTCCATTAGTTTATTTATGTATGGCAAAAAGCCTTCCTTACTTTCTCCTAATGCAAATAAATCGCCATCATTATTTATAAATACTGGAATTCCAAAATTTTCTTCTAATATTGGACCTAAGGGTATCCCACCTCTAAATGCAGGCAAATTCGGTAAATCACCTATTATCCCATTTTTATAATCAGACGGACCAGGAAACGCAAAACTTATTGCATCAGGTTTTTCCGGAAGTGAATAAATCAATTTTTGAAATCCCGAAATTATTGAGCTAACACATAAATCTATATCATGAACATCAGCATTAATGGTAAATCTATCTCCAAATAATTGACCACCTTTAAGGGCTGAAAAAACAAAATTAGTTCCTCCAGCATCTAGAGTAAGAATGAGATTTGATTTCTTTTGCATGGTTTAATTATACTGAAATCCAATTTCATTAATAACTATTATATTCAATGATTAATAGCCGAATAGTTCTGATACTTGGATTCTCAATCTTAGCGCTTATTACGTTCGATGCATTTCAACAGAAGTTTTATGTTGAAACCTTCAATTTAAGTCCTGAGGGTTTTAGTATTTACTACTTCCTTAAAAGCCATTCACTAAGGTGGCTTATTTGGATTATTGGAAGTTTACCCTATATACTATTTGCTAAAAAGCTATTTCAAAATTCTTCAGCACAGATTTCAATTGAGCATATTTTAAAATTGGTTACTCTCGTATTAATCTCAATTGTTACAATTCTATTTGTGATCAGCTATATAAGCATGTTACTTTTTAGTGATACAATCTCAGTTTCAATTTTATCAGATTGGTTTATTTTTATTTTTTTTCAAAAAACTATCAGTTTTAGTCTAGCCTCTTCTCTCCTTGTTCTATTGGTTTACACAGCTACAACTAAACAGGTTATTAATGCACAATGGATAGAAATTAAAAATCTTAAAGAAGAAGCTAAACAGAATGGTAATTCACAGGATAATCAAACTATAAGCATAAAAATTGGGAACAAGTTAAAAGTGATTCCTTTATCCACGATTTCCTGGATTGAATCAGATGATTATTGTGTGAAAATACATACTAGAAATAAAGCCTACAGCCTTCGGAAAAGTTTGAAATCACTTGAAAAAGAACTTAAAGATCTAAACTTTATAAGAGTTCACAGAAAAGCACTCCTAAATTTAAGTTTTCTAGATCATATTGATTTCGGTTTTGGGATAGTACGACTATCAGATAAAACGGAAGTGCCCTTATCCAAATCTGGAGCTCAACTTCTGAGGAATGTAGTTTCTTAGCCTTTCACTGCAAAGTAACCCCTACTCTCTGCAAACTTAAGTAGTTTGCTCGCGAATTTTTTTATTTATGAACTACAAAATCACTAAATGAGTAATTCATGAAAAAACTATCGTTTATTTTAATCTTCCTGTTTCTATCAATTTCTGCGGTTGCACAATTTAGCTACACTGTTTCAGATGAACTACCATTCGGAGCACTTAACCCAAATGCTCCCAATGAAGTCGGCGATTATAATCTTTTAATCGGTGAATCAACCTGTATTTCAGTTTCCAGAGCTCCAGACCAAACTTGGAATCCAGAAGTAAAGATGCTTTGGAGATTTAAATACATAATGAACGGAATGGCTGTGTTGGATGAAACGCTGAAAGAAGATGGAACGCACTCTGGAAGTATTAGGCAATTTAACGCTGATAGCTCTTCCTGGTATGTCCATTACTTTACGTCCAGTAGCGCTCCTTCTAAGCTTACAGTGTGGGATGGTGGAACCAATGATGACGGAGAAATCATATTATATAATGAACAAGCGGCCCCAAATGGCATGGAAGGGTTTTATAAAATCAAGTTCTATAATATTAGTGATGATTCTTTCGATTGGGTTGGGACATGGGTAGACGAAACAGAATCCTTTCAGTTTCCTACGTGGAAAATCTCCTGTCAAAAAAATTAGTACTTAATTTTATAATCAAAACGTGCCATTACAATTGAAATATTGAATTCTGAATACTTGTAATAGGATTTAGAAATTGATTTGAAATTCGAAATAAAAGGAGGTCAATTAGAACTTATTCTATAACCAAAAAAGCTACTTATTTTTTTCTTCTATCCATCTACTCATAAATTTAGTGCTTGCCATCGAATGATGATGTAACATTGCTCCTGTAAAATTATTTTGGCGATGATGAGATAGGTTTTTTACTAATTCTTTGATTTTAAAAACTAATGTTTGTCCTATATCATTTTTGAAATATTCAGAGTTTATAATAGATTGACCTACACTTTGAGCCGCATTCCAAAGCTCTTTGTTTTGATAGAGTTCCACCGCAGATTTTGCAAAAGCACCTGGTTCATTTTGAATAACACCTGGCCATTCAAAACCCTTAGTCATCCCTTCCCTACCAATGTCAGAAACTACTGAAGGCGTTCCATATTGCATTGCATCAATCAGCTTTCCTTTTAATCCAGCTCCAAATCGCAATGGGGCTAAACAAACGCGTGTTCTTCCCATTACTTCTTCCACATTTTCGGCTCTACCTTTTACTATAAATCCTTCTTTTTTATTCTGAAGTTGAAATACCTTTTCTGAAGGATAAGCTCCATAGACATGAAGCTCGGTATTTGGAAGCTGATCTCTGATTTTTGACCAGATTTCATTCTTCAAGAATAAAACCGCATCCCAATTTGGTTCATGCAAAAAATTCCCAATTGAGATAAAATGATTCCGCTTTTCGAAAGGTAGCCATTGTTCTGTTTTTTCTTTATTTATTTGCTCTAGCATAAAGGGAAGATGAATAAGTAAAGCATCATCAACTCGGAAAAAACTAGTTAGAATCTCCATCTCTTTTGAGGAGATAATCAGTGAAAGGTCACATCGATAAATACTAGCAATTTCACGCTTAGAATGTTCTGTGATTAAATCACTATTACTAAATGCTCTACCACTTTTCAACGCCTGATGTCTTCCCATTCTTAAACAATGTAAATCCTCGGTATCAAGAATTCGAAGTGCATTAGGACAGTTCTCGGCTACTCTCCATCCAAATTGTTCTTCCGTCATAAATCTATCAAAGAGAACGATCTCTGGATTCAGCTCTTTTATAAAAATATCAAAGGAAGAGTCGTTAAGTCTAATATCAGCTTCCTTAACCCCAAGTTCACCAAGATTTACAGTATATTCACTTTTCCCAGCAGCAGAAGTGAAAATAACTTCCCAATCCTGAGATTTAAAAAGATGAATCAATTGCACCATCCTGCTTCCTGCTGCAGATGAATCTGGCTCAGGCCATACTTTCCCAATAATTAATACACGAGTTTTTCCTTTCATAAAATTATGATACGGAAATCAGAAAGAGGAATAAATCGGTAAAGGCTCTCAAAAAACGAAAATGCCCTTTTTATCAGATGAATTTGTCAAATCTACTGCAATGAGTTCACAAATCTGAATTCAGTCTAATTAACAGAAATGACTAGTTTTTTAAATGAATTCCAATGATATTTAATAGCTTAAATCAGCTAATAAAATAGTTATTTGTCAAACTCTATCTCTCTCAATACATTAATTATCTAATCAAATTGACGAAAATGAATTCCGAAGTAGACAAATATCTTATAAATGGTTGCATGCGATGTCCTCTTGGAGCAACACCAGAATGCAAAGTAAATGATTGGATTGAGGAACTTAAGTTAATGCGCCAAATTCTCCTAGAAACAGAACTAACCGAAGAGTTAAAATGGAGTGCTCCCTGCTATACTTTTGATGGTAATAATGTTCTTATGCTCAGTGCATTAAAAGATTCTACCGTCGTTAGCTTTTTTAAAGGAAGTTTGATGAAAGACCCCCATGGAATATTAACCGCTCCGGGAAAAAATTCTCAAGCAGCACGCTATGTAAAAGTCACAAGTATTCAACAAATCCATGAATTGGAAGAATCGATAAAAGCTTATGTTAAAGAAGCTATTGAGATTGAAAAGGCTGACTTAAAAGTCGAATTCAAGCAAAATCCGGAACCTATTCCAGAAGAATTACAATGGAAACTGGATAAAGATCCCATTTTCAAAAATGCTTTTGAATCGTTAACTCCGGGCCGACAGCGAGGATATATCATTCATTTTTCGCAACCGAAGCAATCTAAAACACGCGAATCACGAATTGAAAAATGTATACCTAATATCTTAAACGGAATTGGAATGCATGATCACTATAAATCGAAGAAGAAATGAATTTCTATTCAACAATGAATAAGTTCATATTATTTACAGTACTGATATTTATTTTTACGAGTTGTGACCCAGTATCTGATATGGAAGCAACTATTCAGAATTTAACTTCTCAAGAAATCACGATAGATTTTATCTCATCAAATGATGATTTCAGCAAAACTTTACGAATATCACCCAATGAGATGGTACTCTTTCAGGAAGGATTTGATGTTGGAGGCTCCTTTCTTGAACCATCACTTATCGAGTATGACTCTGTAGTCATCAAAAATCAGTTAGATATGATTCTAAAAATCTATAAAGAAAACGATAGTGGTAAAAATATTTTTAACACGGATAAATACTGGAAAGCTAGCGAACCATCAAATAGGGTTTACAAATATGAATATATAATAGAGAGAGTAGATATTGATTAAGACTTTTGTGATAAGATTAAAAGTAAACAACTATCTTAAAGTTTATTCTAAATGTCTTTTAAACCTTCACTTTTAATCGCTAATTCATTTTTACTTTATGTCAGATGTAATGAAATCATGTCCAACTTGTCAATCACCGTATGGCTACTTCATGCGAAAAGATTTATATGTGTGCCCGGAATGTGGATTTGAATGGAATCCTGTTGAAGTAGAATCTGAAGATATAAATGAACAGATTATATTAGATTCGAACGGAAATCGGTTAAAAGATGGTGACGCTGTGATTGTGATTAAGAACCTACCCGTAAAAGGAGCATCTGGTCCAATTAAAGCTGGTACAAAAGTTAAGAATATTCGATTAAGTGATGGAGATCATAACATAGATTGCAGAATAGATGGCTTCGGCTCGATGGCTTTAAAATCTGAATTTGTGAAAAAGGCTTGAGCAAGTGTCTATTTCTATCCCTAATTAAATTCTATGATTAAGTTTTTTCGAAAAATCAGACAAAATTTGCTTTCAGAAGGAAAAACTGGAAAGTATCTGAAATATGCAGCTGGTGAAATTATCCTTGTGGTGATTGGTATTCTTATCGCACTACAAATAAATGAATGGAACGACCACCACAAACAATTAGAGTTAGAAAAGGAATATTATTGTCGATTATTAGACGATGTGAAATTGGATAACGAGCAAATAGAAAATCTTATGCAGTTAGCAAAAGATCGCCTTGTAGCCTCTAATCAATCTGTCAGACTACTTTTGAATAGTACTTCCAAAAAAATTGATATTGGGACACAAATATCATTGTCTGGAAAAGCCATTTATTCTGATTTTGAACCAAACAATTCGGCGTATGAAGATTTAAAATCCGGAGCCAACCTAAATATAATCAGTGATAAATCTATTATTAAAGCACTAAATCATTATTTCAATAGAGTTGAGGAATTAAAGAGCATAATTATGATCAATGGAAGACACGCTGTAGATATTTCTTTTGCCCACAATGATTATTTTGCTAATGGCTCTGTACAAGCTTCAATCAGGGATGGTAGATTCAAAAATGGTCTAAATGAAGATTTGAAGAAAGACATTCTTTCACTTGATGATGACCTGCTTACTACACAAATGCGAACTAGACTACTTAATGAATCTTTGGAATTCGTAGGGACAAATACAAGACAAATTGAACTCTATAATATGCTTCTACAAGAAATCAATGACTTGATAGAACAATTAGAAAATAAATGTGTCGAGAATTAAATAACAAACAAATTAAAAGCTAAACGCAATTCCCTATCTGAAAAGGTGCTTAACTTGTTCGCTTTAACCCTAACTAGCACGGCGTCAGCTTGTACGAAACAAAATCACATATTCCGTCTGTACTGCCCACCTACTTCATATAAGGCATGAGAAATCTGTCCCAGACTCGCTACTTTTACTGTTTCCATGAGTTCGTTAAAGAGATTACCATTTTTGCGCGCTACACTTTTAAGTCGATCAAGCGCTTCCTGAGCTACTGATTCATTTCGTTTCCAAAAAGCTTCTAAGTTGTCTATCTGTTGCTTCTTCTCTTCTTCCGTAGATCGGATGAGTTCAACAGGTTTCCTTTCTTCTTCTGAGTTTTTCCCAAAGAAAGTATTTACACCAATAATCGGAAGTTCTCCCGTATGTTTCTTGGTCTCGTAATACAGACTTTCATCCTGAATCTTTCCACGTTGGTACATACTTTCCATCGCTCCTAACACGCCACCCCGTTCGGTAATCCGATCGAACTCCGTAAGAATAGCTTCTTCAACCAAATCGGTGAGTTCTTGAATAAAGAAAGACCCTTGATTTATATTTTCGTTTTTTGCCGTCCCTAATTCCTTATTTATGATCATTTGAATCGCTAAAGCTCTTCGAACCGACTCCTCAGTTGGAGTTGTAATTGCTTCGTCATAAGCATTGGTGTGCAATGAGTTACAATTATCGTAAATAGCCAATAATGCCTGTAAAGTAGTACGGATATCATTGAACTGTATCTCCTGTGCATGCAATGATCGACCACTTGTTTGAATATGGTATTTCAACTTTTGAGATCGATCGTTAGCTTCGTATTTATTCTTCATTGCTACGGCCCAAATTCGTCGGGCTACGCGACCAATTACTGCATATTCAGGATCTAATCCATTACTGAAAAAGAAGGATAAATTATGTGCAAAGTCATCTACTGATAATCCACGAGCTAGATAATATTCCACAAAAGTAAATCCATTCGCTAACGTAAAGGCTGCCTGAGTTACAGGGTTCGCTCCTGCTTCGGCTATATGATAACCGGAAATAGACACGGAATAATAATTTCGAACTTTATGCTCGGTAAAATACTCCTGAATATCTCCCATCATCTTTAAAGCGAATTCAGTGGAGAAAATACAGGTATTCTGTGCTTGATCTTCTTTTAAAATATCCGCCTGAACAGTTCCACGAACCGAACTCAGAGTTTTTGCTTTAATTTCAGCGTAGATTTCGGGTTCAACCAATAAATCTCCTGAGACTCCAAGCGTATTCAATCCAAAACTATTATTCCCTTTTGGAATCTCATTTACATAGGTTGGAGCTTCCATTCCTCGCTCCTTAAAATACGATTGTATTTTCTGTTCAGCTTCTTCCCACTTCCCATTGGCTTTCAAATATCGTTCTACTTCCTGATCAATTGCTGTATTCATATACATGGCTAAAATCATTGGTGCAGGACCATTGATAGTCATTGATACAGAAGTAGTTGCAGACGTTAACTCAAATCCAGAGTAAAGTTTCTTCATATCATCCAGCGTACAAATACTCACTCCTGAATTTCCAATTTTTCCGTAAATATCTGGTCGATACCCTGGATCTTCGCCATATAATGTAACCGAATCAAAAGCGGTTGAAAGTCGCGCTGCAGGTAAACCTTCACTTACAAAATGAAATCTTTTATTGGTTCTCTCCGGAGTTCCTTCTCCGGCAAACATTCGGGTTGGATCTTCGCCTTCTCGCTTAAATGGAAACACACCTGCGGTATATGGAAAATACCCTGGGAGATTTTCCTTCAGTGCGAACTTAAGTCGTTCGCCTGCGTGTTTCGTTTTTGGAACCGCCACACGTGGAATCTTTAATCCACTTAAAGATTTCCGGTATAATTCATTCTTAATCACTTTATCCCGAATTTTGATATCAAAAGAATCGGCTTGATACCGTTTAGAAAGTTTGTCCCAACTCTCTAAAATAGCCTTTGGCGTTCGATCAAGCTCATCTTCCCACCGTGATTTCATTTTCGATAATTGCTCAATCGTTGGCTTGTCTACTCCCTTCACTTCTTCCAGTTGTGAGAGCGTACCACGAATTTCATCCCATTTTGAAGCAATTTCTACTTGTTGATTTGCCCACAGGTGATAATTGCGAATGGTATCAGAAATTTCTGATAAGTATCGAACTCGTTTACCAGGAATGATTGCCTGTGCCTGAATACTCTCAGCAGGCTTAGAATTTGTGTAAATCGACGTTTCCCAGTCAAGCTCGTATTTGGTGTTTATTTTATCAACCATCGCTTTAAATAAGCGATTTACACCTTCGTCATTAAACTGAGCGGCAATTGTTGGGTACACTGGCATTTCTTCAGGTTGTGCATGCCATTGACCCGAATTTCGAAGCATTTGCTTTCTGATATCCCGTAATGCATCTAACGAACCTTTCTTCTCAAATTTATTCAGCACTACTAAATCTGCTAAATCAAGCATATTGATCTTCTCGAGCTGAGTAGACGCACCATATTCGCTGGTCATTACATATACTGGAATATCTGTCAAATCAACAATCTCGGTTCCACTTTGACCAATTCCACTCGTTTCAACAATGATCAAATCGAAGCCTGCAGCTTTATATAATTCAATTACCGATTCTAATGCAGCACTTGTAGATCGATTGGATGCTCGCGTGGCAAGACTTCTCATAAACACTTGTTCAGTATCAATACTATTCATACGAATACGATCTCCAAGCAGTGCCCCTCCTGTTTTCAGTCGCGATGGATCTACGGAAATAATTCCAATCGTTATCTCATCAAACTCCGTTAAAAATCGTCGGACAATTTCATCAGTCAATGAACTTTTTCCTGCCCCTCCTGTCCCGGTAATTCCAATTAGTGGAATCTTATTACCTTTATTATCTAATACCTTTGATCCATTGCTGTACAGTAATTTACCATCAGAGTAATCAATAATTTCAGGATGTTTATTCTCTAAAGATGTGATGCATTTTGCAAGAGTAATTATATCTTTTTGAGATACTTTCTCGGGATGTATTTCCTGGGTTTTAACAGGGTCAAAATCACATTCCTTCAACATGAAATTGATCATACCCTGAAGTCCCATTTTGCTTCCATCTTCCACAGAAAAGATTCGGGTAACACCCACGTTGTGGAGATCCTCAATTTCATCCTGAACAATTACACCTCCACCTCCACCAAACACTTTGATATGATTTGCCCCTTGTTCAGCAAGCAATTCTACCATGTATTTAAAATATTCAACATGTCCACCTTGATAAGAACTGATAGCAATTCCTTGCACATCTTCCTGAATAGCGCAATTAACAATCTCGTGCACAGATCGGTTATGCCCTAGATGTATCACCTCGGCTCCGCTAGCTTGTAAAATACGACGCATTATATTTATACTTGCATCGTGGCCATCAAATAAACTTGCGGCCGTTACAAAGCGAATTTTATTCGTTGCTGAGTATGGTTTTGACGAAAACAATGCATCGTTTTCTTTGCTATCTGTATCGGTATTAGATTTTGTTTTAGTAGACATCTGAGATGTTTATTCGGTTTACGGAAGCGTTTCCAAGGTAAGAAACTTGTTAAAAGTTTAGTAATGTTTAGACATCTTTCTACTTCTTAATATTAAAACTTGTTTTATTTTAGAAAAACAGGTCAAATAGCTCTTTAAAAACTAACATACTTCAAAATAATATATTCCATGCCGTCCTTACCTATTCATACGTTTAAAGCCTCTCCTAAAATGCTTGAGCAACTCTCAAATCATGGGACTAAGCGGATATTCAAAAAAGAGGAGGCTATTTTAAATGAGCATGCATTTATTCGATCGATACCTATTGTAACCAAAGGTAGCATTAAGGTGATACAAACGGATGATGATTACCGTGAAATGTTGCTTTATTACATTCATCCTGGTGAAACCTGCATAATGTCTTTTTTGGGAGGAATTCATCAAGAAACAAGTAAAATTAAAGCTATTGCTGAGGAAGATAGTGAAGTTCTGCTTATTCCTATTGAAAACGCCTCCAAACTTGTAAAAGAATATCCTGAATGGATCGAATATATTTTTAAAATATATCATAAGAGATTTGAGGAATTGCTCGATGTTGTAAATGAACTTTCTTTTAAAAAAATGGACGAACGATTACTTCATTTACTACAAAAGAAAAGTGAAGCTATTGGTTCAAATGAGCTTTCTATTACCCATGAACAAATAGCTAATCAAATGGGCACTTCCAGAGTGGTTATTTCGCGACTTCTCAAACAAATGGAACATAATAATATGATCAAGATGAGTAGAAATAAAATTGAGCTTATGTAACAATTGTTGCTGAACTAATGATTTGCTGAGCTTAACTTTGTGAAAATTAAAAATCACAATAAAAAAATTACATGTTTCAGTTTATAAAGAATATAATTTCTACCGAAGAACCCGTTGACTTAGCAGAGTTCCATAGAAATGGAGCCAAAATTATTGATGTGAGAACAAGCGGGGAATATAAATCAGGTCATATTAAAGGTTCATTGAATATCCCACTTCAGTCATTATCAAATAGCTTAAATAAATTAAATCCAACAGAACCATTCATTGTTTGTTGTGCATCGGGAGCTAGAAGCAGTTCAGCAAAGAGACTTTTAAAAACGAACGGTTTTGAAAATGTAGAAAATGGTGGCGGTTGGCAATACCTGAAGAGTATACTCGATTAAGAATGGATTCATTAGCTAAAATAGTGTTTTCCAATTGGCACTTTAGAAGATGGCTTGGGTTGTTTTTTGGAATTTTCTTTGCATTTCAGGCAATAGTTCTAAATGATTTACTTCTTGGATTTTTTAGCTTCTTCTTCCTATTTCAGTCAATCACTAATTCAGGTTGTTTTGGAGCAAAAGGATGTGCTGTTAAAATAAATGAAGAAGATAATAAGGCATCTGGTTTAAAAGAAATTGAATTTAAAGAGGTTAAATGAAGATTATGAGTAAAATAAAAGATGAAAAAACAGTCTCATTTTCAGAAATAATTGAAGGAGAAATCCCTGTTCTTGTAGATTTTTATGCCGACTGGTGCGCACCATGCAAAATGATGCCCCCTATTCTAAAAGAACTTAAAAGCATGTTGGGAGAAGACGTCATTATCCTCAAAATTGATGCAGAAAAAAACCCGGCGGCAGCAATTAAATATCAGGTACGAGGGGTACCAACATTAATTCTGTTCCAGTTTGGAAAAATACTTTGGCAACAATCTGGTGTATTACAAGCAAATCAACTCAAACAAATTATTGAATCAAAAAAAATATAACTATGGATACGGTACATAATTACGAAGTAGATCTTAAATGGCAATCAGACCGAAAAGGTTTACTTAGTTCACCAGTTTTAAATGAACAAATAGAAATAGCTACACCACCTGAATTCCCCAAAGGAATGGAAGGGATTTGGTCTCCAGAACATTTTTTTGTTGCATCAGTAAGTAGTTGCTTAATGACCACGTTTTTAGCCATTTCAGAATATTCTAAGCTTGAATACCTTAGTCTAGATATAAAAGCAGTTGGCAAGCTCGAAAAAGTAGATGGTAAATTTATGATAAGTGAAATCACCTTAAAACCAACTCTTACTATTCTGGATGAAGCACAAACTGCAAAAGCTGAACGCATTTTACATAAATCAGAAAACGCTTGTTTGATTTCGAACTCAATAAAATCTACAATTATAATGGATGCAGAAGTTATTGTATCCGAAAAATCTATTGTTTAGTTCTTTACAATAAATTACTAAAACTGAAATGCTAATAAATTCGTCTTCTTAGTTATTAGGGTTTTTGTATACAATAGTTCGATATGGGAATGGGATTTCGATCCCTTCTTTATCGAATCTCTTTTTGATACTTTCAAATAAATCTGTTCCCATCACAAAAGCTCTTGCGGGATCTGATGCTGTTGACCAAGCTCTTAGATTTACTGAAAAATCACCTAGTGAAATCACTCTTACAGGTACCAGCGGATCGCCATTTTCTATTTGCTCTTCTGTTCTTCCATCTTCAAAAAAAGGATGTTTAGAGACTTCATCCTGCATAATCTCTCGAGCCAAATCTATATCAGAATCATAGCTAATTCCCATGTCAATCCATTTGATGATCTTATCATCATTATAATTCGAATTGATTAATACTTCTTCACTAATTACGGAGTTAGGGATAATAATGCGCTTATTTTCAAAATTACGAATAACTGTATGCCTTAGATTGATATCCTCTACTACACCTGTTAAATCGGTACGGAGTTGGAGACGATCATTGATTTTATATGGTTTAAAAATTACAATAAAAATACCGCTAACTATATTCGAAAGTGCTTGTTGAGAAGCAAAACCAATAGCGATGGCAAATAGTCCTGCACCCGCTAGAACTGAAGTGGCAATTACTCTCAAAGTGGGAATCATATATATAGCAAAGCTTATCCCCGTTGTATATATAATTACAGAAACTCCCCGCTTTAAAAACTTAAGATTGGTTAAGTCGTGAGCATCACTTTCTCCTAGTTCTATCTTCTTTATAGCTTTATTGAATAATCTTCGCGTTAAAGAAGCTACAATTATAGTGACTAGAAGAATCAAACCAATAATAATTGGGAGGTGCCAGACTTCTGGAATATATTTTATGATTTCTTCTTTCATTAAAATTTTATGATGATTTCTGAAGTAAATCCATTTTGAATGCTTACTCCTCGTTGAATATAATAAGGCTCAGGGGCTACAAAGGGAATTACGGAACCCCTATCCCATACTCCATTTTCGTTCTCGTCTTTAAATACGGTAAGAATATAATTAATCGGAGCCAAATCTTGTAATAATAGGGATGATGAGAATGTAGAATCCAATTGAAAAGAAATGGATTCATTCTCTAGTTTGAAATGGAATACTTCTGCCGAATCTGCATCTTCAACCTGAATTGCTAATTCTCCAAGTTCAGATACATCCCAAATTTCAGGTTCAAACAATTTCCTTCTTCCAGTTATGGGATTCCATACAAGGAATTTATACTCAATTTCATCAATCCAACTCGTTTGAGGATCGATATAAAGTATATTTCTTTCGAATCTTATTTCTGGCCAATCATCAAACGAAACATCCCCCTCTACTACAACCATTGAATCAATTAGAACTGGATCTGAGATAGGAGCAGCATATACAATTTCAACACTTTGAGTAGGAAATAATCCATTCTTTGTCTTATGCTCAATAATTCTTTGTAAGGTAGTGTCTGCTTGAGAACTTCCTTCAAATTGAATTCCGGAAGTTATTACTGGGTTATCAGATATATCAGTGATGCCATTTGTTGTTAGAGAATATAGAATTGATTCACTTAATGCAGAATCTGATTGCGCAAACATCACAAATGGGTCTTTCTTAGAAATATAGAGCGGATATGCACTGGTGTATGGATTCATTAAAGTGTCTAAAATAGATATTGAAGCTCCATTTTTAACTTTAATATTCTCATTAAATCGTAGCCGTAATCGATTTGAGGAAAATAAGCCAACGCCTTGTAATTTTGGCGCAAGGGTATCCAGCTGAACTACATATAGTACATCTAAAGTATCTTTTGCAGCCTTTTCAAGTTCAATAAATTCTTTAGCAAAAACCTGAGCCGATTCATTGGAACTATCCCAAATTTTATTTCGGTTTCTATCGTCTACATAAAGTGCCTGATAACGTCCTTCTCGTAAATAAGAAAATTGAAACACCCCTCCTGTATCAGTTTCAGCCTGATATGAAGCTTTTTTCGTCAAATCTATGGGCGTTCGATAAAGTAGAACTTTTCCTCCTTCTACCGATTCTCCAGTATCTGCTTTTCTAATTCTACCCATCAATCCACCTTCATCTATTTCATCCCCAGTTGAAACAGCTAATGTAATCGGTTTCCCTATCTTATTGTTCTTGGTGTCGGAGACATCTGCACCTAAAGTTAATATGATGGTTGTAGAATCAGGAAGGGCTTCATCAAACTCAACAATGAGTTTTTTCTTTTTCCATTTTAACTTGTACTCTAAACCTAAATCAGGTTCTACCGTAATGTTTGATTGTACTGATAATCGATTTACATATTCTGAAAATTGAAACTCAAACTTCTTACTTTTGAAATTAGTTTTTCCAGAACTTGGCAGGGTCTCTATAACTCTTGGGCCTTCAGTATCTCTGGGTCCACCTGTTGGGGCAATTGGTGTTGCACAAGAGCTCAAAAAAATAAATAGTACTAGCACTAATATGTGATATAACAACGGAATTTTTTTAACGTACATTTGTGAGTGCTTTATCATAGAGCAAATATACAAACGGGATTTAAGATTTATAAGAGTGAGCATAAATTTATAGAATGACATTACGGATTAAAACCATAAACAAATCATTTCTAAACCTTTTTATAATAATGGGTTTATTAATTTCTACTGCGGGTTGCCATTCGTATATGTTAGATGATGCCCAAGATGATTTAAGAGACTCCTTCTCTAGTGGTGATTTTAAGAAGTCTGAAGAACTCTTAAAGCGGTTCGAAGATAAGAATTTGTATCGTTCAAAAGATGCCGTTCTTTGGAATCTTGAAAACGGGATGATTTACCATTTTGCAGGTAAATATGATTCCAGTACAATCTTTCTTAATCAAGCTGAACTTGAAATTGAAAGCAATTACACTAAAAGTATTAGTCGTGGTTTTGCTTCCTTTTTAGTTAACGATAATAAGTTGGCTTACGATGGTGAACCTTACGAGAATATTTATTTGAACGCATTTAAAGCATTGAATTTTGTACATCAAAAAGATTGGGAAGGTGCTTTAGTTGAAACACGGCGTATGTCTTTTAAAATGGAGCAGCTCGACATCAAAATTAAAGGTTTAGCAGATGCACTTTCCAAAGCAGATTCGACGGGAAGAACAGAATGGTCTTCGGGAAAAGTGAATATCCAAAATAGTGCCTTTAGTCACTACCTCTCTTCTATTCTTTATGCTAAAACTGGGCGTCCTGATAATGCTCGGATTGAATTTGAAAAACTTAGTATCGCACTAAATGAGCAAGCTAAACTTAGTAATTACGAGCCTTTTAATGTTTCTAATCTTGCTCAGATTCGGGAGCCCGAAACTTATAATGTGTTATTAACAAGTTTTACAGGGCAATCTCCGATTAAATTTCAAGAAGATATCAGACTTTGGGATGACGACTTTTATCTGAAATTCTCTTTTCCGGGAGTTGAGCTTTACCCCACACAAGTTGCCAGTGTACGAGCTATCGTGAATGGTTCTAAAGATTTGAATCTACACTTAATTGAAGAAATGGATTTGGTATCAGAAGATGTATACAGAGCAAAACAACCTGTTATTTATGCCCGTTCGTTAATGAGATCGCTTGTAAAAGCCGGTGGAACTGGAACTATAAAAAAAGCGATAAAAGATGAAAACCAAGCATTAGGTGTTGCTGCAGGTATACTCAGTTTCATTTATAAAGAAGGAAGTGAGAAAGCTGATTTAAGGGGCTGGCAAACATTACCTGGCCAAGCTTGGATGAATGTAATAGAATTACCAGTTGGTACAAATAACATTACTGTTGAGTATGTTTCTCATACTGGCAGAGTTTTATTTTCAGAAAATTATGAAGTTCAAATCACAGAAAATACAGACCTCGAACTTATTGAATCAATTTATTCTAAATGAAAATCTATAACCTAAATAACCCAAAAACTATGAAATATTCACTATTGAGTATGTTAATGCTCGCATTAATAATTACTGCATGCAGACCATCAAATAAAGTTTCAAGAATTGACCCAGGTGCAACCACTGATCTTTCTGGAAAATGGAATGATACAGATGCACGACTCGTGGCGGAAGAAATGATTTCTGATGCTCTTACTAAGCCTTGGCTAAATCAGTACAGCAGAAATAACCAGAAGCCTCCCGTTGTAATTGTTGGAAAGGTTAGAAACGAAAGTATGGAACACATCGAAACTGAAGTATTTACCAAAGAAATGGAACGTGCTTTTGTAAACTCCGGATCTGTTTCTGTTGTCGCAAACGCCCAAGAACGGGCTGATGTCCGTGATGAACGCGCAGACCAACAAACTAATGCCTCTTTCGAAACAACGAAGAAAATGGCGCAAGAACTTGGTGCTGACTTTATGATGATAGGAAATATAAACTCAATTGTTGATGAAACAGTTGATAACAGAACTTTGGCTGTATTTTATACCATAAATCTGGAGTTCATAAATGTAGAAACCAATCAAAAAGTTTGGATTGGAAATAAGAAAATTAAAAAACTCATTGAGCGTAAAAATTATCGAGGGTAAAGAAATCCACAATATCTAAACAGGCCGTTCTTTTTAGGATTGCTTTGCTATATTTAAATTGTGTGATTAATTAAAGTATTTCGCTTCTTAAATAATTTACTCTTTAATCGTAGTGAATTTGAAAGGTTTTCTGTTTTCAGGAAACCTTTTTTTTTACCTTAGATGTGTATTTAAACTATTCATTTGTTTGTAGGAATATATAGTGATAAAGCATTTTGATTATTGCATTTTAGGTGCTGGTTTAGCAGGTATTTCCCTTGCTCATGAACTTTCAAAAGACAATGCTACTGTTTGTTTAATCGATCCGAATGGGATCGCCTCAGGAGCATCAGGAACTCCACTTGGTTTAGTAAATCCCGCAACTGGTAGATACGCTACACTAACCTGGAAAGCAGTAGAATGCTACTCATCAGTACTTGAAAACCTACATCAAGTTCAAATGGAAAGTCCAGTTCAATTTTTTAAGAAAACTGGAGTTTTACGACCTGCATTAGATGGGAAAATTGCTTCTCGTATGAAAGAAAATTTTGATTTGACAGAATGGCCTGCAGGTTGGGCTGAATGGTTGGAAGAAAAAGAGATAAAGGATTTTCATAAAGGTATAAACTGCGTTGGTGGTGGAATTTGGCTCCCAGAAGGATTAACGGTTGATATCTCATGTTTCCTGAAAGAATTTGTACGCATTCTTACTTTGAATAACGTTAAAACTTATTTTGGTAATAACTATTCTATCTCAAAAAAAGAAGGGAATTGGGAGATTAGTTTATCTAACCAGGAGAAATTTCTAGCTGAAAAAATAGTTTTTACTACAGGATCATCAACTAATGAACTAGATTTTTGGAAAGATATCCCGCTACATCCCATTAAAGGTCAATTAGCAGTATTAGAGGCTTCATCTCCCATTTCATTTCAACATGCTGTATCCGCTTTGGGGTATATCGCTTCATTAAGCACACGCAAGTTTGTAATTGGAAGTACCTATGAGCATAATTTTGAGGATGAAACTACCAATGTAAAAGGGTTAGAATATCTATTAACCAGATTCGAAAAAGTACTTCCTGATTTACGGAAAAACTCAAATGTTATTTCTCAGTGGGCTGGAATTAGAGCTTCCACTCCAAATCGAATGCCTATTTTGGGTAAGCATCCTAATAAAGAAAATCTTTATATATTTGCTGGTCTTAGCTCTAAAGGACTTCTTTATTCCGCTTATTTATCAAGGAAGATCAAAGATTATTTACTCTTTGATGAACCCCTACCAGCTGAAGTGGATATATCTCGTTTTAAATAAAAAGCCTTTTACATTTTCATATAAAAGGCTTTTTAATCAATAGGTATTTTATAAAACTTAGAACCTTATCAGTAATCCACTCCATGCAACAGCAGCAGAACTACCATTATTTGCAGAGTTAGCAACTGTAGAAGCCGCGAAGGAAAACTCAAAAAATCTTAAATCAAGTCCAAATCCCGCCGAATATGTAGCTGAGGAGTATCCACCAATTCGAGTACCAAATCGCAATGGTATAATTCCTAGTAATCGATATTCAGTACCTAAAGTAAGTGCGCTTCTTTTACTATTGGTTCCAAAATCATTAAATCCTACTCCATAATCTAAAGTGGTAGTAAGTTTACCTAAAGTTAATGCCGCCCCAAAATTATACATTCCTGGAAGTTCATACTTTTGAGCACTAACAGATTGAGAGGTAAATCCACCATACACATCGTTCTGTAAACTATCAGCTAGATCATCGAAATACTCATTGGGAGTTTTATCACCTACATCCCCATCAATGGTTACAATACCTGCTGCGTTAACTCTCGAAGGACTTTCATCGTAACTAATACTTCCTAAATCTGTCATAGACATTGAAAGTCTTAGCACTTGTTTTTTCCCAAAGAACCCTAAAGCTGGAAGAGATACATCTAACTCTGCTGTAACACCAAGATCTAAACCAAACCCAGATCCTAATGTTCCAATATCAGAACCACTGTAATCTAAGAAATCATCTAATTTTGCATCCGGATCAATTTCGCGTGCATTTGAATACGCAGTTAGTTGATCAGATAAATCACCATAAGTGAACAAAGAATAGTTAAAATCATGAACTATGCTTCCATTGCTGCTGCCAGTAACAGGATTAACCGTTAAATCGGAATTGAAATTTAGTTCTGTAGATTGAATACCTACAATATACTTAGGTGCTGCACCTGCATAAATACTAACACCATTTATAAAAGGTAATTTTTCAATCAGGCCAGTTAATGGAATTGGTAATTCCATTGCAAATCCGACGGAGACTTCAGCAAATGAAAGTGTTCTACTATTAAAGTTTACAGGAACTGGAGAAGCGAAATTATCGGAATCGAATCCGTAAAAAGCTAATTCCATAAACCCTTTATTAACCGTTAAATCTTGAGTAGTACGTACTCTAGTTGCTAAACTAAATGCGGTTTTGTTTCCTCTATTTGAGAAACCAAATGGAATTACACTAAAAGTAGCAGCTAGTTCTCTTGTATTTGAATCATTCGATCCAAACCAATCATTCAACATATCTTCTCTTACTTGCCCATTAATAGTTAAACCAGTGGTTAAATATTGATTATAAACATCAATATTTAATAGAGAACCACCTGCTCTAAAACCTAAACCACCAACTAAACCTATCGATCTTTTGGGTCTATTTGCGTGTTGAAGCATCAAGTTTGCGGGGTTCAAAAAGTTTGCATGATATCCATCAATATATGCGGTTCCACCACCACCCATTCCAAGTGTAGCTGAGTTATAATGTCGACTTTGCGCAACTAAAGAAGTAGCTGCAAGTCCAAAACAAATCGTAAAAATGATTCTTAAATTTTTCATTGTCATACTTCCTTAATATTAAAAGTCGTTTTCTATACTAATTTTTGCGCTTACGCTAAGTTTTATGAAATCGGTTGCCCTAAACTTAACCTCCGTATTTTGAGTAGTTCTCAAGTTTGATTCAATAATAATTGAAGTAGCTCGATATAAATCACTCAATTGTTGGTCGGTAAGTGCAATTTGAATAGTTCCCGGTGTTGGCGTTACAGCAAATCTTGTAACATCATCAATTATTGCACCTGAAAGATCATACTTTGCACCTGTTGATGCATCTTCAGGAAGTGAGGTTACAAAAGCACCCGTTGAATCGATGAAAGTTAGACTTAATGAAAAACCTAATGGAAGTCCGTTTTCATAACTAATTTGCAAAATTCCTTCCGTGATGTTAGCATCGTCTTCTGGACTAGGTAAATCCTGAAGTGCATCTACTTCAGTAGTATCTGTAAATACCGTCTCATTTGTAGTTCTAAATGCCAAAGGAAGGTCTACACTAATTTTTGGATCAAATTCTAAGGGAGAAGTTATAGTAGCTTCACTCCCACTTTCATTTACTATTGCCTTACCTACAAATCTTATTTCGCTTGGTAGATTATTTAGAAAATCAGTAACAGTAGAATTTGTTGAATCAAAGGTTAGTGTAAATGTTTCCAGTCCACCAGATACACTTGGTTCAAGTTCAAATTTGATCATTTGTTCTGGAAGTAATTGTACTCCATTTCTTAAAATACCATCAATTGGGTCGCCAGCCTGAACTTCAGCATTTTGACCTGATTTTCCTCTAAGAAAAACTTCATCTCCATCTCCATTTGTACCAAGAAAAGCTGAGTATATAGTAGTTGGAACACCAATATTAGATTCATAATTAATGCTTAGCGTTGCTTGCGTAAACTCTAAACCATCTATCTGAGATGAGATATCTTCGAGGCCGTCAATTTCAGTAATCTCAGCTTCGCTATCGTTATTTAGATCCCATGTATTTGTACCATTCGAAGGATCATCTTCTCCTAAAGAAACAGTTTGAGGTAGAATTTCACCAAAAGCCGATGCAATTTTCAGGTTTTCAATTTGAACACCTGAACTAATTTCCTGACTTTCATTTATCGTTCTAATTCTATCTCCAACAGGTGCTAATTTTGTGTTCTCTGTAATGGAGTAAATGTTATAGGTGATCTCATTATTTAAAGCATATAATCTAAAACCAGATAAATCTCTTTCTTTAGCTTCAGAGGTTGCGCTTCGTAAAATTTGATCAAATCCCGGTATATATCTAATTCTTAATGAATCGCCCGGTAAATAATTAGGACCTCTAAGAATAGTTGGAAAAGAAATGATTAAGGAATCAATGGTTAAATCAAGATCGTTAACTATTGGATCAATATTTAGCATTCCTGATTCAAGTTGTACGAAGTGGGTTGGTTCTGAAAATATGAATTCAGTAGCATCAAAAGCGGTGGTATTGCTTGTAGAAAAGTCCTGAGATTCGACTGCTGCCCGAACCTGAGTAGCAGCAAGTCCAACACCATTTATATTTTCAACAATTAATTCACCAGGGTTAGCTGAAGTGCTTTGAGCGAGCCAATTAACGCTAACGTCTACATTCAAATCAAATAGTCTATCACAAAGATTGATATCAGTTCCATCACATTCTATAAACTGAATTTGTCCAGAACTCGTGGTACCATGATCTGCATCAGCAATTGTAGTAGATCTAACAAATGTAGCACCCGAATTTAAATTTACTGTAATTTCATTAATATCGAATCCAAGATTATTAGTTATTGATAACTCAATAGCCCCTCTTTTTACCGTTGCACTAACGAAAAAATCAGCACTTGCTCCTACATCAATATTAACCGGAGAAGGTGTAGACCCACCTGGAATAGCTGTTCCTGCTGGAACTAAAGCAGGATTTAGTCCTGTTAAATCCTGGAAACTTGCTGTACCCAGATTTGTTTCACCAGAAGAAAAACTACCAATTTCAAGTTCACCAACTTGAGAATTAAAAGTAGTTGGATCAGTACTAATTTCAGGAATTGCATCATTTAAATCTCCAAAATCGAAATCCTCTTCTTTGGAGACCTTGATTAATCCCGTTACTGAGTCGAGTATAAAAAGAGAATCGAATTCAGTTTTGGTGGTGTCAATTAAAACTTCAACTGAGCCACCGCCCCCAAGAAATTGAAATTCTTTATTAATAAGTAGAGGAGCTTCTACAGTATGTGAGGTAGTAAAATCTGGTTTTTTGGGTAGTTCACAACTCAAAATTGTAATACCGGCAAGAAGCCAAATTGTTAACAGCTTATAATTACGCATCTGTTACATTATTGGGTTATTGTTGTTATAAAATCGGAAGACATAAGATTATTCAACCTATGAAAGGAATACTTGAAATAAAATTAGATTCAAGTAATTAATCTGTACCACTATAATTAAATATCTAAGCCATCACGTATGTTGATAAACCAAATTATAATAAATAACTCAACTTCACTATTATTTTTTGGTCAAATATTTAAATAAAAAAACTTCATCATTTAAACTACTGAGTAGATTTTATGATGAAGTTTGATGCGGAGAGGGAGGGATTCGAACCCTCGGTACCCTTGTGAGGCACACACGCTTTCCAGGCGAGCCCGTTCGACCGCTCCGGCACCTCTCCGTTCTTACAATAAGGGCGGTGAAGATAGAATTTATCCTACCTCTTAGCAATCATCAAAAGCCAAAAGTAAAAATATCTTGTGTGTAAGCCCCAACGTCTTCTCCGTCTTCTTTTGCAGGTCTAAATTGCCACTTATAGGCTGCTTCCAGCGTTGCTTCAAGTAATCCATATCCTATATCATTAACCGTTTCGAAGTCTCTACCATTTTCTTTATACCGACGTATTTCTGCTATAAAAGCTTCCTTTACGGTTCCATTACTATAAACGGTGAAGTTAACGGTAATTGTTGCTTTAATACCAGCTCGCTTTGCGGCCTCTGGCACTATAGGTTCTACTATTTTTACAACTCTTGGAGGACGATCTGGGTTACCGGAAATGAGCTCATCATCCCCTCTTTGTCCCGTAGTGTTCCCAATACTTAAAGAATCTGTATTTAACAATAAATCAAACTCAGGAAACTCGATAATTTCTTCAATTACTTCGTCATTAGGTACTGGAATTGGTACTTGAGGTTTTGGTGGAGATGCTGGAGCGTTCGCTTGTTTGGTTACAATCATCTCTTCAACTATAATCGCACTCTTTTCAAAAAGATCAAATGAAACGGGTTCTTTTGTACTTTCTGGCCAGAATTTAAAAACAGAAATTAAAATAAGTTGAGCAATAATAATCGACCCCAATACCCTGTGATGGTAATGAGTAGATGATAGTATGGTATCGATTAAACTTTGCTTCAATAATTTTCTAATCTCTCTTGTTCATTCAAGATTGCTGTTCTGGCATAAGATTTTAGATCACTCATATTTTTAAAATCTTTTGGATCTATACAATCAAGAACTGATAGTTTTAAAATTCCTTTTGTATTAAATAGTTTCGATCCAGAATTAAGAACTTCATGTGCACCATCAATGACAATTGGTTGCAATCTAAACCCATGTTCAAGTGCCATCAGAAATGCGCCATTTTTGAATGATTTTACTTTTCCATCTAAAGAACGAGTCCCTTCTGGAAATATCATAACGGGTACTAAATCTTTTAATGGTTTTACAAGATTAGATAATTTTTTAAGTGCAGATTTGCTTGATCTGTTAATGGTCAGTTGCCCTGTTAATTTTACCATCCACCCCATAACAGGGATGTACGTCATACTATGTTTTACGACCCACTTCATTCTCCAGGGCAACTGATATAGAAGTGGGATATCTAAAAAACTCTCGTGATTTGCTATAAATATTGTGGGTTTTGTAGTGTCAAACTTTTCTACTCCTTGTATCTCAATCTTCCAACCAGGACTTACCTTTAACATACACCAAGCCATTTTGGCTAATACATAATTTGGTATTCGTTTATATCTATCAAATAAAAAGGTTATTAAATAAACAATGGAAATAGGAACGAAAAAAAATGCGAATAAAAGAACAAAACATGCCCAAACATACACACTAAATAAGATTTTACTCATCGTTATAAGTTTTGAAGAGCTCTCCTGATGAAGCCATTATTGGCATTTAATAATTGTATAGCTTCATGTTTTGATTTTTTTGCCAGTTCCATTACAATTGCCGTTTTTACATGGCCATTTGATTGAGTAAGAAGATCGCTTGCCTTTTCATAATCAACATTACAAAAAGTGCTTATAATTCTTTTGGCTCGCTCTACTAATTTTTTATTTGATAGCTTAAGATCAACCATAACGTTCTCAAATACTTTTCCTTGCCTTATAAAAGCACCGGTAGTAATCATATTTAATACCATTTTTTGAGCTGTTCCACTTTTCATTCTTGTACTACCCATTATTACTTCGGGTCCGACAGGTACATCTATTATAATATCTGCAGATACAGCTAATTGAGACTCTGGAACTGTGGTAATAAATATGGTTTTTATCCCAAGTTTTTTAGCTTGTTTTAAAACACCAAGTACATAGGGTGTTCGGCCACTTGCTGCTAAACCACATACAACATCAATCGAAGTTGCTTTACTTTTTTTTAAATCAGAAGCCCCAATTTCTTCAGAATCTTCAGCTCCTTCTTGTGCTACAAACATAGCATCTACACCGCCAGCAATAAGCCCTTGAACTTGTTCGGGTTCACTTCCAAAAGTTGGAGGGCATTCAGCTGCATCTAAAACTCCTAGCCGACCACTAGTACCTGCTCCAAAATAAAGCAGTTTCCCTCCTGCTGAGAAACTTTTACTAACTAAATCAACTGCTTCTGCAATTTCAGTGAGTTTTTTTCCAACTTCTGATGCTACTTTTTGATCCTCCTGATTTATCATTCTAACGATTTCAGAAGAATCAGCGAGGTCAATTTCAGTTGTTTCTATATTACGCTGTTCTGTATCCAGTTTGTTTAAAGCTTCGTACAGCTTTTTCTTTGATGAGTCCATATAATATGTTAGCGGCGGTTGTTCCACCATTCGGAAACAGCCCCTGTTTCTTGGTTTGTAAATTCTACCGATTTGTCATTTTGATCTTCTTTTAACAATGCTCCCGCGAAAGCTAAAATATCGTTAGTTGCTGATGGTTTTAATTTTTTTGGATCAAAGTGATCCTTTACAAAATGAGTATCATATTTACCGGAGATAAATGCATCATGGTTTAGTGTAAATTCACAAAATGGGATTGTAGTTTTACAACCAGCAATCTCATATTCCTGTAAAGCTCGTAGCATTTTCTTTCTGGCGTCTTCTCGGTCTTGTCCATATACGGTGAGTTTAGAGATCATTGGATCGTAGTTTATTGTGATCTCTTGACCTTCTTCAACACCTGCGTCAACCCGAACTCCAGTTCCAGACGGAATTCTATGTTTTCTTAGCAATCCAGTACTCGGTAAGAAATTATTCTCTGGATCTTCTGCATAAATTCTACATTCGATAGCATGCCCTACCTTTTTAATATCTTCTTGTTTAAAGGGCAATTCTTTTCCTTCGGCGACTAATATTTGCGCTGCAACCAAATCAAGCCCCGAAATCATTTCGGTTACAGGGTGTTCTACCTGAAGTCGAGTATTCATTTCTAAAAAATAGAAATTCATGTTTTTATCTACTAAAAACTCGATAGTACCTGCACCTACATAGTCACAGGATTCAGCTGCTTTTATAGCATACTTTGCCATTTCAGATCTAAGTTCATCTGTAAGCAAAGAACTTGGAGCTTCTTCAATCACTTTTTGATGACGACGTTGGACCGAACATTCTCTGTCCCAAACATGAAGAATATTACCATGAGTATCGGCCATTATTTGAAATTCTATATGCCGAGGTTCTTCCAAATATTTTTCGATGTATACACGGTCATCACCAAAAGCATTTTTAGCCTCAGATTTTGCTGCTTTTATACTAGATTCAAATTCAGATTCATCATAAACAATTCGCATCCCTTTACCCCCGCCTCCAGCAGAGGCTTTTATCAAAATAGGAAAGCCAACATCTTGTGCGACTTCTCGGGCTTCCTCTATACTTTTAAGGGTGCTTTTTAATCCCGGAGGTGTTGGGATTTCATACTCGGTAGCCAGTTCTCTGGCAGAAGTTTTATCGCCCATTAACCGAATCGCTTTTGGTTCAGGCCCAATAAAAATTATTCCTTCTTTTTTACAACGTTCTGCGAAATCAGCATTCTCACTTAAAAAACCATATCCTGGGTGGATTGCGTCTGCTCCTGTAAGATTTGCTGCATCAATAATTTTATCCATTACTAGATAACTTTCGGAAGAAGCAGCCTCTCCAATAAAAACTGATTCATCAGCTAATTGAACGTGTGGAGAAAATTCATCTGGGCAGGAGTAAACAGCTACGCTTTTAATGCCTAACTCTTTACAGGTATGTATTACTCTAACAGCTATTTCACCGCGGTTTGCTATTAGGATTTTTTTGATAGTAGCCATGAGAAATCCTTTTCTTAGAAAGTATCGAATATAGGAGTGATTCTCCACCAGTTTTTATTAACTGACAGCTCTCATTTTTACTAAGATTTTTGGAAGGATTGTAAATTTCTCAAAACTATTTAAATAAGCACGTTCATCAAAAACATTATAACCGTTTTGTTCAATTTTTTCGAGAATTCGGCTATAGTTATATCGTGCTAAATACACCGGTAAGCGACTGTCTTTATTTAATAAAGAAATACCAATATCTGCTTTTTCATAATAGGATCTAGCTCGTGAAATTTGAAATTTCAGGAGTTCAATAAAGTTTTCTGATAATTTTTCTTCAAAGAGATCCTCTTCTGTAACCCCGAAATTTTCCATTTCATCGGCTGGTAAATAGATCCTGTTTCTTCCTAAATCTTCGCCAATATCCCTCATTATGTTGGTAAGCTGCATTGCAATACCTAAATCGACTGCATATTTGAGCGCGTTTTCATTTTCATAGCCAAAAACTCTGCTTGTCATTAATCCAACAACCGATGCTACCTTATAAGAATAATCATACAATTCTTTAAAATTGGAGTATCTATTTTTATCTAAATCTGAGCGCACACCATCAATTAATAAAAAAGGCAAATCGATAGGGATATGATATCTTTTAAGTGTGTCTGAAAAAGCAGTGAGAATTGGATCGCTTAATAATTTCCCTTCATATATTAACGCAAGATTTTGCTTGAATTCATCAAGCTTTGAATCAACCTCAGATAGATTTATTACTACATTGTTTGATAAGTCAATAGAATCATCAACTAGATTGTCTAGATATCTGCATAATCCATAAATGGCAAAAATACTTCGTTGTTTTTCGTTGGGTAAAAACCTCGTTGCCATATAAAAAGTTTTAGCATAAAACCTGGTTATAGCTCTACAGTGCGAATAAGCTGGTTTCAAATCAGTATCACATATGTCTTCTATTACCGATCTATGAAATGAAGTTTTTTCATACAATGGTCGAATCATTGAATAAGGTATGCGAAGAATTGTACTCATATTGTGATAAATGCTTAAAATACCTTTGATAGTTCCATAATTAAGAAATAAATAATTTTTTAATACCAATTACATCTTCTTTATAAGTTGATTATACTCTGTCTACTAAATTTATTAGCTAAAATGGGGTGAATTCACTTTTTTTTGTTAATTGATTGAAAAAATATCTACAGGGAATATGAGTAAAAAAGTAACCATTTATGAAGTAGCCAAAGATGCGGGTGTAGCAATATCTACCGTTTCAAGGGTATTGAACAATTCTCCAAATGTTTCAGAAGAAACAAAAAAGAAAGTTCAAAAAACCATTGATGATCTAAACTTTAGACCTCAGGTAAGTGCTCGGAAATTAGCTAGTAAAGAACCTCAATTGCTCGCAGTAGCAGTCCCTTCTTTTACAACCCCATTTTTTAATGAAGTACTTAAAGGGGTAAAAGATGAGATTAAGAAAATGGATCTCGATATCATCCTTTATAACACTGGTTCAAAAGATCCGGAAGAAGCTGTAATTAATTTTTTTGATCGCGGTACGGCTGATGCCCTCATCCTACTATCTATTGATGTTAGCGACAATATCCATAAACACCTTCAGTCATCTCGTGTTCCTATAGTTTTAGTAAATGCTGCGCACGAAGCCTACAATTATTTTATGGTAAATGATTACCAGGGTGGTTACATGGCAGGTGAACATTTAGTAAAAAAAGGATTCCAGAATATTGGAATGATTACTACGCCTGTTAAAACACGCTCTTCAGATGATAGAGAACGTGGATTTAAGGATGCCCTTAAAAACTATAAAATGAAGATTGATAAAACTCTGTTTGTATCTGGTGACACGACCAAACATGCAGGTTTTACAGAAGAAACTGGGTTTGAAGCGGTGTATAAATTCGACAAAATGGGTAGATATCCAGATGCCGTTTTTTGTGCTAACGATACACAAGCTCTTGGAGCACTTCATGCATTATCTCGGTTAGGAATTAAAGTACCCGATGATATTGCGATTATGGGTTACGATAATATTAAACTGAGCAAATATCTAGATCTAACGACCATCGATCAGCAAATGCATACCATTGGAATTCAGGCTACTGCACGATT
This sequence comes from Balneolaceae bacterium, assembly GCA_040222455.1. Classification (GTDB taxonomy): domain Bacteria; phylum Bacteroidota; class Rhodothermia; order Balneolales; family Balneolaceae; genus RHLJ01. The sequence goes on along the minus strand of JAVKDD010000011.1, from coordinate 751,314 downwards.
AGCAGCTATTATCAAAGATCCAGATGATAATCTCTTTCAAACTTCCATCAATCCAATTCTTGTAGAGAGAGGATCAACAGAAAAAAAATAACCAGTGGAATATAATTTTAATACTAAAGAAGCTTTAGATCACTGCATTAAAAATACTAATCTTTCTTCTTTTGGTACACCATATAAAGGTAAAGTTCGAGAAGTTTACGATCTGAAAAATGAAACTCTGGGTATTGTAGTAACAGATCGTATTTCTGCGTTTGATTTTATAATGCGGCAAGCAATTCCATTTAAAGGACAAATACTAAATCAACTTGCAGCTTTTTCTTTTGAAACTGTAAAAGATATTGTAGCAACTCATGTTGTTGAAGTTCCACACCCAAATGTTACAATAGCAAAAAAATGTACTCCAATACCTATAGAGGTCGTTGTTCGAGGTTATTTAACGGGTCATGCATGGCGTACATACAAATCTGGACTTCGAACTTTATGTGGAGTCAATCTTCCTGAAGTAATGGTTGAACATGAAAAATTCCCAGAACCTATCCTCACTCCTGCTACTAAAGCAACCGAAGGTCATGACGAAGATATTTCGGAGTCTGATATTTTGAAACGAAAAATTGTTTCTGATAAACTATGGTCTCAAATCCGTGAAGTAGCTTTCAAACTTTTTGAAAGAGGAACTGAAGTAGCCGCAAATAAGGGGCTAATTCTAGTGGATACAAAGTATGAATTTGGACTTTTTGATGGCGAGCTCACTTTAATTGATGAAGTGCATACTACAGATTCATCTCGTTATTTTTATTTAGATGGGTATGAAGAAAGACAAGCTCAAGGTCTGCCACAAAAACAACTATCAAAAGAATTTTTAAGAGAATGGTTAATGGGTAAGGGATTTCAAGGCCTTGAGGGGCAGACACTCCCCGATTTACCAGATCAATTCAGGCTGGAAGTTTTTGAACGATATTCTGAACTTTTTGAAATGCTAACAGGCAAAAAGTTTGAACCAAAAATTGAAAACAATTTCGATCATACACTTTCAAAAATATTAGCTAAATACTAAACTACTTCGGATAAACTTATTCTTTGAAATCACCTCTCTTTTTTCCAATTTCTTTGAAGAATTAACAAAGAACTGCAAAAATGAATTCAAGAAATAAGAACTCCTCAAAAAAAAGTACCCTTTCCAGTTCCAGCCGTAAAGAATTCCTGAAAAAGTCAGCATTGGGAATTGCTTCATTTACAATTGTGCCAAGGTTTGTTTTAGGAGGAAAAGGTTTTAAAGCTCCTAGCGATAAAATTACTATCGGATTTATTGGTAATGGCAAACAAGGAACCATTCTAGCAAATCCATTTATTTCATTAAATGAAGCTCAAATCGTAGCAAATTGTGACGTCGACTCTGTTAAAAGAACTAAATTCAAAGAATGGGTCGAAATGAAATATGCTGAAGCAACCGGCTCAGAGAGTTATTCTGGGGTTACTGCTTACCATGAATACGAAGAAATTATTTCCAGAGATGATATTGATGCAGTTATCGTATGTACTCCTGATCATTGGCACGCCATTCCTGCTATTGCAGCTTTGAATTCGGGAAAAGATTTATACTGTGAAAAACCACTTTCTTTAACAATTGAAGAAGGCAGAGCAATGGTAAATGCTACTCGTAAAAATAATCGAGTTGCCCAAACTGGTAGTATGCAACGATCTTGGGGTAATTTTAGAAAAGCCTGTGAATTAGTCCGAAATGGATATATCGGGGAGATTACCGAAGTAAAAGTTAATGTAGGTGGACCTCCGAGACCTTATGATTTACCAAAGCAAAGTCTACCCGAAAGTTTAGATTGGGATCGATGGATTGGACCTTCTCCATTTGTTGAATATAATAATGAGTTAGCTCCTCCCTACCCCTGGGATAATTACCCAATGTGGCGAAGATATAAAGAATTTGGCGGTGGCGGAATGACCGACTGGGGAGCTCATATGTTTGACATTGCTCAATGGGCACTTGGAATGGACAATAGTGGTCCAGTTGAATTTATCCCTCCTACTCAGAATAACGCAGAACGTGGGTTGGTATTCAATTATGCAAATGGAATTAAAATGGTGCATGAAGATTTTGGTCGTGGAAATGCTGTCCGTTTTATAGGAGCCGAAGGTACTATTGATATAAGCAGAGGTTTTTTTGAATCTTCAAATATGAGTCTAGTTGATCAAGAACTTTCTCAAACTGATACAAAACTTTATAGAAGTGATAACCACTATCAAGATTGGATTGATGCTATTAAAAATAGAACTATACCTGTAGCTGATATTGAAATTGGTCACCGAACCGCAAGTATTTGTAATATTGCAAATATTGCATACGAATTAAAAAGGCCTTTGAGTTGGGATCACGGGAAAGAACGCTTTAAAAATGATGCCGAAGCAAATTCTATGCTAAGTCGTACTTATAGGGAAAGTTATTCTCTCTAATTAAGTTTAGTGTTCTATTATATAATTGTTAACATTGAGTATGCTAATTTTGAACATATTCAAGTAAACAACAAATATGAAGTGTAGTGTCAATATTAAAAGCATTAAAACTGTTAACGAATTACCAAATGCATGGTCTGAAAACGACTATGTAGAACTCCTAAACCGAATGAATTTTCCAGATGCAGAAAATACTGCTAAAGAAGATTTACTTGATTTTTTATTCATGGCTATCAACGATTTCGAACCAACCGAAGCGGCTGAAGTTATTTTGGAATATAAACTCTCAAATAAATTAAATAAGGGTCAGATTCATCAACTTTCAAACGAGATGCCAGATGATAAAGTAGCAGAAGACTACTCCGATATTTCTCTTCATGAAATCTTATTTAATATCAATCAACTACTTTATAAAGCATATAACGGTAGGTTTCCCAATACGGAAGCCAGCATTATAGATTTAGAACTCCATCTTCCAAAGAATGAACATGATTATATGACCAATGAAATAATCATTAAGGCTCTTAGTAATGGACTTAATGAAAGAAATATTATTAAGAGATTATTTGACGATCAAATTAATGGTGAAAAAGAATTTCCGGAAGCCGAAAGTATTTTATGGAAAGTTAATAATTCTGGAAATCAGGCTTACACTATTATCACTTCGAAATACTGGCTAGACAAAGATGACTTTTCCTCCTTCGAGTTTGAAGGTACCATAAAAGAGTTCGAAGAAGAACAAGAAGAGGATTAAGGAAAAATCTTTTAAATGTTTGCAGATGTCTCGAATTTGTTGACCATTTTCAATTTAGGACATTCTGAGCAAAAGCGAAGAACCTTGGCGGATGAGTGCATCATTTTCCTTCTCAATTCGGATTTAAGAATTGCTAAAATCAATCAGTTCTCAAATTCGATTAACAAATTATCTTGATTAAACAACCCTCAAATTAGTGTATCTTTGCCAGGTTTTATCCATTCCTTTATAAATAATCTAGATAATGATTAAAGACATTGAAAATATTGAGCTTGAGTTTCTGACTTTAGCGGATTACAAAGCATTAAAATCTGCAATGATTGAATCTTATACCAACGTGCAAAATGCATATTGGGAAGAAGACGATATTAAATCGTTGATTAAAAAATTTCCTGAAGGACAAGTAGTAATAAAAATTAACGGGGAATTAGCAGGTTGCGCTTTATCCCTTATTGTGGATTATCAAACATTTGATGAGCACCAAACTTATAAGGAAATCACTGGAAATTTCACCTTCGATACACACTCTAGTGAAGGCGATGTATTGTATGGTATCGACCTGTTTATTAAACCAGAATTTAGAGGATTACGACTTGGACGTCGATTATATAATTACAGAAAAGAATTATGTGAAAATCTGAATCTAAGAGAAATAGCTTTTGGTGGTCGTATTCCTAACTACCATAAACATTCAAATGAAATTTCACCAAAAGAATACATCGAAAAAGTAAAACGGAAAGAAATTCATGATTCGGTTTTGAGTTTTCAGATTTCGAATGACTTCCACCCTTCCAAAATATTAAAAGGTTACTTACAAGGTGATAAAGATTCTAACGACTTTGCAGTATTACTCGAATGGGATAATATCTATTATAAAAAACCCACTAAAAGAGCGAATATAAAAAAAACAGTTGTACGATTAGGTTTGGTTCAATGGCAAATGCGTCCCTATAAAAACCTTGATGAAGTGATGCAACAAGCAGAATACTTTATTGACACTGTTTCTGGATATCGCTCAGATTTCGCTTTATTTCCAGAGTTCTTTAATGCCCCTTTAATGGCAGGTCATAATCACCTATCTGAATCGGAAGCCATTCGGGAACTCGCAAAATATACAGACAAAGTTGTACATAAATTTTCTGAACTAGCCATTTCATATAATATCAATATTATTACCGGAAGTATGCCAGAGATTAAAAACGATCTTTTGTATAACGTTGGTTATTTATGCCGAAGAGATGGCTCTGTTGAACGATATGAAAAAATACACGTCACTCCCGATGAAGCTAAAATTTGGGGAATGCAAGGTGGAAATGAGCTAAAAACTTATGATACCGATTGCGGAAAAATCGGAATTTTAATTTGCTACGATTCTGAATTCCCAGAACTCAGTCGACTTCTTGCTGATGAAGGCATGGATATTTTATTCGTCCCATTTCTCACCGATACACAAAATGGGTATTCTCGCGTTCGAAACTGTTCACAAGCCCGAGCCATTGAAAATGAATGTTATGTAGCCATAGCTGGAAGTGTTGGAAACTTACCAAATGTTCACAACATGGATATTCAATTTGCACAATCTATGGTATTTACTCCCTGTGATTTCTCCTTCCCTACTAATGGTATAAAAGCTGAAGCAACACCCAATACGGAGATGATTCTAATTGCCGATGTAGATATTGACCTGCTCAGAGAGCTAAATCAGTTTGGAAGCGTCAAAAATTTAAGAGATCGTCGAAAAGATTTGTTTGAATTGAGGAAGAAATAGAATTTTTCAAAACACACAAAATGCAAAAGCTGATGTTTGTACAATGCAATTAAAACCGGTTTATTCACTTTTACTCTTACGAATTAATAGAGTAAATTGAATAGAGTTCACTTTACTCTGTTTGTTGGCGGTCAAAAAAATAAACATTTACCATCCTTTAGAATAAACCAACATCAAGAATAGTTAATCAAACAAAATCGTTTGGCAAATTAGAAAAGGTATCATAAATAACGCTTTAGCTGAAAACCTTATATGGCAGTATCCTACGATAAATATTATCAGACTGAAGACCTTTTCGGAAAACCTTATCCAGAATTGTTAGAGTTTATGTCTGAATATCCTAAAGATTTAAATGTACTTGACTTAGGATGTGGACAAGGCAGAGATGCAGTCGCTTTAGCTCGACTTGGATACTCAGTTACTGGGATTGATAGCTCTAAAGTCGGAATTAATCAAATGAAGCGTATTGGAGAAGCTGAGAATTTAAATTTAATTGGTCTCGTTGGCGATATTTATGATTTCGATAATTTTGTGGAGTATGATATAATTCTTCTTGACAGCATGTTTCATTTCACCATAAAAGACAAAAAAAGAGAAATCGGATTGTTAAAAATTATCTTCTCACAAATTAAAAATGGAAGTTTAATAATTGTTTGTATTCAAGATTCAGGAAAAAAAGTTCAGATTCTGAACCAAACAATTGAATCAGCTACTGAGCATATTCGACTAATAGACAAAAAATTTAAATATATTTTTAAAGACCAAGAAAGTAACCATACTAGTGAGTCGCCCTATAGAATGATTGTTGTAAAAAAACAGTAGTCACAGCTTATTTATAAGCATAGGTGACCATTTGATCGTAACTATTCCTTCAAACTATCTTTAAAAAACCTCTTTTGCTACTTCATAAACCGATAGCGATTTCCCCATCGAGTAATAGTGTAGTGTAGGTACTCCAAACTCAATAAGTTCTTTAGATTGTTGAACTGCCCAGTCGATTCCAATCTGACGTGCAGCTTCGTTATCCTTACAATGTTCAAGTTCCAATGAAAGAGCTTCCGGAATATCAATATGAAATAAATCTGGAAGTAATGTAACCTGCCTTTTAGTGGTGATTGGCTTTAACCCCGGAACAATTGGGATTTCGATACCAATTTCTCTGCACGCTTTTACAAACTCGAAATACTTTTGGTTATCAAAAAACATTTGAGTCACAATGTAGTCTGCTCCCCCATCCACTTTTTGTTTTAAATAGCGTAAATCGGTTTCCATATTTGGAGCGTTTGTATGCTTTTCTGGATATCCCGCTACTCCGATACAAAAATCTGAAGAAGCTGCATTTTCGATTTCATCATCAAGGAAAATGCCGTTATTTAAATCTACTACTTGGGAAAGAAGTTCGGAAGCATATGCATGCCCAGTAGGTTCAGGAACAAAAATACGATCTGGTTTTCTAACATCACCTTGAAGTACTAACACATTATCAATTCCTAAAAAATTAAGGTCAATCAAAGCATTTTCAGTTTCTTCTTTGCTAAATCCACCACAAATAATATGAGGTACTGCATCTACTTTGTAATAATTTTGGATTGCAGCACACATACCTACCGTTCCCGGTCGCTTTCTAACCGATTTACGCTCTAATAACCCATTTTCTCGTTTTTTATAAATGTATTCCTCCCGATGATAGGTTACATCAATAAACGGAGGATTGAATTCCATTAATGGATCAATATGATCAAATAAAGTTTGAATATTCTGCCCTTTTAATGGGGGTAGTACTTCAAAAGTGAAGAGTGTTTTGCCGTCTGCTTTATTAAAATAATCTGTTACTTTCATATTCGTTTCTTGTCATTCTGATCAATTGCCTATCATAGAAAAATCTACATCGCTAAATAAAATGGTAGATTTATCACTTTCGCACTGAATAACGTTTTTAATTTAATTTCTTGGTTAATATGCCAAATTTGGACTTAGCCATTTTTCAATTTCATCAACTGATTTTCCTTTACGTACTGCATAATCTTCAACTTGATCTTTATTGATTTTTCCAACACCAAAGTATCTAGATTGTGGATGTGAAAAATAAAACCCACTCACCGAACTTGCCGGATACATCGCAAACGATTCAGTTAAAGAAATTCCAGTATTCTTCTTCACTTCAAGTAAATCGAAAAGTGTTTTTTTCTCGGTATGATCTGGGCAAGCTGGATATCCAGGTGCAGGTCTAATTCCTTGATATTCTTCTCCGATGAAGTGTTCATTATTAAATTCTTCATCAGGACAGAATCCCCATAAATCGGTACGGATTTTATAATGCATGTACTCAGCATGTGCCTCCGCTAAACGATCGGCAAGTGCTTTTAGAAGTATAGAATTGTAATCATCATGTTCCTCGTTAAACTTTTTAATCAATTTTTCAATTCCAAGTCCAGATGTAACTGCAAACAACCCAATATAATCCGCTTTTTTAGTCTCCAGTGGGGCAATGTAATCAACCAAAGAAGAATTGGGCTGTCCTAGGCGCTTTGCTGATTGCTGCCTTAAGAAATGAAATTTAGCAAGATGTTTAGTTCTAGTCTCATCTTCAAAAACTATCACATCTTCTTCAAAACTGTTCGCTGGAAATAGTCCAATAACTGACTTAGCTTGAAGAGCTTTATTTGAAATAATTTTGTCTAACAAATTTTGAGCATCATTAAATAACTCTTTTGCCTGCTCTCCAACCACATTATCTTCCAAAATAGCTGGGTATTTTCCAGTCAACATCCATGTTCTAAAAAAGGGAGACCAATCAATAAATTTTCGTAATTCTGAAAGATCAATCTCTTCAAATACTTTAGTACCAATCAGTTTTGGCTTATGATAGATTGTTGTTTCCCAATCTATAACCGTCCTATTCTTTTTTGCAGAATCAAAACTTAGAAGTGATTTTTTCTTTGTTCTTTTTTCATGATCCTGGCGCATTAATGAATATTCGGATTTTACAGAAGATATAAATTCGTCTCTATTTCCTGCATTTAACAATTCAGAACAGACACTCACCGATCGGGAAGCATCCAAAACATGCACAACCGGCGATTTATAATTTGGGTCAATTTTTACTGCCGTATGAATTCTTGAAGTAGTTGCCCCGCCAATTAATAAAGGTGTTTTCATATTTCGCTTCTGCATTTCTGAAGCTACTCCAACCATTTCATCGAGTGATGGAGTTATTAAGCCACTTAATCCAATAATATCTGCCTGTTCTTTTTCAGCTTCGTCAAGGATTTTGTCGGTTGGAACCATCACACCAAGATCAACAATGTCAAAATTATTGCATGCCAATACAACGCCCACAATGTTTTTCCCAATATCATGAACGTCGCCTTTAACCGTTGCTAAAAGAACTTTCGATCTCTTTCTTGTATCTTTATTCTTCTTTTTTTCCTCTTCAAGAAATGGAGTTAAATAGGCTACAGCTTGCTTCATTACTCGGGCACTTTTTACTACTTGAGGTAAAAACATCTTTCCTGATCCAAATAAATCGCCTACTACATTCATTCCATCCATTAAAGGGCCTTCAATTACCGTAAGCGGACTTTCATATTTAACTCTGGCTTCTTCGGTATCCTCCTCAATAAATTCAGTAATACCTTTTATTAGAGCATGACTAAGTCGCTCTTCTATTGTTGCAGATCTCCATTCCTGAGTTTCTTTTTCTTTTTTCTCACCTGTTCCTTTGTACTCATCAGCGATTTCTAAAAGTCGTTCAGTGGCGTCATCCCTGCGATCAAGTAACACATCTTCTACTCTTTCTAAGAGTTCTTTTGGGATGTTATCATAGATTTCAAGTTGAGTGGGATTTACAATTCCCATATCCATTCCGTGTTGGATTGCGTGATATAAAAAAGCGGAATGCATAGCTTCACGAACAGGATTATTCCCTCTAAATGAAAACGAAACATTACTTACACCACCAATAATATGTGCTCCCGGAAGGTTTTTACGAATCCATTTAGCCGCTAAAAAGAAATCAAGCGCATTCTTTCGATGTTCTTCCATTCCTGTAGCAACCGGGAAAATATTTGGGTCTAGAATGATGTCAGCAGGATTAAAGCCAACTTTATTAACCAAAAGATTATAGGATCTTTCACAAATTTCTTTTCTACGATTTAGATTATCAGCTTGACCATCCTCGTCGAATGCCATTGAAATTACTGCTGCACCAAATCGTTTAACAATTTTAGCTCTACGTAAGAATTCTTCTTCCCCATCCTTTAGAGAAATCGAATTCACAACTCCTTTACCTTGGATACATTTCAAACCTGCTACAATCACATCCCATTTCGAGGAATCGACCATAATCGGGATTTTGGCGATTTCTGGTTCTGAAGCAATCAGATTGAGGAAAGTGGTCATTTCCTGAGCACTGTCAAGCATTCCTTCATCCATATTTACATCAAGGATCTGCGCTCCACCTTGTACTTGATCTAATGCAACTTCTAAAGCTGTGGTGTAATCCTGAGCTTTTATCAAATTCAAGAACCGCTTTGAGCCAGTTACATTTGTTCGTTCGCCAACATTTACAAAATTGGAATCAGGAGTAATAATTAAAGGTTCAAGTCCACTCAGTTTTAAAGGATTTGGTTTCATTAAGCTACAACTCCCTCATTTATTTTTCTGGGCGAATACTGAATGGCTAATTCTGCCATTTTTTTAATGTGTTCTGGAGTTGTTCCGCAACAACCGCCTAAAATATTCACCATTTTATCCTCCAAAAAGGATTTTACTTGTTTCGCCATTTCATCAGGGCCTTGATCATACTCTCCAAACTCATTTGGTAGTCCAGCATTTGGATAAGCGCTAATAAAATGAGGAGAATATTTTGAAAGAGTTTTTAAATATGGTTTCAACTGTTCTGCTCCCAGCGCACAATTTAAGCCGATACTTAGTAATGGAGCGTGAGATAAGGAAATTAGAAATGCTTCAACTGTTTGTCCGGAGAGTGTGCGGCCACTTGCATCGGTAATAGTTCCAGAAATCATAATTGGAAGTTCTTTTCCTGTCTCTTCATACAGTTCCAGAACTCCAAAAATTGCAGCTTTTGCATTTAGGGTATCAAAAACAGTTTCAATAAGAAGTAGATCAGAACCACCATCCATTAACCCTTTTGCCTGTTCTTTATATGCAGTAGCGAGCTCATCAAAGGTAATTGCCCGAAATCCGGGATCCGAAACATTTGGAGACATTGAAGCGGTTCTATTAGTTGGACCCATTGCACCTGCTACAAAACGAGGTTTTTCAGGGTTTTTCTTAGTGTAAATATCACAAGCTAAACGAGCAAGTTTCGCTGACTCGAAGTTTATATCGTAAACAGCATCTTCCAACTCATAATCTGCTTGAGCAATGGTTGTTCCACTAAACGTATTTGTCTCTACAATATCAGCCCCGGCTTCTAAATACTGCTCATGAATTTCCTGAATAATTTGGGGTTGAGTAATTGAAAGTAAGTCGTTATTCCCTTTTAGGTCAACTTTCGAATCCGAAAACCGATCACCTCTAAAGTCTTCTTCCGAAAGCTTATGTCGCTGAATCATTGTGCCCATTGCACCATCAAGCACTAAGACCCGATTTTCTAATTGTTTTCTGATATCCACACTGTTTGTTTTGATGATTGGCTTATTAACAAAGAGTGAAGAAAAAGCTCACTTATTTTTCCCGGGATATTCCGAGTGGGATTTGGCACCTTTCTTGCAATTAAGCGGTTGCCAAGACTTCAACGGGCCCATTCCCTCAGTCTTTCTTAATAAGCATTAAATAATGCTCAAAGATAGCACTTTTAGATCTTAGAGCAAATAACTCATAGCCTAGTTATAATCCCTAAATGTACTTTCCCGTTACCCAAGCTTTCTTGAGGTGAAAGAGCGTATGTAAATTTCAATCGCCCAATTTTGATTTTATAGCTTATACCAAATCCAGTTGAGCTTAAAAAGTCGGAAGTTTTAAAACTCGAATCGGATTCAGTGAGTAACTTTGGTCGGTGGTATCCACCTAAAGCACCAAAGGCAAATAAATAAGAAGAACGATTTACTAAAAAGCGATACTCTACATCTCCCCAAACCAATCTTGATGCTCGGAATTGTTCCTCTGAATACCCTCTGAACGAAGTCGCCCCACCAAACCATATCAAATCGTTTACTGTGATTTTATTTGAGTTTAAAAAATAAGATTGTGTTGAGAGTGCAAGAACACTTTTATTTGAAACTTGATAATAAAAAGAAGCTTCGGAATGTATAAACTGTTGCGAGAATGCCCTAATAGAATCTATATCAACGCTTTTATTGCTAACGCCGAAGCTAATTCCAAAACGTATTCCTGAAGTTGGAACATCAACATTATTTAAAGTTGAATATCTGAATCCGAGCTCTGCATATTGTTTCCTGCCATCTGGTTCAAGTATTGTTGGAATATTATTGCTCGAAGTAGCGGAAATCTGACCAATACTTCCAGTGAGTCTAAGTCCTCTGGTTACAAGGTAATATGAATCTAAACTAATATTTCTTGTTTGGAACGTGGTATCATTTTGATAAAGGTTAAAGTTAAAACCTAGTCCTACTGGAATTGATCCGAACCAATCTTGCGAAATACCTATATTTAAGCGAGAAGTTTCAGGTCTAAGCCTTTGATATTCCAGTTCAATTCCATTCCCTTGGTTAAGCACATTCCATAAATTAAGTTCAAAATCACCAACTATTTGTCCGTTCCCATTTTGATCGGGCACATATCCCAACAATCCATCAAATTGATTTAAAACCCTCTCCTGAACTCCGATTACAATAACAGCTTCATTGTTTTCAATAAATACTTTTGGTTCAGCCACTTCTTCAAAAAGCTCGCTTCCATTCAGATTGAGTTTTAATTCATTTAATACATCTGGAGTAATAGTTATGGAATCCCGAAAACCTGATATTCTTTTTAAATATGAAGGCTTGTTTAAATTAGATCCTGGAAAAATAATACTTCCTGTAGTCCACTGATTACCTATATCAATCTTCAATGTAACGCTTAGCTCACAATCATCAGTTTTTGGGAGTATCGATTCAATTTCAATTTTTGCAAATAAAAAACCAATATTTTCCAGTTTATTTAGCGTTTCCTCAATAACATATTGGAGTCCATCTCTTGAATAGTACTCTAATGATGAAACTGATAAAGTCTCTGGGATTTCACCTTCAATTTTAATTTCTGAAATTTTAAACTTGCAACCCTTTCGAACCTCAAACTGATTTTTATTAATCTGATCAAGTTCAGCATTCAAATACCCATTTGAAGCAAACCATTCTAAAATAATCCTTTCATTCAACTCAGAATTTTGTAAAAAATCATTTCGAATATCATTCGGTATTTCAATCTTATTTCCGTTTTCAGTAATAGATATAACTCGTTGAGCTGAAACAGGTAATGAAAATGCATTTAATACAAAAAAGGCTAGAATAAATGTATAAAGAGCGCGGGATGCTAGTGATATACTCATTATTTTAATTATAACTAAAGCATTCTTTTATATTGTTAAATAAACTGAATAAATTCGCACATATTTAATTGCCCCTTTTTATAAAAATAAGGAATGAAAAATACCTACAAAGAACTAATTGAACAGACTTATTATTTCCCGCAAAATGGTTTTGAACTAAAAAACGGATATCTTGAATTTAATGGAGTTGACTTAAAAAAAATCATAGATAAGTACGGCACCCCATTCAGATTAACATATCTTCCTAAAATTCGAAGTCAGATTAAAAAATCTCGCGCTTATTTTGAAAATGCGTTTAAAGAATTTGATTACCAAGGGAAATACGAATTTTGTTATTGTACAAAGTGCTGCCATTTTAGTCATGTAATTCGAACGGCAATGAAGGAAAATGTATCACTTGAAACCTCCTCTTCCTTCGATATCGATTTAATAAGACGTTTGCATGAAAACGGAAGGCTTGATAAGTCTAAAATTATTGTTCATAATGGATATAAAACCAAAAACTACATTAAAAAGATTGGATCTCTTCTAACAGATGGTTTTACTAATTCAATTACTGTACTAGACAGTACAAGTGAATTGGAAAAACTTGAAGCTATAGATGTTGATTTCCCTATTAAAATTGGTCTACGAATATCGATAGAGGAAAATCCAGGTGCTGCATATTATACTTCAAGGCTTGGAATTAATAAACGGGAAATTCTTGAGCTTGTAAAAAAGCAAATTATTGATAATCCTAAATTTGAACTAGTTATGGTTCACTTTTTTGTGGATTCAGGAATAAATGATACCCTCTATTATTGGGGAGAATTTCAAAAAGCACTTTCATTATTTACAAAAATAAAAAAACTTTGTCCTGAGTTAAAATCATTGAACATTGGTGGTGGATTTCCAATTCAGAATTCTCTCAATTTCGATTACGATTATCAATACATCATCAATGAAATTGTCAGGAATGTAAAAGAAACCTGCAATGAAGCTGGAATTGAAGAACCAGATCTTTATACGGAATTTGGCCGATATACCGTTGGTGAAAGCGGTGCAGTAATTTTTGAAGTCTTGGAACAAAAGCAACAAAATGATACTGAGCTTTGGTATATCATTGATAATAGTTTAATGAATACTATACCAGATGCCTGGTCTATTAACGAGAAATTTATATTACTGCCGCTCAATAAATGGGACAAAATGTATAAAAGAGTGAATATTGGAGGGATTAGTTGCGATCACTCCGATTACTACAACTCTGAACAATTAAATCAGCAAATTTTGCTACCGGGATATTCTGAATACGATAAAGAACCATTATACATTGGTTTTTTCCATACAGGCGCATATCAAGATGCTATAAGTGGCTATGGAGGAATTAAACATTGCCTTATCCCTTCACCAAAACAAGTAGTCGTAGATATTGACGAAGAAGGAAATATTATTGATCATGTATACCGTGAAGAACAAAACGTAGAAAATATGTTACATATATTAGGATACGATGACTAACAAAGGACCAGTTTCAAATTTTATTACCCATCATTACAGACATTTTAATGCAGCCGCATTAGTTGATGCAGCAAAGGGTTACGAGAATCAATTAAACTCTGATGCTAAGATGATGATTACCTTAGCAGGTGCAATGAGTACTGCAGAACTTGGGCTATCATTAGCCGAAATGATACGACAAGATAAAGTGCATATCATTACATGTACGGGTGCTAATCTTGAAGAAGATGTTTTTAATCTTGTTGCACATAATCATTATAAGAGAATTCCGAATTACCGTGATTTAAGTCCTGGTGATGAGCAGGAATTACTAGATAATCATTTTAATCGAGTTACAGATACGTGCATACCAGAAATGGAAGCAATGCGAGCAATCGAAGAACATCTCGTTAAGCGCTGGGTAAATGCAAAAGAGTCTGGCGAACGATTTTTTCCACACGAATATTTTTATGATATCCTGCTTTCTGGCGATTTGGTTTCTGATTATCAAATTGATCCTAAAAATTCATGGTTATTGGCTGCAGCCGAGAAAAACCTACCTATAATTGTTCCTGGCTGGGAAGATTCAACCTGCGGCAACTTCTTTGCATCACATTGTATCGAAGGCAGAACAATCCCTTCAGCTACCAAATCTGGCATTGAATACATGATGTTTTTAGCAGATTGGTATCAACAAAATTCACAAGCTGGAATTGGATTCTTCCAGATTGGAGGTGGTATTGCGGGTGATTTCCCGATCTGTGTAGTTCCCATGCTAGATCAGGATTTAGGAATTGACGCCCCATTGTGGAGTTATTTTTGTCAAATTAGTGATTCGACGACAAGTTATGGTTCGTATTCCGGAGCGGTTCCAAATGAGAAAATCACTTGGGGAAAATTAGGTATCGATACTCCGAAATTTATCATTGAATCTGATGCGACTATTGTTGCACCTCTTATTTTTGCCTACCTATTGGGCTGGTAAGTTTTAATGTTTAATTAAGAATGATTCAGTTTAATAAAAGACAAACTTCTTTCGCTTGGAATCCCAATTATTATTGTCGTCCTGAACTTATTTCAGGATGACAATTTAGTTTTCTAACTAGCTAACTATTCTTTCAGTGATAAAACCAACCAAAAAACTTCCAAATACAAAAGCACTCGATATTTATAAAGCGCTTCTACTGCCCCGTAGAATCGAGGAGCGAATGCTTACTCTTCTTCGCCAGAATAAGATTAGTAAATGGTTTTCAGGAATTGGGCAAGAGGCTATAGCCGTTGGAGTTACGCTATCTAGCAAAAAGGAAGATTATATACTTCCGATGCACCGGAACCTTGGTGTATTTACAACAAGAGATGTCCCTTTTTATCCGCTGTTTTGTCAACTTTTTGGAAAAGCAGATGGCTTCAGTAAAGGTCGGGAACGCTCTTTTCATTTTGGAAGCATGGAACATAATATTGTTGGAATGATTTCTCATCTTGGTGCTATGCTCCCTGTTGCTGATGGGTTGGCTCTTTCAAAAAAACTAAAAAAAGAAGATGCTGTTGCTTTTTCATTTACTGGCGATGGTGCCACCAGCGAAGGTGATTTTCATGAAGCATTAAACCTAGCCGCAGTTTGGAAACTTCCCGTTGTGTTTATTATTGAAAACAACGGATATGGTCTCTCAACTCCTACTGCTGAACAATATGCTTGTGATCGATTGGTTGATCGAGCAAAAGGATATGGAATTCATGGAATGCATATCGACGGAAATAATATACTTGAAGTGATGGATGCTGTGAAAAAAGCCAGAAAACTCGCTTTAAAGGGTGAACCCGTTTTAATTGAAGCTCAGACTTTTCGGATGCGTGGACATGAAGAAGCTTCTGGAACTGCTTATGTGCCCGAAGATATGTTTGATGATTGGTCTAAAAAAGATCCAATTCTTCGTTTTGAGCAGTATATGGAATCACATCATTTGCACTCGCAAGTAGACTTTGATGCCATTCGTGAAGAAGTTGATGCTTCTTTCAAGGAAGATTTAGATAGAGCGCTTATTGCTAGTGAACCGATTTTTGATAAAGAAACTGAGCTTGGTGCGGTATTCTCTTCATCATCACCTCAAATCCCTTCTACTACGAAAAATGGTTCTAGTTCAGAAAAACGCTTTGTAGATGTAATTCAAAGTTCAATGAAGCAAGCATTTGAAGAAGATGATACCTTTTTGATAATGGGTCAGGATGTAGCTGAGTATGGAGGTGTTTTTAAAATCACCGATGGTTTTATCGAACAATTTGGAAGAGATCGAATTAGGAATACTCCTATTATCGAATCCGGAGTATTAGGAGCAGCCGTGGGTTTAGCATTAGAAGGCTTTAAACCCGTAGTAGAAATGCAGTTTTCCGATTTTGTAACGTGTGGTATGAATCAGATTATTCAAAATATTGCAAAATCGCATTATCGATGGTCTCCCCCACTTAATATTACCATTCGGATGCCACATGGCGGTGGAGTTGGCGCCGGACCTTTTCATTCTCAATCTCCTGAAGGTTGGTTTATGCCTCACGCGGGATTAAAGATTGTAGTGCCGGGAACGGTAGAAGATGCCCAGAATTTATTATACAGCTCTCTATACGATCCTAATCCCGTTCTTTTCTTTGAGCATAAGAAGCTCTATCGAAGTCTGAGAGCCAATACATCTGACAAAGCAAGTTATGAACCACTTGGTACAGCTAAAGTCCATAGAGAAGGAAAAGACGCTTCCATCATTACTTATGGAATGGGAGTTCAATGGGCATTAGAAACGGCTGAAGAATTTGCTAAGAATGATATTTCTTTAGAAGTGTTAGATTTACGCTGCCTCGCTCCTCTCGATTACGAAGCAATTAAAGCTACCGTTCAGAAAACCAATAAAGTATTATTGCTCCAAGAACCATCACTTATTATGGGACCGATGAGTGAAATCAGCGCCTACATTAACGAACACTGCTTTGAACACCTCGATGCACCCGTTCTCCGTTGTGCTTCCCTCGATATGCCAATTCCATTTAATAAAGGACTGGAGGATGGGTATTTGAATTTAGATTCGATAAAAGTTAAAGTTGATCAGCTACTTAATTATTGATGAAATTTTATTTATGAGTGATTCTTACCCAAAATCTAAATTTATCAGAATTATTTGGACTTTTAATGGTATCGCCTTCGCACTACTTTTGCTTTTCACTTTACCTTCAATGTTTTTAGAATTTGTTAGAAACGATTTGAACTTCTTTGCTGATGAACAACATGAACGCGGATTGATTGTTGGTAAAAAGGCTGATAAAGCAGGTGAACTAAATATTGATTTACAACATCTTATTTACGAAAGGCCTTCAAAAATAGATTCTTCAGATTTTTACTTCTCTTCTGTAGTAGTAATGGATAAAAAACTTCCTCAAGATGTTTTAGATGATATAAGTAGCGCTTCTGATATATCAATCTATATGATTGGAGCTGCAGTTAATATTATTTTCTTTAAGGAAGACCGATCTGAAGTTCGGAGATTACTGCCTTCGAATGGATACATCAGTGAACATCTAATTGGAGGTGAAAGATATTCTTACTCCACTAATAGAAGGTCAACTTTTCCTTTTGCTCTTTATAGAATTGCTCTTTCTGATGATAATGATGATTCAAGAATTAATGATAAAGATAATATGCCTTATTACTTATCAGATTTAGATGGAACCAATTTTCGTCAAATTACTCCTGATTCTTTAGTATTAGATTCTTACTGGTTTTCGGATAATCATAATGAAATATACTTTGATGAAATTATTGAAGATAAAAATTCACCTCTTGCACTAAAAAACTATTATGAGAAAACCAGACGAGTTTATTACTACAATTTGATAACAAATGAATTTAGAAGGTTTGATGAACTCCAAAATGAGTTTGAAGATATTCAAGAATCATTTATTAATACACCTAGCACTAATTAGAAATAAATTGTCATGCTGAACTTGATTCAGCATCTGTAAGGTGTGATTCTCTAGATTAGTTTTGCTAGATTAATCTTAGCCAAGTAGTTATAAATTGGTTTGTTTATTGGATAATTCAATGTATTAAAGTAGTTTTTCTTATGAGCCTAAAAGAAGAACTAAAGGAGCTTTACAGTAGTATTTCGGATTATGACCCTAAGTACTTACGTACTCTATTTAGCATCTTAATCAACCCCGTAAAAGTAACCTACGCCCCAAAGGGCACTTATACCCCCGCATTACGTTTTACTTTAGCAACAATATCCAGCGTCTTTATAATAGTTTATTTATTTGATCCTAGTTGGATTGAGTCAAGAAGTGTGGTCGATTTTTTGAATGTAACCTTGCGAGAACAGGAGTATCAAAGAGTACAGGAAAGTATTTCTCAAAATTACGCTGCGTATATAAACATGGTGATTTTACTACCTACGTACTTTATTTCACTTAAACTCTTATTTTTTAATAAAGAAAGTTGGTATTTTTTTTACCGCTTATCTTTGTATCAAACCTCTGCCCTATTTCTACTAATATTAGCTCTCTTCTTTATTCAGAACACTCTTCCTTTTAGTGACTTTTTGGATTGGTTTACAATAGGTTTATTGATCCTATTCTGTATTTATCAGTTTCAAACATTATCCTTTAATAAATGGTATTTCAGTATACCAAAAGCCACTTTAGCCATAATAATTGCTTCAAGTATCACGAATGAATTAACTCCATATTTGTTTTCATTGACGCAAAATCTTGTTAATCCACAAACAAAGTATTATGATTTATCTCCTTCAAACAATGACATAATAACAACTGAAATCGAAAATTATTCAGGGGGTTCTTTAGAGCAGCTGATCATTGATTCTGACCATTCAGTATGGTTTTCTTCCTTTTATCAAATAGGTCGGATTAAAGATTCCAAAGTTATTTGGGAAAAATATATTGACCCAGAGGGAAATTACTGGTCTTACTCGTACTCTTTACTACATGCTCCAGAAGCTGAGTTACTAATTCAATGGGGATTTGTCCCAGAGAGTAATCTGATCTTTTTTACATTGTTTTCTGAAGACGGAAGCCATTATCAAACCTTCTTGCTTGATCAAACAGAAGAACCGGATTTTATTTCACTGTATTCAGATTCTAAAAATGAGATTCAGTTGTTAAAATCACATAACAAAAATGAGTTACTGAGTTTTAGCAGGCTCGATAGTATTTGGATTTTAAATTATTCGCCAGAGTCAATTAGTGATTTTGATTCACAACTTATTGGCCAGATAGAAAGCATTCCAGGAAGTACTGACAAACTATTTTCTGTTTCTTTTAGACCTTTATCGCATATAGCAAGTATGTGGATTCAGCGCAGAGATTCTACTAATAAAATAATCTGGGAACAGGAGTTATATGATAAGAAAACTCCTTTTACACCAGATCATTTACTTGAATTCACTATAGATACAACTCAAAACCAGATTCTAAGTTATTACACACTTAGTGAAGATTCGATGATGTTTGTGCACCTGCAAAGAACGGATCTTATAACTGGGGAATTACTGGCAAATAATCGCTTTGGCGTATATGCCGATCTTGTGTCCATTGAGTCGATTACTTTCGATGATCAGAATATTTATTTAAGTGGTCAAATTCATAAGCATATGGTCAAACCTTTTTGGAAACCAACTAACCATATTGGCTACATAGATGCCGTTAATTATCAAAGCTTGAATCCTATTGGAAGATTAGTTACCGGTCCGAACAACAGAGAATCAGAATCAATAATTGGTGGATTAGTTTCGGATGGTGATTCACTACTTTTTTATTCTTATGAAATAAAAAATAATCAGCGGATATTCTTCGACAGTAGTGAGGGGCTTTATTATAAGAAAATATCCATATCCTCATTAAACAAGAACTGATGGTTTCTTGTCACTTCGAATCTCTTGATTACCGATTGTGTAGGGCTCAGAAATCAATAAACCTCTCGATTCTATAGCACTCATTCTCTTATGCTTTAGATGCTTATTTTCAATAAAGATAAGAGGTTGTCATGCTGAATTTAATTCAGCATCTGTCGAGTGTGGCACTCTGATTTAGATTAAAGCCATATCGATGAATTTATCTTTATAGATCCCGAGTCAAGCCCGGATTGACAACTTGTTTGCCCCCACCTTAGCGCAAGCATCCGCTTGTGCAATTCCTTATCCAATCAGATGCTTTATCTAGATAAGGGATTCTAAGATCAGTAAACCTCCAGCCCTTCCTTTTTAAATTGAGCTTTGGTAGATGCCAGTAATTCAGAATCGGGTTCAGGCGTGTCATACAACTCATACTTCATATCCAATGCCTCCCATTTGTATTCACCCATTTTGTGAAATGGCAAGACTTCTACCCGCTCTACATTACCGAGCTTTCGAGCATACTTAGCCATCTTGCTTACTGCATTCATATCATCGGTGTAGCCGGGAACGAGTACAAATCTGAGCCAAACGGGTTTATTCATAACTGCGAGTCGTTCTGCAAAATCGAGCGTGGGCTTTAAATCAACTCCAGTAAGTCTATTATAGCCTTCTGGGTCCAGATGTTTAATATCGAGTAATACTAGATCGGTATAAGAAAGAAGTTCGTCATCAGCGAGTTTACCTGTAAAGCCAGAAGTATCCAGTGCGGTATGGAGTCCCATTAATTTGCACCCTTCAAATATGGATTTCACAAACTTTGGCTGAATGAGTGGTTCTCCACCTGAAATAGTTACTCCTCCATTCCATGATTTAAGTAAATGTTGTTGTTTATGAATTGCTTTAAGTTCTGCAAAGGATTCTGTTTTGGTTCCTCCCTTACATAATCGAGTATCTGGATTATGGCAATAGACACAGTTTAAAGGGCATCCGTTCAAGAATAATACCCTTCGTATTCCTGGACCATCTAACGTTCCTGCTGTTTCTACCGAGTGCAAATATCCGGTTACATTTTCCATTTCTCTATCCTTACTCATAGAAAAAAGAGCACCATTTAAGCTGGCGCCCTTATCTCTGTTCTATTATCTATTATTCTTTTTAATTGCTTTCATGGAAGGTTCTTGAAATCACATCCAATTGCTGTTCTTTGGTTAACTTATTAAAATTTACCGCATATCCAGATACCCGTACAGTAAGCTGTGGATATAGCTCCGGATGTTCCATTGCGTCTATCAGTGTTTCACGATTAAATACATTCACGTTGATGTGATGTCCACCTTCACTGAAATATCCATCCAGTAATCTTGTCATGTTTTCTTTTCGATCTTCCTCGGTACGACCAAGTGCTCCCGGCACAATTGAGAATGTATATGAAATTCCATCCTGAGCATATTCATAGGGCAGTTTTGCTACAGATTGCATACTTGCTACAGCACCAGATTTATCACGACCGTGCATTGGATTAGCGCCTGGACCAAAAGGTTCCCCTTTTTTACGTCCGTCAGGAGTATTTCCCGTTTTATTCCCATATACAACGTTAGATGTGATGGTAAGAATAGATTGGGTAGGTACAGAATCTCTGTATGTTGGTTGTTGCTTCAGTTTGTTCATGAAGATTTTCACCAAATCACGAGCGATATTATCTACACGGTCATCATTGTTACCAAATACTGGAAATTCACCTTCAATATCGAAGTCTGTTGCAAGTCCTCGGTCATCTCTGAGGATGCGGACTTTAGCATATTTCACTGCACTTAACGAATCAGCCACTACAGAAAGCCCTGCAATACCACATGCCATAGTCCGGAATACATCACGGTCATGTAGCGCCATTTCCAGTCGTTCGTAATAGTATTTATCGTGCATAAAGTGGATTATATTCAACGCATTCATGTAGGTTGCAGCAAGCCAGTCCATCATTGCATCGAATTTTGGCATTAGCTCATCAAACGTTAGCGTATCGTTGACAATTGGCGCTAATTCAGGACCGATTTGCTCACCCGAAATCTCATCTTTACCACCATTAATGGCATATAATAAAGTTTTGGCAAGATTTGCTCGTGCACCAAAGAACTGCATTTGTTTCCCGATCTTCATAGCAGAAACACAGCATGCTATTCCATAATCATCACCCCAATAGCCACGCATCATATCATCATTTTCATACTGTAATGACGATGTTTTGATGGAAGTATCTACACAGAAGTCTTTGAAACCCTCAGGTAAATTCTGTGACCAAAGAACAGTTAGGTTTGGTTCTGGTGCCGGACCTAAATTATGTAAGGTTTGAAGGAAGCGGAATGATGTTTTGGTGACCATAGTTCGCCCATCAATTCCCATACCGCCAATCACTTCAGTAACCCAAGTTGGGTCTCCTGAAAATAATGCATCGTACTCGGGTGGGCGCATAAAGCGAACCATTCGGAGCTTCATTACCAAGTGATCGATGAGTTCCTGTGCTGTGTCTTCAGTTAATTTACCCTCTTCAAGATCACGTTGAATGTAGATGTCAAGGAAAGTGGAAACCCGCCCAAAAGACATCGCTGCACCATTTTGCTCTTTTACAGCTGCCAGATAACCAAAATAAGTCCATTGTACTGCTTCAGTAGCATTCGTAGCAGGATTTGAGATATCAATTCCATAACTAGCGCCCATTTGCTTGAGTTCTTTTAACGAACGGATTTGCTCATTCAGTTCTTCTCTTAGTCGTATAGTTTCTTCATTAAGATTGTGGAGCTCAAGTGTATTCAGTTGCTGAATTTTATCCTCTAATAAACGATCCATTCCGTATAAAGCTACCCGACGATAATCCCCAATAATTCGACCACGGGCATAAGCATCAGGAAGTCCGGTTACAATACCTGATTTGCGGGCTTTAAGAATTTCATTAGTGTATCCATCAAAAACGCCATCATTGTGAGTTTTTCGTATTGAAGCAAAAGCCTCTTTTGTTCTATCAGAAAAGCTAAACCCGTTACTTTCTAAAGCTTTTTGTGCCATTCGAACACCTCCAAATGGCATCATAGACCGTTTTAAGGGAGCATCTGTTTGAAGACCGACTATTCGTTCTAACTCTTCATCAATGTAACCAGGACCATGAGATACGATAGAAGAAACAAGTTCAGAATCGGCGTCAAGAACTCCTTCTTTTTGCTCCTTTACCATCAGATTCAGAACCTGTTGCCAAAGTAAATTAGTAGTATCGGTAGGTTCTGTTAAAAATGTTTTGTCCCCTTCATATGGTAAATAATTTTTCTGGATAAAATCTCGTACATCAATTTCTGAATTCCATGTACCTGATGTAAAACCACGATACTCGGTTGGAGTCTCGTCTGTCAGAAAAGGTAACGTAGAATTATTAGTAATTGCTTTCATAGTCGTATTAATTTAAGCTGATTGATCGATGAATTGAACACTGCAGATGATTGAGCGTCCCCTATTTTTTAATTATCTAATAATATTCTCAAATTATGAAGACACTATAAAGATTAGCAGATATCCATCCCGAAAAGTAGAATGTTAACAATAGCTTAATATTGGAAGCGCTTCCAGTATTAACTAGAGGTACTCATGAATGAATAATCAATGAAAATCAAGAAAATTGAGTCTGAATAAAAAGAGTTGAAATTATCGTTTTCCGATCTAATAATTAGCATTTAGCATGTCTTTATTCACATTTGCGTATGTTCTGGTTTATCAGAAAAAAAAGCAATCTCAATATTCCGAACTACTACTACGAGATCAATTATCCCAAATGAAGTAGAAATTGTGAATGCGATTAATTAAATCGCTTTCGATTGTACTCTTTTCATTTCGATTTTCATCAAAAGAGAAACTATTAATGCAATGACGAACGCTCCACCAAAAATATATAAACTTTGTTGGTAGCTTTGAGTTTGTTCATAAACATACGAGTTGAGTAAGGGCCCAACAATCCCGGCTAAAGACCATGCCGTAAGAATAAATCCGTGTATGGTTGGCATTTCCTTTAACCCGAAGAGATCGCTGATATAGGCTGGAATACTTGCAAATCCCCCACCGTAGCAAGTTAGGATGATGAACGTCACAATCATGAATAAAATGGGACTAGTTGTTAGATTTGCTAGCAAAGGAAAAGCAATCATTTGAATCACAAAAAATGCTACGTAAGTATTTGATCTGCCAATATAATCTGAAAATGAAGCCCAGAGTATGCGTCCAAAACCGTTGAAAAGTGAGATTCCCATCACCAGCAAACTAGACATTTCTACCGAAAGGCGAACCATTTCATAGCCCATTTTCTTCGCGGTCGCTATCACTGCAATACCGCATGAAACGTTGATAAATAGCATAATCCATAGCCCATAAAAACCTGGAGTTTTCAATGCATCGAATGCAGAAACATCCGGAACATTGATAATTTTTCTTTTCGAGTTATTTTTTGATTCTAAATCGAACTGTTCAATATAATAATCAGGTGGTGGTGCGATGTACAATGCACCAGGCAACATTACTATTAGATAAATGATACCTAAGGCTAGAAAAGTTGTGGCTATCTTGGATTTCTCATACAAGACAACCGTTTTATATGGAGCAATAGAGGCTTCTAAACTTCTAAAAACATTACTCTCCACTTCTCCGGTTCGTTGCATTTCCATCAACTTGAATTCAGTTGCTTTGTACTCTTCGATATCTGGTACTTCGGAAAGTATTGACATTGCTTTATCTGGATCAATAATGGTAAGATCAACGTATTCCTTGGCCATGATATCAGCTGGAAGTACTAATTCGGCAGAAGGTGGATTAAA
This sequence comes from Balneolaceae bacterium, assembly GCA_040222455.1. GTDB lineage: Bacteria > Bacteroidota > Rhodothermia > Balneolales > Balneolaceae > RHLJ01. The sequence continues at coordinate 726,599 of JAVKDD010000011.1, read as the reverse complement.
AACATCAATTAAATGAGCACAAACAAGTCCTCCAAAACCAAATCCCATTATCGCCAAGCCAGTTGCAAGTCCCCTTCGGTCTGGAAACCACTTAACTAAAGTTGAAACTGGTGAGATATAACCGAGTCCCAAACCAATCCCGCTGATTACCCCAAAAAATAGATAGAATAACCAGATGCTTTCTAAATAAATTGCCAGTGCAGATCCAAATAAACCAATTGAAAAGAAAGCCGCAGAAAGAAGTGCACCTTTGGAAGGACCATGACGCTCAATCACTCTACCAAGAATAGCAGCCGAAAGACCAAGGAAAAAAATCGCAATACTGAATGCCATTGATGTATTGGTTGCTGTCCAACCAAGTATATTTTCCAGTGGCATTTTCCAGGCACTGTAGGCGTATACTGAGCCAATTGAAATGTGTATACCTACTGCTGATGCCGCGATAAGCCAACGATTCTTCATACTCAATTATACCTCTATTAACGATCTGAATTATACCTTTTTAATTTAGGACGTAGATAAAGGTGTTTTATGAATCTTTAATGAAGCATTCTGCTTTTGGTTGAAGATTATAATGTTTTTAGTATTGAATCTTCATCTTTTGAATGGCATTAATTTTTGCATAGAATTTGATCAAAAAATCTATCGTTACAGATTCCGAGTTAAGCCCGAAATAACAACGTTTTTATATTTATCTCATTCGGTATTATGCTTCCGAAATGGATTTAAAAGAACCCTAAGTCCGATTAATTAACAGGCTGTCATATTGAATCTAGTTATGAACAGACTCTTCGAAGGAGAACTTATTCCGAACTTTGAATCAAGTTCAGAATCGCAACTAATTATTTTTATCTTTGTTCGATTAATCAACCAAATTGCATGTCTATATTCGCCCATATATCGGTTTTTATATCTCTAATTCTTGGACTTGCTGTGGTTCATTTATTAGGTGGAATCTCCTTAATTCTTGATACTCGAAAGAAAACGAAAATCTATTGGATTCATCTTTTTTGGACATTTAATATGTTGTTTACCGTTGTATTGGTATGGCTGAGTAGCTTTGTATTGTCCCCTCTTGAAGAAATTGGAGTTCTTCATTTCATAAACCTTTTAGCTTATGCTATTGTTACTTATTTAATGTGTGGATTATTATATCCTGTTCAAGGTGAAGAAATAACAGACTTCAAAGTGCATTTTGAAGAAAACCGAACTCGCTTCTTCTTACTTGGTATTCTTTTTGTACTTGTAGACGCTTCGGATGGGATACTTGAATACTTCAAGACTGATTTACCTCTAGATATTGGTCAATTTGCTACTCTTACCGTTTGGTTTATCGTTTTCACTATTGCACTTAAAGTTAGACATAAAGCCTACGATGCTTTTGCTGCTATTATCTTTATCATCGGGCTTACAGGCTGGCTGGTTAGCTTAGTCGATACAGGGGTTCTTGCCTGGTAGAAATCTTCTTTTTGTAGAGATTGAATGTGTTCTTCATCCAACCTTCACAATTGGCTAATACCTTGCTTAGTAATGCGTTAATGTTACATAGAGGTATTTAAAATGATTGAATCTTCAAGTCCACACTCTTTTCATATTCCGGTTATGGGCACCGGATACACCATCGACACTCCCATTAGAGTAGCTCAGTACGGTATTTCTTCCGTTATTTCCATCATTGATCATAAGCTTACTGAAAAGATGAGGGAATATTATTCTAGGATTTATAATTTCGAATTTGAATTAATTAAAGAAAGTGAATCTGATTGCCGTGCAAAAAGAATAACAGCTTATCTAAACTTAGTTCAACGCATTGTATCTTTAAATTTCAATAAGTTGAAAACCTCAGCTTTTGATGATGGCTCAGAAATCACCAAGTACTTTGAGATGTTGAGCGATACCTCTCCTCTAAAAAGGAAATATCTTGAAATGTTACTCCTTAAAAAGGAAGAAAGAGTATTAGCTGAAGAAGAACTTAGAAACTTAATAAGTCCCGGTTCTATTGATGTAAATATCATGACTAAAATAGACGGTCCTAGCCAAAAAAGAGAAGAGGCTGAATTAGTTGAATTTAATGACGCTCATGCCGCACTGCGAGGCTTTGCAAAAAGTAATCTTTCGTCATCTGTAGTTTTTTCCGCTGGATTAAACCCACGTTTATACAGTTATATCTCAAATTTTGAGGACTTCTTTCCAAATGCAGATGGGAAATTGAAAAAAAAGGTAGTTCTTAAAGTAAGTGATTATCGATCTGCTTTAATACAAGGTAAGTTTTTAGCCAAAAAGGGAATATGGGTTTCAGAATTCAGAATCGAATCAGGATTAAACTGTGGAGGGCATGCTTTTGCTACCGACGGCTTCTTACTTGGTCCAATTTTGAAAGAGTTCAACGAAAACAGAACTCAGCTCAAAGAAATTCTTTTTGAATTGTACTCTGCCGCACTAATACCTCTGGATAAACCGGTTGTTGCATCTATACCTAAAATCGCTGTTACCGTACAAGGTGGTGTTGGAACAAGTGACGAACATTCCTATTTATTAGAACATGAACAAGCCAATTCGATTGGATGGGGATCTCCTTTTCTACTTGTTCCAGAAGCCGTTTCTATAGATGCTGAATCATTAAATCTTTTAGCTAAAACTGGAGAAAAGGATTACTATTTGAGTAATGCATCACCCCTTGGAGTACGGTTTAATACGGTATTAGGTAATTCAGCGGATATTGAAAAATCTCGCCGAATAGCTGAAGGCAAGCCGGGAGCACCTTGTATTAAAAAGCACCTCGCTTTTAATACTGAATTTACTGAGGAACCTATTTGCACGGCGTCCTCTAAATTTCAGAAAAAGAAAATTGACGAGCTTTTTGCAAAAAATCTAAGTGAGATCGATTTCAAGAAAAGTTTCAGCAAAATTATTGAAAAAACATGCCTTTGTGTAGGACTCGGAAATGGGAGTTTAATTGAAAAAGGAGAATCGCTGGCAAAGGGAACTCAAGGTGTAGCTATTTGTCCTGGTCCAAATACCGCTTATTTCTCTCAAATTGTGTCTTTAAAAGATATGGTTGATCATATTTATGGCCGTCAAAACATTATATCTTTCAAAGAAAGGCCAAATATGTTTGTGAAAGAATTACAGCTTTATATGAGTTATGTAAAAGAAAAAATTGAAGAAAATTACATCGAGCAATCTGAAAAACAGAAGAAATATATCGACCGTTTTTTAACTAATCTGTCTGATGGAATTTCATATTATGAGCAAGTTTTTGAAGAGTTTAAAAATCAAATTGGCGAAGTAAGTACTCAGGCTTTGCAAGATTTTTCTGGAATAAAAGCGGAATTAAATGCCTTAGGTTCCTTAAAAGTTTAATCAGTTTTCTCTATGCTGTGCTTGTTTAGCTCCGGTGTTTTTTACATCGGAGCTTTTTTTGAGAACCTTCTTGAACTATCTATAAATCTTTCTTTCGTCGGCTTAATTTTTACCTCCCTAAATATAACTCACCAGCTAGAATCCATTCCGGTTCACCTACTCCTTTTAGGTAATAATCGAAATATTCTTTCATCCGTATCGCATAATCAAGTTTATTTGGAAATTTCTGTAAGTGATGTGGTTCATCGTGATACTGTAGAAACACAACATCTTTGTTAAATCTTCTCATAGCAAGATACATCTCAATACTTTGATACCAGGGAACGGCTCCATCTGCATCTCCATGTTGAATAAGCATAGGAGTAGTAATTTTATCGGCAAAAAATACAGGAGAATTCTCAATGTATTTCTCAGGAGCACCAATTAAGCTCTCTCCTATCCTACTTTGTGTTTTTTCGTATTGGAATTGCCGAGACAAGCCTGAGTCCCAACGGATTCCACTATACGCGCTCGTCATATTACTTACCGGAGCGCCGGATACGGCTGCATCAAAAATATCAGTTTGTGTAACAATAAAAGCGGTTTGATAGCCACTCCACGAATGCCCATGTAGTCCCAATTTATCTTCATCAGCGATTCCCATTTCAATAAGTTTTTGAATACCCGGCACTAAACTTTTTGTTGCTGAAAAACCTGGTCTCCCAATTTCAAACCTAATATCCGGTAAGAATACCACATAGTCATCGCTGGTATATTGAGCAAACACTGGTCTATGATTTGTTTTTGGTTCATTAAAATCATGTAAACGATCTGAAAAGAATCTATAGTAGTAAGTCATTATTGGATAGCGTTTATTTGGATCGTAATTATCTGGTTTGATGACCACTCCCTGAATGAAAGTTCCATCCAAACTCAACCAATCAATGAGCTCAGCTTTACCCCAATTCCATTTTTCTTTTAAATTCATATGGAGTTCAGAGATTTGATCAGTTGACTTAAATTTCCAATCATCAGCCACCCAAAGATTTGGAAACTCATCATAAGCTTCCCTTTTATAAAGAATTTGATTTGAATTTTCTGCTTTAGCTACAAAAGTAAATTTCTTGTCTTCTTCCAACAGTTGTTGAATTCCTGTTTTTCCAATTTGAGCTGAATAAAACCCAAAGTTCTTTTTTATATCGTGATACGAAGTGAGTAAGAGTTCTTCATTTTTCCCAAAATTATTATCATCCCTAAGATTTCTTATTCGAAATATTCGTTTCGCTTCTCTTCCCTTACCGTTTGTAATTCTTATGGCTTCTCCACTTGAAACTGTGATTTGCCAAACATCATATTTATCGTTAATGAGAACTGACTTTCCACTTTCTACCCAACCAGCCATTCCATAACCCGGAACCTGAGATGGATAGTCATGATCTTCATTGAAAAATGGAACTCCAAGACTGCCAGTTAGATTTTTAGTAGTACCTGATTTTACATTAAAGCTATGCCAGTTTTTATCGTGATAATAGACTACCCATTTACTATCTGGCGAAAGGTGGGAAGAACCATTCGAAGTACGTTCATTTACTTTAACGCGAGTTCCTTTCTCCAAATCTACAACATACCAGTCCTCGTAAAAACCATCGTGCGTAATGTCTTTTAGATACGGTTCATCGGTGTTTCCCATCACTTTATCTTTATTATGCGTGATCTGAATAAATGGCATCTCTAAATCTGCGAGTTGAACCCATCTTTTTTTATCAAGGTGATAAACGCTGGTATAAGTTCGCCCTTTTCTGTTATTAAATGTCACTATTTCGTGAGTTTTAATTCTTGGGTCATCACCATGCCATAAATCCATCCCCCGATCATCAACAATGCTTTCTATATCATAAATATCAATTTCTTCATCCTCTTCTTTCTCAGGTTTATTGTCTAAATCAACCATAGACTGATGCATTAATCCAAAGAACAATCTCTTTCCATCATGAGTGAAAGTAAGTTCATTATTCGATCGTAGTGCCCAATCCTGATTTGTTTGTTCGGGCGTTACAAGGGTTTGAATATTTTTTTTCTTAGCATCCCAAAGGTGTAAGGTTGCATCGCTATCTTTGTAAGATGTATCTAAATTGGCTTTTGTAAAAGCAATTCTTGGTCGCTTTGGATCCCAGGTTAGATTAGAATAGTACCCATGCTCTGATCCGCTGATCATTGCTTTTTCTGATGATTCTAAATCGAATACAAAAAGTCCGTTTCCATTTCCTGAAGTATCAATGATTGAATAGGAAAAATAATTTGAGAGACTATCAAAATTCATTTCTGAAACGAAATTGAGCCTTAAGCTCTCATTTGTTGATAAATCCCAAAGTGTTACAACAGTACCTACTTTCTTATTCTTATGCTTTAGATCCTCAACCTCTTTGCTTTGGTAGTTTTTTATGGCTAACCATTTACCGTCGTTTGATAATTGATAAGTCGAAACGCTATCAAATTCTTGAATTACTCCGGTAGTCAGATTTAAAAGTGATAGACCTCTCTTTGGTTTATCCTTCTTTTCCTTCAGCTGATCTACTAATGGAATACTTTTATAAGCAACCACCCAGTTTTCATCAAAAGAAATGATTGGATTAGATCCCAATTCAATCTCATATTTAGTACTATTTGAGGTATGCTGAACTACTACTTTTCCATCTCCTCTATCTGGCCAAACGCCATAGCTAATCCAGTTCCCGTTACTTGAAATACTTGGAGCATTGATATCCTCGAATTTCATTACATCTTCAAAAGTAAGTATGCCTTGAGCATGTGCTAGAGAAGATGAAATTAAAAAAATGAAAAGGGTTAAGGCGATTTTAAAGAAGCGTATCATCAAGAATAAGTTAGTTTCAATTATTGCTTGAAATAACTCATTCTAAAATTGTATTCAAAGCAAATAAGAAAATTTTCAAAAGAATATTTTATGATAGCTAACCTGATCTCTATATTTGATGTAAGCAACACTAATATTACTTATCAAGAGAAATGTCTGTTATGTATAAGCTTTCCTTTTTGGTGCTAATCTTCACTTTAACTTCAGTTTTAACTTATTCTCAAACTGTATCTGTTCAATTTAATGTGAATTTGTCTCTTCAGATTGAACTTGAAAATTTTGACCCGGAAAACGAATTCGTGGATGTTGCTGGAAGCTTTAATGGTTGGGGAAGTACTTTAACTCAACTAAGTGATACCGATAATGATTCTATTTACACAGCAACTGTTAATGGATTTACCATTGGTGAGACGATAGCTTACAAATTCAGATATAACGGGCTGTGGGATGATCGGGAAGAATTTCCTGGAGCGGGTAACGATAGAACCTATACCATTCAGCCAGATAGTAATATAATTCTGGTTTGGTATAATAATGAAGCAGATCCAAGTGGACCACCAAAAGCTGGGTTTAATACTTCACTTAATAGTGTTTTTGAAAATAGCTTAGTAACATTTAATGACCAAAGTTCAGGAAGTATCTCTGACTATTATTGGAATTTTGAAGGTGGAATACCCGAAGAATCAAGTGATAGAGAACCATCCGTTAGATATCCAGAAACTGGAACTTATAATGTTATGCAAATTGTAAGTAATGGAGAATTAGCGGACACGCTTTTTATTGAAGATTATATAGAGGTTAAAGAACGAATATTATCAGATACTAAGTGGTGGAACGAATCGGTTTTCTATGAGATATTTGTTCGAAGTTTTTATGATTCTGACGGGGACGGAATTGGAGACTTTAACGGACTTACCGAAAAACTAGATTATTTGAATGATGGAGATCCAGACACTGATAACGACCTTGGTATTACCGGAATCTGGCTAATGCCCATACATGATTCTCCTTCTTATCATGGATATGATGTAATAGATTACCGATCCATAAATCCAGATTATGGGACTATGGAAGATTTTAGAAACTTTCTTGACGAAGCTCATCAACGGGGAATTCGGGTGATCATTGATTATGTAATGAATCACACATCAACTCAACATCCTTGGTTCCAAAAGTCGGCTGCTGGAGATGCTCATTTCAGAGATTTTTACAGATGGAGTAATTCAAAACCAAACTATAACGGTCCCTGGGGACAAACTGTGTGGCACTTTACTAATGGTAATTACTATTACGGATTATTTTGGGGTGGAATGCCAGATCTCAATTATGAAAACTCTGCCGTTCAAGATTCTATGTTTGCAATTGCAGATTTCTGGTTATCGGATGTAGGTATTGATGGCTTTCGGCAAGACGCCGTTCTTTATATTGATGAAGATGGAAGTACGTTAAAAAATACAGATGGTACATTCCAATTTTGGCAGGATTTCAATAATCATGTTAAGAGTATAAATCCTGATGCATTTAATGTTGGAGAAGCTTGGGAACCAACAGATGTTGTACTGAAATATATTAGTGATGACAGGTTAGATTATGCCTTCGAATTTGATTTAGCAGGATCAATTTTGAATGGAGTAAATGCTGAGAATTCCCAACCTATTTTGAGTCAGATGCAAAAAGTATATGACTCCTATCCTTTTTTACAGTACGGTTCTTTTTTAACGAACCACGATCAAAATCGAATTATGAATGTATTAGGTAGAGATGTAGATAAAGCTAAAATTGCAGCTTCACTCCTACTCACTTTACCAGGAATACCCTATCTCTATTATGGAGAAGAAGTTGGGATGCTCGGGCAAAAACCCGATGAAGATATTCGTTTACCTATGCAATGGAATAATGAAACGAATGCCGGTTTCACTTCAGGTTCGCCCTGGAGAAATCCCAATACGAATTTCGGGGATTTTAATGTTGAAGTGATGCAGGAAGATGAGAACTCTTTATTTAATCATTACCGCCAATTAATCCAGATACGGAATAAATATGATGCACTTCAAACTGGAGAACTAGAAATAGCTTTATCAAATGAAAATGAAGTAATGGCCTTTATTCGAGGCGATGAAAATAAAGAAAGTCCGGTAATAACTGTTATTAATTTGAGTCAAGAGGCTAAAGAGGATGTATTTCTTGAATTTACTGATACTTTTTTTGACCACGTATTTTCTTTGGGGGGATGCGATTTAATTAGGGTGTTTGGAAATGGTAAATCATACAATACTTTCGGTTGTGAAAGTGGTACTCTTTCAATCTATTATGAAGAAATTCCTCCAAATAATGTTTCCATTTTTACTCAAGCTAGCGGTGGATTATCTACAGAAGGTAGGGATCAACCAAATGAATTTAGTTTATATCAAAACTACCCGAACCCATTCAACCCTTCTACAAACATCAGTTTTTATCTACCAAACGCATCTAATGTTCAACTAAATGTATATGACATTACCGGAAGATTCGTGAGTGAGTTAGTGAATGAGAAAAGAAATGCAGGTTCTCATTCTGTACAATTTAATGCGCCAGAATTAGCTACTGGAATGTATTTTTATAAACTTGAAACCGAAGGGTTTACAAGTACAAAAAAAATGATGCTTATTAAATAGCTCTTTTAAGTGTTCTTTTAAGCATCTTTTTGAACTCATCTTCTGCTTTTATAAAAACTAGCTGTTGAAGTAGCTTTTTACCCTCTTTCGCGGAGAATGCAAGTTCACGGAGATCATCATCATGAACAAGCACTTCCTCGAAAGCGTCTCTCTCGCCAGTATCCAGATTTTCATCAACATAATTAGTGATGTAATCTTCAATTATCGGATGGTATTCTTTTTCTATAAAATTTTTCATAAAAGGTAATGCGTTGTTTGTCTACATTTCCTTTAAGTCGTTTTTCAGAAAGATGTTCCCATATCAACATAACTTTCTATCATAGCTTGTACCTGAGCACGCCCACGGTTAATTCTAGACTTCACTGTACCCATTGCCACTCCAGTGATTTCAGCAATTTCATCGTAGCTTAATTCCTGTAGATCTCTGTAAACTACAACTTCTCTGAACTCAGGCGCTAATTCCATTAATGCCTTTTCAAGCTTCTCTAAGCTTAACTTTTGATGAAGCTCTTCGTCTTGTAAAATGTTTTTATCTTCAATTAACATCTCAAAATCTTTTGGATCACTTTCATCTTTATGAATAGAAATCTTGTACATACGTTGCTTCTTTTTGTACATGCTTTTAGCAAGATTTAAGGCAATAGTGTACATCCAGGTACTAAATTTAGCTATACGCTGGTACGATTTCTTACTCTTGTGAACCCTTAGAAACGTTTCCTGAACCAAATCTTCACAATCTTGATGATTGTGTGTATATCTATATAAAAAATTATGGAGACGATCGGTATAGCGTTCTACTAACTCATTAAAAGCAGGCTCTTTTCCATCTTGAAAATATTCCATTAAGTCTTCGTCGCTGTAGTTTGCTACCTGTGCATATTTGAAAGCGTCCATCTTTATTCTCCAGTAATTTTATTGCAATTCTTGTTAAAATTGCGAGCGTCGGTTTTATCCGATCATTCGCTTAACAAGGAGGAATAAAATTGAAGTGGAGTCTAATGTGGAGAATCCTTTAATTGATTTATCTGCATCGAGAAGTGCTTCAAACACTCTCGGCATATCGTGATATCTGAAATTGGAAGCATCGTCCCAAAGCTTATTGAAGTACCAAGCGTTGTTGATTCCCAACTCTGCCTGAACTTGCTGCTTCGCATTACCTTTATCAGCAAGCCTTCTAATCTGCCAGATATTTACAAACACACTGTAAAAGAACCCCACGAGTCGAATTAATTCCCCCGTGTCTGTTTTACTGTGTTGCAACATCTGTTCCGAAATAAAAAGAGCTCTTTCTAAATCTCTCTTAATAACCGCTTCTTTCAGCTCAATGGCCGTATACTCGCGATATGAGCCGATTATCTTTTTTACATCGGCTTCTGATACCGAATTTGAAGTGTCTACAAAAGTGCACACTTTGTCTATTTCGGTAGACAATAGCTGAAGGTTATTACCCACAAATTGAGCTAGTAACTGAGCCGCACTTGCATCAATTTGTTTTTTGTGATGAGACTGTACCCAATTAATAACCCAATCTGGTACAAGATAATCGGGCATAGGTTCAAACTGATGAAAACCGATATTTGGATTTTTTGAAATTGCTTTTCCAATTTTAGTATTCCCAGCAGGTTTTCCTGTATCAAAAAAAACAACCACACAGCTTGGATTCGGGGTTTCGAAATATGGAATGAAATCATTCATCTCTCCTTCTCCTGAAGCACCTTTTCCAGTTTGAAGAAAGTTGCGAACTATGAGTACTCGACGTTCTGCCATCATTGGAAAACTTCGGGCAATTCCAAGAACCTGAGCCGGAGTAACGTCCTGACCATATAATAGATCAAAATTAAAATCCTTTTCATGAGGTGGAAGAAGAGCTGAGAACTTTTCAAGCAATTGATCCAGATAAAATTCTTCCTCACCAAACAGATAATACATCGGTTTTAGTTTTCCAGAGCTTATCTCCTGAGATACTTGATGAAAGGTGTCTGCACTATTCTGTTTTCGAGCTACCATTGGTCTAAAATATCAAATAAGAAATTCCAAAATCCATTTGTTTTTCATATTTATTGAGGAATAAAATTTTTATAAATGAATCTTCTCCAATTCTTAGTTTTCAGTATTATTTTTTTGATTTCTGCATGTTCATCTCCAAAACAAGTAGATTTAATTCTTACGAATGTCTCTATTGTTGATGTAGAAAATGGAACCATCATCCCAAATCAGTATATAGCAATTTCGAATGATGAAATCATAGAAGCGGCCTCCGTCTCAAATCAGAATAAATTCACTTCATCTAGAACTATAGATTTGGGTGGGAAATACATTATGCCAGGACTTTGGGATAACCACGTTCACTTTCGAGGTGGAGAAAAACTCATCGAGCAAAACAAAGAATTTCTATCACTTTTTCTTGCTCATGGTATTACAACTGTTCGGGATGCCGGTGGTGATATTACACCATCACTTATAGATTGGAAGTCACAAATTGAAAAAAGAGTTTTGGATGGACCAACCATTTTTACTTCGGGTCCAAAATTGGATGGGTCAAGACCTGCTTGGGAAGGATCTATAGAAGTAGTTGACATAAATGATGTTCAATTTGCTTTGGACTCTTTAGAATCGATAAATGCCGACTACGTAAAAATGTACGACGGAAACCTGACTAAAGAAGCATTCTATTCAATAATAGAAGAATCTGAAAAGCGTGGTCTAAAAACAACAGGTCATATGCCACTCTCTGCAGATTTAATGGAAGCAATTCGGATAGGATTAGATGGAACGGAGCATTTATATTATCCCCTGAAAGTAACAAGTTCTATATCGGATAGTTTAACCCAACTTGATATGGGGTATCAAATGATTACTCCATTAATGGAGAATTATAATCCTGATATTGCTAAAAAAGCTTTTGAAGAAATTGGGAAACACGAATTCTATGTAACTCCTACCCTTCACGTTGGGAAAACATTAGCTGAATTATTGATTACAGATCATACATCGGATTCAATGCTGCACTATTTAGATCCAAAAGTAATTGATACTTACCAAAGGAGGATTAGATCAGCTGAACGTGGAGGTGAATCTTATACAAACCAACGAGCCTTTTGGGTTGAGAGTTTTAAAATTATGGTAAAGCCCATGTATGATGCTGGTATATTAATTATAGCTGGCTCAGATTCAGGTCCTTTTAATTCCTTTACCTATCCAGGTGTATCTATTCATGATGAACTTCGATTATTAGTAGAAGCAGGATTAACTCCTCAAGAAGCATTGATTACTTCTGTAATAAATGGACCAAAATTCTTTGATATGGAAGATTCTTATGGATCTATTAAAAAAGGAAAAATAGCTGACCTACTAATTTTGAATGCAAATCCATTGGTAGATATAAATAACACAAAATCCATTCATTCTGTTGTTCAAAATGGGAAGAATTATTCTACCACCGATTTAGAATTATTGATGGAGCGTTTAAAAAACTAGTTTAATTTTTCCTGATACTTATTAATTGAGAATAACCCAATTAAAGGTCCAACAAACATTATCCAAAATACAAATACATTAAGTTCAGAAGCCCATATCAGATTCACGAGCTGTATACTTATGATGGTTAATGAAAATCCGATGCAATTTACGATGGTAAGACCTGTAGCTATATATGACGAATCGCACGCTTTGGCTACCAATGTAGAAAATTGAGGGGAATCTGGAATAACCGTAAAACCCCAAATCAACATTAAACCTATGAAAACATAAAGATTCCAATCAAAACTAAATGGGATTAGAAGGCAACAAATTCCTGATACTGCAAGTGAAACTAGTGCTACTTTTTTACTACCCTTTTTAAGAGAAAGATGACCACCAACTGCACATCCAATTCCTCCTTTACCAATAATCAGAAAAGACCATAAAGAAACATCAAGCGGTGTTCCGTTATTCATTTTGAAGTACCATGTTAGTATTACTGGAACAAATGCCCAAAATGTATACAGCTCCCACATATGGCCAAAATATCCAAATGCAGATGATCTGAAATTTTTATTCTTAAATAATCTAAAAACGGAGGTGTACTCAAACTTAAAACCAACCGATGTTTTCCTAAACGGACCATCCCCAACTAATATAAAAAGAGCTATTCCACCTATTATTGCTAAAAATGATGTTCCTATAATTACCGATTCCCAGGGTAGTTCACTTCCCAGATATTTCAAAAAATGTGGGAAAGCAGTTCCTAAAACCAATGCTCCTACTAAATAGCCAAGTGCTTTTCCCAATCCTTCTTTATACCAATCTGAAGCAATTTTCATCCCTACAGGATAAATACCAGCCAGAAAAAAGCCGGTAAAAACTCTTGCTATCATGATCTCTGAAAAACTCGAGCTCCAGTTAGTTCCTAAGTTCGCAATAGCTCCCAAAACCGAGCAGACTAAAAATACTTTAACAGGTGAATAACGATCTGCAATATTTAGAAAAGCAAAAATTAATGTACCAATTATAAAACCAGATTGAACCGCCATCGTTATGAATCCAATGAAGATATCAAGCAAGTTTAACTTCAGAATTAAGTCATCAATAATTGCATTACCAGAAAACCAAAGCGAGGTTCCTGCGAATTGAGCAAATACAATAATTGGTAAAATATGGCCCTTACCTTTTTTTAACATGCGCCAAATAAACGAACAAAGCTATTCAGTTAAAAGAATATTTAAAATTCAATTTGCGTAACTAATCAGTTACATATATATTTGTAACCAATCGGTTACTTAATTAATTTTTTACTTTATGAGAAGAGATGTCTTTCAAGCCATTGCAGATCCAACCCGAAGAGATATTATTAGTCTTTTAGCAACCGGTGAATCTCTGAATTTAAATGCTATAGCAGAACAATTTAAAATTTCTCGTCCAGCTATATCAAAACATATCAAAATTCTTGAAGAGTGCAATTTAATTGATATTCAGCAAGAAGGTCGTGAACGCATTTGCGAATTAAAACCCGAACAGCTAGAACCTGTAACAGACTGGGTAGAGAAAAATCGTACTCTTTGGAATACAAGACTTGACAAACTAGAAGACTATCTGAATAAATTACAATCAACAAATAAATAAAATGGAAACGGAAAATACACTAATAATTATCCGAGAATTCGATGCTCCAGTTGAATTGCTCTGGAATGTTCACACTAAACCTGAACATATTGAACAATGGTTTGGACCTGCTGGTATGCAAACGTCTGTATTAGAAATGAATTTTACCCCCGGAGGCACGCTTTTCTACTCTATTGGAAATGAGCAAGGCAAAATGTATGGAATTATAAAATACACAGAGCTTAAAGCTCCCTCAAAAATGATTTACATAAATTCATTTGCCGATGAAAATAAGAACATTATTCGTCATCCCATGTCAAATACTTGGCCCTTAGAAGTTCATAATACTATGACTTTTGAATCAGTTGGTAAAAAAAGCCGACTAACCATTACGAGTTTTCCAATAAATGCTGCTGAGGAAGAATTTAACACATACCGTGATAGTAAATCACAAGTTGAGCAAGGTATGGGTGGGATGTTTAAACAACTTGATAACTATTTATCTAAACTAACTGGAAGTAATCATGAATAACGACTACGCAACTCTATTAGACAAAGACACTCTTAAATTAGAACGAATTTTACAAGGACCATTAAAAACTGTTTGGGCTTGTTTAACCGAATCAGAACATAAAGGTAAATGGCTTTCTCATGGTGATATTGAACCAAAAGTTGGAGGAAAAGTAACTCAACATTTCGATCATAGAAAAATCACGGATACTCCTGAACCTATTCCGGAAAAGTATAAAGATATGGGAGATACAACGACCATGTATGGAGAGGTATTAGTTTGGGAGCCCTTCTCTCTACTCTCTTATACATGGGATGAAGGAAACGATGGAGTTTCTGAAGTAACTTTTGAACTAACAGAATTAGATGAAAATCAGGTTAAACTAGTTTTGATTCATACCAAAATACCTGATTCTAAGGACTTCAGGATAGGAGTTAGTGCTGGATGGCATACTCATCTCAATATTTTAAAAAATTTGCTAGAAGGAAAAGACAGGGGAAGTTTTTGGAGTGTACATATGCCTTTGGAAAAGGAATACGAAGTACGATTTTATGGATAAGCCTAGAATCGATTATTAACAAATTCTTTATTTCATACTATCAAGTTTTAAACCAATACCTTCGTTAACCGTCTCCTAATACTATTAATATCGCGCCATTGAGAGGAGACTTTTAGTTTCTTTCCATTTAAGTAAAATCTCGACGGGGCAATCATACCTATAATTTGTAATCACAATCAGATTGCTTCGTCGAGGTCTAACCCATCTTAATTTAGATTTTTAATCTCCTCACAAAAACCAGTGTTTGTAAAAGTTCACTAGAGTATTATTTGCTTAGATTTTACAGCGAATCTAAATGCATTGATAGAACATATCATGTTCATATTTAAATCTACTTTCACTAGTTTACTACCATCTTTATTAATTACTTAAGAGTTGGGAGAAAATCTAATAATTACCTCTCCTTAATTAATTCCAGCTTGTGCAATATTTACAGAAAGTTGCTTGACAAGAATGGTCAATTAATTGATTATTCGAAAAACTAACTAAGTACTCTAAGGTCATCATGAAACCAGAGTTGAACATATTAAGTTTATCACCAGTTAAAATTGCACTTATATACTTATTTGTTGCAGCGACTTGGATATTTACAACCGATTTAATAGTCGAGTCGCTATTTTCTGATCCCAATATTATAACCACCATTCAAACTTATAAAGGATGGTTTTATGTAACTATTACTGCTCTGGGACTTTATTATCTGATCAAAATACATGATAAAAAAACCAGTCGAATTCAGGAGATGCAACTAAGAAGTCTTGAGTTACGCACTAAATTATTTGAAAGAATTCCGGTAATGATCACTTACTATGATCCTGACTTGAAAAAGATTCAGGTTAATAAAGCTTTTACCAATATTACTGGGTACACAAATTACGATGCTGAGCATTCTGATCTGGTGAAATTGTGTTATCCTGATGAAGACTACAGTAATGAGGTAAGTGCATTTATGAATAATCCGGATAGCGGTTGGAAAGAGATTAGGATGATCACCAAAACTGGAGATGAAATATATACTTCGTGGACAAATCTCAGGCTTACTGACGAAACGCAGGTTGGTGTAGGTATAAATCTAACAGAGATCAGAGAATCTGAGGAAGCCTTTAGCGAATCCCAAAAGCTGTTAAGTAAAACCTTTGATAGTCTGGATGAAGCTGTGCTTTTAATTGAACCTGGCACTCGTAGAATTTTAAATTGTAATCAAGCTACATCAGAAGTTTTAGGATATTCTAAAGACGAACTAGTTGGAGAAGCAACCTCAAAGTTACACTTAAACGAAGAGCATTTTTTCAGATTTGACGAAATGGGAAAATCTGAATTGTCAAAAAAAGGAGTTTTTAATACTGAATTTCAGATGAAAAAGAAGTCAGGTGAAATTATTGATACTGACCATACGGTTACTATAGTTAAAGACGTTGACGGTAACGAATTTGTTGTAGTGAGTGTTATTAGAAACGTTACGGAAAGAAAAAAAGCTGAACGTGAACTCAAAGAAAGAAACCAATTTATAGAAGCCATTTTTGAAAATATCCCGATTGGAATAGCTGTAAATAAGATAGATACTGAAGAAACAATTCTGGCTAATGATGAGTTTTCTAAAATTTATGGTTGGCCAAAAGAACAATTATTAAATGTCAGGACTTTTTTTGAATATGTATTTAAAGATCCAGATATACGAAATGAAAGACTTGCTCGATTTAAAAACGTAATTCTTTCAGGAGATCCAAATAAGATGGTTTGGGAGAAAATACCTATTGACACTGAAAAGGGAGAAATAAAGTATATCACTGCTAAAAACATCCCTCTTCCCAATCAGAACCAAATGATATCCACTGTTATGGATGTTACAGATAATGTGCTGGCTGAAAAAGAATTGGTCAAATCAGAAAAAAAATACCGGCATATATTTCAGAATAATCCTCAACCTATGTGGATTTTTGATTTGGAATCATTAAAATTTCTGGAAATTAATGAGGCTGCAATCAAAGTATATGGTTATAGTAGAGAAGATTTTTTATCAATGAAAATTTCGGAAATCAGGCCGGAAAGAGAACTCTCAAAATTAATGGACGCATTGGAAATTGAGAATAGAATGTCTGATTCAGAAAAAGAATGGGTTCATAAGAAAAAGGACGGGAGTGAAATTATTGTAAATGTTTATGGCTCAGGAATATATTACGAAAACAGAAATGCCCGATTAATATTGATAAATGACATAACAGAAAAGAAAAAAAATAAAGAGCTATTGATTGAATCTGCAATTAAAGGTGAAGACAAAGAGCGAAAAAGAATTGCCCAGGAACTGCATGACGGAATAGCCCAATACCTTTCTGCTGCAAATCTGAATCTCGAGTCAATTAAAAAAGAAGTAGTAAATCTTTCAGAAACAAAAAGAGAACGATTTAAAACCACCCTTTCTCTTATCAAAAAAGCTATGAGTGACACAAGGACATTAGCATATACCCTTATGCCTGCAGAACTGGAAGAATATGGTCTGGTAATTGCAATAAAATCTCTGGCTCAGGAAATTGAAAAAAGTGCAAATGTGAAGATTCAAACATCAATACTTATTGATGAAAATCTTTTAGATGGGCAAATGAAAAATAATTTCTACAGAATTATTCAGGAAGCTATTAATAATGCAGTGAAACATGGAAATGCAGATTATATTCAAATATCATTGAGTACAAAAGAACGATTAATAATTTGCACAATCAAAGATAATGGTGTTGGTACAGATTCTGCCACTATAAATAAATCTTCAGGTCTTGGTATAAAAAGTATGGATGCAAGAACTGAAACCATGTCTGGTAAAATGAGCATTAAAAGTGAAGTTGAGAAAGGTGTAGAAATATCTATTAAGGTTCCTTTAAAATCTGGTGATAATTATGACAAGCTATAAAATCTTACTTGCTGATGACCATAAGATCGTCAGAGATGGAATTAAAGCCTTAATTGAGGATGAAAAGAATTTTAATGTAGTTGCTGAGGCAGAAAATGGTTTGGAAGCCATTGAACTTTGTAAAAATATTGATATTGATATTGCAATCATCGATATGAATATGCCGAAAATGAACGGGATTGAATTGATAGTGCAATTAAGAAAAGAATATAAAAACTTAAAATTACTTGTTTTAAGCATGGTTAATCAGCACGATATTATTAAAAAGTCAGTAGAGTCTGGTGTAAACGGTTATCTATTAAAGAGCTCAAGTAGTGAAGAATTACTTACTGCATTACAAACCATTATTGATGGAGGACATTACTTTTGTGAGGAATCCACAAAAACTATTATGGAAGGGTTAGCTGGAATAAATCCAAGAAAATATACTGCAATTGAAGAAATAACAGTGAGAGAAAGAGAAGTATTAACACTCATCTGCAAGGAATTGACAAACGCTGAGATAGCGGAGCGGTTAAATATCAGTATTCGAACGGTAGACTCTCATCGTCGAAATTTACTGCAGAAAATCGGAGCAAAAAATACAGCTGGATTAGTAAAGTTTGCTATCAAAACTGGCTTATCAGGAGATTTATAACCTAGGTCTTTTTACTTAGACTATAGCTAAGTTTAAGAACGGATTTTAATGTGGACTTTGTACCCTACTTTATGGTATATCCTGAAAATAGGGTACAACAACCATGTCAAATCATCCCTATCACATCGCATTAATTGGTTCTAAAAACAGCATGAATGATAGCATTGCTGAAATCTTGGATTCTCAGGATGATTTAAAGGTTATCACCTTCGAAAATTCTCAACAATTAAATGCTTCAAAAATAAAGCCAAATGCAATAATTGCGAATCTTTCTACTCTGCCCGGGAAATCCCATCAGATTTTAAAAACAGTTAAAGAGCAAAATGATGATTGTTCGATTATAGCGATACATTTTTTTAAAGATTTAAAAATTATAAATGCATTAAAAAAAGATGGCGCTGATTTGTATTTAAACGCCGAAATGAATGAAGACGAACTGCTCAAGGCAATACGCAGTGTTATCTAATGCAGTGATCATAAACATCTTGCTATACAAATATTTTACATAAGTGTTTCTACGGATAGCCATCTGGTAGAAATACTGATTTGATATGCTACGTATTTGACGGGTTATGTAAGGCTTGGAAAGTTAATACTTTAAGTGAGTAAGTTCATGAAGAGGTACAGAAAATGATTACGGAAAATCAAATACATCCTTTGAAACAAGACATCCCAAAAAAAGAAAATAACTCGGACATAGTTTCAGGAACTAATTTGAGACTATCATTGAATGTTCTTGATGGAACCATTCTTAATTCTTTATTTGAGGAATTAAAACAGCACTTCAATATAATTGAGCCTGAAAATAATCAAATAAATGGAGACCATGTTGATGTCTACTTGCTAGACATCAAACTATTCAATAAAAACAAAGATCATTTACTTGAATTAAAAGAATTATATGCTAGTGAGGTATACCCTGTTCTCATATTAACTCATGAAGATACAAATCTTGACGCTTACCCAGATCTATGGGATTTAGCGGATGATATCATTGAATATCCTATAAAACCGGAATTTATACTTTCGAGAATAAACCTGTTGCTTAGATATCGTAAAATGGCGGAATCATTGAAAATCAGTGAGAATAAGCTCAAGAAAAATGAGAATAAGCTGAGGAAAGAAAATGAGTTCATGGATTTTGCTGCAGATCATATACAAGGCATATTATATATAATCAATGAGGACTTGAACTTCGAGTACTGGAATCAAAACCTTACTCACGATTTTGGATATACGGATGAAGAAATTGCTTTATTAAATCCATATGATCTTTTCATACCCGATCACAGAGAATTACTTAGTAATAAATTGAAAGAAGTAATTATAAATGGTAGCGCTGATTTTAATGCTAAAGTTTGTACGAAGTCTGGTGAAATAAAAGATCATTTCATAACAGGAACATTACTTAACAAGAATAGTAAAAAATGGATTGTAGGCTCTTCAATAGACATTACGGAAAAAGTTAGAGCTGAATATGAGAGTATCCAGCAAAAGCGCCTTATGGATGCCATTATTAATGAGAGTAAAGCAATTATATATGTGAAAGATCATGAAGGCAAATTCAACATGGTCAATCAAAATTTTCTGAATCTTTTTAATCTAACAGAAGATGAAGTTATTGGGAAAAATAATTTTGACATTTTGCCACCTACAATAGCTAAGGAAATTACAAACAATGATGAAAAAGTTCGGACAGAGAATAAACCTATCAATTTTGAAGAAGAAGTTTATGTCGGAGATAGTAGCCAATATTTTGATACCATAAAGTATCCTCTGAACGGCGTTCCCGGATTCGAAAATTATGTTTGCGGCATATCTACAGAAATCACTGAGAAAAAGAAACTAATTACTAATCTTGAATATTTATACAATTCAAAAAACTGTCACCTGCAAATCAATAAATTACTGGAAGAATCTGAGTGTGTTGAAGAAATTCTGAAAGAAACCCCAGACCTTTTACTCCGTAGTTTCAGAAATCGGGAAATTACTCATATAATGATCAGTTATGGAGAAGATGTTTATTTTTCTTCAGGTTTTAAAAAAGGCGTTACCTTTTTTGAATCCAACGTCAGGTTTGTTAATGAAATCCCACTAAAAATAACAGTAGTTAAATCAAAGAAGTTGCTGGAAAGTACTAATGTTACATTAATTGATGATGAATTGAATGTAATTAATAGTATTTGTGGAAGTCTTTGTACGAGAATTGGGTGGCTTGAAAATCTTTATAAACTCAAAGAAAGTGAACAGCGCTGGGAAAATCTTGTACAAAATGATCCAGATCTGGTAATGATTGTTCAGGATGATACTATAAAGTTCATAAACGAAGCTGGCGCAATTATGTACAAAAGTGTTCCAGAGAAAATTATAGGTCAAAATCTATTTGAGTTGGTTAAAATTACTGAATCTGAGTTGGCCAAAAAAAGACTTCAAGAGGTAAAATCCGGGGTAAAATCAGAACCCTATATTCATAAAATTCAGCATCCAGTTACCAAAGAAATAAAATACCTAAAAATACAATCTATTCCTGTTGAATTTAATGGTAGTAAAGCTATTCAGATAGTTGGAACCGACTTAACTGAGTTGGTAAAATCTGAATCTGAGTTGAGGAACTCGCTACAGGAAAAAGAAGTGCTACTACAGGAAATTCATCATCGTGTAAAAAATAATCTTGCTGTAGTTTCTGGTATGCTCGAACTAAAAATTTTCTCAGAAGATAATAAGTTAGTAAAAGAGACATTAACCTCAAGTGTTACAAGAATCAAATCGATTGCCCTCGTTCATGAAAAGCTATATAAGCAACAATCACTTGCTCATGTTGATTTCAGAGAATACACTCAAGACCTGATTGCTAACATTTTAAATACTTATAATTCTAACGAAAAAATTCAACTTAGTTTAAATTCTGAGTCAATAGAATTAAATGTAAATCAAGCTGTTCCATGTGCCTTAATGCTGAGTGAATTAATAACAAATGCACTAAAGTATGGCGTAAAATCAAGTGAAGAAGGAATCGTTAACATCTCTCTTAAGAAAAAAAATAACCGTGTATTCGTTTGCGTACATGATAATGGACCTGGGTTTTCAAATGACTTCCTAAATGAGAATACATCAATGGGGGTTACAATATTGAAAACATTAAGTGATCAATTGAGTGCAAATTTATATGCTGATAATAACAATGGAGCCTGCATTTGTTTTGACTTTGAAAATAAAAATATGAAAGGCTCATCCAGTAATTTTTTAAACTGATCGAATAATCTAAATATCTGATATTTCTTCTTTAAAATTTCCTACTCCCCCCACTCCAAAAGTTCAGTTTTAGAAAGGAAATTTTGATTATTTGTTTTTTGAAGAAAAAGGTGTAAATGTATATAATGTGTACATAGAATGAGTTTCTCTTGTATGTAGATCTTACACAAGACTACACTTTAATTTTCTTATCCCACTTACATTCGGTTAAATTCTAATACTAATAAAGATTATAAACATTTGAATTTGATAGGTTTCAGATTTTGGATTCTTTTTAGATGACGTATTCCATGGTAGAATCTGAATTGAATGATAGGACATTGCTGTTCTCCAGCTGATGGAATGGCTATCTTGAATGTAAGATTCACGAAATAGAGATTTTTTCATTGATCATTACAAATTATGAAACACGGATCAATCGGTTTTGTGGATTAATATGGGTTTCGAGTCTATCGTCATTCCTGTTTCAAATTTTTAAGTTGAATCCAGATCTCCAGTATTCGCGTGGAGATAACTTTTTAACTTATAATTAAGCCATGTTTAAGTTCGCTCATTTATTTACTATTAAACCTCAGATTATGTAGATTTTCGGATTAACACAGATTTTTTTATTTAGTGCATCAGCTAAATCCTATCATCCACTAAATCCACAGTTCAACGCCCATGCTTAGCTTTTCTCACTTATCAACCTATGAACCGCGGATTAATCAGATTTTTAGATTAACACGGATTTCGAATCTGTCATCATTCCTGTTTCAAATTTCTAAGTTGAATTCAGATCCCCGGCATTCACGTAGGTATGACAATGTTGGAGTTAAAAGAAATGATAATTTGATTCACAAGATTACGGACCTATTGCAAGATATTCAGCGAAGTAAATGTAGTGGCAATCTTATGGAGATTGCTTCGCCCCGCTTGCAAATGGGAGCTTTGTTTTTAATAAGGTAAATAACCCATGCTTAGATTTTTTAGAACCATCCGAAAAAAGCTTATGGAACATCCGTCAAAAGGCCGGACAAGGAATAAAGTTCGCACCTATCTGCTTTATGCAATTGGGGAAATATTACTTGTTGTAATCGGAATCTTAATTGCTCTACAAATCAATAATTGGAATGAAAATAAGGTGGAGAGAAAACAAGAACTTAAAATTCTTGAACAAATAAATGCCGATTTAGAAGAAAACAATAACAATATAGAGTTTATAGTTGAGGCTTTAACAGGAATTGATCAATCTATTGATTCGGTGCTCACAAGCTTAGAGCAAAAGAAAGTAATCAGTTATTTTTCAGTTTATGTATCTATGATTCATAGAAAAGTGTTCTTTAATAATTCAATATCCGGATACTCTTTACTGAGTAATTCATTTGGTACTATCATTCAAAATGATTCATTAAGAAATAGTATTGTTTTATTGTACGAATCTGATTTTACAAACATTTTAGAACGGCAGAAAATTATGTTCGATATTCATGAACAACACCTTTACCCTCAATCACATCGTCTCTTTACTATTAACCAAAACGTTCAAATAAATGCCCCTTGGTTAGATGATGTAAGCTATAATCCATATATACCGATTAATTTTGATGAACTTACAGAGAATATTGAGTATATCAATACCATAAAAAACCTTAAGAAAGTCTTATATCTTCGACTTACCTACTTAGAACGAACACAGGAAAGAATTAAAAATGTTAAAGCAACATTAAATTCTGAAGTTAATAAGTTTAATTAATACTAGATATCTATATCTATAAAAAATATAAATCAAACACCTTAATTATTGATAAATAACTATATTCTCATAATTGTAAAAAACTCCGATTCTTTAAAAAAAATTCAGGAAGTGTCATTCCAGCGAAAACAGGAATCCGGGTTTTTATCTATATCTTTTAGATTAGCTATAGATACTCTGCATTCGCGTAGGTATGACAATGCTGGAGTTAAAAAGAAATGATAATTTGATTCACAAAATTACGCACCTATTGCGAGATATTCAGAAAAGTAAATGTAGTGGCAATCTCATGGAGATTGCTTCGCCCCGCTCGCATATGGGAACTTTGTTTTTAATTAGAAAAATAATCTATGCTTAGATTTTCTCACTTATCAACCTATGAACCGCGGATTAATCAGATTTTTAGATTAACACGGATTTCAAATCTGTCGTCATTCCTGTTTCAAATTTCTAAGTTGAATCCAGATCCCCGGCATTCGCGTGGGGATGACTTGTTAATATTAAACGGGGGCTATGCTTAGATTCTTCCGCCAAATCCGAAAAAAACTTATGGAACATCCGTCAAAAGGCCGGACAAGGAATAAAGTTCGTACCTATCTCCTCTATGCTGTCGGGGAAATTTTGCTGGTGGTGATTGGGATATTGCTAGCCCTTCAGGTGAATAACTGGAATGAGGAGAGAATTGAATTAAACCTGAGGGATGATCTCATTGCTAATTATGCCAAAGACCTGAAAACTAATGCTGACTATATCGAACGAAGAAAGTTATCAGTAGAGAACGATTTAGAGTGTATAAATCAGATTACAGATCGTTTGAAGGCAAGTTCGATATCCACAGACACTCTAAAGAATATCGCATTAATAGAATTTTCACCTATTTATTATGCTTTCAGTGAATTGAAAAATGACACTTTTAGCTCACTGGTTTCCAATAATCAATTGCGACTAATGCCGGATGAACTCACAGCATGGATGGTTGATATAAATTTTCGAATGGTAGATATAGTATCTACCCAGAAGAATGTTGCGGAGCTATATAGGGATAACTTGACGGAATATACATTCAAGTATCCAATGCCAATTGAGTATTCTCTCTATTCAACATTTAAAACAGAGTCTTTATGGAATAGTTTAAATCAAGATCAATGGATGCTGGCTTTTAATGGAGTGATGTTCACAAAGAAAGCTGGTTACACAAGTATGTTACCAAGGGCAGATTCCTTGTTAGTAAAAATCGATAGAGTGTTGAATTATATCGATAGTAATTATTCAAGCCAAAATTAGAGATAAATGCTACGCTTATTGTGCATACCAACTTTTGAACCACGGATTAATCGGGTTTTTGGATTAACACAGATTCAACTAATATGTGACTAATCCATGAAATCCCTTAATCGGTAAAATCAGCGGTTCAAAACTCATGTTTAGCTTTTTCAACATTACTCAGAAAGAGTCACCCCTGCGAAGGCAGGGATCTAGATCCGTGTCGAAAGCTTTTAAGTTCATTTTAGATCCCCGGCATTCGCGTGGGGATGACCTTCCCATCCTAAAAGTAACCCATGCTTAGATTCTTCCGAAATATACGTCAAAAACTCACCCAACAAGGTAATATGCGCAAATATATTTGGTATGCTTTAGGCGAAATTGCTTTGGTAATGATTGGGATATTACTGGCCCTGCAGGTGAATAACTGGAATGAAAAACGTATTGTGGAAGCGGAAATAAATGCAATAGTTCAGAATCTGAACAGTGAGTTCCGGGAGAATCTGGGACAACTTAACCTTCAAATTCAAGGGGTTGATTCTGTAATAGCGGGTTTAGAAAAGATTCTGGAACTCACTTATATGGAGGATCAGGATATCGGACAATCAAATTTCGATAAAATTTTGGAAAGTACCTTGTCAGCACCAAGCTGGCTACAAAGTTCTATGGTGTTGGAAGAACTTAAATATTCAGGTGGTTTGTCTCGTTTAAATGATGAGACCTTAAAACGCCTGTTATTTGATTGGGAAAGACACTATCTAACTCAACAAGACTTTCTAGAATCATATAATCTTTATGCGCTAAGTTATATAGAACATTTAAGTACACGTGGATCCGTACGAACTTTGGATGCAATGAGCGGGAATTTTCCAGGTTTAAAACCATCAATCATAGCAGAAAATAGCTTAAGCATGCTGAAAGATCCGGTGTTTGAAAACCGGGTTGATAATTTTTACGCCCTTGCTTCGATTATAAGAGAGGATTTCGGAGAATCGGCAGATAAACTGAAGGCAATCATTGAACATACCGAGGATTACTAATGCTTAGATTCTTCCGTCAAATAATATTACATCAGCTTTTGCGAGACATACAGCGAAGCGTATGTTGTGGCAATCTCATGGAGATTGCTTCGCCCCGCTTGCAAATGGGAGCTTTGTTTTTAGTAAGGTAAATAACCCATGCTTAGATTCTTCAGAACCATCCGAAAAACACTTATGGAACAGAATAATATTCGTACCTACCTCCTTTATGCTATTGGTGAGATCTTGCTTGTTGTAATTGGGATCTTGATCGCCCTGCAGGTAAGCAATTGGAACGAACAGCGAATTGAAAGAAACCAATTAACTAATTATTACGAACGAATTCATGAAGAACTATCAGACCAAGTATCTTATTTAGAGGATAGAAGAGCATCAGTTGATGGGTTATTAACTTTAACACATAGAAGTATCGAGATTTATAATACCAATAATCCTGATTCACTTTATAAACTAGAATCAACCATCGGTGCTATTGGCACAGCTTGGACGCCAGATTACGATTTCCCCATCTTAGAAGAGTTTCTTGGAAGTGAATATTTTTCAAAAGTTCAGGATTTAGAGATAAAAGAAAAATTGAGAGATTTTAAGTCTAGTATTTATAGTGGAGCAATAAATAGTCAATTTACAATTAGTCAATATCAAACGGTTATTGAGCCGTATATAATTAAGAATTTCAACTATCAGAACTCAGCAATGCCTAGGTACCAAGATTTTTTAATACAAGGCGGACCAAAAACAAAATATTCAAAGTTTCATAATGACCTTGAGTTTTGGAATATTCTTTCTCTAAAGTATGAGAATATGAATCTAACAAGAATTTCTATAAGGGAAACTGAAGATTCTATGAATGAATTAATCAAAGTACTTGGACAAAAATTAAATAAATAAAAGGCGATAATGGGTATATTTTGGGATTTAATACAACAAGAAGAGCTTGAAAAGCAAAAAGAGCAAGCTAATACTATCGAAGACCGAGTTGAACAACTTGAAACAGAACTTTCAAGTACAAGAGAATTACTATTTAAGACGCTGCACATACTAGAAAAGCACCTTGGGAAAGATATTGATGGTGATGGGGTAACTGGATAATTCCTGAACGTTATCCAATTTAAAAGTGCTTCATAGAGTGAATTATCATTGAAATTCATTATGAGTACTGACTACATCGAAAAATATGATTTAGAAGTCCATGAAATAGATCGGATTATTGGCATGGCTTGGGAAGATCGTACCCCATTCGAGGCTATTGAAGCTCAATTTGGTTTAAGTGAACCTGAAGTAATCGAGTTTATGCGTCGAAATCTAAAACGTAAAAGCTGGGAGCGCTGGAGAAAGAGAGTTTCAGGAAGATCAACAAAGCATCGCCACCTTAGAAGTAAAGAAGTAAAACGCTTTGTTTCTGCAGCTCAAAATCCAATTACCAATAATCGAATTGCTAAAAAAAAGTATTAGTCTAATCCCCTCTCATTCAGTTATTTACAAATGTTTACAATGCGATTTTCTCTTATTTTGATTTGTTCTAAATAACTGGTTTGTAATTAGTAAGAAATTCTAAGTTAGGGGTTAGAATATGCTATTCTAGAGCATATACGCACTTTATTAATATTTTTTGTGAACGCTAGAATTTTTTTCAGAGTTAGCTCATCAACTAACAGGCTATTAATACATAGCCTCAACACAAAAACAATTAAAATCAAAAGATTATGTTGACTAAAAAGCCAACTTCCTTACTAATAGCTATTGCACTTTTATTTGTTATGGGTGCTTGCACTCAGCAACAAGAAATTCCAGAAGTGACCTTAGATGGAGATATTATCACTGCTTCGGATCAAGCAGCTCTTACACCTGAAACTATCTTGCAGGGATTAAAAGATGGAAATGAGAGGTACATTAATAACGACCTCACTCCTACCGATTACAAAGCACAAATTGCAGCTACTGCATCAGGACAGTATCCTGAAGCAGTTATCCTTTCTTGCATCGACAGTCGTGTACCGGTAGAGCAAGTATTTGACAAAGGAGTTGGAGATGTATTTGTTGCTCGAGTTGCGGGTAATACAGTAAATCCTGACATCCTTGGTAGCATTGAATATGGTGCAGCGGTTGCTGGTTCTAAGCTAATTGTTGTAATGGGTCACGAAGCTTGTGGAGCGGTAAAAGCTTCAATCGACAAAGCTCAGTTAAGTTCTAACGCTGATGTATTACTTGAAAGAGTACATCCTGCAATAGAAGCCGTAAAAGGATATGATGCTGATCGTTCTTCTGGTAACGCTGCTTTTGTTGACGAAGTAATTAACACGAATGTTACTATGACTATTGACGAAATGCTTGCGGAAAGCCCAGTATTACAAGGACTTCTCGATAATGGAGAAATTATGATAGTAGGCGCATATTATGATCTTGATACTGGAAAAGTAACTTTTGTAGAAAATTAAAAAATTAACTTTTCAATAATGTCCTCAGAAAGCTCAACTACGCCAGTTGGGCTTTTTTTATGCTTAATGACTGTAAATAGTATCATTACTGCACTACTATAATGTACTCTCGAAATTATTATCCCACAGGTAATTCAGCTTTTATATAAAAAAATCACTATTAATTTTTTAAGAACCCCAGCATGTTATTTAATTCTTCATCTTTAGTTTACATGAGACAATTATTCTAAAATACTTCGTAACCAATTAGGTCTTGAGTACTCATATTAGCATGAATAAAGAAGTAGCAATTAACAACATCACATTTATCCAGAAAGGAACCCAAATTAAGGGGAATATTGAAAGTACTGGTAAAGTACATATCTCTGGATCATTAATCGGAAATATTAACGCTAAAACTCATTTGGTTTTAAACCAAGAAGGAAAAGTTGATGGTGATATTATCACTCCTCGGTCTGAGATTTCAGGTGAAGTACATGGAAATCTCAGAATTTCTGACTTACTAGTTTTAAAAAGTACCGCTCGAATTTTTGGTTCGGTATATTCAAAATTTCTGGTAACTGAAGAGGGTTCTCAAGTAAATGGTTCGATGTTAACTGGTAAAGATATTGATGTAATGAAAGAGCACCATTCCCAAGAAAAACATCTCACTATTCCACAAAGAAAGGCTGGCTAATAGTTTTAGCTTTGGTTAATCTTTTTCATGTTTAACCAAGATTTCATTATGAGACAGGTTCAGCAGATGACTCAAGTGCTGAACAAAATACTTACTAAGGTTTTAAATATTAAAAACCAAGAAGTTCAGCTTGATACGTTTACCTATTTAAACCAAGAACTGTTAAATGTACTTGGCTTTGACCTGGAAGAACTATTGAAGGTTGAAAGTGAAGAACAACTTCTCTCCTTTCTAAAACAAAGTAGCCTAAATTTCGAAAACTTGAATATCTTTGCTGATATACTTTTTGAAGTAGCAGATCATAATTTTGAAAAATCAGAAGAGCATACCCATAGCCTTCAATTATTTTCAAAAAGTCTTTTTATCTACCAATTCTTAGAAAAGAGCGAAAACATTTATTCGATTGACAGAAATCTAAAGATTTCTAAGATTAAAGATGTTTTGAGCTGAGCTGGTTTCAAATGGGTCACCATTTTGATAGAAAACGAAGAATCTTGAAGGATATCCAGTAAGATCCTTCTCCGTCAGCTGACGGATCAGGATGACTATTAAAACCTAAGGCTTCAACCTTCCCATCATTCTTGGAAATGGAATGGTTTCACGAACATGAGAAAGTCCGCAGAGCCAAGCTACAGTTCGTTCCAAACCAAGACCAAAACCTGCATGAGGAACCGTTCCATAGCGACGTAAATCGAGGTACCATTCAAATACTTCTTTGTCTAGTCCTTCCTCTTCAATTCGTTCGTGCATTAGCTCTAAATCGTCCTCTCGCTGACTCCCGCCTATTATCTCGCCATAACCCTCAGGTGCTAAAACATCTACGCCTAGCGCATGTTTACCAGATTCATCACGTTTCATATAAAATGCTTTGATTTCTGCTGGCCAATGCGTCACCATAACAGGAACTTCGTATTGCATAGTGAGCACGGTTTCATCACTTCCACCAAAGTCATTTCCCCATTCAAAACTTTGAGCAGATGTTTTCCACTGAGGAATATTACGGTAGTCTTCCTCTATTTGATCTATTCTGGAAGAAATCTCTAATTGTCTGGCTTCAATTTGTTTCTTACGCCATTTCTTGGCTGAACCATGTTCTTTCTTAACTTCTTCACGTTCCTGTTTCAGATCTTTTTCTTCCTGTTTTCTGGAGTCTAGCATTTCATCTAACATAGTGGCCGTTTTATCGCTAGTCAGAATATCAACAGCTTCAGTGTACGTCATTCTGATAAATGGATTAGCGACCAATGCTTCTAACTTTGAAGTGTCTCTTTCCAGAATATCTAATTCAGCTTTTCTTTTAGTAAGAACGGTTTCCACGATAAAACGAATCATGTCTTCAGCAAGATCCATGTTCATTTTCAAATCATAGAATGCCATTTCAGGCTCAATCATCCAGAATTCAGAAAGATGTCTACGAGTTTTAGATTTCTCGGCTCTGAATGTTGGACCAAAAGTATAAATCAATCCATGAGCCATAGCCATGGCTTCGCCATATAATTGACCCGTTTGAGCTAAATAAGCAGGTTCTTCGAAGAATTCAGTTTCAAAAAGCGTGGTACTTCCTTCTGCAGCATTTCCAGTAAAAATCGGAGAATCCATCTGAACGAAATTGCGATCTTGGAAAAAGTTGTGGATTGCAAAAATGATTTCATTTCGAACTCTCATAGCGGCCCATTGGCGCTGACTTCTCAACCATAAATGTCGGTTATTCATCAAAAATTCCACGCCATGATCTTTTGGTGTGATTGGATATTCTTCCGCTATCTGAATGACGTTCACATCACTTACGTGAATCTCATGTCCACCAACACTTCGTTCATCTGCTTTTACCGTTCCGGTAATTTCAAGAGAACTTTCTTGTTTTAATGAAGAAGCAGCTTCCCATGCCTTTTCTGAAACATCATCCTTGGCTACCACACATTGAGCAATTCCTGTTCCATCTCTCATCTCAATGAAGACTAAACTTCCACTACTTCGGTAATTATATACCCAACCTTTTAAGGTTACGGTGGTATCAACATATGCTGCTAATTGATTGATGTAGATCATTTAATTAATAATTTTGAATTTTGAATGCTGAATTTTGAATTACGTTATTGTCACTTCGAGTAAAACGAGAAGTCTAAAGTGTTAATTGAAGTTTCAATAATCTTTAGATGTCTCACATGCGTTCGACCAGACAATTTAATTCAAAATTCAGCATTTATAATTTATAATTACCCCTCGGGGGTTAAAACAGCTTCCATATAAAACTTTTGATCGAAGAAGTGTTTAGCAAAAGCTTGAATTTCTGCAGCGGTTACTTTTTCGATATTTTCTTCCAACTCATCTAAGGTAACAAAACGGTCGAAGTATAACTCGCTCTTAGCAAGTCGCATCATTCTATTACTTGTATTTTCCTGAGATAAAAGTAGCTTTCCTTTCAATTGCGATTTAGCCTCTTCTAATTCTTTAGAAGGGATAATCTCATTGCTGATTTTATCTAATTCTGCTACTACCAATTCATGAACATGTTCAACATATTCTTTATCTGTACCTACATACACTCCCCAAATTCCAGAATCGGAATAAGATTGGTTAAAAGTTTGGATGGAATAGCAGTATCCGTATTTCTCACGAACGTTTTGGTGTAATCGAGAGCTCATCCCTCCACCTAGCACTGTATTCGCTAAAAGAAGTAGGTATTTGTCATCATGATCATAATGCAATCCACGGCGACCAAGTAAATAATGCGTTTGTTCAATTGATTTGGTAAGCAAAAGCTTGTCGGTACTCATTGCTTCCATCGGTTGATCTCCATTTACAACTCTATCAGATGATAGATCACCAAAATACTCTTTAACTAGTTTAACCACTTTATCATGATCTACATGTCCTGCAACCGAAACCATTAAATTGGATGGTTTATATCGTTCTTTCATGTAGTTGTATAAATCGTCTCTAGTGAATGAAGAAACCGTTTCTTCGTATCCTAAAATTGGTCGACCTAATTGATGCCCTTCAAACATTTTTGAACTGAATTCTTCAAATAAATAATCATCCGGAGAATCGCGGTACATCTTCATCTCTTCGATTACTACTTTTTTCTCTTTTTCAACTTCTTTTTCTGGAAAAGAAGGGTTCAAAACCATATCAGAAAGAACATCTAATGCCAGATCTAATTGTTCATCTACACAACGAGCGTAATAGCAGGTGTACTCTGACGATGTGAATGCATTCAAGTACCCACCGACTGATTCCATACTTAGTGCGATATCAAATGCAGTTCTTTTATCAGTTCCTTTGAAAAGCATATGCTCTAAGAAATGAGTGACACCGGCCTGCTCTTTAGTTTCATTTCTAGAGCCAGTTTTCACCCAAATACCTACTGAGATACTTTTTACGCTTTCAATATGTTCCGTTACAATTCGCAGTCCATTATCAAGGGTAGATTTCTGTACTGTATCAATTTCTTTCAGGTTTTCCATGCAGAATTTTTAAATGTGCGTCTCTTTTTTGATGGGTGCAAATATACAAGATTTGGGAAGGAGTTTCAGTAGTGGTTTGTGAAATAAATTGCCATTTTTCCTCACCTTGATTTGTACGCTAGCGTATGAATCTGTCCCATCCCTCCCCAAAGACCGGGACAATAACTATCTCCCTTTAGAGGAAGACAGAATTCAAACATTTTTTGAATTCTTAGGGAGGACTCTACGATCGGGACTTTACTATAGTTTTCCGACCTATCCCTCAATCCCTCTCCTTTATAAGGAGAAGGAAGCTCTTCAACTAACAATATCTCGCCCTTCGACAAGCTCAAGGCTCGGAGTGATTAAACAAAAAAAGGCGCTGCTCATTACTGAACAGCGCCTTAAATTTAGCATAGAGAAAATTAATTATCTCTTTCAATCAATGCTTTTCTAGACAAGCGAAGTTTTCCGCCATGTTCTACTTTAAGCAACTTCACATCCAGCTCGTCACCAAGTTGTAGATAGTCAGAAACTTTTTCTACGCGTTCATGTGCGATTTCAGAAATATGAAGCAATCCGTCTTTACCAGGCGCGATTTCAACAAAAGCTCCAAAGTCTTTGATTGATTTTACAATACCTTTGTACGTAGCTCCTTCTTCAAGATGACCAACGATCATTTTGATTCGGTTTTTAGCTTCTTCTGCTTTACTAAGATCATTTGCTGAAATTGTAATCTGACCTTTACCATTTGAATCTTCTTCAATCATGATATCAGTTCCAGTTTCTTTTTGAAGAGTCTGGATTACCTTTCCGCCAGGTCCGATTACTGCTCCAATATCACTACCATCAATTTCCATTCTTAGGAACTGAGGTGCATACTCAGAGATGTTTTCTCTAGCTGAAGAAATGGTTTTAGCCATTTCACCAAGAATATGCAAACGGCCAGTATGAGCTTGTTCTAAAGCTTCTTCAATCGTTTCAAAGCTGATTCCCTGAACTTTCATATCCATTTGGCAAGACGTAATCCCATCAGCAGTACCTGCTGTTTTGAAATCCATGTCTCCCATGAAATCTTCTTCACCACGAATGTCAGAAAGAATCGCTGTTTTGTTTTCACCAACAATCATTCCCATTGCGATACCAGAAACTGGTTTTTTAAGAGGAACACCGGCATCCATAAGAGCCATTGAACCACCACAAACAGAAGCCATTGAAGACGAACCGTTTGATTCAGTAATGTCTGAAATGAGACGAACTACATATCCGAATTCTTCGAAAGTAGGCATCATCATTCTTAACGAACGTTCTGCTAAATGACCATGACCGATTTCACGACGTCCAGGACCACGTAAGAATCCAGCTTCACCAACAGAGTATGGAGGGAAATTATAATGTAAGTAAAACTGCTTTGCATCCTGATCAAACAAAGTATCAACACTTTGCTCATCACGACGAGTCCCTAAGGTTGCAGATACAAGTGCTTGAGTTTCGCCACGAGTAAACAATGAAGAACCATGAGCTCTTGCTATGTATCCAACTTGAGTCCAGATATCACGGATGTCTGTAGTTGAACGACCGTCAATACGTCGACCTTTTTCGAGAATCATGTTGCGAAGTTCGTTCTTCTCAATCGAAGTAAGAACATTCTTAACATCTCCCATTTGATCTTCAAATTCCTCTGAAAGAGCTTCAATAACTTCGTTTTTGATTTCACGAATTTTACCGTTGTACTCTTCTTTACCAAGACCAATGTTTACAACTTCATTGATTTTAGCAGTTGCAAGTTCAGCTACTTTTGCTTCAATAGCTTCATCGGTTTTTGGAGCAACGAATTCTCTTTTTTCTCTGCCCAGCTCTTTCCGAAGCTCGTCTTGGAAAACACATAGTTTTTTGATTGATTCGTGAGCAGCTTTAATAGCAGCTAGCATTTCTGCTTCAGAGATTTCTTTCATCTCTCCTTCAATCATTAAGATACTATCGTCAGTACCACCAACAGTCATATCAAGATCACTGCTTTCTAATTCTGTTCTGGTTGGGTTGATGATAAACTCACCGTCAACACGTCCAACTCTAACTTCAGCCATCGGACCATCAAATGGAATATCTGATAAGTGAATCGCAAGAGAAGCACCTACTGCTCCCAATACATCACCGTCATTTTCATCATCTGATGAAAGTACGCTTGAAATTACCTGAGTATCACACACATATCCTTTTGGGAATAATGGGCGAAGTACACGGTCAATTAAACGACTTGACAAAATTTCTTTTTCGGACGAACGTCCTTCTCTTTTCATAAATCCACCAGGAAAACGTCCTGCTGCAGAAAAACTTTCTTTATGATCAACGGTTAATGGGAAAAAATCCTGACCCGGTTTAGGTTCTTTGGCACTTACCGCAGTACAAAGTACCATGGTATCTCCCATTCTTACCACAACAGAACCATCGGCTTGTTTAGCAATTCGTCCTGTTTCTATGGATAACACCTTTCCTGGTGCAAATTCTATACTTCTAAAATCTTCTTTCATTTATTTTTTATCTATTTGTTTGTTGCTTTATCCCCGCCAATAATTCAGGTTGGTTTTGATAAGCTAAAAAGTGAGGCGGGAAGAATTGAAAAAGGCTCCAAGTATAGGAGCCTCTCAAATTATTTACGGATACCGAGTTCTTTAATAAGTTCTCTGTATTTCGCGATATCGGTTTTCATCAAGTAGTTGAGTAAGCGACGTCTTTTACCTACTAGCTTAAGTAAGCCACGACGTGATGCGTGATCTTTTTGATTATCTTTTAAATGCCCAGTTAAGTGATTAATTCTGTGCGTAAAAAGGGCAATCTGACCTTCAGTAGTGCCGGTATTGGCGTCTTCTCCACCAAACTTTTTGAAAATTTCTTTTTTTTCTTCTGCAGTAATGCTCATTGCAATATTCAGTTATAACTTATTTATCAATTCGTAGACTCCAAAGATACAGCTTTTAAGTTAAAGCGACAATGCTGTTAGCTTACAAATATTTAATGTTTGCGAAGTGCTTATAAATCGGAAACTTGGGTTCTTCGGTTTATAGTAACTCAGGTACTTTGAGCTCAATAATTATTTTAGAATTAGTTGATGTTTGTACATTGTCAGTAAATCACTTTACTTCATATAAAACTAATCTTGAATCAGTCTAGAAAAGCAATTAGCGAAATTGATAAAATGGAAAATTTTGACCGTAAAAAACATTGGGAGCAATTATATAAGACGAAAGAATTGACAGACGTTAGTTGGTTTCAGCCAACTCCAGAAACTTCACTGGAGTTCATTAAACAATTCAATGTTCCAACCTCGGCAAAAGTAATTGACATAGGTGGTGGCGACAGTTTTTTAGTTGACCATTTACTCGACTTGGGTTATCAAGACATTTCAGTTCTTGACATTTCAGCGACTGCAATAGAAAGAGCAAAGCAACGACTTGGCGATAAAGCTAAAAATGTAACTTGGATAGTTGAAGATGCCACAAATTTTAAACCAACTGAAAAATATGACTTTTGGCATGATAGAGCTGCATTTCACTTTTTAACAGACGAACAAGAAATTTCAAGCTACTTGGAAACTGCTCGGCAGTATATTAATACATCAGGTGTTTTAGTGATAGGGACATTTTCTGAACAAGGGCCAAAAAAATGTAGTGGAATTGAAATCAAACAATATTCTGAAACAACTATGACCAATCGACTGAAAAATTACTTTAAAAAAATAAAGTGCTTAACAGTTGACCATAAGACACCATTCGATACGATTCAAAACTTTGTATTTTGCAGTTTCAGAAAATTAGAAAGGAATTGACAAATCACAATAGAGAAAAAAGAATACATATCTATCAATATAAAATAGTTGCAAAAACGTCGAAGTTATGGAGTCTGGTTCGAATCAAATTTTATTCTTAACTAATTTGACTTCAGTTTAGCATCTCCATCGTAGCTTCTTTATCTCTCTGAAGCTGCGCTTTTAACTCCTCTACCCCAGAAAACTTCTTTTCATCCCGAATCCGATCAAAGAAACGAATTTGAACGGTTTTTCCGTAAATGAGTTCGTTGAAATCAAAAATGTTTACTTCCAGCGTTTTAGTTTCCCCGTCGAAGGTTGGGCGAACACCTATATTCATCATTCCATTATACCAGTTATCATCAACTCTCACTTTAACTGCATAAATGCCATTCTTTGGTATTACTTTGTCTGGATGTTCTGCTTGTAAATTCGCTGTTGGGAATCCTAAATTTCGCCCTCGTTCATCTCCATGAATTACCAATCCATTTAACATATATGGGCGTCCTAAAAGCTTTGCAGCCTGATTCATATCACCTTCTATCTGAATGGCAGCTCTAATAACTGTACTACTTATAGTTACTTCGCCCATTTCTCGTTTTGATACAACATATACATCAAAACCTAAATCGGGGCCGAGATTTTCTAAAGTTTCAATCGTACCAGATCGGTCTTTTCCAAAGTGATGATCATAGCCGATGACAAATTCACTAATTCCAATTTTTTTATGGATTTCGTCTTTTACAAATTCTTCAGAACTCAAAAGTGAGAAATCTCTTGTAAAAGGAATTACGCATAGTTCATCTATCCCTATTGTCTCAAGAATTTCAGCTCGTTCTTTCAGTGAAGTCAACAACCGAATACTGGCTTTTTTAGAACTAATAATGGTTCTGGGATGAGGATCAAAAGTTACTACAACACTACGAGCGTTTCTCTTTTTAGCTTTCTTAACTACCGTTTCCATCAATGCACGATGCCCTTCATGAACTCCATCGAAAGTGCCTACCGTTACTACAGTATTTGAGTGGTGCTTTATATCTTTTAAGTAAACCAGTTTAGCCATCTTCTTTCAATAGATCGTCGATTTGATGTGGAGTATACGCATTAGCTGATGAATACTCTCCTATTTGCGTTCGTTCCAATGCACTCAAATACCCTCGTGAATTTAGTGCTAAACCTAAATCATGAGCAATTGAGCGAATGTATGTTCCTTTGCTACAATTTATACAAACTATCAACTTAGGAGCCAGATATTCAATCACTTGATAGTTGTGAATTGTCACAGGACGAGGTTCCAATTCAACCGTTTTACCTCGCCTTGCGAGTTCGTACAGTTTTTTTCCATCTCTCTTCAATGCCGAATACATTGGTGGGATTTGTTGAATATCACCTAAAAATTGATTCTTTAATATTTCTTCAATTTTTTCTCTAGTTATGTGATCGAAAGGAGCTTTTTCATCTACGTCTGAATCAGCATCATAACTAGGTGTTGATCCTCCAAAAGTAATTTCTCCTACGTAGGTCTTCGACATATCCTGTAACTGAGAAATAGATTTTGTGGCCTTTCCAGTACACAGAATTAAAAGTCCGGTTGCCATTGGGTCAAGTGTTCCTGCATGACCTACTTTCTTTGTTTTTACTCTGCTTCTAATAAATTTAACGGCATCAAAGCTGGTCCAAGTCTTTTCTTTATTTACTAGTAGAATAGCACCATCATTATAATCAAACTCTGGAGTGGGTGGATTCTCTTTTGAAAAAACCGGAATTGTATCTAATGGAAGTGGCTTAGCCATTATTCCTCGGTATCGTCGGCGGGAGCTTTGGGTTGTTCGTCTACTTTTTTGAATAGATTCTGCATTTTGTTTACATACTCAGCAGTATCATCGGCATAAAAATGAAGCTCAGGGATTTTGCGAACTTGATTTTTAATCTTACCTGCGAGTTTATGCCTAATTTGAGGTACGTGCTCATCTATAAACTCATATACAACTTGTTCATCTCTACCTGGAGAAAACACACTTAAATATACTTTAGCGATCGAAAGATCTGGAGTAACACGGACATTAGTTACCGTAACGAAAGTACCATCCGGCTGATATTCTCTTTGAATGATTTCCGCTAAATCTTTTTTAAGAAGAGCGCCTAATCGTTCTA
The DNA here is from genome assembly GCA_040222455.1 of Balneolaceae bacterium. Taxonomy (GTDB): domain Bacteria; phylum Bacteroidota; class Rhodothermia; order Balneolales; family Balneolaceae; genus RHLJ01. Next base: position 688,237 of record JAVKDD010000011.1, on the reverse strand, counting down.
CTCTTAAACTCATAACTTCTAATTAAACGGTTATCAGTTTGCGTCTTCGAGGGTACGTTTTTCTTCGGTAATTTTATAACTCTCGAAAGAATCGCCCACTTTAATATCATTATAGTTTTGGATGCTAATACCACATTCGTAACCTGATGCTACTTCTTTCACATCGTCTTTAAAACGTTTTAGTGCACCAATGTTACCATCATAAATAACTACACCTTCACGTATAATACGAACTGGATTGCTTCTATCGATTTTACCTTCGGTTACATAACAACCAGCAATAGTACCAACTTTTGATACTTTGAAAATCTCACGCACATCAACAATACCCATCATCTGCTCTTTCAGTTCAGGAGAAAGAAGACCTTCAAGAGCATCTCTAACTTCGTCTACCGCATCATAAATAACGCTGAATAGTCGGATGTCAATTTCTTCAGACTCTGCAAGTTTTCTTGCTTGTGCAGTTGGCCGAACCTGGAAACCGATGATAATGGCATCAGAGGCAGAAGCTAATAGAACATCCGATTCAGATATGGCGCCTGCACCAGTGTGGATGATATTTACAGAAACTTCTTCGGTACTAATTTTTTGTAGTGAACCTGAAAGTGCTTCAATAGAACCATCTACATCAGCTTTAATAATCACGTTAAGTTCAGATACTTCACCCAGCGCTAATCTTCTTGAAAGATCGTCAAGCGTCATGTGCTTAGTTTTACGCATTGCTTGTTCGCGTTTAATCTGCTGTCGTTGACTTGCAACTTCTTTGGCAGTTTTTTCATCGGCAACTACCATTTTATCACCCGCTTGAGGCATTTCATCAAAACCAGTTAACTGAACTGGAGTTGCTGGTCCCGCTTCTTTAATACGTTTTCCTCGATCATCTTCCATGGCACGAACTCTACCAAAACAAGGACCCGCTACAAACGAATCTCCAACTTTAAGCGTACCATTTTGAACCAGGATATTTGCAACAATCCCTTTTCCTTTATCAAGTCGAGATTCAAGAACAACGCCATCTGCTCTTCGGTCAGGATTAGCTTTAAGATCTAGAAGTTCCGCTTCAATTAATACTTTTTCAAGTAGATCATCTATACCCATTCCTGTTTTTGCAGATACAAGTGAGAACTGAGTAGTTCCGCCCCACTCTTCCACAATCACATCATAGTTCGAAAGCTCTTGCTTAATCTTATCAGGAGTAGCTCCATCTTTATCCATCTTGTTAATGGCTACTACTATTGGCACACCTGCAGCTTTGGCGTGGTTTATTGCTTCAATTGTTTGAGGCATCACGGAATCGTCTGCCGCAACAACAAGAATTACAATATCAGTGGCCTGAGCACCACGAGAACGCATCGCTGTAAAAGCTTCGTGACCCGGAGTATCAAGGAAAGTAACTTTTTTACCTTGGTGATCTACTTCATAGGCACCAACGTGCTGTGTAATTCCACCTGCTTCACCTTCAGCTACTTTTGCTTCACGGATGTAATCAAGTAAAGATGTTTTACCGTGATCTACGTGCCCCATTACTGTAATAATTGGCGCACGAGGTTTTAAATCCTCTTCAGCATCTTCTTCAAGTTCAAGTTCTTCAACAAGCTCTTCAGCATCAATGAAAGTAACATCTTTTCCAAATTCGCTTGCAACCAATTCGATAGTACCTGCATCTAATCGTTGATTGATGGTAATCATCAATCCAATACTCATACATGCTGAAATAATATCATTTACGCCAACTTCAAGCTCTTCAGCCAAATCATTTGCAGTAATAAACTCAGTTACTTCAATAGTACCTGATTCCATTTCTTGCATTTCCTGCTGTTGCTGTAATTCTTCCTCTCGCTCTTCTTTTCGTTGACGACGTCTCTTTCCTCTTTTTGTACCAACGGTGCTATTACCCTGCATTTTTTTCAGGGTTTCGCGCATCATTTTATCTACATCGTTCTCATTTACTTCTGTTTTAGGAGCTGCTTTTTTCCCTTTTGCTGAGGCAGGAGTTGGCTTTCTTTTTCTTTCTTTATTCTCTGCAGGTTTCTTGGTGTCTTTTTTAGCGTTTTTGTCAAAGCCAGGCTGATCCTTCTTGCGCTTTCGCTTCTTTCTTACCTTAGAATCAGAAGTAAGGTCGTTTGTAAAGGCAGTTTTCCCTAATACTTTAGTTCCTTTAAGCTGCTTAGCACGTCCTCTAATAATTCGTTCTTTTTTCTCTTCTTCTGATTCTTCTTTTTCTGGTTCTGGTTCAATATCAGTATCCTCAGAATCGTCTTCTTCTACTGATTCATCCTCTTCATCCTCTTCATCCTCTTCTAAATCTTCATCATCCTCTTCCTCTTCTTCTGCTACTGCTTCATCATGAACATCTTCAGAATCAGGTTCTTCCTCTTTTTCTTCTTCAGCTGCAATCTCTTCAACTTCTTCAACAGTTTCTTCGACTTCAGGTTCTGAAACCTCTTCCTTAACAACTTCAGGTTCCTCTACTTCCGGCTCTTCAATTTCTTCGGGCTCTGCTGGAGTTTCCTCTTCAGTTATGGGCTCTAAAATTGGCTCCAAACCACCAATTAGATCATCTTCAGTGTCTGATGGTTTATCAGAGCTATCATCATCAAGAGGTTCAAGCGTGTCAAGAGGTTCAAGTGTATCGAGCGTAACACTATCATTACGCTGATTCATCATGTGGCTTCGTCGGCTTTCATACTCCTCTTTAGCGCGTTCATGATCTTGGCTCTTCGCCTTATCTTCCCCATAAACTCCATCTAACACTTCGTACATTTCAGGTGTTATCTTAAAGTTTGGACGGTTAGCTGCAGTAAACCCGTTATCAGCCAGTGTATCAACGATAGACTGAGTAGATACATTAAACTCTGAAGCTACTTTAAATAAGGGTTTTGGTCTGTTTATGGGCATCTTTTGATTTTATAATTGAGCTGGAAAACTAAAAAAAATTGAAAGTAATTGCTTAACTGCCTTCCTCATCAAATTCATAAGCAATTACACTGATGATTTTAGCCGCTTGTTCAACGTCAATTTCACCATTTGTTCTACTTGAGATTTCTTCAGCATCAAGATCAAGTACAGCGCGAGCGGTATCGCAACCAATCTCGTTTAGTTTTTTGATCGTTTCTGCACCAAAATCTTCTTCAAATTCTGCTAAATCGATATCGTCTTCTTCTTCGACTTCTCTGTATACATCAATTTCACATTCAGCGAGTTTGGAAGCGAGCCTAATATTAACCCCACCTTTACCAATCGCTTTTGATACTTCATCAGCTGGAACTAATACATTTGCTCTTGCGCCATCTTCTGCAAGTTCAACTTTAAGTACATCTGCTGGTTGAAGTGCTCGTTTAATGAATTCAATTTTATCTTTCGAGTAATTAATTACGTCGATGTTTTCATTTTGAAGTTCACGAACTATCGCATGAATACGAATTCCTTTCATACCAACACAAGCTCCGACGGGGTCAACTCGTTCGTCATGAGAAAGAACTGCAACTTTTGAGCGGTCGCCGGGAGCACGAGCAATTTTAACTAACTCTATGATTCCGTCAAATACTTCAGGAATTTCATTTTCAAAAAGTCGCTCTAAAAATAGCTCTGAAGTTCTTGAAATAATAACCGTTGGGTTCCCATTTTTCATGTGAACCCCAATTACTACTGCACGAATAGTATCGCCTTTACGATAGCGATCTTTGTAAATTTGCTCATTTTTAGGAAGCAGAAGCTCTACTCCGTTATGATTTACAAGAATATCTTTGTTATGTCTAACCTGATACACATCGCCGAGGATAATTTCCCCTACACGATCGGTGTAATCTTCATAAATATTGTCTTTTTCAATTTCACGAATACGCTGTGCTAGTTGCTGACGAGCCATCATTACGGCTCTTCGGCCGAAATCTAGAATTTGCACTTCCTGTGCAAGTTCATCGTATAACTCGATATCAGGATCCACCTTCTGAGCTTCTTCTAATGCAATCTCAGCTACAGGATCAGAAAGCTCTTCTTTAGGAACTACTTCCTGAACATGAAGAATTTGGATCTCTCCTCTATCAGCATTCAAAATCACTTCAAAAGCGTCGTCCGTTTCGTATTTTTTACGAATCATTGTCCGGAATACATCTTCCAGAATAGAAAGCAAAAGATCACGGTCTATGCCTTTTTCCTTTGCGATCTCAGCAAATGAGGAGATAATCTGTTTTGAAAAATCGTTTTGCATCAGGGTGTGCTTAGTTTATTACGGGGATAATTTTTGCTTCAATAATAGAATCGAAAGGTATTTCTTTATTTTCGTCTTTACCTTCTGTAACTAACACCGCAGTATCGGTTACTTTGGTGATTACACCTTCCAATTTGCCAACTTCATCATTTTCTTTTCTGAACCTTAATTTTAAGGTTCGGTCGATATTTCTTGTGTATTGACGTTTATCAGTCAACGGTCTACTCAATCCCGGAGATGAAACATTCAAACGATATTTATCGCCTAATAGCTCGTGCGCATCAATTAAAAAGCCAAGTTCTCGACTAATTTCAGCACACTCATCCAGATTAACACCTCGTTCCTCGCCATCCAGATATACCCATACTTCGGTGCCACCACCGGTCTTTAATTCAACATCCACTAAAAACAGATTTTTCTCTTCTGCAAGTGGTATTGCCAATTCTTTAATTGTTTCGGTTATATCAGGATTCATACATCAATTTCAAACACAAAAAAAGTGAGTGCCTTCCGACGCTCACCGAGATTTAAAGGTAGCTGTATTTCGTCTAAATTTCAATGAATTATGCAGGGATAGTTTTAAGTGATTAGCTATTAAATCTTTTTCATTTTTTTTGTGAACCATTTTATATCATCACTTATCTAATTCATAAAACTATCTACCATGCGTTTTTTATTTTCTGCCTTTCTAATTTTAAGTTCATTTTCTCTTCTTGCTCAACCTGTAGCTCCTTCTTCTGCATCAGAAGTTGAAGCATCTATACAACAACGATCTGCATTAAGAGCTTCTTCCATTTTTAAAAATTATCCTATTCGCTCTGTTGGACCGGTAGTTATGGGTGGGCGTGTAACCGATATAGCCGTTCATCCTGAGAATTCCAGAGTCTTTTATATAGGTTTTGGTTCAGGTGGAGTATTCAAAACTACAAACAGCGGAAACACCATGGAGCCGATCTTTGATCATCAGGATGGAGCATTGGGAGTTGGTGATTTAGAAATCTCAAGAGCCAATCCAGATATTATTTGGGTGGGAACTGGTGAAAATAACAGTAGTCGGTCAACGTATGCAGGAACAGGTGTATATAAAAGTACAGATGCAGGACAAACCTGGAGTTTTAGTGGATTAAGAGGAACACAACATATTGGAAGAATTGTGAGTCACCCAACCGATGAAAATACAGCTTGGGTGGCAAGTCTTGGAGCTTTATATAGTACTAATTCTAATCGGGGAGTTTATAAAACAACGGATGGTGGACGAACTTGGTTAAAAACTCTTTTTGTGAATGATAGCACGGGAGTTGTGGACCTAGTAATTCATCCTTCTAATCCTGATATACTTTGGGCCACTTCGTGGGAAAAAGATAGAAAAGCATGGAATTTCAAGGAAAGTGGTACTGGTTCAGCAATCTACAAATCTATTGATGGTGGAGATACCTGGAGTAAGCTTACGAATGGATTACCTGATGGCAAGCATGTTGGAAGAATCGGCATTGATGTAAGTCATTCAAATCCGGATATCATTTATGCTGTTGTGGATAATCAGTTTGTAACGAAAACCGAAGTCGAACAAAATGAAAATGAACTTAGTGGAACTGATTTCCTGGAAATGAGAAAGAGAGATTTCCTTATTCTAGATGACAAACAATTGGAGACTTATTTGAAATCAAATCGGTTTCCTTCTGAGTATACATCTGCTTCAGTTAAATCTGATATTGAAGCAGATAAATATGAACCACGAGCTCTTGCAGATTACCTGGGCGATGCCAATGCAGCTTTATTCAACACTTCTATTATTGGTCTTGAAGTTTATCGTTCTGATAATGGTGGTGAGAATTGGGAAAAAGTACAAGAATATCCGTTAGATGGAGTTGTATTTACTTATGGATATTATTTTGGAGAAATTCGAGTTGATCCAAATGATTCTGAGACAATTTATACTTGGGGAGTTCCATTTTTAAAGTCAACCGATGGTGGCAAAACTTGGGAAGCTAAAGCACAAAATCAATCTGTTCACGTAGATCATCATGCAATGTGGATTAATCCCGAAGACTCAGAGCACCTACTTTTAGGTAATGATGGTGGTCTTTATGAGAGTCATGATGGAGGTGAAAATTTTATTCATCATAATACGGTAGCTGTTGGCCAATTCTATACTGTAAATGTAGATATGGAAGAACCTTATAACATTTATGGCGGACTTCAAGACAACGGGACGTTCAAAGGTTCATCACAATCAACTGGAAATCGTGAACAACCCTGGACCAGAATTGGTGGAGGGGATGGAATGCACGTAGCTCCAAATCCAAAAAATTCTAACATCGTGTATACTGGTTTCCAATATGGTAATTATGTTCGAAGAGATTTAGAAACTGGTGAAAGCTACCGCATAACGCCAACTCATAAACTAGGTGAACAACGTTATAGATATAACTGGAACACTCCCGTGAATCTGAGTCATCATAATTCTGATATTGTGTACTTTGGTTCACAAAAATTAAGCCGCTCTTTAAATGAAGGAAAAGACTGGACCACGATTAGTCCGGATTTGACTAACAATCTCCCCAATGGAGATGTCCCATATTCTACCCTTACTACTATTGCTGAATCACCTATTTCCTTTAATGTAATTTGGGCCGGTACAGATGATGGAAATATTCACATCACAAAAGATGCTGGAAGTACTTGGACTAAAGTTTCAAATAGTTTACCTCAGCATCTTTGGGTTAGTGAAGTTCATGCGTCAATCTATGACGAAGGAACTGCATACGCGTCATTAAATGGATACCGATGGGATGATTTTAAAACCTATATTTATAAAACTACCGATTATGGAAAGAATTGGAAATCAATACGTGGTAACCTTCCGAATGAAGTGGTAAATGTTGTAATTCAGGATCCTGTACATTCTTCCATTTTATACGCCGGACTCGATTTCGGAAGTTATGTAAGTTTTGATGATGGAAATAACTGGCATTATTTAGCAAATATGCCCAATGTAGCTTCCTACGATATGGTTGTACATCCGCGAGATTTAGAACTTGTAATTGGCACCCATGGAAGAAGCATTTGGGTGATGGATGTAAAACCTCTTCATGAAATTGTTGAGCGATTAGATGAACCAATAACAGCTATCGAACCAGAAGACATTCGTTTTTCAAATAGATGGGGAAACCAGACTGCACAATGGAGAAATCCGTTTATGCCTGAAGTTGAATTTATGTATTTTCTTAACACAAGAGACGAGCAAATTAATATCGAAGTTGAGGTTCTTGATATGGAAGGAAATATGATTATTTCATTGCCCACTAATGGTTTCAACGGATTTAATACCTTTAATTGGAATCTAGTAGTTGAAGAAACAGAAGATGGATTCACCTTCCTTCAAAAAGGAACATATACCTTGAATTTTAAAAATGGAAAAGCATCACATGAAGTTGAATTTGAAGTTAAATAGTACAGTTTTAATGTTGTTCTGCACCTTATTTCTAATTGGTTGTTCAAACGAAAAAACTGAACCAAAAGAACAATATAAAGGAAGAATCGTAACTCCAGAAAGTAGCCTTTCTTTTATTGATTCAGATGGCAATGAAATTACATCTATTGAAATAGCCATTGCCGACCTACCTGAGGAACGTAATCAAGGGTTGATGGACGTAAACACATTGCCAGAAAATATTGGGATGCTCTTTATTTTTGATGAAGAAGCTCCTCGAAGTTTTTGGATGGTTAATACTCCTCTACCTTTAGATATTATGTATGTGGGAAGTGATAGTATAATTGTTCGAATTCATCAAAACACAACCCCTTTTTCCGAAACAAGTTTAGCTTCAGATGCCCCTGCCCAATATGTAGTTGAAACGAATGGTGGCTTTTCTTTAACCCATGGCATTACTGAAGGCATGAAAATTCGGTTTTAATGCTATTAATAACCTGAGAATTCTTACCACTTTTAGCTTTTAAACTGTATCCATCATTTACCATAAAATGAAATTTTTATACATTCTCCTTTTTCTGCAACTTTTTGCAATTTCAGTTATTTCACAACCAACAATTGTTGATGAGGAAGTTTCTATCAATAATATTGCTTCCGCTCCATCCGGTTCTATAAGGCTCTCTTTTAATAAAAATGATTCTACTTTGTACCTCATTACACAAGAGGGAAACATATATAGGGTTAGAATAAGTCGAGGTCTGAATGTTCTTGTTCAAACAAATAATGATCATGGACTAAGTGATGTTCAAGGCTTTGATATATCTGAAGATGGTAGATTTTTTATTGTAGGTAATAATAAAAATTCTGAAAATGCTACTAATGTTGCAACAATAATGAGAGCAAATGTAATTGATAATGAATGGATTTGGGAAAAAGTAGCTGAAACTGAACCCTATCCTACCAGTAATACTGCATTTGATCATATTATGAATGGAATAGTTGTAAGTCCTGATGGTTCAAAACTCTACATAAACAGTGGCTCAAGAACAGATCATGGCGAAATTCATGATGTAGACGGACGGTACCCAGGGTTACGAGAAGCACCACTCACAGCAAAAATTTTAACTATTCCTTCTGATACCACAAATCTTTTGTTAGAAAACAATCTCGAATCCTTAAGAGAAAAGGGTTTCATTTACGCCGAAGGCACCAGAAACAGTTTTAGTTTAGCTTTTGATGGTGAAGGCAATCTCTTTGGCACAGAAAATGCCGGAGACAGAGACGATTCGGAAGAACTTAATTGGCTACAGAAGGGGAAACATTATGGATTTCCATGGGTTATAGGAGGAAATGAAACCCCAATGCAATTCCCCGGATATGATCCTGACTCCGATCCTTTTATTCCATCAAATTCTACAGCAGCAAACCTCGGTACTTTTTATGAAGATTTAGACTACCCTGAACCACCAGATGGAGTTGAATTTACATCAGCAGTAACAAATATCGGACCTGATGCAGATAATTTCAGGGATCGGGAAGATGGGCTACTTAAAGATGCGAGTGAGTTAGGAATATCAATAACAACATTCACATCACACCTTTCTCCCTTAGGATTAGTTTTTGATACAGAAGGAAGACTGGGGAGTAAATTTACGGGAAATGGTTTTATGCTTGGGTTTTCGGGAGGCGCACCGGGTGATCCATTTTTACTACCTAGAATGGGATATCATGGTGAAGATTTATTGCACCTAACTTTTACAAAGACTGATGATAATTATGAAATTAGTACTAGAAGCATAGTTAAAAACTTAATCAACCCTATTGATGCTGAAATTATTGGTAATAAAATCTATCTCATCGAACACCGAAATGATCAATGGCTAAATGTTGGTGCAGACACGCGTATTTGGGAAGTATCTTTTCCCGCATTAGGCACAAATATTGAAAACGAAGAAAATACGGCTTCCAAATTTCACCTACATCAAAACTATCCAAACCCCTTCAACCCTTCTACAACAATCGCTTTTGATCTGTCAAAACCAGGTTTTGTAGAGTTAGAAATACATAACGTTCTTGGTAAAAAAATTGCCACACTAATTAGCAGAGAAATGATTGCTAAAACTAATCATACAGTTAGTTTTGAGGCTTCTAATTTAAATTCAGGTATCTATTTTTATACTTTAACAGTAGATGGTTTCTTTATAAATACACAGAAGATGACGCTGATAAAATAAGTTTAGAGAGCCTCTTCTTTCGAATATTTAAATAAAAAATCTAGCACTCGGTCTACATTTTCTCTTGAACCAACGTAGATCGGCGATCTTTGATGAATAGATTCTGGAATGATTTCCATTATCCTTTTCTCTCCATTCGTTGCTTTTCCTCCAGCCTGTTCGATAATAAAGCTTAATGGATTACATTCGTACATCAAACGCAGCTTTCCATTGGGATATCTTTTACTGTGGGGATAAATAAAAATACCCCCTTTTATTAACGTTCTATGAATATCTGCCACCATAGAACCAATATATCTGGCAGAATATGGTCTGCAAGTTTCAGTGTCTTCTTCCTGACAGTATTTTATATACTTTTTTAATCCTAAATCCCATGAATTATAACTCCCTTCATTAATACTATAAATAGCACCATGATCAGGAATTTTTATTCGTTTATCGGTGAGAATATATTCTCCAATACTTGGATCAAGAGTAAATAAAGAAACTCCCAAACCTGTAGTATAAGCGAGTGTAGTACTTGAACCATACAACACATAACCTGCAGCGACCTGGCGAGTTCCAGGTTGTAAAGCATCCTTTTCTTCAACACTTGGATTAAATCGAGGTTCTCGCATATAAATCGAAAAAATAGAACCTATAGAAACATTGACATCTATGTTAGATGAACCATCTAGCGGATCCAAATACACAATGTATTTACCACCTTGACTTCGAAGCCTGACAATCCCATCGTTTTCTTCTGAAATTACCATGCAAGTAATTGCCGATCTTTCGAGCGCTGAAATCAATTGTTGATCTGCAAAAGTATCCAGCTTTTTTACATCTTCACCATGAACATTTATGGCCCCATCATTCCCAAGAATATTAGTAATTCCTGCTTTGTTCACTTCTCTTGAAATTATTTTTGAAGCTAGCCCGATATCTCTAAGTAGCTGTGAGAGTTCTCCAGTAGCACCTGGAAATCTGTTTTGAGATTGAATTATGAATTCTTCTAGTGTGACCAATCGTTCATTTTGTATTAAATCCATATCTAAAATTTTATTAATGGAAGCGCTTTTCTGACAAATATACAAATGTTCTGAGCAGAAATTGAAGAGTTAATTAAATTCTAATTCGCCAAATTATTGGATCAATTTGAAAATCTGTTCGGCTTTCTTTTCAAGTTCTTTAATCGATCCATTATTCTCTACAATAAAATCGACTAGCTTGATCTTAGTATTAAAATCTGGTTGATTTTGAATCCGTTCTTTAATTTTTTTTGAATTGGAGTGATCTCTTGAAATAGCTCTCTTTATTCTAGTATTTTCATCAGCAAGAACTAAAATCACGTAGTCTAACTGTTTCGGTCTACCATTTTGAAGTAAAATTGCAGCTTCTTGTACAAAAATCTTAATCCCATCTTTCTCTTTTTTATTAGAGAGATCATAAACTCGTTTCCAAAGTATTGGATGAACTATTGTATTCAATTCATCAACTCTTCCATTCTCAAAAGCTTCTTTAGCAAGAAATGACCTGTTTAAGCTCCCATCTCTAAAATATGCGTCTGCCCCAAAGGTTTTCTTAATTGATAAAACTACTTCCTCATCAGATATCATCAATTCCTTTGCAAGATCATCAGCGTATATTACAAAAGCTCCAAGTTCTTCCCACTTCCTACAAAAAGTAGTCTTACCAGAACCAATTCCACCGGTAACGCCTACTCTTATCATACATTGCTATCTTGAGATTCTAATTTATGATCTATATTGAAATGGAGACCTCTGTTTTCAGTCCTAGCCATAGCTGCTTTTATTATCAAATAAGCAATTGATATTAAGTTTCTAAGCTCACACAGTGGAACGCTTACGCTTGTTCGGTCATAAAAATCTTCAGTTTCTTTATATAGTAATTTCAACCTTCGTAAAGCTCGTTCTAGTCGTAAGTCACTTCGAACTATACCGACATAATCCCACATTATTTGCTTAAGCTCATCTCTGTTATGTGAAACCAAAACCCACTCTTTAGTATTGAAAGTACCAGACTCATCCCAGTCTGGTATATTTTCTTGATGTGTAAAATCTTCAAAAATCTGAGATGCTTTTTCAGATGCGCTATCAGCAAAATAAAGAGCTTCTAGCAAGCTATTCGAAGCTAGTCGGTTTGCACCATGAACTCCAGTACAGGCGATCTCGCCGCATGCAAACAGTCTTTTAATAGAAGTTTGTCCTTGTAAATCTGTTACTACTCCACCACAAACATAATGCGCCGCAGGTACAACCGGTATTAAATCTACAGTTATGTCAATTCCATACGATAAGCATTTAGAATATATGGTTGGAAATTCTTTTCTAATCTTTTTTGCTGGCAGATGAGTAACGTCTAAAAACACGCTACTTTCACCCCTGCTTTTTAATTGATCATCTATTGCACGTGCAACAATATCTCGAGGAGCAAGCTCCTTTCGAGAATCATATTGCTCCATAAATGCATCACCATCACTATTTCTTAAAACACCACCAAATCCTCGCATTGCCTCCGAAATAAGAAATGAATCTGCTTCTGCGATGTTTAAGGAAGTTGGATGGAATTGTATGAATTCCATATTGGCTATTTTTGCCTTAGCCCTATATGCCATTGCCGTTCCATCTCCAGTCGCAATTTCCGGATTTGTAGTATTCTGGTACACCTGTCCTGCACCACCAGTAGCTAGCACTGTAATCTTGGATAGCATCCGATGTACTATTCCCTTTTTCGGTTCGAAAACGTAAGCTCCAAAACAATTAATTTCTGGTAGGGTTTTAACTTTAACACCTAAATGATGTTCGGTTAAAAGCTCCATCGCAAAGTGATGTTCCAGTAGTTCTATATTTGGATGATTCCTTACTTTCTTAAGCATCACATGCTCAACTTCACTACCAGTTGCGTCTGCTGCATGAACAATTCGATTTTCGGAATGTCCTCCCTCTCTTCCCAAATCAAGTTTACCTTTCTTTTCGCTGAATTGTGCCCCAAATTCAATTAACTCTTTGATAAGTTTAGGTGCGTTTTTCACCATCAATTCAACTGCTTTTCTATCGCAAAGACCGTCGCCTGCAATCAAAGTATCTTCGATGTGTGCTTCAAAAGAGTCATTATTTAGATTCATCACCCCAGCTATTCCACCTTGGGCATATCGTGTGTTTGCTTCCCACATTTCGTTCTTGGTGACAATAATTACTTTCCCAAACTCTGCTGCTTTTACTGCAAAAGAGAGTCCGGCTAAGCCACTTCCCAACACTAAAAAATCACATTTATACATTAGCTTGAAGCAATAAGTACGCTTTTATGAAGTCATCTAAATCGCCATCCATTACTGCGCTTACATTTGAAGTTTCGTAATTCGTTCGATGGTCTTTTACTCGTTGATCATCAAATACATAACTACGTATTTGTGACCCCCATTCATTTTTTCCTTTTGAGCCTTCTAAAATCGCTTTCTCGGCTTCCTGAATTTCTTTTTCAAGTTCATAAATTCTCGACTTCAAGAGAACCATCGCTTTTTCTCTGTTTTGTAGCTGAGAACGCTCTTGCTGACATTCGGCTACAACGCGAGGCTCTGTTCCATTAGATAACTTGCCTGTCCAAACCAGGCGAACGCCAGTTTCTACTTTATTTACATTCTGTCCGCCAGCCCCACTCGAGTGAAATCGTTGTAACTCGATATCACTATCATTTAGATTTAGCTCAATGGTATCATCAATTAAAGGAGAAACAAATACGGAACAAAACGATGTGTGACGACGTGCATTACTATCAAAAGGTGAGACTCTTACCAATCGATGAACCCCACTTTCAGCCTTTAAAAATCCATATGCATTATTTCCCTGTACTTCAATGGTTGCACTTTTTAATCCTGCGACATCGCCATCCTGATAGTCAATTACTGACACTTTGAATCCAGATCGTTCAGCCCATCGGGTGTACATCCGGTACAACATTTCAGCCCAATCCTGACTTTCTGTTCCGCCTGCTCCGGGATTAAAATTTACTACCGCATCGCGATGATCATCACTCCCTTTCAGCATATTTCTTAATTCAAGACTGTCTAATCCTTTTTGGAGTTTTACATATTCTTCTTGAAGTTCAGACTCAACATCTTCACCCATTTCCAGAAATTCGAGAAAAACATTTATACTTTCGCGAAGATCATTCAGATTATCCCAAGCTTCAACTAAGCTTTTTTCATTGTCAAGCTCTTTCATAGTAACCTGAGCTTGAGTAGGGTCGCTCCAGAATTCCGGATTTTGAGTTTTTTCTGTTAACTCAATTATTCGAACTTTTCGTTTTTCGTAGTCAAAGATACCTCCTGAGCGCATCTAATCGCTCGAAGTGATCCTGTAAATGATCTTTATTTATAGCCATATAGTTTTTCTATTTCTGTAATCTCTTAAAATAAAAAGAAAGTCACTCAGAGCGAAGCCAAGAGTCTACACAATTAAATAATTTATTACTAGTTGTGCAGATTCTTCACAAATTTGCTCAGAATGACTTTCTGAAATAAATAAAAATTAATAATTATCTAAGTGCTCTGCCCAAGATAATACCTACGGCTAATCCAGCAATTGCTGCAATACCTAACCCTCTTTCAGGGTTGGCTCGTACATAACGACGTGCATTTCTGTACTCATGTTTGATTTCAGTTTCTAACCAATCTCTCTCATCTTTGAGTTTATCAATTACATCGTCATAGGTCTTTTCAACCTTTTCCTGAAGTGCTTCAGTTGCATTATTAACTGATTTTCCGATTTTCTTTTGAGCTTCATCAATCTTGATTGTATTTGCCATGATTACCTTTTCTTTTTGTTGTTCGTAAAACGAATCTGAACTTTATTGTTTGTAAATTTAAGGCTTTTAACTCCAAAAAAGTTTCATTTTTTAATAACTGATGTCATCTATTTTCGCAAAAATTTGGTTTAACTTCATTCATACAAATTTTTTGGTGTATAACATCTGCTGGGAGGATTCGGATGTAGATCGTGAATTGTTGCAAATAAATTCAAAAACCGAGCTCCTTACAATTACAAGTGCTGGTTGTAATGTACTTAATTATTTACTTGATTCACCTAATTCAATTCATTGTGTTGATATAAATCCAAAACAAACAGCTTTGCTTGAACTCAAATTTGCCTTAATAAGAAACGGTGATTTCGAGCTCTTTTTTGACTTTTTTGGACACGGAAAATCTATTCATTTCCTTAGCACTTATCGTAAAATTTGCGATGAACTATCTCCTGCTTCGAAAACATTCTGGGACTCAAATATCCATTATTTTAAACCTCAAGGAAAAGGACTTTTCTACTCTGGTGCTTCTGGTTTATTTGCTCGATTATTAAATCATACTATTGACCGAAAAGATCTAAGAGAAATCATTGAAGAGTTAATTAATGAAAATAAACAAGACCGTAGAATTGAATTATTTGAGAAAGTTAAAAGAGAGCTCTGGACAGGATTTGAAAGTATGCTTTGGAAATCACCACTAATTCTTAGTTTAGCCGGTGTTCCAAAAAGCCAAAGAGAGGCCATCGGTGATGTTAACGAATTCATGAAACAAGCTCTCTACAATGTATTTGTAGAACAATCGGCTGCATCCAATTACTTCTGGAGAGTTTATCTGGAAGGAAGCTTTACTAGAAATTGCTGTCCGGATTATTTAAAAGAAGATAATTTTTATTTTCTTCGTGAAAACATTCACAAAATTCACATTGAAACCGGAGGGATTGATTCGTATTTAGCCAATACAAATCAAACTTTTACTCATGCGGTTTTACTTGACTACATGGACTGGCTGGTTGGCAATAACGAACATCAATTAAACAGCCATTGGAAGCATATACTTCAACATACTGAATCAGGAACAAATATACTTTTTAGAACAGCATATCCAGAAACTGATTTCATTCCTGATTTTGTCACTCAAAAAATGAAGTTGAAACAAATAGATCCCAAATGGGTGAGCAAAAATGACAAAGTTGGAACTTATTCAGGAACGTATTTCGGAGCTATTCATTGATCCCCTCCAATATTAAAAGTTATTATAAACTACACTCCAATTTTTATGATTTAACTCGTTGGGCTTTTTTGTTTGGAAGGAATTCACTTCCTAAGTACTTCCCTAAATTAGAAAAAAGGGCGCGAATTCTAGATTTAGGTTGTGGCACAGGAAAGCAGCTCGTTACACTTAGATCACGGTATCCTGAAGCAGAACTCATTGGTATAGACCTCTCTGAAGAAATGCTAGCCAAAGCTCGCTCCAAACTTGATAAATCTATCCAACTTAAAAACGAAATATATTCTGGGAAGAGTTTTAAAAAGAACTCATTTGACTTAGTAGTGGCTTCCTACTCCCTCACCATGTTTACTGATATTGAAGTAACTATTCAAGCGATTAAAACCCATCTCAAACCAAGTGGAATCCTATTAGTGGTTGATTTCGATTCTACTCCATTCTCTTGGTTCAGAAAATGGATGAAGAAGAACCATGTTTCTATTGAACTGAATTTATTTGGGCTTTTAAAGAAGGAATTTTTAGGTTCAAAATTGATTGCAAAACAAGCATATTTTGGGTTGTATTCTTATTTGGCATTTATAGCGAAAAACAAAAAAACTAACTAGGAATCAACTGATCTTTATACTGTAGCTCGTATAGTTTTTTATAGATTCCGCCTTCTTGAAGAATTAGTTCTGCATGATTTCCTTGCTCCCTAATCTCGCCCTTGTGCATTACCAGAATTCGGTCAGCATGTTGAATAGTTGAAAGTCGATGAGCAATAACGATAGAGGTTCTACCTTCCATCATTCTAAGACTGGCTTCATTTACTAAGGCTTCAGTTTCAGAATCAATACTGGAAGTAGCTTCATCAAGGATCAAAATTTTAGGATCAAACACCATTGCTCTTACAAAACAAATTAACTGACGTTGCCCCATCGAAAGTGAACTTCCTTGTTGTTTAAGTTCAAATTCGTAGGTATTTGGGAGCTTCTCAATAAAACGGTGAGCTTCAACATCATGAGCTGCTTTTATCACTTTCTCTTTTGTAATAGATTCTTCACCTAATGTAATATTATCCATGATAGAACCTGTAAAAAGTGCATTATCTTGAAGAACTAGCGAGAAGTAGTGCCGTAAATCAGAAAGAGATAAATCTCTAATATCTACCCCGTCCATTTTAATACTGCCTTTTTCTATATCATAAAACCTAAGCAGAAGGTTAATAATGGTCGTTTTACCAGCTCCTGTAGCCCCAACAATAGCAACGCTTTCTCCTGGTTTTGCTTTAAAAGAAACATTCTTTAAAACATAGTCTTCTCCATCGTTGTATTTAAACCAGACATTTTCAAATTCGATTTCACCTTTTGGGTTTTCAATTTTCAAAGGTGATTCTGAAACCAATACTTCCGTATCAGTATCTAACACATTAAAGATTCGCTCGGAGGATGCAAGAGCAGATTGTAAGGTGTTGAACTTTTCGGAAAGTCCACGGATGGGCATAAAAAATTGACGTGAGTATTGTATAAAAGCTAGAAGTACACCGAATGAAACTCCACCCATCAGCGCTCTTCCACCACCATACCAAACTATCAATGCCATTGCGAAGCTTGAAAATACTTCAACAATGGGCCAGAAAATAGAAAAGTAGAATATGGTTTCTATATGTGCTTCACGATGTGAAGCGTTTATATCTTTAAATTTATTTAGCTGCTTTTTTTCTCGGTTAAATAGTTGAACTACATCCATTCCATTGATGTGTTCCTGTACAAATGAATTCAAGTTTGAAATCTGATCGCGAACCTTGAGAAAAGAAACTCTTACTTTTTCTTTAAACCAGAATGTTGCATAGAATAAGATGGGTAATACAGCAATGGTTACAATACTCAATTCCCAATTCATGCTAAACATGAAATAAAGGATAAATATAATTCTAAAAAGGTCGCCAATAATCGCTACAACACCATCCGAAAGTAGTTCACTTAAGGCTTCAACATCACTGGTTGTTCGGGTGATTAAACGACCAATTGGATTCTTATCAAAAAACTGGACGTTTAGAGATTGTATTTTTTCGAAAATTGTATTTCGAAGCGAATATAAAGTCCCTTGCCCAAACCAACGTGTTAAATAGGTGTTAATCATCAAAATGATAAATTCACCAGCTAATGCACCAAATAGAAGAAGAATAATCCATTTAAGACCTTCAATATCACCATTGGCAATGTAGTCATCAACAGCAATCTGAGTTAATTTTGGTCTAATCGTGCCTAAAAAGGATGCTCCTAGTGTAAGAATAACTGCTAATCCAACAAACCAACGATAAGGCTTAACAAAAAAGTAAAGCCGTCGAATCAGTTTTCTGTCAACGGCTTTTTTTTCTTTAGATTTCTTCACGCAATACTTGTTTAAAATCTGTCAAAATCATCATAAGATGTTCTTGGCGTAATCGTTTTGTTAGGTTTTGAATCATTATTATTGTCATCCCTACTTCTATCTCGATTATAAGAACTGCTTCCATAAGAGCGACGTTCACCAGAATTATAACGATCTCCTCCACCACTCGATCGATTGTCTCGTTGGTAGTTACCGCCTCCTCTATTGTCACGATTGCTTCCTCCACGATCATCTCGATTGTAATTTCCACCACTTCGGCTATCACGATTATCGCTTCGGTAACTTCCACCAGAACTTCTTCTGGATCTAAAGTTTTTTCCACCACGACTTTGTCCCCTTGAGCCTCCGCCGCGACTATCTCTTCTTCCTGAAGAATAGGTATCAGAAGAACTACTTTTAGTTAAATCCTTTAATTCAACTTTAGCTTTTATGATACCTCGTTCGTGTGTTGGATCTGTAAAAATTGGGCGAAGTTCATTAGCTAGCCATGTTGGGTAAAAACCATCACGAGCTTCTTTCAGCAATACGTGAAGATTAGTATAACGTGCTGAAAAGTGACCAATAACCAATAATTTAGTTTGGGATTCTGTTGCAACCCGCGCTGCATCGCCAGCTGTTGAATGTCCGGTTTCTTTAGCTTTATCGGCTAGTTGATTACTAAAGGTAGCTTCGTGATATAGGATATTGGTATTCATCGCCAATTTAACTGCATTTGGGCAGTATTCTGTATCGGTTACATATGCAAAGCTATCTCCTGGTCGAGGATGACCAACAATTTCATAAGCTTCAATCTCAGTTCCATCTTCAAGCTTAATACTCTCTCCAGCTTTTAGCGCTTTAAATTGATCATCTTCGGTAATGCCTAATTTTGAAGCTTTTTCTGAGTCAACTTTACCTGGCTTGTCCTTTTCTTGAAATCGATATCCCAAGCAAAAACGTCGATGTTTGAGTGGGCGAGCTTCTACATAGAAATCGTCTTCATCTACAACTCTTGTTACCTCTTCGCCCTCTTTTACTTCGTTGAATTTAACTTCAAAACTAAGTTCAACTCCTGAGAATTTTAAGTTCCAATTAACAAACTCTTTAATTCCTTCAGGTCCAACTAAGGTTATTTCCCTTTCACGACGTTGAAGTTGTAAAGTTGAAAGTAAACCCATTAACCCTGAGTAGTGATCTACGTCGAAGTGTGAGATAAAAATACAATCAATTTTTGAGCGTTTTAGTCCAGCTTGGAGCATACTCATTTGAGCATTTTCTCCACAATCAAATAAGTAAACACTTCCTTCCCTCCAAAGTGCTACTGCCGGTAAATGTCGAATAGCGGTTGGTGTTGCTGAGGCTATTCCTAATGGTACTACAATCATGTTTTCTCCCGTTTTTCCTTTAAGCTATTGCCTGTCAAACAATAAGCTCGATCGGTTTATTATATTTCTGCTAATTCTTGTTCTAGTAATTGTTTGGTATACATGGTCTTATAATGACCGTCTATTGATAAAAGTTCTTCGTGAGTACCGTATTCCGAAATTTGTCCATCTTCCAGATAGTAAATAACATCGGCATCTTTTATAGTCGATATTCTATGGCTTATCATTATGGTCGTTCTTCCACCCAACTCTTCTTGCAACTGTTTTAGTATTGCGTCTTCCGTTTTAGTGTCTATCGCACTTAATGAATCATCAAATATTAAAATTTTCGGGTCTTTTATCAGTGCTCTTGCGATTGCTGTTCTTTGCTTCTGCCCTCCTGATAAAGTTATTCCCCGCTCGCCAAGCATAGTCTTAAATTTTTTCTCAAAATCCAAAATATTCTCTTTGACTTGTGCCTTTTCTGCAGCAGCTTCAATCATTTTGTCATCTGCATCTTCCACACCAAACGCAATGTTTTCGCTGATAGTATCAGAAAATAAGAATGTATCTTGTGGCACAAAGCCAATTGAGCTTCGAATATTTATTACTGAATGATTTTTTAAATCAACCCCATCAATTAAAACAGTTCCTTCACCGGGATCAAAAAGTCGGGGAATAAGTTGTATCAAACTGGTTTTTCCTGATCCTGTTCTGCCAACGATTGCCACATTTTGCCCAGCTTCAATTTTAAGATTTAGGTTATGAATTACATATTCATCTGAATCTGGATATTTAAATGAGACATTTCTAAACTCAATATTACCCTTAATTTCTTTTGTAATCGCTTCTTCATTATCAGATATATCGATGGGATAATCCAACACTTCTTTAATTCTGTACCACGATGCCAGTGATTTCTGAAATCGATTGGTTGTATACCCTAATGCCGCTACCGGCCAAATTAGATAGGCCACATAAATCAAGAACTCAGCAATATTTCCAACCGTTAATGTGCCCTCAATAATCATATTTCCACCTTGCCAAATCACAATAATTAATGAAATTCCGATAAGGAAATTTAAACCGGGGTGAAAAAGTGATTCAATTAAATCAAGTCTCAATTTCTTTTTTCTATAATCTTCACTTAATAGATCAAACTTAGTCTGCTCATAATCTAAGCGATTATAGGCTTTGATTAATCTGATACTTGAAAAGCTCTCCTTAGCTTGTCCCGCTAAACTTGAATATTGTTCTTGAATAATAATTGAGTGTTTATGGATAAAACCGGTAATCCAATAAGCAAAAATTGATAGTAATGGAAGTGGTATTAGAGCCCAAATCATGAGTTCTTTATTAACCAGGTACATCATTGTAATCACAAATCCAGCTCTGGTTATTGTATTAATGCTGTACATAATTACAGGTCCATAATACTCTCGAACTTTATTTATGTCTTCAGTTGCTCTTACATAAACTTCTCCCTGAGAATATTTTGCATAAAACCGTTGAGGAAGTGCCATCAGTTTTTGAACCATCTCATTTCTAATGTCAAATTCCACTTTTCTTGAAGAGACTATCAGTGTTTGGCGTGTTAGAAAAAGAAATATACCGTACAAAGCAACTGAACCTACCAGATAAAGCGAATTTTGCCCCAATATTTTACCTACCTCGCTAGAAAATAAAGTTTGGAAGAGGCTTTCGGGAACTTCATAATTACCATCTGATAGATTTTCTACACGATCTATCGTTCGACGAATAAGAACTGGAATCCAAACGAGAAAAAAATTCGCTGAGGTTAGAAAAAGAGCTCCTAAGAAAACAGCAACTCTGTATTTTTTTAGATATTTATTAAGGTCTTTAAGTGCCCCCACTTGAACTTCCTTGAATAGTTTTTTTAACTACTTATTTATTTAATTAATCAACCTAGTTTAATTGATTTCGAACACAGTAACTCGCGGTTTTACAGCTTTTTTATTTAACAGCGCCGGCCAATAAGCCACTACTTCACTAGCTTTGGGTCTTCCACCTGCAAAACCTGTCACGCCGCTTGGTCCAGTTAAAATTAATGGAGCTACTTCCATACCAAACCGATCTAAATCTTTTTTATTTTGTCCAGAAATGGATATTCGCATTTGGATTTCATCATGATCACCATTTAATTCGATATTTGTAACCATTTTCTCAGTGGTTCCGTTGTACCCAATATATTCTTTATTGAATTCGTCAATATTCAACCCTAAATTTTTTGCTCTTTCTTCTAAAATCTCTGCTCCTTTGACGGCTTTCTTTAATGCATGAGGCCATGAATAGACCAAAGTCGCTGAAAGTTTATATCCATCATTATAGCTAGCTGAAACTTTGTAAAATTCGGTATCGGGTGCACCAGTAATTCCGTAAACCTTCACTTTATTTTTTGAGACATCTTCTACATGAATGGAAGTGAAATCAGCAACAACATCGGGGGTTATATAATCCTTTGGATCACCAATTTCGTAAAGCAGTTGTTCTTTTACTGTTTGAGAACTTACTAAGCCGCCAGTTCCCTCATGTTTGGTAACAAAAAACTCACCGTTTGGATAGGCTTCAACAATTGGAAAGCCAATATTCGTGAAATCTTCTACTTTTTCCCAATCGGTAAAGTTACCACCCGATGCCTGTGCTCCGCATTCTAATATATGGCCTGCAATGGTTCCAACCGACATTTTATCAAAATCATCATATTTCCAACCGAATTCATGAATCATGGGTGCAAGTGTTAATCCAGTATCGGTTACACGACCTGTAATTATAACATCGGCGTCTTTTGTTAATGCTTCTACAATAGCTCTACATCCGAAATAAACGTTAGCGCTTAAAAGCTGCTCTTTTACTTTGCTAACTGGTTCTCCAGTATCCATATTCTTGAGTTGATGTCCATCGGCGATTAAATCGTCAATATGATCAAGGATATTATCGCCATCAACAACAGCTACTTTTAAATTTGTAAAGCCTTTCTCTTTTGCAATTTTAAGGATTTCATCTTTACATGCTAATGGATTTACACCACCAGCATTACTTA
Organism: Balneolaceae bacterium; assembly: GCA_040222455.1. Lineage (GTDB taxonomy): Bacteria > Bacteroidota > Rhodothermia > Balneolales > Balneolaceae > RHLJ01. The sequence goes on along the minus strand of JAVKDD010000011.1, from coordinate 665,555 downwards.
TAACTTTTACCCCATTGGTTGTGATTTCTGGTAAGATTTGATCGATCACACCTACAAAATCTCTTGCATATCCCCATTCTGGATTCTTCATTTTCTGCTTTTGCATGATCGACATAGTAACCTCTGCAAGATAATCCATAACCAAATAATCTATAGGTCCTTGCTTTACTTGATTAACGGGAGCGATTGGGAGATCACCCCAAAATCCTTGCCCTGATGCAATACGAATAAATTCTTTCACTAAATACCTTCTATTTCTGGTTCGTTAGACTACCAATATCGGGATAATTTGGGTGTAGGTGAAATAAAAAAGGCTGTTCTTTTTAGTGCAACAAGAAAAGTTACCAAAGATTGTTTACCAAGTAATATTATTCTTTTAAAATAATATCAGAGAAAGGGATCTATTCTTAGATTAATGTGGGTGTCTCTCTTTTAGATTACTAATCGATTCAGTTACTTCCGCCAGAAAAGAAATGCTATTTAAAGGCTATATAATGATGAACGATTTATTCAAAATAACTTAAGAACATTGACGAAGACGAATACTCCCCCCAATAGCGAGGATGTCCTGTAAAACCCTTTTCTAGTACTGATTTAATATCACTTTTAGAGATCTGAACTGACGAAAAGCCACGATAGTATCCCTCTGTTTTTTTAGATATAGCCTGAAGAGGCATTGCAGCAGCTTCCACTCCAAAATGGGCCGTTCTTAAAATAATAATGAAATCCGTATTACTTACACTTGTTGAACCCGAAGCTTCTAAATCTATACGAATTTCTTCTGTAAGCTGAGCAATTTTCTTTTCAAGATGAATTCGGGCCTGAATTTCTGCACGATCTATTGCTTTTACTGAATCAGCTGCAATAGCAGTAGCGAATGCTACATAGTTTAAACTATCATGAACAGTTTCGACAGGTTCATACCAAGCTGGAAAAATAGATGAGGTTTCGGAGATTGATTCGACACTTGTATTTTCTGTAGTTGCACATGCATTCATCCCAATAATAATAATTAATGAGAGTACCCCTAATTTTGTAAGCTTCATTTAGTTTCGTTCTAATTCGATGTATCCCTTTGCATCTTCTTCATTTAATACTTCAAGAATCACCGACTTATTGGTAGTTAGTTTTCTTTGTATAAGTTCTTTTAAAGATGGGAGATCTTCAACATTTTCTTCGTCTACAGATATAATTTTTTGATTTTCTCTTAATCCACGATTCCATGCTTCAGAGTACTTATATACATGAGTTATTATTAAATCAAATGTATCTTCGTTTTCAGTTTTAGAAAGTGCCATAACTCTGAAACCAAGATCAAACTCTTGAACCTCTAAACCAGAATTATCATCATTAGACGTCCCATCCGGGATAATAGGCTCTTCTTCAAAAACAAGCTCTTCAATATCGGGTTCATGAAGTTTCAGTTGAACGTTTTTGTTAAAAACTTCACCTCTTCTCCATATTAAAAGTTGAACTAAATCGCCGGGATTAAGAACTGCCACTCTTTCTTGTAACTCATTCGATTCATTTACAGGCATTCCATTTACTTCGAGCACAATATCGCCAGACTGAACTCCTGATAATGCTGCGCCACCATCTTCACTTACTGACAATACTTCCACTCCTTTCACTTCATCTAATCCTATTTCTGAAGCCCTATTAAAATCTACTGCTCCGATCGAAACACCAAGAAGTGCTCTTCTTACTTCACCAAATTGAATAAGATCGGTTGCAACTTTTAACGCCAAATTGCTTGGAACTGCAAACCCATACCCTTGATAAGCACCACTTTGAGACGCAATGGCTGTATTTACTCCAATTAGTTGGCCACTGGTATTAACTAAAGCTCCCCCACTATTTCCTTTATTAATTGCAGCATCAGTTTGAATAAAACTTTCGATACGCATTCTGTCGTTAATAATTTGAACATCTCTACTAAGAGCACTTACAATACCAGCAGTAACAGTTGAGCGAAGTCTGAATGGATTTCCAATTGCTAGTACCCATTCGCCAACATCTACAGAATCAGAATTTCCAATAGTAATAGCTTCGAGATTTTCCGCATTTATTTTAATAACAGCTAGATCGGTACTTGGATCGTTGCCGACTAATTTCGCATCATACTCACGTTTATCATTTAGTACAACTTTTAGTCCATTTCGAACTGCTCCCTCAATTACATGGTAATTCGTTAAAATATATCCGTCACTTGTTATCACAATCCCGGAACCAACAGTTCTTGCTCTTTGTGGTACAATTCTATCCCATAAACTTTCACCAAAATCATGATTTTCGTCATCTGGTAATTCTACCGGGATGATTGTTTCGATATAAACGACTGTTGGGGTAACATTTTCAGCAATATTTTTAAATACGAAACGGGTATCAATTTTAGCGAGGTCTTCTTCACTAAAAATGGGAACATCGTTTTTCTTTACTTCTGTAATTTTCACTTCAGAAAGTGGCGCCAAATCAGGATTGATCGTATATAATGCGAAGATCGTCCCAATTGATACCCCAATTAACAATAAAAGTAGCGCTGATAAATAAAATTCTCTTTTTTTCATTTGTGTTCCTGCAACATCTGTTCAAAAATTGAGTCTGACCTTCGTTCTTTATACCCTTCGATATGGTATTTAAAGTAAACATCTAAATGACGAATCAATTGCTTTAGTTCCAAATTATTTAAACCGATTTCAAGTACTGATCGTTGCTTAGATGATAAAGATTCTTTCAAAAACCGTGCTTGTAAGACGGTTAATTTATACGAAAGTTCCGAATCAATTGCATTCGAAATTATTCCATCACTGATATTTAAATAAACATCTTTTTTTAAATCTGTACCTTTGTCATCAATATCGAAACCACAAAGTTCTGTGCACCTAATTTGAACATAACAAAAAATGGAAGGATTAACTTTTTCTTCTTCTCCAAGCCATTGAATAAACATAGAAAGAAAATTAAATACGGTTTCGTTTACTTCATTTTCATGTACTAACTGTGCAATAAGCTCCAGTGTAGAATAAAGTATTGCTGCTCTTTCAAAATCTATTCTAAAATTGAGATTAGAATATGAAAATGAAGCTTCAGTAAGGCTTTGAACCCCTCTTGTTGATTTATAATAGTAAACTACATCTAATATATTGCCTAAGTCGATGAGCCCTGAAAGTTTACTTTTAGGCTTTTTTACACCTCTGGCAATCAAGGCAATTTTACCATGCTCCTGGCTTAATACCGTAAGAATTTTACTAGACTCTTGGTAGTCTATTGATTTAAGAATGATGGCTTTGGTGTGGGTGATCATTCTAAGAACTTATTCTTAGTGATGATTAAAAGAAAGGTTTAGTTTTTTTCAACTAGCACTTTGGTACCAATAATTTCATTTATCGCATTTTCAAGTTCATGAGGTGACACGGGTTTATCTAACATTTTAAATGTACTTAATTTTGAAGCTTTCTTTCTCTTCTTATTTGAAGCAGTTGAGGAAATGAATAAAAATGGAAGATCAAACTCATCGGAGTTATCTTGAACATATTCAAAAAACTGAAAGCCATTCATCTCTGGCATATCAATATCAGAAATAATAAGTACGGGCTTAATATGATGAATCATTTCAGAAGCCTTCCTGCCATTTTCGAACTGCATTACTATAAATCCCATCTTTTCTAATACTACTTTAATTACTAAACGATAGGCAGGATTATCTTCTAACAAAAAAACGATTCGTTTATTCTTACTTGTCATTTTTATTTCTCTATTATTATCTCTTTGACTACTATTCATCTATTTTAACGGTATATGTAACAGTTCCTGTTTGGCCAGGATCAAGTGTACCTGTAAAGGTCCAAATAACACCACCAGATTCTCCAACAATTGGCGCTGTAATTGTGCATCCTGTTAAACTTAGTGATGCTAATGAACTAAATGATGCTGAAACAAAGGTTGTATAAGCGGGGGTTGAATCTTTAACCTCCATAGTAGAAATGGGATCATCACCATTATTTATGTAAGTGATGGTGTAAGTTAAATTTTCTCCTGGTAATGCCTGACCTTCATCAACAATTTTTGTGATTTTTAAACCTGCAGTTACGTCTTCTCCAACAGTAACTCTATCGTTACGTTTATATGTTTGATCTAAAGCAGGACTTGCATTCGCAAACGAGAAATCGGCTTGTACAATTATTGCATTTTCACCACCATCAGGCACTCCAATTGGGACTGAAGTTCTTACAATTAAACAAATACTTTCTCCTCTTGTCATTGCTCTAGGAGCTGTAATTATTTCTTCACCTGGATTAATCTCACCATTACAGTTATCATCTAAATAAAGCAATGTTGGCCAGTTTGCGTTAGATGGTGTTGGTGTATTTGTAAGGGTAAAAGTAACCGTACCGTCTGAATTTGCATCAAATTGATGAGTAAAAAATACAGAAGTTCCAGGTTGTGCGAACTGTACACCATCAGTAATTAATCTGTTTTGTGGTACGTCAGCAAAATTTGCACCTGTATAGGTGACGCCTGATGTATTCACGAAAGTTATAACGTCTGTTGAACGATTATAGGTTCCTGAAGTAGTACCTTCATTACCCCCCGTTGACAAATAACTTGTAAGGTTTAATTGTTTAATCTTTAAGGTTGATCCATTTGCGGCTTCTGCTTCAGTAATCCAAAATGAGTAGTTACCATCTTCATCAGTTGCCGTTAATTGGATAGCGACATCACTATTATCTGTTAAAGTAACAGTAACTTCACCTAATCCTGCTTCTTCTCCATCTTGGATTGCGTTATTTGCAGTTCCTCCTGTTAAACCGTCATCTTGGAAAACAGTTCCATCTAATCTAAATCCTAAGAAATTTCCAAAATCCTGATTTTGTATCGTTCCGCCACCAACAACGAGATTAATTGTATTTTCTGTTGTGGATACATAACCTGTTGGATCTTCTTCAGGAGATGGACAAACAGCGGGTGTTGGAGTTGTTTCTGAAGCAGACTCAACAATAGTGTACGTTTCTGGCTCAACTGCTAAAAACTGATATAATCCATTTGCATCGGTACTTACACTTCGACAAATACCGGATGTCGAATTTCTAAGAACTATAGTAACTCCCGATATACCATCTTCTCCATTTTCTCTTTGACCATTGTGGTTATCATCTTGATACACAAAACCACTTATCGTTCCACCTGAACTTTGAATATCGTAATTAGCTGAGAATTCTGAGGTATTGTCTTCGCCGTCCATTGCTAGCGAACTTATAAAATCACCCACTGAAAGAGCTACGGATCCAGGTATAGTAAATGTTTCCAAAAAGGTACCGTCAGAAGCTGTAAAAATGGTAGTGATATAAGTTTCACCTTCACCATGAGCTACAGAAAGAGCATCTCCAGATTCAATCTCACCATCGTTATCGCCATCATCGTTTGCTTTGTATAGTTCTATGGAAAACACATCGTTTATTGAATTTCCACTCGTGCCTACATAACCCCGAATAGTTAATTGGTTTCCAGTAATAGTTAAACTATCTATAACTGGATAGTCGATAGCTCCATTAGGATTTGTTGCGAAATCTGTAGAAACAGTTCCATCATTTGGAGTAACACCATTTACTGTTGTTTGAGCAGTTCCCTCAACAATATCAATTGCTAACCCTTCATTATCGAAAAAGCTATTTTTTGTGATTAAAATCCCACCAATATTCCGTTCATTGTCGGGATTTATAAGTTTAATTCCAGCGCCCGTTGCCGTTCCATCTTCCCCATTTTGAGTAATTATATTTTTCTCAATAGTTACATTTAGTGCATAATCATAAATATTAATACCAACATTAAAATTATCGAGAATAGTATTATTTATTACCGTTCCTGTGGCTTCATCAACTTCGTTATCTCTCCCAATTTCTATCCCTGCACCACCTTCTGAACTACTACTCGCTGCACGACCGTTTCTGTGAATTAAATTCCCTTCGATAAACCACTCAGCTACACCAGAAATACCATCGGCTTCATTAATAGCCCTTCCCATTCTAAATATTTCGTTCTGTGTAATATTGATGATTGCATTTTCATTTTCGCATTCAATTCCACTATCACGATGGTGGCCGAAATAATTTCTAGTTATCGTAGAGCTAAATATTGCAGTGCCATCAAAAAAGATACCTACCTGGTTTCTTTCAGGATCGGCTGGTGTTGTTCCATCGTTACGAATACCTATATAATTATCTTCTATACTTCCGCCAGGGTTCTCACTTACTACAATTGCTCCTGTCGTTGATCCATTAACGATTGCAAGCTCTTTAATTATGATATTTCCTGAAGTACTATTTATGGTAATAAATGTGAAATCAGACCCATTTATCTCTAGCTCTTTATCTTCGAATGTTGGAAGAGATAATGCATCCACACCAACCGTTCCTCCGGTGCCTATACTGCCGGAATTATTATCCAATACTTGATCTGGATTCTGGAAGTCATAGGCTGTTCCATCAACTGTTGTACTCCCATCGGTAAGAGCTGGGAAAGCAGAAGTAATTGCCAGGATTCCCCAACCATTTCCATTCACATCATTATCAGCGACCGCAGGTACAAATCGCATAGCATTAGCGCTCGAAATCTGATTAGCATTCAAAAAGAACTGACGCATTGATCCTTGTATCCATCGAGTGGCAGAGCCGTCATCATCTGCATCATCTAAAACATTACTCATCACATTGTAACTAAACCCAAAATCGATTTGCGTAATAGAAGTACCTGTGTAAGTTATTGCGGCTATGTGTTCTGCGTTTGCAATATCTCCATCTACAGGATTTGTTGAAATTAAATCTGAAGTATTTGCTCTTCTACCACCATAGCATACACCTGCTGTAGTTCGCTCAGTAGCTGTTCCTCCCGTTCCATCTGCACAAAGTGCTCCAATTGGACCATAAACTTGCTCAGCCCATGTAGTTCCATCCGATAGACCCGCTGAACGAGAATCTACAACTACCCAATAATCATCATTTGCAGGTGGAGCAAAAGAGAAAACTCCATTCGCATCCGTGAGAACCGTTTCAATATAATTTTCTGAGGTTCCAAGTCCCCCGTTATTTAGATCTCTGTATAAATGAACTTCAACTCCGGAAAGTGCACGTTGATCACCAGATGCATCTCCAAAGTTGGTGTCTCCATCTGTAATTCCATCACCAGTGATATCTTCAAAAACAGTCCCTCGTATAATCGTTGCAATATCAAAGTTTACTGTTGATGAGTTATTATCTGTATTCAGATCATCTTCATTTACATTTAACAATGTTGCTGTATTTGATAATCCGGTTCCGGTGGTATTAGGGTCTGCTACTAAGGTTAGCGTATCGATTTGTCCACTTGCCATGTTTCCAATTGTCCAAGTATTGCCAGCATAACTTCCAGTTGTTGCTGAGGTATTCCCAGCATCTAATGTAAGTTGAGCTGTAAGTGCATCAGTAACGGTAACTCCAGTTGCATCGGTAGGACCTTTATTTTCTGCTATAATTAAGAAAGTTACTTCTTCGTCTTGCGGGATTGGAGAACTATTCAATAAGATTTTAGTGATTTCAATATCTAACTCTCCAACTTCATAGTTAGCACTAAATTCGGATGTATTTCCATCATCATCGGTTGCTGTTACCGTGATAAAATCTCCACTTACAAGAGAAACACCACCTGGAATAATTAGTTGAGAACTAAACTCTCCAGATGGATTAGAAACTGTACTTTCTATATAAAACTCACCTTCGCCATGGGCAACAGACTGGGCGTCTCCTTCTTCTATTTCACCAGCATTATCGCCATCATTATTAGCTTTAAAAACCTCGATAGTAAATGTTTCATTAATACGAGATGCATCCGTTCCAACATATCCAGTTATATTTATTACCGTTCCGTTAGTTGCCACCGAAGTGATTATTGGATAATCAACTAACCCATTTGGAGAAGAAGTGAAGTCTGTATCAATTGTGCCATCATTAGCAGAAACACCATCGGCAACCGTATTAGATTCACTTATATCAATTCCTAGTCCTTCATTACCAGAAATTTGATTCTGTGAAATTGTTACTCCTGTAATTTCACGTTGTCCATCAGAATTGATTAGCTTTATACCAGCTCCCGATTTAGGATTTCCATCTGCGGCAAACTGTACTCCATTGCCAGTGATTATGTTTTCGGAAATTGTTAATCCATTTACATCTTCAATTACCGAGATACCCGTTGACTGGTTATCAAAAATAGTGTTATTAGATATCGTTCCTGATGCCGGTGATGTATCACCATCGCGACCAATTTCTATCCCTGAACCTCCATCAAATGCCGAACTGCTGGTTGTACCAATATCTCGGATTAAGTTTTCTTCAATCGTCCAATTACCGGTTCCTGAAATCCCATCAGTGTCTGAATCAGCATCTAAAGAGTTCTCGAAAATTTCATTTCCTCTTACTGTGATAAAAACATCCTCATTTTCACTATGTATCCCAGTTCTCCTCAGAAATCCGATATAGTTGTTCAGAATATCAATAGAAAAAGAATTATTACTGTCATTAATAAAGATTCCAATATTTCCTCTGGTATTTCCAGCAGGTGTAGTTCCATCAGCAAATGGACCAATAAAGTTGTCTTCAATAATCCCACCAGGGTTATTTTGTATTTGGATCATCTCTTCATCAAAGCCACCAAACCCGTTATACATTCCGAGCTCACGAATAGTAATATTACCTTCAGGAGAATTGATTAAGAAAACAGGATCATCATTTGTATTTATATCAAGTTCTTTTCTATTGAAATATGAAAAAGAAACAGCATCTGTACCTACAGTGGAAATAGTTCCACCATCGCCACCTACAGTTCCGGTATTTGTATCTCTGATCTGATCAGGGTCTTGAAAGTTGTAAGCTGTTCCATCGAATGTAGTTCCTCCATCAATCATGGTAGGCATTAAAGTCCCATTCAGTGTAATTCTCCACCATGTACTTTGATTAGCCGCTACTGCTGGCACAAAACGCATTTCATTATCGCCATCAATTTGATTCGCATTAAATGCAAACTGACGGAACGAACCTTGATGCCATCGAGCAGAAGAACCGTCTTCATCAGCATCATCAATATTAGTTACTACATTAAAACTGAAACCAAAATCAATATCAGAAACTGAATTATTTCCAGCGATCAATACTTCAATAATATGTTCGGCAGTATTTATACTTCCATCAACAGGAGTGTTTGGAATATCATCGGATGTTGCTCCATTTCTACCTCCATAACAAGGACCTGCACTTGTTGAAGGAGACGAAGTTCCTCCTGCACCATCAGCACATACTGCACCAGCCGCACCATAGGTTTGATCTGGCCAAGTGGTGCCGTCGGTCATTTCACCGGTTTGTGAATCTACAACAATCCAATAGGTATCATTTGCGGGCACTTCAAATAAGTAATTACCGTTTCCATCAGTTGTAGTTGTTCCAATATAATTTTCTGAGGTTCCAAGTCCCCCATTATTAAGATCTCTGTACAAATGAACTTCAACCCCTGAAAGAGCTTGCTGATCGCCAGATGCGTCATTAAAATTAGTATCTCCGTCGGTTAGTTCATCCCCTGTTATATCTTCAAATACTGTTCCAGAAATGAAAGTATTGAAAGTAAAAGGCACAGAGGTTGTATCATTATTTATTTGTATGTCATCCTGATCTAAACTTTGCAGAAACGCATAATTTTCACCACTAACTATTGAAGCTGTAATGTAATTAAGTATAATAGTTGAGGTATCATTTACTGCAATTGTACCAACATCCCAAATCCCTGTTCCACTTGTAAAACTTCCATCGCTACCAGATCCAACACTTACAAAAGTTAGTGCAGTTGTCAAGGAATCTTTTACAAATACATTAGTTGCTGTGACTGGTCCATTGTTAGTTGCTTTCAACTCAAACTGTATGGTGGATGTTGTACTGTTAGTAATACTTTTAAAAACTTCAATATCTGCATCCGGATTCGTGACTACATCAACATCTACAAAGGAAGTGTCATTTGCGGAGTTAATATCATTTTGATTTAACTCTTTGATGAATGCATAATTCCTAAGAGTAATATCTGCTGATTGTTCATCAACTGAATAGTTTAGGGTTAGCGTAGCATCACTACCACTTATTACGGTACCTACAGCCCACTCTCCCGTTGTAGGGTTAAATGTACCTTGTGATACAGTTCCGTTTATTAAGGTAAAACCGTCTGGTAGAGAGTCTTTTACAACAATTCCTGTAGCGGTAAGAGGACCAAGATTATCCAGTTCGAGTGTAAATTCAATGTTATCACGCTCGGTTGGATTATTATCGTCTACTGTTTTTACAATTTGGAGATCGGTACTTACATTTGTTGTTGTAGGGCTATCGAAATTCTCGATTACACATTCTGTAAAATCAAATATTACTGGTACCGTTGTATTTACACTCGCATTAGATATACCTGCCCTTATTTTTACAGTTGACGTACTTTTGTAAATAGTGTACACAACATTATCTGTATCTACTTGCCCACCGGTTGCATTCGTAGCATTATTTGCCGTAAAAATAGTGTAATCGCCACTCGTGCTTTGCGTCAATTCAGATCCAAACTGTTCAATCGTATATGACAAGAAATCGGCAAAACCAACGTAGTCTCTCAACGTTCCCGACCCAGTTCCATCTATATCAACTCCACTTACTGGTATTTCGTCGTAGGTAATTGGAAAACCCGTACCTGATTGCACAAATTGAATACTAAAATCTACATACGCGTTGCTACTCGATTGACGTCTTATGCTAGGTTGAAAAGGATCCGTTAGGTTATTATTAATTGAAGTAACTGTAGCATTTACTCTGTTTTCAATAGTAACAAGCGCATCTACTCCAGTATCTACATTACTAAAACGATAAACCGCTCCCGTTAATAAAGCTGATCCCTGTTCTAAAGTACTGTTTGTAAACGCAAATAATGGTGGATCTTGACATGAAGCGCCGGCTGGGTTTCTAACGGTTAAAGAGGCAGAGGTAGTATTATTAGAAATATTCCTGTCTTGTCCTTCAAATGCCGAAATTGTAGCAACATTGGTAATTTTATTACCCTCTGTACCAGTATTTACCGTTGCATTAATAGTTAATGTATCTGAAATCTGAAATGGAACCAGACCAAGATTCCAAATTCCATTTCCAGAATTATATGTTCCTTGTGTTACAGTATGTGATACATACGTTAAACCTGATGGTAAATTATCAGTAACAAAAACACCTGTTGCATTTGTATTATTATCTTTGTTCTGAACTACAACGGTGTACTTAATTTGCTCACCGGTATCAGGACTTTTTTCATCAACTTTCTTTCGTATTTCAAGATCGAATACATTAGTAGTTACCGGATTGTTAAAATTCTCAATTAAGCAAGGGTCAAAATTAAATGAAAAAAGACGTTCAGCTCCTGCGCCAGTAGTTGAAAATGCATCTTTAACCCCTGCCCTTATTTTAAATCTGGAAACCGTTTCATAAGTAGTATATACTAAATTTGTAGTAGCATTTGGATCAATATTAGGAACATTATCTTCGGTAGTTGATTCGAATGTAAAATAAACATTTGAAAATCCTGGGGTTAATGCATTGGTAGCTTCAACTGTAAATGCTTCTAAATTTTGGAAGCCTACAAATTCACGAGTTTGAACGGCATCTCCATCCACATCCACTGCAGAGGCTGTAAAATCAATGAAATCTCTTAAAATTGAAGAACCATTTTGGAAAAAGGTGAATTCAAAATCTATAAACCCTTGTGAACCAATACCTGTAACATTAGGGGCAATCTGAGGTTGGAAGTTCTGAGCAGTACCTGTAGTAGACTGATCAAAATTGATAATTCTTGCATTACTAATATTTATAATTTTAATCTCTGCATCAGTAGTTCCATCACCCGTTACATCAAAATATTTATAGATTGTACCTACTGTAGGAGTTCCCGTTCCTGCCAATCTGGTTGCTGTTGCAAAATCAAATGAAAGAGTTGGTAAATCCTCGCAAGCTCTTCTAAACCTAAAAAACTCTTCGGCTTCTAAAAGTTCATTACTTTTTTCCACATTTGGAGTTATTTCCAATCCTTTTTCACTTTCGCTATCACTTAAAGACGTACTAGCAATAGAAGTACTCAATAATATGATTAACGAAAATACAGATAACATTTTCCCAGTTATATTTGATTTCTTAAATCCCATTAATTACCTCCACGCTGATTATCGTCTTTCAGGTTCTGAGGCAAACGAAGTAAATTGATTTTATCAGCATTTCTATATTCGAAATGAATCAATTCCCCGGTTGCTTTAGCTGTGTCACTCATTATTTTTATCCTATCGCCAGAAATTCCCCAGTTTATTAAATACTCTTTTATTGCATTAGCTCGTCGAATATCTAAGCTAGTACCTGTTCCTCTTAGCTCCAGATTCACATATTCATTACTTCTTAAATAGGAACCAACTCTTGATACTACTGCTTCTGTTTCATTATCTAAGCCAGACTGTCGATCACCGAAATAAAGTCTATCCGGTACAGTATAAGTTTGTGAACGATCGCGAAGTAGTTCATAATCTTCTCTGGCATTTATTACTTCGAGTAAATCTTTCATCAAGGCAATGGCGGAAGAATTATTAGCAAATTTCACATCATCTTTTTGATCTATAATTTTCAATTCATCAGCTTGTAAGTAACTAAAGTTTACTTCATCAGAACCAATTGAATTTCCACCATAAATTTCTACCCTATTGTTAGAGACTCCAGCCGCATTAAATCTATCTAGTATATCAAAACTTAAATTAGCAAGACGTTCGTCAACCGGAAGCTCTATTCTAACTTTTACATTATTGTATTCCTTCATAGCAGTTGCAATTCGTTGAATAAAGTACAATTGAACTTCATTAAGTCTTGAAGAACCCGGTTGCAAAGTAATGCCTGAAGGAACAGCATCATGTTCTGCATTAAAGATATAATCCCAGTTATTTATAGATTGGATCCGTTGATCAACTTGTAAATCTTCTATTTGAGAAATAAACTTAACACCGGTGTCCAAATCTTCGATATTTACTTCAACCCTACGGTTCAGTGCCATCTCTACTTGATCTTTTTCTAGCATGGTTTTTTCTTCACCAAAACTTGTATAAGTCATCTGATTTGGTCTCATACCTGCAGCAATCAAGTAAGCTCTTGCCGCTAATGCTCTGCGGAAGGCTAAGTTTCTGTTATAGCCGTTTGATGCTTTAGAATCCGTAAATCCTGATAGGTCTAGAATGTATTCTTCACGATTCATTAAATAGCTTGCAACTTTATCAAGCATTTGAGCAGCAGGCTCGTTGATATACGACTTATCGTTATCAAAGTGAATTTGTCTTGGTAATACATAGGTTCTAAGCTCTTCGTAAGTCAAATCTCTTGCTTTTAGAACAGGATCTGGGAATTCAAAATCAACCATGGTTATTGGCATAGTTAATATTTCATCAGTAATCACTTCCTCTGCACAAGATAGAATAGCTTCTTCGCATGTTAGGTATAGAGATTTATCTATGAGAGGCTTGCTACCTTTAACTCTTGTTGGAAGAAGATTATCAAATAATTGCTCATCAAACTTGTAACTAAATCCTGCATAAACTCCTTGTCTAGAGTAGCTGTTTTCGGCTAAGTCTTCATCGTCATATCCAAATATATTAAAGCCAACGGCCAACCGAAGGTTACGAGCCATTATAAAGCCAACTTCAACTCCTAATCCATAATCTTTTGTAGTAAAATCACTATTAGCTAACAATGATGCATTTATTCCTGCATCCCATGTATCGTTGATATCATGAATTACTCGTCCAGATATAAGTTCCAGAAATGAGCTTGAAGAAGAAATATCATCTTCTATTGTAGACGATTTAGCTGCTAATCTTCCAGAAAATGTCCATCTATCTACTGGGTGATAATTACCATGTGAGGAGAATACATGAGCTTTTCTGACAAATGGAAGTCCTGAATTCTGCTCTTCATACTTATATTCGTATCTAAACAAACCATCAATCTTATTACTATAAATATCTCTGAATGCAGCCCCTACTCTAAATCTTTCTTGAATTCTGCTAAAACCAGAAACTCCATCTATAGTATTTAGAGAAATAATATTTTTAGCAAGCAATGTCCAGTTAGCTGAAATTCGTTGTCCATATCCGAAGCTATTTAAATATGTATTTGTTGTAGATGCAAATCTGGCTTCAGCTCTGGTTGTTCCTTTCCAATTAGGATTTGCTGTATAAGAAAGAGCTCCTGAAACTGCAGTTGCATCTCCAGAGTTAGGCCCTTTTATGGTAAATTGTCGTTCAAATCCTGCATTTGCTGTAAACCCAGGTTTAATCTGGAAATTATTTTTTAATCCAATAGCTGCTTGTCCAGTAGGTCCATCAAAGGCATCATTTACTCGATATTCACTGAATACTTCTCCATTCTTCATGTAATTGGTTTTAATACCAAATACAGTATTATTCCTTTGTGAATTACTTGTAAGAGTATTTAGACCACCTGCAGAAGAGATAAATTCGTGTCTGGCATAAACTTTTCCTTTGCTCAATAACCTGTAATCTCCTCCTAAAGCAATAAGTCTTCGATCAGCATCATTTAGATCCTGCTCAAATTCACCGAATACAGAAGCATTATTAATAAATGGAAGTTTACTAGTTATCTTTGCTTTAACATTTGTGTTTTCGGTGGTAGCATTTGTAAGAGTTTCGCTACGTGAATAACGCATTCCTACTTGTGCGTTAAAGCTCTGGAAATTTTGTTGTAAATCAACCGTACCACCTAATGTGTTTTGATCAGAAGTATCACTTACAGAATACAGCAGTTCAGTATTAATACTGGTTTTTGGAGTAAGTTTTATCTTTCCTTTTGCTCTGGCTTCCGTTCTACCTTGCCCTAAAGTTCCAACTTTATTAGCAAAGTCTTCACCAGATCTTCCAATCTGAGCTCTTGCATCTACAACTTTTCCTTTATGCTGAACCTGAACTCTTCCCGCTCTACCTATACCATCTAAATCAGTAGTGGTTTGAGCAACTTCCCCAATAATTTCAGTATTACCAACTTCAAAACCGATATTAGCGGAAGCAAGATTGAACTTATTTTCTGGGTTGTTATCCTGAACAACACCTGCGCCAAGTGAAAGATTATCAGTAACATTTAATGAGCCACTTATTCCTCCTAAGAAGTATTTTTCGTCTGAATTTTCCACTTCATAAATCGCTCTAATAAATACAGGGTTAAATTCTTCATCTATCGAAGAAATAGCAGAGGTAAAAATCAAAGTACCAGAGAAATCCTCAAGTATATAGTCTTTGAATCGGGTAAGTCGTTCAACACCTAAAATTACTTCCGGTTGCTCTCTATCGTAGGTTACCAACTCAATAATTTCACTATTCTCGATAATATCAATATCTGGAAGTACGTATCTGGATAGTCCTAGTGCCTGAAATTCTCTAACACGATTAGAAGTAGCAGACTGGCTAGTAAAAGCGGTAATATTTCCGAGTTCATTCTCTAGATTTGCCTTAATACCTGTTTGAGATCGGCTGTAGTCTCCTAATTGTCTGTTTTCATCTCTCTCTTGAGTTATAAAGTCACCGTACATTGCATATGTACGACCTTTATCTAGTCTGATATAAAGACGCCCTGAAGTTTGAGCATCAAATCCCTTTATTGAAGATTCGCCATACACCGGATAATATTCATCAGGATTTATATCTCTAAATAATCGATCTTCTTTTGCTTTTTCAGAATCATAACCTGCGGTAAGAAGCATGTCGCCTCTCACTTTACCTTTTAAGAAAAATGCTACTCTGGCGTCTGCTTTAAAACTATTAAACTCATAGGCAAGTGCTTTAAGTTCTCTTTCAAAACCGTCATCTTCTGAAGCAGAATTAATATTTAGAGGTTGATTTAAACGAAGTGTTCCTTCAATAATACCTGCGGCAATAAGTGGTCTTAAATCTGGTACAAACCTGATCTTTTCTTCTTGAGATATTACCCCGGCATTTGCTCGTATAGTAACTTTTTTAGGCTCAATAGTAGATCTTACGTTTACTTCAGTAATTCCCTTTTCCACAAATATTTGCGTTCCTGGTTCATTCGCATTTAAATCTTGAACATCCCATTCTCCTTCAGAAATATCGAGGGTAATTGGTAATACTGAACCAATATTTATTCCCATTTTATCAACTAATTCAATTCTAACTCGAGCCGTTGAAATTCCGTCTGCTGGTACATCATTTTCGAGTACCGTTAAACGGATTTGACTAAGCTCGCCTGGTGCTAATATCGTATAGTTAATATCGCCTCTTACATTTCCAAAAGGATCTATTTCTACAAGCTGAAATTTGTTTTTGCCAGGCTTTAAATCAATACCGATGTATTCGTAACCGAGTACACCTTCTTTACTGGTAACTTGTTTACCAATCTTTGATGTCGGAACTATTTCGTCATTCACATAAAAGTCAATTACTGCACCGATACGAGATTTTACCCAAATATTTTTCTGCGATGCACTGATTGTATCTCCATCAGCAATATTAAGAAAACCAAGCTCATTATTTTGATTCCGAATTAACTCTTCGAGCGTAAATTTTGGCTTTAAATTACTGGCATATTTAAGGGAGTCTGCCTTATGTTTTTCTATTAATTCTAATTCAAGTTCTGCTGCTTCCTGAGCAGTTTCAGGTGGAAGGCCATTTGCATTTACTAAAGCTCCATTCTTTCCATTACCAACTGTACCACTTGCCTGATTTCTTGATGACCCACCACTATATTTTCGATCTTCAATACTAAAATTTTGACTTATTGAGTTTTGAAGTTCATTATTTTGCCCTCTTAAAGCATCAATCCTTTTTTGAACTTCAACCAATATTGACCCAGTATCGCAATTACACACTGCAAAGTCTGCTCTATGGAACTCCCCTTTCTTTAGATCTACAAATCTACTTGATGGATCATTTGCATGTCGGTTATCAAGTATTGAAAGTGTAGCCCCTTTAGGAAGCGTAGTATTGTCTAACTTTAGAACATGTTTGTTTGGTTTTACTCCATACATGGTATAATTACCTTCAACGTCTGTAATTACAAAAGTACCATTTTCCATATACAAGCGTACTCCTGGAATTCCTAAATCACCTTCGTCTTGTATATCATTTCTGTTAAAGTCAGTAAATACCTTACCGAATATGTACCCATCATCACTAAATACTCCACCTCTCACTTCAACTTCCACTCTTGCTCTATTACTTGATCTGGCAATTAGCTCATCTGATGAAGCTAAAGCGGTGTTTATTCCATCTCCTTTTTGGGCTCCTGGACCAACCAAAACACGGTACTTTACGGATACTGTATTTCCAGATTCTAATGAATCTACTGTAAACATTAATGTTGGACCTTTACCACCAACAGGATCATCTGTTTTTATATCGTTAATTCTTGCGGTTCCCATTACATATTCGAAGCCCAATGGGAGATCATCTTCAATTACCAGATTGTGAACTGTATTTACTGCTTCACTCCTAACTTCTACAGAATAATTTAGGTAATCTCCGATCTCAGCTATTGTTTTATCTACTTTCTTATCAGAGAAAAGAACATTTATAGCTTGGCCGTCAATTGGAATATCTAAATCAACGGCTTGTGCAGTATTTTCTAGTGTAAATTCTAACCCGTAGGAAGCTACCGAATCCGTCTCTCGGTCGGTAGGTTGAAAGGCGATTCCAACTTCAGAAGGGAAATTATATTTATCAGGTGGAATTACTTCAATCCTATACGTACTTGGAAGTACAAATGGGTAAGAGAACCTACCATCGTCTCCTGTTATTTGTGCGTTTTCAATTGGAGTTGTACCATCCACTGCGAATGTGGCTGCTAATCCGCCAGCATTTCCACCATTTCCTTGTCCGGTTACATCAATTATTTGTACTGTGGCACCAGCAACCGGGTCATTTGATTCAGTATCATACACAGTTCCAAAAACGTCTACTGTTAATAAAGCAGTAATCCTACCCGTTGCACCAGATTGAATTAATCCTGCACATTTAAGTTCAGCTACTAGCTCATCCTCAACCATAACTTCAAGGATTTTATTTGATTGAACCACAGGAAAATCAACCGAATTTCTAGTGGGAACATCCTCCTGAATCCTAAATATTCCCGTATTTCTACCTGTTTCAACACCGATGTACGATTCTAAATCTCCAGAAAGTGTAGATGCTATCTCAATAGTTACTCGTTCGATCCTTGTTGAGTTTTCATTACAAAGACTCGCATTTGCCTGAATAAATAGGGGCTGTCCTATCGAAGAAGTGCTTGTTGGTTGCAAAAAGTCGTCATCTGTAAAATAATTGATTGATGCTGTTCCTTCTAATTCAATCATAACAGAATCAGATGCAGTTGTTGTAACGGTATCTCCTTCAGAATCGAGATAATCTACAAAGGCAACATTAGAAATCTGTCCAATAGCGCCTTCATTTATTTTAACTCTAAAAACGGCATCAAAAGATTGACCAACAGCGATTGAATCAAATAATACACCAATAACGTCTATATCTTCTAGGTTTGGGGGCAAGGTTGAAAGGAATTCAAATTCGCTGCTTCCAAACGTATGATAGAATGGTATACCAGAATCTACACTTTCGAAATTCGTGAATGTTAGATTTGCCGGAACTGAATCCAGTAGAACTACTTTATTATCAGCAAATCCATCTAGCGTAACATCTCTACCATATGCAGTTATATCACCAGTATTTTCTCCTCTTAATGTATATGTAAACGTTTCCCCTTGTTCTAATTCTTTCCCTTCGTCATCTAAGTTTTTAATTAAATCAATCTTCGTGCCATTCAGTGTTCTAATTGTATCAGTGTTTACTACGGTATTACCCCCTTCTCTGGGTATCCCAACAATTCGAATAATCGATTCTATTTGTCCTTCTATACTTTGGTCAACTTCTCCAGCATATGTGAATTCAAAGCTTTCTCCAGGTACTAAAGAAACAACTGTTTCTAAATCGGAGACTAAAGCTTTACTTGGTGATGATCCTGTAGATTTATTAGTATTTGTGAATCTAATATTTTGAAGATCAAAATCATCTCCTGCAGTATTAGCAATAGATAGGTCTATTGTAACATTTTCATCACTTTTATTAGTTAATATGTGAGTTAATGAGACAGTTCTTCCTCTCAAAGTTTGTATCAAATTATTAGGAAGCATATCTAGTTCGTACTTCACAATAAGTACTACGGTATTTGATGAGGCCTCTAATTCTACTATTTCCCCGCTGGTATCAACATAGCTAGCAGTTGCAGTATTCGTAATCTCAAAACCATCGGGTGCAGGTCCACTTGTATCTTGTGCATATATCTCTCCTACACCTGCTAACAGGAGTATTAAAAATGAGATATGTAGTAGAAATTTCTGCACTAAATTTGTTTAAAAAGAAGGAAGAGGTTTCACCCTCTTCCTCATGTCTGGGTTAAGAATTATTCGTTAAGTTTTACCTTAAATATGATAGTAAAGGTCTCATATGGTGCTAGATCAGCTGCTTCCACACGGATTGCACCAGCATTTCCATCACCCGGTTCAGTTATTGCCGGGTCTGCTCCACCTGGATCGATATCTCCAAATACTACTACAGTTCCTCTCATTACTGTATATGAAGGAGTGGTATCAACGATTTCGACATCATCAACAGTAGCAGCACCATTATTTGTGATCACGATTTTGTAATACACAGAATCGCCTGGTGCTGCAGTTAATGGGTCAATAGAGAATGGATCAGTACCAGAACCATTTAGGAAACCAGTAGTATCTGATGCTTGAGATTTCTCAAGAACTAAAAGACCTGCTACTACTTTAGTGATATCAGCGTTAGCAACTGATGAAACTTCACCATTGTTATCAGTAATTGTAATAGTAGTTGTATTAGTAACTCCATCTTTTACACCAGTACCTGCTGTAACTTTGATTACGAAGTTTACTTCATCACCAAATGATAGAGAACCTATTGAAGGAACATCTAGATTACCTGCTGTTGCTCCAACATTAGTAAGAACAGAATCACCAGTACTAATGTTACCAGAATTGTCTTTATCCCAGTAAACAATTGCAGTAAATCCGTTTGCTTGAGAATTAGCAACTGATAAACGAAGTGATGATGGATTTGGAGTTCCAGAATCATTTTCGTCTACGTTAGAGTCAATTCTAAGTGTATGTGCATATTCCTTAGAACCACCTGGGAAAATCTGACCGTTTTGGTTAGCTACTAAAGAGATGTTACGATCTGTATTAACAGTAACTCGATCTCTAATTGTATCAGTTGCACCACTAGTAGGAGATAACACATTGATCAAAGCGTCATAATCTCCAGGAGCAAATCCTGCAGGAATAACGATTTCAGCTGTTATTTCTTTATTACCACTGGCAGCTATTAAGCCTGTATTAGTTATAACACTATTACCATTATTAGGATCTTTAAATACTACAGACCAGCTAGCTGGAATAGAACCACCATTTAGCGAAATATCATAAGAGTCGCTATTAGTAGTACTTGTATTATTTACAATTAGAGTAAACCGTACAGTATTTCCAGGATCGGTAGAAATAGTAGAGTCAGGAGCGCCAACACCACCAGGACCTGCACCAAAACCAGGTACACCTGGAGCTGCAACTCTGTTATTTGTTAAATCAACTGAGTTAGCTGTAATTCCATCTAACTTGTCGAATAATGTTGCACTCTTAGTTACATCATTAATTGAAGTAGCAGTTTTTGAAATTACAAATGGGCCACTATCATCAGCACTTGCAGGAAGGTTTACTTGTAAGATAACTTGAATTGTACCACCTGCTGAAACAGGACCTGTATCTGGGATACCATCGTTATTTGTATCGGTAAATGGATTTAATGCTCCACCTGATCCATCACTTTTAAGAAGTACAAAAGTAGTCCCAGTAGGATATTCGAAACCAACTACTTCAGATATTGTAAGGTTAAATACATCGGTAGTAGTACCATTATTTATAAATGCGTTTACAAACTCAATTTGAGAACCTTGCGGTTTAGCGGTAATTGCCACTGTATCTGGAGAATCTGTAACTACACCTGGATCGATGATTACATCATAAGAATCACCAATAGTAACTTTAGCAGTATTTGTATTTACAAAAGTTTCAGAATCATATCTGAACTGAGCCGTGTTAGACAATGTAGTACCAGAAACGGATCCAATAAGAACATCAAATGTTAACGTTCCAGATTGTCCAGCACCTAAATTAGCTATAATTGCTAAAACAGAATCTTGAGATGCTGTTCCATCAAATTCGTATGTAATTCCAGAAGGATCATCACCTGAACCTGCTGCATCACCAAGAGTAGTTCCTGAACCACTCCATAGACCAGTTCCTGTAACATATGTCATGTTTAATGGGAGCGGATCACGAACATCTAAATTAGTAGCAGCAGCATTACCATTGTTACTAAATCTAAAAGTAACTTTAATTGTCTCACCAGCTGACGCAGTAGATTTACTGAAAGACTTCTGTACATCAATTACTGCACCATCTCTAATTACAGCTTCATCTTGTGCAGAATCTGATACACTACCATTACCCGTACTTGTGGCAGTTACGTTAAGGATCGCATTATCTCCATCATCTTCAGTTGCTGGAGCAGTTACTACGATAACAATACCGAATGATCCACCAGCCGGAACTGTAGGAGTAGTTGAGATAGCTGTAAAACTATCAGGAACTCCATCAAGATCAGCATCTGGATAAATTACAATATTATCGAAATCGAATATATCTGTACCACCGGTTGAGTCGGTAGCTGTAATTGTAAACGAATCTGGTCCGTTACCATTGTTAGTGATAATATGAGGATACTGTACTTGCCCCCCATCACTTACAGTTTTGGTTAGTCCATCACTTATATCAACTGCATATACTTGTTGTACTACAGTCTCAACAGTGTTTGACGTTACAGAGCGTGAGTTTCCTCCACCATCGGTGTAAGTAGCAGACGCCTGGTTACCGATTGTTGTATTGGCTGGTGGTACCTGAGCAAATACATCCATCGATGAAAGGCCCATTAGAACACCTAAAACCAAAAACAATCCAACAAGACGTGAAGTCTTGTTTAGCATTGTGCTTGTTTTGTTTGTTTTCATTTTTTCAATCCTGTTTAGGTTTTGAATTATTGATTTGTTGTTTGTTTGATTTTCCATAAGAC
Source organism: Balneolaceae bacterium (assembly GCA_040222455.1). GTDB lineage: Bacteria > Bacteroidota > Rhodothermia > Balneolales > Balneolaceae > RHLJ01. The sequence goes on along the minus strand of JAVKDD010000011.1, from coordinate 643,267 downwards.
TAGTTATTTATCACCTTAACTCTGGCGACAAGAATGACTTGTTCCCCTGCTTCGAGTGACGGAACCATCCAGCGTAGCCTTCGATATTCACGGCTCGGAACCATTTCTTCTACTGTGGTTCCGTCAGGTTGTCGCACTTGACGAGTTAAGGGTAGTCTTTGGAAAGTGTTGCCAGAATTTGAGAGGCTGGCACCCTCTAAGCTTGGAGTTGCAGACTCAAGTTGATATTCCATACCAATTGGAATTGGAAGAATCGGAAAAAGTTGAGTTATGCTATTGTCCAAAATGTTTGCATATGTAAGCCGGTACTCAATCAAATCCCCCGGCGATACTTCAGTAGTTTCTGCTATTACTTCTTCACCATCAGCATCAACGGTGACTTTAAAGACTTCAAGAACAGATGAAATCCCATTACTTTGCTGTGCAAATGATTGCCCAGCTAAACCCAGCAAAATTATTAGTAAAAAAATTGATTTGTTTTTCATGACACTTGGTTGATTAATATTAAACCCATTTTTGGAATGTCTTAAAATACCAACCAGTACTATTAATCAGGATTAGATGAGCTTAATGAAGAAGCGTAAAAGAATGACTTGAAGATTAGAGAACCCTAACTGAAATAGGCGTTTTTAGCTTAATTTAGCTTGATTTTTTCTAATAATTGTTTTGAGATAACTTGAAAATAAAAGTAAATGACCAACTAATATTATATCTATAATTATATTTTATATTATTCCCTTAATTATATTATTAAATTAATTTTTAAGTTGAACACCTTTTTACTTCTAAATAATCTTTGTTACTCATATATTATCTTCTAAAAGAATTATGATTTCTAAAGAAGTATTAAAAAAAATTCGCAAGCTTGAAATCCAAACTAAAGGATTGGTAAACACTCTTTTTGGTGGAGAATATCAATCTGCTTTTAAAGGTCGAGGAATGGCTTTCTCAGAGGTTAGAGCTTATAATTATGGAGATGACATCCGGCAAATAGACTGGAATGTTACTGCCCGAACTGGTGAGCCATTCATTAAGATTTTTGAAGAAGAGCGTGAGCAAACTCTTATGCTTTGCGTAGATATTTCAGCAAGTGGAATGTTCGGAAGCAACCATCAAAGGAAGATGGAAGTTGCGATAGAAATTTCAGCAGTTCTTGCATTCAGCGCCATTAAAAATGGTGATAAAGTAGGGTTAGTTCTCTTCAGTGATATAATAGAAAAAGTGGTTCCACCTAAGAAAGGTAGAACCCATGTACTTCGTTTAATTAGAGAACTTTATACTACCTCTCCAAAAGGTCGGGGTACGAAAATTGCTGATGCCTTAAGCTACGTAAATCGACTTTTAGACCGGCGAGCCATTGTAGTTCTTGCTTCAGATTTTCAAGACGAGAATTTTGAAAAACAACTACGCATAACAAATCAAAAACATGATCTTGTTAGCATAATAATAAACGATCCATTTGAAAATGAGCTTCCAGATTTAGGCCTGGTCCCCTTCCATGATGCTGAGTCTGGAAAGGAGTTGCTAATTGATACTTCTAATCAAAAAATTAGGAATGAATACAAGAAAAGAAAAAGTATTCATAAACTTCAGTTAGATGAATCGCTTCTAAAAATGAAAGTAGATGCAGTTAATGTAACTACTAATAAATCGTATGTAAGGCCGCTTATGAATTTCTTTCAAAGAAGAATGAGCCGTTATTAATTACTTAAATTAGCTAGAAGCAAGATACTCTTTTCCTACCTGACTAAGTTGGAACTTATATTTTTCTACCTGAGTTAAAAACTCACTTTTTTCCACATCTGTTATAGCTTTAGATGGAGGTAAATTAACAGTTAAAGGATTTACAGGTTGATCGTTTTTATAGATTCTGTAATCTAAATGAACCCCGGTCACCCTTCCCGTTTTCCCAACATAACCAATAACTTGCCCTTGTTTTACTCTTACTCCTTTTTTAATCCCACGAGCAAATCCATTTAAATGCAAGTAAGCTGTTGTGTAGGTACTGTTATGTTGTATTTTCACAATATTTCCATTAGCCCCTCTGTATTGAGATTCCGTTACCACCCCATCTCCAACTGAAATGACTGGAGTTCCTAATGGTGCTGCATAATCAACTCCATGATGCGGTCTCCTAACTTTTAATACTGGGTGAAAACGATTATGTGAAAAATTTGAACTTACTCTTTGTGAATATGTAAATGGAGCTTTTAAAAGTGCTTTTTGAACACCGTTTCCTGTGTTGTCAAAGTATCCGGCCCGATCATCTGTCTCAAAATAAAATGCATCGAATGACTTATCTTTATGGAGGAATTCGGCAGCTAAAATCTTACCAACACCATAAGCCTCCCCATCAACATATTGCTGTTCGTAAATTACCTTATATGAATCATTTTCATAGATACGGAAAAAATCGATTTGCCAACCAAAGATCTCACTCAACTTATTTCCTAGTAATGGATCATCTCCATTTTCAAGTAGCGTTTCATATAAAGAAGAAGTAATAACACCCGAAGTCTCTGAAATTTTTGTGGTTACTTCTTTTCTACCTCGCTCAACACGTAATTCATTCGCAAAATTAAAAACTACATAATCGAGTAGATCGTCATGTAAAATTAATCTTTTAAGTGCATTCGACTCTTCATCTAGATATGCAAGATATCGTTGCCCAGGACGAATTCTTTTTGAGCTGAATTTACCCTTAGATTGCTTTTCAATCTCTTGAATATCTTGTGGTGTAACATCTAATCCTCTTAAAATGAGGTATAAATTTTCATTTCTTTTTACCCGATCCTCAACTATGAATTCATTTCTCATTTCATATCCGTACTCATCAAAAACGATTACTTCTTCGATTTCAACAAGAGAATCAATTAATACTGATGGTGTTTCAACTGAGTCTATTTTATTAGTCTCAATAAAAGAACACACTGAAAAAAGGACAAGTGATAAAACACTTATTAATATTCCTTTAACCCAATTTCTATACATATTTCTGTAGATAATTTAATGGGCAAGAATACGAATTTATTGCAGTTTTTCATAAAAACCATTTTTTTACAAATTTTGGGATTAAATAAGTTCTCATATTTAGTATGATTAGTCCTATTTTATGTGATTAGTTATTTATTAAAAAAGACAGAATATTTTGTAGATGATTTTGAAAACTATTCGAATCAAGTACTGGCCTATTTTATTAATTGCAGTAATGCTATTTTTGCCTTTTTCATCAGGATTTGCTCAAAATAGCTCTGCATCTACCAACAAAGATTCTCTTACTGTTGGCGAGCTATTTAATATTTCTATAAAACTTCAATTAGATAAGCCTTATAATAGAGTTCTGTTTCCTGATTCAACAGATTTTCCTCCCGTTTTAGAGTTATTAAAAACCCAAAAGTTTAGAGTGACTGATTTTGCAGATAGTGTTCTCTATCAGTTACAATTTTTTGGGAATACGGATGTCACACTCCCTCCTTTCATGGTTACGCTTGTATCATCATCCGATACAACAATAATTTTTACGAATCCTATTCCTCTTTATTTTAAAACAGTACTTCCTTCCGATGATGCCGAATTAAAACCACTTAAACCAATTTTCTTATTTTCTGGCTTTCCATGGGCACTGGCTATTATCATCTTAGCATTAATTTTAGCAGCAATTTTCACTTATCTAACTCTTAAGAAAAGAGCAAATTCACAACTGGTAAAAGAGGATGTAAAGTTCGAACCCTACAAGAGTCCACTTTTTGAACTAGAGCAAACGCTAAATTTTTTAAAAAATGAATATGATCTACCTCTTACAAAAGACTATAAATATTTTTATTCAGCGTTGAGCGATTCAATCCGTACCTACTACGAAAACCTTTACAATATCCCGGCTTTAGAATCTACTTCAAGAGAACTTTTCAGATACTTAGATGCTTTTGGTGTCGATCATGAGATGATTAAACAAACTCGCTTAGTACTTAATCGTTCTGACATGGTTAAATTTGCTAAATATACCCCTACCTTAGATGATGCCTGGACATGCTATCAATATGCGAGGGAATTTGTGGAACGAGCAAAATTAGTAGATGCATCACGAATTTCGAGAAAAAAATCAGAATATGAATTCCAATTCAAACAGCATGAAGTTAAACTGGAATTGGATGAAAAAAATGAACAGGAGGCCAAATAATGGAATGGGCTAATCCTGAATGGTTTTGGGCACTAACTTTACTTCCTGTTTTAATTGGAATGTATGTATATCGCTTTTTCACTAAAAAAAGACCCTCACTTACTTTTTCTTCTACCCGTTTTTTTGAAGGGATTTCCGGAAATTGGAAAGCCCATCTTCACTGGCTCACGTTTACACTTTTTCTTACTGGGTTAACTTATTTGATTCTCGCTCTTGCACGACCTCAATACAAACTTACAACGATTGAACGAAATGCTGAAGGCATCGATATTGTGATGGTCTTGGATATGTCTTCATCGATGCGTGCCGAGGATTTAAAACCAAATCGTTTTGAAGCAGCCCGGGAAGTTGCAAAAGCATTCGTTGACAAAAGGCTTTCAGATCGAATTGGACTCGTAACTTTTGCTATGAAAAGCTTTACTGTAGTACCACCTACTCTAGATTACCGACTTTTGAAACAACTAATCGACGAAGTTGAAATGGGAGTAATAGAAGACGGAACTGCAATTGGAATGGGAATTGCTACGGCAATAAACCGATTAAAGGATAGTGAAACTCAAAGTAAGATTATCATCTTATTAACCGATGGGCAAAATAATGCAGGAGAAATTGACCCAGTAACTGCCGCCGATTTAGCCGTTACGTATGGAATTAAGATATATACGATTGGAGCTGGAACAAGAGGTACCGCTCCCTATCCAGTTCAAGATCCAATATTCGGACGTAGGTACCAAAATATTCAAGTTAATATTGATGAAGAAATGTTAACAAGAGTAGCAGATCTTTCAGGTGGAAGATATTACAGAGCAACCGATACCGAACAACTAATTAGTATTTATGACGAAATTGACGAGCTTGAAAAATCAAAAGTAGAAGAAATTATCTATACCGATTATGAAGACCGCTACCCATATTTTTTAGGTATTTCAATTACTTTACTATTTATTGGATTTGTTGCTGATCGAATTTGGTTAAAAGGGTTGACTCAATACTAAAAAAGAAATAAAGATTTCCACAATAAAGCTTTTAACTTGTATCTTCAGCGCTCTTTGAAAGTGGCTTTTTTCTCACCTCATTTTTATGTCAATATCTTCATTAAAAGCTAAAATCTTAGCAAATTCTTCACTGAAAGATCTCACTTCAGCAGTTAAACAGCATCATTCTGTCTATCTAAAAGGAAGTATTGGTTCTTTTTTAGGATTTGCAGTTAGTTCCCTTCAATCTGAGTTAAAAAACGTTCTTGTTATTACCGATACAGATGAAAATGAGCGTTTTTTAAAATCCGATTTGAGCCTGATTTCTGAACTTGATGTTGTTCACTTTCCTTCTACTAACCATAAGCCTTACGATTCCGAACAAATTGTAGATTCAGGATTATTGGTACAACGCTCTGAAGCTCTACAGCATATTCAATCTAATAAATCAAATATTGTTGTTACTTCAGCAGAGGCAATTTTCGAGAAAGTAGCCCCTCCAACAGTACTTAATGAAGTTAGTATTATCATTAATAAAGGCGATGAAATTGATCCTGAAAAACTGAGAGAACAGCTAGTTGACCAAGGATATAATCCTGTTCGGTTTGTAGATCAACCAGGTGAATTTGCTATCCGTGGAGGTATATTGGATATATTTCCTTTTTCGGGAGAGTATCCTATTCGCTTAGAATTTTTTGGGGATGAAATTGATTCCATCCGAGAGTTTGATGCTGATTCTCAACGATCCATCTCTTTTTTAAATCAAGCTAGAATTGTTCCCGATCTCTCAAATCTACCTGAATCGGACAAAGATTCATTTCTTTCCTATTTCGATGAAAATACGTTGATACTGATTAAAGATGAGCAATTGGTAGCCGAAGTTCTTAGAAGAAAATTTGAGCAAGCTTCAGAGAATTACCAACTGAAGAATGATACAAATTTATCTGCACCAGATGAATTATTTAATTCGTCAATGGCATTTAAATCACAACTTGAGCGATTTACCTACACCCTCTTTTCTGGTTCAACAGAACTTGAGAGTAAAAATATTACAAGTGTTGAAATACAGCTAAAACCACAGCCTGATTTTCATGGAAACTTCAAGCTTCTTAAAGAGGATATTACTAACCATTCTGAACAAGGAATTGAAACTATAATTTTATGTGATAATGATGGGCAAAAGAACCGATTCGAAGAATTACTTGGTGAACCAGAGCCCAACTTAAATTACCGCTTAGTGGTTGATTCTTTGCATGAAGGTTTTATCAGTTCTGAAGCCAAGATAGCCGTTTATACAGATCATCAGATCTTTAACCGATACCATCGTCCTAAAATAAAAAAACGGCGCTATACGGGAGGTATTTCCTTCAAAGAACTACGTGATTTAAGTATTGGTGATTATGTAGTTCATGTGGATTATGGAATCGGTAAGTTTGCAGGCTTCAAAAAAATACAAGTAAAGGAAACTGAACAAGAAGTTGTTGTTCTTAAGTATCAACAAGAATCTGTTCTTTATGTGAATATTACGAGTTTACATAAACTTCAAAAGTATTCTGGTAAAGAGGGAACTGCTCCAAGAATTACACGGCTTGGTTCAGGTGAATGGGCTCGTAAAAAAGCTCAAACCAAAAAGAAAGTAAAAGATATTGCCAGAGAACTAATACGGCTTTATGCAAAAAGGAAGCTACAGAAGGCATATGCTTTTTCACCAGATCAGGGTTGGCAAACAGAATTAGAAGCTCGATTTGAATATGAGGAGACGCCAGATCAAAACGAAGCTATTATCTCCGTAAAAAATGATATGGAAAATCCTCAACCTATGGATCGATTAATATGTGGTGATGTGGGTTTTGGCAAAACTGAAGTAGCCGTCAGAGCTGCATTTAAAGCAGTGATGGATAATAAACAAGTTGGAGTTTTGGTTCCAACAACAATTCTGGCAGAGCAGCATGCGAAGACTTTTATGAAGCGCATGAAAGAGTTCCCTGTGAAAATTGAAGCCCTTTCACGCTTCAGAACAAAAGCGGAACAAACCAAAGTGATTAAAGAACTTAATGAAGGCAATCTGGATATTGTTATTGGGACACATCGTCTGCTTTCAAAAGACATTAAGTTTAAAGATTTAGGTCTGATTGTTGTGGATGAGGAACAACGATTTGGAGTAGCTGCAAAAGAGAAATTAAAAAATTTCCGAGCTTCAGTAGATGTATTAACTCTAACGGCAACTCCAATTCCCAGAACGCTTCAATTTTCGTTGATGGGAGCGAGAGATTTAAGTGTAATTAATACTCCTCCCCCAAACCGGCAACCCGTTTATACCGAAATTCATAGTTTTAATGAAGTATTAATTCGAGACGCAATTCTTCAGGAAATAAGTAGAGGAGGTCAGGTTTTCTTTATTCATAATCGGGTTAAAAATATTGAGGAAACCGCCGAAATGATTCGGAGATTAGTACCCGATATCAGAGTTCGTTTTGGACATGGGCAAATGACTGGCTCTCAACTTGAGAAAATTATCGGTGACTTTTACGCCCATAAGTATGATGTACTTGTTTCAACTAATATTGTTGAAAATGGGATCGATATTGCTAATGCAAATACAATCATAATCAACAATGCTAACAATTTTGGATTGGCTGAATTACATCAACTTAGAGGGCGTGTAGGGAGGTCTAACCGAAAAGCATTTTGTTATCTCATAACTCCTCCAATTGAAACTTTAACCCCTGAAGCAAGAAAGCGATTGCTGGCACTCGAAGAGTTTTCCGATTTAGGCTCAGGTTTCAATATTGCAATGCGAGATTTAGACATTCGAGGAGCTGGAGATATTCTGGGTGGAGAACAAAGTGGTTTCATCAACGATATTGGTTTCGATCTTTATACCAAGATTTTGAATGATGCAGTTCGAGAACTGAAAGAATCTGAGTTTTCTGATATGTTTGACGGAAAACAAGCAGAACTAGAATTTCCTGAAACAACTGTAGAAATTGATGCCTCTGCCCTTCTACCTCAACATTATGTAGCCGATAATGTGGAAAGATTAAATCTCTACCGAAAGCTTTCTCAAGCCAACGATGAATCAGAAATAGACAACTGGAAAGAAGAAATTGAAGATCGATTTGGTCCATCTCCTAAAGAATCGGAAATGTTGATTCTGGCAAGTAAAATTAAATTATATGCTTCACATAATTTCTTTACTAAAGTAACCATTCGTGCTGGACGAATGTGGTGTGTTTGTCCAAAAACGGGCAGTGAGCTTGGTAATCAATATTTTGAAAGCAATAAATTTCAAAAAACACTTGAACGACTTGAAAAATTAAAACCTGAACTCTTTCAAGTAGTCCAAAAAAATGAAGTTCTTCGCTTTGTGATTCAAGAAATACCTGATTATAAAGCTGCTTATTTATTCTTGAAAACACTAGCGAGCTGAACTCAACGGTTTCTATTGATACGAAGGTTTAAACTCCTCGTTTGTTTACTGAAAAAACTCACCTTCAATTTGTCATCCCGGACTTGATCCAGGATCTGAAGGGAATGATACTTTGTCTCTGAATTTTCCAAAAACAACGCCCTTATCTTTACAAATGCTGAATCAAGCTCAGCATGACAACTTAAAATAGTCCTCCCATAAAGGAGGTAAATTGCGAAACGAAGCGTAGCAAGAGAGGGTTTTGTGAGGTTTCTTAACTCATAAACCCCATAACACCCCTCAGTTTAAATCGAGAACTACCGTTTTAAACATCTCACCTCGGGGGAGACTTTTTTCGTCTCATCATAGAAATAAATCGGCTTAAAAATTATTAGTGATAAATAGAACCATCTTATTGCGTCTCCGAAGGATAAGTAAATCTATTCCAGCTAAATAATTTTTTAAATAAAACTAACATGTCAAGCTGAATTTGTTTCACGATCTTATGAATAAACTCATGAGCTTTCATCAATATCCCAATTCTTTTGTACCGACAAAAGAATCAAAAACTCTCGACTATGATTGCTTTCGGACATAAATTTCCCCGTATTTTCACATAAAACTAAACGCTCCCAACGTGAGCAAGTTTTTATGATTTTGAAATAATAAAGTAGAAATTTATGCTATCCTTCACCAATCAGATGCCGAAATATTTAAGAACATTCTCTACCTTTCACGATGCCTATTAATCCAAAATATATAGAACTGATTAAAGCCGGAGAAGTTGTTGCCTTTCCTACCGAAACGGTTTACGGGCTCGGTGCAGATGCTTGGAATCCTACTGCCATTCAAAAAGTATTTGAAGTAAAAGGCAGACCTTCTGATAATCCTTTGATTGTTCATATTTCAAAAAAAGAGCAAATAAACAGTTTTGTCTTAGAAATCCCTGATTCCGCTAAGAAACTCATAGTAGCATTCTGGCCGGGACCTCTTTCTTTGGTTCTTAACAAAAAGTCTGAAGTTTTAGATGCTGTTACCGCTGGATTAAGTACCGTAGCAATTAGAATGCCCGATCATCCATTAGCTTTGGAATTTATTTCAGAAACGGGACCACTTGTTGCACCAAGCGCGAATACATCAGGTCGACCCTCTCCTACTAAAGCGCAACATGTACTTGAAGATTTTGGAATCAACTTTCCTATTATTGATGGAGAGGCCACTAAAATTGGATTGGAGTCAACAGTTATAGATTTATCTGGTAACATCCCCTCCATTTTAAGACCTGGAAGTATTAGCAGAAAGCAAATTGAAGAAGTATTAGGTTTTGAAGTTAGAGAATCATTTTTTCATGGGTCACAAGGACCTAAGAGTCCAGGGCAAAAATATTCACACTATAAACCTAAAGCAGAAGTTCGTTGGTTAGAAGAAGACGAACAGCCGAATAATCCCTCTTGTTTGTACTTACTTATTTCTGGTTTAGCATCCGGTTCAAACATAATTAACTACAATAATGACTTAAACCGTTTAGCAGCAGAACTATATGATCGTTTCAGACAAGCAGACATTGAAGGTTTTGAGAAGATTATTATAGAAATTATTATTGATTCAGAACATGATATTGCTTCTGCCCTTCTAAATAGGATTAGAAAAGCATTGCATAAACGTGAATAAATCAAGTTCATCAATCAAACTATCCGAATTTAAGTTGTTTGAAATAAACCTTTGAAAAAGCATTCTCATTTTATGCTGTACTACAGGTGAGCAAATGATGAATTAGTACTCTTTTCTGATGTGGTTCACGATTTTTTACATTTTTCTAAAATGAGTATGCTCCAGTTTTATAAGCAATCCCAAACTTCGATAACCTACTCGACTTCATTTGTTTAGCCTAATTGTTCCCTAACATTAATTTTCCCTCTAAATTAAAAAATAGCGTTTCAAATAGTCTATTGTACTATTAAACCGTAATTAAGGGAACTTTCAAATTAATTTGAAACTTTATGGGGTCATAACTATTCATTATAAATTGACGACTCATGAAAAAATTAATTAAAAAAAATTTGAAATTATTACCCTTTTTATTTCTGATTATAGCTACTGGTTTTTTTAGCTGTAGTGATGATAATGATGGAGGAACACAAGTAGATGGCCAACTAAATATTGTAGAGACTGCACTTGAGAATGAAAACTTTTCAATTCTCGCGCAAGCAATTCAAGATGCAGGTTTAACCGTTGCACTTGAAGGTGAAGGTCCTTTTACCGTTTTTGCACCTACTAATTCTGCATTTGAAGCTCTACCATCTGGCACTTTAGAAAGTTTAACTAATGAGCAATTAGTTCAAATTTTGCAATTTCATGTTGTTGAAGGAAGAATCGCATCAACCGATCTCGCAATTACTCAAGATGTAGCTACGCTTTCTGGAGAAGAACTTCTCATTCAATTTGAAAGTGGAACAGTTACCATTAATGGTACATCAAATGTAACATTAGCAAATGTTGAAGCATCAAATGGCATCATACATGCGATTAACACCGTTTTACTACCCCAAGGAATTCGTGAAGCGAATATAGTTGATCAAGCAGAAGCAGCTGGTACATTTACAACATTAATCTCAGCTTTAGAAAGTACAAATCTTACAACAACTCTTAAGTATAACGGAGATTTTACCGTTTTTGCACCAACTGATGATGCATTTAATGCACTTCCAACAGGTTTGCTTGCAAGTTTAACAGTAGAACAGTTAACTGAAATATTAACTTATCACGTGCTTTCAGGTGAAGTTTTTTCAAATGATTTAGATGCACAGCAAGCACCTACTACATTATTTGGGGAAGAATTATTTGTAACTTCTGGAACACAAGGTGTTTTTGTGAATGGAAGCTCAGAAGTTGCAACTGCTGATATAGATGTTACTAACGGAGTTATTCATGCTATTAATAAAGTGTTGTTTCCAGATTCTTATGGAACAGTTGTTGACGCTGCATCAAAGCGGTATAATTTTAATACCTTAGTTAATGCTATAGTCAGCGCAGATCTTGTAACAGCGCTTTCAGATACCGAAGGAACTTTTACAGTGTTTGCACCAACTGACGCTGCATTTGCAAATCTTCCAGAAGGGTTACTTGCAAGTTTAACCACTGAGCAATTAGCAACTATTCTTCAATATCATGTACTCCCTGTAAATGTTGCTTCTGTTGATCTTGAAGCCTCACAGGCCCCTGCTTCACTTACTGGTGAAAGTATATATGTTACCCTCGAAAATGGAATCGTTACAGTAAATAACAACCCAACAGTTATTGAAGCTGACATTTCTACCAATAATGGCACTATACATGCTATAGATGAAGTTATCTTACCCAATCAGTTTTTAAATATTGTTCAGATTGCATCTAAAAATTATGATCTCTCTACCTTAGTTAGTCTTGTAGCTGATGCAAACTTAGTTACTACTCTTGAGGGTGATGGGCCTTTTACAATATTCGCTCCAACCAATCAGGCATTTGCTGATGTTCAAGCTACCTTAGATGGACTTACTGCTGAGCAGGTTTCGGAAGTATTACAATACCACGTTGTTGCACTAGAAGCACTTTCTAACTCGCTTAGCGACGGCCAAATTGTTCCTACCGTTCAAGGAGAAGAAATTACTATTAACATTGATGGAGAAGGAAACGTAACGCTTAATGGATCTGTTAATGTTGTTTCTGTAGATCTTGAGGGGACTAATGGAGTTATTCACATCATTGATGGTGTGTTATTACCTCCAAGTTACCTAAACTAGAAATCCACCATTTCTAAAAGCATAAAAACCCTTCTGAATATTCAGAAGGGTTTTTTCATATGCAAATGCAAATGCAAATGCAAATGAGTTTAACTTTCAAAAACACCAAATGTTTGATCTGGTCGCATTGCCACCACAGACTCAACCATAATTGTAATGAGCTTTTCCACATCCTTCATTGAACATATTTCTACCGGTGAATGCATATATCGTAGTGGCAGTGAAATTAAGGCGCTAGGTATTCCTGTTTGTTGATAAAATATGGAATCAGTGTCGGTTCCAGTTCGTACGCTAGTTGCCTCATGCTGTACTTCGATTTTGGCTTTGGAACATACTTCTTCTAAAAAGTCCACCACTTTTGGGTGATTTGCACCTCCGTGTTGTATGGTAGGACCTTCTCCAAGTAGCACAGTTCCATGTTCTTTTTGATCAATTCCAGGAGTATCTGTAGCATGGGTCACATCCGTTACAATCGCAACATCTGGCATAAAACGATAACTCATCATTCGTGCTCCAAATCCGCCTACCTCTTCTTGAATGGAGTTAAGTGCAATCACATTAACCTTTAGATCTTTTCTACGTTTAGCAATCTTTTTAAGTGCCTCTGCGATTATATAACCACCTATACGGTTATCTAATGCTCTGCCAGTAAGAATATCGTCATTCAAAAATTCAGAATCTGAGGCATAAGTAATTGGATCGCCAATCTGTACTAATTCAAGTGCTTCTTCTTTAGAGTTCACCCCAATATCAACGTAAATATCTTTCCAAGCTGGTTCTTTTCCACCGCCATTTTTTGTAGTCTGTAAATGAATAGCGGTATTTCCTGTTACTCCTACTACTTTTCCTTTTTTATTGTGAACAATAACTTTCTTAGCTCTTGCTATAGTTGAGTCACTTCCACCCAACTTATTCACATACACGAATCCTTGATCGGATATATGCTGTACAACCATCCCAATTTCATCGCAATGAGCTTCTAGTAATACAGTTGCCACATCTCCACTTGTATTTATTTTTGCGGCGCAAGACCCATAAGCATCGGTTACAACTTCATCTGCAAAAGAATCTACATAGTTTTTCCAAACTTGAACTCCTGCTTTTTCATATCCTGTCGGACTTGGAGTCATTAACAATTCTTCTAAAAAATCTGCAGCGTTTAGTTTGCTCACTTAAATCGAGGTTATATTAAAATTTGATTTAAATATAGGGAAAAGACAACAGAGGGACGACCAAAGATTCCGTAGACTTTCACCAATATTCATTCGCTATTTAAAACTTTGAATTTGCCTCATAGCTTCGCATTTTCAAGTAAAAAATTCTGCATGTTCCGACCCAAATACAATCCTGATTTATTTTTCCATTGGCATAAAGTTAATACCAGATTTAGAGATTTAGATCCGCTCAATCATGCTAATAATGCTGTTTTTAATACCTATTTTGAAGAAGCCCGAATACACTTCACTCATAATATTCCTGAGCTAATTAATTCGTTTAATCAGGGTTTTGCATTTGTACTTGTGAAGTGCACGATCGAATATCTAAAACCGATCCGATATCCATCAGAGTTATTAATTGGCTCTAGCTTAAAAGATATTGGGAATACCAGTGTTGAAGCTATTCAAGCTATTTTCGATTCAAAAACAAAAGATTTACATGGTATTGCTTACACTAAAGGAGTTTGGTTTGACAGTAAAAATCAACGCCCAACCAGAGTTCCTGAAGTTGAAAATATTGAAAATATGACTCTTAAGATTCCTGATTAATGGATAAAAGTACTCGCTACAAAATATTCAATGATCCAATCCATGGCTTCATAACTGTTCCAAAAGGAATAATTTTAAAACTTATTGATCACCCCTATGTTCAACGTTTAAGAAGAATTCGACAATTAGGGCTTGGGTATTTAGTATTTCCCGCTGCAGAACACTCCAGATTTTCTCATGCAATTGGAGCACTAGAACTTGGGCAAAGAGTGTTAAATAATCTTCGTGAAAAGGATACTACCATTAGTGCTAAAGAATTTGAAGGAACTTTAATTGCACTTCTTCTACATGATGTAGGTCATGGACCGCTTTCACATACCCTTGAACACTCATTAATCAAGAATTTTAATCACGAAATGATGAGTCTTTCTATTATGAAAGAACTCAATAAACAATTTGATGGAGCTTTAGATACTGCAATAGAAATTTTTACGGATCAGTATCCTAAGAAATTTTTGCATCAATTGGTCTCATCTCAGCTAGATTTAGATCGATTAGATTATCTACGACGCGATAGTTTCTTTACCGGTGTTTCTGAAGGTACGGTTGGGATAAATCGTATTTTAAAAACCATGCGTGTTTTTAATGGAAATATTGTAATTGAAAAGAAAGGAATCTATGCGATTGAGAATTATATAATAGCACGTAGACTAATGTATATGCAGGTATATTTGCATAAAACTGTACTAAGTGCAGATGCTTTGATTCGAAGAATATTCAAACGTGCTATCGATCTTATTGAAAGTGGAACTGATTTAGAATTTGCTTCCGATAATCTGAAATATTTTTTAAATGAACAGCCTTCAGCAAACCAAAGAATTTCAAAGAAAACCATTGAATTATACACTTCAATGGATGATTACGATATTTATCAAAATATTAAGAAGTGGCAATTTAATGAAGATCCCATATTAGCTGATCTAAGCTTTCGGTTTTTAAACCGATCATTATTTAGAACTACTTTTTTGGAAAAAGCACCTGATGAAGCGTTAAAAAATTCACTTATAAAAAAAACGATCAAAATCCTCAAAAAAAAGGGGGTTGAAGCTGATGAAAAACATGCTGAATATTATTTAAGCTTCGAAAGAAATCTTACTGAGGCCTATAAATATAAAAACGAAAGCATTTGGATTTTAGAGGATGAAGAAGCTGTTGAGTTTTCGAAAGCTGCCGACACTAAAAATATAATGGCTCTTGCTGAACCCGTTATCCGATATTTTTGTGTACACCTGAAGGAGGTTACGCCTTAGTTTCTTCTTTATTCTGTAACATTTTTAGTAGCTTTGTTACGATAAGGTAATCGTAGTCGTTTGCCGCTTTGATGAGGGCCTTCATATTCGTGTTTGAAATCTCATCTTTAAAATCGGCTGAATTTTCTAACTTAGATATTGAATCTAAATCCTGCATTTTTAAAGAGGTTTTTATTAGTTCTTTTTTAGATTCACTTAAACTATCAATAAATACAGCAATACTTTCTGGAGTTGCTTTTTCAGTTGATTCAAGTTCTGAGTTCGATGGTTTTCGTAGCATTAATAACTCATTTATTGCCGAAAGTAACTCTTCTGATTTAAATGGTTTTAAGATGTATTCTGAGAAACCTTGAGACATTAATTCATTTCTGTCCCCTTTAAATCCCCCAGCGGTAACAGCAATTATTGGTATATCAGAAAATCTAGTACCTGAAGCTCGAATGGTTAACATTGCTTCTAAACCATCCATTACTGGCATGTCTATATCCATCAATATTACATCCGGAACAAATGGTTCAAGTAAATTCAAAGCTTCCTGTCCATTTTCAGCTTCTTTGAACTCAAATCCATTTTCTTTTAAAATTAACCTGTTAATTGTTCTGTTTGCTTCAACATCATCAACAATTAAGACCTTAATTTTTTCATTACTTGATAGCGTGTGGTCTCCATAAGATTCAATAACATGAATATTCTTATGGTCTTTTTGATCAGAAATTTTAACTGGTACTGTAACTTTAACAATGGTGCCTTTTCCAAATTTACTCTTTAACTCTATTTTTCCATTAAGAAATTCAACAAGTCTTTTACATAGTGTAAGCCCTAATCCAGTGCCATTATTTTTTAGGCTATCTAATTGCCAAAAAGGCTGATAAATATTCTTTAGAGTATCTTCAGAAATACCAATACCTGTATCTTTAACTTCAATTTGCAGAAAATCTTTACCTTGCTCATTGTACGTTGTATAAGAAAGACCAACAGCTCCTTTCGGAGTAAATTTAATTGCATTCGAGAGCAGATTTTTAATGATCGAAGTTACTTTATCAAGATCAAGTTCCACAATCTCAGCTGCCTTTACATTTGAAGAATATTCAAATTTTAATCCTTCCGCTTTTGCCTTTTTTGAATATTGTAACGCTAAATCTCTCATAAAAGGTTGAAGTGCAACCAACTCTACATCCAATTTCGATCTATCCGAATCTAAGGTTGAGAGTTCCAATATGTCAGTCACCATTCCCAATAACTGCTCTCCTGCATCTGAAATAGTGCGTATATGTTGTTTTTCAGTTTCTTTAAGAGAATTACTTTGACCCAAAATTTGAGTATACCCGAGTATTGCGTTTAATGGCGTTCGGAATTCGTGAGACATACTTGCAATGAATCCAGTTTTAGTTTTACTGGTTTCCTCAGCAATCTCTTTTGCTCTTTTTAGATGTGATTCTGCTTCTTTAGAGGAGGTAATGTCTCGGGCGACTGCTTGAAACCCAGTAACTTTATCATTTTGTTTTATAAATGTAACTGATTGACCCAACCATTTAATTTCACCTGATTTGGTAATAACACGAAATTCGAGATAAGTACTTAATTTATTATTCCGGATTTGTTCTCCATAGAATCGGAGAACCATATCATAATCTTCTTCTATAACCAGATTGCTAAAGTTCATTGATAAAAACTCAAGTTCCGAATATCCTAATATTTCTTTAACAATCGAGTTTACAAAGTTAAAATTCCCTTTTAAATCTACCTTAAAGATAATATCATTTGCCGATTCAACTAATTGTTCGTATTCATTTCTCGTATCTGTTAGGCGATCTTCAACCAACTTTCTGTCAGAAAAATCGGTGGCTTCAGTAAGTATATATTTCACCTTAGATTTTTCAACGGATAGAATTCGCTTTTGGATTTGAAACCATTCGCTGGAATCTTTTAATTGAAAAGTAGAATTATAAACAATAGATGAAGATTTTCCGGACACTAAGTCATCATTATGATTTGTAAACGCTTCAACAATTTCGGGGGATATTGATAGTTCCTTTAATTTCTTACCAATCATTTTATTAGAAGATATTTTTACTAAATCTTCAAAACGTTTGTTGGCTAGTACTACCTTAGAATCTAAATCAAAGAAAATAATGTATTGATCTTGTTCATGAATCAATGAATTAAGTAGAAATGAATTTTGCTTTCGGCTAGCTCTCCTAGAAAAAAAGTAATACGAGAGTAATAGCACAAGAAGAATAACAAAACTTAGTATTGTTATATCTTGAGCACTTAAATCAAGAAATGATATTATTTTTGAGCCTTCCAATAAATCTGATTCTTATAGCATAAATGTATAAGTATAAGTACACAACTAAATAATTGAAGTTATTCTTTCCTAATTAGAAATTAGAATTACTTCTTATTTCGTATGTATTCAACAAAAGTGAGTTCTTCTTTTTCTTTCCTGGATGTTTCTAACCATTTGGTACCGATCGAATTTCTGTATTCTGGGAAATAAGTATCCCCATTATATTCTTTTTTTATTTCTGTAATAATTAATTTATCCGCTATATCAATCGTATCCCGATAAAGTACGCCACCACCGATAATAAATACTTCTTCCTCTTCTATTTGTTCTAGAGCAGATTCTAAGCTCGAATAACATTCTACATTAGAATATGTTCTAGTAGAAGTAAGAACAATGTTTTTTCGTCCGGGTAGAGGTTTTTCATTAAGTTCTTCAAAAACACCTCTTCCCATTACAATCGTTTTACCAATTGTTATTGCTTTAAAATGCTTTAAGTCTTCCGGATATCTCCACGGTAAATCACCATCTTTACCAATTACAAGATTTGGATCGTGAGCGGCAACAAGTGTTAATATCATACCGCAACCTCGAAGCGGATAACAGGATCTGGATCATAGTTCTCCAAAACAAAATCGTCAAAAGTGAGTTCATCAACTGGTTTGTTTGCTATTTTTAGAGTAGGAAGAGCTTTTGGAGTTCTAGTAAGTTGCTCTTTTAATCCATCAATATGATTTTCATAAATATGAGCGTCGATAATTGTATGGGCAAACACTCCTGGTTCTAATCCAACTTCTTGGGCTATTGCCATTGTAAGTGCAGCATAACATGCTAAATTAAAGGGAATGCCAAGTGCTATATCGCCAGATCTTTGAGTTAAGTGGCAGTTTAGTCTACCATTTTGAACATTAAATATATACATCAAATGACATGGAGGAAGAGCCATTTCTCCAAGTAAACCTGGGTGCCAAGTACTTACTACAATCCTCCTACTATTTGGGTTAGTCTTTAACATATCAATTGCGCGCTGAACCTGATCAAATTCTTTTTTAACCCAGATTTCTTTCTCAACAACACCAGCTTGTCCTTCTAGTTTTACATTTTCTTTTTCTAAATATGGGAATTTTCTCCAAAGAACAGGGTATATAGGTCCTACATGACCATTTTCATCTGCCCATGCATCCCAAATATGACAATCATTTTCATCTCTTAGCCATCTGATATGGTCTTCACCCCTTAAATACCATAATAATTCAAGAACTACCGACCTGAAAAAGACCTTTTTAGTGGTTAGAAGGGGAAATCCTTCAGCCAAATCTACTTTATAAAACTCTGCGAAATTAGAAATTGTATCCGTACCTGTTCTATTCTCCTTTTTTACGCCGTTCTCAAGAACATTTTTTACAAGATCGTGATATGCTTTCATATGTGATTTACAAGGTTAGAGTAAAATTTTACCTAAAAATAAGATTGCTATTGAAAAATAGATAATGATTCCGCTTACATCCACAATAGTTGCAACAAAAGGTGCTGAAGAAACCGCGGGATCTAGACCTAATTTAGAAAGTATAAATGGTAGCATTGCACCTATAAAATTTCCAAGAAGAACAATTGTAAGCAAACTCAATGCAACTACTAAAGCTGTTAATACCATTTGAAGTCCAAATGGATCTCCAGCTATTAATTCCCAAAAAATTAGAGTTACGAAGCCTAGTAAGCCAATTAATCCTCCTAATATTAATCCAGAGATTAATTCCCGAACAAAGACTTTTCTCCAGTCATCAAATTTAATGTCATCGGTTGCGAGAGCCCGAATGATAAGAGTTGCGGCTTGGGCTCCTGAATTACCCCCACTAGAAATTATTAATGGAACAAAAAATGAAAGAAATACTACTTTGCTTAAGAGCTCTTCATATTGCCCCATGGTTAGTGCAGTTAAAATCTGACCCACGAAAAGAACTATTAACCATCCCAGACGTTTTTTTACCATTGCAAAAATAGTAGTCTGAGAATAGTAGTCGTCTAAAGCGTCCATACCCGCCATTTTCTGCATATCCTCAGTGGTCTCCTCTTCAGCTACATCAATAACGTCATCTACAGTAACAATTCCGACTAAAATCCCATCAGAATCTACCACTGGAAGGGCTACTCTATCGTACTTAGCAAACATTTTTACTGCCTCTTCCTGATCATCAAAAGCACTTAGAGTATTAAATGAGTCATCCATTATCGACTCAATCAAATCATCTGGATCAGCTACTATTATTTGTGTAATTCTAAGATCATCTATTAAATGCTCCTTATCATCAACCACATAAATTACATTTAATGTTTCAGCAATTTCTGCATATTTCCGAATATGTTTCATACTTCGGTCGATTGTCCAATCAGATTTTACTCTAACGTATCTTGGGGTCATCAATCGACCTACACTTTCAGCAGGATATCCCAATAATTTTTTAATCTGCTTTTGATCCTCAGGCTTCATCGAGTTCATTACACTCTGTGTGAGGTGTCCGGGAAGTTCCTCCATAAGTGCAACTTGTTCATCTGGCTCAAGATTGCTCATTACATCCGACAGCTGTTGGCGATTAAAAAGTTCCAATAGCTCAACACCTTTACCTGATGGTAATTCTGCAAAAACATCAGCTGCAATAGACTTTTTTAGTAGTCGGAAAACTACGACGGCAATACTTCCATCTAATTCAACGAGCAGCTCGGCAATATCTGCTGGGGGAACATCGGTGAGAACCTCTTTTAAACCCACCCAGTCTTTCGCCTCAATAAGTTCCTGAAATTCTGGTTTAATTAGCTGCACTAGCATAGTTTTAATACTTATCTAATAATGAAAAAAGAATATAACGACGGGCTAAGAATCGTGCTTAATCACTCAAAAAACAAGTGCAGCGCCAGATAAGTTTAAGCTAAATTCAAGGATTGTAAAGCCGCTTCTGCCGCAAGCTGTTCTGCTTTCTTTTTACTTTTCCCTATTCCAGTTCCAAGTTCGTTTTCACCTACAAATACCGTTACTTCAAAGGTTCTGTTGTGCCCTGGGCCAGATTCGTTGATGGTTTTATAGTTTGGAAGGGGTAGGCGTTCAGCTTGAGTATACTCAAGTAATGCACTTTTATAATTATCTACGGAATGAATGATCTCTTCAAAATTTACAAATTTGTCGTATACGTATTCTACAAACTGAAAAGCACTTGAATATCCTTTTGTAATATAAATTGCGGCAATAATCGACTCAAATACATCTGCTAGAATACTATTCGATATTTTAGTATTCTCCGATCTCTCCCCCATTTCCATTAGATTATCTAAACCTAGTTGAGTAGAAAAATTTGCTAAGGTTTCACCTTTAACCAGTTTTGCTCTTATTTTAGTGAGAAATCCCTCATCTTTTTTTGAGTACTTGTTGAAAAGAATTTCAGCGGCAATTAGATCCAGAACTGCATCTCCCAAAAATTCTAATCTCTCATAAGAATCGTATTTAGCATACTGTTCTTGAGTAAGCATAGATCGATGTCGAAGGGCTCTTTGAAATAAAGAAGTATCATCTATTTTTAACCCAATAATTTTTTCAAGCCGAATAATTCGATCATCAATTAAAACTGTATCCTTGCTTTTTTTTGTAAACAAAGATTTGATCGAAAATCGCATGTTAGTTTTCGAATTTCTTAAAAACTAAAGTAGAATTGTGTCCACCAAAACCGAATGCATTATTTAGTGCGTATCTGACATCTTTAATCACAGGCTCGTTTGCTGTATAGTCTAAATCACATT
Source organism: Balneolaceae bacterium (assembly GCA_040222455.1). Taxonomy (GTDB): domain Bacteria; phylum Bacteroidota; class Rhodothermia; order Balneolales; family Balneolaceae; genus RHLJ01. Next base: position 621,839 of record JAVKDD010000011.1, on the reverse strand, counting down.
CCGGATCCTGATTTTCGATGTTTATTGTAGGAGGTACAGTGCCATGGTAAATAGCTAAAAGTGCCGCAACAGATTCTATTGCTCCTGCAGCTCCTAAAGTATGCCCATGCATCGATTTTGTAGAGTTTAAACTGATTTTCTTGGCATGATCTCCGAATACTTTTTTAATTGTATTCGTTTCAGCAACATCACCTAAAGGAGTTGATGTTCCATGCATATTAATATGCCCAACGTCTTCTGGATTAATTTTTGCTGCTTTAAGCGCATTATTCATTGCTAATTGCACACCTCCTCCATCTGGATCTGGTGCAGTAATATGATATGCATCCGCAGAATAACCATATCCGACAATTTCACCGTAAATACGTGCTCCCCTTTTTTTTGCTGATTCTAATTCTTCAAGCATAAAAATTCCGGAACCCTCACCAAGTACAAAGCCGTCTCTGTCAATATCAAATGGACGAGATGCAGTCTCTGGGGAGTCGTTACGAGTAGACATTGCTTTCATGGCATTAAATCCTGTAATCCCAATCCCGGTAATCGGAGCTTCGGTACCACCAGTAACCGCCATGTCTGACTGACCATAACGAATCATGTCGTAAGCAATACCAATATTATGAGAGCCAGTTGCACAAGCAGAAACAGCACAAAAATTTGGACCTCTAAATCCATACCGGATAGAAATCTGACCTGCAACAATATCTGGGATTAACATTGGTATAAAAAAAGGAGAAACTCCTCGGGCTCCACGTTCATGAAACTCAATCGATTGATCATAGAAGGTTTTCATACCTCCAATTCCGGTTCCTACAATTACTGCTACCCGATCTTTGTTAATTTTTTCTAAATCAACGCCAGAATCTTCTATAGCTTCTTTAGAAGCGACTAATGCATATTGAGCCACCAGATCGAGCCTACGAGCTTCTTTATGCTCAAAATGATCCTTAGGGTTATAGTCAACTAACTGAGCGGCAAATTTAGTAGGAAATCCTGTTGTATCGAAATGGTCTATCAGTCTTGCACCACTAGTGCCAGATAGTAATCCATTCCAAAAAGCAGGGGCGCTCTCACCAATCGGGGTAAGAGCGCCTATGCCTGTAATAACAACTCTGCGTTCACTCATGAGTTAAGTAGAAGAGTAAATTAAGAAATTTTTCCTGAGATATAAGTTGAAGCATCACCAACAGTGGCAATGTTTTCAGCATCTTCATCAGGTATACTCATATCAAATTCTTTTTCGAATTCCATAATTAACTCAACAGTATCTAAAGAATCTGCGCCTAAGTCGTTAGTGAAATTTGCATCTGCAGTTACTTCTGATTCGTCAACACCTAATTTATCAACGATAATAGCTTTTACTTTTGATTCAACATCTTGTGACATAATTTGTCCTATAATATTTATTGGTAGTTAGATTAAAATAAAACTCGTTTAACATAAAAATTCATTTCTCTATCCGCAACAGCTACATAGCCATTCCGCCATCAACCCGAATTGTTTCTCCGGTGATATAAGTACTCATATCGGATGCAAGAAAGACGACTGCATCAGCGATTTCTTCTGCATTGCCAGCCCGACCTAGTGGAGTTGCTTGTTTAATACCTTCAAGCACTTTTTCATCTAAAGCATCTGTCATATCGGTTGTTATGTAACCTGGTGCTATTACGTTTGCTCTTATATTTCTTGATGCGAGTTCTTTAGCATAAGACTTAGTAAAGCCAATTATTCCAGCCTTTGAAGCCGAGTAGTTACTTTGGCCCGCATTACCAGATATACCCACAACAGAACTTATATTTATAATAGAGCCGCCTCTATTCTTCATCATAGGGCGAGCAACAACTTTCGAATAGTTAAAAATACTTTTAAGATTTGTGGTTATTACATCGTCCCACTGTTCTTCACTCATCCTTAATATCAGATTGTCTTTTGTAATACCTGCATTGTTTACAAGTACGTCTAATTTGTCCCAATCTGTAACAATTTCATTGATTACTTTTTCCGCTTCTGCGAAATCAACTGCGTCTGCTTGAATAGCTTTCGATCTTCTACCCATTGCTTCAATTTCTGCTTTTACTGAATTCGCTGCATCAGCTGATCGTGCGTAAGTAATGGCAACATCAGCACCAAATGATGCTAATTTTAACGCAATTGCTTTTCCAATTCCACGGCTTCCACCTGTTACTAAACACGTTTTTCCTTCGAGTGATAATCCCATAATTCTTTTATTGATGTCCTGAAGTTTCTGCTTTTCTATTCGTCCTTTTTACCAATCCTTGTAAAACTTTGCCTGGGCCAACTTCAACAAATGAGTTCGCTCCATCAGACATCATATTGTGAATGGTTTGGGTCCAACGAACAGGATTTAATAATTGATTTAGTAAATTAGATCTTATTTCTTCTGGGTTGGATGTAGGCATAGCAGTATAATTGCTATAAATTGGACATGAAGGGGTTGTTATTTCTAAATTCTCGAGTTGCTCACGAAGTCCATCTAATGCAGGTTTCATTAATAATGAATGAAAGGCACCACTTACGGGCAATAACATGGCCATTCTTGCACCTTTCTTTTTTGCTAATTCCACTGCTTTTTCAACAGCTTCAACGTAACCTGATATCACAAGCTGCCCCGGACAATTATAATTTGCAGCGACCACTTCTTTGCCTATTAAATTGGAAGCTTGTTTGCATATCTCTTCTACAGCTTCGTCTTCCATTCCAATTATAGCAGCCATTGTACCTGGATTTTCGGTACCTGCCTGTTGCATTAATTCTCCTCTTCTACGAACTATTAAAAGCGCATCTTCAAAGCTTACTGCATCACAAGCTATTAAGGCAGAGAATTCTCCCAAACTGTGCCCCGCTACCATGTCTGGTTTTAATTCAAGGGTTTTGAATAGAGCAACTGAATGGAGAAAAATAGCAGGTTGAGTGAACTCCGTTTGCTTAAGTTTTTCTTCTGGTCCTTCAAACATTATAGATTTAAGGTCGAAACCTAAAATCTTATTAGCTTGGTCTAAATAGTCAGCAAATGTTGGATTAGATTCAAAATGATCTTTTCCCATTCCTATAAACTGTGCACCTTGCCCGGGAAATAAAACAGCTGTACTCATATTAAATACTCCATTTTACATAGACAGCGCCCCAGGTAAATCCACCACCAAAAGCAGCAAGCACTAAATTATCACCTTTGTTCAATTTTTCTTTCCAATCGTATAAACACAATGGAATAGTAGCTGCGGTAGTATTTCCATATCTCCCAATATTGATCATCACTTTATCTGAAGAAATACCCATTCTTTTTGCCGTTGCATCTATAATTCTGAGATTGGCTTGATGAGGAACTAACCACGCAACATCTTCAGCAGTAAGTCCATTTTTCTCCATAATTTCGAGAGAAACATCAGCCATTCCCATGGTAGCTTTTTTAAAAACTGCTCGCCCATCCTGTCGAATGGAGTGCATTTTTGCATCCACTGTTTCGTGAGTTGCAGGCCGTAAACTTCCTCCAGCTGGTTGATAAAGAGCACAATTAATGTCACCCTCGGTGTAATGTATATTATCAATGATACCCGTTTCATCTTCCGAGGCTTCTAATAGAACAGCTCCAGCTCCATCACCAAATAAAATACAAGTTGAACGATCGGAGTAATCTAAAATGGATGACATTTTATCCGCACCAATCACGAGTACCTTTTTTGCCATCCTTCCTTGTATATAAGATACACCCGTAGAAAGTGCATAAAGAAAACCTGAACAAGCAGCTGAAATATCGAATGCAAAAGCTTTTGTAGCACCAATTTTTTCCTGAACAAGACAAGCTGTAGCTGGGAAAAGATAATCTGGAGTTACAGTTGCTACAATTATTAGATCGATTTCTTCGGCTGAAACACCTGCACGTTCAAGTGCTTCGTTAGCAGCATTTACCGCCATAAATGAAGTGGCTTTATCTGGATCTTTTAAAATTCTTCTTTCTGAAATCCCAGTTCTAGTTCTTATCCATTCATCGTTAGTATCTACCAGTTTTTCAAGATCAAAATTTGTTAACCGATCTTCTGGAAGGAAATGTCCTACTGAAGAAATCTTAGCTTTTTGTACTTCCATAAGTTAATCTAAGTCAATTTAGAGATGCGACAATTTTGCCATTGATGTCGTTCTGTACACAACTTATGGCTCCTTTAATCATATTTTTGACAGCAAGAGGAGTACTCCCACCATGCCCTACAATACTAACACCATTTACTCCAAGGAAAGGGATTCCACCAACAGTTTCATAATTAAATGGAGCCATGGCTGTCTTTAGAATCTTTTGTGCGGCGAGTATATGTTCAACTTCCATATCTAGTTCCTCAACTGCAGCTTTTACTAACATCATTATTGTAGATGGGATCGATTCACCCAGTTTAAGAACTATATTACCCACCAAACCATCGGTTATATAGACATCTGCTTTCCCAGAAAAAATATCTCTTCCTTCCACGTTGCCTATAAAACCATCTAATGTCTTAAGATGATTGTGTATCTCTTTAAGTTCGTCGGTTCCCTTTTCGTCTTCTTCGCCAACATTAAGCAAACCAACTTTTGGGTGTTCTATTCCTAGAATCTGTTCACAATAAATTTGCCCCATTTTAGAAAATTGAAACGCCATTTCAGGTCTGATCTCAAGATTAGCACCTGCATCAACCAATAGACGGAACCCTTTTAAAGTTGGGTAATATGAAGCTATCGTGGGACGAGAAACACCTTCCAGTTTTCCAAGTATAAAAGTTGAAGCTGCTAATAAAGCACCAGTATTCCCAGCACTTACAAAAGCATCACATTTCCCTGCTTTGTGTAGGCTTAAACCAATTACAATCGACGAATTTCGCTTATTTCTTACAGCAGACGCAGGAGATTCTTCCATGCCAATTATTTCAGGCGCGTCCTGAATTATAACTCTTGAAGAATCGAATTGATGTTTAGCTAATTCGTTTCTTATAGAATCTTCTGGACCAACTAGAATAATTTTGAGGGATTCATCATCAGCTAATGCTGATAAGGCACCCTCAACAGGATTCTTAGGGAAAAAGTCGCCACCGGCCGCATCAACTGCAACTATCATAAGTCAGGATTAGTTAGAGATGTTAACTACCTGTCTTCCTCTGTAATACCCACATTCTGGGCAAGCATGGTGGTACTTATGAAAAGAACCACAGTTTGAACATTTAGCAAGCGTAACATCAGAAATTGCGTGATGTGCTCTTCTTTGGTCTCTGCGAGCTTTCGAAGTTTTTCGTTTAGGATGTGCCATTAATCTACTTTAGTTTTATTTCTTTAAATCTTTCAATGCTGCCCATCTTGGATCGATATTATCTCCATCTTGATTTGTGTCTAAATCACCAAATTGTTGATTTAGGAATTCAATAGGATTACCATCATCATCCAAAAAACGGGGATGTAATTTCTTTGCCGGAAGACTTACAAGAATTGTGTCTAAGACATCTTGTTCTATATTTATTTGTTGAGATCCATAATCCATATTCCTGATTGCACCGTTTTCGTCTGCCGATTCTTCAATTTTTTCTTCCTTAAAAAGTATCTCATAATTTTGATGTACTTCAAAATCAAAGGCGTCTAAAGAACGGTCACAAATTAACTCAACAGTAACGTTGAATGTTAATTTTGTTTGAATAAAGTGAAGTGTGCGATTGAATTCGATATCTAAAGTTCCGTTTTTCAACGAGACCTCTCCTAAATCCAAATCACCAGTTTTTAACTGGAGCGTTCGCTCACTTTTTCCTTCAGGTATTTCAAAGATCTTAAACTTAAACATAGCTAGTCTCCTTAACAGCTAGCAAAGATAAGGATATTACTCTTGTAGTACAATCAATTAAACAATCCGTATAGTCTTTGTTCAATTAATGCGATTACTTTACCTAAATCTTCAGGATCGTTCACAAAATCAAGGTCATCGGTATCAATTATTAACTTTTCATAAGGATATCGGTCGATCCAATCCTCATATAATCTGTTAAGTCGTTCTAAATAATCAATACGAATAGTGTTTTCGTAGTCTCTACCCCTTAGCTGAATTTGCTTTACCAGAGTAGGAACTTGCGCACGAAGATAAATGAGAAGATCTGGAGGGCGTAAATAATGACTCATCTCATGAAACAGAGCCTCATAATTTGCGAAATCTCTGTCGCTCATTAAATTCATTTCGTGGAGATTCTTAGCAAAAATCTCTACATCTTCATATATAGTACGATCCTGAATCAAACTAATGTCCTGCTCAAGCATTTCTTTTTGATGCCTAAATCTACTTGAAAGAAAGTAAATCTGTAGATTGAAACTCCAGCGAAGCATGTCTTCGTAAAAATCGGCTAAATAAGGGTTGTCCTCAACAGATTCGTAAAAGGCTTCCCAATTAAAATGCTTTGAGAGCAATCCTGTTAAAGATGATTTTCCTGCACCAATATTACCAGCTACGGCTATATATTTTGAATTTTTCTTTTCTTCCTTTTCTTCCACAGTAATAGTTATCCTTCTTTTCCTAGTAGACGGTACATTGCCTTTTTATATTCTTCCACCCCAGGCTGATTAAATGGATTTACACCAAGGCTATATACAAAAACTCCCGTTAATAATTCAAAGAAGTAAATTAATGCTCCTATATTTTCTTCGTTTAAAACCTTAATTGTAATATTTACAATAGGTACATCTCCTTCCTGATGGGCTTCGGTAGTTCCAAGTCTGGCATTTGTATTTATTTCATGAAATGTCTTCCCTGCTAAATAATTCAATTTATCATCATCACCCTTAATCTCTGTTACCTTAAGTTTCGAATAAGCCTTCTCAACAATAATAAAAGTCTCCATTACACTTCTTTGACCTTGCTGAATAAATTGTCCTAAGCTATGTAAATCTGTGGAATAAGATGCCACAGCAGGAAATATTCCTTTCCCCTCTTTACCTTCGCTTTCTCCAAGAAGTTGTTGAATCCAACCACCAAATGAAGCCAATTCAGGCTCGAAACAAGCAAATACGTCAATTGTTTTTCCTTGTTCGTGTAATGCATTTCTTAGAGCAGCGTATTCCAAAATATCTTCTGCATCGTTTTCATATTTCTGATATGCTGATACTGCACCGTAAAAAAGTGTTTTGATATCAATTCCTGCAACTGCAATTGGAAGTAAGCCAACAGGGGTAAGTACAGAAAATCGCCCACCTACATCATTTGGAATGATAAACTTTTTATAGCCTTTTGCTTCAATTTGTGGGTTAAGAATTCCACCTTCTTTACTCGTAGTACAAATAATTCGATTGATCGCATTCTCTTTATACAATTCTTCCATCACTTCCCGAATCGCTCTAAATGAAAGTGCTGGTTCCAATGTTGAACCAGATTTCGATATCACATTTAAATAGATACTTTTTGCAGTACCATCTTTTTTAGGAGCTTTTAAGTACTCAAGTAATTCACTTAAATACTTCCCCCCCATATGATGACCTGCGTAAATAATTTCAGGACCATTCTTTTTAAAATGAGGACTTAGTGCGTCTATTACAGCCTTAGCACCCAAATATGATCCTCCTATTCCACAAACGATAAATATGTCTGCTTTATCACGGATTCCCTGTGCCAGCTGTACAATTTCTTCAAGCTCAGCGTCATTTGGTTTAGCAAGAATATCTCTCCAACCTAGCCACTCTGAGCCAGGCCCCGTTTTGGTTTGAAGTTCGCGCAAACCTATATCGGCTCTTGTTCTCGATTTGATGTAAACCTCGTCATTAAGAAATGAACGGGCTATTCTTATATCACAATTAATCATTTATTAACTCTTTTATCGTAGTAATTTTGCTAATTCAATTAGGGCATAATCCAAGTTCTTTTTCTTAGATACTGCAACTCTCATTGGTGTAATCTTTAGTGCATTATTTACAATTCCTACCATGATCTCACTATGTCCTTCTAGTAATACTTTAACTGCTGCTGCCCCAAGTCTGCTTGCAAGTACTCTGTCGTGAGCAGATGGTGTTCCACCTCGTTGAATATGACCTAGAATACATACCTTCATATCATATTGCTGGAAGTCGTCTTTAATTCTTTCTGCAAGTTTAAGTGCGCCTCCAGTTTCGTCACCCTCTGCAACTACAATTAAACTGCTTCTTTTTTGTTCTTTAAGCATATTTTTAAGTTGCGATTTTATCTCTTTAATATCGGTAAGTTCTTCTGGTAGAAGTGCTAATTCTGCTCCTGCAGCAATCGCAGTTTCTAAGGCAATAAAACCAGTATCTCGGCCCATTACCTCAACCAAAAACATTCGCTCATGTGCATCTGCAGTATCTCTGATTTTATCGATAGCATCAAGAGCTGTATTTAAAGCGGTATCATATCCAATTGTTTCATCGGTTCCAATAATATCATTATCGATAGTACCTGGGATTCCTACAACATTAATTCCGTGTTCTTGACTTAAGATGTTTGCGCCCGTAAATGTTCCATCTCCACCAATTACAACAAGTGCATCAATATTCCGCTCTTTAAGTTGTTTGGCAGCTTTAGCTCGCCCCTCTTCTGTTCTAAATTCCATAGATCGGGCAGACTTTAATATCGTGCCTCCTCTTTGAATAATGTTTGATACAAAATTAGAGTTTACTTTTTCAAATTCACCTTCAATAAGACCTTGGTAGCCATGATAAACAGCATAAACTTCAATGTTGAACGCTGAAGCAGAACGAACTACTGCTCGTACAGCCGCATTCATTCCTGGAGAATCACCTCCGCTAGTTAATACTGCAATGGTCTTGATTTCAGACACTGGATCAATCATAAGAATTAATAAATAAGTTGAGTGAGAGAATAAGCGCTAAATATTTGTTAAGTATATTAACTAAATTTAGGCAGAACCAAGTTTAAGAAAATTTGAACACTTTTTGATGATTGATAGTGTAGAACTAGAAAGAATTAATTCAGAATCAGTAACCAGAAAATCTCTGAAAGAGATTACTGAACCTGTATCACCATATTTAAATGAGTTTAGATCATTTTTTAAGGACACGATTAAGTCGGATGTTTTTCTATTAGACCAGATTATCTCCTATTTATTAAAGCAAAAAGGTAAAGAATTACGACCAACGCTTGTGTTCATGAGCGCGAATCTTTTTAACGGAGTCTCAAAGCGCACTCATATTGCTGCAACAATGATAGAACTATTACATACTGCAACACTGATTCATGATGATGTTGTGGATGATTCTCATTCCCGCCGCGGATTTGTGAGCATAAATAAAATCTGGCGGAATAAGGCAGGTGTACTACTTGGTGATTATTTGCTTTCGAAAGGACTTTTGATAGCGCTTGAAAATGATGAGCATCAACTTCTAAAGGTGCAATCAAAAGCTGTTCAAAAAATGAGTGAAGGAGAATTGAGACAGTTAAAAACAGCAGGTCTTTTTAACATGTCGGAGGAACGTTATTTTCAAATTATCTCCGAAAAAACGGCTAGCCTAATTTCTGCTTGTTGCGAATGTGGTGCAACTTCTGCAACTGATGATCCGGAAATGCACAAACTACTTAGAGATATCGGAATGTGTGTGGGGATTGCCTTTCAAATTCGGGATGATTTATTCGATTACGGAATGTATGATATCGGAAAACCTACTAGAAATGATATTCAGGAGCGCAAAGTAACTTTGCCTCTCATCAAAGCTATGCAGCATGCTTCAAAAAAAGAGGCGGCGCATATTAGAGCGCTTATGAAAAAGAGAAAGAAAACAAGTAAAAATGTAGATACGATTGTCGATTTCGTTCACGATAAAGGGGGTATGGAGTACGCCAAGAAAGTAATGTACGATTATGCTAACGAAGCCATTTCTGGTTTAGAAAAAGTACCCTATTCATCCCATACTCAGGATTTTGTTGACTTAATCCACTTTATCATTACTCGAAAGAAATAAGTTGAATGTCTGAAAAGGAACACCTCTTTATTTCCGATGTTCATTTAGGGGCATTTTCAAAAGAAAAAGAAGTAGAAATTGAACTTAGATTAATTGCGTTAATTAACTACGCAATAGATCGAAAAGCTCAACTCTATGTATTAGGTGATTTGTTTGATTACTGGATGGAATATCCCGATTCAAATTTTATTCCTGAAATTGGTAAATCAGTACTCGATGCTTTTGAAAAATATAATCAAACTATTTCTCCTGCGATTTATGTCACTGGAAATCATGACAATTGGACGTTTGGCCATTTTAAAGAGCGTGGTTTTGATGTTGAAACTAAATTTAGAATCATAAAAATAGACCATTCGAATGTGTTAATTATGCATGGAGATGGACAGGTTGGGGAACGAAATGATTTTTTTAGGCCCGCTTTTCATAATATTTTAAGGAATTCTTCTTTCACCAATTATTATCAAAAAGTGTTTCCCCCTGAGATTGGCTTACAGATAATGAAGAAATTTTCGAATCTTACCCGAAAACGAAATCACACAAACCCGATACCGCTCAACAATCATGCAAAAAGCATTCTGAGTTCAAATGAAGTAGACATAGTTCTGTGTGGTCATGATCATATTCCTAGAACGGAAACATTTAGTACTGGAACTTATATAAATCTTGGTACATTTTTTGAACATGGTACGTTAGTAAGATATATTAATAATGAGTTTCAACTCGTTATCTGGCGTGATAGAACAAAAGATTTCGTAATTTATGAGCCGTAATAATTTTAGTAAATGAGTAACTCAGGTAAACCCCCCATAGATCACCATCGATATTTCAACGATCCCGAGTATCGAAAACGAATACTTGCTAAGAAAAATGCAGATCCAGACCAATCTGTAAATGATAAAAAAACAACGAAATCTGATATTAGTAAGAACATCATATTCGGTACGTTTATCTTCGTAATCGTATCTCTTTTAGGTGCATCTGGATATATTTATTTTTTAGTTCAAGGTTTACCATCAATAGAACAACTCGAAAATCCTGAAACTGCAATAGCAACAGAAGTTAGAAGCAGAGATGGTGTTGTACTTGATAAATACTTTACAGAAAATAGAACCTGGGCACTTTATGACGATATCTCACCTCATGTTGTCGATGCATTAGTTGCTACCGAAGATCACCGTTTCTTTGACCATTGGGGAATGGATATGATTAGAACGCTTGCCATCCCCTATCATTTAATTAGAGGAAATCCTCAAGGTGGATCTACATTAAGTCAGCAATTAGCCAGAAATTTATATAAAGAAATTGGTCTTGCTTTTTCGATCTCAAGAAAATTCAGAGAAATGATTACTGCTGTTCAGATTGAACGAAATTATACGAAGCGTGAAATCATTGAGATGTATTTGAATACAGTAGAATATCCAAATAGTGCATTTGGTATTGAAGCTGCTTCTCGAACTCACTTTAACAAATCTGCTAAGGATCTTAATATTGCTGAAGCAGCCACGCTTGTTGGTTCTTTAAACGCGATTTATGCTTACAATCCTAGAATTAGAGCTGAAAACTCTCAAAAGAGACGAAATCTTGTATTGCTTCTTATGAATCGCAGAGGTTTTATAGATACTCAAACCACTGCTCAATTACAGGTTTCACCAATTGAGCTGGATTATCAACCGCCTTCCAAAGCAGGACGAGTAAGCCGATATTTTGGGGAATATGTTCGGCAAAGAGTTACTGGTTGGGCAGAGGAAAATGGCTATGATTTATATACAGATGGGTTAGTGATTTATACTACCATTGATTCTCGACTCCAAAAACATGCCGAAAGAGCTGTTAAGATGAAGTTAGATTCGTTGCAACAGATATATGTAAATGAATGGACAAGTTCTGGTAGCGGTGTATACATGGATAAGCTTTGGGAAGAATTTCCTTCTTTTAAAGATAGTTTTTTAGAAGAAACCGATGAGTACAAAAATGGATTTCAAAACTATAATACTACCATTAGAAAAGTAGTGCTCGATAGTCTGAAAATGGATTCGCTTTTTGTAGATTCAGTTTTGAAATCGAAAACACGGCTTGAGTCTGGATTTGTTGCCATCGATCCATCGAATGGTAATGTACTCGCTTGGGTAGGAGGATCTAATTATGGAAGTGTTCAGTACGATCATGTATACCAATCACGAAAACAAGCAGGATCTACTTTTAAGCCTTTTGTTTATTCAGTAGCTATTGATAACGGTTTCAAACCTTATCATAAATTTTCTAAATACCCAACAAAATACTACGACAGAGTGGGGAATGTTTGGGCTCCAAAAGACGAATCCGTACCAAGTGGTCCAATTATGGTACCTCTAAGACAAGCACTTGCAAGAAGCTTAAATAATGTGACTGTACGGCTTCTTCCAGAAATAGCTGGATATCCCGGAACAAATAAATTATGGGAATTAGATCCAGCAGCTCGAAAAATTAAACAAATGGCTTCCAATTTGGGTATAGACATGAGTAACACTCCTGCATACCCTTCTATAGCTTTAGGAACTCCTGAAGTGAGTCTTCTCGAATTGACGAGTGCCTATACTACTTTTGCAAATGCTGGAGTTCATATCGACCCAATTGCAATTACTCGAATTGAAGACAAAGAAGGGAATGTGTTGGTAGAATATTATCCAGAATATCAGCAAGAAGTAATAAGCCCTGAAACAGCTTATATTATGGTAGATATGATGAGGGGAGTTATCAGAGGTGGAGACGGCTATAATGGTACTGGAGTAAGATTAAGAAACGTATACGGTGTACGTCAAGATATTGCTGGAAAAACTGGGACAACCCAAGATGCTGCTGATAACTGGTTTATGGCTATGACTCCACATATTGTGATGGGAGCTTGGGTGGGCGGTTCTGACCGGAAAATCCGCTTTCCTGAAAATACTTATATAGGACAAGGTGCACGATTAGCATTACCAATTGTTGGGTCATTTATTAATATGGTTACCAGCGATAATGAAGCTTATTGGGGATACGATGCCTTCACTCCTCCTCCTGGTTTTGTAATGCCTGAAGACCCTGAAGAAACTCAAAATGAACTATTAAGAGACAATAATCGAGGTAGAATTGGGTGGTAATTAAACCCCTATTATTTTTGTATAGCCAATATGTAAATGTTTAGTGATACTTTAATCATTCATCATAATTTCAAAAATTGGTGTGTACTTTTTATTCCGGTTACTTTCCATTTCATAAACCCTTTGACCTAATTTTTTTAAAAAAGGAAAAGCTATTTCTTCATAACTGTACACATTATCATTATAAATCTGATTTGAGTTAGTATTTATTACTGCACTTAAGAAAAACTCTACCTTGTTCTCGGTATCTATTATGTAAGCATTATCAATAGAATACCCATACGCTAAACCAATTTTATTAAATATTTGAATATTCCCCGGTATTTTTGCTTCAGGTTCCGATCCGTACATTAAAAACTTTACATAAGCATCCCAATAATGTACAGTATCTTGATAAGCTTCTATCTCAGAATCATTCGGAACAATCGAGCCATATTTAAGAACCATTGCTCTGTCTTCTGGAGTTATATCAAATGCGCTTTCAGGAAAAGACTCGGGGAAAATAAATGCTTTCATCATTTGGTGTTGCTCTCTAAGTGGGAAAAAATTCTTTGAAGAAAAATCAAACGGCTCGTTAATTAATTCTCCATTCGAATAATAACCAATACCTCTCTTAATTGGCTTAGAAGAAGAATAATCTCCTTTTCCTATTATCATATCTTGCTGATAAACTAAACTATCATTTGTATAAAAGCGCATGGGGTTTGTTCTAGCATTTTCTTCTGCAGTTAGAAAAATACTTAAACGATGGCTGATCCTTGATAACTCATATCCTTTTTCATCGAGACTTTGATTGAAATTATCCTGGCCAATAAACTCATATAATCTATTGAATGCATCATTATCAGAAACAAGCATTATTTTTTTAACATAATGCGCAACAGATGGTTCTAGATTTAAAGAAGTTGAATCTACTTTTACTGCAGTTTGACCAGAATAAGCACTATCAATTTCTATTCTTGCTGAAGATTCGATATCTAATTGATTTAGTTTTTCAAGAGCTCCTAAAACAGCTGGGAATTTTACCGTACTAGCTGGGTAAAAATACTGAGAATCATCTACTTGAAAACTAAACGTTTTAAATCTAGGGATATTCAGGCTATCTCTCTCAATTTGAGTATACAGTATCTGTACCTCATGATCTTGATTAGAAGCTATTGAATATAGAAAATCATCTTCTTCAATCAACTTTGTAAGTGGATTCTGCTTCTTTATGCAAGAAAGTAGCAATGTAGTCGTAAATAAAATGAGAATTAATTTGCTGCGCATTTACATCAGGGTATAAATTTTAAATTTTTTGCTTTCCGAAATAACTTATTAAGAATTCATGTCGCTACTGAAAAGTGGTATCAATTATAAATGTTATCCTATGATTTTGAAACTCAATATTGGTAGCCCTTAAATTATTTAATTGTTTTATGCGACTTCAATTCAAACCCTGATAAAATGAGTTATCTCTCTCGATCTTTATTTTAACAATTGAGCAGTTTGATGTCTGAATAGTTTTTATGAAATTGATTAATAAACTAACTGCATAGATCATTAAATCAAATATCAATGAACACATGTAAATCTATCACTTCTACATTAATAATTTTCTTCTTTTTAAGCACCTTAGTAACAGCTCAAGAAAATCCTAGAGCTATCCAAATTGAAGATTTGTTAAATATTAAAAGAGTTGGCGCACCTGTTATTAGTCCTGATGGGAATTGGATTGCCTATACTGTTTCCGAAACGGTTTTAGAAGAAAATAAATCAGAAACTCGAATCTGGATGATTCCATCTAAAGGTGGAGAAGCTATTCCAATGACGGGAAAAGGATATTCTGCTAGTCAACCTCAATGGAGTCCCGATAATAAATACCTTTCATTTATGTCATCTAAAAGCGGAACTTCACAAGTTTGGACGTTAAATAGAATGGGAGGTGAAGCTGTTCAAATGACAGAAATTATTCAGGGTGTAAATAGCCATGTTTGGTCACCAGATGGGAGTCGTCTTTTATTATCAATTACGGATGCAAAACCAGAAGAGCTCACCAAAACTAAAGAAGACGATAATAAACCTAAACCATATGTAATTGATCGTCTTCAATTCAAAAGAGATTATGTAGGATATTTAGATCGATACTGTACACATCTTTATGTGTATACACCAGGTGATTCAGCTGCTGTACAAATAACTTCAGGTGATTATGATGATTCAAGTCCAGTTTGGAGTCCTGATGGCAAAAAAATAGCATTTGTAAGTAACCGAACAGAAGAACCAGATGGAAATTCCAATTCAGATATTTGGGTAGTCTCAGCCGATAATACCGATAAAGGAGCTAACCTAGTTCAAGTTACTACAAATCCCGGATCTGATAGATCCCCAGCTTGGAGCCCAGATGGTAAAAGTATTGCTCATATTACAACCGTAGATTTAAAGGCAATTTGGTACGCAACTAATCATCTTGCAGTTGTTCATTCTTCAGGAGGTAAGGCTACTTTATTAACAGAGTCTTTAGATCGCAATATCAGTGATCCTGCTTTCTCAGAAGATGGAAAGTTAATTTACTTTCTAATTGAAGAAAGTGGAACAAGTATACTTGGCTCAATTTCTACAAATGGAAAAAACCTTAAAAGAGTGATAGCTGGTAATCATAGCATTTCTGATTACGATTTCACTAACTCTTATTTTTCTTTGTTGATGGAAACCTCTAATCAGCCTAGTGAAATTTTTACCTTTCAAAAAAGTAAACTTCAACAACTTACATCCGTTAATAACGAACTTTTATCATCTTTAAAGAAACCGACAATTGAAGAGATAAACTTTAGAAGTGCTGATGGAACCGAAGTTGAGGGATTTGTTGTAAAACCTATTAATTTTGATCCTTCAAAAGAATACCCCACCATACTTTGGCTGCATGGTGGGCCTGTAAGTCAATATGATTTTTCTTTCCATTCACCATCTCAACTTTTTGCGGCCAACGGTTATGTCACTTTATTGATTAACCCTAGAGGCTCGTCAGGATATGGACAAGCTTTTTCTGAAATACTTTTTGCTGATTGGGGAAATAAAGATTTTGAAGATGTTATTGCTGGCGTCGATTATGCAATCGAACAAGGTTGGTCTGACCCAGAAAAACTTGGTGTTGGTGGTTGGTCTTATGGAGGAATTCTGACCAATTATGTAATTACCAAATCAGATCGCTTTAAAGGTGCAATTTCTGGTGCAAGTGAGGCATTATATCGATCAAATTATGGTCATGATCATTACCAACTTACATGGGAATTAGAACTTGGCTTACCTTGGGAGAACGCTGCAGCTTGGGAACGAATCTCTCCATTTAATGATGTAGCTAATATTACTACCCCTACCCTTTGGATTGGTGGTGGTGATGACTGGAATGTTCCAATCATAAATTCAGAGCAAATGTATCAGGCGATGAGAAGATTAGGGAGAACCACTCAACTTGTGGTGTATCCAGGTGAACATCATGGAATCCGCCGACCGTCTTTTCAAGTTGACCGGTATGAACGTTATCTCGCTTGGTTTAACGAGTATGTGAAGTAGTTGACAAACTTTTCTTAAAATCAAAAAAAGCCGATGCTTATCACATCGGCTTTTTAATTTCTAGTAAATAAGAATAATGAAGATTATTCAGCTATTATAGACTCAGCTAACAAAGTAAGTTTATTCTTAGCTACTTCAACAAATCCACCAGAGATATTGTAATTAATATCTCCATCAGCTTTACGAACTAACACCGTTCCTTCATCAAGAGCAGAAACTATTGGGGCATGATTTGCTTTTACTTCAAAACTTCCCATTACACCTGGCATTTGAACACCAGAAACTTCTCCTTCAAAAAGAGAACCATTGGGAGTTAAAATTTGAGCTTGAAATGTACTCATAGAATGTCCTATTAAGCTTCAGCAGATTCGGCTATCATTTTATCACCTTTCTCAATGGCTTCTTCGATACTACCTACCATGTAAAAAGCACTTTCTGGAAGGTGATCTAGTTCACCATCAATAATCATTTTCACTCCTTTCACAGTGTCATCAATTTTAACGTATTTACCAGAAGCTCCGGTAAACTGCTCAGCTACGAAGAATGGTTGAGAGAAAAAGCGTTGTACACGGCGTGCACGACTTACAATCAATTTATCCTCATCAGAAAGCTCGTCCATTCCAAGAATTGCGATAATATCCTGAAGGTCTTTGTAGTTCTGAAGTAATACAGTTGCTCTTCTTGCGGTATTGTAATGCTCTTCTCCTACTACTTTTGGATCTAATATTCTGGAAGAAGAATCTAATGGATCTACCGCAGGGTAAATACCAATCTGAGTTAATGCACGGTTAAGTACAGTTGTTGCATCCAAGTGAGTAAAAGTAGTTGCAGGCGCCGGATCCGTTAAATCATCAGCAGGTACATAAACCGCTTGTACAGAAGTAATCGATCCTTTTTGAGTTGATGTAATGCGCTCTTGCATTGCACCCATCTCGGTTGCAAGTGTTGGTTGATAACCTACAGCAGAAGGCATACGACCAAGAAGTGCAGATACCTCAGAACCAGCCTGAGTGAATCGGAAAATATTATCAATAAATAAAAGAATATCACGAGATACTTCATCACGGAAGTATTCAGCAACGGTCAATCCTGAAAGAGCTACACGAGCACGTGCTCCAGGAGGCTCGTTCATTTGACCGAATACAAGCGTTGCCTGTGATTCTTTCAATTTAGATTCGTCAACTTTTGAAAGATCCCATTCTCCAGCTTCCATCGACTCTTTGAACTCATCACCGTAGTTAATTACACCAGACTCGATAAATTCACGAAGAAGATCATTTCCTTCACGTGTACGCTCACCAACTCCAGCGAATACAGAAAGTCCACCATGTTGCTTTGCAATGTTGTTGATCAATTCCTGAATCAATACTGTTTTACCTACACCAGCACCACCAAACAATCCAATTTTACCACCTTTCGCATAAGGACAAAGTAGATCTACAACTTTAATACCTGTTTCTAACATCTCAGTAGAAGTTGCTAATTGATCAAATGCGGGTGCATTTCTGTGGATCGGGTAGCTTCTTTTTCCTTCTGGTGCAGTAATACCATCAATTGCTTCGCCTACTACATTAAATAAACGACCTCTGATGTCTTCACCAACGGGCATTGCAATAGCTTGACCTGTGTCAACCACTTCCATTCCTCTAACCAATCCATCAGTAGAATCCATGGCAATAGTACGAACTCGGTTTTCACCAAGATGCTGTGCTACTTCAAGAAAAAGTGAAGTACCATCAATAGGATTTTTTATGGTTAAAGCGTTAAGGATAGATGGGGTTGTTCCTTCAGAAAAATCAACATCAACTACAGGTCCGATTACTTGGGCAACTGTTCCTTTATTCATGTGCGAAACTGCGATTTAATTTAAAAATTTTGTGTAAACCCGATTTAATCGAGTATAAAATTGCATTGGTGCAAAGACTGATTAAGATAGTGACATATAGAAACAGAGGCAATCCAGAAATCAATCATTTTGAATTCACATTCTTATGCGATATTTCAAAATATTTAACTTGTTTATTCTAAAATAAAAAATTGAATGAAACATTTATCAGCCCTTTTAATTCCTGCTACTTTACTCCTTTCTTGTGCAACGCCTTCACCGATTTCTAGACTTACCTCCGTTGACCATGAATCTACTTATTGGAATAATGGAAGTGAAGTTATAAGTCAGACAAAAGACAGTATTTCTGTAGAAATATCATTTTATGAGAAACAAAACGATCTTTTCATTTTTGATGCTACCGTGGTTAATCAAAGAAACAAATCCATAACAATTGATCCTCTCCAATTCTCATACATCCCGATTTCAGTAAAAGATGATACTTTGGAGACTATTACTTCAATCAATCCAGAGTCTGAGATTTTAAATCAACAAATGAAAATTTCTAGATTAGAGGCAGACAGGAAGAACCAACTTTCTCAATTATTAATCTTTGGTTCAATAGAGCTAGTAGCTGATTTGTCGAACAATTATGATGAGAATGAATATACAGAGAATCATCACTCTCCTATTGAAAGCTATGAAAGAGAAGTAACCAGAATTGATTTACGGAAATTGAATACTCTAGATCAAAAGGAATATTGGGAAAATCAATCGCTCCGAAAAACTACCTTGTTTACCGACTATTATACTTCTGGTAAGATTTTTCTTAGTTATCGAAAAGGGTTAAAAATGATGGGACTTATATTCTCAATAGAAGATCAGCAGTTCGAGTTTTGGTTTGATCATGAATTAATTCCTTACTAAACAACTAAACAGTCTAGTTTATCATTTCAATCTTCATATAATCTTCATATCCATTCATTTTATTATTGGCTTTTGAAATTTTGATTAAAATATTTTCTTCAAATGCCCCTAGTAGCATATATACCCATTTCAACTACTCTTTTTTGTGTTTATTTTTTTTATGTAATCTATAATCACTGGCGACAAAAACCTGATGCACTTTATCTCCTTTGGTGGACCTTAGGTGTTATTTTTTATGGAATTGGCACCCTGGTTGAAAGCATTCATACCATTTATGGATGGAGTCCTTTCATTTTTAAAGCTTGGTACATAGCTGGAGCATTTCTTGGTGGTGTTCCACTTGCGCAAGGCACGATCTATCTTCTTATGAAGAGGAAAACTGCGAATATTCTAACTCGAATTCTTGTAATCGTATTACTAATTTCAAGTATTCTTGTTATCCTATCTCCTCTTAATATTAATTTAGTTCAAGAAAAACTAAACGGTAATGTTCTTGAATGGAGTTTCATTAGACTAATAACTCCATTTGTGAATATTTATGCCGTCATTTTTTTAGTTGGAGGAGCCTTCTATTCTGCCTTCAAATATTATAAATCACTTGAATTCAAAGGTCGTTTCTGGGGCAATTTATTGATCGCTTTCGGTGGAATTTTACCAGGTATTGGAGGTACTGCAACTAAGATGGGATACACTTATGTGCTATATGTTACCGAATTATTAGGCATACTCTTAATCTTCTGGGGATATATGGTAATCAAAAACGATAGTTCTCTTTCTGTTCACCAAAATCAGGTTCAAACTTCAGTTACCTAATATTTTGTTTTCATCGGGGGTTAGGCAAAGTATCTATTCTAATTTTAAAGTTGAATATCCAAAAGGCTAAAAATATCGTTTACTAAAATATTTAGTAGTTCGATTTTCAAACTTAACTTCCGTAGAAAAATCAATTTTGCTTGATTAATATCGCATAATATCTGTTTATTTAGGTTATCAAATTGATTTTCCGATCATGAAAAAACTAATTAGCATTTATTTAACTGGGATTTTTATAACAATCTCGGCCTGCACACCTGTTTTTACCACCAAAATTACTGAAACACGTGCGCCCCAACCCGATAGCACAAAAATTTTAACATACTTTGTTGATGATAATATTGAAGGAGACCTTGAAGTTCTTGGCTCTATTAAGGTTAATTCAAAAAATACTGGTACCTGTAACTCCATTGAGTTCAATAAAAAATTATTAAATGAAGTGAGAAATGCAGGTGGTAACTCCTTAATCTTAGAGAAATATTCAATACAAAATAGAAGGTTGAGTAATTGCAGTAATCTGGAAGGAGAAATTGCATATATAGACTATAAAATTGATTCTACATTATTTGACGAAAGCTTTTTAATGGATGAGTGGGATAATGGTTTTGATGATTTGGAAGGGATTTATGAAAGTATTGGGCCAAGCCTAAGAAACCTTAAACTGGGCATCTATAAAAACACAAATGGCGATCTTAAACTAATTCACTTAGGCGGTATTGATGGCACTTTTGAACATTTGTGGAAACATGGAAATATAAGAGCCGAACTAAATGCAACGGGCACATTTAACACATTTAAAGCGGTCTGGATAAATGAAAATAGAACGCTGAATGACAATTATATTTTCTCTTTCAGAGGAGGAATAATGACGTTAATAAACTCTCAATATGGATTTCAACAATCTTTTATTAAAGCTTTTCCCGCCGAGAATAAAACATTAGCATTATCCGGAACTGGATTCGCAATTTCAGATAAAGGCTATGTTGTCACAAATTATCATGTTATTGAAGGGGCAGATCAAATTGTAGTAAAAGGTATTAACGGTGATTTCTCTACAAAATTTGATGCTGAAGTAGTAGTAAGTGATATAAATAATGATTTAGCCATTCTAAAACTAGATATTGATGAAGGAATAATTCCTTATATCTCATTTAATTTGGAAGAATCGCTTTCTAAGTTAGGTAAAGAAGTATATGCTTTAGGTTATCCATTAAGAAACACCATGGGAGATGAAATAAAACTTACCAATGGTGTGATCAGCTCTAAAACAGGGTTTAGAGGAAATGTAACTTTGTATCAAATTTCTGTACCTATTCAACCTGGCAATAGTGGTGGTCCATTATTTGATTCTGATGGAAATATCATTGGTATTATTTCTTCTAAACATCCTACTGCTTATGATGTTTCTTATGCTATAAAAGCCAGATATCTTCAAAATTTATTAGATTTATTACCTGAAAATTCAGTAACACTTAATAAGCCTTCCTTTGGCGAGCTACCACTATTAGAAAAGATAGAAGAAATAAGCTCTTTTGTATATATCATAGAAAGGGAATAAACTCTGCTTTTTTATATTCAAATAATTAGCAACTCCCCTCTTAAAATTTTATCTTTGTAGCTTGTAAGCCGATTAAACCATCGGCTTGTTTTTTTGAACCGTTAGAATGTAAAAGGTGATCAACAATCACCTTTTTTCGTAGTATTAACCAAGTAATTTTTAAATCCGGACTCCATTGGAAACTGAATTCTCAGAGCGCTCAGCAAGTATTGATATACTTATCGAATTTGATATCAACAAAAAATTAAACTTTTCTATAGCTGATGAGCTTGATACACGTGGTAAAGCACAAGTCCGTGAATATGTTCAAAATATTTTCCGACGTCGTAACTACCTAGATTTTCTGATCGATCATTACTCTAGTGTAGGGATTGACGAAATGAAAGCTGAGCTAAAAAATATTCTTCGCTTAGGAATTTATGATATGTTATTTATGGATAGCACTCCTGATTATGCTGCCATTAATGAGGCTGTTGAAGTTGCAAAGTTTAAGCTTGGCTCAAAAACAGGTGATTTAGTAAATGCAATTATGCGAAATCTCCAAAGAGACATTGAGGATCTCCCAAAACCTGCATATAAAGACCGTACTAAATTAGTTGCCACTACGTTTTCACATCCTGAATGGATGGTGGCTCGTTGGAGTAAGAGATTCGGTGAACGCGATGCATTTCAATTAATGCAAGCCAACAATACACGTCCAAACTATTATGTTCGAGTTAATACTCTTCGCACTAAGCCCGAGAATTTTGAAATGCGAATGGATAAAATGGGTGTTGAATACGAAGAAAGTGAATGGCTTCCGAATTTCTATAAAGTTGATTCCGTACAGCCTTTTATCGAAAAAGGACTGCTAGCTAAAGGAGTTTGCCAAGTTCAGGATATCGCCGCAGGTCTTGCTCCTTTTGTACTCGATCCTCAACCAGAAGAAAAAATCTATGATTTATGCGCTGCTCCGGGAACTAAGTCAATTATGATTTCTGACCTTACTGGCGGTGAAGCTGAAATACTTGCTGTAGATATCTCTGCAGATCGTTTAGAAAAACTTGCTGAAAGCGCTCTTAGTTTTGGAGCTGAAAATATCAAAATTCGAAGAGGTGATATCCTCGAATTATCTCTCCCATTAGCAGATGCTGTACTTTTGGATGCACCATGTACTGGAACAGGTGTTCTAAGTAAACGTGCAGATCTTCGCTGGAGACGTGATGAAGAAGGGCTTAAAAAAGCAGTTGAACTTCAAGAACAATTACTTGAAGAAGCGGCAAATATGGTAAAACTTGGTGGGCGTCTCGTTTACAGTACCTGCTCAATAGAACCAGAAGAGAATTGGGATCAAGTTCAAAAATTACTCGACAAAATGGACGATAATTTTGTGCTTGAACCACTAGAGGATTTTGTACCTGAAGAAGTATTAGCTGAAGGTGGACTTGCTTATCAGACATTTCCACATATTCACGGTTGTGACGGGCATTTTGGTGTGCTACTGAAAAGAGTCAAATAGAGTTACTAAGTAGCAAAGTTGCAGAGTGACAAAGCAAGACTTTGTAACTTTGTCACAATGTAACTCTGTCACTAAATGTCTAATAAAAACAAATTTCAAAATTAGCCGAAAAAGTGAACAAAGACTCCACTAACAAAGAAATTCCTTCGAAATACGACCCTTCTATCGTTGAAGATAAGTGGTATAGCTACTGGATGGATAACAATTATTTCCATTCAGAAGTTGACCATTCTAAAGAACCGTTTACCATCGTAATTCCCCCTCCCAACGTTACAGGTGTTTTACATATGGGGCACATGCTGAACAACACAATTCAGGATGTATTAACCCGACGAGCCCGAATGCAAGGCTTTAATGCTTGTTGGGTTCCAGGAACTGATCATGCATCTATTGCTACTGAAGCAAAAGTTGTTAGAAAACTTCGGGAAGAAGGAATTAAAAAAAGTGATTTAAGTAGGGATGAATTCCTGGAGCATGCTTGGGAATGGACCCATAAACACGGTGGAATTATTCTCGAGCAACTGAAAAAGCTGGGAGCTAGCTGTGATTGGGATCGAACTTCATTCACAATGGACGAAAAATATTCCGATTCGGTTATCGATACATTTATTGATCTTTACAATAAGGGCAAAATTTATCGTGGCGAAAGGATGATTAATTGGGATCCTGCTGCTTTTACGGCATTAAGTGATGAGGAAGTAATTCATAAAGAAGTGAATTCTAAGTTGTATCACGTTCGTTATCAGATTTCAGATTCAAAAGATTTCGTTATCATAGCAACTACTCGTCCAGAGACTATTCTGGGTGATACAGCCGTTTGTGTTCATCCAAAAGATGAACGTTTTACTCACCTTCATGGAATGAAAGTGATGGTTCCTTTGGTAAACCGAGAAGTTCCAATTATTGCAGACGATTATGTCGAAATGGAGTTTGGAACGGGTTGTTTGAAAGTAACTCCTGCTCATGATGTTAATGACTATGAACTAGGTCAAAAGCATAAGCTAGAAACTATCAACATGATGAATGCTGATGGTACAATTAGTGAGGAAGGTGAGTTATATATCGGAATGGATCGCTTTGAAGTTCGTAAACAAATTGTCAAAGATTTAGAAGAAGCGGGTAATCTTGTTAAGATTGAAGAGTATAAAAACAAAGTTGGTTATTCTGAACGTACCGATGTAGTGATCGAACCTCGCCTATCGCTTCAATGGTGGGTTTCTATGAAAGAACTTTCACAGCCTGCACTTGAAAATGTAATGAATGACAACATTCAATTTCATCCGGCAAAGTTCAAAAATACCTACCGGCACTGGATGGAAAATGTGAAAGATTGGTGTATTAGTCGCCAACTTTGGTGGGGACACCGAATTCCGGCTTTTTATTTTGGTGAAGGCGAACATGATTTTGTAGTTGCAAAAACAATTGAAGAAGCTCTGGAATCAGCTCGTATTAAATCGGGAAATCCTTTGCTTCAAAAATCAGATCTAGAACAAGATGAAGATGTTCTCGATACTTGGTTCTCTTCTTGGCTGTGGCCAATATCTGTGTTTGACGGTTTTTATAATAAAGAAGAAGTTGATTACTATTATCCCACAAACGACTTAGTTACTGCTCCAGAAATTATGTTTTTCTGGGTAGCTCGAATGATTATCGCAGGCTATGAATATCGAGACGAACTTCCTTTTAAAAATGTGTACTACACGGGTATTGTAAGGGATAAGCAAGGTCGTAAAATGAGCAAATCTTTAGGGAATTCTCCTGATCCTCTTGAATTAATCTCTCAGTATGGTGCAGATGGAGTTCGTATGGGGATGTTATTCTCAACCCCTGCTGGAAACGACTTGCCTTTCGATTCTTCAATTTGTGAACAAGGAAGTAAGTTCTCTAACAAAATCTGGAATGCCTTCCGCTTTCTAACCATGAATATGGAAGAAGGTGTCAAATATATCCCCACAACAAAAATTGATTCCAATAATTTAGCCGATCGCTGGATGATGGCTCGAATCCATCAAACCATACAAGGAATTGATGAAGATTTTAAAAATTACAAGTTAAATGATGCCCTTAAAAAGGTATACTCGTTAATTTGGGATGATTTCTGCGATTGGTACATCGAGCTTGCTAAACCAGATAAATATGGCGACAAGTTTGATATAAATAAAATGAATGTTGCTTTAGGGATGTTTGAACAGTTGATGAAACTCCTCCATCCTTTTATGCCATTTATAAGTGAAGAAATTTGGCAATACATCCAAGATAGAAAACCAGAAGAAGCGCTTTGTATTGCCGATTGGCCAAAATATGATGCTAACTTTGATGTGCAAGCCGATATAGATTTATTCGAAAACTTACAAGACATAATTTCTTCTTTGAGAAATATAAGAGCTGAAATGGGGATTTCACCAAAAGAAGAACTAGAAGTATTAATCAAGACTTCTGCGAATGAAACAGCTGATAAAATAATTTCGAATGATTGGATTCTGAAGAAACTTCAGTCAATGAAATCGATAGAAATTTCTTCCGATATCAAGAAACCCGGGGCATGTTCTTCCGCAATTGTTGATGGAAATGAAATATATGTTCCACTTGAAGGATTGATTGATACCGAAAAAGAGATCGAGCGTATCCAAAATGAAATCAACCGAATTGAAGGCTGGTTAAAAGGCGTAAATAGAAAACTCAACAATAAAAACTTTGTTGATAATGCTCCAGATGCTGTTGTCCAAAACGAACGAAATAAACTCCGAGACGGAGAAGCAAATCTGGCTAAGCTCAGAGAGCAATTGAAAGATTTTGAATGAAAACATTTTCCCTCCAACCTGAAGAAGCTCCAAAAGGTCCAGATTTTCTAACTGGACTAAATAAGCAACAGTACGAAGCAGTTACCCATACCAATGGTCCGCTTTTAATAATAGCTGGTGCTGGTTCAGGGAAAACCAGAGTTCTTACTTACCGAATTGCATATCTCCTGCAACAATTCAAAGCTGCACCTAATCAGATTCTGGCCCTTACTTTCACAAATAAAGCAGCACGTGAAATGAAAGACCGGATTAAAAATTTAATTGGCGACAAGGCACAAAAGCTTTGGATGGGTACCTTTCATTCTATCTTTTCTAAAATTTTACGCTTCGAAGCCAAAAAATTAGGTTATGGTCAGGATTTTACCATTTATGATACCAGCGATTCGGAGCAGGTTATTAAGCAAATTCTTCAAGAACTAAATTTTGATCCAAAGGAGATTAAACCGAAAACTATTCGAAATAAAATTAGCGATGCAAAGAACCAGCTAATTGATCCTGGTAGTTATCAAAATCGCTTTGTTAGTTCTACTCTTGATGACATTACTGCTCGAGTATACGCCATATATGTAAAGCGTTTAAAGCAAAGTAATGCGATGGATTTCGATGATCTGTTGATTAAACCAATCGAGCTTTTTGAGGAAAATCCTGAGCTATTAGAAAAATATCAGGATCGTTTTAAATATATCCTCATTGATGAGTATCAGGATACGAATCATGCCCAATATAAAGCCACAAAAATGTTAGCAGATAAATACAAAAACATCTGTGTAGTTGGCGACGACGCCCAAAGTATTTACTCTTTTAGAGGTGCTGATATTTCGAATATCCTGAACTTTCAGGAAGACTACGATAATGCTAAACAGGTTCCTTTAGAGCAGAATTACCGCTCTACCCGATCCATTTTGCAATGTGCTGATTCTATCATTAAAAAGAATTCCAAGCAGTTAGACAAAACATTGTGGACGGAACAAGGGCTTGGAGATCCGGTTACTCTTCTAAAAAACTACGATGATCGCGACGAAGCAAATCGTATTGCTCAATACATCGTTGAAATCAAAATGCGTCATGGTTACAATAATAACGACTTTGCAATCCTCTATAGAACAAATTATCAATCCAGAGTTTTTGAAGAAGCATTAAGAAGACATGATATCGCTTATCAGTTAATTGGAGGACTTTCTTTTTACCAAAGAAAAGAAATCAAAGACGTTCTGGCCTACCTCACTCTCTTGGTTAATCAACATGATGAAACGAATCTAATTCGAATTATAAATGAACCTTCTCGTGGAATTGGTAATAAATCGATAAATGATCTCCGAAATCAAGCCAGAGAAAGTGGCCGATCTATTTGGAGCATGTTAGAACAGGTTGAACAAACCGATGTGTACAAACCTGCCAAAGTTCGGGTTCGGGAGTTTGTGAATATGATACATCGACTTAGACAAGAGCTAGAACAAGGTGTTAAACTATCTGAAATTACTAGGTCTGTTCTTGAACAATCTGGTTATATGAAAGCATTAGTTGAAGAAAACTCACATGATTCGATGATGCGCCGCGAGAATATCCTTGAATTCCAAAATGCGATTTCCTATTACGAAAAAGGGACTTCAAAACCTTCACTAAGTGCCTTTCTACAAGAAATTTCATTAATAACTGATGGCGATAAATTTGATGAAAACAAACCCGCAGTAACGCTTATGACTGTTCATGGTTCTAAAGGATTAGAATTTCCAGTTGTTTTTGTTGTTGGTTTAGAAGAAAACCTATTCCCTGTTGGTGGAAGAGAAGGTTTTGAAGCAGATGTAGAAGAAGAACGTCGTTTGTTTTATGTAGCCATCACACGAGCAGAAGAACGACTCTATTTTAGTTATTGTAAAACACGGTTTAAATTTGGGGAAGAACAACAACAACTTCGCTCACGTTTTTTAGATGAAGTAGACTCTGGTGTTGTTAGAACAGAAACAGGTGCCACAATTAGTCAGACTAAAGACCGTTTCACTCTCGACAATTCATCAACAAAAAGAGATTCTGATTCAACTCATATCGAATATGATTGGGAAGCACCCATCACCAAAAAAACAAGATCATCTGCTACATCAACTATTCAGTATGAATACCAAGATGGCGAAGATCCTTATCAGGTTGGAACCCAAGTTTTACATGCTAAATTTGGAGAAGGTAAGATCATAAGTCGCAGTGGATTAGGATTGGACGCCAAAGTTGTTGTATTTTTCAAAAAAAGAGGACAAAAAAAACTAATGTTGAGGGCTGCCCCTCTTCAGGTCATCGAATAGACGGTTTATAGACTTAAAATTGTGAAAAAGACATTTTTTGCCATAGCATGGGTTTTGCTATGCGGAATATATTCGTATGCTCAACCTGTTTTAACACCACGTAATGTTGCGCTTGGAGGTGGCGGGAGTACTTATATCACCGATTATAATGCCAACTTTTATAATCCGGCAAATCTCTTAATTCAAGATAGACAACGAAATATTGATTTCGGTTTATTGATAACAGGAACCTATTTCAATGCAGTTCAAAACTTTAGCAATCTTGAACAACAAAGACTGAATCTTGAAGATTATATCTTAGCCTTCAATCCGGGTGCTTATTCTATTTTGCCTATTGAGCGAAGTTCTATTGTAGAAGATAATTACATCAAAGATCGAACTACTTCTATTCATCAAACAAGATTAGACTTAACACTTGTTGGGTTTAAATGGCGAAATAATGATCGGGCCTATTCTTTGGCGATTAGAAATAGAATTTCATCCAGTTTTGAAGTGGGTCGAGGTTGGTATTCAGCCGAACAGCAAGATCTTGGTGATGCGATGGGCTTAGATAGAACGCTTACTCATCGTTATCAATCTTTATATGAAATTTCTTTTGGATACGCAGAAGCCTTCCGTTTTTTTTCTGATATGAGTCCAAGACTAGACGAATTTAATTTTGGTATCGCTCCGAAAATAGTTCTTGGTGGAGCTTATCAGAATGCAAATTGGACTAATACTTATATCGATAATGGAAATTCACAATTCAATTCAATTCAGGAATTCGATTATTCCGCATCAGGTAATTTTGGACTTGCAACACAACAATATTTAGGCGGAACCCCTGCTCAATCAGCTTTAGCCAATAACATAACCGACGAGATTTTTAATCCAAATGGAATTGGTGCAGGCATTGATATTGGTTTCACCTACTTGATTACAATCGGGAGTGATCTTTCAACCATTAACGAAAATCAACAGCAAATCAATAAATCATTGCGACTCTCTTTCTCAATTACAGATATTGGATTTGTTCATTACAACGAAAATGGAATTGAGCTTAACTCAGGTTTAGATACCACCAGTATTGCTACTCTCCCTAATAATTCAAATTTAGCAAATGATGCATTCGTAGGCGCACCTGGTCAGTTTTTAGATTTTACAGATCAGTATGGTATTACTAATCCATTTGTAAATTCACAAAGACAAGATGGTGGGTTTTCAGTACTACTGCCTACGGCAATTCATGCAGGTGCTCTTTTCGAAATTAATCGGCTTAAACTCATGGGCGATTTAAGTGTTGGATTAACCAATAACGCCTTTAATTCAACGAAATTGGTTGCGTCTGTTGGAGTTGAAGTCAGACCCTTTAAATTTCTTCCACTTCGTGCCGGTACACAACTTGCAACTGAACTACCTAGTTATTTCAGTTTTGGAACCGCGATAGAAACCAAACTCTGGGATTTATCCATTGCTACTCAATTCGTTTCAAAAACATTTAGCGATAATCCTACCATTACGGGGCTCACCGTAGCTGCTTTGCAGTTTCATTTTTGAACCTGACACTTTGCCCTATTTTCCTGCCAATCGCTTTTTTTTCTGACTCTTTGGAATTCTTTAAACGCATGGCTTTGTATTTGCGTTAGTGTTATTAAATTAAAAGCAAAAGGATTTGATGAAAACGCGTTTAGAATTATTTAGTGATTTAGGGCACTCGGATGATAACTTAGAAGATTTCGAACAAGCAATCCCACTAATGTCAGAGGAAGAAGAAAAAGCACTTATTGAAGCTTTAGTGCCCGATAGCCTCCCTATTCTTCCACTTAAAAATACAGTTTTATTTCCTGGAGTAGTTGTACCCATAACTGTTGGACGAGACCGATCGCTCGCCTTAGTAAAAGAAGCGTATGCAGGGGATAAAACCATTGGAGTGGTTACCCAAAAAGATATGGATGTTGAGGAACCAGAATTTGGTGATCTTCACAAAATCGGGACCGTTGCTCAGATTTTGAAACTTATTAAAATGCCCGATGGAAGTAGAAGCATTGTAATTCAGGGGAAATCAGTTTTTGAGATTGATGAATTCACACAAGACCAGCCTTACTTCAAAGCAAAAGTAAAGTCATTTCCAAAGCAAATGGATATTGAAGGTTTGGAGTTAAGTGCATCTGTTCGAAATGTAAAAGAGACGGCTGTAGATATCATCAATAAATCCCCGAATATTCCATCTGAAGCCGCTGTTGCTGTAAATAACATAAACAGCCCTACTTTTTTATTGAATTTCATCGCTTCAAATCTAAATGTAGATATTGATGAAAAGCAGGATTTACTGGAAACTCCAAAGTTCTCTGAAAATCTTGAAAAAATTCTCGAATTCCTTGAGCAAGAGCTTCAGGTACTCGACATGAGCGAGAAAATCCGAACAAAGGTAAAGTCGGATATCGATGATCAACAACGAGAGTTTTATCTTCGCCAACAAATGAAAGCGATTCAAGAGGAACTTGGTGAAGGCGCGGAACATCAGGAAGTAGAAAAACTGAGAGATAAATTAGAAAATAAGAAGCTCCCAGACTATGCCCGTGAAGTAGCTGAAAAAGAACTACAGCGTTTAGAAATGACTCCAAATGCCTCTCCCAATTATGGAATTATTCATAGTTATGTAGAATGGATTCTTGATTTACCATGGGATGAATATTCAGATGACAAACTGGATTTAGAACATGCGAGAACCGTACTAGAGGAAGACCATTATGGTTTGGAAAAGGTGAAAAAGAGAATTATCGAATATCTAGCAGTATTAAAACTTAAAAAAGATATGAAGGCTCCAATTCTTTGTTTTTACGGCCCTCCCGGAGTTGGTAAGACAAGTTTAGGGAAATCTATTGCAAGAGCCTTAAATAGAGAATTTGAACGTTTCAGCCTTGGTGGAATTCGTGACGAAGCCGAGATTCGAGGTCATAGAAGAACATACATTGGAGCACTTCCCGGAAGAATTATTCGATCGATGAAAAAAGCGGCGAAAGGAAATCCAGTAATTATGTTGGATGAAATTGACAAAGTAGGTGCCGATTATCGTGGCGATCCTACTTCTGCCCTTTTGGAGGTTCTTGATCCTGAACAAAACGATACGTTCAGTGATAACTACTTAGAAATAGAATACGATCTGTCAAAAGTACTTTTTATAGCTACGGCTAATTCACTTGAGACCATCCCCGCTCCTCTGCGCGATAGAATGGAGATCATAAACATTAGTGGTTATACCCTTGAAGAAAAAACGGAAATAGCCAAAAAATATCTGATCCCAAAACAAATTCAAGAAAATGGTTTGAATAAAGACCAAATCTCTATTGAAGATAAAGCCATTGAATTACTTATCGATCAATATACCCGAGAATCTGGAGTTAGAAACTTAGACCGCCAGGTTGGTGCAGTTTGTCGTGGTGTTGCAGCAAAAGTAGCTTCTGGTGAACTTGATTCCTTTGATGTAAAAGTCTCTGACGTTGAAGAGTTTTTAGGGAAGCAAAAATACTTTAGTGATGTAGCTGAACGAACAACAGTTCCGGGAGTAGCGACCGGACTTGCCTGGACTCCTTTTGGTGGAGATATTCTCTTTATTGAAGCGAGTGTTTCTAAAGGATCTGGAAAGTTAAATATTACTGGACAATTAGGCGATGTGATGAAAGAGTCAGCGATGTTGGCAATTTCTTATTTAAAAGCGCACGCCGTCGAAGTTGGAATTCCTGAAGAAGCTTTTAAATACTGGGATTTACACATTCACGTACCTGCCGGAGCGGTTCCTAAAGACGGACCTTCAGCCGGAGTATCGTTAATGACTGCCATTGCCTCAATTTTCACCCAAAGAAAAGTAAAAGGAACCATAGCCCTAACGGGAGAAATTACCCTTCGAGGCTTAGTGCTTCCCGTTGGTGGTATTAAAGAGAAAGTACTGGCTGCAAAAAGAGCAGGAATTACAAAAGTTCTTCTTCCAAAAAAGAATGAGAAAGATGTTGCCGAAATTGAAACCAATGTTATTGGAAATCTAGAAGTTGAATATCTGGAAAGAATGGATTCAGTCCTCGATATGATTCTTGAAAAAGAGGCTGTTAATAATCCAGCAGATTACTTTAAAGTGAGCGATGCTTATAAGTCTTCAGTGACCGGCAAGAAACCTGCGGATATACCCCATAAATCTGAAGTGCTAAATTAGCGCTCCTACTTTATTTTAATTTTACCGGCCCCGTTCATTATTTGATCGGGGCTTTTATTTTATATGTTATCAAACCGATAAATCCTCGATAGGACTGCGCACATCCTTCAAGCTTCGGGAAGTGACATGGGTATAGATCTGAGTGGTAGAGATATGAGAATGTCCAAGTAATTCCTGGATTAAACGTATATCAGTACCATTATCCAGCAGATGAGTTGCAAAAGAATGCCGCAGTGTATGAGGAGTCGCTTTTTTTATGATATTGGCTTTTTTACGGTGTTTTCTCATTAATTACTGAACAGAAGCACTTGAATACTTCCCTCCTTTTTGCCCCTCAAATAAATATTCTCTGGGTTTTACGAGGGAGTAGGCATAGCACGACCGAAGTAATCCCCATAAGATTGCTTCGCAATGCTCGCAAAAGTATATCCTTTTTCCATTTTGCTTGTTGAATACGTATTTGCATCCTGTCAGAATCAATATCACTTATTTTGACCGAAAAGAGTTCACTTAGCCGGAGTCCTGCAGAGTAACAAAGCATGAAAATAGCTTTATGCTTCAAATTGCTAAAGGTATTTAGAAAACGCTGAACTTCTTCTACAGATAAGACTTCAGGAATGGTAGTTGGCTTCTTCATTTTAATATTAAAATCAAAATCTATGTCTTGAATCAGCACCATTTCATACAGGAACTTAACAGAAGCAAGATGCAGCTTCATGGCAGAGTAACTATACCCCAAACTCTGTTTACAGTAATAGAAATACCTTTCAACCTCTCGTCCATCTATTACGGTAAGCTTATTGTTCTTGATATAACCCAGAAATAGATTTAACCCACTTAAATATGCATCAATGGTGTTAGCACTATAATTTTTAAGAATAAGCTGATGTTTGTACTTTACTATTAAATCACTTGAATTCATCATAACCTCATTATTAATCAGAATATGATGAATCAAACTTAAACTTCAAACCCGGACATGATGAACACTATGCGTCATATTCTTATGTTGTGCTTCATTGAAAAAGAACAATGAAAAAGAACATACTTTTAATCTCGATACCCATTGTTCTATTATTAACAGGAGTAGTTATGGATAATACAAGAGATAAAATTTGGTTTCAGAAATCTACTTTGATTGACTGTAATCTTGAAGACGTAAATAGGTCATTCGAAAATTTGGGTGAGCACTATAAACGACTGATAAGTGTGTATCCTGGCGTGACAACTGTTGAACTAATTGACCAAGGAAACGACTTTGTGACAATTACGACAAACGAAGGGACTATGAAAAGAACCAACATTTCAGTAAATAGATCGGAAAGTAAAATAATAATCGAATTAGACGAAGAATATATAACCAGTGCGTTAACGAACAACTCCCACATAGTCGAAAAGTTTGAGATAAAAGATGACAAAGTTGAACTTCAGATAGAGATTAGCAACCATAAAGCTCCAGGATTCCTTGGATTCTTTCTACGCAACTTCGGGAGTAAAAATATTGGAAATGGATTTCTTGATTCCTATAAAAAAACACTTGAAAAATAACGAATTACAACAATAACTATATGCAATAGCTCCCTTCGGGACGCTACTGCTCATAGCCGAGCCGTTGTATTACATTCTGAATGTATCCCTAAGGATGTAAATAAATTGGCTACATTTCCTATAAATTTCGATCTGAATCAAAGAGAATTGATAGTAGTTTATCAAAGCTTACAAAAAGAACTTAATGCTTTTCCAACTCGTGGTTTTGAAGAATAAAGCCTATTAACTCGTAACTGACAGTCTTACGAGAGGTTATAAGCAATCCTTAAACCTTGTTTATTTGATGGTTTCCCACTCCTCTTCGGTCGCAATTGAGATTTGATTCTCCATCATCAATTTCCAAACACCGCTCGCTTTCGTTAATAATCCTTGAAAGTGAATCAACACAACGTCTGGTTCTCCCCCTTCCACTTGTGCTTCATACTTAAAAATCCCAGTATCAAAAGCTGTGGTTTCACTATGAAGGCGTTCTGTGAATTTAAATTCAACACTAGCGGTCATTATTCCTGCTTTGGTATCAATAAATCCTTGCTTCCATCCTGCTAAAGCATCTGCTATGGGGTAACTAGTTTCTGAAATGCCATTTACTAAAATTGCATCGGGATGATAGGTAGCAGCATAACCTTCAAAATCGCCTACGGCTACTGTTCTTGAAATTTCATCCCAAGCTTCATCAACTCCCTCCTGTGCAGATAAATTGAAGTTGGTTATTAGTAGGAATGCTAGAGATATCGTAGATAGTTTGAGCATAGTCTTTCTTATTTATTCATTCTTCATTATTTGTTGAATGAACATACAATGATACGTTTATAAAAGCATTGTGTCACATGAACTTAATGCATTTTACATTGTGCAATAAAAAGAATAGTTGTCAATCCCCAACTCTTCCGTATTTTCGGGAATGCAAAAAGGAAGAATCATTCAATCTACTGGTAGTTGGTATAAAGTTGATATTGGCAATGAAGTTGTTCAAAGTCGACTACCGGGCCGTTTTAGGCTTGAAGGAAAAGAAGTTACTAATCCTATTGCTGTAGGTGATTGGGTCGACATTACCATTGGAGACGATGGTTCTGGAAATATTCAGCATATCCATGAGCGAGAAAATTATATAACGCGTCAAGCAACGCATGGCAGACGAGGCGAGCAAATTCTTGTTTCTAATCTTGATATTGCCTTTGTAGTACAGTCTATTAAACAACCAAAGCTTAAAGAGGGCTTTATAGATCGTTTTTTAGTTACTTGTGAAGCTTATGAGGTAACGGCGGGTATCATCATCAATAAAATGGATTTAGTTAATGAAAATGGGCATGCTTTTGTTGAAGAGCTAAAAGAACTCTATGAAGAATTGGGATATAAAGTATTTGCAACTTCAGCTACTAATACAAACTCTCTCGAAGCATTGAATAATGAATTATCTAATAAAACCTCTGTTTTTATTGGTCCATCTGGGGTTGGAAAAACCAGTTTACTAAATGCTATTGATCCGAGTTATTCCGAAAAAGTTGGGGAAATCTCCTCCTCTTCAAATAAAGGAAAACACACAACCACATTCGCTAAATTAATAAAGTTGTCTAATGGTGGAATGCTTGCAGATACGCCCGGAATCAGAGAATTCGGCTTATTTAACATCGAGCCATGGGAGCTTTCCTTGTATTTTCCTGAAATGTTGGAACCAAGGAAAGAGTGCAAATTTAATACCTGTACTCATCTTCATGAACCGGGTTGTGGAGTAATGGAAGCTTTCGAACGCGAGGAGATTGATGCCAGTAGATATGATTCGTATATCAAAATGCTGGAGTCTTTGCAGGACAATTAATTAAATACCTCAAATTGGGTATTAGATTTCCGAATTTTATTGCTAATTTGAAGAATAACATCTAAACAGATTAATCGGAGAACAATATGTTTAAAAGAGTATCAAAGAAATTATTAATACTGGGGCTCTTTGCTTCAGGTGCATTCCTTTCAACTCCTGCGCAAGCTCAACTTGGAGACGCAGGTGAAATACTTAAGTCTGGAGCTGCAGACGCAAATTTACTTTTAAAAAGTTACCTTGAACCATTTGGGAAAGGTTTTGGTGCAGGAATGAATACGGGTTGGTTTACCTCTGCAGGAACTCATAAAAAACTTGGGTTTGATTTAAGTTTAAATGTAGGAATCGCAGTTGTTCCATCATCAGGACTTTCGTTTAATGTAGATGATCTTAATTTTTCCAGCTTGGAAAGAACAAGTGGTAGTGCGGTTACTCCAACAATAAATGGAGAAGACAATACAGATACTAGATTGGGTGCTTATTGGAACGATCCTACAACTCCAAGCAATACCGAAAGTGATATTCTTTATGAATTTGGAGCTCCTGCTGGTGTCGGGTTTGAATATGTACCAGCTCCTATGGTTCAGGCTTCTATTGGACTTATAAAAAGTACCGATCTTACAGTAAGATTTGTTCCAGAGACTTCTTTAGGAGATGATTTTGGAAATGTTGCATTATTTGGACTTGGTTTTAAGCATGGACTTAACCAATGGATTCCTGGTGGTAAATTAATTCCTGTTGATGTTTCTCTTCAGGCAGGTTTTACAAAGTTAACACTTACAACACCCTTCGATGTAAACCCAGAGTCAGGTTCAGATATAAAAAACGATTTTGCTGCAAGCACTTGGGATAATCAAAGCCTCGATTTTGAAGCTAATTCATTTACCATAAATGCAATTGTTGGTAAAACTCTTCCATTTGTAAGCGCTTATGTTGGTTTAGGTTATGAAACCTCAGAAACAACGATTGCTACTCCAGGTGCCTATCCTATTACTTCGATAAATGATGACTACAATGGAACAACAGAAACACGAACCAAAAAGATTGAATCTATTGTTGATCCAATCGATATCACAATTGGTGGCGAAAACTCTCTAAGAGCTTTTGGTGGAGTACAGTTTAAAATAGCTGTCATCAAAATCTTTGCCAATTATACTGCTGCAACATATTCTTCATTTAATGCAGGATTTGGAATTACTTTCCGGTAATTGGTTAACATATTTTAGTTACAAAAAAGGCGCTTCAATGAGCGCCTTTTTTTATGCCAGTTCTTTTCCTAAAAGTGTGGGATGCTCTACTGGAGTATCAGATTCTATCAATCCATCTCTAAGTCTAACTACTCTTCTGGAGTATTCTGAAATCTCATTCTCGTGCGTAACCAAAATTATAGTATTTCCTTGACGATAAAGCTCTTCAAACAAAATCATGATTTCATCACCAGTTTTAGAATCCAGAT
Organism: Balneolaceae bacterium; assembly: GCA_040222455.1. Taxonomy (GTDB): domain Bacteria; phylum Bacteroidota; class Rhodothermia; order Balneolales; family Balneolaceae; genus RHLJ01. The sequence continues at coordinate 584,513 of JAVKDD010000011.1, read as the reverse complement.
TTCCGGTAGGCTCATCAGCTAATAGAATAGAAGGATTATTAACTAAAGCTCGAGCAATTGCAACTCGCTGGCGTTGTCCACCTGAAAGTTCGTTAGGTTTGTGATCCATACGATCTCCTAATCCAACTTTCACGAGTACTTCAGCAGCTCTTTCTTTTCTTTCGGAGGATTTCATTCCAGCATAGATAAGAGGTAACTCAACATTGGCCAGACAACTCGTTCTGGGAAGTAAATTGAAGGTCTGAAATACAAATCCAATTTCACGATTTCTTACTTCGGCTAACTCTGCATCATCCATTTGGCTAACACGATTTCCATTCAGGATATATTCTCCCGATGAAGGTGTATCAAGGCAACCAATCATATTCATAAGCGTTGATTTACCTGATCCAGAAGGACCCATAATTGCTAAATATTCGTTTTCTTTAATATTAAAGGTAACCCCTGCCAATGCTCTTACCAGAGTATTACCCATTTGGTAGGTTCGGGTTAGATCTGTGATCTGAATTACTGGTTTCTTTTCGTTCATTGAATTGCCCTAAATCTGTTAATTAGTCTCTTCTTCCGTACCATTTGATACAGTAACTGCATCATCATTTTTAAGTGTTCTTGATAGCACCCGATAGCTACCAATTATAATCTCATCACCAACATCAATACCGCTTGTAATCTGAATATGAGTATTATCGCTTATCCCAGTTTCAACAGGAATTCTTTTTGCAACCCCATCAACTACTTTAAATACTACTTTTCTAAAATCTTCTTGTTTGATAATAAGATCATCATCGGTTGATGATGCTGCTTCTACCAAAATTTCATCACTATCTTGCGCATCTTCCTTTGTTGGTTTATCTGCAGCGAAATCTCGGACTGTAACCGCTTGAATTGGTACAGACACCACATTAGTTGCAGTTTGTGTCTCAATATCAACCGTTGCAGACATTCCTGGTTTAAAGTTTGGCACAAATACTTGCTCAGGATTTTCCGGAGCGTCTTTTTTCACTAACTCTCCTCCTGAAAGTCCAGGATTATGGGGAGTTACAATCCTTACTTTTACCTGATAGTTTGTAACTTGTTCATTTGAACCTGCTCCAGTAATACGGGCTGAGTTTGCTATCTCAGTAACAATTCCATTAAATCTTCTCTCTGGATACGCATCCACCTCAATTCGAGTAGTATCGGTTAGAGAAACATTCACAATGTCATTCTCATTCACTTCAACCAGTACTTCCATTCTATCTAGAAGTGAAACCCGCATCATTTCAGTTCCAGCCATCTGAGAATTCCCTAAAACTCTTTCCCCTTCTTCGATAGCTAACCCGGTAACAGTCCCATCTTGAGGGGCTCTTATTACCGTTTGTTCAAGTTCTTCCTGTGCTTGTCGAAGTTGAGCTTCTGCACTTTGAATTTGATATTCGGCTGCTTTCAGACTCGCTTTTTGTGAATCCCAATTCGACTTAGTCTGAATGTAATCCATTTCAGAAATTACTTTTTTATCGAATAACTCTTTATCTCTCTTATGAGCCGCTTCTGCTTGAATGAGAGTTGCCTTTGTCTGTTCTAATCGAGCTTTCTGAGTTAATAGCGCGGCGTTTAAGTTATCAATTTGAGCTTGATAGATATCCGGTTTAATTCTGACAAGTAAATCTCCACGACGCACAAAATCACCTTCTTTAACAGCCAATTCTATAATCTCTCCTGACACATCAGGACGAATAATAACTTCTACTTCAGGTTGTATTTTACCAGAAGCAGAAACGACCTGAGTAATTGTTTTAAGCTTTGCCGTAGCCGTTTCGACAGAAGTACCAATTTTAGCTCCGCCAATGACTCCTGTAAACTTTAAACCAACTGCGATTAATAGTAATACAACGAAGACTCCTAGAATCCAGAATAACGTTTTTTTTGAAGATGATTTTTTTTGTGTCATGTACTTACCCTTAGTGCCTAATATTAGATTTTTTAAAATTCTATATCTTCACCACTTAGTTTACCTAAGTAGAAATCAAGAAGTTTTTCTTGGAAAATGAGGTTATAGAGAGCCTGTGTATAATTTGATTGTGCACTTACAAAATTTGATTGTGCTTGACTTAATTCAATCAACGTGCTGGCCCCCACATTGTATCTTTCTTGCTGTGTTTCAAAAGCCTTTTCTGAAGCAACCAAAGATTTATCTGAAGCCTCCAACTGCTTGATGTAGGATGAGTAATCATTATAAGATTGTGTAACTTCTTGGATTACTTGTAATTTACTATTGTCTAAGGATAATTGAGCATTCTTTAAACTTACCTCAGCACTTTGAATGTTACTTATTCTGTTCCAATTGCTAAAAATTGGTAGGCTTATTGTAAAGCCTACAGACTTACCAACTTCTCTATCCCAAAATTGATCACTAAAACTAACTGGCTCTCCATTAAATCTCCTTTGATCTCCGTAGCTACTAGCTAAACCGAAATCTCCACTTAACGAAGGAAGTAAGCTGGCTTTGGAAAGTAACAATTGATACTTAAGACCATCGATATCTGCTAGTTCACTTTTAATATCAGATCTTCCTGTTAAAGCTTCATTTATAAGAGCCTGAAGGTTGTAATCAATAAAAGAAATACTCGCATTCTCAACATCCGAAATTGGATTTGTGAATTCATATTCTTTAGTTGGATCAATCTGTAATTGCCTTATCAATAAAAGCTTGTTTAAGTTCAAGCTATTTTCTCTTTGAGTTACACTTAGTTCATCATTAGCAACCTGTGCTTCTTGATTGTATTGATCTACAATAGGTCTTGAGCCAACTTCTACCTGCGCTACAACTTGCTCAAGCTGTTTTTGTGAGGTGACTAAATTTTCCATATCAATCTCCAGTAATTGATAATCCAAAAGAACTTGTAGAAATCGAGTTGCTGTATTAAAGATCACATTTTCTTTGGCTCTTTGTAAGCTTTCTTCTCTAGAAAGTTTAGCCATTTTACTTGTACGAAGAGTTAGAATATTATTGAAACCATTAAAAATATCAATTGATCCTCCTATATTTCCTCTAATTGTATTAGAAACAACATTAATTGAACGTATCTGATCACCTACCTCAATCTGTGTTCTACCTTCTCCAGAAGACCCATCCAATCTTGAAGATAATGATGGTAGAAAGTCTGCGTACTCACTAATAATATTTTTATTTGCCAAATCCAGATTATTCTCTGCTTGCTTTAATAAGTAATTATTTTCTAACGCTATTTCTATCGCTTGTTGAAGAGTTATTTGTTGAACGGATTGCCCTAATGCTGAACTGGAATAGGTTAGAATAACCAGTAAAGCCAATGAGATGATTTTTTTCATGTCTATTTTTCTTTTTTGTTGACGGTGTACTTCCACGATGAACCAATAAATTAGTTACATAATTATCTATGTATCTTACTTTTTATATCCTTTTACTTAAATGGTAAAAGTTTTAAGACGAGCCTATTGTTCTTTTGGTTCTTTCAACTTCTCATCAATAAAATTAAGTGCGGTATCAACCGCTTTTTGAGTAAGTTTTTTCTTTAAAGACTGACTTATAGAATCAACAATGGTTCTATTTGTTGTACTTTTTACTTTTTTTGTTGAGCCTCCCTTCGAACCCAACAAAAACCCAATTAAAAGCGATGCACCTAGCACCGGCAAAGGATATTTTTTAACAATTTCTTTTGGCGACAGAGACTCTGCAACCCCACCTTTTACATCATCAATGGATTGGTCTAATCCCTCCTGAATTCGAGCCAGATTTGATTCCAGCTGTCTTTTCTTTTCATTGATTTTATCGTGAGCCTTACTCATGTTCTTTCCCTTCCTTAAGCTCCATAGGTTCTTTTAATTCTAGTGTTATTTTTTCTTTCTCATCTTCCAGAGATTCAAGAACACCAGCCATCAATTGTTTTTGAATATTTTTCGCTATACCAAAAGGTTTCGAAATTGCTAGTAAAAGCCCCATCAATAGTAATGGTATTGCCACTAAAGCAAAGCCAATGGCCTCATTATCTAATAAATCACCTACATAAATAGCCAGTGCAATCATTGCAAACAAGAGCCCTGATCCGATTATCGAAAACCCAATAATTTTTTGAATGGATACACTGATCCAGTTTGTAACCTGATCACTAACATTTAGTACCAATAAATCTATTCTGGTTTCAATGTATTCTCTGAGTTCGTAACTAAGTTGTTTTAATCTTGAGCCTAGTTGATCCATTAGTCCTCAGATCTAAAAAGTCGGGCAAGTAAAAATCCAACTGCAAAACCAGCTGCTACACTTATGATTGGATGTTCTCGGATGGTTTCCTCAGCTTGTGATTTAGCTTCTTCTACTCTCTTTTGAAAATCTTCATCCGCTAAAATTCCTTTACCTTTATCAATAGCTCGATCTAAACGCTCGTTTAGGTTTTGAATGATTTCTTCGTTCATGGTTTGCCCTGTTGATGTTATTCTTTCCTATATAATATACAAGAAACAGTAATTCGTTCCGCACCAATTTCTTACTCGTAGCGCAAACTTTCAATAGGATCTAATCGTGACGCTTTAAAAGCAGGAAATACCCCAAAAATTAGCCCAATCAAAGTCATACCAAAGAAGCTACCAAAAACTGACCAAAGTGGTATAACAGGTTCAGTATCAATTAATACAGCAACATAATTACCTGCTCCAACTCCTAATAAAAGACCAATCAGACCACCAATTTGGCATACAAAAATAGCTTCCATTAAAAATTGGCTTACAATTGCTTTTCGAGTTGCCCCAACAGCTTTTCGAACTCCAATCTCTTTAGTACGCTCAGTAACTGAAACCAACATTATATTCATAACTCCGATACCAGCTCCTAGAAGAGTTATTAATCCTATCGCAAAACCAGCTACAAACAAAACTCCAGTAAATGCATCGAATGTACCTGACAATGAATCATTTGTAATTACTTCAAAGTCATTTTCATCCGTAGGGTTAACTCCTCTGATTACCCTCATTATTCCCGTAACTTCTTCGATTGTATCTTCAATTCTTGATATTTCTGGTGCTCTAAGCTGGATTCCAATTCCACGGTTTCCTCCACCATAATTATTAATTCCAGTGGTGTAAGGTATAATCACAATATTGTCGAAGGAGTTACCGAAGATTTGACCTTTTTTCTCCAGAAGTCCAATCACTTGATATGGACTCCCATCTATTCGAACTGTTTTACCCAATGGATATTCATTTGGAAAAAGTTCTATCTGAACATCTTTTCCCAGCACTACTACATTTCGTTTATATTGAACATCTTCTGGAGTAATGTTACGCCCTTCACCTAATGTAAATGCATTATTTTCTATATACTCACTGTTACTTCCTCGTACCCGAACATCTGGATCAGTTTCTAACTCACCATAGGTAACTTTTGTGAAACTAAATGAAGTTACCGGTGATGTTCCTTCGGCAATCCGAACTCGTTCTTCGAGATCCTCTGAGTCATCGAATTTTATATTTTTTCTGTTTCTAAGACTAGCGTCTCTCGGACCCATTTGTACAGCTGGGTTTTTTTGAACTGTAATAACATCACTTCCCAAAATACTCATTGTGTTAGTGAAGAAATTGTCTAATACAGCAACAGCGGTTGTAGAAACAATTACAGAAAAAACACCAATTACCAATGCGAGAAGAGTCAAGAAAGAACGAAGTTTATTCGCTTTTAAAGAATCTGTAGCCTGACTAACTGTTTCAAAAATTTGCATTATTCAAACCTCAACGATTCAATTGGATCAGATTTCGCTGCTTTATAAGCAGGAATGAATCCAAAAATTACTCCTACAAAAGTACAAATCATAAACGCGACAAATACTACGCTAAAGTTCATGGTGGCTGTAAAAACTTGATCAATTGCTACTGTTAATGCCCCTGCTAAACCAACACCCACAATTCCTCCCAAAACACAAATCATAACGGCTTCAATCAAAAACTGAGTTAAAATTTCCCATGATTTAGCGCCAACTGCTTTACGAATTCCAATTTCTTTAGTTCGTTCCCGAACAGAAACAAACATAATATTCATAATCCCTATTCCACCAATTAGTAATGAAAGACCAACTAATAAGAAGCCGCCCATATATAAACCACTTTTAAATGATGACAGTTGTTCTTCAAAAGCCTGTGGTTTATTAATTGCAAAATCGTTTTTCTCTGCTGCATCAATATTTCGCACTTGCCGCATTAATCCTTCAATCTCATATTCACCATCGGCAGCTGCTTGTTCGTTAGGGAATTTCACACCAATTTGAATTCCCCATCTCAAGCCAAAAATTTGACCGTATGATTTTATTGGTACTATTATCCTGTTATCAGAATCACCTAACCCAAGAAAACTGCCTTGTTTTTCAAGAATTCCAATTACAGTAAATTTCTGCCCTCCGAGTCGAATTTCTTTTCCTAAGGGATCTTCTTCATCAAACAAAGCTTCTTGTAGTGATTGGCCTATTACAGCAACTTTTACTGATGACCTGGCTTCTTCTTCTGTAAACATTCTACCTCTTTCAATATTCAAACCCTGAATATTTAGGTAATTTGAGGTAGCTCCATTGATGCCAACATTGTCTGCATTCTTGTCTTTAAAGCGGACTGATACATTTCTATTCGCTGAGGCGGCAACATCACTTGCTAGTTTACTTTTTTCTTCCAAAAATGCCACATACTCGAGTTCCATTTCTTTTCTACCTGCATATACCCACCAATCTTCCTCACCATCCCAAGGCCATTTTTCTACATACACAACATTGGTACCAAGCATAGCCATACTGCTATCAAAACTTTCATCCATACCTGTTGTTACAGAATCAACAACAGTAACCATGGTTATTCCAATGATTATACAAAGTGCGGTCAGAAAAGATCGCACTTTATTAATTGCGAGAGCCCGCAATGCAACTTTTAAGCCTTCAATTAAGCTATTTAGAAAACGCATAATTTTTGATGAGATTGATTAAGCGAATACCTACGTTCTATATCGAATTTCGTTTCACTGATTCGAAAAATAAACTTTTTTGGATTAGATATTCTTTTCATCTTCTCTCAACACTACTAAAAGTTTTAATCAGAATAAAAAAATTATTTATGAATGTAGATGTATTAGTATTTGCTGCTCATCCTGATGATGCTGAATTAAATTGTGGAGGAACTATAGCTACATTAATTGCTCAAGGAAAATCGGTTGGAGTTATCGATTTAACTCAGGGAGAAATGGGAACTCGGGGAACCATCGAAACTAGAGAAAAAGAAGCTGAAGATGCTTCAAAAATCTTGGGTCTTTCTTTTCGAGTAAATCTTAGTTTAGGTGATTCTATTGTTGCGAATACACGAGAGAACCAGTTTAAGCTTATTCGAGAAATAAGAGCCTTCACTCCAACCTTATGCTTAATTGGTGCTCCTCAAGATCGACATCCCGACCATGGAAAAGCAACGCAGTTATGCATCGACTCTTTGTTTTATTCTGGCTTAGAAAAAATTGATACTCATTCTAAAGAAGGTAATTATCAACAAGCATGGCGACCAAAACACGTATTTCATTACATGCAAGATAGCCCCTTTGAGCCGGATTTTATTTTTGATATTTCTGATAGTTGGGAATCTAAGAAAAAAGCGATTCTTGCTTTTTCAACTCAATTTAATGCGAAGCCATCTGGAGATGAGCCTGAGACCTATATATCATCTGAAAAGTATTTCAAACAAATGGAAGCCAGAGCCAGATATTTTGGACATTTAGCCGGATTTGAATACGGCGAACCATTCAAAGTTTTAAACGGCCCATTAGGATTGACATCCCTAAATCATTTTCTAGAGAACTAATACTACAAACTAGTTTAATGCATTTTCAAGTTCACTTTTTCTGATAATCTCTAAGCCATTTTCAATCATTTTTTTGAACGATTCTTTTTTCTGTAAATCTTTCAAATAAGAAAGTAATTCATCCTGAATATCAAGTTCATATTTCACTGCCATTTCAAACAATTCTAAAGGTAACAGCCAGTCTTTTGGAAACTCAACTTTAAGTTTTTCAAAAATTGTAGAAATGAATTGAGTATCCGTAGAATTCTCTTCCCTTACTTTTCGAACTTTGTCATATAATTTGTATAGCTCTCTTTCCTTGTCAGAATATTTAATTTTATGCGTTTTTGTTTCTGAAACTTTTCCAATATCACCAAAGGAATGTACATCAGCCGGCCCTGCGTATGCTGAAGTAACTTTTTTTCCAATCGCCATATCATATAAACCCCAATCTGGTTTAAAGAGAATTTGATCTCTATAACTTACTGTACAATCTGAAATGGTTATAAGAAGTATTTTTCCTCTTAAGTCGCGAGTTCCAGTAACTATTTTTCCCTCAACAACGATTCCACTTTCGAATTCAAGTTTTGTCGTTTTACCTTCGTAAATTCCATACGCATCCAAGTCTCTGGGCGCCATATCTTCGATTGGCAAATTAATACCCTTTAACTTACCAACTGGGCTTCCGAATCCATCTGCATGATTGTGAGTACCATGTCCAATTAATTCTTTATCACGGTTAGATAATGCAGTAGGTCCACTTGTTTGGATGTATGCAACATTTCCTTTTTGATCTTCAATCACATTGGTGAAATTTCCAGATATTTGAATTCCAGTGCTTAATTCAATAGTTCCTAATCCTTTAGAATCTATTAGTTTTTTAACACCTGTAAGTCCACCAGTTCGAAGTGCCATTGTGTTTGCAAACTCTTCTAAAACCTGACTTAAAAACGCAAAATCTGGGGTAACAAAAAGTTGTGGCTGTTGATTGGTTATATCAAAATTCTGAGTTGCTGCTTCAATTGAATAAGGAACTTTTTTTATTTCTTCTTGCAAACAATTTTTACTCTCCCCTATAGATGATAGTAGTCCTGCTCCATAAATCTTAGGATTTTCCACCTCACCAATAAGGCCATATTCAACCGACCACCAGTGTAGGTTTCTAATTTTTGCCATTTCTGATAATTCACCCATATTCTCCTGTAGGTTTTCTACTTGAAGTTGAGCTTCTTCAATTTCTTTTTCAGTTGAATTTGGATCTTCTTTCAAAATGGATAACAAACGAATTGCTTCGTACATCTCGTAGTCGTGTGAAGAAGAAATGGCTTTACTTCCAATCTCACCAAATCTTCTCAGATATTCTGCATACTCAGGATTTGCAATTATCGGTGCATGTCCGGCTGCTTCATGAATAATATCTGGCGCCGGAGTATATTCGACATGATCAATAGTTCTCATATCTGATGCAATAACCAATACATTATATGCTTGAAATTCCATAAATGCATTTGGCGGAATGAAACCATCAACCGAAACAGCAGCCCATCCAATATCCTTCAAAATACGATTCATGCCGGCCATTCGAGGAATATTATCAATCGTAATTCCTGTTTTTTCTAAACCCTCCTTATAAGAACCATGAGCTACCTTGCTTAAATAATCGACATTCATTCGCATCACATATCGCCAAACCGCCTGATTCTGAGCAGTGTATTCTTCATAAGGCTGACGTACTACAAACTTGTGTAAATGCTTTGGAAGCTTCTTAGTTACTTCGTTTAATTCAAAATGAGCCATAAATAACTTTATTAACGGAGGGAATAAAAACCTTTATCTATTAATGGTAGCGCTTTTTTATAATAAATTGAAGTCAATTGTTGTTAAGCTTTTACCTGAACAAAGAATTCAGAAAAGTAGTTTACCACAGAAATAAATAGAAAAATAGTATAGTTGTAATTTTTACCGAAGAAATAAACTCCCGTTCAAGTAAATCTTAGCTCTCGTAATCGTAATGTTTAACATACTTGAGCCCCTTGTATACCGTACTTCCAAATATTATTTAGAAAGTTTTGGCTCCTGTTGGCTCAGGCAATGAAAAGAACCTAATCCCCAGATTATATCCGAAGAATCTACACCGACTACTTTACGGGTAGGGAAACATCCCTGTAAAATGAAAACAGCCTTTTCATCATTTGGATCACCAAAAACAGGAACAACTACATATTTATTGGAGATATAGAAATTTGCGTACGACATTGGTAAACGCTGCCCCTTGTAATATCTGGCTTTAGGCATTGGTAAATCTACTACAATTAATGGTGATTGGTTAATGGTTACTCCCATTAACAATTCACGATTAACTTTTAACGGTTCATAATTTTCATCATTAGGATCCTCTTCAATAGCAGTAACAACCGTAGTCTCATTCACAAATCGAGTAATGTCATCAATATGTCCATCTGTGTCGTCACCTATAATTCCATCGCCCAGCCAAAGAATTTGGGTTACCCCGTAGTAATTTTTCAAGTACTCTTCGATTTGATCTTTGGATAGATGAGGATTCCGGTTTTTATTTAGCAAACAGGATGTTGTAGTTAAAACAGTTCCTTTTCCATTGAATTCTACGGAACCTCCTTCCATAACAATATCAGCCTGTGCAACAGGAAGACCTAGTTGATTAGCAATTCGGGTTGGAATTACATCATCCAAATCAAAAGGAGGATATTTCCCTCCCCAAGCATTAAATCCCCAATCCACAATAATCTTTTTATTAAACTCTTTATTCACCAAAAAAGCAGGACCGTGATCGCGGCACCAGGCGTCGTTGGTGGGATTCACATAAAAAAAAACCTGAGACATATCAGCGCCGGACTTCTTAATTTTAGCAAAGGCCTCCTCTGCCATTGCCTTATCCCGAACGTTGATCTTTACTTTCTCTCCTTCCGCTACCAACTTGATAAACTCGCAGTATGCTGGGTAAATCGAATCTATTTTTCCTGGCCAGGTTTCTGAATTATGAGGCCAGCTTAACCATGTTGCTTCATGCTCTTCCCATTCAGCAGGAAAGTAAAATCCTTTTTCGGAGGGAATCTCATCAAATGTTGATGCCTGATTCCAGTCTTTTGGAGCTTCAATTAGGTTCATCTTCATCCAGAAAACGTTTGGTAATAGGTTGATAAGAATCTATACGACGATCTCTAAGGAATGGCCAGTGTGTTCGATATTGATTAGAGTCACTCATAGAAAGTGATCCTACAAAAACTTCTTCTTCAATATGAGAAGCTTTATAAAGTATTTTCCCAAACGCATTGGTCATAAAAGAACCACCCCAGAATTCCATCTCACCTTCCTTGCCTACTCTGTTCACAGAAATGACAGGAATTCCATTTGCTACAGAGTGAGAACGTTGTATAGTTTGCCAAGCTTGATATTGCTCATCGTTCATTTCACTGCCCTGAGAATGATGCCAGCCGATTGCTGTAGGATAAAAAAGCATTTCGGCACCCATCAATGAAGTGATTCTAGCGGCTTCCGGATACCATTGATCCCAGCAAATCAATACACCAATTTTGGCGAATTTAGTTTCAAAAACTTTATAACCTAAATCACCTGGTGTAAAATAAAATTTCTCATAATAACCCGGATCATCGGGAATATGCATCTTTCTGTATTTTCCTAAATAGGATCCATCAGCATCCAAAACAGCCGTAGTGTTATGGTATAAACCTTCTGCTCTTTTTTCAAATAAGGATGCTACAATTACAACTCCCAATTCTTTAGCTACTTTTGAGAGCGCTTCTGTGCTTGGTCCGGGAATTGACTCCGCAAGTTTGAAATTTTCATAGTCCTCAACATCACAAAAGTACAAAGACTTAAAAAGCTCTTGAAGGCAAATGATTTGAGCTCCTTTAGCTGCTGCTTCCTTAATTTTTCGGATTACCTTTTCAAGATTTTCTTCAGAGTTAGATGAACAACTCATTTGAACAATACCGATGTTTATAGTTCTTTCAGACACGGATTACCCTTTTTTATTAATTTAAGATCAAGGTACTGAGAATTCATGGAGAGTGAAATAGTTTTGAAGAGAAAGAAATCAATTTGCTAGAAGCATGTAAACGTAATTATAGACGCGATGTACGGATTCACTATTTTCACCATCAACAACAAGCTATGTCAAGTAATCAACTATAGGTTAATTACTCATTATTAAGGAATTGCATTGTCACATTAGATCATTTCAAAGAGTAGAACCAGAGTCACTTTTTTCTTCAAGATGATAATTTAGTAAACCCACACACTATATTTTTACAGGCATTACAACTCAATTACTTAATTATACAGAAAAAAATACCCCCAAAAGGGTATTTATAATTCTTTCTAATACGAATACTATGGCGTGAATTCTAACACCAACTTAACGTATTTATGAGATATTTTTACTTACTATGTACCTTTATATTATTCACTATTTCAAATTCCTATAGTCAGGTTACTTCAGAAAAACTTCCCGGACTTGATGGCGGTAACTTCTTTTCTGTGGTTGAATTTCAGGATACCCTATACACAATAACATTTGATGCCAAGATATTTACTTCTGCTGATAATGGGGCTAGCTGGTCTAAAGACACTCGTTTCAATCTTGGTTGGTCAGCAGCGTTTGAAGTAAATCGCACTGCTTACCTTACTGTTGATGAGTACAGAGATCAGTTATATGTATATGGATCTTTTGGACTCATGATTTATTCATCTGGCACGATAACCATACCGGAAACTTTGCCTGAATTTTTTGGAAGCAAAGGTGCTTTCGGTGAAATAGTGGTCTCTGATTCTGCATTATATGCCAGTTACCGATATTCTACCTCAAGTCTTGGTGAAATCATGAAATCAACCGATGGCGGTGTGAGCTGGGCCTCTCACGACGATCCAAAGCAGTTTTTTACTTATCTAGAATCTACCTCTGATGGAAAACTGCTTGGTGCATCAGGAAAAAAATTATATCTCTCTGAATCTGGTGGTGCAACCTTTACTCAATTAACTATCCCATCCGAATTTATTGATCTAATAACAGACATTCTTGTTACGGATGATTTGTTTTATTTTTCTTCATTGGAGCATGGCATTCAGTCTTCTACTGATGAAGGTGCTAACTGGACACAAGTTAATGAAGAAGCCGCTTTTAGCCTTAATGCGCTCAGTGATAGCCGAATTCTCGCAGGTGGATTAAATGCACATGTGTATATAACATCTGATGCAGGAGCAAATTGGTCGGATACCGATCTCGAATTATCAAGTAGCATATTTTCTTACCAAGGAATTAAGGATGTACTTGAACTAGAAAATGGTACTATTATAGCTACAACTGTTTGGGGTGATGCATACAACAATTCCTACATCTCTGCTTCACCAGGAATGTTGAGCTCATCTGATGGTGGTAGCACCTGGTCGGAATTAAATTCAGGACTTGAAGCAAACACACTAACTCAAATTTTTCATGATGACTCTACAGGAGATATTTACTTATTCTCTATAGGTAAAGGGGTGCATCAGTGGAATGCAGAAACCAGAACTTGGGTGACTGTAGGAACTCCACCTGATCTTTCGGAAGTTCAAGGTTTTAATAATGCACCTGCAGGTTGGAACCCAGTTGGAGGTACTGTACAACTATCTAAAAACCCTGTTACAGGAGAACTTGTTTTAGTTTCCAAGTATGTAAGCATAACGCACAACAAAGAAACTAATATCTGGGAATATGTAGAACATGACCCTCAAGATTTTCTACTTCCTGATAACCTATATTTTACTGCAACTGGTACTGCTGTTATTCACGAGGCTCTTGGAGGTTTCCAAGGAATTTACACTAGTACCGACTTAGTTAGCTGGACTGCTGTTGAGGAAAATCCCAATGGTGCGAACATTTCTAATTTCTCTGCCATTGATGGCTATATCGCATATTTTGATAATTATGCGTTTGATCAAGGTCTTGGTGTTCATTACTCAACAGACCTTGGTACCACTTGGACCCATATCCAGGAAGATCATGAAGGTACTATATTTTTTCGTGGATATTTTATGGATCCTGTAGAGAAAGAAATATTGACTACAATTTCTGGATATCCTGCACCAGAATATACATTAAAATCCACAATTGAAGTCTATGACCTAGAAACAGAAACCACTTCTGAAATTCCATTTTCTACATCTGAAGAATATAACACACCTGAATTAAATACTTTATTTCGTTTACCAAATGGCACCATTGTTGGATTGGTTTTTGATACAGATCCAATAACCTACCAGTCTGGTCCAATAGGTTACTTCTACCAATCTGGAGAAACTTTTAAAAAACTGAATGTGGATCTGCCAGAAGGAGCTGCTGATGAAGTCACTATTACTGGTGATAATACTTTTTTACTTAGATACGGCGCTGATATTTACGAAGTAAGTATATCCGCAATGGGAACTCATACTGAAGAGTTTGATAATAATCCTGTTGCATTTCGAATTCTACCAAATTATCCCAATCCATTTAATCCAGGGACTCAGTTACAGTTTGAACTCAATCAACCTTCTAATGCAAACATAGTTGTGTATACGATGTCTGGTCAGGTTGTTAAAGAAATCGATATGGGAAAACTTAACTCAGGTATGCACTCTGTGTATTTTGATGCTTCATCGCTAGCAAGTGGTGTATATCTCTATACTGTGCAGGCAGGTTCTCAATTACGAACTGGGAAAATGACCTTGATTAAATAAAGAAGCGCTAACATAACACATTCTAAAAGGCAGTCTTAAGGACTGCCTTTTTTTTGTTTAATCTTTTTAAGCTACTCCTTCCCACCTCACTAAGTATGGGATTGATAGTAGGTCAATTGTCCCACTTGTCCCCAAATTCTTCGCCGGAAACTTACCTCACATAATATTCAGTATTTACACTCCCAAACATCCTGAGGATACTCACGATGGAGTATAAATTATCCGGCATTGGAGTTATGAAGGAATAGCAGATCTTCATCACAGCTTTAGAAAAGCAAAAAATCAGTACAGCTTGTCTGTACATTTGATTATTTGCCTGAAGCGGAGAATATCTTCCCTGAATAAATCCAGCCGGTGGGTTTTGCTCCACTTTTGACCACTCAATAGTGGTACTAGATAACGTAAGGTTGAAGCTACTTGACTAAAGTTAAACGACCTCCTCTTTTCCAGTCAAAATAGTGGAATCATGCCTAACTTAATATTGGAGTGAGGTTATAAAAACTAAAGAGAGAGATTTTCTTCTTCAAAACAGGCTTTAAGTTCACCTTCCAAAAACTTACAAATCGTTGAATTCCCAGAAATAATTCGTTTTCCAAACAACTGGTTCTGTCCTCCTTCCCAATCAGTTGAAATCCCACCTGCTTCCTGAATAATAAGTATTCCTGCAGCTATATCCCATGGACTTAAACCGTATTCATAAAATCCATCTACTCGCCCAGAAGCAACACAACATAAATCGTATGCTGCTGATCCTGCCCTTCTGATTCCATGTGTTTTATGCATTAGGGTTTTAAGTACTTGTAAATATGGATCAACAAGGTCGAACTGACTATATGGAAATCCTGTAGCGATCAACGCTTTAGAGTGATCGGTGATTTGAGAAATTGAAAGCTTTTGATCTCCTAAATATGCTCCTTCTCCTTCTACCGCCCAAAACCATTCATCATTGGCGACTTCCAAAACTAATCCTACTTTGGCAACCCCATCAACCCAAAAAGCAATTGATACACAATATGGAGGAAAACCATGGGAAAAATTTGTAGTTCCATCAATAGGATCAATTATCCAAACTCTACCTTTTGGTAATTCAGTATAGGTATTTGATTCTTCAGCCAAGAATTGATCGGTCGGGAATATTGATTTAATGATTTCAATAATTTTTTTTTCAGAAGCAACATCTGCATCTGTGACTAAATCATTCTTTCTTTTTAATTGAATTTCAAAAGATTCGTCTTTGCGGTAACCCTTAATTATTTTTGAAGCTTCTTTAGCTGCTTCACGTGCTGTATTAAGTTCTTTTTGATAGTTCAAAATATTCTCAGTTGAATAATTCTTAATTCTTATTTCACCTTTAATCTAACCTAAAATTTAAAGATATTTAGATTCTAATCTTTCATCCCAATTTCAAAGTAAATGATCATCCCTATTGCGAGCGATCACGCCGGTTTTAAGGCAAAAACTATCACCAAAAGAATTTTGGAGAAACTCGGCCATACTCCCGTTGATTTTGGCACTCATACGGATGATTCTGTTGATTATCCTGATTTTGCCATTCATGTTTCTGAACGAGTGAATTCAGGAGAATATGAACAAGGCATTATACTTTGTGGAAGTGGACAAGGAGTTTGTATGACTGCAAACAAATTTCCAAAGATTAGAGCAGCATTGGTATACAATCAAAAAGTAGCCGAAATGACTCGACTTCATAATAATGCCAATGTTCTTTGTTTACCGGGAAGAGAACTTGAAGAGAATGTAAACGAACTAGAAGCTATTTTAACAGCTTGGTTTGGAACTGAATTTGAAGGCGGACGGCATCTTCGTCGAATTGAAAAAATTGAAGCTTTAACTCAAAAAGACCTTAGTTGATGAAATCAATCCAAGAACAGGATCCTAAAATCTTTGCCCTTTTGGAAAAAGAAACCGAACGCCAAAATACGAATCTCGAGCTTATTGCTTCTGAGAATTTCGTAACCCGAGCGGTATTACAAGCCAATGGGAGTAATCTTACTAATAAGTACGCAGAAGGCTATCCTGGGAAAAGATATTATGGTGGTTGTGAATTTGCAGATGTAATTGAAGATATCGCTCGCGACCGTGCAAAAAAGCTCTTTGGAGCTGATTGGGTAAATGTTCAACCTCATTCGGGAGCAACTGCAAATGCCGCGGTTTATCTTGCATTAATGAAACCCGGAGATACTCTATTAGGGTTTGACTTATCCCATGGCGGACATTTAACACACGGTTCTCCAGTAAATTTTTCAGGCATTTACTTCAAGCCAGAGTTCTATGGAGTTGAAAAAGAAACTGGACGACTTGATTACAATAAAATCCGTGATAAAGCGAAAGCAGTTAAGCCTAAAATGATTTCTATCGGTGCATCTGCTTATTCCAGAGACTATGACTATGAAGCATTCCGTAGTATTGCAGACGAAGTAGGCGCACTTCTTTGGATGGATATGGCACACACTGCCGGTTTAATCGCTACTAAAATTCTAAACGATCCTCTTCCTTATGCTCATGTTGTAACTACAACCACTCATAAAACCCTTCGTGGACCTCGTGGTGGTATGATTTTAGTTGGAAAAGATGGTGAGAATACGCTTGGCGTTGTTGCTCCAAAATCTGGACGGGTTAAAAATTGGAGTGAAGTACTAGATTCGGCTGTTTTTCCTGGAACTCAAGGTGGCCCATTGATGCATGTAGTTGCAGCTAAAGCAGTTGCATATGGAGAAGCGCTTGAAGATTCATTTAAAGATTATCAACTTCAAACCCAGAAAAATGCGAGAGCTCTTGCCGCAAAATTTGTGGAGCTTGGATATGATATTGTTAGTGGAGGAACAGATAATCATTTAATCCTTATCGATTTAAGAAATAAAGGCGTTACTGGAAAAATTGCAGAAGAAGCACTTGGTAAAGCCGCTATTACTGTAAATAAAAACATGGTTCCTTTCGATACTGAGAGTCCTTTTGTTACATCAGGTATTAGAATTGGTGCACCTGCAATGACAACCCGTGGCCTTAAAGAATCTGAATTTGAATATATCGCAGTAATTATCGACAAAGTGATTCAAAATCCGAGTAATGAAGAAATACATAGACAAGTTACTGGTGAAGTAGCTGCTTTGTGTGAGCGATTCCCGCTTTATGATTTCGTAACCGCTTAATTCCACACTTTGTCTACCGAGAAACGTCAAATAATGGGAGCTCAGCCTCCTAAAGTAGTAAAGCCCGCTGATCGTACCGATCAAATGTCTTTTTTAGAACATTTGGAAGAATTGCGTTGGAGAATCATAAAAGGAATGGTAGGAATAGTTGTAGGCGTAATTGTAGCCTTCATCTTCTCTGATTTTGTAATTGATGCCGTACTTTTAGGTCCTACTAAGGCCAGTTTTTTTATGTACGATATCATAAATGTGGATGCTATTGATTTAACACTACAAAGCAGAAAATTACCCGGACAGTTTTTTACTTTTTGGGGAATGCTTTTTATATCTGGATTTATAATTGGGTCGCCCTTTTTTATTTTTCAGATTTGGGCATTCATAGAGCCTGCTTTGGAAACCAAAGAAAAATGGAAAACCATAGTTAGCGCACTCTTTATTACACTTTTCTTTCTTATTGGAGTTGCTTTTGGATATTTAATTCTTGTTCCTTTTGCACTTCAGTTCTTTGCTTCATTCAATATTTCTGATTCGGGAATTGTTCGAAATGACTTTGATATTAATGAATATTTCAGTTCGCTTGCGATGTGGGTTATTTCTTGTGGATTAATTTTCCAGGTTCCCATTGTTAGTTATGCACTTTCTAAAATTGGAATATTAACACCTGCTTTTTTAAGAAAATATCGTAGACATGCTTTGATAGTTTGCTTAGTAATGGCAGCATTGCTTACTCCTCCAGATCCAATCTCTCAAATTTTAATAGCCATGCCCCTTGCGGTTCTCTATGAGTTTTCCATTTGGGTTAGTTACATGGCTGGAAAACGTAGAGAGAAAGAATTAAAAGAAGCCTTTGGAGAATCTGAATCATAATTATCAATAATTTTGCATTTATGAATCCAGTTTTTTTCCGAATGAAGCAGTATCTTCAAGGCTGTTAAAATATATACTAAAACTCTTTGTATTCGGTTTATATCTCGAAACAAAGAATGTTCAAACTTCTATAGATGATCTCAAAAAATAGCGCGAGAAACTTTTTACTGCTTATATGTACTATCGCATTCGTTTCTGCTTGTAATAATGATAGTAACCCTTTTGTTGCAGATTATTCTGATGCACCACCTTTACCAGATACTACCTCTGCTCTTTCTAAAATTACATTCGAATCAGGTTTGATATACTATCTCATTGAAGATGGAAATCCCGAATCTTTCGACTTAGTCATAAGAGATGATGCTTATATGTATTACACTACCAGATTGGATGGTGAAATTATTGGTAGTTCTTATGTAAATGGTAGTACTTCTCCCGTTAGAGTTAACAATGTAGGTACTCAATCAACTATTAACTATGTGGGTGATGGGTTTGTAGAAGGCGTTTTAGGAATGAAAGAAGGAGAACGAAGAGTTTTAGTAATTCCTGAAGATCTTAACTCTACAACAGAAACACTCGTCTTTGATGTTGAAATAGAGACGATTGATTATTAGTTAAATTATAACTGATACTCTTTAGGAACTCGCTCTTTAATGCTAGTCGTAATTTCGTAGGGAATGGTATTTGCTTTTTTTGCCCATTCACTTGCTGAAAGTGTTTTTCCTTTCAATAAATACACTTCTGTACCTTTTTCATAGGTATCATTTCCAAGAAATACTATCGAGTAATTCATACTAATTGTTCCCACTTGGTCGTATAGTTTTTCTCCTATTTTTAACTTGATGGAGTTTGTTAAAACTCTAGGAATCCCATCACTATACCCTGATGGAATTATTCCAATATATCCATCTGAAGGAGCAATCCATTTTGCTCCATAACTAACAGACTCTCCCTTAGTTACTTTTTTTACTTGCATTAAAAAGGACTTCCAGTCTAAAATTGGTTCTAACTCTGGGACATCCACTTCCCCAGCTCCATAGCCATACAAGCAAACTCCAGGGCGTACTGCATCAAATTGTAAATCTAAATCACCATAGTGGAAAATCCCACCTGAGTTTGCTGTATGTGTCAGCCATTCGGATGGAAACTGGCTTCTAATGCTTTTAAAAAGCTCCAATTGATCTTTAACCTCTGGATTTCCGGGATCATCTGATTTAAAATAATGAGTGTAAATACCAGTACATTTTAGTTCGGGATATTTTGAAATAGCGGCTGATAATTCTAATACATCCTGAGGAAGCACTCCTAAACGATGCATTCCAGTATCAATATTAATATGAAACTCAGTTCCACTTTTTAATACATTTAGAGAGTCGATTTCCGAAAGAGTTGCTGTTAAATTATAATCAAGAAAAATATTAGCTGTTTTTTCTAACGGAGCTTCAAAAACTAGAATTGGATTCTCAATTCCGAATTCTCTTAGTTGTTTAGCTTCTCCCACTCGGGCTACACAAAACCAATCTACTTTATCCTTAATATGATTGGCGATAGGCAGGACTCCATGACCGTATGCGTTGTCCTTTACAACAGCCATTCTTTTAACTCCTGGCTTTAATCTTCGTTTTATAGCATTTAGATTATGATCTAACTTCGATAAATGAATAACTAGCGTAGAATTCAATTAAACCACTTTTTCTTTTTAGATTTCTTTAAGATTACTTGTGCAGCGTTATGCCCAGCTGCTCCAAAAACTCCACCGCCCGGATGGCAGGAAGCGCTCGAAAGGTATAAGTTTTTTATAGGAGTTTCATACCTACTCATTTCAGGAATTGGACGAAACATAAACATTTGGTCAAAACTCATTTCGACATGCATTACATTTCCTTTTAATAGTCCATGTTTTCTTTCAATATCTAAAGGAGTTTGAATATACCAATCAATGAGCTTCCCTTTCATATTTGGAGCATAGTCTACTACTACGTCATATATTTTTTGAGCTTCTTTTTCGCGGATATCATCCCATTGTAATCCATTTGCTAATTCATAAGGATGCCATTGAGCCCAAACAAACATGGTATGTTTCCCATCTTTCGCAACTTCAGGATCGATTTTAGAGAATGTCATTGCAAGCACGGCAGGTTTTTCTGGGGGAAGCTTTTTCGTATAGTCACCAATCGCATTGTTCATATACTGTACAGATGGCGCCATTAATTGAATTCCATTGTGAATATAAGGATCACCTGGTGCAGCCGAATATTCAGGTAGTTCTTCAACAGCACATCGAATCACCATTCCAAATCCATTTCCGACATTTATGTTTTCTACTTTCTTAAACATAGAATCTTCTAAATGTTCTCGACCTACCATCTTCATCATCGTTGTTTGTACGTGAGCATTCGAAACTACGATTGGAGCCATGAACTCCTCGCCCTGTTCAGTTTGCACGCCAATAGCTTTCCCATTTTCAATCAGAATCTTTTTTATGGGATGATTCGCTTTTACTTCTCCTCCATGTGCTTCAATTAAATTTTTCATAGCCTGAGTTAACATCCCACTTCCACCTTTAGGATGTTTTGCACCACTTTGATGTAACATTGATTGCCAACCCGCAAAATCTCCTGTTGCTGAATGATCTGGTAACGGACCCGATTGTGCGGCAAACCACAATAATGCCGCTTTCATATGGGGACTATCAAAAGCATCATCCACAACTTTTCCATAACTAGATAAAATTTTCTGTAGTCCTGACGTGCTCTCTCCTTTCTTGAACATAGCTCCATCTTTAATCTGAGCTCTTGCCATTTCTTTTATTATTCCACCGGTAGTTGGAGTAGTCATAAATGCTTTCAAAACACCTTTATTGATCTTCCCCCAGAAATCAATGAACTCTTTGTAATTCTTTACATCTTCTGGAGCAACTTTCGAAATAGATTCGAGAGTTCGATCAACATCCTTCCAGAAATGAATTACACCTTTTCCTGTTGCAACGGGATAAGACATGATAGGATCCATATCGATATACTCTAATCCGTACTTATAAAGCTCCAGTTCTTCAATTATTCCCGTTTGATGAATCATAATATGTACCGATGATCCTACATCCATTAAAAACCCGTTCGGATTTTCTGGAGATTCAAACATTCGCTCTGTACAAACAGCACCACCTATGGTTTCTCTGCGCTCAAGAACTAAAACTTTAAATCCATTTTTTGCTAGGTAACATCCCGTCGTTAGTCCGTTATGCCCTGAGCCTATAATAATAGCGTCATAAGAATTCATAGTAGAAGATAAAACGAATTGATTGAAAGCGAAGATTTATTAAGTTGTTTCAACCTGTAATTTCAGATTTTAATTCAGCAAATATGAAAATAGGTCGCTTTGAAATAGAACAACTTAGTGAAGGAATTTTTGATGTATATAATAACGGGATTTTTCAGAAGAAAGATGCCACAGATATCACTTCAAAAAAGCAGTTTGAAGGCGTACCAACAAACTCAACTGAGGTTGGAATAGATCCGATTTTAATCAAAGATGGCAATCGTGTAATTTTACTTGATACGGGGCTTGGGTGGGGATTAGACGCTAAAAGTAGCTATACAAATACTTCTAATCTTAAAACGAATCTGGATATTTTTGGTATTGAGCCAAAAGATGTAACACACGTTGTGCTTACTCATTTACACTTTGATCATGCGGCCGGGTGTACTTTTGTAGATGATCATGCTACAACTCAGCCCACTCTTCCAAACGCAAACTATTTTCTACAGAAATTAGAATGGCATTATGCTGTACAAAGAATGGGCGAAATAAACCCGGTATTAGGTAGTGATTATAATTTAGATGAATTTTATAAACTCTATGCCGAAGAAAAATTGGTTTTGATCACCGACACCTATTTTGAGTTATTACCGGGTATCACCCTTATAAAAACCGGAGGACATACTCCAGGCCATCAAATTGTAAAAATACAAGATGGTGGTGAAACCGCTTATTTTTTGGGCGATTTAGTTCCCAATGAATATCATTTAAATCATTATGCCATGAAAGAAATGGATATTGATCCTATTCAGTCAAAAAAAGCAAAAACTTTGTTGCTTAAACAAGCAGTTAAAGAAAAAGCTGCCATTTTCTTTTATCACTCTATACATATAAAAAATGGTGTTTTGGTACAAGATGAAGAAAAACGTTATGCCCTTTTGGAAGTAAAATGAATAAAACTAAAATCTCTTCATTAGCTCTGCTCATACTTTCCGTTTTGATCGGTTGTAAAACGGGAAATCAACCTGAAATGGCAGTTCTGAAAAATCCCAACTTTAAATATAAAACCTACACACCAACCCAAACCGATTTTATCATTTCAAGAAGCGAATATCAGGATAAATTGCATGGATTTTGGCTAGCTCAATGTATCGCTAATTGGACTGGCTTAGTTACAGAAATGGATAAAATCGGAAATATTGGAGAAATTAAAACTGGTGAATTCTATACCAGAGAAGATTGGGGTAAACCCGATCAGCCAAGTATTTGGGGTGAAGGAATCCCTAGTGCTCTATCTCCTACTATAGATTTTGTTTTTGAAGATTCTTCGGGGGTTTGGGGAGCCGATGATGATACTGATATCGAGTATATGTACCAGGAATTGCTGTACAATAATAACACTTCCATACTCACTCCAGAACAAATCAGAGATGGATGGTTGAAACATATTCGGCCTGAAGAAGAGAATTATTTATGGGTTTCCAATCAAACTGCTTTTGATTTAATGAATGAAGGAATACTACCTCCTGAAACAAGTAATCCAAAGTTAAACCCACATTGGGAAATGATTGACGCACAATTAACCACAGAAATTTTTGGGCTTTTTGCACCAACCAGGTTCGATATTGCCAGACAGATGTCAATTCTTCCAATACAAACCACTGCAAGAAATGAAGCACAATGGATTTCTGAGTTTTATGTTCATTTATATTCCTTAGCCATTCATATTGATCCTTCTAATTCAATCCCTCTTAAGAACCAGATAATGGGACAAGTTGAATTAGCATCTTTAAGTCTACCCAGAAATTCTTATCCGTATAAGATGTATGAATTTGTGAAAAGCCAATATGAAGCAGGAATACCTTGGGAACTAACAAGGGATGAAATTTATCAACGTTATCAAGTAGCTGAACTAGATGGATATGATCTTACTTCTCAAAATCTGTATTGCAATGGATGTTTTGCTGCAGGTATTAATTTCGCTGCTAGTTTAGTGAGTTTATTTTATGGAGAAGGTGATTTAATCGAGACTATAAAAATTGGTGTTTTAACAGGTTGGGATTCAGATAACCCAACAGCAACCTGGGGAGGAATGCTTGGATTTATATATGGCAAAGATGGAGTCGAAAAGGCTTTTGATCGTACGTTCTCTGAGACATTCTTTATACACAGAACAAGAATGGGCTTTGAAAATAATGGTTACGATACCTTTTCAAATATGGCAAGAAAAGGAATTCTAATTACAGATCGTGTAATTCAGGAAGAACTTGGTGGTGGAATCGATTTAGAGAAGAATGTTTGGTATATCCCTTCTTCTAATTAGTTAAAAAACTATCAAATTAACAAAGTCTATGCTATATATAATTAGTGGAACCTCAAGAACCGGCAAGACAATGTTAGCAAAGAAAATCTCCTCAAAAAAGAGCATTTCATACTTTTCACTTGACTGGTTAGTGATGGGATTCACAAATGGAATTCCTGAACTTGGTATTCATGACTTACTATTACCAGATGATATCGCAAAGAGATCATGGAATTACTTTAAAGCTATGTTTGAAAGTATGCTCTACAGCGAAGTTGATTATATAGTAGAAGGCGAAGCTATTCTGCCAGAACTTCTTGTTACACTAATTAACAAACACCCAAAAAAGACTCGAGTATGCTTTCTTGGTTACACCGATATTGATGTTAATAAAAAAGTTCAGGACATCAAAAATTTTAGTGATGCAAAGGGTGATTGGCTAAACAAGAAGTCAGATGAGTACATCATAGATCATGTTAATAATATGATTGAACACAGCAAAAAGATTAAGAAGTCTTGTAAAAAAACTGGTCTAACTTATTTTGATACTTCAAACTCTTTCCCAAAAGTTCTAAAAAAAGCTGAGAATTATTTATTGGGATTAGATTGATTGTTGATTAAAAGTGTAAGCTGATTAATACCTATAGCTAAATAAATACTATTCTTTAGACAAACACTTATTTCTCTTTTAAATCCATTTAATCTTCTTTACTTCATTAGCTTTTTTAAGAATTAGGAAGAAAGGAATCCACCAGATAAAGTCGTTTGTAAACAAAATATATATAAATTCAAATGGTACTACTCCTTGAACGTAATTAACGAAAAAACCAATTGGCCCAAAAATTTTGCCTAAGAACCCAACTGCAATTATAGGCCAGTGCGTTATTGGATCACTAGCTGCCCACCAATAACCTAATCCATAAACCCCGATTACCATCCCCATTCCTTGCCAAATCATGGCATGTAAAGGTGGTTCCATTCCAACTAACTCAAAAAAATGATTGGGAAATAATACCACCCATGCTCCCCATATCACATTATAAATTGCTGCTAGTCGAAGTATAAACGACATTTGATTTTCACTCATAGAACTTATCTTATCTTTAGAATTAGATTTAATAACTAATTTTGTTCAATGAAAAGTTCATTGTATTGAAATCTTACAAATACTGTTATATGCTAACTGAAAAAGAAAAAATGTGTTCTTCAAAACCTTTTAAAGCTTTTGAAAAAAAACTATCTGAAGAACGTGCGAATGCAAAAGAGCTTCTTTTTGAATTTAATACTGCGAAACCTAAAGCGTTTTCCAAGAAAAATGAGCTCTTAAAGAAACTTGTTGGAAAAGCTCCTAAATCGTTTTATATCGAGCCTCCCTTATACTGCGATTATGGCTACAATATTGAAATTGGCAACAAATTTTATGCAAATACAAACCTAACCATCCTAGACTGTGCAAAAGTAGTGATTGGTAATCATGTATTTATTGGTCCAAATGTTGGAATATATGCCGTCTCTCATCCTATACACTATGAACATAGAAATAAATATTTCGAAATTGCTCATCCAATCACAATTGGAGATAATGTATGGATTGGCGGATCAGTAGTAATCAATCCTGGTATAACTATTGGTAATAACTCCGTAATTGGCTCAGGGAGCGTGGTAACCAAAAATATTCCTGAAAATGTAGTGGCGGCAGGAAATCCATGTAAAGTTATTAGAGAAATAACTGAAATGGACAAAATGGAATTTAAGCCTGATTAACATCTTATTTTTTATAGCTAGTCCAAAATATTCTTCTAAACTCCATGTTATTTAGCTAACCTTTTATTTTTCTTTTATGAAACAGATTCTCTTTTTAATCACCCTATCCTTCATAATAATCAGTTGTTCTTCAAATAATACATCGGATAAAATATTTGAAGGTGATTTCTCAGGTACATTTTATCGGGTAAGTGACAATTCCAGGTTTGCAACGGCAGAAGTTTCCTTAACTTTTAATAATGCTACATTTGAAGGGGTGAGCAACATAAACGATTACCCTGCAATTTGTAATGGAACATTTGAAGTTGATGATGATCAAATCACTTTTACCAACGGATGTGCATTTACAGCAGATTTTGATTGGACTTATATACTTGATGGAAGCTTCGATTATCAGGTAATTAATGATGAAATACGGATGAACCGAGAATACAGTGCTTCAACCAGTGATACTTATATATTGATAAAAGAAAACTAACCCAAGCTATATGGATAAGATTTTTTTGACTAATTAATTCTGTAATTCCATTAACTATTGATTCTCTACATTCACGAATATCAATCAACTATTTCTAATTAAATGCGC
The DNA here is from genome assembly GCA_040222455.1 of Balneolaceae bacterium. Lineage (GTDB taxonomy): Bacteria > Bacteroidota > Rhodothermia > Balneolales > Balneolaceae > RHLJ01. The sequence continues at coordinate 558,004 of JAVKDD010000011.1, read as the reverse complement.
CTAAGATTGTTTTGAAAAAAAATTAAAAAATTATATGCTAAATCTAAGTTTCAAAGCGGATTAAAAGTTATTTTTAATTTTTAAAAGCAATTCAATTTTAAATATTTATGATAAACGTTTTACAAATGGGACTAGGTCCCCTGGGGCAACAAATAGGTAAGTATATAGCCGATAAAAATGAGGTTCAAACCATCGCAGCCGTTGATGTAAACCCTGATCTTACCGGAAAAGATTACGGATCACTTCTTCATTCTAAAGATTCTGGAATAACGATTACAAAAACAATTAAAGACGCACTTTCTGGATTAGATTCTAAACCAGATGTTGCGATCATAACTACGGTTTCCAGTATTTCTAAACTTATATCACAGGTTGAGGAAGTAGCACAATTTGGATTGCCCATTGTTTCCACTTGTGAAGAGTTGGCTTTTCCGTGGGAAGAACATCCAGAAGCTAGTAAAGCAATCGACGATATTTGTAAGAAATATGGAGTCGCATGTTTAGGTACAGGCGTAAATCCGGGTTTTTTGATGGATTATCTTCCCTCTGTGCTTTCATCAATATGCAAAGAAGTCGAAATGATTACGGTAGAACGATTTCAAGACGCAACACCAAGAAGAATACCCTTTCAAAAAAAGATAGGTGCAGGGCTCGATCTAGAGGCTTTCAAAGCTAAAGAAGCTGAGGGTACACTGCGACATGTAGGTTTAAAAGAATCTGTTTATCTACTCGCTTCAAGCACAGGTTTTAAACTTGATAAAGTGACTGAAGATTTAAATCCTGTGATTTCAGAAAAAGATATTAAAATCCCCTCAATGGATATTAAAAAGGGAGATGCGAGAGGTGTTGAACAAATTTCTCATGGCTATCAGAATGGCGCTTTGAGAATAAAAATGCACTTTAAAGCTGCAATTGGAGAAGAACGTTCTTTTGATAGAGTTACTGTTAAAGGGATTCCTTCATTCACCTCAGAAATTGACGGAGGCATAAACGGAGATATTGCCACCTGTGCTATTACCATCAATGCAATAAAAAGTGTACTTAAAGCACCTTCTGGTTTGCACACGATGGCAACGGTTTCAGTACCTGGTTTTTTACCATAAATACCATTCATAAATCAATAACTAAATGGCTGAATATCCTGCTAAAGTATATTTAAATGGGAAAATACTAAACAGTGAAGATGCTAAAATCTCGGTTTTTGACCGAGGTTTTGTATTTGGAGATGGGGTTTATGAGGCACTGGTATATGTTAATGGAAAACTAATGTTCGAAGAGGCCCATTTTAAACGGCTGAACGAAGGATTAGAAAAAACACAAATACATTTCGATTCTAGTACGCTTTGTAAAGAAATATCTCGATTATTAGTGGAATCTGGACTGGAACATGAAGATTGTCTGGTTTATCTCCAGATAACCCGAGGAATTGCTCCCAGAAAACACTCTTTCCCATTTAATTCAACTCCTACGGTAATGATGTATGCTAAGTCGATGGATTTACCTGGAATCAATCCAATTCATGCAAAAGTTATAACAGTACCTGACCAAAGATGGCTTCGCTGTGATATTAAAATGACCTCACTTATCGGAAATGTGATGGCTAATAATATTGCACATAGTCAGGGAGCTTATGAGGCGGTTCTAGTTCGGGATGGTCGAATTACAGAGGGATCTCATAGCAATATTTTTTTCGTAAAAGATAGAATTGTATACACTCATCCAGCTAACGAATACATTTTGAATGGGATTACACGAAAGGTTGCCATAGAAATGTGCAATAAACTGGATATAGAAGTTAAGTTTGAAGCTATTCTAGAAAACAATATCTCCGACATGGATGAAGCTTTTCTATCGGGAACAACCACTCAGATTGCATCAATAAGTCAAATCGATGATCATATCTTCTATACTAATAATCAGACTGGGACAATAACAAAACAGCTTCAAGAAGTATATTGTGAATTAAAAAAGTAGAGTTATTTAGTACATGGATCTATAAGATATCCTGCACTATTAATGAATAACGTATTTAATAATTACTGAAATTAATGAAATGTAATTAAGGTCGATAAATCAACACCATAATATCAAAAAAGCTGTTAGCTTTTTGCCATCTCTAAAATCTTATCCCATTCTTCTTTACGTACCGGAGTAATTGAGTGTCGTCCCAATCTAAATAGCTCCATATTATCTAATGATTTCTCTGCTTTTAGAGCTTCTCTATCTACTGGATTCTCAAACTTTTCTATAAATTTAACATTTACGTTTATCCAGCGTGGTTCTGCTTCTGAGCTTTTAGGGTCAAAATAATTCGATTTTGGATTGAACTGAAGTGCGTCTGGGTAAGGCTCGCTTGAAACTTCAGCAATCCCAACAATGGCAGGTGGCTTTTGGTTTGAATGATAATATAGGATGCCGTCTCCTACTTTCATATCATCTCTCATTGAGTTTCTAGCGGCATAATTTCTTACTCCATCCCATGGCGTTTCACCATCTTTTTTAAGGTCATCTATGCCATATTTTTCCGGTTCTGATTTACATAGCCAATACTTACGTTCGCTCATCGCTCTCGAATTAAAGATTCAAAATTAAAGATTTAAAATTGTAAACATCTTAAAACCAATTTTAAATCTTTAATCTTTCATTTTGATTTATACTTCTTCACATACCACAAAATGGTTTCCTCTAGCATTCCGTCAAAATCAGGTGAAGGTTCCCAATCTAGCTCTTTTTTAATTTTAGACGCATCAATTGCGTACCGGAAGTCATGCCCCAATCGATCTGTAACAAAATTGATCAGATTTTTATAATCCCCATCAGGGCCTTTTCCAACTTTCATATTAAGGATTTCACAAATTTTATGAACTAAATCTAAATTCATCCATTCGTTATTTCCTCCCACATTATAGGTCTCTCCAGCTTTGCCTTTTAAAAACACTGTTTCCAAGGCTTTACAATGATCATGTACAAATAACCAATCTCTTACATTTTCTCCTTTGCCATAAACCGGAATTGTATTGTGCTTTAGTGCATTTCTTATGACAGTTGGAATCAATTTTTCATCGTGTTGATGTGGACCATAATTGTTTGAACAATTAGTAGTTACCAAATTCATTCCATAGGTTTGAAAATAAGAACGAACAATCATATCGCTTGCAGCTTTTGATGCCGAATATGGTGAGTTGGGCGAATATGGAGTCGTTTCAGTAAACAGTCCATCATCTTCTAATTCCCCATAAACTTCATCAGTTGAAACGTGAAGGAATCGGTTTTTTTTCCATAAACCTTCATCAGATTGCCATAATTGTCGGCATTCTTCCAAAATATTGAACGTTCCTACAATATTTGATTGTATAAAAGGTTCCGGTCCAGAAATAGAATTATCGACATGTGACTCTGCTGCTAAATGAAATACTCCATCTGGTTTAAAGCTCTTAACAATATCTTTGACAGCATCACGATCGGTTAAATCAATTTTTTTGAAATGATATCTTTCAGAATCTTTTAAAGGATCTAAAAAACTTCGGTCTGAAGCGTAAGTAAGTTTGTCCAGATTAAAAATCTGCCAATTAGAATGCTTTTCGAATAAGTAAAGAATTAAGTTAGAGCCAATAAAACCTGCTCCACCAGTAATTATAATTTTCATAAGAAAATATCTTCGTCTTTTAGTGATGAAAATAGAGGTTGTTTTCTATCCTTTTCTGATAAAATAGGCCTGGAAACATCCCAATTAATTCTAATTAGAGGGTCGTCCCAACGTATTCCACGCTCAGAGTTTTGATCGTAGTAGTCGGTACATTTGTAGTGCACAATCGCTTCATCAGATAGTACAGAAAATCCATGTGCAAATCCTTCAGGAATATATATTTGCCGATGATTTTTACCACTAAGTTTAACAGCTATATAATTTCCAAACGACTTTGAATTCTTTCTCATATCAACGGCAACGTCCAATATAGTACCACTTATACATTGTACAAGTTTTGCCTGAGGTATTTCTTTCTGGTAATGCAAACCTCTAATGGTTCCTTCGTACGATTTAGAAATATTATCCTGTACAAAATTCATCTGTATTCCATGTTCTTTTAGAATGTCTTCCCGAAATGATTCCAAGAAAAAGCCTCTATCATCTTCAAAAACTGAAGGCTCAATTATTTTGATTCCCGAAATCCTAGTATCTGTAATTTTCATTGTCTAAATAGAATTTATCAGGCTCTTTAAGCCTTCCTGCCAACTTTGGATTTTAATAGTTGAAATAGTACTGATTTTTTTAGTGTTTAATTTAGAAAAAGAAGGTCTCTTTGCTTTAGTTTTGAACGTAGATGAATCTACTGGATTAACTTTTATGTCTATTTGTTTCAATCTGAAAATCTCTTCTGCGAATTCAAACCAAGTGGTAAGCCCTTCTGAACTTAAATGAAAAATACCTTTTTCATTTTGTTTAATGAGCTCGAAGCTTTGCACTACAACCTGGTCTGTAAAAGTAGGGCTACCAAATTGATCATTTACAACATTTAGCTCTTCTCTTTCAGTGCCTAATCGAATCATTGTTTTTACAAAGTTATTACCAAACAGACCACAAAGCCAAGAAACTCGTAAAATTAAGTACTCAACACCTGATTCTATGATAGCTAATTCACCCTTCCTTTTTGTGGCACCATACACATTAATTGGATTGGATTTAAAATCCTCTGGATATCCATCAGGTACCTTCTCTTGATCTTCTTTAGTACCTGCAAAAACATAATCGGTTGAATAATGAACTAACTTTGTATGATGAATAAGACATTGTTCACTCAGTACTTTTAAGGCTTCGGAATTAACTAAATTTGCTAATTGAAAATCATCTTCAGCTTGATCTACTTTCGTGTAAGCTGCACAATTAATTAGTATATCAGGACTTACTTTCTGAAAAACATCTTTGATATTATCCTTATCTAAAATATTTAGCTCATTAGATGAATAGGCGGAAAAATCGATGCTATTTCTTTCACAAAACTGAACCCATTCCTGTCCTAGTTGTCCTCCTGCACCTGTAATCAAGAGCCTCATAAATTATTTTGCACCAATTTATTAGCGTGTTTGTATGAATCCAGAGTTCCGGCATCTGTCCACCAACCATCTAGTATAGAACTCCTCATTTTGCCTTGTTCAATGTAAAAATTGTTAACATCGGTAATTTCAAGTTCGCCTCTACCCGATGGTTTCAACGTTTTTATACATTCAAATACGGTAGTATCATAAAAATATATGCCTGTTACAGCATAATTCGATTTAGGCTCTTTGGGCTTCTCTTCAATCGAAATAACATTTTCACCATTTAATTCAGCTACACCATATCGTTGAGGGTCGTGTACTTCTTGAATTAAAATCTGGGATCCTTGCCCATCATAATTATCTACTGCTTTTTTTAAAGAAGCTTCAAAAATGTTGTCGCCAAGAATTACAACAACCGGTTCGTTACCTGCAAAGTTTTCTGCTAAACCTAATGCTTGTGCTATTCCACCAGCTTCATCTTGTACTTTATACGTGAATTTGCATCCAAAATCTTTTCCTGAGCCAAGCAGATTAACTACATCCCCCATATGATCGGTGCCAGTTACAATCAAAATTTCCTCTATCCCAATTTCTATCAACTTTTCGATAGGATGATAGATCATTGGTTTATTACCTACAGGCAATAAGTGTTTGTTCGTTACTTTTGTAAGTGGATACAAACGAGACCCTGTTCCGCCTGCTAATATTATTCCTTTCATGCTACAATCTGATTCTAAATTATCTGCGTATTACAATGTATAAACTACTTCTTCTTTTACTGAATTTGAAGTGATAATTAACAAGCCCTAATCTATGTTAGGATTCGTTCATAATCGGCTCTTAGATATAATAAAACGTCGATTTTCCGTATTTTAAAGGTTGAAATGAATTACAAAAATTATCTTATCCTTTTACTAACTCTAATCTTAGCCAGTAGTATAGCTGTTGCACAGGATAAAATATGGACTGGTGCTATCGATTCATCTTGGCATACAGCTGGTAATTGGAGCCCTTCTGGTGTGCCTACTTCTGGGCAAAAAGTTTCTATGAGAAACAATACTACTCCCCGCCCAGTAATTACTACAAATGTAACTGTAAAAACAGTAACGATAAACCAATGGTATTCTAATCCTGGTGATCAACTTCGGATTAGAAACAATGCTACTCTTACAATAACAGATGATTTAGAAATTTATGGAACTGGGGAACTTCGCATCATAAACGGTCATGTAATATTGGATGGGGGTGGCAACAAACTTAAAATGAATGGCTCTCCAAAAATTAATATAACTGATGGAAGTTTTACTGCTGGTTCAGTTAATCATGATGTTGATGTTGAAATTATCGGTGCGGTAAACCTTGGAAATGGCACCTTTTCAGTTTTTGGAGATTTAGATATCTCCAGTGGTAATTTATTTAATGCTGAAAATGGTACAGTACAAGTTTCTGGGAAAACTGAAATAAATGGAATTTTTAATGGGGATGATGCAGATATCACATTTGATGGGGATTTTACTGTTAAAAGTGGCGGCGTTTTTAATTTAGATTCAGGCTTACTCACTTTAAATGATAATACTGCTGTTGAAAATAATGGAACGGTAAACTTTGGTTCTGGAACCGTAATCATAAATGGAAATTTAGATGCAAAAAGTGACGGGAATGTTAATATCCAGAATGCAAACGTAACCGTTACAGGAGATACTGAATTTAAAAATGACGGAAATTTGTCGATAGATTCCGGAACTCTGAACATAACAGGAAAGGCAGAGCTTAAAAGTGGAGGTAGTTTCAACTTAAATTCTGGAAATCTAAATATCGGCGGAGATGCAAAATTTTCAAATGGGGGTACTGTAAATGCAGGCACTGCTACAGTAAATCTACAAGGTGATTTAGATCTTAAAAATGGAAGCGTCTTTAATTCAGATTCGAGTACATTTGTTTTTAGTGGTGATTCAGATCAAGAAATAAAAACAGATAATGATATTGTGTTCTTTAATGTTCAGGTAGATTCTGGTTCTGTAGTAAATACTGATGGTGGTGGAAATACCATTATTATTCAAGGTAATCTTACCGTAGATGAAGATGCTAATATTGATATATATGAAGGAGATCAACTAGAGGTACAGGGCGAAGTAAATGGTGCTGGAGCTCCAAATGTGGTGAGTCCTTCACCATATGCTGTATCTGCAACTGCTCCAACAACCACATCCGTTTTAATAATATTCAATAAGGCAATGCTTGTAGATCTTGCCCAAAATACTGCGAATTACTCTATCAAGAGAGTTAGTGACGCATCTTCTGTTACTATTACTAGTGCTACATTAAATATTTCTGGAGATAATAAGCAGGTAAGTCTCGTAATATCAACCATAAATGAAAATGTTGACTACGAGATAACTATGAACAATCTAGAAAGTGTAGATGGAAGGGAAATTTCACCAAACCACAAGAAAAGATTCAGAAAAGACGGACCTCTTACTTTTTATAGTCGCCAAAATGGAAACTGGGCTTCTAATAGTACATGGTCTCAGGTAAGTCATTCAGGTACAGCAGCGGCTTCCAATCCAGGAAATACAAATGGAGCTATTGTAATTGTTGGAGACGGAGATATTGTGACAATTGCAAGCTCCACCTCCATCACTTCACAATTCTCAGTAGAAATTAAATCATCTTCAAAACTTGTTGTAGGTGCTGGCGGTACTTTAACAACTGGAACAAAAAATATCACTGGTGCAGGTACATTTGAAGTGACAACTGGTACGCTAGAAATTGGTTCTGTAGGTGGAATAAGTGCAACAGGAGCAACGGGTAACATCCGAACAACTACTAGAACTTTTAGTAATTCAGGAAGTTATACTTATAACGGAAGTTCAGCTCAAGTAACAGGATCTGGTCTCCCAACTTCAGTTAATAATTTAACTATCAATAACTCCACGGGTGTAACATTAGATTCAAATATTGAAGTTATAGGCACACTAGCACTCACCAGCGGTTCTCTAATTATTAAATCTGGAAAAAACCTTATTGCTAATACTAAAACCATTGGGTCTGGCGATTTAATAATGAAACGAGAAATAATCGGCTCTAGAGGTTGGAGGCTTCTATCATCGCCATTAAATACCAATTATGGTGATTTTTTAGATGGGATTACAACGCAAGGTTATACTGGATCGTCACTTGGGAATGCTCCTTTAGATAGTCTACAACCAAACGTTTTATATTACGATGAAACTTATCCCGGAACCGACAATCAACGTTGGAGAGCTCCATCAAGCGCCGGAACTACTATAACACCAGGGAGAGGATTTCATACCTATATTTTTGGTGATATTGTAACTGATTCCAGATATAACAACCCATTTCCTCTGACGTTAGAATTACAAGGGCAAGAAAATGAAGGACCTATTGATTTCGGGGTAACCTACACTACTGAAGCAGATTCTGGTTGGAATTTAGTAGGTAATCCTTATGCTGCAACTATTAATTGGGATGATCCAAATTGGACAAAAACGAATATAGACGCCTCTATCTATGTGTGGGATTATACAACCAATGAATACAAAACCTGGAATGGTACAACGGGAGATTTACCATCCAACGGATTGATCGCTCCTTTCCAAGGTTTTTGGATTAAAGCAAATGATACTTCACCTTCCTTAGTGGTAGATGAAGATGCAAAAACAACAAATGGATCTTTTGTCGGAAAACTTGTAACCCAGAGAAATACTACTTCTGTACCTCAATTCTCGATTACTTTATCAGATGATGAAAACCAAACTTCAACCCATTTTATGTTCAGTAGTAGTGCTAAGCTTGGAAAAGACATAAAAGATGCTTTCAAATTACTACCTCAATCTGGAATTGGTGATTATATAGAACTTTCATCTGTATCAGAAACCTACGATAAGCTAGCGATTAATAATCTTCCCAGATATTTTGGTATTCCAATTGAGATACCTCTTTTAGTTAATGCTTTTGAAGAAGGATATTCGGTGACAAAACCACTAAACTTTGAATTTAGTGGTTTTAGTGAAATTCCTGATGGTTGGAACATCTATTTAGTAGACAAAGAAACAGGATCGGAAATATTGGTGTACGAAGGTGCAATTATTCCTTTCAACTTTGAAGGGGTAAATTCTAGAACTGCTCCAAACGCCAACATTAACAAAAAGGCCAGAATAACAGATAAAGCAGCACCTGATGGTTCACGATTTTCGTTGTTAATTGAACCTGGTACAGACGCAACCAATAACGATTTACCAACTCAATTTAAGTTAAACCAAAACTACCCGAACCCTTTCAATCCTTCTACTAATATTGAGTTTGAACTTCCGATTCAAAGTAATGTCTCACTCAAAATTTACGATTTACTTGGTCGTGAAGTAGCAACAATTGTAAATTCAGAGCTTGAGGCTGGGATGCACACTTATTTTTGGGATGCGGCGAATTTGTCGAGTGGCATATATATCTACCGATTAATCAGCAGAAATAACGTTATTACAAAGAAAATGACACTTATTAAATAAAAATATTTGTTTTTCTTTTGATTTATTAAACCTTTCTATACCTAATTAGAATCAGTTAATTTTAGCCCTCTCTAAGCTTCCATTCTCTATCTTAAGAAGTAGAAGTACTGATTAAAAAAATTCAGATGAGTACGAGCATATTCAAAAAGTATTTAAAACTAGTTTCAGGTGTCCTATTCTTCACTTTACTTATAGGATCCGAAATTGTCATGGCTCAACTTTCTGGCTATACCAATCGTTTAAAAGGTCAGATTAATGCGAATCAGGTTTCAGAAGTCTCTCAAACGAATCTAACCAACTTCCCTGTACTTATAAGTGTCACATTAAACGATTTACGAACTACAGGTAATGGCGGCTTTGTTCAAGACGCACAAGGTGATGACATCACTTTTACAGCGGCAAATGGAACAACTATTCTAAGCCACCAAAGAGAATCTTATAATGCTACAACTGGAACTTTAGAATATTGGGTTCGTTTCCCTACGCTATCCGGCACTGTTGATACCGAATTCTATGTCTATTTTGGGAATCCAAGTATTACAACCGACCAATCCAGTTCTAATGTGTGGGATTCTAATTATAAAATGGTTCTTCATTTAAATGGAGATTTTCTTGATGCATCTGGTGAAGGCACAAATGGAACCAATAGTGGAACCGTTTCAACTACTGGTCAAATTGGACTTGCGAGAGATTTTAATAGTAACAACGATTTAATTACCGTAGTAGATAATGGTGTTTCACCACTAGATATTAGTGGAAATATCACCATTTCTTTATGGGTAAGGATTGCGAATCTAAATAATGGACCAGACATTATTACAAAAGGTAATTATTTAAATGGCTATTCAGTTTGGGTTGATGGAAATGGCAGGTTAAGTTTTCAAATTAATAATGACGCACTAGTAAGTCCAACAGGACAACTGACGAATAATGTTTGGCGTTACTTATCCTTTACAAGAGCATCTAATGGAGACCGGATAATTTACGTTAATGGATCACAGGTGGCCTCCGATAATTCCTTAGAATCATTTTCCGTAAATGATGACGATTTATTTATATCTACTACTACTTATGATTACCTAGGCGATATAGATGAAGTTCGTATTTCAAATAATACACGATCGGCTGACTGGGTTTCAACCGAATATAACAATCAATTTTCGCCAGGTACTTTTTTCACTCAAATTAACTCTGAGCCTGTCTTAGCTAGTATCGAAACTAGTACCATTACATATAATTCTGGAGATTCTCCCACCGCAATAACATCAGCTCTTACCCTTTTTGACGGAGATGATACTAATATTGAAAGTGCTACAGTTGCAATTACCTCAAACTTTAATTCTTCAGAAGATATTCTGAGTTTTACTAATCAAAATGGGATATCAGGTTCTTATGCTAGTGGCACTGGTATACTTACTCTAACGGGTACTGCAACAGTAGCAGAATATCAAACAGCGCTACGCAGTGTTACTTATAGTAATTCAGATCCTGCACCAACTGAAACGGTACGTACAATTACATTTACCGTAAATGATGGTGACGATGATAGTAATACGAAAACTAGAAATATTAATGTAGTTAAAGTAAATAATGCACCAATATTAAGTGGAATTGAATCTAATTCAATCATTTACTTTGCCAGTGCAGGCCAAAAAATGGTTACTTCAACTTTATTAGTATCAGACATCGATGACACTAATATTGAAAGTGCTACTGTTTCTGTTACAAGTGGATTTAGTTCTTCAGAAGATGTGCTGGCTTTTACTAATGCAAATGGAATAACAGGTTCATATGCAAGTGGTACAGGAATTTTAACGTTATCTGGGACGGCAACAAAAGCAACATACCAGTCAGCATTAAGAACGGTTACTTACGAAAATACGGCTGGCTCACCAGATATGACCACTCGAACCATTAGTATTGTGGTAAATGATGGAACTGAAAATAGTATTGCTGCCACAAGAAACGTAGAATATCCAACAGACATTACAGAACTAGCCACATATAAAGCGACAGATGTTTTTCATTTTGATGCTCAGGATGCTGATGGAAATGGAAACGCAGGTACTGGTCAACCAGCAAATGGTAATTTAGCTACATGGGGAGATAGATCAGATAATGCAGGTGGAACTAGTAATGATTTATCAGCAACAACTTCTGGTGGTCAAGAGCCAAATCTTGACTCGAATCTTTTAGGTGGCCGAAGTGGTCTTTTATTCAACGGAACCACAGATAGTTTTAATCCTCCAAATAATGCCCGACTTAACACTTCGAGCTATACGGAAAAATCATTTGCAGTTATGTTTCGAACTGGCAATTCCGTTTCAGGTCTTCAAGTTATTTATGAACAAGGTGCAGGCACTAGAGGCTATCAGATAAGTATTAAAGATGGTATTGCATATGCTGTAGTATGGAACAACAACGAATGGTCTGGAGGAAATCAATATAAATCCATAAACTTGGGTTCTGTAAGTATTAATACCTCTTATATAATTATTGCTAGTCATGATGCTACGGCTGCTTCTTCGGTTGATCAAGTTTGGGAGGCAAATATAAATGGGGGTTCAATTATCACTCTTACTGATACAGACTTCCAACGAGCTCATTCAGGTGGTGCAGAAATTGGGGAAGAAGATGGAACTATCGATCCAACATCTACTTCTAATGCTGATCCTTCTGGGACAAGCCCTTATGGTGGTGTAATTGCAGAACTAATATCCTGGAATAATGCTCTAAGCACTACCGATTTCACCAACATCTATGGCTTTTTAAGTGATAAATGGTTTAATACCCCTTCTGTTTTATCTGACATTGAAATTTCTGATTTGAGTTATGATGAAGGAGATCCTTCAACTGATATTACGGATACTATTGTTATTACTGACGCAGACGATACCAATCTTGATAGCGCTAAAGTTTATATTTCCTCTGGATTTGAATCTTCCGAAGATGTGCTTGCTTATTCTACCGCTCTAGGAATTTCTGGTTCTTATAATAGTTCCTCAGGGGTGTTAACACTTACAGGTACTACAACAGTTGGTAATTATCAATCTGCACTCAGAAACGTAACCTATCAGAATACGGAAGGAACTAGTCCATCTACAACCCCTCGAGAAATCAGTTTTGAAGTATATGATTGGGACGGTCCAAGTGGTGTTGTTAGTCGAGTAATTGAAATTATTCCTAATAATGACATCCCTACCCTAGCCTCATTAGAAGGATCAACCATTGCCTTTACTGAAGATGATGGTCCAACTTCGACCACAGCTGCAATTACAGTTGCTGACAATGACGATTCAAATCTTCAAGGTGCAACAGTTGCATTTGTAAACAACTATTTTCTTGGTGAAGACATCCTCGATTATGTAAATGCGAACGGCATAACTGGAAGTTTTAATAGTAGTACTGGTGTACTTTCTCTTTCTGGTACAACTACTCTTGCGAATTATCAAACTGCATTAAGGGCAGTTACATACGAAAATATAAGTTCTGATCCAGTAACAGGTCTTGATCGTACTATTGAATTTAGAGTATATGATGGAATCGATAGCAGTTCTGTTGGAACAACAAGAGATATTTCTGTAACAAGTTTAAATACTGCTCCTGCCCTAGCATCAATAGAATCATCAAATTTATTCTACCCTTCTGGTGATACGATAAATGTTACCGAAACTATCACACTTACCGATCCTGATAATACCGAAATTGAGACAGTTACATTTCAAATTACTACCAATTACGATAGCGCTCAAGACACCTTAATCTTTGAGTCTTTGTTTGGAATAACTTCGGGCTGGAATATTGGAAATGGAACACTCACTCTAACTGGACCTGCCTCAAAGGCAGATTTTCAATCTGCATTAAGAACTGTAAAGTATACTAGTAGAGTAACTACTCCTGATGATATACCCCGAACCATTGAAATACAAGCAGATGATGATGAAGCTTCGAACAATCTTAGTAATATCGTTACAAGAAATATTTCGTTTAGTATTCCAAAATCTGTAGATGATTTATTGTTTTGGCTAAAAGGTGATACTGGTACATTTAATGCTACAACTGGTGGAAGTGCAAGTACAGATGGTGGCATTGTTCGTAGATGGGAAGATCAGAGTGGAAATAACCGACATTTTACAACAGCGGGAACTGCTCCGTTATTCCAGACCAATGAAGCTACAATAAACTCACAGAATGCAATTGAATTTAGTGGAGCAAGCGGGGTTCGTTTAGAAGATTCAGACGCCGAAAATTATTTAAATGGATTAGATGAACTTACCATCTTTTTTGTACTTGAATCTGATGACATAAACACAGATCAAGGTTTTTGGACTACAACAATCCCAAATGGCACCGATAATGTATTTACCTTACGTTATGATGATTTAGGAGATAACGGTGGTGGAGATAATGTTATCAAAGTGGGTATGCGGGATTTAACAGTTGCCTTTGCATTAGAGAGTTTTGAAGATGCTCAAACCACTTCTGGTCAAATTGTAATGCTTAAATGGAAGTCAGAGGAAAATTATGAACTCTATGTTGATGGAGTTTTAAGTAACCCTACTTACTTTCAGAATATACCTACGGGTGTTTTGACGGATGTAACAACTGCTATTATTGGGCAAGGAGAGCAAGATGCCTCTGGAAGTTGGGATGGATTGATTGCTGAAGTAATATTATATGGTGCTGAGATTTCCCAATCTGACCAAGAAACTGTAGAAGACTACCTTTCTACAAAATATGGAATTGCCATTCGTTCATTAACTGCTGCTACTGGCGGCGAAGCAATTTCTGCTGATGATGCAAGCATTGCACCCTCTCCTGCTTATACTACATTAACGGGTCCAAGAGTTCAGGAAAGTTTTGCAGGTGAATTCACAAATGGAGGAACATTTATTTTTAATGCCCCGGTAGGTTTTGAGTGGGATCCAACCAGTGGTTCTGCAACTACTAATGCTGCATTTGGGGGATCAACTTTACTTAATATTTCTTCAACTCCTACAAGTAGCTCTTCCTCTCAACTTACTTTTACCATTAGCGCTGCATCCACCACAAATCCGGGTGAAATTATTTTCTCGAATTTTAGAGTGCGACCGACTACAGGTACACTTCCTAATTCTGGAAATATTCGAAATACAGGTACCACAGGTCTTGGCGGTTCTACTAGTTATGGAACACTCACAATGGTTGCTGGTTCTCAAATAGAAATGGAATTTGTACAGCAACCTTCTACTTCAAATGTTTCCTCAGCAATATCTCCAACGGTAAGAGTTCAACTTATTGATCAGTTTGGAAATCCAGTTGAAGAAAGTAGGGAAAGTATTTCATTGGCCTTAAATCAAGTATCTGGTACTGGAGTACTTGGTGGTACATTATCTCAACAAACCAACCTTTTCGGTATTGCTGAATTTGATGATTTAACGGTAGACGATGTTGGCACTTATTCATTAACCGCCTCTAGCACTGGATTAGCAGATACCACAAGTACTGAGTTTGATGTAGTTGTGGTTGGTGAACTTACTCAGTTTACAGTTGAGCGTGTTCCATCTGGAAATATATCTAATAAACTCGCTGGGCAAACATTCAATATCACAATTGTTGCTAAAGATGGTCAACCCGATACAGTAGATACCTTTACAGGAACCGTAAACCTAACATCAAACTGTACCTTAAGTTCAGGTGGTGGATCTACTTCAAATTTCGTAGCTGGAGTTCTTTCTTCAAGAACCATGTCTATATCAAATGTAGGAACGTGTACAATAACTGCTACCAACTCTGCTGGTGCACAAACCGGAGTAAGTAATAGCTTTACTGTTACCCCAGGCGCGGCTTCCCCTACTACTACAACTATTTCTGCAAGTCCTTCTGTTATATTAAATGATGGATTTTCAACTTCAACAATTACAGTTCAAGTAAAAGATTCTGAAGGAAATAACCGCACAACAGGTGGCGCAACTGTTTTGTTAAGTACAACTGATGGAGCATTAAGTTCTGTAACAGATAATGGAAATGGAACTTACACTGCCACATTAACATCTTCTGTTGTTGCAGGTACTGCTACAATAACGGGAACTTTAAATGCGGTTGCAATTACAGATAATGCTCAGGTTGAATTCGCTGCGTTCAATAATCTATGGCGTTCATCAGTAGGCTCAGTTGCTAATGCAAGAAATTGGGATTTAGGAACAAACTGGAGTACTGGATCTGTACCTCTTCCAGGTGATAAAGTTTTGATTCCTGCAAATCCTGCAGTCGGGAATGAGCAACCCGTAGTAAATACCACAAACACTACTATTACCCAGCTTTTTATTGAATCTGGAGCATCCGTTACAGTTTCGGGTGGTAAAGAACTAATTGTAACAGGAGAACTTTCTGGTGATGGAGAAATTCTGGGAAGTAATACTGATTCAGTGACTGTAGGTGGAAATCTTGGTATTTCTGATATGTCGGTTGGTTTTGTAAAACTTAATGGTTCTGTGAATCAGGATGTTACCACGCCAAACGACTATGTATTTCTAGAACTCGACAATACAAACGGTGCTGATTTCTTCTCAAACCTTACTATTACAGACTCCCTAAAGCTAATTAACGGAACACTTTTTATGCCTTCAGGTACCAATCTGATTGCAAATGCCAAAGAGTATGTGAATGGTAATATTCGAATGCAACGAAGAATAACGGGCTCTAGGGGCTGGCGACTTATCTCCTCTCCTATTGATACTACTTATGGTGAGTTTTTAGACGGAACATTAACGCAAGGTTTTACTGGTTCTACACTGGGTGCAGCTCCTTTAGACAGTCTTCAACCTAATGTTCTTACCTATTTAGAAAGTTATAATGCTTCAGGCGATTCGACGACCGATAATCAACGTTATCGAACACCAAGTAATGCCAATGTAGATAAAGTGCTGGAAGGTCAAGGAATTTTTGTATTTGTATTTGGCGATATAGCAGCTGATTCCAGATACAATGATCCACTACCAGATACATTAGATGTGATTGGTAGAGAATTTGAAGGAGATGGAACTAAAGTAGATTTTGGAGTTACTTATACCGAACGAACCGATGGAGAATTAGGATGGAACTTAATTGGTAACCCATTCTTAGCAACTATAGATTGGGACGACGCCGCTAATTGGACAAAAACCAACATAGAATCAACCATCTATATTTGGGATCCTGCCTCAAACGGTGGTAATGGAGAATATCTAACCTGGAATGGTGTTACAGGTACTTTACCAACTGGTGGTTTGATAGCTCCATTTCAAGGCTTTTGGGTGAAAGCGAATGCAGCACTTCCAACATTAGAAGTAAATTTAGCTGCTAAAACAACGGGTGGAAGTTTCTTAAGAAAAGAAGCTGGAAAAATGGTAGCAGATTCATCCAAAGCAAAAATCAATAATACTGATATAAAGAGAATTGGACTGGGAGTTACTTCTAGTGACGGTAGATCAAAGAGAACAAATATTATGTTTTCTGAAAATGGGGACTTAAACAAGGATGACCTTGATGCATTCCGACTACTCCCACTTTCAACTTCTCACATTGAGTTGCACAGTCTTTTAGATGATGGTACTGAATTAGCAATTAATAATTTACCAAATGATTTTAATTCAAGACTTTTTATACCGCTACATGTAAATGCATATGAAGATGGAATTCCATTTTCAGGTGAATTTACTATGCTTTGGGATGACCTTAGAACTATTCCAGAAGATTGGATTTTAACTCTGATTGATAATGAGACAGGAGAAGAAATTAATATGATGGATGAATTATCTTATACCTTTAATCATTCTACCCGAGCAAAAATTTCTACTAATTATGCGGTAAATCCACTTACTCCAAACTATTCTATCCGTCAAAAATCTAAAACTCAGGCTACACGATTTACATTAAAAATTAGCACAGAACAGATTGAGAGAGATGTTCCAGAAGAAATCTTTTTGGATCAAAATTATCCGAATCCATTTAATCCTTCAACGCTCATCCCCTTCGGTATCGATCAAGACACTAATGTTGAGCTTGTTGTGTACGATATCTTGGGCAGAAAAGTAAGAACACTGGTTACTGGGCCTAGATCAGCTGGTAGATATGAAGTTCGTTTCAATTCAATGGAACTTGCTAGTGGCGTATATTTCTATAGACTGGTTACTAATTCTAAAGTTCTCGTCAAGAAGTTTACTTTGATTAAATAAGTCCTGAAAGTTAGAATAGGCTAATTGCTGAGGAATAGTATCGTACAAATAGTATTTTATCTACTACAGATAATACATTGAACAAGCTATATTTATGAGTCAGTGCGTAGTAAGTTAAATACACATATCATTTTTACTATTCTTGTTTTATTTGCCTTCACCGAAAATGTTGAGGCGCAATTATCAGGCTATGAGTATCGTAAGCAATTAACTGTTGATAATGGTGAAGTAAGCGGAACCACAACCTTAACTAATTTCCCTATTCTTTTAAGTATCAACGATTCAGATTTAGCTACAGAAGCAAATTCTGGTTTTGTCTCTTCGAGCAACGGATTTGATATTGCCTTTACTTCCTCAGATGGAACGACTCAACTCGATCATGAGCTAATTGATTACACAGCGTCTACTGGTGAAATACTAGCTTGGGTTCGCTTCCCTTCATTATCAGCAACTTCCGACACTGATTTTTTTGTTTACTTCGGTAATAGTTCAATAACTACTGATCAATCTTCAAATGGCACTTGGTCAAGTAATTTTACTGGAGTCTATCATCTTGATTCAGATTATACCGATGCGACATCGAACAGTAATAATTGTACAAATAATGGAACTACGTTTAGTACTACAGCACAAATTGCAAGTTCATCAGATTTTAACGCAAACACAGATAATATAAATTGCGGGACAAATGCATCTTTACAGCCAACAAATGCTGTTACGGTATCTGCTTGGGTACGGAGTAAGGATACCAATGAAGATCAATGGTCAGCAGTTGGTGGTATTTCTTCTAACACTTCTTGGGGTGATGGATATGGAATATTTTTTGAAAGCAACACTGAAGTACAATTTTATGTTGGAGACTATCAGGATAACGTAGCCACAGGAACTATTGATCCTGATGTTTGGAACTATGTTGTTGGTACGTATGATAGATTTGCCGGTGGTACCGATGAAGTGAAGATATATGTTAATGGTGGAGCACCTATCGGAACTGATAATTATTCAACGGCAATTAATTATGCAGGTGGATCTTTTACGATTGGTGGGCTAGGTGGATGGACCACAGATTGGTTAAACGGTTATATCGATGAATTTAGAGTAGCTAATACTGCTCGTTCAGCAGACTGGATAACTACCGAATACAATAACCAATCAGATCCAGCTGCTTTTTTCTCAGAAACTGAGGAACCTCCCGTTCTTGCAAATATTGAAATCTCAGAAGCCTCTGCAATTGCAGGTGGTGCACCTAAACTTATTTCAGATACCATTACTCTATCAACACCTTTTGTTGATTCTGTAGAAAGTGCAACTATTCAAATCTCAGGTAATCTTGATAACACTGAAGATGTACTTGCTTTTTTTAACACCTCATTAATTTCTGGCTCATATACTTCTGGAACAGGAACGATGGCATTGACAGGTAGAGCAAGTGTAGCAGATTATGAAGCTGCACTAAGGGCTGTTACTTATCAGAATACAGACGGCTCATCTCCAGATCAAACTACAAGAACTATTTCTTTTACGGTTGAAGGTCTGTTCTCTTACACAAGTAATACCATTACAAGAGACGTAAACATAACCACCGTTGTATCTGATCCTTCTTCGAATTTTGCTAATACAGTATTCCATTTTGATGCTCAAGATGTAGATGGAGATCTTCTTACCAATGACCAACCTACAAACGGTTCTTCTGTCTCTGCTTGGGGAGATCGTTCTCAAAACGCCGGTGGAAGCTCTTCTACTGTTACAAATTCTGCCCCAGGTGGTGATGAGCCTCTTTTTAATGCCAATTATTTCGGTGAAAGAGGAGCATTATTCTTCAACTACAATTCAGGAGATAACGGTGATAATTTTCAAGTAGATGATGATGGATTGCTTAACAATGGCGGACCATATTCCGAAAAATCCTTTGCAACTGTTTTCAGAACGGGAACAGACCTTACTGGGTTACAGATAGTTTATGAACAAGGAGGGAACGGGAATGGATATCAAATTTCGATTAAAGATGGCAACTTATATGCCTATGCTTGGAGTGGGAATGGAGAATGGGTGGATGGAGATGACCAATCTATAAATTTAGGATCAGTTCAACCTAACACCTCATATATTGTAATTGCGACCCATGATGCTAATAATACTTCTTGGGAAGCAAATGTAAATGGCGGTACTATTTTACAGAGTTCTGGAGCTGCAGGTACCATGAATAATCATGGAGGTGATGCCACAATTGGAGAAGAAGATGGCACTAGAGATCCTGTAACTTTTGGAAGTAATCCTGGAACTACTAACAATTTTGATGGATATATAGCAGAACTTGTTTCTTGGAATACCACTTTAACATCAGGTCAAATTACAAGTATCTATAATTTCCTATGCGATAAATGGTGTAATACTGCCCCAGTTATTTCTTCAATAGAAGGGGCTAATATCGACTATTTAGAAGGAGATTCACCAACTATTATTACTTCTACTCTTTCGATTTCGGACAGTGATAATACCGTTCTTGACAGTGCCTTAGTTACCATTTCAAGCAATTTTGAATCTAGTGAAGATGAACTCGATTTTATAGATACTGGAAATATTACAGGGAATTGGAATTCAACCACTGGAGAGCTTCTTTTAACAGGGAACGCATTAGTTTCAGAATATGAAAGTGCAATTAGATCTATTACCTATGAGAATACCAGTGTTTCTACACCTACCTATTCTGTACGTCAAATTGATATTCTCGTGTACGATTGGGACGATGAAAGTAATACCCTTTCAAGAAATATAAATGTAATAAACATACCAGCACTTGCCGATATCGAAGGCTCAACATTAGCATACACTGAAGACGATGGAGCGGTAACTATTACTTCTACGATTACTACAGGCGTTCCAGGTTCATCCGATTTTGATGGTGCTTCTATCCAGATAACAGGTAATTATATTAATGGTGAAGATGTTCTAAGTTTTGTTGATGCTGGTGGAATAACAGGAAGTTGGGATGATATAACTGGCACACTAACATTATCTGGTACCGAAACTATTGCACAGTACCAAACCGCTCTACGAGCTATTACTTACGAAAATACAAGTTCTGATCCCGTTGAACTTAATAGAACGGTTTCTTTTAATACAAATTCAGGTGCTATTACTAGTAATACACAAACTAGAACTATCAGTGTTACAGCCGTCAATTCATCTCCTATTCTTTCTAATTTAGAAGTCTCTGACCTTACTTATCCTCAGGAAGCAATTAACATTACGAATACTATTGAGGTGAATGATCCTGATGATACCACTATTGATAGTGCCAGGGTTATAATAACAGGTAACTTTAAGTCTAATGAAGATTCGTTATTCTACTCCACCCTTTTTGGAATAACCGGAGATTATGATGAAACAACTGGTATTTTAGCTCTTTCAGGAAATGCCTCTTTCAGCGATTATCAAACGGCACTTCGTTCTATTGAATATTTTAATTATTCCGACATACCAACAGGTCCTGAACGAGTTATTAGTTTCCTGGCTTACGATGATGATGAAGCAGAAAGTGACACGCTTAAACGAACTCTTGAGGTTAGTGCTGTAGAATCAATCTCGGATCTTAAAGTCTGGCTAAGGTCAGATACTGGTGTTGATACTACTGGGGGTGGCGAAGTAATTACTTGGGAAGATCAAAGTGGAAATGGAAATGATTTTCTAGGAGTTTCAGGTTCAGGAAATAGACCTACATTCTCAATATCAAATGCTGAATTAGGTGGCGAATCAGCCATTAGTTTTATCGGTAATGGGGATTCTTTTACCGATACAGACGGGCCTGCCAATTACCTAAACGGAATGGATGAATTTACTTTATTTGTAGTGTACAAATCAGACGAAACAAATAGTGATCAGGGACTTTGGATTGCAGAAAACCCCAATGGAGAAGACAAGACTTTTACCATTAGATATGATGCATCAGGAGCGAATGGTGGGGGGTCATTTACTAATGTTGTGAAAACCGGAATTTTAGGAAACTCTCCTGATAATCAACTTGAAAGTTTTTCTGACATTCAGTCTAATACCTCAGCTCAAATAACAAGTTTGCATTGGGAAAGTGGGGTTGCTTTCGATCTATATGTAGACGGAATCTTAAATAACCCAAGCTCTGCTGGACCACCTCCTATAGGTAGTATCACTGCTACTACTGCTATTCTTGGTAAAGGTGGTAAAGATCAAGGAAATAATAGCTGGAATGGATTGATCGCTGAGTTTATTCTTTATTGTAAAAACCTATCCGAATCTGAAAGACAAAGTGTAGAAGATTATCTAGCGGTAAAGTATAGTTCCGCTATTCGAAAAATTACTGCGGCTACTGGTGGCGAATCTATCTCAGCCGATGATGCTAATTCATCCTTTACTTCATTAACTGGTCCGGTAATACAGGAAGGATTCCCTGGAGAATTAACAAACTCAGGAACTATCGTATTAACTGCCCCTTCTGGCTATAAATGGAATATTGGCGCAACTCCTATTGTTTCAGAAGCTCCTGTTTATGGAGGTTCTACAAACTTGGTGACTTCTTTTGATTCTTTTTCTGCAGATTCTTCAACTGCTACTTTTTCAATCACCACGGCATCTACTAGCTCAAATCCTGGGCAACTCACTTTTTCTGGATTACAAATACGTCCTAATACAGGTACTCTTCCAAATACTGGTTTTATAACCAATACGGGAACTACGGGACAAGGTGGTGGAACAAACTATGGTACTTTAACTATGGTTGCGGGTGCAGTAGATAGCCTAGTGTTTACTCAACAACCATCCATAACAAATATAAGTACTGCGATCACTCCTGCAGTTAGAGTACAGTTGGTTGACCAATTTGGAAATACCGTTAAAACAAGCGGAATAAATGTTTCTGTAGCATTAAATTCAGGGTCGGGCTCACTTACGGGTACTTCTCCTGTAGCTACTAATTCGTTAGGAATTGCTTCTTTTTCAGATTTAGAAGTTGATGATACAGGATCAAAAACATTAATAGCTAACAGCAGTGGATTAGACCCAGCCATAAGTAGTTCTTTTGATATCGTAAATGCGGGCGTCTTAACAGGGTTTCGAATAGAGCGAGTTCCTTCAGGCAATATAAGTGCTAAAACGGCTGGTCAAAGCTTCAACATTCTTATTACTGCAATTGATGGTACTGGAGCTACCGTATCTACTTTTTCAAGTACCGTAGCTGTTACTTCCTCTTGCACTATTGGCACTGGAAATGGAACTACGGCAAGTTTTTCTTCTGGGGTTTTATCAAGCCATACTGTGAGTATTACTAGTGTAGGAAATTGTACTATTACAGTTACTAATTCTTCTGGATCGGAAACTGGCGTAAGTAATACTTTTACGGTAAGCCCAGGTGCAACAAGCCTAGCTAATTCTACCATAACTGCCTCTCCAACAACTATTTTAAACGATATAAGTAGTACTTCAACTATTACCGTTCGCCTTAAAGATGCTTATGGAAACAATCGCACTTCATCTGGGGGTATTGTTGCATTATTAGCATCTAGTGGAACATTGGGTTCTGTTACTGATAACGCAAATGGTACTTACACAGCTATATTAAATGCTTCTACTACTGTTGGGGTTTCTACCATTACGGGAACTCTTAATACAGCGGCCATTACGGATAATGCACAAGTTGAATTTGCAGCTTTTACACATATATGGACCAGTCAACTTGGCTCCACATCTACCGCATCCGACTGGGACGATACTGGCAACTGGAATGTTGGTACGGTTCCAAATTCTTCTTCAACAATTTTAATTCCTGTTGATCCAGAGGATGGTAACGAATTCCCAGTAATTGATGTAGCTAATACTACTATTCAAGAACTTACCTTAGAACCAAATGCTGAAGTTACGGTTAGTGGATCTATTAACTTTATCGTTACGGGAGATATTTCTGGAGAAGGAGATATTCTTGGAAGTAATAACGATAGTTTAACTATTGGTGGAGATATTGATGTTTCTAGCATCACTTTAGGAACTGTAGTTTTTGATGGATCTACAGAACAAACTATAACAAGTCCAAGTAGCTTCGTTAATGTAGAAATAGACAATTCTACAACTGTACATGTAACTTCCAACTTATCCGTATCTGGAACATTAACTCTTACCGATGGCGAATTACTTATCCCAAGTGGTATATATTTGTTTGCAAATACACAATCATATGACACAGGTACTGTACGATTTCAACGAGAAATTACTGGCAGTAGAGGTTGGCGAATGATTTCATCTCCTGTTTCTTCAACCATTGGCGATTTCCTAGATGGAATACTTACTCAAGGATATACGGGTTCAACACTTGGAAGTGCACCTCTTGACAGTCTACAACCTAATATTCTAACGTATCTGGAAAATTATGACGATAGTGGAAACGGCGCCACAGATAATCAACGTTACCGCGCTCCAACAAGTTCTGCTCAAAGCTTAACAGAAGGACAAGGAGTTTGGGCATTTATCTTTGGAGATATTGCAGCTGATAGCCGATATAATGATCCCATTCCAGATACATTAGATGTAAATGGCCAAGAGTTCAATGGTGATGGAACAGTAGTCGATTTTGGGGTTACTTATCTTGCCGAAGATTTAGTAAATGGAGGTGGGGGTGGCGATGGCTGGAACTTAGTTGGAAATCCATTTGGAGCTGCAATAAATTGGGATGATACCCCTAATTGGACTAAAACGAATATTGATGCTACCATTTATATATGGGATCCATCTGCAAATTCTGGATATGGAGAATTTTTAACTTGGAATGGTACAGCGGGCACTCTTAGCAATGGATTTATTGCTCCCTTTCAGGGATTTTGGGTAAAAGCTAATGCCTCATCTCCGTCTTTAAAAGTCAAACTGGATGCAAAAACTTCTGGAGCTGACTTCCTTCGCAAAGATAACTCCACTATAAATCCTGTAATTGAGCTTACTGCTAGTAAAGGAGAACTTAGAAAGCGTACCTTAATCACTTTTAGTGAAGATGCTAACCGACAAAAAGATTTGCGAGATGGTTTACGGTTAGTCCCCTTTTCTGATACTCATATTGAGTTTTACTCTCTATTAGAAAATGGAACTCAACTTGAGATAAATAACCAACCTCTAAACTTTGAAAATAGAATTAATATTCCGCTTATTATTAATGGGTTTGAAAATGGCACCCCCCTATCAGGATTGTTCGATTTAGATTGGTATATAAACCGTAATATCCCTGATGATTGGCAACTATTTTTAATTGATCTTGAAACTGGAGATCAAATAGATTTACGAGCTGAGAATGAGCTTTTCGTTACTCACAAAACAAAAACAAAGCTCATCAGTAATTCCTCTCCATATTCTCCAAATTTTGTAATGAGGTCAAAATCTGCAAAAATCAGCTCAAGATTTCTACTTAGAATTACTACCGAAGAAATTGAAGCAAATATTCCCCAAACAATATATTTAGAACAAAATTATCCTAACCCATTTAATCCATCCACACTTATTCCTTTTGGTTTGAATGAAGATTCAGATGTTGAACTGGTTATTTATGATATTTTAGGCCGTAAAATTCAGACTTTAGTTAACGAAACTAGAACAGCTGGGAAATATGAAGTACGTTTTAATGCAAGAGAACTGGCAAGTGGGGTATATTTTTATAAACTCACTACTACAAATAATGTTCAAATTAAACGATTTACTATAATTAAATAATTATTAACTAAAATATTTGATGGCCAAATTTCTAACCCAAACCTGATAATATTTAATGAATTGTGGGACCTTTATATTAATCAAAAGATTGTGTTTATTTATTTAAGTTTGTAACAAAAAAACCACCATTTACTCATTTGAGGGATTATTTGACTAAACAATAAAATTTTTTAATTAAACCAATCTAACTAGGGTATTCCTTACGTATTCATATTTTGTAACTAATTAAATAAATCAAAAAAAATGAGCGGTTACGCTGAAATACTTTACCTAACAATAGCCATGATCGTCTTTGCGATGTTGTCTATAAATACGGCTCGCAACTTCAACTCTTCTCGGCAAAGTTTATATCAAACCGAAGTAGAATATAGAGCAATTGCTGTAGCTCAGGATGAATTGGATAAAGTTCAATGGATTTACGATGATAATCAACTTGATCCAGATAATGGATCCTATGTATATACTAACTATCCGATAACTGAAACTCATACTTATGGTTCAAGTGATCAATATTCTGATGAGTTTGTGATTTATGCAGAATCGGAACTAATTGTAGATACTGGTAGTCAAAAACGATACCAAGTAAGTGTAAGTGTTCTTAACCAAAATGTAGAACCTGAAGTTTTCATCACTTTAGATTACGTTAAAACCTATGCCTATTAGGAGACATTATGAATGTAGGGTTAATAACAACTTTTGTAATCGGTGGAATCTTCATGATATCCATAATGATGTTTAATCAACAACTTGCATCTGGTTCACAAGAATTTTTACTAAGTACCATTAATCAAGAATATTTAGATGATTTAGTAACCGTCATCACAAACGATTTTAATAGAATTGGTTATAATACAGGGTCTGCAGTACCTTTTACAACCCTTCAGGAAGATAACATTATATTCCAGGCTGACGCGTATGATAATGATACCTATGGTTCTACTAATATACGCTGGTATTTTGATACAAGTGATCCTGTCACAAGTACCGATAATCCAAATGATTATTATTTAAAACGAATAGGTCCAATAACTGCAAATACCTATGGAACTATTAAATTTCCAGCTACACTGTTTAAACTACAGTACTATGCTGCAAATGGATCTGTCACTGCAGATAAGAATTCAGTGAAAAAAATTGAAGTGCAAATAATGGCCGAATCTGGCGCACCTTACACCGTTGGAAGAAATAGTGAAGACTTTTATCCAAGAAGTGTCTGGAAAAGAATATTTGTACCTAACAACATTAACTTACCATATTAGGAGCTGTTATGGGTAGAAGTCTATTATTTTTAGTTGGTGGATTAACCATCATTACAGGAATTATGCAAGTTCAGAATCAGGATAGAATGAGATCTCTTCCTGAAGTAACTAGTGCTTATTTCGAAGAGCAACAAGCACGTAACATAGCAAAAAGTCTTATCGATAACGCTATCGAGAACATGAAAGTCAACAACAACTGGAATGATAGCTTAGATATAACTGAAGTTATGAATGTTGGTGGAATGCTTACAAAAGAATCTAATGTTGTAAAAAACGTTGTAAAGAGCCTTTTAGGAGGTATCACTCCACAGCAGACACCAACTCCAACTGAGCTTGAACCGGACGAAATTGTCGAGGGCTTACTCGCAAATGGACTTTCAGGCTCATTAAAAAGCTACTCTAGTGCTACACCAAATAAACCAGCGAATAATAACGTTGGAACATGGGACGAGTATAAATTACTTCTAGTGAGCTCAAGTACATATGATAATATTGAAGTAACTACTGAAGTATTAATGCAAAGAGATTCATTTTCTAAATATTCATACATGACTGATTCAGAATTGAGTTCTTCAGGAAGCAATATTTGGTTTTTGGGTGGAGATAATATTTATGGACCTATTCACACGAATGGTACTTTCAAAATGTCGGGTAACCCTTCATTTTACGGCTTAATAACTAGTCCTAACAATTGGGATGCTCACTCTACAAATGGAGCAAACCCTAATTTTTATGGTGGTGAAAATTTTAATGCCCCAGTCAAAGATTCTCCAGGTAGTTACGAATTAAATAAACTTCGGGCTGCTGCTGCTGATGGTGGAATTACATTCGATGGGGATATAGAACTAGACTTTTACACAGTTTCTGACGAAGGATTTGTTGATATCACTAAAGAAGTATTAACAGAGTATGTATGTGGCTCTAGATGGAGACCCAGAATCTGTACCTATGTATCTTGGGTTACCGAAACATTAGACTTAAGTGAAACTAATGGAATAATTTCAACAGAAGGAGAAATAAAAGTAAAGGGCGTTGTTAAAGGTGCCATAACCTTACACTCTGAAGAAAGAATTGAAATTATGGGAGATATTACGTACGCTCTTAGCCCTCAAGTAGACAGCTCTTCTACTGATATGCTTGGTTTGGTAAGTGAAGGAGATGTAAGAATTGATCAAAATGCTCACTCTTCTTCTGGCTCACAAGATTTAACTATACATGCTTCAATAATGGCTTTAGATACTTCTTTTGAAGTAGAAAACTATGCATACGGTGGACCAAGAGGTACCTTGAACCTCTTAGGTGGTATTGTACAAAAAAATAGAGGCCCAGTAGGTACTTTTTCCGGAAACTCAATAGTTTCTGGTTACTCAAAAAATTACCAATACGATGGTCGCCTTAAAGCGAGTATACCCCCAGCCTTTCCACGCGAAAGTGTATTTTCTATCGTTTACTGGAAAGACGAAGTTGTAAACTTATCAGATAATTAGATTTCAATAACAATATGAAAAAAATTCAGTTCTTCATCCTAGTTGGGGCTTTACTTTTAACATCGAATATGGTATTTGCTCAAAGTGTTACCTTTAATGTTAACATGAAGCCCCAACTTGAAGACAGTACTTTCGTTCCTGGGAGAGATAAATTAAAACTTATCGGTAGTGTTGCCCCTATTAACACAGCTAGCCCTTATTACTTATCCGACCAAGAACCAATTGATAGTGTTTATAGTGTTACTATAAATTTTTCTCCGAGGTATAGAAATCAAACGATTACCTATAATTTTGAAATGAATGTTAATTATAGAAAGCTAACTGAAAACCTTCAAAGGCAATTATTACTAAGACAAGGGGAAGTCTCACTAGATCCCTTATATTTCAATGCTTTTGCCTGGTAAATAAATTCATATTACAAAGGCTTAATTAAGAAAGATTAACTGGCAAATAAGTGTTCTAAATGTAATCTTTGTTGTAAGATTATTATAAAAAAGTCACATGAGAACATTTCTTAGCCTTACCATTTTGTTAGCCTTCTCCTCTGTTTCCGCAGAAGCACAGATCAAAGAATCTGTAACAGCAACAGTTAGCATATCAACTATAATGGTTCAATCTATTGAACTCATTACAGTTAAATCTATGTCTTTTGGAAGTATTCAACCTGGTCAGCAAGAAGTTTATGTAAACCCTGTTTCTGATGTTAATTCAGGATATATGATTGCAGTGGGTACTCCAGGTGCTGAATTTAGATTGGATTATTTTCAGGAACGCACCCTATTTCATTCTGATGGAGGTCAAAATCTGACCTTTGAATATGAGATTTCTGCGAATGAAATTGAAGATCAGGCAAGTTCTGAATTACTGGATTTTAATGCCAGAAGTTTAACATTTACTCAAGAAGGCGTTTATCATATTTGGGTAGGCGGTAGAGTGAATATCGAAAATGCTGAGCCGGGGAATTATGAAGGAGATTTTACCATAGAAATTGACTACATCTGATTAAGATGAATTCCAAAATACCGCCATATTTAATTCTATTTATTTTATTTTTATTATCAGTTAATTCTAATGCTCAAGAAATAAATTTTGGCGGATATTATAATTACTCAGTTACTGTAACACCAGAATCGGGTGGTGTATTAGATTTTGGCACTATCTTGACAGATGAGGGGGTTGTTGATATTGATATAACAAGTCCAAGTGTCGCAGTATATTCTATTGAAGGGGTGAAATATTTGGACGCATTTGTAACTGTTACTAGTCCAGGTTATATATATCTAGATGGTAACTCGGGATGCATAGATAGTACTTGTAGAATACCTTTGGAAGTTAAAGCAGCTTATGCTAATCGAGGGGTAAATAACGCATTGCAATCGATTGAGATTACTGGAATTCCAACTTATACTTCTGGTCGATTCCCGATTAAATATAGAGGCTCTGCGCCTCCAGGTCCTCCTCCTACACCTGTTTATGAAGGGTATACACCAAGCGCATCTATTAATATAGAAACAGCATACTTATATATATATGGACAACTAACAGTTGCCTCACATATAATTGGGACTTATTCCTCAAATATAACTATTGCTATAGATTATGAATAGACTATTTCTTTTCTCTATAATTGTTTTACTAAGCACTGGCTTAAAACAAGAGGTGAATGGTCAATTTCTGAGTCTCCAATTAAATATAGAACCAGAACTAAGAACGACTATTGAACAGGAATTAAATTTTGGTGTTATCGCTACAAATGCAGGTCGCGTTGATGTAGCTTTGGGAGATCTAAACATGGGTATCTTTCGAATCCGTGCTTATAGAACTCAAAATATTTACCTCTCTTTGGATCATCCTGACGTTCTGGTTAATGAGGAAGAATCGGTTGACGATGAAATTCCTTTAGAATTATATATAGCGTACAGCTATAGTAATGAAGAAGATTATTTAGGTGCGATTGAAATACCTAATAATCAAACTTATTTACCAATTACTGAAAATCTATCTGCAAGATTTAGATCTTCTTCAGTTGATAATTGGAAAGAGTTATTACTATATCTATATGGGAATCTTACAGTAAATAATATAGCTGCGGGTCAATATTCTGGATATGCTACTTTAATAATTGATTATGATTAAGAGTTTTGACCTTACTAAATCTCATTTTTAACCCTATTGAACCAATATTCACGGTTCTTTAGAAACTTTTAATTAAGAGTATCTAACTTGGAGCACAAACGAATTAATTCTAAGTTTGAATCAGAAATTAAACAAACATTTTATTCCAACAACAAATCAAACTATCATGAAATCAATTAAACTTTCTCTAACCGTTTTGGCACTTTTATTAAGTGCATCAGTAAGCACTTTCGCTCAAACTGACGTTGAAGCAACTGCAACAATGACTGCAACTGTAAACTTATCTGCTACTGATGTAGCATTTGGTGAAATCGAAGTAGGTAATACTGCATCTATGGATGTTAGTGGTGTTGTTACAACTGCTGGTGCTCAAGGTGGATCTCCATCAACTGGTTCTATTACTGTTGCTAGTACAGATCCTTCTGGTACAATAAGCATGTCTTGGAGTGCTACTGCATCTCTAGAAAACGCAACCGGTGATGCTGTTACTTTTACTCCTTCTATCGATATTACTGCTGGTCCAACTGCTACTAATATTACAAGTGGAAACAGTTTTGTACATACAACTGGTGTTGCTACTGTATTGACTATCTATGGTGACTTAACTGCATCTTCTGAAGCTGGTGCTTTTAGTACAGAAACTGGTACTGGAACTGCACTTACATTTACTGCATCTTACTTATAAGATTAAGATCAAAAGTATTAATCTCATTACCACAACGGTAATGAGATTTTTTTTTATTGATAATTTTGATCTAAATTGTAACTAAAGATTTGTCTACAAAACTGTAAAGTTAATATCATGTACCGGTTTATTCTTTCGTTTCAATTATTGCTATTACTTGCACCTACTATTGTTGCTCAAGTAACTATAGCTCCTACTAACTTATTTCTTGACTCTAATACAAGATTCGGGACTTATATGGTTATCAATGGATCTAATGAGGTACAAGAAGTATCTGTAGATTTTTTGTTTGCATATAATAACGCTGACGCATCAGGTGATAGAAGTATTATACAAGATGATAGTAGTGAAATCGCAAAAACTTATTCTATTGCCGATAGGCTTAGAGCATTTCCTCAAAATTTCACCCTCACTCCTGGGCAACGTCAAGTTATACGGCTCAGAATTAGCAATACCTCCGATCTTGGCCCAGGCACTTACTGGTCAAGAATAAAAACAACTTCCCAAAAACAAGCTCCACCAATTGAGCTAACTTCTGATGAAATTGTTTCAGCTCAAATCGGGATTATTATTGAGCAAGTAACCGGTTTGTATTTTAAAAATGGTGACGTTTCTACTGGAATCGAAGTAGAGGATATTTCAAGTTCAATCAATGAAAAAGATCAATTAGAAATTCTAACTAGTTTTCTAAGAACAGGTAACTCCCCTTTTCTGGGTACTGTTACTGTAAGTTTGAAAAACAGTGCTGGAACTGTTGTACGAGAAGCACCTGTAACTACCACATACTTTTTTGATGGTGTTCATAAACAAACTTTTGATATCGATGATTTACCACCTGGAACTTATTCGATAGACGTTGAATTTGAATCAAGAAGAGATGATGTTCCTTCGACAGACATTGTACAAATGTCTACAGTAACAAAGTCTTCAACATATACAATTAGGTGAATTGGAAATATCTAAAATCTTTTATTCTCACTTCTCTTATATGCCTATGCGCTGCATTAGGTGTATATGATTATTCTTATGCTCAAAGTAGTAGTAGTGATGATATAGAAGTATATCTTGGTTTTAGATATAAAGGCGCTATCGATGCTGTAATTATTTCTTACTACAAAGATGATCGTTTTTACCTACCTATAAATGAACTCTTTACACTTCTTCAAATTGATAGCGAACAAAATGGATTAAAGGTTGAAGGTACTTTTACTGGTGATCTTTCCAAATACGTACTCGACTTTGAGAATTTATCAGCCAAACTTGGAAATAAAACGATAAATCTTACTCAAGAAGATTTTATTTTAAAAGAACTTGATACTTACATAACTGAAGAAATTTTTTCAGAGCTATTTCAATTAAACTTTTCTGTTAATTTCAATTCTTTAAATCTTCAACTACAAACCGATCAAATAATTCCTGTTGTTGAGAGGGTAAAACGTGATCAAACCCGTAGAGTTTCTTCTATTGAAGGCGTAGAAGAAGAATACTACCCTCTTCGCGGCGATAGAGAAAGAAAAATCCTCAGTGGCGGTTTCTTAGACTATAACATTACAGGAAACAAAAACCCCGAAGATTATTCTTTGAATGTAAACTCCTCAATAGGTCTCCAATTAGCCGGAGGAAGTGTTCAAGGCTCAATATTTAGCAATAACTCTAAAGAGAGTTCTTCTTTTAGAACTTTCAATTTACGTTGGTTATATGGATTCACAGACGGAAGCCTTGTATCTAAAATTACCCTTGGTCAATCTAACTTATCAGGGGTTTCCAACGATCCTTTTACTGGTATAAAAATTACTAATGAGCCTCTTCAGTTTCGAAGATTTTTTGAAGATTATGAAATTGAAGGAAATACCTTCCCTGATTCAGAAATAGAACTCTATCTTAATAATCGACTGGTAGATTATCAACTTGCGGATGGAAATGGTAGATATAGATTCTTAACTCCACTGTTCTACGGTAGCAATCAAATGGATTTAAAGATATATGGACCTTCTGGTCAACAAATCGAGAGAAATTCCAGAATCCAAGTCCCATTTACATTCTTACCAAAAGGTGAAATTAATTATACCGTAGATGTTGGGATGTTGGATAATCCAGTACTTGGAAGTACAACGAAGGATTTAGTTACACAAGCGAATACAACCATAGGGTTAACAAACTGGTTAACCTCAAAATTTGGAATCGACTATTACTATAATGAAAATGAGCAAGGAAACAATATTCCTTATCTTTCTTCCAGATTATCAGCAAGAGTGTTAAAAAACTATATTGTTAATGTTGAAGGGGTTTCAAATGCTTACTACAGATCTAATGTGAGTGCTATATTCCCAAATAGTTCTAGTTTAAGTTTCGACTATACCAATTTCTTTTCAAGCTCAAGATTATTTAACAATTCTGACAACTCAAGCCAAATTATAACCTCTGCTTTCTACCCATTTAAGGTTTTTGGGTTATCGTTTGATATTAGAGGATCAGGTTTCTTTAGATTTCGAGAAGAAAATACGTTTAACAGTTATAGATTTAATCTAGGAACTCGTATACGCTCCTTTAGACTGCAGATAGCTCACTCAGATCGATTAATCGATGATTACAACCCATTCGCTTTTTCCAATTCTTCGCTTGTAGAGTCTTCATTAACATACACAGTTCCAAGAAAAAGAAGCACTCCAGAAGCACTACGTGGATTATTTCTAAGGGGTCAACTAAATTATTTGCCATCTTTTTCTGAAATAGAATCAGTGGAATTTTTAGCCTCTAGAACATTATTCGAAAATGGAAGAGCACAACTTTCTATTGGGAAAAATTATATAAATGGTTTTAGTAGTGTTCGTTTCAGCCTAATTTTGGATTTCAACAAAGCGCGAACTAATACCATTGTAAATACCTTTAGGGGGAACTATAACTATACCCAATCGGTGAGTGGTTCAATTGCTTATGATCCAAACTATAAAAACTTTTTATTTACTAGCCGTAACCAAGTAGGCAGGTCTGGTGCAGCAGTTAAACTCTTCGTAGACAATAATGGTAACAACACCTTTGATGAAGAAGACGATTTGATTCCTGATGGTGTTATAAATATTGGTAGAAGTGGATCTTCTACAACCACAAAAAATGGAGTACTATATTACACTCAACTCCAATCCTTTTTTAAGTATAACATGGAGATGAATAAATCTTCCATTAAAAATCCGATGCTTGTACCAGAAATTGATCAGTTTTCTGTGATTACAGATCCAAATACATTTAAAAAGATAGAGATTCCTTTTTATATGTCGGGAGTAATAGAAGGATTAGTAGAACGAAAACGACTAAATGAAAATCCTCAAGGAATTGGTGGTTTAAAATTAATCCTAAACTCAAAAACCAAAGATTACCGAAAAGAACTGAGAACTTTTTCAGATGGTTCATTCTATGATTATGAAATTCCACCAGGTGATTACGAACTTTTTGTAGACCCAAATCAATTAGAAATACTTAATGTAAGTTCATCACCAGAAAAAATAGACTTTGTAGTTAATGCTATACCTGACGGAGATTTTGTCGAGGGCCTTAAAATTTTACTTATACCTAATAACCTAGAAATTGAAGAACCTTTAGACTCTGTTTTACTTGAACCGCTCACAGATATTTCTATTGAAGATTTTCCTGCTGAAATAAGACAAAGTCCTGAAATAGTAACATTAGAACGAGTGCTAAATACCAATGTTGAAAAAGCATTACGCAAGCTTATTCTTGCACAAAATGCATTTTATGTCAGAGATTATGAAGGTGCACTTAACAATATTAATCAATCATTAGAATTCTTTAAGACTGCTCAGGGATATGCTTTAAAGGGTAGTATACAGTATTTTAAAGGTGATAGAATCGAGGCTGTAAAAAGTTGGAGATTAGCTTTACGATATGATCCAGATATTTACATTCCTACGTTAGAAGAGCTTGACCAAAAAGTTACTGTAAGTTCATCTGATTAATATATCTATTGGTTCAGAATTGATAAGATTAATGATATCATCTACAACATTTGTTTTAGTAAAATTTTAATACATATGAAGCGTCTCTTTCATAGCGTTGTTTTTCTAATACTTTTAACTGCGAATGGTTATTCGCAGACTACTACAAATGCATCCAATTCTCAGTCTTTAGAACTTAAAATATCTTCTTTAGAGCAAAGCTACGATTCTCAGGTTTATATCCTCCTTTCCAATTATTTTGACCGAAAGAAATTTTTTGTTGATGTAAATATTAACGCTGAGTTTGTAGATGAAACCGTAGAAAGGACTCAAAATCAGGTTACATCTAGTACAAGAACTCAGCCAGTGATGATGCCAGGGCTTCCCTTTCTCCCCCAAGAAAATCTTAGAAACAATGCTTCAGTTGCACCAACTCCTGAAACTATAGTAAACGAAAGTACTATTCGTACTCTTCGTCTTATAAATATCAATATCAGTATTTTCGCAGATACTTCTTTTACCGTTCAAGAAGTGCAATTTATGAGTCTTTTAACTGGTATAGCTGCAAAAACTAATGATGCCAGGGGAGATCAAATTACCATATCTCAAATTCCTATACCCACTATTGGCACTGTAGATCCTATTCCAATTATCCAATCTCCTCAGGAACAAGAAAGTATCTTAGCATCTTTTAGATCCTACATTCCTGGCTTTGTACTTCTTATACTATTCGGAGCAATCATGTTCTTGTCCAGATTTTTTAATAAACCGGATGAGCGCAGTTCTCAACTTCAACAAAGAGAAAGTATAAAACATGATATCTCTATCAGCGACTTTGGGAGACCTATGGAACAAATTGTTATGAATAATGCTGAAGGAAGAGATATCTCAATTGAAATTGATGAACTCATTAATAATTTTTTCAATAAATCGCAGGAAATTGCTCTTCTGTTTGAATATTGGTTAGACGAAAATAAAGAGGAAGGCGCTTTTAAAGCTGCTGAAGTAATTGCAAGTGTAGATAAACAACTACTTCGGGCAATTAAAAACGATTTACAATCAGAAAATTTTGAATTAATTAAAAATACTTTGGAGACGCTATCTCCAATGATGTCAGAAAGAAAAGGTTCTGTTATCCGATCATTTAACGCAGTGTTAAATAGTGGAAACAAATCAAGTCTGGGTTCAAAAAAGAATGGTCATATCACATTATTCAAATTCTTAGACCATATTTCTGATTCGCAAATAGTTGACTTGCTTAATGATGAGGGTTATCAAACTGGAGCACTTATTGTAGACTATTTACCTGAAGATAAAGCAGCTCGAGTACTTGATAGAATTGACAAAGTACAGAGCGCTAATATTATGCTTAAAATGACCTCAATTAGTAGTATCCCTTACCAACTACAAAGTGAGATTTCTTCAAAGCTTTTTGACAAAGCAATGGACTTAATTGATAAAGAAAAAGAACAACGTCTTGGTGCTGAAAATATCCTACCAATTTTAGATAAACTTCCGCTGAACGAACAACAAGCTTATATCGACCAATTAAAAGCCACAAATTCTGTGGTCGGCGAAGTTGTTCAACGTCAATTTATAACGATCAATCAGGTGCTAACTCTTACCGACGATATTATTAAAGAAGCCATTCAGGATATTGATACTTCTACCCTCTTGGATGCACTGCTTGGATTAGATCAAAAACTTATTGATAAATTATTATCGGTACGCCCGAAAAGAGAGCAGCGATTAATTCGTTTGGAACTTGATGAATCCAAGGATAAACCAGTAAAAGATACTAATGAAGCTAAGTCTGAGATAATGAAGCGGATTAGAAGAACCGTGAAAAAGAATCAGAACGTAAACTAAAACTGTCATCGATTCTAAACGATACATATCGCTTATTCCTCTTGTTCTATTTATTATTATAGGTTGTAAAAGTACAAATCAAATGGCATCCAAAGAAACTGAGGAATTGCCAAGTGTAACTGCAGAAGCAACAGAAGAAACTAACCAAACGGTTTTAGATAGTACCCAAATAAGAAGAGAAGCCTTACTTGAAGTATATAAAGATGAGCTAAGTGAAATTTATCAAACTGAAGCAAACAGTATCTTAACTTATTACATTTATGCACAACAACGATTCTATAGTGGTGATTATCAAAATGCTCTTACATATATAAATATGGCTTCGAACATTAAAGAAAATGCCGATGTTCTTGCTTTAAAAGGTAGTATCTATTTGGGACTTGGATTAACTGACAATTTTGTAGCGAACTGGAGACAAGCGTTAGAACTTGACCCCGAAGTACCAATTCCACCATCTCCTTATATTATTCAACAGTTGCAGCAAAACGGTCTAATTGACCAAAATATGAAGAAAAGTTTCTAGTTAGCTATTAATGAAAACGTCTATTTTAAACATACTTAGCTTTCTGGTGTCTTTGGTGATTTTAGCTTGGGGTTCGCTTCTAGTTATGGGATTTGCTGAGTATAATCTCATCCCACCTATTTATGAATTTCTGAACATACCTAGTCTCGCAATTGTTTTTGGTGGGATTTCGGCAAGTGTATTCATTAGCTATCCTTTTCGACAAGTAATGACTGCGTTTAGAGCTAGTATGCGACTATTTTCACATAGTGATATTACCGAAGAAGTTCTTGAGCGTGACATAGATTTTATTTTAGAATGGCAGAAAAAAATCAATATCAATAAGATTCAGGCTGTGGCAGAATTAAGCCAAAAGTATGAGGATAAATTTGAAGGTTATCTTTTTTCGGTTCTGGATACCAATTATAGCACCGAAGAACTTCGTGAATTAGGTGAAATCAACATAACTGAGAATTATACACGTCAACAACAAATCACTCAAATTATATCTAGCATGGGTAAAACTTCTCCAGTATTTGGAATGTTAGGTACTCTTTTTGGTTTAATTGTGATTCTTTCTGGTTTTAGTGAAGTGGAGTCTTTATTGTCAGGCTTAGGTGCCGCTTTAATGACTACTTTATATGGTATTCTTATTGGTAATTTTATATTTACACCAATGGCAAAAAAAATGCAGAGTACAGCAGAACTGCAATATTTCAGAGAAAAACTTATCCTTGAAGGTGTAATACTGATTGAAGAACATAAATCTTCACTCCAAATTTACGACCGATTACAAGCTCATATGAGAAGAAATAAATATACTATGTAGCTTCCCTGAAATTTCTAAGAATTGAAAGAAACTCCTATAAATAAAAACTCAAATTCACTTTATCCAAAAAAGCCTTTTGAGGATTTAGATGATGAAAGCTGGCAAGTAAGCTATCTCGATATAATTACGATTATTTTAGGCTTTCTTATCATACTTCTTTCAGTTTCTCAAATCGCTAAGCCTGAGTTTACTTCACTTTCTACTGTATTTGGGAATTCCTCTGACAAAACTGAGTTTCTTACCACTCCAATTGAAGAAATTCAGGAAGAACTTGAGAGACTGTTGCAGCCTCAAATCGAACAAGGCAGACTTATTATCTATAAAGATTTAAATGATATTCGAATTCGTTTTAAAGGAGACGATTTTTATACCTCAGGAAGCGCCTCTATTCAAGGAGAAGGACTAGATCTATTAAATCATGTTATCAGAGCCTTTCAACAAACGTCTTATTCCGATTTTAATATAGAAGTTGAAGGTCATACAGATAACGTTCCTATCTCAACCGCTAATTATGATTCTAATTGGGAATTATCTACAGCAAGAGCTTCTAATGTAGTTAAATATTTTGATCGAATGGGTTTAGAGGAAGATAGACTTAAAGCTTCTGGATTTGCAGATTCCAGACCACTTGTCCAATTTGACTCTTTTGGGAATCCATTTGCCGCTTCAAAAGAACAAAACCGAAGAATTGTACTACGCCTTTTTTATACTTCAGAAGGACTACAGAAAAGAGCAAATGATGAAGCATTGGCGGCAAATGATGAAAGCTTACCTGAAGTTGATATCACTTCCCCAGAACCAGAATCACAAGCAGATCAAATAGCAAAGGAAGTTCTTTCTATTGCTACTGCAAATAAAAATAAAGAAAAAGTTGAAGTTCCTGAACCAATAAAAGAAGAAATTGTTCCACCAACTCCAACTCCTGAACCCGTCACTGAACCAATAGCTTCCAATGAGCTTCCAAATATTCCATCTTTTCTAGATGAGAATATTACTTGTAGTTATTCAGTTCAAGTTGGTAGTTTTCAATCGCTAGCAGCAGGATTTCAAGTTGCTAATAATGCTGAAACAAAAACAGGGCTTAACTTTGAAGTTGCTTCAAATAACCAACTTTATTCTGTAAGATCTACTTCTGTTTCTTCTTTTACCGAGGCTTTAAACTCTTATACTAAAACTTCAGAGGAACTTGATGAGTCAAGCGTTGGCTTAATTCATCAATGTTATCAGGGAGGTCAAAAAGTTCCAACTACCTTAGAGTATCAAATACAGTTTGGCGCTTTTCAAAATCAAGAAAATGCTCTTAATTATACCATAGAACTTGAGCAAGAATTTCAAATTCAAACGTACATGAATCGTCTCTCGAATACATATAATATCGTAGCTGGTCCTTATGATTCAAGAGAACGTGTAATAGAACAACTCAATTCATTCAAAGCAAAAGGGATTACAGAGAATATTTTTATAAAACCTGTTAATGAATCTATGCTGGATTATAAATATGCATACCAATTACAGTTAGATTCATTTAGTTCTATAAATGAAGCTCAGACTGTTTCAAACAGGATTTCTGAGACCTTAGGAATATCTTCAACGATCTTGCGATCTAAAGATGGTGCGTATCTACTCTTAACAGAAAGAAGTATGGATTGGAATGAGACTATTTCAAAATACCAACGATTAAAAAATAGAGTGCCGAGTTCCAATCCGGTAATATATTTCTTAGAATATATATAATAAAAAAGCCTCCTGATTTCTCAAGAGGCTTTAAATATCTAATTGTGTAAAATCTATACTATAAAAGCATAGATAATGGGTTTTCGATCAAGTTACGAACTGTATTCAGGAATTGAGCAGCTTTAGCTCCATCAACTACTCTATGATCGCTTGATAAGGTAACTTTCATTCTTTTTCCTGGAACAATTTCACCATTTTCAATTACTGGAATATCACGAATGGCTCCTATCGCAAGAATACAAGCATTTGGAGGGTTGATGATTGCAGTGAATTCTTCAATTCCAAACATACCTAAATTACTAATAGTAAAGGTACTACCTTCCATTTGATCGGGTTGAAGTTTTCGATCACGTGCAAGACCTGCAAGTTCACGAGTTTCAGCTGATATTTGAGAAAGCCCCTTTTTATCTGCATGATTTATAACTGGAGTCATTAGTCCCTCATCAATAGCTACAGCAACGGCGATATTTACATCTCCGTGCTCCATTATAATATCGTCATGCCATGAGCTGTTTATTGCCTGATGTCGCGTTAGAGCGACAGCACAAGCTTTTACAACAATATCATTAAAGCTAATCTTAACATCATTAGCTTCATTCATTGATTTTCTAGCTTCAAATGAAGCTTTCATATCAATATCTATAGTTTCATAGAAATGCGGATTAGTAAACTTACTTTCTGAAAGTCTTCTGGCAATCGCCTTTCTCATTTGAGAAACCTTTACTTCTTTACTTTCCAGACTATCAAAAGACGGAGCAGGTTTAGATGAACCAGCAGGTTTTGTTAACCCGGATGATGAACCCCCTTTAAAATCTTCTACATCTTTTTTGATGATTCTGCCTTCTGGTCCAGAACCACTGACTCCTGCTAAATCTATCCCTTTATCTTCAGCGATTTTCTTAGCTAAAGGTGAAGCTTTTACTCTTCCATTATCTGAAGAAGGTGCTGGTGAAGTTTGACTTTCTTCCTTCTTGGGTTCCTCAGAAGCTTCTTGTTTAACTTCTTCTTTTTCAACTGATTTAGAATCTGCATTATCTCCATCGAGAAGTGCTGAAATATCTTCTCCTTCTTCCCCAACTATGGCAATTAAACCACCTAACGGAACTGCATCGCCTTCACCGGGAACAATTTTAAGGATGATTCCTGCATCAAAAACCTCAACATCCATTGTTGCTTTATCGGTTTCAACTTCAGCGATAATATCTCCGGCTTCTACAGAATCACCTTCTTTAACATTCCATTTTGCGATTACCCCTTCTTCCATGGTATCGCTGAGCTTGGGCATTTCTATCTTAATTGCCATAATTACTTCTTTTAAGTGTTTTTTTAAGTTCTGTATGTTACTTGGTTTACGGCATCAATCACCTGTTTTGTACTTGGGTACCAAGCATCAAATAATTTCTTTGAGAATGGAGCATTTACATCTGGTAGCGTTACCCTTTGTACAGGAGCATCCAAATAATCAAATGCATCACGCTGAATCAAAAACCCAATTTCTGATGCAAAGCCAGCAAATGGATGGGCTTCATCAACAACAACACATCGATTCGTTTTTTTAACAGATTCGATTATTAATGGTAAATCAAGCGGTTTAACCGTTCTTGGATCAATGATTTCACATTCAATACCATCCTTAGCTAATTGAGTTGCTGCCTGTACCGCTAAATGATACATTTTACCATGTGCAACTAAGGTAACGTCGCTTCCATCTCTTTTGATTTTACCTTTCCCAATGGGAATGATATAATCTTCCTCATCTGAAACTTCACCTTTCAAACCATACATTTGCTCAGATTCCATAAAAAGAACAGGGCTATTGTCTCTGATTGCAGATTTCATTAAACCTTTGGCATCATCAGGTTCTGAAACATAAATAACTTTTAAGCCAGGGAATTGTGCATACATGGAATCGTACGCAACAGAATGAGTAGCACCCAATTGACCAGCAGAAGCATTTGGGCCTCGAAATACGATAGGACAGTCAGCTTGACCTCCAGTCATATATTTAACTTTTGTTGCATGATTAATGATTTGATCTGCCGCTAATACGGCAAAATTGAAGGTCATAAACTCAATAATAGGTCTTAAACCTTGCATTGCTGCTCCAACCCCGATCCCGGCAAAACCAAGCTCAGAAATTGGTGTATCTATAACACGTTTAAATCCATACTTGTCTAACAAGCCTTCGGTAACTTTGTAGGCACCGTTATATTCTGCTACTTCTTCACCCATAACGAAAACACGGTCGTCTCGACCCATTTCTTCATCAATTGCGTGCTTGATTGCTTCTCTAAATTGTAATTCAGCCATTATTCGTAATCTCTAAAATTTTAAACGTGGAAGTAAGGATCGTCTTCAGTAAACATATCATCGTACATCTCTTCTATTTCTGGGAAAGGCGACTCATCTGCAAATTCTACTGCATCAAGGACTTCCTGTTCTACCTTATCTTCAATTTCTTTTAATTCGTCTTCATTCGTAATTTTATTTGAAAGTAGATAATCTTTTATTCGAGCAATTGGGTCAATATTCTGATATTGCTCTAGTTCATCTTTGGTACGATACTTTTGAGGATCAGACATTGAATGCCCTCGATAGCGATAGGTTCTAATTTCTACAAAATAAGGTTCCGAATTTTCGCGAACGTCATCGGCAATTTCTTTCATCTTCTCATATACTGAGAATAAATCCATTCCGTTTATTACTGCGCTCTTCATACCATAGCCTTTCGCGCGATCAACGATTTCTGCAACTGTATGTCGTTTAACAGCGGTACCCATTGAATATCCATTATTCTCTACCACAAAAATAACCGGGAGCTTCCAAAGTTGAGCCATATTCATTGTTTCATGTAATGCCCCTTGATCGACGGCTCCATCCCCAAAGAAAGTAGCAGAAATATTTCCTGTTCTCTTATATTTATTTCCAAATGCGAGTCCGGCACCAATCGGAATATGTCCACCAACAATACCGTATCCACCCCAAAAATGATTCTCTGCTTTAGCAAAATGCATGGAACCACCTTTTCCTTTAGAGCAGCCAGTGGCTTTACCAAAAAGTTCTGCCATGCCTTCATTTGGAGTAATTCCACGACATAAACCCCAACCGTGATCCCGATATCCGGTAATAATATCGTCATTGTCATCAAAAGCAAAGACTGTTCCTGTAGATATAGCTTCCTGACCAATATATAGGTGTAAGAAACCTCCAAACTTACCTTTTTGGTATTGTTGCATAGCTCTCTCTTCAAAGCGACGTTGCAAGTACATTTGTTCGTACATCGCTTTTAAATCGTCCTCAGAAAGACCTAATGCTTTATGTTTCTTCTTGGTAGCAGGCGGTAAATCAACACCTTTCTGTACTACCTCATCATTTGCTTCGCCAATGCCCCTAGGAGCAAAAACGATATCATCTTTTATGTTATTCGCCATAATAAATTTGTTCTTATCGGTATCCCTCGAAAGGGGTCAAAATATATCTAATTTTTTGGAAGTTTTCGTAGTTCGATTTATATGATTCAATTAATGCTTTCTAGTACTATTTCATTCACCTTTCTCAATGCTTCTGATAGCTTTTCGGGATTCCTCCCTCCAGCAGTTGCAAGATTAGGTTGACCTCCACCACCTCCACCAACTAATCTGCCTAATTGCCCAACTAAAACTCCTGCTTTTAATCCTTTTTCCTTGATCAAATCATCGGTAACTGCAACCATCAAGAACACTTTTCCCTCCGATTCATCTTTAGAACCAAGTACGATTACCGTTTTTTCAGTTTGCTTTTGGAGCGCGTCGTAGCCTAATTGTTTGAGAACATTCATATCTGCGCCAGCAATTTCTCCTTTAACAATTGAAGTGCTTCCATTTAAACTTTCAGCCGATTTGATTAGCTCGTCCAATTTAGCG
The DNA here is from genome assembly GCA_040222455.1 of Balneolaceae bacterium. Classification (GTDB taxonomy): domain Bacteria; phylum Bacteroidota; class Rhodothermia; order Balneolales; family Balneolaceae; genus RHLJ01. The sequence continues at coordinate 514,177 of JAVKDD010000011.1, read as the reverse complement.
CCAGTATTTTGAAGATTTAACTTCTCCAATGCTTTTTCGAGCATCTTCTTCTCCTCTTGCAACTTATGAATGCTTCCAATAAGATCATCAGTTTGCCCTATTGAAGATTTTATACTTTGAATAGTATGCTTTTCATTTCTAACAAGTTCATCAGCAGCTTTGCCTACCACAGCTTCAATTCTTCGAATCCCAGCGGCCGCAGAACTCTCATGAATAAAACGGAAATAACCAATTTCACCAGTAGCACCAACATGAGTTCCTCCACATAATTCTACCGAATAGTCTTCATCAAATGTGATTACACGAACAAAGTCTCCATATTTTTCGCCAAAAAGCATCATTGCACCTTTTTCACGAGCTTCTTCGATTGGGACATTGCGTTCTTCAGTAAGTGGGATATTCTCCTGAATTTTATCATTTACCTGAGCTTCTACCTCATCTAGTTGTTCTGATGTCATTGCTTCAAAATGAGAGAAATCAAAGCGCAGATGATATTCATTAACCAACGAACCTTTTTGAGCTACATGATCTCCCAAAACATCTCTTAAAGCAGTGTGGGCTATATGTGTCGCAGAATGATGTTTTTGAATTTCTAGTCTCCTATTAATATTAATAGTGGCAGTCCAGCTTCCATTTAAATTCTCTGGTAGCTTTTCGGTGTAATGAATAAACTTTCCCTGTACTTTCTTTACATCTAAAATATGAATGAATTCTTCTCCATTCGTAAGTAGCCCAGTATCAGCTACCTGTCCACCACTTTCTGCATAAAAAGGTGTTTTTGAAAGTTGTAAAGCATACTTCTCCATTTCTTTTCTGTAAGAAGTGATTTCTGTTTCCGCTTCAAAATCATCATACCCAACAAATTCAAAACTAGAACTTTCTTTTAGCTCAATCCAGTCTCCACTTTGGCTTTGATCAATTCCAAACTTACCAGCTGCACGTGCACGATCTTTTTGTTCCTGCATGTTTTTATTGAAGCCTTCAACATCAACATTTACACCTTTTTCACGCGCCATTAGTTGTGTTAAATCGATTGGAAAACCGTAGGTATCATGTAGTTTAAATGCATCTTCACCTGAAAGCTTATTACTTCCTTGAAGCATTTCATTAAAGATGTCGATGCCTTGTCCTAGTGTTTTAAGAAAGCTCTTTTCTTCTGCACGAACTACATTTGTAATGTATTCCTGTTGAGCCGCTACTTCAGGAAATACGTCCTTAAACTGATTGGCTAAAACATTCACCAATTTGAACATAAACGGTTCTTTAAAACCGAGCTTATCCCAACCGTAACGAATTGCACGGCGTTGAATGCGACGAATTACATAACCCCGGCCATCATTTCCCGGAGAAGCTCCATCTGCAATTGAAAATACAACTGCTCGTATATGATCGGCAATTACTCTTGTGGCAATATCTTTCTCTTCATCGTTTCCATATTTAATCCCGGCAAGCTTTGAAATTTCATTAAGTAAAGGAGTAAATACATCTGAATCATAATTGGATGTTTTACCCTGTAGCACTGCACAAACCCGCTCAAATCCCATTCCTGTATCTACATGTTGGGCTGGCAGCGTCTGTAGGGTTGAATCAGATTGGCGATTAAACTGAATGAAGACCAAATTCCAGATTTCCATGACTCTGGGATCATCCATGTTCACAAGTTTAGCGCCGTCTTCCTTTGTTCGTTCTTCATCCGAGCGAAGATCAATATGTAACTCAGAACAAGGGCCACAAGGTCCTGTCTCACCCATTTCCCAAAAATTATCCTTTTTTCCAAATTTTAGAATATGATCGTGTGAAATTGTAGTTTCACTTTTCCAAAGCTCAATTGCTTCTTCGTCAACAGGAAGTCCATCTTCCTCATCACCACCAAACACCGTTGCGTATAATCGATCGGGATTCATACCCCAACGGTCTACCAATAATTCCCAAGCCCAAGCAATTGCTTCTTTCTTGAAATAATCTCCAAATGACCAATTCCCAAGCATTTCAAAAAAGGTATGATGATACGTATCGTGCCCAACTTCTTCTAAATCGTTGTGTTTCCCACTAACGCGAATACATTTTTGGGTATCGGCAGCACGATTCCATAGCTTACCATCATGGCTTAAGGCTTTTTCTTCCCCTAAAAAAATAGGTTTGAACTGGTTCATTCCTGCATTGGTGAACAACAGCGTTGGATCTTGTTTAGGCACTACAGGTGCGCTATCTACAATCGCATGTTCTTTCTCTGCGAAGAATTGCAGAAATTCATTTCTGATTTGGGAAGAAGTCTTAATGGACATTAATTTGTACTGTAGAAATTTTGAATTTTAGGGTTGTGAAGATAGAAAAATTCTTACTCTTACTCATGGAACTAATTCGATTAGCTAAAGGTAGCAACTAATAACAAACAAAAAGCGATGAAAACGATACTTAATTATTTTTTACGGGGAATGCTGATCGTATTTCCATTAGGTGCAACCATTTATTTAGTAAGCATCTCTATCAACTGGGTGAATAGTATTTTTAACGACCTATTTTTTGGGTGGTTTGAATGGAATATTCCCGGTTTAGGTATACTTTCAGGATTTATAATTATATCTCTGATTGGGTTTCTTTTTACCAGAGCTTTTACAAAACCTATTGTTCAAATATTCGAAAATCTCCTATCTAAAACACCTTTGGTCAGTATAGTATATACTTCACTCAAGGATTTAACAGAAGCTTTTGTTGGTGATAAAAAGAAATTTACAAAACCCGTTAAAGTTCAATTTGGTGATATGGGAATGACTCGCTTTGGCTTTATTACCCAAGAATCGTTGTTAAACCTTGGACTTGAAAATGAGGTACCGGTCTATTGTCCACATTCCTATAATTTTTCAGGTAATCTTTACATAGTACCTAAAGAAAGTGTTACCCCTATCAAGGCAGATCCTGCTGATTTTATGCGCTTCATAGTATCAGGTGGGGTAACAGGTTTTGGGAAATAGTATAATTATGAGTTTCTGAAAAGTATTTCAATTTTGAAGTAGCCTTAAGAGGTTTAATAAACTTCTTCGAATGTTCTCGTTGATGGTTTTATAAGTTTTTTTACTTCTTCCCAACTCCAATCCGCTGGATTTTTAACTGCAAGTTCTCCTTTTAGCAAAAGATAATCCATAAAGCCTTTTTTTGCGAGATTGTGATAGATTCCCGATTCCATCCCTTTCATTCCACAGAGATAAATGAGCGTATTGTCTTTACCTAGAATTGGACTCAGAGTTTCTTCCTGATCATCAATAGCTGTTTGTACATAATATTTACTGCCATCATCTCGGCGGTCTTCTCGTGAAATCATTTTGATATAATGAAAGTTGTCGTGCTTTTCTGCCATTTCGGTAAAAAACTTTGGATAAATAACATCGGTACGATATGGGCAACCAAAAACAAGAGCAACATCTCCTTTAAAACCAGATTCAAACAGTTCTATAATCATACCTCTAAAAGGTGCAATACCTGTTCCGGTAGCAAAAAATACATAATTGAAATCATCCACATTTTCTGGTAGTAAATATCGTCGACCGCTTGGACCAGTTACTTTTACTTTGTCACCAGGTTTAAGATTGCAAATATAATTTGAGCAAACACCAGTGTAAAAAGTACCCTCAACTTCATCCATTGCTCGTTTTACAGTGGTCGAAACCAGATGCTTTTTTCCGCCCTCACCAGCAGATGGCGAAGATACCGAGTATAATCTTAATTTATGTGGGCGCCCTTTTTCGTTTTCTCCCGGAGGAAGTACTCCTATTGATTGACCTACTCTAAACTTTCCTTCTAAATCTGTCCCCGAAATATCGAAAGTAATATGCCGAATAATATTTGGGCTACTCTCCGCAGTACAAACATAATTCTCAACAATAGTAGCTTCAGCTGGAGATTTTGGTGAATATATATTGAGTTCTACTTCAGGTAAGATTATTTCGGGCATGATTAGAGATTTGATTGTTTAAAAATGATGAAAAAAAATCCCGACCAATCTAATGCTCGGGATTCTAAAATAAATAGTATTAAACTAGTTTAGAAATAAAATGTGAGTCCTCCTGAAATAACATTACCACTATATTCTTTATCTCCAAAATCATCGTTATTTCCATCTAGGAATAAATATCTATAATCAACATTTAATGCGGCTCTATCATTAAGAGGGAGATCTAATCCAAAACCAAGATGATAACCAAGGTTAACTTCTGCATCTTCACCACTTGCAAAAGCTCCATCATAATCGTAAAAGCTATAATAAGCGCCTAACCCTGCAATACCATATGGTTGAAAATTTGGAGCGAGTGGTACAAATAGGAGTAATGATGATGTTAGAGGTATTTGTTTAACTTTTATTTCTCCCCCAGTTACATCATACGATTGTTCACCTCTGTATTCGGCAGCTAATTCAAGTCCAATTATAGAACCTCTAATTCTTGCTTGCGCTCCAATAAACATTGTACCATCTTCAGCATCTGGAGCTTTATAATATCCTATTCTTGGCCCAAAACCGGACTTATCTTTAAGTAAAAAATCTTGGGCTGCCATATTTGTCGCAAATAACGACAATATGAAAAACGTAAATAGCGTTGTTAGTTTCTTCATTCTGTTATGTTTAATTAGTATTTCTAATTATTTAACAGTACAGAAATTGAAATGTTCCAAATAGTAATGCTATTGGTTACTGATCCTGTATCTCACTAATTCATCTACTGATGGACGTTCCCCTATTTCTTCAATCAATCTTTCAGCCAGACGGTCGGTTACTTCAATACTTCTCATTCTAATTAGATTTTCTTTTGTAAGTTCTTCTAATGTATATCCAAGGTCCATCATTCGACTGGTAAAATTTGCAGTAACTCCATTTCTTCTTGTTTCTAACAAATCATCTATTGTAAATTCATATCCAAGTTCTTTCATCATACTAGCGTATGTTGAGCTTACATCAGCATCCTGTAGTTCAACTAATTGCGCAAGGGTTACTTCGGTATAACCAGCATCATGCAATCTTTGCGTTTCTGTAGCTGTAACGCCTTCATCTCTCAAACTAGATAACTCTTCATTCGATAGAACTCCGTAACCCATGTCTTCCATCATACTACCCATACCTGCAAGTAAATCGGCATCGTACTCATTAAATGATTGAACTACATCAGAAATTGGGTTTTCAAAATCCTGAAAAAATGTACTTACTCTATTACCAGCATAAAATAGAAGAGTAACTAAAAATGCAATTACAAGAATGTAGTTTGCTGTTTTTGAGCCTCCTGATGTAGATTTAGAAGGTACACCCAGACCTGAATCTTCTGTTTCATTTTCAAGATCTTTTAAATCATTTTTTAAATTTCTGAATTTTGTACTCATATTTTGCTCATAAATTTGCGCAAAGAATACGCATTAATGATTACAAAGATGCACAAAAAGTAGCTTTTTTTAAACTAGTTTAAATGATTTTGTTAAATCAGCAATTGTAAAAGGCTTTGTTATTAAGTCTATAAACCCTGTTGTTTTAGCTCTCTCGTAGCTAACCTTATCAGAATTTCCAGTTAAATAGATAACAGAAGTGTGCATCTTTTCTTTAATAGTCTTAATCGCATCTATTCCATCCATCTCTCCTTTAAGTCTAATATCCATCAATATTAGACTTGGCTTATACTTTACGGCCAATTCAACCGCTTCTTTACCTGAAACAGTTTTAGCTAACACCTCATGACCTAGTTCTAATACCATATTTTCTATTACCAACGAGATTATTAAATCGTCTTCTACTATTAAAACCCGCTGTTTCTTTCCCAGTATATCAGCCAATGTACTTGTTCCTAAATTTCTACTTCTATTTTTACCAGACTCTACTTATGAGAGAATCTTCTGCTTATAGTTACACTTCCCATTTGTAAAACAAAGTCAACCCAAAATTTTATTTTTATTCCTCATCAGTCTTTGGCACAACAGAAAGTAATAAGCCATCGATAACATCAACATTTGCAAACCAACCGTCATACGAATCATCTTTATAAGAAATAGATACTCTCCAAGTTCGTCGCAATTCTAAGGTTTGTTCATTAATGAATGGCATATATTCAAAAATCGGTGTTTCCTGAACATGTTCTTCTTGCACTGTAAAATTAACATCTTCACCAGTTATGGGATTCATATCTATTTCCCAACCCACCAATATCTTTTGAGCTTCTAAATACCCGACATTTATAAAGCCAGGGCTTTTAAATTCAGGAAACCAATTCCCCCAAATTCTATTCACTCCTATGGAATCTACAAAAACAGTAAGCTCTGAATTTCTGACTTCGGTAGCTCCAAATTTTTGAATATTAAACGAGATTTTATACTCTAATGGAACACTGTTTTCATCAGGGCCTTCACAAATTGTACATCCATAAAGAGGAATTATTTCAATAACCTCTAAAGCACTGGTATCGGTTACATTGGTATATTCCACATTTTTTAAAAGGGAGCTTTTAGCGGCAATTAAAAGTGAATCCGAATAATCAAGTTGGGAGCGAACAATTTCTCTATTCAAACATGGATTTTCATCGTTTGGAAATAAAATTCTACTAAACCCTGTAAATCCAAATTCATTTAGAGTTGAACAAATATGATTTGAATTCTCATCTGCATACTTTTGATTCAAAGCTACCAATGCATCCATTTCAAGTGATTCAATTTTTACGGGATAATCAGGAAATTCAGCCACCTCTAGTACATCACAAGAATTTGCGAAGAAAACAAATATTAGACTTACGAAAACTACTAGTTTCAATCCGTGTATAACTATTTAAGAGTTAAATGTAAGCATTATTCTAGTTTTACTCTGTTAGTAAGCATTCATATTCGTTAATATCTTCTCATGATTCCGTACATATTACAAGTCCTTTTTTCAATTAAGTTAGCATCAGTTTAGATTATTTTAGAGATGGAGTTAAAATAAGTTTAGCGCGTAGACACTTAAAGCTTTTACATTTCTTGTGCGTTTAATTATACAAATCTATTTGTTGGATGAGTGCTTCGCGTAAATCAGATTGAATCTACTTTTTTGAACTTATAATTTAGCCAATGACCCCTAATCAACATTAAGCTACCAATTAGAGTAATTCCTGCTTCACCATATTCTCCAAGTGTTTCGTTAAAAAACCATGCTAAGAAAATTACTAAAACCCCTCCCACTAAAAATAAAGTTATGAATAAAGAGTCATGTCTTTTACTTAAGGAAAGAATTACGGTAGGCGCAATGGCTAAAAAGAAGAATAAATGAGTATATCCATGTAGTTCCTCAAAGGCGGGCCAAAGAGGGATTAATGAAACAATAACTGGAACCAGTAAGCAATGAATAGCGCAAACACCTGATAATCCTATCCCAATACGATCCCAAAATCCGGGCTTTGTTGTTTCATGTTCGTACGTTCGTTTATTAGCCATAGATTTTAATGATAGGCGTATTCCTATTTGGGGTCAATAGAAAAGATATTTTTAATCAACTGATGAGTTTAGCTCCTGATTAAACACTTTCCACTCAGGCATAAATTCATCCATAAAATTATAAAATCGTTTATTATGTAAGCGTTCTAGTAAATGAACCATCTCATGTACTACAACCATCTCTAGACACCCCGTTGGCTTTTTTGCAAGTTCTAAATTCAACCAAATCCTCTTCTTTTTAATATTACAGGTTCCCCACCTCGTTTTCATTTTCTTTACCCTGAACTCAATTACTTCTACTCCCATCCTTTGTTCATATTTTTTAATTAACCTTGAAATCTGTTGTTTTAATTTTTTTCGGTACCAGCTATCCATGAGTACTTTTCTTTTTTTCTTTGTGGAAACTCCTCTTACATACAGAATTAAAGAATCATCTTTCATTTCGACTTTAGATTTTCCCAAACTCGGTTTTACTTCAAGTGAGAATTCTTTCCCTTCAAAAAAAACCTTATCTCCTGTTAAATAATCCAACTCAATAATTGGTTTTCTTGAAGCAGCCTTATCTTTTTGAATCATTATCCAGTTTAGTCGAGATCTAATGAATTCTTTTAATTCAAAGTCAGATATGTGAAGTGGACATGAAACCCGAACTTTTCCAGTAGTGCGATGAACCCTAACGTATAAGTTTTTAATCCTTTTTCTGGAAATTTCAATTGAAATCCCAGAGATGTTTGCATTGAAAACTTCTTCTTTCTTTCTTTTAAACATAACTTACAATAAGAACTTAATTATTAGAGTCAGAAATCTTTTTTGATTTATTTGATAACTAAAATTTCTTGATATCCAAGTCACATAAACTATACAACTGATTTATTATTTTTGAACTATTTTAAAAGAATATTTATATGGCTAATCAGCCTGTTTTTATTAGGCTTTATAGGTGTTTTCATACTCATTAATACTTTTGACTTTTCAGTAAGTCCAGAAACTATCGATTCATCTTTTTCAGAGCTACAATATGCGCCTCGCTTCAAAAATGTAAAGTTTGAAAATCGAACTATCCATTACATTTCAATTGGTGATACATCTAAACAAAGTGTTCTTTTTGTTCATGGTTCTCCAGGTTCTTGGGATAATTTCTTAGACTTTTTGAGTGACTCGGTTCTTCTGAATAATTATCATTTAATTGCCGTTGATCGTCTTGGTTTTGGAAAAAGTGGAATTGGTGTCCCTGAGCGCTCATTAGAAAAACAAGCCTCTGCAGTCAATAAGGTCTTGATTCATCAACATCGCTCCGCTATTCTGGTTGGTCATTCTTATGGTGGAGCCGTTATTACAAAAATGGCAATTGATTTCCCTAATAATGTCGATGGTTTAATTCTTGTAGCAGCTTCCATCGATCCAAAGCTTGAAAAGATTAAATGGTATCAAATTCCTGTCCACTATAAAGCATTTTCTTGGATGCTTCCTGCTTTCTTGTATTCTGCAAATGAAGAGATTTTAGCACTTAAAAATGAGCTTATAGATATGATTCCTTGTTGGAAAAATATCACAATACCAGTCTCTGTTATTCACGGTGAAATAGATAATCTTGTACCTCCAGAGAATGCAGACTTTGCAAAAGACATGCTTATAAATGCTTCTGTAAATATGGCCAAAGTTTCAGAAATGAATCACTTTGTACCATGGACTCATCCAGATTTAATAAAAAAAGAAATCGAAATTGTATCGGCTAGAATTCTTGATTCGAATTAAATATTGAATTGGAATTAATATATCTGCTAAATAAAAAATCCCACTCAAGTTGAGCGGGATTTAAATATCGAGTAAATAATTAATTATTTACGCTGTCCAAAAATTCTTAGTAAAAAGATGAATAGGTTAATAAAGTCGAGATAAAGAGCGAGAGCTCCCATAATTGCACCTTTTCTGCCTTCTTCGCTTTCAATGTCCATTTCAAGGCTCATTTTTTTAATCTTTTGAGTATCGTAAGCAGTAAGACCCACGAAAATTAATACTCCTGCGTAAGTAATTAGCCAATATAGAGCTGAACTATTCATAAAAATATTTACTACGCTAGCAATAATGATTCCGATTAAACCCATAAACAAAAGGTTTCCCCAGCTGGTTAAATCTTTCTTAGTGAAGAATCCATAGGCACTCATTACTCCGAAAGTTCCCGCAGTGATAAAAAAGGTTGAAGCTACCGAAGCACCAGTATAAAGATTTAGGATCACAGAAAGAGTTAACCCATTTAATGCCGAATAAAACATAAATAACCCAATGGCTAGATTAGATGATATTTTATTTATAGCGGAAACCATCCAGAATACTATTCCAAGTTCCACAATTATTAAAATGATAAAGTTACTCTGAACCATCGATAAAAAGTCTGGAGACGAAACGGTTCTTAAAGCTATAAAACCAGTAACAGTAAGCGCCAGACACATCCAGCTGTACACTTTGTTGATAAAAGTTACTTGTACGTTGCGAATTTGATCTGCAGTGAGTTGTTGGGTATACATTTTTTAGTTTGTTAAGTTTTTTTCTTGCCTGAAAGATAATGATCTGACAGGATATATATTGCAAATCTTATGCCAGATTAGCTTCCAAACCAATAAGTGAATTTGATTAGAAATATATTAATTGGATCTGCTTTAAAAATATCCATAGTGTTATCCACTGGACGAAATGAACTAATTCCAGGTGTATAGTCTTCACGTTCTTGTTGCCAAACTAAAAAGAAGGTGGAACCTGGGCGGTACTCCCATCTTAGAACTGCATTTCCTTGAATTGTTTTATAATTAAAATCTGAGGCGTCTGAATCTCCAATCTGTGTAAAATTATAGGTTCTACCTTCTTCAAATGTCTTATAATTACTAAAATCTGCTGTATAAATAAGAGGTCGAATGTAGGTTTGAAGACTCAGTTTTGAGGTAAATGTCCAATTAACTCTAAAATCTGAGTATAGTATGTTAAGGTGTGCATCTGAAAACAAATAATCTAAGTCAGGGTCAGAATCATAGTTATCGAAATCTTGATACTGATCAGTATTTTTTTCTTTTATGTAAGTAGGGGTAATACTAAACTGTATATATCCAGTTGGTCTATAATTTATAGAACCAAAAAAACTTGTGCTATATTCACCGGAAGTGTCTTTTCTATAACTTGAACCTAATGATGCATAAAACTCCTTGGTCGCATCTGATGTAATTTCTAGCCGAGTATTCCAATCTTTTGGTCTGAGCATAATTGGACCACCTCGCGTAATTCTGTCATTATAAAATTTCCCTGTAAAACCTCCAGTCCCAAGAATTGTCCATAGATTTTTCAGTTGAAAATATGCTCCAGTAGAATAAAAGTTCATGATCATATCTCCGTCAAAGTTCCATGCATAACCACTATATGCCCATAAAAGGTATACTCTAAATAAATCTGAACTTACATTCAAATACTCTGCATAGAAGTGAGGAGATCGATAATCTGCTCGCTCTTGAAAGCCAATATCATTCACTTCATAGCCTGGACTCATTTCGGAATAAGTGAACGAATAACGTAAACCAGAGCCACTATATTTACCAATACTAAATTCACCAAAATATCCATTTAGCGAAGTTTTTGTAGAATCGATTGCCAAATAATCTGAGTCAACTCTGTTATAAAATCTTGCGGAAGATGTTTGAGTTTGAAGTATTGAATTTTCAGTTCCATTTACCTGACTTACTGAAAAGACGCCACTTGCCCCCCAGTTTCTATTTGCCCAATAATATTGCCCATCAACACCAACCTGATAAGCGGACTCATTTAAATAATTTTCTAAATATGAACCCTGCAAATCTCGGTTTACTGCACTTACAAATCCACCAAGCTGAGCATCTCCATCTTTCAAATCTTGTCGAACTCGAGTAACTAAATAATTTGTAGCAGGTTCAATTTCAAATTCTCCTTCTTCAACATTTGAGCCATCAAAAAAATAATAATCGGCATTTTCTTTCAATGTGTAAGCATCTAAAACACCCAATGAAAAACCGTTTTCTGTTTTACCACTTACTTTAGCCGCTCCCGCAATTGTGGTTTCTGACGGTTGATTTTCAAAGTCAGCATTTATTCCCGCAATTGAAGCCCCTCCAAATGGCGATTTCCCGATCCTTCTACTATAAAAATTTGAATGTGTACTAAAGGTATTTTGTGAATTAGTACCGCCAAAAGAAAAGATATCAGCACCCTCCAAAAAGAAAGGACGTTGTTCTTCGAAGAATACTTCAAATGCAGTTAAATTTATCGTAGCCGGATCAGCTTCTACTTGTCCAAAATCTGGATTTATGGTTCCAGTAAGCGTAAAGTCTGAAGTAATTCCATACTTGAAGTCACCACCCGCTTTTATAGAAAAATCATTTTTTTCGTAAAAAGGATTGTTGTTATTTAAATTGGGTTCACGGGTTAGCTCCGTTGAAACATAAGGAATTACTTCCAATCGGAGTGGCTTTGTTAAATCTCTGATACCCTCCAAATCTCCAAACCAAGACACTTCACCATATTCCTCACGTGGTACTCTAGACCAATAACTTATTTCATCGTAACGGGCAATTTCTCGCTCGAAATTTATACCCCAAGTTTGTTCGTTCTTTGAAGATGTAAACCGAAGTTGAGAAAGTGGAATCCTGAACTCTGCAACCCAACCATCTTCATTAATTGATGTTTCAGAATCCCAAACGGCATCCCACAAAATATCTTCTTCAACATCATTAAAAAATAAAATATCTTTTTGAACGCCTCTTGGATTTACCCCAAATGTAAATGCTGTTCTATTATCATTGTAGCTATCAACGCTAACAAAAAACCAGTCACTAAATTCATTTCCATCTCTCCGGAAAAGAGTTGCTGCAATTGAATCCGGAGAGGAATCGTATGCGAATGCGCCAACGTATAAATAATTATTCGAATACAGCACTTTAACTTCAGTACGTTCGCTAGGTATTCCTCCATCTACTGGAAAATTTTGAATAAAATCTGATATTGATTGTGTAGAATTCCAAGCATCTTCGTCTAATATCCCATTTATCTGAATATCATTATCTGAGTTCAACCGTTCAGCACTAATCTTTTTTTTGGCAGGCTCAGATTGTGCTTGAACATTGTTGGAATTAAATAAGAAGAAAAATAAAAGCGTACTAAAATAAACACATAACGTGTTTTTCATTCCGATACCTATAGCTGATGTTACTTCTTGGAGCCCCTTTTTTTCAGGGAAATATGCCCGTATTTGCATTAAGAGAAGTATAATCAGCTATTGTTACAAATAAAAAGAAGCTTTATATGGGCTATCTAGCAATAATTATTTGTATTTATGTACCGAACCAATAACTAAATTTAATCAGGAAAACATTCGTTGGGTTGGCATCAAAGATATCCATAAAGTTACGCCCGAAGTTAAACCTACCATTTCCAGAACCTCCTTGTCGTTGTTGTTGCCATACTAAAAAGAAGGTAGAACCAGGTCTAAACTCCCATCGGAAAACAGCATTTCCTTGCAGCGACCTGCTTGTGAAATTACTAGCACTTCCTTCTGAAAAGAAAAAATCTCTACTTCCGTCTTCATCAACATCAACTTCATAGCATGATCCTATTTCCTCACCAGTATCGTCTGTACATGCGTTATTAATCGATATTTGATCTTCCGAGAATTCGTTAAATCTAATACCTCCAGGCTCTGTAAATTGTTTTATATTTTTATACTTCCCTGAAAAAATAAATGGTCTGAAATATGTTTCCAGGCTCATTTTAGGATTGAAAGTCCAGTTAATTCTGAGTGGAAATGAGAGATTTGAACTTTCAAAATCTGCAAAAATATACCGTCTGCCAAAAGTATAGTCGGGATCAGGACTACCTGTTTCATAATTTACATTGGCAACATATTGATCTTCATCCATTTCTAATCCAAGCTCAGGTTCAATACTAATTTGAATAAAAGTGGTTGGTCTATATGAAACGTCAAACCAATAATAATCATCGTATTCATTCCCTATATCTCTTCGATGGAATTGTCCCAACCCCATTGAAAAAACTTTGGACCGGTCGGTACCCAAATTGAAGTTAAAGTTAATATCATCATTATACTTCATCAATGGACCACCACGAGTTAATCGATCATTTACTCTTCCAAAAGAACCGTTAAAATTTAAATTGAATGTCCATTGATTTTTAAATCTTGTAAAGCCACCAATATTATAATTCTGCCAAATACGATCACCATCATAATTCCAACCATGTAAATGATAGCTCCACAATTCCCAGTATTGTACTTTTTTGGGTGATGTTTCTTGATATTGAAATGCAAATGCAAGGCTTCGATAGTCTGCTCTATTCTGAAAACCAAGATCATTGGTTTCGTAACCAGGGCTTACTTCAGAATACGTTATTGACCCAGTAAAGTGATCGCCTGAAGATTTTCTTAAACTCAATTCTGTTGCAAACCCTTCCAAACTTGTCTTTGCAGGATCAACGCTAAGTTCGTCTGAGTCTACTCTTTGATAATATCTTTGCGGAGCTCGTTGCGCTCTTTCGATTGCTTCTTCACTTCCATTTAATTGACTTACTGAGAACGTTCCGCTAGCTACGTATTCTCGATCATTCCAATTGTGTTCAAAATCTAGGCCTGTTATATAAGCAGACTCCCGTAAATATTCACTAAAATAAGTACCTTTAATATCCCGGTTTACTGCACTCAAAAAGCCTCCTGCTACGGTATTTCCTTCGTTTATGTCTTTCTTCACCCTAGCCACCAAATAATTTGTTGCAGGCTCTACCGTGTACTCTCCTTCTGACTCACCGATTATTGATCCTTGATTAACAGTGAAATTTGTCTGCTCTTTTAGCGTGTATGCATTCAATACCCCAATCGACCATCCTGATTGTGTTTTACCACTAATTTTTGCGGCAGCTGCAATATTGGCTTGATCCGGAAAATCTTGATGCAAACTTTGTACACTGTCTGGATTATATGCCGAATTATTATTGAAGCTATTAAATCTACTTAAAGACCCTTGAGGCGATCTTCCAATTCTTCTAGAGTAAAAAGTACTGGGGTTTCCGGCAGTGTTATAAGTTTGCGTACTTCCGAATCTGAAAATCTCATTTCCCTCCAAGAAGAAAGGTCTACGTTCTGAGAAGAATATTTCAAATTGGGATAGATTTATAGTAGCAGGATCTGCTTCTACCTGTCCAAAATCAGGGTTAATGGTAGCTGTAAGAGTTAAATCTGAAGTAAGACCATATTTAACATCACCTCCGATCCCAAAATCAAATTCATTCTTATTGAAATATGGATTGCTTGTATCATTTTCGGGTTCTCGGATTAATCTACTTGAAACATAAGGTGATATTTCTAGTCGTTTTGGTTCTTCAAGATTTGAAATGCCGTTCAATCTGCCAAAGTTGGACACAATTCCTGCTTCTTTTTGTGAGGTTGCTGCCCAATAGTTGAACTCATTATGTCTGGGAATTCTACGTTGAAAATTTACTCCCCAACTTTGTACCGTATTATTTGAACTAAACCTTAATTGGGATAGTGGGATCTTCATCTCAACCGACCATCCATTTGATAATAATTGAGCCTCTGCCTCCCAAACAGCATCCCATAAAACATCTTCTCCATTATCATCATAGTAAAGAATATCTTTTTGAACACCTCTAGGATTCACAGCAAAAGTAAATGCTGTTCTTTTATCATTATAACTATCAAAACTAACATATACCCAATCACTAGTCTCGTTCCCATCACGTCTAAATAGAGAACTAATCGCAGAATCTGGAGCTGAATCATACGCCATTACACCAACATAAATATATTTATCGGTATAAATAATTTGCACCTCTGTTTCTTGTGAAGGAGTACCACCATCAATCGGAAATCGTTGTGTAAATCCTGTTGCTACCGGTGCATTTTTCCAGGCTTGTTCATCTAAAACACCGTCTAAAATTATCATACCAGAAGTAAGTCTAATTGCATCCATCACTGGAGCATCTATGTTTCCGTATCGATAATCTTTCATTATTGAAAATCTGTTTTCCTCAATTAATTGTTGGCCAGAAAATGAATTTTGAGCTAAAACTGAACTATTAAAGTTAAGACAAACCAATAGCAGGGGAAGTAAATATTTCATGATATTATTTTGGCTAGGCTAGTTCAAATCTCAGCTTGTTTTTAAAAAACATTAGAGATTTAAATTCGCGGTTTTCAATTCTGTAATTTACACGGAGAGAATTACTTAGCGTTTCTCTTGTTTACTAGTTTTTACTTATTTCTATATCTCCATGCAGAGTCTTGAATAAAAATTCTGGACCTCCACCATTCACAGTCCCAGTTATCCATTTATTTATAGTAACGGTATATTTACCATCTCCACTTGATATTTCCGAAGCACTTGCTGAACGATCCAATTTGATATCAAAATTCGTGAACACATCTCCATAATCAGTCTTCATTTTTCCAGTAAACTTAGTATTGGCTGGAAAGGAAACGTCGATATCGCCATTCAATCCTGTAAAAGACATTGGCGTATCAGGTGTTACTGAGATCATCGACACTTCGATATCTCCATTTACACTACTTACAACAACCGAGCCTCCAACTCTACGCATTTCAACATCACCATTTGTGGCTTTAACTTCATGCTCTCCCACTACTCCTTCTATCGTAATATCACCATGAGTAACTTGTACGTCTAATGAGAAATTTTTCGGTATCCAAACTTCCAAATCAAGGTCGTGTGAATTAGGTGCTGTTTTGATGCGGACTTCATTATTGTCTTCTGTTACTTCTAAGCCAACGCCATTAGTAGAAATTCTTCTTAATCCGTTTCGATTATAATTACTTCCACTATTGTCATCACCTCCATCAAATTTAACGATCACTTCATTGCCAGTATGTGCTTTAATAACAATATCGTCTGCAAATACAGCACTTAAAGTTAATTTCCCAGGCTGCCCGGGATTAGTAAGTGGTACTCTTAAATCGTCTTGCCCTAATACTACACTTGAGGTAATTGCTATTACACCAAACAGGTAGATAATTGATTTTAGATTTTTCATGATCTTATTTATTCTTTTTTTATGATTTTCTTGTGCGGATGTAGACATCACCGTTTACCATTTTAAACCCCATTTCTATAGCTCCATCTCCAATTTGGATGGGTGAGGTACTACTTATTTTGTAACGGTAGCCACTTCCTTCCTTTTCCTTGTTCAATCGGTTTGGGAGGCGCTTTATTTGCTCAAAATCTGTATATAATTCACCGTGTAAACTTTCAAAGGTTACAACAGCTGATAAATCTTCTGGTGAATAAATCTCAATTTTTCCATTCACTGTTTGAAAGTCTGTATCTTCGGTTGGACTTTCTGAATACCATACTTCAATGTCTCCATTTACAGTATTTGCTGTAATATAGCCACGGGCATCTTTCACCAATACAGAACCGTTTACGTTACTTGCTTTTACATCTTCATTCATCTTTTCAACACTCACATTACCATTGTTTACAGTTGATGCACTTAATGCAAGTTTACTTGGAACCCGGATCTCAAAATCAAAATGAGCATTCACTTGATTTCGGTCATCGTTATCCCAATGCCAATGGTAGTCTAATTTTCCTTTTCTAAACTCAACATGTGCATTGGGAGAATCTACATAAACATATAATTTCCCTTCATATAAACGAGTTTTAATTTCATATTCTGAAACTTCTTTATCAGTCAACTTCTCTCTTCGCTTTGTAAGTTCTTTAGAGCCCTGAATTACTATATCATCTCCTTCATAACCCGTCACTTTTACATTACCGTTTATATTTTTTATAACAATTTCTGTGGCAGAATTAAATTCATTGCTAGATAGAGTGACATTAAAATCTTCTTTCAGATCTTGACCGAAACTAAATGAAATAATTAAACAGGAAATTAAAATTGTGTATATAATTTTTTTCATGACAATACTGCTATGGTATTTTCAACTTTCAATTTGGTTGCACTATTTAAATCTTTTTCATTTATAAGGCGCTGGAATTCGTTTGCTGAGTTTTTTAATCCAAGTTCTACCATTGCATCGGCTAGAGTAATTATCACAATGTCTGATTCTTGATTAGCAATCGCTTTAACAATACCGGATCTAACCAAAGAATTATCTCCCCATCTACTCAATGCTTCAATACTTTGTACCCGAACATTAATACTCTCATCATTATTTAGAGTAAAAAGTAGTGCACGAATTGCCCTTTCATCAACAGAGGAAAGTTGAGCACTAATGTTAACGGCTCTTAAACGGTCGGTAGTTGATGGGCCCTCTAACATACTTACCATCATCATTTCGCGCATGGTTTGCATTTCCGTGGTAAGCTGTTCAATTTCACCAACACCAGAATTCATTTGATTTCCGATGAAGCCACCAACAATAAGTAGTAGAAAGGCGTATGCAAGGCGTGGCATGGTTATTTGATTTAAAAACTCAGCAACTTTTTCTCGTATAGATTCCCGAATGGAAACCCGAGTACTCTGCTTCTCTTTTTCTAGCATTGCATAGAAATGTTGACTCATTTTAGCAGATGGCTCTGGAATTTGAATCATATCTAGTTCATCATGTAATTGCTCGATCGCTCGGAAATCTATAAAGTCGATGTCGCCTTTGGCAATCAACTCTTCAACTTCTCTTTTTCCTTGCTCGTCTAACATACCTTGAAGGTAATCGGCGATCAGTTTTTCATTTTTTTTACTCATGGCTGTATTCCTCACTTAGTGTGGTAACAATCTGTTTTAAATCTTTCATTGCCCTAAACATTCTTACTTTAATTGCACTTTCAGTAACGCCTTGTATTTCTGCAATTTCATGATATTTAAGCCCTTCAAAGCGACTTAAAATCACAACTTCTTTCTTGTCTTCATCTAGTTGCTCTAGTGCCTTTTCTAGCAATAATTTCTTTTGATGTCTCTCATCCATTTCCATGTATCCGGTCGGGGCGTCACTCGCGATTCGTTCCTCGTCAAGAATTTCGTCTTCCTTTCGCCGCTTTTCTTTTCGATAGTGGTCGATGTGGGCATTTCGCGCTATGCTGAACATCCAGGTGGTGAATGCTCCCGTGCCGGAATACGTGGTTCGATATTTGAGCATGCGCTCGAACACCGATTGAACAAGATCTTCGCTAAGCTGAGGCTCAAACGTTTTACGATAAAAAAAGCTATATAACGGTCGGTTATATCGCTCGAAGAGCAGTCCTAGTTTATCCAGGTCGCCGTCCTTCACTTTCATCATTAAAGCTTTGTCTGTCGTAGAATCCAATTTGGTTGCTTAAGCCCCGGTTAGCATTGTCGATGATGTACACTGATGAGGGATGGAAAGGTTACAGAAATTTAAAGACTATTTTGGAAAATAAGGAATGGTCATCCTGAATACTGAATCTTGTTCAGCACAGGCTTGTTTCAGGATCTGAAATTTAGCTTATAAACTTTGATCACGCCTTCCGTTCTTTTGTACCGACAAAAGAACCAAAAACTCCCGGCTGCGAATACTGGTCGGCGTTCGCTTAGCTTCTTCTGTATAAATCCAAAGGTCTTCTTTCGTCCTTAATCATTTAACAACCTGAGCCTGAGTGGATTTATACGCTCTTAGAGCTTTCGTAGAATCTTAAGCTCTCTTTTTCCGACCATTATTCTAAGGCCGATTTAATTTCTGACAATTTGACCATAAGTTATTAATGGCTTGATACTTGTGAGTTTTCCAAAACTCTAAAAAAATATTATGAAATACTTTCTCTTCTTTTATTTAAGCCTTATTTCAATTGAGACATTTGGATTTCAAAACGCTGATAGTTCTTTAACTACACGTAATAGTTCTGTTGAAATACAAAACCTAAAAATCGATCAAGTCCAAAAGGATTTAGAAAGACTTAGTCTATCAATAGATAAACTTGATAGTGATATTGGTAGAGATTTAGAAAGCACAAAAAATGATGTCGAAAAAATTCTAAATAGATATTCTTTTATTGCTTTAGGAATCATTACTATATTTGGTTTTTTACTCAACTGGATTGGAAAAGAAGCAATCAAAAAATGGGCTAAAGACATTGTCTCTATTTCCTCCACAAGAATTGCCGAAGAAAAAGTAAATGAAACAATTAAAAGCAAAATTACGGATCAGCTTATTAAAGAAGCGATTAAAGACAAAGTTACTATAGAAGTGTCACAAGCAATTGAGTCAATGACCAAAAAGGCAGACGAAGTTTTTCATAAAATTGAGACAAAGGGTAATGCCTTAATTAACAACTTAGCAGTTTTACCATCAAATTCAGAAAATGATCTAAATGCGAGTGAAGACGATAAAAAAGCGATAAAGCTATTTAACTTGGCATATAGTTCTAACACACATAACTCCAGAATAACCCTATATAGAAAAGCATTAGAATTAAAACCAGATCTAGCACCTGCATTTAATAATATTGCGGTTAGCTATTTCGAAAATTTTGAATTTGATAAAGCAGTTGAGAATGCACTCAGAGCAATTAAGATAGACTCAAGCTTTGTTTATTCCTATGCAATTTTAGCTGAATCGTATACAGCTTTAGAAGAATATGATAATGCTCTTCTAAATATTGAAAAAGTAATTAAACTTAATCCTGATTTTCCAGTTGCTTTATCAATTAAAGGAGAAATAGTTAATCGAACTAAAGGATTCCATACAGCAATAAAATTATTCGATGAAGCAGTTTCAAAAAATCCCGAATTTGGTGAAGTTTACTACAGAAGAGGCTATTTTTATTATAAAAATGGAAAATATAAAGCATCTTTAAAAGATTACGTGAAAGCTGAAGAATTGAATTTTGAGAGAAAAGGATTACTATATAATAACATGGCCGTTTCATTCAGAATGTTAAAAGATTATTCTAAAGCATTTGAATATGTTGAAAAATCTCTTTCTTTAGAAAACTTTGATCACACTCCTAATACATATGGTACTTTAGCATTAATTTATGCTGATAAAGAAGACGAAGAAAATTTCTTCAAGTTTCTAACAATTGCATTAGACAAAGGCTGTAAAGCATGGCTATATTTGGATGATTCTGGGTTTGATAAATACAGAGAAACAGAACGGCTTAATACTTTACTGGAAGCGTATAAGGGATAAAATTTTTAAGCTGTATCCATCCTCTTCACTAGTCAATCTCTCTCAGATTTATATACATATATCCCTTGGAGTTAGACTGTAATTCACTTGTTAATTTCTGTACGAAAACAGTTGTGACTTCCAAATCAGAGCCATGAACGTCCTCTCCCTGATCATCAAACAAGCATGCTGATCTGTCCCTCCCCGGGGAGGGACAGGCTATTTATCTAAATAATCTAATAGAACGTCATCCTGAACTCTAGAATAACTTCTCTGTCTAATAAAGAAGTCATTAATAACTCCATATTATTAGATATAATTTGATTCTCTCTTCACTTTAGTTTTTTAATCAACAAATAAAAAACATGCTTTTTAAGCTTATATAACAAAAGCTTAAGCACTTTTTGTAAATGAATTTCTTCTTTTAACCTCATACGTTTTTAACGCTTCTTCAATCATCTCTTCCTTTGTTTTATCAGGGAATACGAAATAACCCGGAGCTTTGATTTCTTTTACCTCTTCCACAGTTATTTTGAAAATAGAATCAAATGGA
The DNA here is from genome assembly GCA_040222455.1 of Balneolaceae bacterium. Taxonomy (GTDB): domain Bacteria; phylum Bacteroidota; class Rhodothermia; order Balneolales; family Balneolaceae; genus RHLJ01. Next base: position 493,049 of record JAVKDD010000011.1, on the reverse strand, counting down.
TAAACACCATTTGTAATTTTCTCTAGTGGTTCAGATAGTTTGTTAAAATCAGAATGAGAACGTTCTACTAACTTACACTCTCCTTTTAGTTGAAACCCTTTTTGCACAAATACATCAACAAAACTGACAGCAACCTTCGAATTTTCTAGAATATTGGAAGCTGATCCTGGCGAAGCGATATTTGCGATGATCAAAGTCATAACATCAAACCAGGTAAATACTTCTTTGGGAGATACATTGGGCTGGTTATCAGCTGAAGAAGTCGCCAGCCAACAGAGTACGCTTTTGTCTATGTATTCTTTAATCTCAGTAGTAAGCATATCTTTGATTTATATCTCCAATTAATTTGGAGTTTCCTCATAAGAATATCAATCTAACTAAATAAACTTTTGAAATTAAAGTCAGCAATTACTTTTCTCCCCAGAGTAAGTAGTTCTTTCCTTCAAAATGGTAATAAAGTAAAGGGTTAATAGGATCAGGAGGATTGATTTGAGATCCAAATAAAAAGCATCCTTCTTCACCAAAAGCAATCCAGTGGGCAGTATATTTATCTGGTAATTGAAGCAATGATTCTTTGGCTCCATCCAAAGCGACTTTGAAAAATGATCGGCCTCCCCAATAAGCGACTAATAATTCCCCGTTTTTATAATCTGCACTAAAAATTCTATTCCCCATGAAAGGTACATTCTCTTGATCTGGATTAATTAAATCGTCCCAAACCTTAAGTACTGTATAACTTTCATCGACTAACCACACTTTTGTTGGGGAATTTAGAAGTAACCCATCTTCTACTTTATTTAGTCCTCCTATTGGCTCTTCAAATTCATGCACCAATCTAGTCGTGCCATTCTTATCTATGCTATAAATCGAAGGGTATTTAGCAAAGATGATTTCTTTGCTATCAGATATGTAAAAACCACCCGTATCACCAAATTCATGTGCATTTTGCCAAGGCCAGATTTCATCAGGCACATCACCTGCCAATCCTTTAAGCAAACGGAATCTACTTCCATTATTTATGTCCTGAAATTCAGCGTAAAATACGGTATCACCTTTCGCATAAAAGTGAAAATCACTGCTATTGAATTCTGATTGAATTAGTGTTCTTGTACCATGAACTTCATCCCAAATATAAATTGTCGAATAGTGTTCCGATGAACTGGGAGGATATACATATTGCCAAATTAATAACCCATTTACAGAGATCATATTTCCACCAGGATGAGATTCGACTGGCGAAAAAAGTGTACTTAGTAGAACTATCAAAATACTCGATTTAATTACCTTCATTAGAACTGATCCCCCATCCATTTAATATCTACTGGTTTTACCATCATATTTGAGAGAAGTTCAGGATTTTGTTCTGAAGGAATTAATAAGAATCCGATTTTTGCTTCTGTATCACTAACAAACCAAACTTCTAAACCTTTTGGGAATTCATTTTGAACCCATCTAAATCCGGCAACCCTTAAATTTTCCATGGATTGTTTAACCTTTATGATTTCATTCCAGGTTTTATCGTCATGTTCGAAGCTACCCGGAATGCTAGCGGACTCAAGAATTTTGAATAGTGCTTCCTGATCTTCTTCAAGTAAAGCATCCGTCCACATAGCAAGAACATATTCTAGTTTTACGTCTTTTGAAAGTGAGTCTATTGGCTCAACCTGAATTTTATTTCCTGATGCTGATTTAGAATTATCCTCAACTCCAAAAATAGAATCTATTTGACTCAGAAGTTGAATCATTGAATCTAAATCAGGGAGTCCTACATTATTTAATGCTATTACTGAGAATTCATTTTTTAAATCCAACACCAGCATATTTGAAAACCCTTTTAGTGATCCAAACACTTCAACTCTTTGATTTTTACCTAGCAAATAATTTTTGGAATTTATAGTTAGGAAGTTTCCTGATTTAAGAGCTTTTATAACTTTATTTAAATCACTTACTGTAGAATAGAACCCTCCCGAAGTATAGCGGTTCTGATGATTTGTATTATCCTCGAGCCAATTCCCTGCTTCTTTATAATAACCAGAAACTGTTTTTACTTTGTGTTTATGTAAACCCGATGAATTCATTTCTAAAGGATTGAACAAGTATTTTTTAAATGTTTCGTCAACGTTCATTCCAGACACTTCTTCGATAACGGCGCCAATTAACCAATAATTAAGGTTACTGTACACCATGTTACTGCCTGGCTCAAAAGCTAATTCAAAATTTTCAATTTCATCTAAAAACGGACCAGATTTCAGGTCTCTATCATAAACAACTCCGCTTAGTTTCTCAGAATCTAGCTCTCTGGGTAATCCTGATTTCATCTCCAAAAGCTGTCTGATAGTAATAACCTGTCCAAAATCTGGTTTAAAATTCTCTCTGTAGTCAAATATTGTTCTATCAAGATCAATTAGATTTTCATCTGACATTCGTAGGATTACAATCTCAGTAAAAAATTTTGTTAATGAAGCTAATTGAACAGCGGTATTCTCATCAATTGTCATGAGTCCACTAATATTAGGGCGATAAGAATAATTAAATGCTTCTTCACCAAAGGAATCTATTTGAATAATTCCATTAAACTCTCCTTGATCTGTTAGTTTAATTACCTTATTACGAAGGTCTTTCTCATTTGAAGTACAACTTGTAACATTTAGTATCAGAAGTACAAAAAAGAATGCTTTTTCCATTTTTTTTCGTTCAACATATTCCTCTGAAAATTACCAGAATAGTAAAAAAGCGACTTTTAATAATTGAACACAGCTTTTTGTAGCCCTCTGTCTTGGCTGAAATATTCGGTGGGGGTTTTTCCGGTAAAATCTTTTACTTCTTTCACAAAATGCATTTGATCAAAATACCCGAAATTGTAAAGTTGATTTGAAAAATTCAGTGATGAGTGTTTTTCGTGATACTTAAGTGTTTCAATGAGGCGAACTATACGAGAATATTTTTTTGGAGTGATTCCCATGTATTTCAAAAACTTTCTTTGGATTGTTTTTTCTGAAACCTGTAATTCTTTAGAAATTATTCTCAGAGGAATTTGTCCTTTTGAGTGATTTATTTTTTGAAGTAAATAGTCAAAAAAAGGATCTGATTTCTTATTCAATTTTAAAAGTCTGACTGAAAAAAACTTTTCTATTAATTGAACTTTCTCAAATTCGGAATTCTTACCAGTAATTTCTTCCTGAATTTGAATAATCCCCTTCCCAAATAATAGTTCTGCGTTAATAGATTCGTTGACAGTATCAATGACATTTTCATTAATAAAAGGATAGATACCATGAGGTTTAAACCTAATAGATAGGAGCGCTTTCCCAACTACTTTTACCTGCTGAGGTTTAGTTTTTAATCCTGTAAGATGGCACCTGATTTGAATTTTTTTTTCAGTCGAACTTCTTTCAAATGAATTATTAGTCAAAATCAGCTCAACAGTATTATCAGGTACTACTAAATGTGTTCTACCACTGTTCTCTTCAAGTTGAGTAAAATCTTCGAACCATACACATTCTATGTAGTTTTGTAGTTGTTCACCTAGTTTATATTCACGAAAATACTTTGTCATTGGTGAACAGCTACGGGATTAAAGTCACATTGTTTAGAATTATCTCAATAACCAATGAATACTTTCTTCAATATAATCATCTAACGCATTCTGAATTTCTTTGAATTCAGTTAAAAGAAGAGCACTTATTTTAAATAGTTTCAATTCTTTCTCCCAAACAATCTTCTAAAAATTTGTGAACATACACCATTTGTTTATGTCCAAATTTCTGACCTAGATAAGCAACTAAGTACAATGAAAGAAATACTAGAATGAGTGCTGGTATTGTCCAAAAAATCCAACTTTCGATCTCTAGCGACCAATATGAAAGACTTATCAAAATGGCGATTAGAGTTATGAATCCAATAAATGAGTAAAAAAACATGAACATAGTCCACACCGAAGGCTTTGGACCATAAAGTCCACGTATTAAACTTCCCGTTTCGGTCTCCTCTATAGTTAGTGTAAGCTGAGGAGACCAATAATGTTGTTCTTTTTGTAGAGGATAAATTGTCGCAAATCCTGATAATACTACCCCTTCACATTCTACTTCCTTATTGGAAAGGTTTTTTTTGATTGTTTTAATAAATGCATCAGGACTTAACTCTGATTCGAACCGAACTCGGGGTCGGATTCTTTTAAAGCTTATATGATCAATGGAATGGTTATTCATCGAAGAGGAAAACTGGTTAGTTCTTCGAACGTACAGTATTTGGTTTAGAAAGGAAAGCTATTCATCTTCCTGAACTCGTTTCAGGATCTTATGGAATGGATTCTAACTTCTTTCCTTTCCTCTGTTCTTTTGTATCGACAAAAGAACCAAAAACTCTCGGCTACGAATACTGGTCGGTGTTCGCTAAGCTTCTGCTGTATAAATCCAAAGGTCTTCGATCACTCTTGCTATTTTATTAACCTGAGCCTGTGTGGATTTATACACTCTCCGAGCTTCCGCTGAATCTTAAGTTCACTTCTTCCGACCACTATTCTAAGGCCGAAAGAAATGAATGTTATCCTTAATAGTACTATCGAAGAGCTTAGGAATTCCCCAATAAAGTCGAATCCATCTGCGAGGAACGAAGCAGTCTCAGAATGAGAAGTTTACAAACTGGGATCACTTCACAATTAGCTAGCGGATCGTGAGTATTCATTACCCCAAAAACCAATGAATACTTTTTTCTATGTATTCATCTAGCGCTTTTTGGGTTTCTTTAAATTCTGTAATTGGAAGAATCGCTCCCTTAAATCCAGCTGTTGTTTCCCATCTTCCTAATCTAAGATCAGGTACATTTTCGAAGTTCAATTTTCCTTTTTTTGGATTGCCTGACATATAGAAATAAGGCACACCAGCGATTTCATCTTCCATGGCTAATCCAAACCCTATTCCCAGATTTTCAGAAGCAGAAACATAAATACCTGTATCAAAATGATGGGGCCATATTCGAATGTCTCCCTCTACATCAAGAATCCTAAGTACTTTCTCGCAAGCTTCATTTCCTAAGGTGCGCCATTGCATCCATTCGTTTAACATATGGCGATTAATCATTTGAAAAGGCTGTCCTAAGAAACTGTATTTTGGAATTTCGTAGTGCATCGGTGTTGAAAAACCTTCTGGATTTAACCCTGCTTCTATAATTCCTTTCTCAAGTTGGGTTTCAACTTCTGATTGTAATTTCTTGACGGTAGAAACGGTTTGGAAAGATTCTTCTTTGTCATCCAGCCAGAGCATACAGAAGTCGGTTATTCTTAGTACTAGCTTTACTTTTCCATGTAGGGCATCAATCCAATGTGTTTCAATCCAATTCTTTTCTGGATTGAAATATAAGTTAGTATGACTATCATCCTCTTTCTTTTCAACAAAAGTACGTCCAGCTTTTGCTAAAATTTGAGTTAAATAATGGATTCGTTTATCTGTTTGAGTGTAGATCATTATTTCATTTTCCTTTCTATTGACTCCAAATCAATTTCTAACACGTTCCATCCATTTTGGATAGAATTTATTCCTGAATAATAAATAGTACGTGTAACTAGTCCAGTATTTATTTTGAAAAATATAGCCATCACTTTACTGGTAAAACCCCAGCATATCCAATTCCAGTTAATCGATGAATATCGTAATCAAATGTACTTAAATCATTGGGATTGAATTTTGAAACATCATTATGTCCACATGCCCGGGCAATTACTTTTACTAATTCCGTACTGGCTTCAAAAAAGTTTTTGAGTTGATTGGCTGATGAATCTATTATTAGTCTTTTTCGAAGTCCTTCTTTTTGGGTTGCAATTCCAACAGGACAATTATTGCTGTTACAAGCTCTCATCCCCAAACAGCCAATTGCCTGTAATGCCGAGTTTGATACTGCAATAGCGTCTGCGCCTAACATCATAGCTTTGGCGAAATCTTCTGCTACTCTAAGTCCACCTGTAATTACCAGAGTAACATCTTTTGCTCCTACTTTATCGAGATGTTTTCTTGCCCTTGCAAGCGCCGGTATTGTCGGTACGTTGATATTATTCCGAAGAATTGTTGGTGCTGAACCAGTTCCTCCACCACGACCATCTAAAATAATGTAATCTACACCTACTTCGAGAGCAAAATCGATATCAGCTTCCACATGACTTGCTGCAATCTTAAAACCAACTGGAATTCCACCTGTTTTCTCTCTTACTTCTTCTGCTACTTTTCTAAAATCTTCAGCTGTAAATAAATCTGGAAAAGCCGCGGGTGAAATTGCAGTCTCTCCTTCATTCAAACCACGAACTTCTGCGATTTCTTTGTTTACTTTATTTCCGGGAAGATGCCCACCTGTTCCTGTTTTAGCACCTTGCCCACCTTTAAAATGGAAAGCTTGTGCTTTTTTAACTTTCTCCCAAGAAAATCCAAACTTTCCTGATGCAAGCTCATAAAAGTACTTCGAATTTGCTTCTTGCTCAGCAGGTAACATACCTCCTTCTCCACTACAGATTCCAGTTCCAGCTAATTCTGCCCCTTTAGATAGAGCAATTTTAGCTTCACTTGATAGAGCTCCAAAACTCATATCAGAAACAAAAACTGGAATATCGAGAATCAATGGTTTTTTTGCCTTCGACCCAATTGTTACTTTTGTTGAAACTTCTTCTTCATCCAGTAGCGGTCTATTTGCTAATTGTGCAGGTAAAAATTGAATGTTCTCCCATTTTGGAAGTGTATTTCTATCAACTCCCATGGCTTCAGATGGTCCGTGATGACCAAAATTTTTCAACCCATTTTTAGAAAGTTCTTTTATAAATCCTGTATATGGTTCTTCATCAATAGGATGAGTATCTGCATAAGCTCCAAGATATTCATTTCGATTAAATGGTTGCGGGTGGTCGACTAAATATTCATTAATTTCTTCTTCATCTACCCAAACTGCTCCATTTTCAATCCAGGCATTAAATTTATGCAGTGCTTCAGAGTTATCATATTCACTTACACCGGTATCATATCTAAAATCCCATCCATGAACTCCACAAATTAAATTATCTCCGTCAATATGGCCGTCTCCCAGAATTGCCCCACGATGTAAACATCGTCCATATAATACCGAAACCTCTTCACCATATTTTATTACAACGAGGTCTAATCCATTTACCAATTGATGAGAAGGTTCTTTCTCATTAAGATTCTCAAGTTCACATAGTTTTAATTCTAGCATTTATCCTGTAAAAATTGATTAGTAATAGTTCCTCAATAAATGAAAAATCATTCTCAATTACTGTAACAAATGTATAACTATATAAATGAGGTTTTAAATTGTTCTGCATCTTATTTGGTTATTAAACCGATCTGAGTAATACCTACTTCAACTACAACGTTGTAAAATCATGATTCGTGAGAATTCTTCTCAATTGATACTTTGCTAAGTAGTTTTGATCTTTAGCTATGAAAATAAAAAACCTGCTCGTTTACATAGTTATTCTACCATTCTTTATTTCATTTTGTAATCAACCTAAGGAACCCTACACATTCGAAAAATGGGATTCTGCTGAACTTGTTTGGAGTGATGAATTTGATGGAACAGAAATAGATACCACTAAATGGATTTTAGAAGAAGGAGATTGGGGTTGGGGGAACCGAGAACTACAAAATTATACTCCGATCGAAGCAGGAAATGCTACTGTTAGTGATGGGATATTAAGTATTACTGCCAAATTAGTTGGTGAAGGTCAAAGTGTAGGAGATTATACTTCAGCAAGATTAAATTCCAAACAAGCTTTTCAATACGGAAGAATGGAAATTCGAGCTAAAATGCCCGAACATAAAGGAAATGGAATCTGGCCGGCCCTTTGGATGCTTGGTGAACCTTTTAGAAATAGAGGAGGTTGGCCAAGATCAGGTGAAATAGATATCATGGAATATGTGAGTTATAGACCTGATTCCCTTCTTGTTACAATACATACTACAGCTAATAATCATGTTGATGGTACACAGGTTAGTTCTGATTTTGTGCCTCTACCAACTATAGAAGAAGAATTTCACAATTATGGCATTCTACTGGAGAATGATATCCTTATCTTCTACGTTGATGAAATAGATAACGTGTTACTTACATTCGAACGACCTAAAAAGTATAATCAAGAGAATTGGCCCTTTGATGAACCTTTTTACTTTTTAATGAACATTGCCGTTGGTGGTAATCTTGGAGGAGTTAAGGGAATAGACGATTCCATATTTCCATCCACAATGGAGATTGATTACGTACGTGTATGGCAACTAGATAATGACCAATAAAAGATTGTTAAAATGAAAAAATTACTTTTTTTACTTGTTCCTTTTTTAATTCTAAGCTGTAAAGATAGTGGAACATCCGGAACTGATAATGAGATGGATGGGCTCATATGGAGCGAAGAATTTAATGGAAATGACTGGCGAGATAACTGGTATCCAGAACTTGGAGCAAATGGATGGGGTAATAACGAACTTCAAAATTATACTGCTAGCCCAAATAACATTGTTATTACAGATAGCACTCTTCAAATCATAGCTAGAAAAGTAGGTGATAATCAGAGAGCCGGCGATTATACTTCTGCCAGATTACTAACTAAAGAAGCATTTCTTTATGGAAGAATGGAAATAAGAGCAAAAATACCAGATTTAAGAGGAAATGGATTGTGGCCAGCGATTTGGATGCTTGGTGATGGCATTAGGAATGGAGGAAGTTGGCCAGAAACGGGTGAAATTGATATTATGGAATATGTTAGTTATGCTCCAAATCAATTTTATGCAACCGTTCACACTGGAGCTTTTAATCACCGCCAAGGAACTCAAAAAGGTTCAGGAGCAATCCAACTTACCGATATTGAAGAAGAATTCAATGTATTTGGAATTATCTGGACGGAAGAATACATAAAGTTTTATGTTGAGGATAAAGACAACATCATATTCCGTTTCAATAAAATAACAGATGCTACCGAAGACGAATGGCCTTTTGATAATCCACATTTCTTTTTATTGAATTTGGCAGTTGGTGGTGATTGGGGCGGTGCTCAAGGATTAGATGATTCCAACTTCCCTGCTACCTTCGAGATTGATTATGTTCGGATTTTTGAATTGGAGGAATAGCTGAAATGATTAGGTAGGCAATCCTTCCATTTTCATAATTTCAAGCGCATTCGTACTCGGGCAAGGACCTGATTTGAGTTTATACTCAAACGTCATTTTGCCATCTTCGATAGATTCCACAAAATGCCAATTACTTAGCTGTGGAATCTCATCTTCGAGATCGGCTAATTCTAAGTCATGAGACGAAACTAGTCCTATTCCATTTTTCCCAGCTACTTCTTTTAGAAATGCCGCACTTCCGGCATATCGTTCACGATTGTTGGTACCGCGATAAATCTCATCCACAAAAAAGAATAAGGGTTGTTCATTTTCCTTAAATAGCTCATCTAGCAAGAATCTTAACCTTTTTACTTCTGTGTAGAAATGGGATAATCCATCATCCAATGAATCAGTGATATTAATACTCGAAAACACTCTAAAAAAATCTGTATTTAATGATCTAGCACAAACTGGAGCACCCGAATAAGCGAGTATTAGATTAATCCCCACCGTTCTCAAGAATGTACTTTTTCCAGCCATATTAGAACCTGTAATCAGGAACAAATCCTTATCTCTTTGAACTCTAAAATCGTTAGTAACTCTTGCATTAGATGAAATGAGTGGATGACCTAATCCCTTAGAATCGAAGAATCCTTCGGGATCAACTTCAAACTTTCCCCAGCTGTATTCAGGATTAAGCATCGCAAAGTTAGCCAATGAGTTAAGAGCTTCTAGTTCATAAAAAGCATCAAACCATGTGCTTAGTTTAGGCTCCAGTTCTTCTTTAAATTCTTCGATTCTCCAAGCATGGTATAAATCCCAAGGTATCACAAAGTTTACAACAGCTCCCATTAGTTTAAAAGCCTGTAATGACGCCCGATTTATCAAACCCTGATTCTTTTTTATAAACTGAGAAGGACGTTCTTTATCATCACGATAAACAGAAAGTAGCTTTTCCAACTCACTTCCGTTTTTAGGTTTAAACCCTTCAATATGAAAAAGAATCGCTTTAAACTGTGTTAACATTCGATCAATTTGATAGGATGCGTCGAATAATCCAGCTGTCTTTTGTTCATTTAACTTATAGTAAACTAAATAGCTAAAAAAAGTGATCACTAAATAAAGTGGCTTCCCAATACCGATGAGCAACAATACAGCTAAAGAAATATTTACTATTGAAAGAGTGGATAGAATTATGACAGGGATCTTAAACCCTGTTTTCTTTGGTAACCGTAGCCATGCTAACATGTCTTCGATCGACCAATCTTTACTTGATGATTGAAATTGAGTGAAGCGACCAATAACTCTAAGTTTATCCCAAAAACCCGGAAGATTCGTTAATTCTTTCACTTGTTCATTCCTCTTAAGAATTTCTTTTTTGTTTGAGGAAGTTTCCAAAAACCAATTAATCAATCTTAATGAGCTTTCTTTGTAGATTGAAGTATCTATAAGATGAGACAATGAATGTTTACCAAGAATATCTAAATCACTCGCAAAAGGATGACGTTTAATGTCAATTTCTGTGGGCTCATACTTAATATTTGCCCAATCAAGGTTCATTCTGGCAATATGCTCTTTTTTAATATCCCGTAAATACTCAAATTTTTCTTTCGACTGATAAATCCTACGATGACGATCTATTAATATTAGAAATCCAACTACCCACCCAGGCAAACTAATTAGATAAATCCATTCTGGGATAATCCCGTAACTAAAATAGATCCCTAAAATTGCTACTATAAAGTAGAATAATCTGATTTTAGAGTAGGTATTATTTAAAGTTTCTCTTTTTCCAAGTATATATTCGATACGTTGAATATGTCGCTCAAGTAATAATCGTAGTTCTTCTTTCGTCATTATTTGGTTTATTCAATTCTACTAAGGTTGCTCCCCAACTACTTCGGTCATCTGCGAGTCGATATGAAATCACCTCATCGTTCTTTTCTAAAATGCTGTGTACTAATCTACGAAGTACTCCCTTCCCTTTTCCGTGAATAATTCTAATTGAATAAATTTCTTTATCTATACATGCATCAATATAATCCGGAATCAATTCCTTTACCTCTTTTGGGCTGAAAAGATGTAAATCCAAAATTCCATCAATCGGCAGTTCTATAGGTTCTGGTTCGTACAATTCGTTATTCGTTATTCGTTATTTGTATAATGTGTACCTTTCCTATTCTTATTTGCTAATTAATCTTATAATCTACAACTCTTCGTTCAGCTACAATACTTTTAACAAAAGCCACTACTTTTTGATGTTCAGGATGTTCCGAATATTCTGTTAGTTTATCTTTAGATTCATGTGAGGTCGTCAACACTATATCAAAAATGGCTCCTTCTGATTCCATATACCCTATTCCAACTTCCATTGAATTAATTGCGTCGATTTTAGAAATTAAGGACTCCAAGCGTTTCTTTAACTCTATAGCATTCTTTTTCTTTGACATTCCATTAGCTTCATCATGAAGCTTCCACATTACGATATGTTTTATCATAGATATTAGTTATTGGTTAATGGTTATTAGTTAAAACTCTAAATATCTAATAACCATTAACCAATAACCAGAGTCAACGACTGTTAATTGATCTCAGGAACTCTTATTTTTAGGGTTCGGTTTTATAAACAGATTCAGGCTTAACCTGTTTCTCAAGAAAGAAAACAATCTCATATTGAAAAACTTAGATTTAGATCAAATTTCAGCAGAAGAAGTCGGTGATGCTCACTTTGGCTCTGCAGAACTTACACCTATTAGAGACGATGCGTTTGATCTCTCAGACTCAGAAAAAATTGAGATCATTCAAGAGCATTTTGAAAAGATAATGGAAACCCTTGGGTTAGACTTAACCGATGATAGTCTCAGGGGTACACCATATCGGGTTGCGAAAATGTATGTTAAGGAAATTTTTCAGGGATTAGACCCAAAAAATCGCCCTGAAGCTCGCACCTTTAGTAATGGCTACGATTACAGCGATATGGTAATCGAAAAGAATATCCAAGTAACTTCATTCTGTGAACATCACTTTCTTCCATTTATTGGGAAAGCGCATGTTGCTTATATTTCAAAAGGTAAAGTAATTGGACTTTCGAAAATTAATCGCTTGGTAGATTATTTTTCTCGTAGACCTCAAGTACAGGAACGCTTAACTCTACAGATTGCTGATGCGCTATCAGAAGCCATGCAAACAGATGATGTTGCTGTATTTATTGATAGTAAACACCTTTGCGTATCTACTCGAGGAATTAAAGATACTACAAGCAGCACAATAACTTCTGAATTTAGAGGAGCTTTCAAAGAGAAAGATACTCAACAAAAATTCATCGATTTCATCAGAACTAATACCGAGCTTTAATCACGTTTTGGCTGAAAAAAAACTTCACGTTTATAATACTCTATCACGCAAGAAAGAACTCTTCGAGCCACTTAACCCACCTTTTGTAGGTATGTACGTTTGTGGCCCAACTGTATATGGAGATGCCCATTTAGGTCATGCCAAAAGCTATGTATCTTTTGATGTAATTCTGCGCTACCTACGTTATTCTGGATATAATGTCCGATATGTTCAGAATATTACTGATGTGGGACATTTAGTTGGCGATGGCGATGATGGCGAAGACAAACTCGCAAAAAAAGCGCGGTTAGAAAAAGTAGACCCCATGCAGGTAGCTGAGAAATATACATATACTTACTTCCGGGATATGGATGCTTTGAATGTACTTCGACCAGATATCGCACCAAGAGCTACCGGACATATTCCTGAACAAATAGCTATGATTAAAACGCTAATTGAAAAAGGACATGCATATGAAGTTGAAGGCAATGTCTATTTTGATGTAAGTTCAGATCCGGATTATGGTAAACTCAGTGGTAGAAATGTTGAAGAATCTGAAGCTGGTACGCGCGTCGAAACCCAATCCGACAAAAAAGATCCAAAAGATTTCGCCTTGTGGAAAAAAGCAGATGATGAACATCTAATGAAATGGGATTCTCCATGGGGAGTTGGATATCCGGGTTGGCATATAGAGTGTTCGGTTATGAGTACCAAATACCTTGGTGAGAGTTTTGATATTCATGGAGGTGGATTAGAAAATCAATTTCCACATCATGAGTGTGAAATTGCACAAGCAGAATGTGCTCATGAAACCCAATTTGTTAAATATTGGATGCACAATAACATGGTTACCCTAGAAGGTCAGAAAATGGGGAAATCGTTGGGAAATGCAATTAACTTGGAAGAATTTTTTACTGGAAATCATAATTTACTAACTCGTGCTTGGGATCCTCAGGTAATTCGATTTTTCTTACTTCAAAGCCATTATAGAAGTACAACTGACTTTTCTGAAGAAGCGCTCGAAGCTGCTGAAACCGGTTTGAAAAATCTTCATTCTATGATTTCAACCATCGAAAAAGCGGAAGCTGGTATAGGAGCTGATTTTGATATCGAACGTTTTAAAAGTTCTTTCGAAGTTGTTATGAATGATGACTTTAATACCGCACAAGGAATTGCGGTGTTGTTTGAGAATTTGAAAGAGATCAGAAAACAGATTTCAGCAAACCAAACCCCTTCCAATTTGACTGAATTGAAGATCTATCTTCATTCGGTTATTGAAGAAGTACTTGGAATCTGGCCAAATGAATCTGCTGGTGGAAATGGTGAGTTGACCTCAGGCTTAGTAGAGTTGTTAATTGAAATCAGAAAAGAAGCACGTACTAATAAAGATTTTGCTCTTTCTGATAAAGTTAGAGATGATTTGAAAGAACTTGGTGTGCAGCTGATGGATGGGAAAGATGGCACCACGTTTAGTATTGATTGATGAAAGTGCTGAAATTCATATTCAGCAAATTGATTATTGGACTTGTACGATTTTACCAGTTAGCAATTTCTCCCTGGCTAGGAAGTAGTTGCAGGTATTCTCCTACTTGCTCACATTATATGATTGAAGCGGTGAACGAATGGGGACCATTGAAAGGATTTTGGATGGGAATGAAGCGAATTGGGCGATGTCATCCCTGGGGAAGAGACGGATTTGATCCTGTTCCTGAAAATCCAAATAAGAAGAAATTGAAAGAATGAATTTTAAAATGATAGTCATTCTTCACAACTATTAAACCTTGCAGATCCTTCGGCAGTAGCCTCAGGATGACAATAGAAAAACACCATGCCAGAAATTACATTCAAAGAACGAAAAACAGTTTTCCAAGTAGAAGAAGAAAAAGACCTAGCTCCTAAGTTTCAGGAAAACGGTCTCATTCCCGTAGTAACCACCGATTATACTTCCGGTGAATTGTTAATGCACGGCTACATGAACGAAGAAGCCTTTAAGAAAAGCATTGAACTGGGTGAAGCGGTGTATTACAGTCGAAGTCGTGAAGCTTTATGGCACAAAGGTGCGACTTCTGGGTTGACTCAAATCATCAAAGAAATGCGTATAGATGATGATCAAGATTGTGTGTGGCTTCGTGTTAACGTTCAAGGAAATGGTGCTAGTTGCCATGTTGGATATCGTTCTTGTTTTTATCGCAGTGTTCCAATAGGAAAAGATTTCTACGAGAAAGATGGTGAGCTAAATTTTGAAGAATCTGAAAAGGTATTTGATCCACTTGAAGTTTATGGCGATGCTCCAAATCCTACTAAGCTTTAGTGGGATAAATGACACAAAAAATTACTGTGTTAATTATCAAGTAAATCCCACTTAGAGCAAGTGTCCGCTTGTGCTGAATTTGACTTACTCCAAGTGGACGCTTGAGGTAGAAGTATTAAGCTACTATTCCTTAGGTAAATTTAGTTTCAGGTTTCTCGAATGGCCATTGAATAATTCAGATTTATTCAACACTTGGGACCTTTCGCTAATCAAACTCAAATTATATAAAGTTAGGGTTGCTCAAAATGACAGCTTTAAATTAATAACCGCCGCTAACCTATCCGCTGCTTTCTTATTCCTTCTAAACCAAAGCTCAGGTTCAATTAACTCAACTTCTGAGACTACTAATTCTCCATCATTATTCCACATTACGTCTACTCGGGCATAAGCTGGTAATGGGTTACAAGCTTGAACCGCTTTTTCAGCAAATTCAATTTCTGACGCTGTAGGCTCATACTCATGAAGCGTTCCACCAAAATCATCCTGAACTCTAAAGTCCCCTTCTTTTCCTTTTTTAAGAACAGAGTGAGTGTACTTCCCACCAATTACTACAAAAGAAACTTCCCCTTTATTCATTATATGATATTGAAAAGGTTGAAGAATCATGTCCTCACTTTTAATAAGAGATCGAAATAAAATCTCATATTCTTCAATATTTTCAGCATTCAGACGATAAGTGTGTCTAGCTGCACCAGCGATTGTTGGTTTTAAAATAATCTCTTTAAAACCAGTCTCATTGAATATATGAGTTAGTGAACGACTCTCGCCTTTCTTGATATATTGCGTTTCTACGACATTGATACCTCGTTCAGCTAAATCCTGCAAATACCATTTATCCATATTCCACTGGATTTGAGAAATAGGATTAAAGAACTGAGTTTGGTTCTCAACTTTTTTGAGCCATGACTTAAATTCATCAAACCGATCAAAGTAATCCCATGTCGATCTAAAAATGGCACTTTTTGTTGAACCCCAATCAAAAGTTGAATCAGCCCAGTCTTTTCTTGCAACTTTTAAGCCTAGACTTTCCAGTGCTTCTTTAAGAAGTCTGTCTTCCGTTAGAACATTTTGAGTGTAGTCATTAGTCTTCTTCGGGTTTAAATACCTCGATTCTGTTAAAATGACTACATCAAATTGACTCATTTTCTACGTTTTCTATTTTTACCGCTACTTTTTCGAAAGCCTTCAGGCTTACCTTTGCCTCCTTTACGGAAACTTTTCTTACCACGATCGCCACCAACTTTTCTTCCGGGATCTTTTTCTGAAGGTTCAACATTTACATCTCTACCTTCAAATTTCACGCCTTTAACACATTCAACCAAGCTATTTTGATATCCTGTCTCAACTTCAAAAAATGAGAAATTATTCTGAACATCTATTTTACCAAAATCTGGTTTCTGTCCATTTAAAGACTCATTTAAAAGTCCCATCAAACGAACTGGGTTTAATCCATCGCGGCGACCAATATTAATAAAATACCTATCGAATGAACCTGCATCGTCAAAGTTTCTACCTCCAGAGTCATTATCCCTTCCACCACGATCTCGATCTCTTCCACCTTTTGAGGAGGCATTTAAATCTCTTGAATTATCGTAATATTCTAAAAACTGATTGAATTCTACAGAAAGAAAGTGCTTAATAAGTTCTTCTCTCTCTAAGTCAGCAAGTTTTTCGAGTGCTTGGGGTAAAAACTTTTGAATCTGCTCTTCATTTATTTTAGTCTCTTTAACGGTATCAATTAAAGACAACATTCGAATGGCACAGATTTCTTCTCCAGTTGGCATTTCTTTTTTGATGAACTGCTTACCTGTCATTCT
The DNA here is from genome assembly GCA_040222455.1 of Balneolaceae bacterium. GTDB lineage: Bacteria > Bacteroidota > Rhodothermia > Balneolales > Balneolaceae > RHLJ01. Next base: position 476,493 of record JAVKDD010000011.1, on the reverse strand, counting down.
TTCTAAATCCCGAATACGTCGCATTTCTCGGGTATGTACAATTGCGATTGAAATACCACTTTTCCCTGCACGACCTGTTCTACCACTGCGATGAACATATACTTCTAAATCATCCGGAAGATTAAAATTTATAACATGTGTTAAGTCGTTTACATCAAGCCCACGAGCAGCCACATCTGTCGCTACCAATATTTGTAAATCTTTAGTTCTGAATCGATTCATCACTTCATCACGCTGTCCTTGCGATAAATCACCATTCAATAAATCTACATCATAGCCTTCTTTACTAAGTTTTGTAGAAATTTCCTGAGTTTCTCTTCGAGTTCTACAAAATATAATCCCATAAATTTCAGGATTCATATCAACGGTACGCTTTAATGCTTCAAAGCGATCTTTTGCATGAACCATATAAAAGTGATGCTCTACATTCTTAGCCCCTGAATTCCGCTCACCTACTGAAATCTCTTGTGGATTATTCATGTATTTTTGAGCAATCTTAGCAATACCTTTCGGCATAGTCGCAGAAAATAACAGGGTTTGCTTTTCTTTTGGCGTATCCTGTAAAATTGCATCTAAGTCGTCCTGAAAGCCCATATTCAACATTTCATCAGCTTCATCAAGTACCAAAGTTTTGACGTTTCTAACGTCTAATTTTCTTCTTTTGATAAGATCTAACATTCTACCTGGGGTACCCACTACAACTTGGCATCCATTATTTAATGCTCTAATTTGAGTAGAAATATTTGCCCCACCATACACTGCAACCGTGGTCAATCCTTTCACTTTTTTTGCAAAAGATTTCATATCCTTTGCAATTTGAATGGCAAGCTCACGGGTTGGTGAAAGGATCAATACTTGAACATTATTAGAGTTCGCATCCACTTTTTGAATACTTGGGAGTCCAAATGCTCCTGTTTTTCCAGTTCCAGTTTGGGCAAGTGCTACTAAATCTCTTTGAGATTCCAAAATAACAGGGATTGCTTCTTCTTGAACTTGAGTGGGTGTTTCGAAGCCGAGTAGCTCCACAGCTTCAAGCAGTTCTTGCTTAAGGCCTAATTCGTTAAACGTTGGCATGTAAATTTTTTCGTTTTAATCCCGTACAAAAAACTTTCGCTGTATGTATTCTTGCCCGGAACGGTTGAGATGAGCTAGGGACAAGATAACAAGCGCGACTGCTTGATTTAGACTGCCTCATAAGAGGCCAGCAATTTTCTAAACCTGAAAGGTTCTTTACACTACTCCCTAATCAAGTTAGGGCATCAGTATCAATTATTCAGTCTTATCGTGAGCTCACGATTTAATAAGCTTTCAATATACGAAAATAATTCGTCAACCTTATATGATTGTATTAATTCTTTCTTATTCTATTAGACAAAGAACCTCTGCCATTTATGATAGAGGTTCTTTTCATAATACTTTAGCGTTTACTGTTCTACTAAAGCAGTAACAGTGGGGTTATAAATACCGATTGGCTTGTCTTTTTTACCAATAATGTAGTAACGCCCAAGACCTCCTGTAGTTAGCGTAGCTATTGATGTAGTTTCAATGAGTACACGTGTAGGTTGTATATGTTTTGATGATTCATTTGAAATGATTGAAACTTTACCATCAAATAAATCTACCTTTATCGACGCTTGTGTGAGTGAGTCACCCTGAACAACCAGATAGTTTCTGGTGCTATTTAGAATAATCACTTCTGTATTCATCTGAACTTTTAACTCCGTAAATTTTGGAAGTTCATACGATTTCAACAAATCATTCTGTTGAGTAAAAGCTACTGAACTGGTTAATGCTATTAATGTTAATATTAATAAATAGGTCTTTTTAATAATTTTCATTTCTCTTTTCCTCTTTTGAGTTTGTGATAATTAATGAGAGCTTTTTTTATATCTCCCACTATCCTGAATGATTACAAGCAAAGTTCGGAACTTTTTTTCGACTATTTTGCATAGTAAACATCTATTAGTCTTAACTAAATCATCTATATCCTTCTCTTATTGATTAAAAAGCGGTACCAAACTCAAAAATAAACACTTATTTAACACTCCGATAATCCCGGTATTTCATTTGAAAGCGGTTCCCAAAGCGGTTCCATAAATACCGGAAAAGAACATATTTAGCATTCTTGATAGTAGATTGTGAAAGTTGCCGGTTCGAATTTAAAACAGTTTAATTGTCTGCCCAGCATTCTCTTCTTTTATTTCTAGTAATAATTTGTTTTTCCATAAAGGTCTTTGAAGGTACACTTTGGTGCCAACTGGAAAACGTTCTTTTCGAGTTTGTAATAAATTAAATGGTGCTCCATATCCAAAACTTGCTTCTTTTGGACCTTCAAATACAATATTTACTCGCCCAATAGAATTATTTTTTAACTTTACATTTATATAAACCACTTCTTTAGCAGGTGCATTGTTTTCTTCTAGTGAAATTACTTGCCCTCCTTCTCTTATTTTCTTTTTTAGAACTTCTGGTTCTTGTACATAAACTACTTTTCCATTTTTTGAAACATTTGCGTCTAATTTATTTATTGCATGAATGGTAACTGTACCAAAACTCCAGATTTTAACTTTTGCATTTGAGGTTATTAAGTTGGTTGCATTTATGTCTCCTACTTCAGTTCCAATACTTAGGTCTTTTACTTTTCCAGTGAGAATAATATCACCTACAGGAGACATAACATTAAATTGTTCGGTAACTATGTTAGTTATCGTATAGCGACCATGAGCAGAATTATTAAATTTGACAAGCTGAGGTGCTGTTATCTCGATTTGTATTTTCTTAGTTGGTGATATCCATTCTTTTTGATTGATATCTAATTCTCCATCTATTACTTCGATATCAATTAGCTCTAAAAGATTTTCATCAATAGTTATGCTTAATTTATGCTCTTCGCCAACTACGATATTGATATTACTAGACAGACTATTTTTGATTTTATTGAAAGATTGAACTTCAATTAATTGAGTAACCATTTCTCCTGATCCTTTAACCTGAGCATTTGCCATTGAAAATGGACAGAGAGTTGCTATAACTAACAATCCTATTATAGATGTTAATATTGGTTCTGTAAGATTTAGAATAAAAGTGGAAAAGCCCATTTGGGTAGTTATGTTTTTCATGACGATACTTTGCTGTATTTAAGGTTTACACAAATATCATCTTTACCCATAGGTTAATCGTCTCATTGAGAAATGAGACGTCTCAAAGTATCCTTTTGATACCTATCTATTCTCCATTACTTGATATTTACTAGGAGAATGCCCGGTAAATTTTTTAAAAACTCGATTAAATGTGGCCTTACTGTTAAACCCACATTCAAAGGCAATGCCTAAGATGGAAAAATGTGAGAATTCGGGATTAGATAAAGCAATTTTCACTTCTTCAACCCGATATTCATTTATGAAGTCATTAAAATTTTTATTAAAACCTGAGTTAATAACTTTTGATAATTGATTTGCAGGAATTTCGACAAGCTTTGAAAGCTCTGTTAGTGTTAGATTTGGATTTAAAAATGCTTTTTCATCATCCATGTAATCCTCTAACTTTTCTTTAAGAGACAAAAGTTCTTCATCAAGTGATTTCTTTTCATCGAGATAAGGCTCAACAAATTCTAACTCAGACAATTTTCCAAGATCAGCAAAAATTCCCATCATACCCAAATATACCAGGACTATCGAAGCTGTAAGATACCACCACCAATTTTGAGTCCAGGTAAGTTGATAGAAAAACATATTGGTTACAGTGAAAATGATTCTCAATAAAAATAAAGCAAGATAAACCACTAAGAAATTCCTAAGCCAATTTAACTCAACCTTAAAAGTATTTGAAAAGAACTGCTTAATTTTATCACGGAATTCATAAAATACCTTTACTGCGAAATAGAAGTAGGCTATTCTTGAAATAATCCCAAGAATTACCAGGTAAAATCCAATCGAGTAATTGATTTTCACATATAAGATTCCATCCTGAACATCATAAAATCCTGGCTGCTGAACATCATAACTATAAATAAAAATTTGAGAACTTACATAGATAAGCCACGGTGCGGAATGCCATAGATCAGTTTTTTTAAACTTAAAATCTGGATGGGTTATACTTTTGACATAGAAATAAACCAATGGACCTAAAATGAGTGAGAAATCTACCAGAAAGTAGTTGATTTTGGTATTTGGAAATGTGTCATACCAATCCATAAATCCAATCATATAAGCAGTACAACGAAGACCGGTTATAACAAGAAATACAGCAAGTAGCAGATCAGATACTTTTTGCTTTTTTGCATATCTAACAAACAAAATCAGAGCAAAAAAATATCCTTGACCCACAAGAATGAGCAAAGGCATACTGTATAAATTGAAATTTGGAAAAGATTGGAAAAAAGCCATATGGTTATAATCGTATCTATTATTTATAAAAAGAAATAGCAATAGAAAATTAATTCTTGCTATCTGTATTTCTAGCAAGTAGATCTTTTGTAGTATGTTTACTTTTTACAAATCCTGCGTTTTCGGAAATTTTAGTTCGTTCATTCTTTGTATTTAAATCACTTAGGTCTGTATGACCAGCATCTGAATACACAACTATATCATCTATTGAACCCGAAATATAGACTGTAGCTAAAGGGTTATGTAAAGTAAATTGTTTTTGATCTAATCCTAACACAAAATATCTACCTGTTCCACCGCTCACTAATGAGTTTATACTACTGGTTTCAATAACAATCCTAGTAGGATTCTTAAATAACGGTTCTACTTTAGAATAAATGGCTAACCTTCCTTCTTGCTCTAGAATCACAATAGAACTTTGGGTGAACGTATCCCCTTGAATTAACACCCTATTTCTTGAACTTTTGATTATAATAACCTCAGTATTAACTTGAAATTGGAGTTCTTTAAAAGCTGAGACTTCGTAAGTAAATAAATGATCGGTATTTTGAGAAATACCTTGTTGTGATACAGAGGTGAGTAAGATTATTAAATATATTTTTATGTAGTATTTCATAGCGAATCTATTTTATTGTTTTGAATACACTACAAATATCTCTTTTAGAAACCTTTAAATCGGCTCACTAGAATTTGAGACGTATCAAAACAGTATTTTGAGACCACTATTTTGGTTGGTACGTACCAACCTGGAAAAGATTCGGAATTTATATGTACTTTTCGCCTCTTACTACACTAACTGGATAAGCATAGGCGATGACTGAGTAATTTTCAAAATAAACATCTGCTATAAAATCAATAATCGAGTTACCTACTTCGTTACTAACCACCACCTCGATTTTTACATTCTTACCTTCCCAATCACTAGCTCGCACACCTCTAGACCCTTCGCCTGTAGCATCTGTCAATGTGTAGCCTTTTGCGCCAAGTTCTTTAATCTTTTCAAGAATATCATCTCTGAAAATCCTTTCTGTAATAATAGTAACTAAGAATAATTCTGTGAGTTTCATATCAAGCTCCCATCCATTGTGCAATTAAAAAATAAAGTGGAATTCCCAGAGTAATATTAAATGGGAATGTGATCCCTAAAGAGGCGGTAAGATATAATGAAGGGCTCGCTTTTGGTAAAGCAATTCTAACAGCTGCCGGAGCTGCAATATAAGAGCCACTTGAAACCATGGCGGCAAGTACGGTAGCGCCTGCGATACTCAACCCTGCTAATAACCCAATCCAAATAGCAAGTATGCCATGTATAATTGGAATTATTATAGCAAAGCCTACAATAAAAAAACCAACCTTTTTTAAATCTTGTAATCTTCGGGCTGTTACCATACCTAATTCAAGAAGGAATAAAACTAAAGCGCCCTGAAATCCACTTACAAAGAATGGCTTTACCGCTTCAAACTTTATGGGACCAGCTATAAATCCAATGAGTAAACCTCCCAGAAGCAAGATAATACTACTCCCCGTAACTACTTCACGAAAAGCTTTTTTAAATGACCCACCCCCTTTACTCATCATTTGAGGTATAATCAGTGCCACTATTATTCCAGGTACTTCTAAGATTGCAACCAAGGTCGGCATAAATCCTTCTGGATTGACATCTAAGGATTCTAAATAACTAATTGCAGCTATGAAGGTTACTGCCGATACAGAACCATAGTGTGCAGCAATTGCAGAAGAGTTAATTAGATCAATTTTTCCAATATATCTAAGTACAGCAAAAGCAATTATTGGAGTTAAACATCCTAAAAACAATGTAGCAGCCGCTGGCAAAACGAATTCCGAGAAAGGTGTTTTGCTCAGTTCAACTCCTCCTTTTAAACCTATTGCTAAAAGTAAGTAAATAGATAACCCTTGATAGAGAGGTTTAGGGATTTCCAAATCACTTTTTAGAACCTTTGCAAGGATGCCTAAGACAAATGCCAATACAACAGGTGAAGCGAAATTAGATAAAAGTGATTCCATGTATTGAAATTATATTTTTAATATCGAAATTTTAAAAGCGATCGAAGCTAAATAAAAATCGAAATTTTACCTATTCGATTTTGTTATGGTAACCATTTACTCACATCGGTAGAAACTAAAAAATCGATGAAACTTCTTGATACTGGGCTTAGTTTTTTTCCTTTCAAATAAATCAATTTCCAATTATTGATATACGGAAATCCTTCAATATCTAAAACACTAATTCGGTTCATCGACCTCTCTATGGTCATACTGTACTCAGATATTAATGAAATGCCGATATCTGCCATTATAGCTTGTTTTACTGCTTCATTTGTACTCAATTCCATTACAGTTCTAGGTTCAATTTTTCCCTTTTTAAATAGTTCTTCCATAACCATTCTGGTTCCTGAACCCTTTTCACGTATAACAAAATCATAACTTTCTAAATCCTTGATTCTCAGATTCTTATTACCCACCAAAGGGTGATTGATTGGCGCAGCAATATGTAATGGATTTATTAGAAATTCTTCAACCTCAAGGTCAACATCGGGTGGAAGTTGAGATACAACCGCCAAATCATAATTATTTTGTTTAAGGTGTTCTATAAGTTCTACTCTATCGGTTACTTTTAAGGAGATATTTATCTGTTCATTTTGCTTTCTGAAAAGTCCTAGAGCATAGGGCATAAAATATTTGGCAGTTGATACCACAATCAATTTCAAATCTCCTCGAAGTGAACCTTTAAATTCATGAAAGGCCATATCTAAGTTTTCTAATTCAGCTTCTATTCTTTTTTGAGTTTCAAATAGCTCTTTACCTGCTTCTGTTAAATAGAGTTGTTTCCCAATCACTTCGAAAAGTTCAATTTCAAAATGCTCCTGTAACTTTTTTACTTGAATAGATACTGCAGGTTGACTCATATAAAGATCTTCTGCGGCTCTGGTCATACTTTTATTTCGAGCTACTGCAGCAAATACTTTGAGTTGATGTAGAGAATATGACATAAATAAGAGTTTATATAATTCAATAAATATATTCATTAATACTTATATATCGAACGCCTTAAATTCTGATTAAATATTATAGGTTTAATATGCTCTGGAACAAGTTTACCTACTGAAATAATGGATTCATTTTAATAACAAGATGAATACAATTCGTTTGTGGTGAGTAAAACTGAAAACTATACTAAGATTAATCGTGAAGTAGCTAATTCTTTTGTACAAGAAGAATATTACCAATCGGAAACTGTCAATTTAAATAGCTGTTTTATTTACTACTTCTTTTTTGTTTTTGTATTATGGCATTCCAATTTTGAAATCGTTTACTATGTATACAACTATTCCAAAACACTTTCCTGATGCAATTTTAATGTCTGATTTTCAAGAAAAGATTCTTTCTAATTTTAAGGCTATGGATATAAGTCCCGATGACACAATTTGGGCTACTTCTATTTGTAGTGATGAGCTGAATAATTTTCTTCAAGATTTAAATTCTATATTTGCAGGTCCAGGTCCATTTAGGCTGGGTGGTATCTCAGGGCTACCTTTTGTTGGAGTAACAGGTTTTAATGCTTTTTTAAGTCATGCTCCTGCTCATGGTTGTGCTATGATTATTTATGGCCCTCATGTTGGAGTTTCAGAGCACGGCATTTTAGGTGAAGTGAATCGACAGAATCAATTTGGTTTAACCACTTGTTGTGGTTCCTTAGTAGGCGCTTTAGGTGCAGTCGAACAAAATCAAGAATTACCGATTGATAACCCATTGGATTATCAACAGGCTCGTGTAATTAAGCATTTAATCCAATACAGAGAAGAAATTCTGAAAGATAAATTCCCTCTTAAAAAAGCAACTGATTTTGCCTACATAGATATTCATGAAAAATTGAAACGTATTATTAACGTACTAAGCCCTGAACTTACAGATATTAAACTTTATCTAATTGGTGGAATTGTAATAAATACCGATTGGAAAATGGAAGACTTTTTTGAAATAAGAGATGTTGAACTTCTCGAGTTTTAAGCTTTCTCTTCATAAAAAAACTCAATCATATTGCCATCAGGATCTGCTACAAAAACAAAGCGTCCTTTCTTTCTATTTGCAGGACCACTCATTATGGTAACTTCTTTATCTCTAAAGTAAGTAGCTATTTCGTCAACCTGTTTTGGGGAGTCTACATAAAATCCGAAGTGATCAACTCTAAAATCTCTTGAAGTTGGATCATAGCTAGTTTCTGCTTCAACAATAACCAGTGTATCGCCATTGCCAATATCATAAACAGCCATACTTTGCCCCATCGTTTTTATAAGCTCTAGACCAAGAATTTCTCCATAAAATTCTTTAGAAGCATCAATACGATTTACTCTTATGGTAATGTGATTTAATCCAGATGGTTTAAAATTCATAGTAATGTATAGTATCCTTTAAATTGCTGATTAATTTATATTGAAAAGTAATTCTTAATTTCCAATTGAACCATTATTTATTGATTTACTTTTTGATAAAGAAAATGAGAAGTTAACCCACTAATTTAAGATTAAAGTTTTGTCTACGTTTTATATTGTTGCAACTCCAATTGGTAACCTGGGTGATTTTTCATCACGGGCTGTGGAAACGTTAAAGTCTGTCGACTATATAGCTTGTGAAGATACCCGAACCTCAGGCAAACTATTAAAACATTTTGGAATTGATAAACCATCCTTTTCATTTCACTTACATAATGAGCATAAAAAAGTTGGACATTTAATTAACATCCTTAATGCCAATCAAAATGTAGCGTTAATTAGTGACGCAGGAATGCCAGGAATTTCTGATCCTGGGTTTTTAGCAGTTCGTGCAGCTCAAAATGAAGGTCATACTATATGTGTAATCCCTGGGCCAGACGCAGCTACCACTGCATTGGTTGCAAGCGGTCTCCCCTGCGATCGTTACTCTTTCGAAGGATTTCTTCCTCATAAAAAAGGGCGACAAAAAAGATTGGGGCAGCTTGCTGAAGAAGAACGCACTCTCATCATTTATGAAAGTCCGAACAGGCTTCTAAAACTCATTGTAGAACTAGAAAAATACTTTGGTGAAGATCGATTAGCTGCTGTTGCACGAGAGCTCACTAAAAAATTTGAAGAAATACAGCGTGGAACAATTTCAGAATTAAAAGAAGAATTCACTTCTCGTGATTCTATCAAAGGTGAAATTGTAGTTGTTGTGGCAGGTAAAGGGTATACAGAATGAATCGATTTCTTGAAAATAAGTGGGCAATTTCAATATTAGCAGGAGTACTTCTCGGGTTGAGTTTCCCTCCAGTTAACCTCTCTTTTCTGAGCTTTCCTGCTTTTATGTTGTTCCTCATTCTTTCTGAAAAGTGTGAAAGCTATAAGCAAACTGCTTATTTCAGTTATATAGGCTTTTTAGTTTGGAACATAGCAACTACCTATTGGCTAATGATGGCAAGTATTGGTGCTGGAGTAGCAGCAATTCTTGCCAATAGTGTATTGATGACCATTCCACTTTGTTTTGCTCAATTTTTTAATAAGAAGTTTTCCTCTCCCTTTTTAATCGCACTTCTTCAGGCTTCGGCTTGGGTAGGGTATGAATTCCTCCATCATAATTGGGATTTAGCTTGGCCATGGCTAGCAATTGGAAATGCTTGGTCTAACCAAATTAGCTTAATACAGTTTATATCAGTTACAGGACATCTTGGCATTTCTTTTTGGGTTGTATTTACAGCCGCAATTGCGGTTCAGGCTCTTAAACTTAAAACCAAAGTGCTTACTGTTTCTACTATCTGCTCACTTTTACTCTTACCAACTGCTTCGCTAATCTACTTTGCTTCAAATAATACTTTAGATGGCAATTCGGATGTTATCAATGTTTCTGTAATCCAACCAAATCATGATTCTTATGCAGATTATGGAGGCATGAGTGGTCCTTCAGAAGTATTGGATAGTCTTTTTTCACTTACAAATAAAATCAAAACCAATGAGACAGATTTAATCGTTTGGCCAGAAAATGCTATCGACAGACCAATTTATATGGATTCAGGAACAACCAATCGAATAGCAGATTCTGCAAGAAGTTGGAATAATAGTTTTATAGTTGGGACTGGACTAGTTACAACGTATGAAGAAGAAAATACTCCTGCTTTACATCGATCTTTGAGAAGTGGAGTCGCTTATAACATTTTTAATGCAACTCTTTTTGTTGATGAAAATGGGAATAAATCTCGATATGACAAGGCTAACTTAGTGCCATTTGTAGAACGCTTTCCCTATGTTCATTTTTTTAATTCCATAGATATTTTTGGTTGGGTTGATTGGAGTTATCAAGCAGGTTACGGTAAAGGAAGTACACCAGACATGCTCGAAATTTCAAATTTCAGATCACCTGGCCTTGTATGCTACGATTCGGTGTATCCAAGCTGGACAAGAGAGTTTGTTAATAATGGGGCTGATTTTATAACCATTATAACCAATGATGGTTGGTGGGGAAATTCGAGTGGTCACTTACAACATTTTTCTTATGCTCGATTAAGAGCTATCGAATTCGACCGCTGGATTGTTCGAAGTGCAAATAACGGTACCTCAGGAATTATCAGACCGGATGGTACTATTGAGCAGAAAACAGACTATTGGATTAAAACAGGATTTAACTCCAGCATCCCAAAAAGAAACACACAAACCTTCTATACTAAGTTTGGTGATTGGCTATCTTATCTTTCTTTGCTATTAAGTTTAGGCGGTTTGATTGCAGGTAAATTCGTATTAAAAAAACCTATCGAGAACGAATTGCTATCCTAACATTAAACCTGATATCGTGATTTGTCCGTGTCGGAATTTGATTTGACTGTATTCGACTATAGGTATATTCAAAATTTGACGAAATAGTTCTTGAAATCTGATAACCCAGAGTGAATGACCCATTTAATCTTTTTTGCTCGGTTGTTCTTTTACTATCGATGGGAGCTTGCCCTGGATCAGGCAACTGATCAGGATCTGCCAATGCATTACTGAGGTCGGTATCTAACTTAAAGCTATTCTCGGTATCGTTTTTAAAACTTCCCCGGATGCTCATATCAATGTTATTCTTAACTTTTGGTAAAAAAGAAATCTTCACATTTCTAAACGTGTAGTTAACTGCGAAATCAACCCCTCTTGTTAAAGTTTCGGTAACCCTATTACTGTTGATTGCAAAAGAGGAGATATTTCCTCGATCGTAACCCAGTTCAGTTCTTAGATTTGATTTCCAGGTAACATTTAGTTTAGCTAGTGGCGAAAACCGTTGTTCGACCCGAATCGAGCTGGGTTCGTACAATCCTCGCTCATCGAGTACTGAAAATGATCCCAATGATTTTCCTGATTGCAAACCTGTAACTGCATTTAAACTCCAATCTAATTTATAGGTACCTCTATAGGAATGAATCAAAGTAGCTGAGTTCATATGTTTTCCCAAAAAAGGAATAAATTTTTCAAATTGTGTCCAGTTAATTCTCCATTGAGGCACTGGAAAAGCCAAAAACCCTTTATCTCCTCTTCCTGTACTTCCGCCACCTAAATATGCCTTTCTAAAATCATCCTGAAGTGTATTTCTGTTTAATACAGCTCGTCCGTCGTTATTACCTAATGAATCTCTTAATACATTACTCCCTTCAACCAAATCGTCGTAAGCCGCCCCAAGTTGTCTTTCAAAAAAGTCTTCATAACCAGCTCCAAAAGCCCACACAGAAGTTGTATAACTGCCCGATTCTGTAGTGGTTGAGCTAATATCTCCATTAACTCCAACAGTTATATTTTCAGTAATTGTATTTGAAATAGATGCACTCCAATCTAGATCTACAGTAATATTTTTTAATGGTGTAATTCTTGTCCCTGCAGAGATGATATCTGCATACCTATTATTTGCAGGAAAACGGATTTCATTTTGTCCGTTTAAATTACCAACGAGTTGTTCTCTAGGAATTCTATCCTGTAAACCAATTCTGTAACCGAATGGAGGAGAGTAATTATCAGAACCAGGACTATTGAAAGCATAAAAAATCTGAGATTCTCCACTATATCCGGGTTGGCTTCCACTTTTAGTTCGTTTATAACTTCCCGAAAAATCTTTCATACTAAAAACAGCTAGAAATGCTTTTCTTCCAATATAGTTAAGGTCTTTAAAAATCTCTGGTTCAGGTCTTGGAGTTCTTAAGCTATCAGCAACTTCGTCTTCAATCTCTTTTTTTCTTTTCGCTTTTGCAGATTTTCTTTCATTTGTTTCTTTTGTATCTGCGGTTTTTATTTTAGTGAAAAAACCAAGTTTATTAAATATCCGATCTGTATTTACACGTAATGAATTATCCAGTTGAAAATTATTCGTAACGCTGGCACCCAGATTTGAACCTCTCGGACTATTATTCCATTGGTAACCCCCTCCATAAGAAATACTATATGTTAACCAGTTTAACGACTCAAGTTTATTTAAATCTGGTCTCCATGAAGCAGTGAAGCGTTCTGAATAGGTAGACCTACGCGCGCTTAATGAATCTGAAACTACACCTTTTAAAACTTCAAACGTAGGTAAAACATCAAACGAAGTACTATCTACACCATTAACATCTCTATTTCTAATCCCTGCACTTGATAAATCAAAACTTGAACTGTTGCTAAATGTTATTGGAATTGATTTAGTAAGAGCATAATTCAATGAAAAATTGTTTTGCTGTGTAAAAGCGTGCTGCTGATTGAGCGATTGCAAAGAGGTTGGATCAGCTAGATTTCGCCTTCTTGATTCATCATACCTTCTGGTAAATGTCGAAGAAGTTGATATTGAAGACGGCAAATATCCTAAACGCAGACCTGATAATGCTTTCGCAATAGGTATATTTTCAGTAAAAGCGAAGGGGCGTACTAATTTAACGCGTTGAAGTCGTAGATTGTATTGAACAGAAGCTTTGTAATCCCAACTATTCTGAAATATAAGTTGTGGGTTTTTCGAGTACCCTTTATTGAATACATAACTCAATCTTAAGTTATCGATAGTATATTGAGCAAGTTTACTCTTAGATCCTGTTTTTGAGATATTTGACATATTAAATGAAAAATTCTCACTTACCGTTTGAATGTCACTAATTTTCGCATCTATAAGACTGTTCTTCTCCCCACTTGTTAACTCTTCGTTTGCATTTACTGCATCTTCAAAATCAGTAAGACGAATATCACCTTGATCTGGTAAAAATTTAGGAGTTTGTGTATTTCTTCTATTCGAAATACTCACAGGAAAATTCCATCCAAATCGATCGGGGATTAACTTGTGCATATTAACGGTTGTACTTAAACCATAGCCAATCTGATCAGATGTAGACCGTTCACCTAACCGTGAATCCAATCCTCCAAATCCATTTGTTCTGCGAGTTACATTTGCATTCAGAGTAGCAAAATCGGCCAATTTAACAGAAGATTTTGCATTCGCTGCCCAACCAAATTCATTATCGAAACCTGAAACTCGAAGTTCATTAAGCCATAATTCAGCATCCAGACTTGGATCTCCAGTTGTTCCAGTGTCCATTGGATTGTAAGGATTTCGAATACCCAAACCAATTTCAGAGACTCGATCTAAAGAAGGATTTCCTCTTATGGCAAGAACTGCACCAGGAACTGCATCATCACCTAAAAGCCCTGCACGTTCGAATAAATCTGCTGGATCAGCATTTTCTTCATCTCTTAACTGCTTTAGAACATTAAAAGCAGAAATTATAATGTTCATGCTATTCTCTTCATATCTCCAGATTTCCTGCGCTTCTTCAGAAAGTTGCCCTTGATCGTTAATATTATAGGAAAAATTTCTAGGTTCAGACGGGGTTACAGGTTGACGGTATTCATAAAAATTATTCTCTAAATCCGTTCCTAACCTTACAACAAGTTCCGCATCTCCTCTATTTTGAAATCCTTCTCCATGAACAAACATTCTCACATTTGAATAGTTGAGTAAGTTGAGGTTCCCCGGATACACCCTCTTTACCATATGTATTTCTTCAGGTCCCAAATCATTTACAGTTAATACCAAAGACTGCTCGTTTTGAAGTGCTTGTACCTGTGCTCCTCTATTTAAAGCACGAATAGATCCATCAGGCTGGCGATAAGGAAATGGCTCTCTGCTCGCATTTTCTTCAATATTAATAGTGGAAATCTTAAAATTATCTTGAGTAGCAGGGGTTTCTGTAAGTTCGGTTACTTTTCTCCATTGACTTCCAATAAATTCAAAGGTAGCAAATCGAAGTGTAAAAGGTCGTTCATACCCCGACATCCACAGTCTCATGTAGGATATATTTTGAAAGCTTTCTGCATCTCCGAACTTTCTTTTAAAATCAGAGAGCGGTATTCGAACTAAATACCAAGATCTTAATTCTGATGTGCCGGGAGTAACCTTATCCACGATATAAGTTCCTTCAGATCCTATTTCTAGCTGTAATCTGTCTGCTGGATTGAAATCAATCTCATATTGAAAATAGGAATTTGCCTGTTGAATGGATGAAGCACTAACCAGGCCTTCTGTATCAGGTCGTAATGTGATCGCAGTTTTATCACTGTTTGCACTGCTTTCAGGAGTGTTTCCATCGTGATAGCCAAGCATTCTGTGAAAACGTTTATTTAGTTTTAATTCACTTACCTGGCGTTCTGCATAATAAACGTAGTCATCATTCGATGGATCTTGCTCAACCATTAACGCCATTTCACTTCCTTCTCCGTAGCTATCTCTAATAGACTGAATAAAATCACTGAATAAAGTACCTTCATCCCTCCCTTCTGCACCTGGTGTTCCGGGATTTGGTGCACCATCTAATCCGACGTCTTCAAGTTGTCTGTTTGAGTTTGAAAACTGACCTAAAGGAACAGGTGGTGATGGTGGTATATATGATCTTGAATCGCCATCAGGATCATCTTCAGTAAGATTTTTTAGAACTGTAGCAAGTCCATCTTCAGTATTTAAACGAACATTTGGTACGATATCCTCAGAAATAATACCTAAATCAAGATAGATTTTACCCTCATAAAACTGTTCCTGACCTGTTCCATCTTGTCCATCAGGTAACACTGGCTGAACCCAAAATTCCAGAAATTCAATATTATTCTGAACCAAATCCTCTTGTCCTGGTGGAATTACAGCTGTCATCCCTCCCCAGGTTCGATTTGGTTCATTTTCAAGAAGTGATTTTAAATCCCGATTGTAATTGTACTGCCCCCGTTGTGAAGGATCGAAGTAAATATCTAGTGGAGTAAGAAGTGCATCACTCGCGTTTACAATTTCACGACCCTGGAAAACTTCATCAATACGGATAAGTCTGGATTCCTCCGTAACATCACTTCCACTAATGGACTCAATGTTTCTTGGAATTGAATACCAAGAAAACTGAGACCGCAAATCAGCTCTCGCTTTTTTATCGGTTATTGTTTGTGGAACTGAGTTGTTTGGGTCTATAAAATAAGAATCATCATATCCTGGAATTGCAGCAGGAGGAGCAGCCAGATGCCACCGTGTAGGGTTTAAAAAACTAATACTATATTCTGCGCCTTCGAAATCATCAATAAAAACCAACCCATTTTCTTCATCACTAAAAAGATCACCCGAATCTATCGCCTCTTGAACAGCATTTGTTTGTGCTACTCCAGGTCTTATTTGAGCAAATTCACCGGTGAAAGTAAAATTAGAAGGTGTTTTAGTTTGAAGTAGAGGAATTCGATCTATTAAGCGAGTGAGCCAAGGGGTATCAAATTGTGCCTTCCCATCTAGACCAAGCACGGTGTTATTTATTGGTTCATTTCCAATTCGGATTTTATCTGAAAGAGGTTGCTCATTTAGTTTAAAGTAGGTACTTCCAATTTTAATATCTTCGCTTACGGTATATTCTGCTCGCACACCGGTAAAATTCTTCTGGCCGATAATGCTAAACTGATTGTTCTCATACTCAACTTCAATTTCTTGTCCAGGAGCTAAATATTTATCATTTAAAATATTCAGACTTCCGAAAGAATAATCTACTTCGTAGTCGCTGCCTTCAGATAACTCAACATTATTTGCAAATACTTTTACAGAGCCTTCTACTAATCCGAATCCTAAGGTAAATGAACCAGAAACACCTCCACTAGACGAACCTGTAATACTATAATTACCATTTTTTGAGCTCGCTCGGGCATCTGTTTGTTTTACATTATACAACTCTGTAAATGCATAAGTATTACGGACAGTATCTTCTACAGCGCCATCTAATAGAACCTTAATTCGTTCTCCAAAAGGTTCCAAATATGGGAACATTAACTTACCGGTAGAAGCATCTAAGGTTATACCAGTAAAATCAACAATATTATCAGAACCAATTGCACCTTCAGAGTTCACTCTATCTAAACCTAAATCCTCTAACAGTGTTTGGTTTCTATCTGGTAGGTTAATTACTGGGATATTTGCTCTCGTATCGGTTATTTCAAGCTCAAAACCATCAGGAGTAATTCCCGAAACACCTAGTGAATAGATATTCCTCATTGTTAATGGCCATGCTCTATCAGTTGTTGTCATTCCACCAGGTCGTAACAACTTTAAATAAAGCCTATCACCTTCACTAACCTTTGAAGGAAACTCACCCACTTCTACCGGAGCACCTGTAACAGGATCGTTGTATACGTAAGCAACGGCGATAGCATCTCCAGAATTAATAGAAATCCTCATGCTAATAAACCCAAGTGCTCTGTTAAAATCGAAATCAATACCTTCTTCTAATAGCTCGAAAGAAGCATCAACGTATTCCTGCGACGAGGCATTGAAATCTTCATTTGTAGCAGTACTTTCAGTAGAACGCAACGCATCTAAATCAGATTCTTCAAATCGGTCATATATATTTCCCGGTAATCCATTTGCTGATGTATTCACACCCAGGTCGAGAAGTGCGATTGCTGGTATAGCGTTTTCATCTTGTGCAATGTCAGTCGCCTTACGTATATATACATATAGCTCGGTAACTTGATATGGTTGAAGAATATTCTGTGGATCAGCTAGCGCTTGTTCGAAAACATTTCTATTAAAGAAATCCAGAAAATAATGTCGACCATCATCGTAGTCGGCAGGCTTTAAATTAATTTGTATTTCTTGAGATCCACCACTAATCGTTTTTGTACTATTTTTTCCTCTTTGTTGAGATACAGCAGACGTAACCTTCAAAGGACCAAGTTCAGATACAGCTTTAATCCCAAATAATGATTTACCTCCACTTACTAATGAGTTTCCAGTTTCCATTGAAACGTTACCCATTTCAATACTTTTAATAATCTCATCTTCATACCCTTTATAAACGATACTTAGCCTGTTCTCGAAATCAAACTGCCGTTCTGTATCCCAATCTGTAGCAATTGTAAGTTTATCGCCGATTGTACCCTGAATATTAAGTTGCAGATTTTGATTAAATGTTGGATCAACCCGAGTTCTTAAATCGGGTGGAAGTGTTCCATCATCTAATTTTTGAATAGAAGCTCCAACATTCATGTTGGCAGAGCCATTTACTCTTAGATTTACTTCATTAGTTCCAAAAATAGTGGTAAATGCAGAGTTCTCACCACCCGGTACATTAATCTTAAAATCAAGTAAGCCTCTTCCACTCTCTTCCTGGCTTCTGGCATCTTCAACTAATAATGCTTGAATGGCTCTCTTTTGTCGCTGCTTTACTAACGCCGAAAACTCATTAAAATCTACAACTGTGGGTTTAAATAACTCTCTATTATAAATTGTTCTTTTAATCTTATAAGTAGAAACGGTATCCCAAGAAACTGAGGTATTGTCGAAGCCCGGTTGAAATCCATATAATTTTTTCCGTCTATTTGTTTCTACAGGAAAGGAGCTAATTACGGAGGGTTTATTAAATGAATAGAATTTAATTCCTTCTAGAGTACTGTCTGCTACAACTTCTGTTTCTAGAGAATCTGTACTCGCCTGTGCGTTTACTTGATGTACTTCAAGCAGTACATTACAAAGCAACGCCAAAGTAACAATATTAAAAAGCTTAAAAAAAATGCTCACCGAATGCCGTTATGTTTCGGTTTATAATGATTTAGTAGCTGTTACCGATAGGCGATTTTTTTAAGATGATAGTTTTTATGCAAATGAGCACCGATAATACCATATATTTAAGTATGTTGAAAGTGTAATGGGCTCATAAAAAAGCCATTTTTTGTACACCTTAATGTCTACAAATTACGTTTACCACCTTTAAATAGTGTACTTCAATTTTACATTTTTTTTGATTGAACTTTTGGAAGAATAAAATACAGTTAGATTTATTAAAAAGGCATGTAGGTCCATTCCTATTTTGCTTTTTTACATTGATGTTTTTACTACTCATGCAGTTCCTGATTCTGCATGTAGATAAACTTATTGGAAAAGATATCCCTTTTCCTGTGATTATAGAATTAGTGTTAACCAATCTGGCTTATATGGTGGTACTTGCAGCTCCTATGGCTGTTCTGGTAGCTACATTAATGGCTTTTGGAAAGTTCTCTGAATTAAATGAACTAACTGCTCTAAGATCATCTGGAGTAAATCCAATTACAATAATACGTCCTGTTCTTTTTGCATCATTTTTTATGTTTATGTTCTTAGCCTGGTTTTCGAATAGTATTCTTCCTGAAGCAAACAATAAAGCACGTTCTCTTTTTATAGACATCCGGTTAAAAAAACCTGGGTTTGAACTACAACCTGATGTTTTTTACAATGGCATTGAAGGATATACATTTCTTGTAAAAGACATCGATAATAGAACTGACAGTCTCTTTAACATCACTCTATTTCAGGCACCTACTAAAACTAGAAATCGAGCTTACATTAAAGCTGAGAGAGGATTTTTAAGTAGTGAAGGTGATCAAGGGCTTACATTAATGCTAGAGGATGGTGAAATATTAAGATACTTAGACAGGAATGCTAACACATACAAGGATAATTTAGAAAGAACCGCATTTTCGAAGTATCGGCTTACCTTCGATTTATCTGATCTGGAATTCTCACGCTCTGATCCTAATAGAAGAAGTAGAAGCGACCGTACAATGAGTGCTCAAGCTATGGCTGTAGTTGTAGATACTCTGGAAATGGAAATCCAAGAATATCTGGTAAACTCTTCCACTCAAAGTAGCTATCACTCCCTTGGGCTGATTAATGATAAACCAGATCACTCAAACAAAAGCATCTTTAACTCCTTTGAAGAAAACAATACATCCTTGGAAGCCCTAGAGTCAGAGTTTCTTATTCTAAATTCAATTAACAGCAGCTCTTATCAAACTCGACTATTAGGAATTAGCCAAACACGATTAAGTGATCAACAATCTAAGGTCGAGAATGTTTCTTCAAACATACTTTGGCGACTTAAAAGAGTGAATAAATTCTTGGTAGAAATCTATAAAAAATTCTCAATTCCTTTTGCATGCATCGTTTTTGTACTACTTGGAGCACCTATTGGTATAATGACCCGACGCGGTAATTTTGGCTATGCGGCAATTATTAGTGCTGTAATCCTTACCATTTATTGGATTTCAATTATACAAGGAGAGAAATTAGCAGACCGGCTTTTTATTACTCCTTTTTGGGGGATGTGGAGTTTTAATATCATATTTTCCATTATAGGTATCATTCTGATTCTTCGATTAACCTCAGACTTTAAAATTTCTACTTTATTTACCAGAAATGATTAAACATTTCAACAAATACGTATTTCTGAGGCTTTTAACTATTACCTCATTTGTTCTTCTGATTCTAATTTTCATATTTATTATGATTGATTTTTCGGAAAACAGCGATGATTTCACCGACCGAGGAGCAACTTTTATTGAAATCTGGAGAGATTACTATCTTAGTTATATCCCTGAAATGATTCGCTTGGTAATTCCAGTTGCTGTTTTTTCGGCATGTCTATTCCTAACAGGTCAACTTTCTGAACGCTTGGAAATAACAGCCCTAAAAGCCGCTGGAGTGAGTTTATATCGCTTAACCATCCCCTATCTTTCTTTTGCTATTTTATGTGCTATCACAATAAGTATTCTTGATGCCTATATAATACCTACTTCTAATAAGACCAGAATTGCATTCGAAGACAAGTATATCAAACAGAAAAATGAACGCATAGATAGAAATGATATCTATAGAGAACTTCCTGGCAACTCGATTCTTCAAGTAAACTATTTTGATGTTAAACAGAATACAGCCTATCGGATTCGTTTAACCGATTTTGACAGCCTGACTCTCAAAAAAACTATTGTAGCTACAAATATGTCTTGGAGAGAGGACACTGGGAAATGGCGATTAGTATCTGTTATTAAAAGAGAATATTCAGAATCTGGTTTTATTGAACGTTCTTATGCTGGAATTGATACCGTTTTAGCAATTTTCCCACAAGATTTAGCACGAAGTACTTCCGATATTTATCAACTTACTTATCCTGAAGCTCGCCAATACATTGCATCTATTGAAAGAAGTGGTGCAGGTGGCATTAATATTCCTAAAGTCCATTTTTTTGGAAGACTCGCTTACCCTCTTTCTATAATTATAGTAATTCTAATCGGTTTCTCCGTAGCATCGGTTCGAAGACGTGGAGGCAAAGGTCTCTATATTGCTGCTGGCTTAACAATCAGTTTTCTGTACCTTGCATTTATGAAAATTGCAGAACCTTTTGGAGCACATGGCACCATTGCCCCAGAGTTAGCTGCAACATTACCCCATGCATTCTTTTTTGTAGTGGGGATTTTTTTACTGATTAAGGCTAGAAAATAAATTCAAGCTTCGGGCTGTGGTCCTCTATACATCGGAATATCCACTTTCTCACGAGTATTTATTGAACCATGCTCGTCTTCAAAACGCTTTACATTATCATTTAACGCAGTAGCAAGTCGTTTGGCATGATCAGGGGTGAGAATCATTCTTTTAGCAACTTTTGCTTTGGGTACACCCGGCATTACTGCAATAAAATCAAGAATAAATTCTGAAGGTGAATGTGTAATCATCACTAAATTAGAATACGTTCCGTTTGCTTCTGTTTCCGGAAGCTCGATTTCCATCTTTCCCGGATTTCCTGTTTGGTTATTTTTCTGTTCCATAATTATCTTGTTTATGTGAGAAATATACTTTCCCGAAATTTATTAAAGCTAACATCCTGAACTCGTTTCAGGATCTGTGAAGAGAGTAACGTTGTTCTAACTTTTCCATACCTAAAAACACTCATTAGATTTCTCAGTCGTTTCACTCCTTCGAAATGACAAAACTATTCTAAAAATCCTTTTTCTTTCATCCATTCATCATTATAAACTTTCCCAATATAACGAGTACCACTATCAGGAAGTATAATAACCATTACATCATCTTTACCTAGTGGATTTTCTTGCATATAATTTATAGCCCCTTGTACTGCCGCCCCGCAAGACCATCCAATAAATAATCCTTCTTCTTTTGCTAGTCTTCTTGTTGCCAATGCAGATTCTTTGTCATTCACCTGATATACTTCGTCAATATATTCTAATTCAATAGTACCAGGAATAATATCTTCTCCGATTCCTTCTGTTAAATAAGGCTTGATTTCATTTTTGTCAAACACACCCGTCTCAAAATATTTCTTATAAACAGAACCAACTGAATCAATTCCAATCACTTTTATTTTCGGATTTTTTTCTTTGAGATATTTACCAACTCCTGAAATAGTACCACCAGTGCCCATGCCAGCAACATAATGAGTGATTTTTCCTTCCGTTTGCTCCCAAATTTCTGGACCTGTTGTTTCGTAATGCGCTTGAAGATTGCTCTTATTATCGTATTGATTTGGATAATAGGAATTGGGCGTTTCTTCACTCAATCTCTTGGCAACTGAGTAATAACTTTGAGGGTCTTCAGGTTCAACATTAGTTGGACATACAATGACTTCTGCTCCAACTGCTTTTAAAATATCAACCTTTGACTGACTCTGTTTATCGGTGGTAGTGAAAACACATTTATAACCTTTTGCAATAGCTGCTAATGCCAATCCCATTCCTGTATTTCCTGAAGTCCCTTCAATAATAGTTCCCCCTGGCGTGATTAATCCAGCTTTTTCAGCGTCTTCAATCATTTTAATCCCAATTCGATCTTTAATACTATTCCCTGGATTAAAATATTCCACTTTAGCTAATATAGTACCTTTAGAATTTCCATTTACTTTCTGGAGCTTAACTAATGGGGTATTCCCTGTAGCCTCAATAATTGAATTTAAATACATGTACTCTTTTTGAATGGGTTGTTTCTTTGGCAAACAAACTAAGAAATAAATCAACGAGGGGCATTAAGAGATTGGTAAGAAACTACCTTTCAGCTTATTCATATTCCCTGTATCTTCGATGCAACTAAAAAAAGCATTTCATGTTCATAGAACAACAAAAACCAAAAGATTTCGATTGCGGTTATAATCTAGATTTAATGATCGCTGCTATTCCTCGTTTACCAGAAGGTGAAGAACGATTAGCATACGCAAAACGGGTGGTTGGCCTCATTAAACAAAGTCACCCAAACTGGGTGAATGAAGATGGTACAAGCCAAGCAGCATGGGATTTTTTATATGAAATAGCCGAATTCGATCTCGAAGCTCATGGTATTCATAATCCTTTTAAGACTGGCGAACAAGACGACGCTAAATAGTTCTTATTAAGTGTAAAAACCTTCCAAAAAACTTTATTCTTGTGAATTTTCAATTTATATTGAAAGTTAAATCTTACAAGTTAGTTTGATGCCACAAAACACGTTACAAGAATCGATTCTCTACAAATCTTTTAACCAGCAGATTGGTTTAAAGAAGCTTGGGAGATATTTATCCGGTATAAACTATTCCAATCAAAACAAACAGAATTACTTAGCCCTTTCAATCTCTATCCCATCAATCGATCCATTAGCAGTTATTGAGCAGGATAAAAATAAAGATGGCTTTCAATTTTATTGGGAAAAGCCTATTGACGAATTTTCGATGGTTGCCTCTGGCGAACTTGAGCGAATAACTTCGAAAGGAGAAACACGATTTAAAGATTCTTCATCTAAAGGAAAAGAAGTCCTTAGCCGAGTTCATCACTTAAGTGGGGTAATGCATCAGAATTCGGTTATTCATTTATTTGGAGGGTTTTCTTTTTTTGATGAAAATGAGTCAGAAACATGGAATTCATATCAGTCCTCTTCTTTTACACTCCCCGAGTGGATGATTATTAAAGAAGGTAAATCTTGTATTCTTACTTTTATAATTCAAATTGAAGAAGGCTATTCTGTTGAAGAAATTGAGCAAAGGATTGTAAACAAACTTTCCGAACTCAGACATATCACTTCTGCCGATCAATATTTACTGAATCCTGAAATCGATAAACAATTCAAACTAAATGTACCTGACAGTGATTCTAAGGAATATTATAAGTGGATTGACACCATAAATAGAGCAAAAAAAGCTATTCAAAATGGTGAATTTGAAAAGGTTGTTTTGGCGCGTCAACTCAAAATAAAGCTCAATCAAAAAATAAAAGATACTCACATTCTAAATCGCCTTCGGTTTCAGTATCCAGATTGTTATTCATTTTTGATTAGACAAGATTCCGAATCAAGTTTTATAGGCTCAACTCCAGAGCGGCTTGCTTCTTTTAATTCAAAATTTGTGCTCACCGAAGGTTTAGCAGGAAGTACATCACGGGGTAAAACCGCTTCTGAAGATGCTGTGCTGGAATATAATCTATTACACAGTAACAAAGACTTACGAGAGCATGGTATTGTTTTGGAAGCAATTGAAGAGAATTTAGAACATTATTCGGATGATGTTCGTCATCCGAATGCCCCTTTTGTGAAGAAACTCTCAAATGTTCAACATTTATACACCCCAATTACCGCAAAAATTAAAAATGGAGTTTCCAGAACAGAAGTTTTAAGGACTTTACATCCCACCCCTGCCGTTGGAGGATTCCCTAGGGAAAATGCAGTTACTTTTATTAAAGAAAACGAAGACTTTGATCGAGGTTGGTATGCTTCACCTTTTGGTTGGATTAATGCGCATGGAAATGGTGAATTTGTTGTAGCTATTAGAAGTGGACTCATAAAAAACGATGAAGTACACTTTTTTGCAGGATGTGGAATTGTTGAAGATTCCGATCCTGAAAAAGAATGGGAAGAAACCAATCTGAAATTTATACCTATGCTCACAGCACTTGAATATGCAGGGACATGATCCACAGAATTTAAACTTTTACTGGGCTACAACATTTGTTAGATCTCTTTTTGAACAAGGAGTACGTCATGTTGTTATTTCTCCGGGTTCAAGATCTACCCCATTAACTCTGGCTTTTGCAGTACATCCTGGATTTGAAAAACATGTAATCATTGATGAACGATCTGCTGCTTTTACTGCTCTTGGTATTGCGAAAGGATCTGGTATTCCTACTTGCTTAGTATGTACTTCAGGAACGGCAGTAGCCAATTATTTTCCAGCAATAATTGAAGCTTCGAATTCTGGAATTCCATTAATCGTTGCAAGTGCTGATAGACCTCCTCATCAACGTGGTATCGGAGCTTCCCAAACCATCGATCAACTCAAGATTTTTGGAGATTATCCTGTATTTTTTCATGAGATTGGTGAACCAAAAGAAAGCGATAATAGTATTCTTCGATTACAGAAAGTTGCTGAACAAGCTGTAATTACATCAAAATCTAAATGTGGAGTTAGTCATCTTAATTTCCCTTTTTCAAAACCTTTTGAACCAACTTCAGACTATCTTGATAAGATTAAGATAGAGAATGAAAAACATTCTAAACAGTCTTCAAGAAATTACGGAATAAACTCTGTCACCACAGAGATAGATGAAAAAATATGGTCTGTAATTGTTTCCTCAGAACGACCAATCATTCTGGTAGGACCAACAAACAAATCTCAGGAATTAGATCCTATTTCTGAACTCGCCAAAAACTTGAATGCACCTATATTAGTTGAGCCTGGTTCTAATATTCCATCTTCAAAGTATACAATCTCTGGTTTTGATGGGTTTTTACGAAATATAGAGATTCAAGAACTTTTAAAGCCGGATCTAATTCTTAGATTTGGTGAAGAACCAGTAAGTAAAGCATTAAATAATTTCTTAATTAATAATAAAGAATGCTCCCAAATTCGGTTTCATTCAAAGGTCAACTTTGGAGATGAGTCGCTCACTGCTACGAAAACAATTTTGCTTGATGGCACCTTATATATTCCTGAACTATCAGGATCGGCAGATAAGACATGGCTTAAGGATTGGCGGAAAAGTCAAAAGGATTACCAATTTTTTCGTGAAGAACAACTCTATCCATCAACACCCCTTACTGATGGATATGTATTCAATGAAGTTTCGAAATTGATGCCTAAGAAATATTTTGTCATGCTTTCAAACTCGTTTCCTGTTCGCGATTTATCCCTTTTTGGGGATTACGATGGCAACGAAATCTATGTTAATAGAGGGGCTGCTGGAATAGATGGTATCATATCAACATTTTTTGGCTTAAGTAAATCAGTTAAGAAATCAGGTATATTATTTATTGGTGATATTGCTTTCTTGCATGATACCAATGCACTTTTAAATGCTCAAAGCATTGTAGATACTTTATTTATTGTGATTTTGAATAATGGTGGTGGAACTATTTTTAGAATGCTTCCTATTAACGAATACAAAAATAAATTCACCCAATATTTCGAGACTCCTCAAAATGTTTCCATTGCTGCACTTAGCAGGGCATATAAAATCGATCATACACTTATTTCCAGACCTGAACAATTGATTTCAAACTTTGAAGAAAGGTTAGATAAGCCTGGTGTTCATATATTAGAATGTATAACAAACCCCGATGATTCTATGAACCAAAGAAACTTATTTTGGGATTATCCGACTCCAAAAAACTGATGAATATCAGAATAAGAAGCATATCATATTTCATAAACCAATATCAGCAAGAACCGAACTTACCTACACTTGTTCTATTGCATGGGTTTCTTGGTTCTGGAGTTTCCTTCAATAATTTACTTCCTTATTTAAAACCATTTTGTAATCCAATCACTGTAGATCTTCTTGGGCATGGTAAAACAGAAGGCGCAGAACTGCATTACCGTTTTTCAACGAGCGAACAAATTGCTGACTTATCAAAATTAATCAATGAGCAAATATCATCTCCTGTTTTCCTTTATGGATATAGTATGGGAGCTCGACTTGCACTTCAGCTTGCTTTAACACGACCAGACTTACTTCAAGGATTGATTCTTGAAAGTGGAACTTTTGGTATTGAAGGCGAAACTGAACGGCAAGCTCGCCAAGCTTTAGATGCTTCTAGTGCAGATCAAATAATAGGTAATTTTGATGGTTTTTTAGATTCTTGGAATGATAAACCTCTGTTTCAGTCTTCACTTTCTAAAAATCATTTAGAAGAAATTTTTGAGACTCAAAATAATCAAAACTCAGTATGGATGGCTAATAGCCTTCTTGGTTTTGGTTCTGGAACCATGCCATGTGTTCGAGATCGCCTAAAAGAACTAGTTTCCCCAACTCAACTTATAGTAGGA
Source organism: Balneolaceae bacterium (assembly GCA_040222455.1). Taxonomy (GTDB): domain Bacteria; phylum Bacteroidota; class Rhodothermia; order Balneolales; family Balneolaceae; genus RHLJ01. The sequence goes on along the minus strand of JAVKDD010000011.1, from coordinate 449,538 downwards.
GATCAGGATTTAAAATTTACTCGCATTAATCAAACGATGAATAAAGAAATTCGTGATTCGAAGCTAACGATTGTTGAGAATTCCAATCATAGAGTGCATCTTGAACAACCAGAACAATGTGCAGAAATTCTTAAGAACTTTATTATTAAACACCAACTATCATGAACTGGATTACCGTAAAAGATTACGAAGATATCACATACAAAAAAAGTAATGGCGTAGCCAGAATTGCTTTCAATAGACCTGAAGTTCGAAATGCTTTTCGTCCAAAAACGGTATTTGAAATGTACGATGCACTATCAGATGCAAAAGAAGACAATGAGATCGGAGTAGTTTTGATTTCTGGTGAAGGCCCTTCTTCGAAAGATGGAAAATGGGCTTTTTGTTCTGGTGGCGATCAAAATGTACGAAGTAAAACCGGATATAAAGCAGACGATGGAATTCCCAGACTAAACATTCTCGAAGTGCAACGTTTAATTCGATTCATGCCTAAAGTGGTAATCGCTGTTGTACCAGGCTGGGCTGTTGGTGGCGGACATAGTTTACATGTTTCATGCGATTTGACTTTAGCAAGCAAAGAACATGCTATTTTTAAGCAAACTGATGCTGATGTAGCTAGTTTTGATGGAGGTTTTGGATCTGCTTTACTTGCACGTCAAACTGGACAGAAACGAGCACGAGAGATTTTCTTTTTAGGAAGAAATTATTCGGCTCAAGAAGCTTATGAAATGGGTATGGTGAATGCAGTTGTTCCTCACTCTGAACTAGAAAATACTGCATTTGAATGGGCACAAGAAATCCTGGCAAAAAGTCCTACAGCCATAAAAATGATAAAATTTGCCTTTAACTTGATTGATGATGGGTTAGTTGGGCAACAAATATTTGCAGGTGAGGCTACCCGATTAGCTTATATGACTGATGAAGCTGAGGAAGGGAAAAAGGCATTCCTCGAAAAAAGAAAACCAGATTGGAGTAAATTTGGGAGATCGCCTTCTTAGTTACTTCGATAGACTGGGATATCAATAATACTGATTCGATATAAATCCCCATTTTCTTCCGCAATAATTAAATCCTCATCCGAAAAAGTTATAGATTCAACCTGTTCAACTCCACGTATTGGTTGTCGGAAAGTATTGCCACTAAAAAAACTATTTCCAGATTTGGGAATATCAAAAAGCCAGATGCTATTGTAAGTTAATACTGCCAGTTTCGTTTCATCTTCTGAGATATCAGCAGCTGTAACCTGACCTCGAAATTTAAAGCTTTCAACCTCAGTTAATATATTAACTTCTTCGGTAGAAGGATTGTCTAATAGGAAGAGTTTTGCTTCTCCTCCACTTTCATTTTTAGTGATGATATAGATCATCCCATTTTTCATAAATACAGCTTCTGCGTTGTAATTCTCTTCTACAAATAGGCTCAAAACTCCGTCATTTTCTGGATATCTAATATTGTATTCCTCGATTACTTCTGTCTCGTCATCATCAGGATCGGGTTCATTAATAATCAATATTTTTAAGTCTTCTCTACAATGACAATTATTTCCGAAATCAGCTAAGATCAGCGTTCCGTTCTCTCCGAGAGCAATATCTTCCCAGTCTTCATTTTTTGCGCCTTTTACCTCTGCTCCTTTATATTTTTTATCCTCCGATTTGATCTCTCCATCAGAGGTTATTGCATAAATATGATCTTTTGTTCCCGAATCACCATGAACCCAGAAAGTATCTTTGTATTTTCTGCTTTTTATAATTCCGGAAACTTCATCTCTGGCAGGTTCATCAATCCGCTTATATGCATCTAGTTTAATTGATTTTACATTTGTAGTTTGAGCGTATGAATAGCTCCCAGAAATCAGGAAAAATAATATCAACCAAACAATCTTTTTCAAAATACTGTACCTTTTAATAGTCAATAAAATCATTGGAGTAAAATGGACATTCAACATGAAGAATCAAATACTAAAGGAGCTTTCTTTTATGAGAAAGAAGGTGTTCGAATTGCTGAAATGACTTACAGCAAAAATGGAGATTATAGAATCATTATTGATCATACAGAAGTATCTGAAGCTCACAAAGGTGAAGGACTTGGTAAAGCATTAGTTTTCCAATCCGTTGAATATGCTCGGGAAAAAAATCTTAAAATTTTACCTCTTTGTCCATATGCCCGGGTAATTTTCAGAAAAAATAAAGAAGAGTTTGCAGATGTAACCTGAGCAAGATTGAACAGCCAAACTTTGACTAATGAACAATTGATGTTCCCCGTTTGAAGTATGTAATTCAAAATTCCTTGCTAATTGCTATATATACTCTAGCCAAACACGTCTTTCATCTTTGAAAAGAATCCTTTCTCTTCTTTGGTTTGATTTGAAGCATCAAAATTTTCAGATTCTTTTAAACCTTCTATTGCTTTCTTTTCCTTTTCATTAAGTTCACGTGGAATGTACACGTTCACCCGAACAAACTGGTCGCCTTCGCCAGAATTATTTAGTCCAATAATCCCTTTTCCTCGCATTCTTAAAAGTTTACCTGGCTGTGTTCCGCCTTCAATTCTAAGTTTAGCTTTACCTTTTAAGGTTGGAACCTGAACTTCGGTGCCTAAAACTGCATCTGGAATGCTCAGTGCAAGATCGTAATAAATATTATTGCCCTCACGAATAAAGTGCTCATGCTCTTTTTCTTCAATTAAAACAATTAAATCTCCGGCCTGTCCACCTCGTCTACCCGCGTTACCTTGTCCTCTAAGGGTAATATAGTTTCCATTAGACACTCCTGAAGGAATAGTAACTTTTATGGTTTCTTCTCCTTTATTACGTCCTTCACCAGCACACGTTTTACATTTATTCTTGATGATTCTTCCATCACCTTGACAAGTTGGACATGGTTGTTCGCTTACCATTTGCCCAAGCATAGTTCGTGTAACCTGACGTACAGCCCCCATACCATTACAGGTACCGCAAGTCTCAAAATCTGATTCAGTGGCCGCACCTGTACCTGAACACGTACCACAAACCGTCTGTTTTTTTACTTTCAGTGTTTTTTCTATTCCAAATGCAATTTCTTCGAGTGTAAGTGGCATTCTGATTTTCATATCAGATCCAGGAGTACCCGGTTGTCTACGACCACCTCGGGATCGACTTCTTCCACCCCCAAAAATATCATCACCAAAAAATCCGCCACCGAAAATATCTCCAAATCGACTGAAGATGTCCTCCATATCAAACTCTACACCACCGCCGCCATAACCACCTTGGTTGTTTACTCCGGCATGTCCGTATTGATCATAGCGAGCACGTTTTTGGGTATCGTTTAAAACCTCGTAAGCTTCAGCTGCTTCTTTAAATTTGGTTTCTGCAGCGGCATCACCTTTATTTCTATCAGGGTGATATTTCATGGCTTGTTTACGATATGCCTTTTTTAGTTCGGCATCGCTAACACCTTTAGTTACACCTAGAATTTCGTAATAATCTCTTTTAGTCATAAACAGCCTTATTCGCTTACAATTACTTTTGCGTGCTTAATTACTTTGTTACCGATTTTATACCCACTTTCTAATACCTGCAATACCGTATCGCTTTTGGTTTTTTTATTGGGAGATGGTTGTTTCAGCATCGCATCATGTAAATTTACATCAAATGGAACCCCTGTTTCATCTATGGTTTCAACACCATATTTGGTAAGTACTTCTTCGAACTTATTAGCTACCAACTTAACACCTTCAAGAAAACTCTTTTCGATGTTATTCCCATCTGATGCGCCTAAAGCTCTTTTCATATCTTCAGTAATGGGGAGAAAATCTTCCAGAGCAGCAACTTTAGCGTCCTCATAAAGTGCAATTCTCTCTCTTTGTACTCTCTTTCTTACATTTTCAAGTTCTGCGGCTTTTCTAAGTAGTGAATCTTTTGCTTCAGTAAGCTCTTTTTCTAATTGTTCAATCAATGCTTCTTTTTCATCCTTTTCAAGTTCTTGAGATTCTACGTTAGCTTCATCTTCTGATAACTCTGTTTCTTCGAATTGTTCTGTTAATTCATCTTCAAGAATTTCTTCTTGGTCGTTATTTTCTGATTCTTTTAAATTCTCAGCGCTCATCTTTTTGAATAATTTGGATTGTTTTCTTTTAGTCAACATTAAGCAAATATAGTGCCAGTTAAGCTTAAAAAATGCTTAATGACAAAGTTACCCTTTTAACCTTGAGACATATGGGCAAAAAAAAAGCTCTGTACATTTAAGTACAGAGCTTTTATAAAGGTAAAATTATTTATTGTTCGCTAACACAATCTCCAGAACAAGCGGTAATTCCAGGTTTAGCTATTACAGAGACTTTAGGTATAGTAGATCCAAATGTTCCTTCCATCACTTTTAAAAATTCATTTGCCAAAATCGCATTTCCACGAATATTTGGATGAATTCCGTCGGTAGAGTAAATACCATTTGGTAAAAAGTCTGGGTCAAGTAATGTTCCTTCAATCTCAATACCTAACTCTCCATCTAACCCTAATAAGTCTGCAAAAACTCCTAATGTTATATTTGGATTACCTGGAAGACCTGCGTTGGTATCAAACAGTCCAAGTCGCCCGTCTGTCCTAGAAAGTACTGCGGTAGCAATAGTAGTATTAAAAGCAACACTTCTTGATTGTATGGCTGCTTGCTCTGCTAATGATAAGTAGTATTTATCTCCACTTAAACTACCTTCAGCAAGGCTAAAGCCCAAAGGAATAACTACACCAATTGGAGTATCGGCTGTCGAAGCATCACCATCCGCTTCAGTTCCTAAAACAGAACCTGCTGATAGTAAAACTAGCTCACCTTCTACAAGTGGTCTAGATTGCTCATAAGGAGTTAACTGAGCTCTTTGTTGAGCTGATATTTGCTGGGCTCCTAATAATAAGTCGAAGCAAGTTCCAAGATCATCTAGTTCTTCATCGATGGCAAGAATTGGGTTATTCCCAGCATTATAACTTACTAATCTTCTATCTATATCACTTTGAGCAACACCAACATTTGCACATCCTTGAATTGCACCATTTACAGCTGCAAAGCCAGAATTGATTTGATCTGCAGTAGCTTGATCTAGAGCAACATTGTTCCAAGTAACTGCCCGAAAAAATGGAGCAGTTGTTACTGGCGGTATATTTGCAATCACACCTTTAGCCGAAGTATTTGCCATAAGAGCATCAACAACTGCATTAAACCTAGTATTAAAGTCACCCTCACTCGTGAAGATAGCTTCGTTTGAACCGCCAGTTGCTGCGTATCCAAGTATATCGTTATTACCAATCCATAGTGTAAAAAATGTAGGCTGCGTTGCAATCACATCACCAAGAATAGTTGAAGTACCAGGACTACTAGCCATTCTAGCATAAAAAGGGCTGAATGCAGGATCTCCAGGAGTTCCTGCGCCCGCAGTTAACATTTGACCAACTTGAATTCCAGGAATTCCGAAGTTGTTTAAACTTGAAATTGTTCCAGAATATGCCCCAATTGGATCTCCATTGATAGTTGGACTAGGTACACCAGCGACTAAGTCAAGCTTAATTCGACCAAAAGCTGGAGCTGTAGTTGGGTCATTATCTGGTTGTATAGAGGTATTAAAGCCATTAACTGAGTTTATATCCGGTTGATTAAACTCATCAAAAGTTCCTCCATCAGATTCTACCGCAATTTTAAGTTGAGCAGCTATTAATGCCCCTAATGAGCTTTGTTGCCCTTGGTTATAAAGAGCAGCATCCATAAAGCCAGCTGTAAGGGAATTACCAATGCTAACAAACTTTGTGTAGTCTGCATTACCTTGCGAACCACTTGGAGCTGGAGGCGCTGTTGGTGCTGGGTTATCTTCAAGTCGGTCATCAACAAGTGAATCCTCTACACCTTCGCAGGAATAAAATGTTACCCCTGCAACTAAAATAAGTACTAATAAATGATTTAATTTTTTCATGTTTATAATGTATTTAATTAGTTCAGGAATTGATCGAAAGTGAAAGAGACATAATAAATAGCTCCTAAAAGTGGATTTGCAAGTGAAGTAGTATATCGTTCATTTAAGATATTACTTCCCCCAAGTTTTATGATCGTATTGTAATCATTTAGCTTGTAGCTTACCTGTGCATCTAATGTTCCAAAAGCCGGAACAACACCTTCACCAATGGAAGATTCCCAGATGTATGCATCTTGCCATCTATAAACAAGGTTAAATCCAATGTTATCAGTTAGCTTTCTATTCTGAAATTTTAAGTTATATCTCCATTCGGGAGTATTATAACTTGCTCTAAATCCTTGACTAATAAGTTCATCCTGATCGATTAATTTATTAAAAGAAATGTTTCCACCAATGGTATAACCGCCATCTAAAGAGTAATCTGCAGTTACGGCAAATCCATGAGAACTTACTGTCCCATCAGCGTTTACATCAAAGCCATAGGTTTGCGTAGGAAATGATTGATTAGGATTATTAGGATCTTCACCTGTGATAATAGCTTCACGCCAATCAGCACCGTCAACTGTATAACCAGCGCCGGGCTCCGTTCTTAAACCATTTGGAATTCCTTGTGTAAAAGATATTTCAGCTATGAAATCAGTATATGCGCTATAGTAGTAATAAGCATCTAAAAATAGTCTATTACCTATTAAGCTTTTATATCCGATTTCGAATGTATTGATTTTCTCTGGTTGGAAATCATCAAAGCTAACTGCCTGAAGTGAAGCTGCAGCTTCAGCAGTGTTTAGTTGACCACTTGCTAAACCAATTTGAGCTGCTTGAACACTTTCAGCTGAATAAACCGTGTTTGTTTCGAAATTATATCTATCAACCAACACTGGGTTACTTCCAATTAACCTTCTAGAAACTACATCCAAATCAATAAATTGATCTTGCGTTGTTGGAATTCTAAATCCTCTTTGAAAGGAAGCACGGAAGTTATGAACATCTGCAACAGTTAATATTGCTGAGGCTCTAGGTGAAAATTGTCCATCAAAAAACTCATTTTTATCATATCTGGAAGAAGCTGATAATGCTAAATTACCATCTAATAATTGCTTTGATGCTTGTACATAAGCTCCCCATTCGTTCATAGTGAATTCATCACCATTTTCATCAAGACCAAAGAGTGTACCTTCTGAATTAAGTGCATATATACGATAATTCATACCCCCAATAAGCTGTAATTGCTCAGGGTCAATTACATTTGAGAAGTTATATAGTCCCTCAAAGTGGTATAAATCGGATTTATCTAAAAATTTAGCTCCACCTTCTGAAATTGGTGTATTTCTTAGTGTATTTGCTAAATCTTTAAACTCTTGAGAATTGGGATCTAGTTGAACTGCATCTGCTTGAGATCTGGCAAAAGCATGTGAGTTTTCATAATCTTGACCAGCTAATCGAGCATTTATGAAACCTGTTAAATATGGTTCTAAGTAAGTTTGCTGATTGATTAGAGACGCTAATGTATTTGCTGCATATGAATCACCTGCATCTTCTTGAGTAGTATATGCTCTTAAAAATAAATTCGGATTACGGAGCTCTAGTTTAGCTGTCCAGATATTGAAATTATCTAAAACAAACCGATCGTTTGCAGTATAAACCGTACTTCCAAATCCAGTGTTATATTGAGCTACCAATTCATACGAATCGTTTAAGTAGTAATGAAGTGCTCCACCAAACTTAATACTTTCAGTAGTATTATCTACAAAAGAAGTTTCCGTGTAGCCTCTTGGTGTAAATGCACCGGCTGCTCCATCAGGCACTAATGAGCGTGTTAATGCTGCAGTTGTACTTCCGCCTTCTATAGCCGCATCAGCAACTATTCCAGTAGTTATAGTGAAATCACCATAAGTATTAAGACCATCATATAATCTTGGGACCGCAGCGTTTGCTCTGGAAGTGGCTCCTCGTTCAAGGATATCACTTTGATCTCTGTAATCTTGACCAACAAAATCTTGGGCTTTTAAATATTCACCAGTAAGCTTAAAAGCAAACCTGTTATTATATGATTGTGCAATTCGAATACCATAATTTTGGTACAAAGCAGGGTCTTGAATGTCACTATCTATATGATTGACACCAGTTTTCACACTTACTGAGATTCCAGGATAGTCAAAAGGACTCTTACTGTTCATCAATAAAATTCCATTCAGAGCATTGGGTCCATATAGTGCTGAAGCTGCACCAGGTATCAATTCAGCACTTTCTAAATCTAACTCAGAAATACCAACAATGTTACCAACAGCAAAGTTAAGTCCTGGAGCTTGATTATCAATTCCATCAATAAGTTGAACAAACCGGGTATTCCCGTTTGCACCAAATCCTCTTGAGTTTATTGATTTAAAGGTTAGACTTTGGGTACTAAAATCTACTCCCTTAAGGTTACCTATGGAGCTATAGAAATCAGGGGATGCAGAAGTTTGAATATCCAGTACATCCATTTTTTCAATTGAAACAGGAGAACTTAAGATGCCCTCTTCAACTCTGGATGCTGAAACTACTACATCGTTACCAAAAATTGTTTGCTCTTCTAGTATAACGTCTATGTTCATATCAGAACTAGTAGTTACATTAACTTCAACGGTTTGAAAACCAACAATTGAAAATACTAAAGTTAGTGGAGGGTCTTGGGATACTCTTAAGCTGAAAGTACCATCTGGATTTGTAGTTGTACCTATTAACTTATCCTTCACTCTGATATTAACCCCCGCTAAAGGCTCTCCAGTGCTATCAACCACTCTACCTGCTACTTCTGTAACATCATTATTTATTATCGGGCCTGCCTGTAAGGAGGGTCCTATACCTAAAAAGAGGATTAGGCAGAAAAATAGCCGCCGTATCTGTTTACTCATGTTCTGATCCTATTTGAGATTGATATTTTTTTATAGATGCTTTACCATAATACCTTTAAAAGAGCTATTAAATCTATAACTCTCTTTCTTACCAAAGAAAAGTTTGTTTTATGGATTATGCAAGCGCTTCCATAGCTTTTTTTAATAACTGCCAAACATAAAAAATTTCGTGGCTTTGAATGAATTTTATTTTTACTGAAAAATTTGTTCTTTGGCTCACTAAAATATTAAAACAACTTGACGTGAGCTCACTAAGAATTACTCTATTTTACTTTTTTGCCATTGCTTTTTTAAGTCAATGTTCCCCATCGCCTCAAACAAGTAATATTGAAAATAATGGAATTTCCCATCCTACAACAATCAAATACCTCGCTTTGGGAGATTCATATACTATTGGTGAGTCTGTTCCCGAACCTATGCGTTGGCCACTTCAGTTAACAGATTCACTTATAAAAAATGGTATTGAAACTGAAAAAGTAGACATTATTGCTCGAACTGGTTGGACTACCGCAGAATTAAAACAAGGAATTATTGACAATCCACCATCGCCACCTTACGATTTAGTTTCACTTCTAATAGGAGTAAATAATCAATACAGAGGATATGATATTGAGATTTATCGAATCGAATTCCGAGAATTGCTCGAACAAGCCATTGAATTCGCGAATAACGATTCTTCAAGGGTCTTTGTGGTTTCTATTCCAAATTATGGAGTAACTCCGTTTGGGCAAAGTAGAGGTGAAGATAAAATTCGAAAAGAACTACTGGAATATGATAGGATAGCTAAAGAAATAGCCACTGAGTACAACATACCATTTATAAACATTACTCCAATTTCAGAAAAGGCAAAGGAAAACCTCACCTTTATTGCTTCAGACAATCTCCATCCTTCTGGTGAAATGTATTCAGAATGGGTTCATGAAATGTTACCTACTGTTCTATCATTGATAGAACAATAGATGTTTGAAAACTGTGTTTAGTAACTATTACATTTTAAATAAATAAGAGAATTTATGAGACAACTTTTCATCTTACCACTACTAATTTTCGGGATTGGCTGCACTACTCAGGCTCAACAATTGATTTCCAATCAAGCGAAAATTTCATTAAATATGACGGCTACAGAGTTGGTTGAAGCCGACTTAATTATATTTAATATTAACATAAATGCAGAGAGTGATACACCAAGAAATGCTTTTAAATTACATAAAAGTCGAGAAGCAGTATTAGCTGAACTACTTAAAAAGTTTGATATCAAAGAGGAACATATTCGTTTTGAACCCATTCGAATAAATAAACGCTACACGAACAATGGTAAATCTCAAATTTCACAAACAAATCAACAAGTTTCTGTTACTTTCAGTGATTTTGATATTTATGAGGATATCCAACTCACATTGATTGAAAATAATTTTGATAATTTTAATGGGAGTTTTTCGAGCACTAAACTTAATGAAGGGAAAGAAAAAGCTCTGTTATTAGCTATTAAGAATGTGAAAGAAAAGGCTCAACTTATTGCAAAAGCTTCAGACGTTACCTTGGGAGACATTGTTCAAATAACTTATTCCGATTATACAATAACTCCATCAAGAAATTACGCTCGCAGTGAAATGATGACCATGGATGCTACTTCTACGATGATGGATTTTGCACAAACCATTTCAGTAACTGCAAATATATCAATGGATTTTTCTATTGAATAGCACTATAAATCCTTTAAACCAAAAATGAGCCTTAGTTTGATCTACATATAGCAGTTTAATTCAAGATTATTTTGTCTAAAATTTTAAGATCTCATTTTTAAAGAGAAGGATATAAAGTTTCCCAAACAGTATTAGCAACAATCCTATGCCCTTTTACATTTGGGTGAATTTGATCGGGCTGCATGAACTCGTCTCTACCTCCCACTTTATCTAATATTAATGGAATAAGTTGTAGATCATTATTTTTTGCTAAATCGGTGTATAAGTTTTGAAATTCACGAGTATACTCAATCCCAAGATTTGGAGGGACTTGCATCCCAGCAATCAAGATTTCCATATCCGGATTATTTTCTAAAGCGCGATTAATTATCCCTTGTAGATTTTCTTTAGTGGATGAAAGATCGATTCCACGAAGTCCATCATTGCCCCCTAATTCTAAAATCATGATGTCCACTTCTCTTTGAAGTACCCAATTTATTCTTCGAAGACCTCCTGCAGACGTTTCACCACTCAACCCACCATTTATAACTTCATAACTCATCCCAAGTGAGTCAATTTTATTTTGAATGATAGCTGGAAACGCTTGATTTGGTTCTATTCCATATCCAGCAGCTATACTATCCCCAAAAATTAAAATGGTTTTCTTTTCCTGAGCAAAAACTGAAGTAGTAAAAAGTAAAAAAAGTATAAGTAATCGCATCATTTTCATTTTTTTTATTGTAACCCAGTAATTTGTCACACAATTCCGGAATAAGCCAAACAATTCAGTTAAAAAAACGTAGCTATCTTCTTTTGCTGGAATTAAATAGAGTAATTTCAGGGTTACCATAACAAGTTTAATAAATTAAGAAATTCTGTGTCTAATATTCTCCAAGTAAATAACCTAACTCGCGAATTTAAAAGCGGATCAAAAGTTTTAACGGTCGTAAATAATATAAATTTTGGGATTGAAGAAGGTACTTCATGTGCAATCGTTGGACCATCTGGAAGTGGTAAAACAACTCTTCTGGGACTTTGTGCGGGACTCGATCGCCCAAATTCAGGTGAAGTAATTCTCCGTGGAGTAAATCTAAATCCGTTAAGCGAAGATGAACGTGCATCTGTTAGAAACCAGCATGTTGGATTCGTATTCCAAACTTTTCAATTAGTACCAACACTAACTGCCATCGAAAATGTGATGGTTCCACTTGAACTTCGTGGTGAAGCAACAAAAAAAGTTCGTGTTAGGGCAAAGGAATTATTGGAAGAAGTAGGTTTAGGAGACAGGACTCATCACTATCCTACACAACTTTCTGGAGGTGAGCAGCAGCGTGTTGCCATTGCAAGAGCATTTATCAATCAACCAAAAATACTTTTTGCTGATGAGCCAACTGGAAATTTAGATACCGAAACTGGTGAATATATCGAGAAATTGATTTTTGATTTAAATGAAAAACAAGCAACAACCTTGGTCTTGGTTACTCATGATTTAGAATTAGCCGATAAATGTGATCGAATTATTAAGATCAAAAACGGTTACGTTGATGCCGACATCCTTAAAACTCTACCTGAGGTGACTTCTTAATGAGTTGGTCATGGGTATTTAAAATGGCTTGGCGAGATTCTCGTTCAAACCGAAGAAAACTATTCTTATACATGGCTGCAATTATTGTCGGAGTTGCAGCTCAAGTAGCCATTACTTCGTTTAGAGTAAATCTGAATTCAAGTATAAACGATCAGGCAAAGGAATTACTTGGTGCTGATCTTGAAGTTGAACGAAATGCAGCCTTTCAACCAGAATTGCAAACCTATTTAGATTCCGTGAGTTCTGAGCAATCAAAAATGCTTGCTTTTACCTCGATGGCTTTATTTCCAAAAACTGGAACAACTCGGCTTTCTCAGATTTCTGCAATGGATGGTGGTTTCCCCTACTATGGAACAATTGAGACCGAACCTATTAATGCCGTTGACACATATCTTGAAGAATATGGTGCATTGGTTGATAAAACCATTCTTACTCAACTCGAACTCGTCCCTGGCGACTCAATAAAAATCGGCTTTATCACGTACAAAATTTCAGGTGCTATTATTGATGTTCCTGGGCAAAGTATGGCAAACTCCTTTTTTGGTCCACGAATCTTCATACCGCTTGATGGCGTTGAGGATACTGGATTATTAGAACGTGGAAGTCGATTAGAGCATAAAACTTATTTGAAATATCCTGAAGGAACTGACCCAAACGTAATTGAGGAACGTCTCGATGTTATGAACGACACTATGGATTTTCGATTTGATGATGTTGCTGAGCGAAGAGAAGAAGTTGGGGAAGCAATTTCTCAGTTATCGAGTTTTCTAAACCTAATAGGTTTTATCGCACTTTTACTGGGCGGCATTGGAATTGCAAGTTCTATTTTCGTTTACATCCGGCAAAAAATTAATACAGTTGCAGTACTTCGATGTGTTGGTGCTTCTTCAAACCAAACAATGGCAATTTATTTAATTCAAGCAACTGCAATGGGTTTTGTTGGAGCATTTATTGGAGCCTTATCTGGAACTTTAGTTCAATTATATCTTCCTGTATTAGTTCAGGATTTTATTCCAGTAGATATTGAGCTTTTTATTTCATGGGGTTCTGTATTTACAGGTTTAATAACAGGAGTTGCAATTTCAATAATCTTTGCGCTATTCCCACTTATTGCTGTTCGAAAAATTTCCCCACTCTTTACTCTTCGTTCTGCAGAAATTAATCTTTCTAAATTATTAAGTGTAACCACAAGATTTATCTTATTTGGAATAGTTGGAACTGCAATTACAGGTTATGCTTGGTTTATGATAAACGATATTCTTGCTGCAGTTTTCTTCACTTTAGGATTTGCACTATGTCTTCTTCTATTAGGAGGTTTTGCCGTTTTAGTGATGAAAGCCTCTCGCAAATTTATGCCTTCAAGTTGGAATTACGAATGGAGACAAGGTCTTGCAAATTTATATCGCCCTAACAATCAAACAACTACCCTGCTTTTAACTTTTGGATTAGGAGTTACATTAATTAGTTCACTTTATTTAACTCAGGATATGTTATTGGGCACCATTAACTTTGATGGAGAAGATGATCTTCCGAATTTAGCTTTATTTGATATTCAATATGATCAAAATGAAGGAGTAAATTCAATAATTGAGGAGAAGGGACTCGTAGTGATGCAAAATGTTCCTATTGTAACAATGCGCCTTCAATCTGTTAAAAATATTCCCCTAGAAGAAATCCTAGTAGATACCAGCAGGAATGCACGACGTTGGGCTTTAACTAGAGAATATCGATCTACATATCGCGATTCGCTTGTAGAAACGGAGACTATTGAATCAGGTGAGTTTATTGCTTCCGTAACCGATTTGAGTAATCCAGTTCCAATTTCTGTTTCTTCAGATTTAATGGAAGATTTGGATGTTGTGCTTGGAGATTCGATTGTTTGGGATGTTCAAGGTATTCCAATCTCAAGTTATATTTCAAGTATTAGAACAGTGAATTGGCAAACTCCTCAACCTAATTTCTTTGTGGTCTTTCCTGCGGGTGTTTTGGAACCTGCCCCTCAGTTTTTTGCAACTACGGTTCGAACAACTAGTCCTGAAGCCTCCTTATCCGTACAGCAAAAAATTGTGCAAACATATCCTAATGTTTCTGCTATTGATGTAGGTCAGGTCATTAATACTATTCGTGAGTTTTTAGATAAAATCACGTTTGTTATACAATTTATTGGGTTATTTAGCATCATTACAGGGCTTATTGTGTTAGCAGGTTCTGCCGCTACTAGCCGCTTCCAGCGAATTCGAGAAGCAGTTTTATTAAGAACATTAGGTGCGAAACAAAATCAAGTTATAAAAATTCAGGTTATTGAATACGTACTCCTTGGGGTAATGGCCTCGCTTATCGGACTTGTTTTGTCTGTTGGGGCAAGTGCTTTACTTGGCTACTTCTACTTTGATATTGAGTTTATTCCAAACTTTACTATTCTTGGAATTGAAGTAGTAATTCTTGTTCTACTTGTTGTAATAATTGGATTACTAAATACTAGGGGCGTTCACTCACGACCTCCATTAGAAATACTCAGAGCCGAAGGGGTTTAGAAAAATCTAACCTGTAAGAAATACTATATTAACATGAGGAACTTAAAATTAATAAGTACATTAAAAAAAGAAATTTAACTAACTCAATACTATGAAATCAATATCTATAAAACTATTTACAGTTATTCTTATTTCGACACTTGCAATTTCAGGCTGTGATACTATTAGTAAAACTGCAAAAGGAACTGTAATTGGTGCAAGTGCTGGTGCATTAGCAGGAGCAATTATCGGTAAAGCAGCTGGCAATACAACAACCGGAGCAATTGTAGGTGCAGCTGTTGGAGGTGCATCAGGTGCAGCCATTGGTAATTATATGGACCGACAATCTCGGGAACTGGAAGAAGATCTTGAAGGAGCAAAAGTAGAGCGTGTGGGCGAAGGAATCAAAATCACCTTTGACTCAGGAATACTATTCGCATTTAATTCTTCAGAACTAAATGATGTCTCAAAAGAAGAAATAGCTAAACTTTCTGAAATTTTACAAAAATATGAAGACACAAATGTAATGTTTGCAGGCTACACAGACTCTTCTGGGAGTGATGAATACAATCTTAAACTTTCAGAAGAACGTGCTAAATCAGTAGCCGAATTTGCAGCTTTCACAGGAGTTGATGCTACTCGAATGACTATTACAGGTTACGGTGAGGAAGATCCGGTTTCTACTAACGAAACTGCTGAAGGAAGAGCCGAAAACAGACGAGTTGAAGTTGCTATTTGGGCCAACGAAAAATTAAAAGAAGCTGCTGAAAAAGGCGAAATAGAATAAATAATACTTTTTCTAAGCCCTGTACATGTTTTATGTACAGGGCTTTTTTTTGCTTACTTTCGATTGAATTAATATAACGTAACCATGAGTATTAGAAAAAAGCTTATCCCTAAGAGAATTAAATCAGTTTTTGCAACTAAGAAAGTAGGAAGTGCTCCTGGTACACTTGCTCATATTGGAATTAAAAAAACTGAAGAAGTTACCATTGATATTCATGATTATGGAATAGATCATCTTACAAATAAGAGAATTCAAACTGTAGAAGAATGTCAACCTTTTGTTGATACAACTAATCCTACATGGGTGCAAGTAAGAGGTTTACATGATATATCTAAACTAAAACAACTTTGGGATCGATTTGAATTTCACCCTCTTATTCAGGAAGACATTCTAAACACAAATCAACGACCTAAAATTGAGGATTATGGGCAACAGATATTTGTAGTTCTTAAAATGATGTACTTCGAGGATGATCAATTACAGCAAGAACAAGTAAGCTTTGTGTTCAATGATAAATTTATCTTTTCATTTCAGGAATCTGAACGAAAAATATTTTTACCTATTAAAGAACGACTAGAAGTTGAAAATACAAGAATGAGAAAAGGTGGTCCAGATTATATGGCATATGCACTTATGGATATAATTATTGATTACTATTTCGAAGTACTAGAAACCATCAATAATAAAATCGAAGAAATTGAAGATGTACTTTGGTCTACAAATGATGATGATACCCTTTCTGATATTCACCAAACTCGCAGACAACTTATTCAATTCCGAAAAAACGCCTGGCCTTTACGTGATAATATGAATTCTATGCTAAGGGATGATTCTCCTTTTATTGCTGATGAAACCAAGCTTTTCTTAAGAGATGTATACGATCATACTGTTCAAATTATTGATAATCTTGACAATAACAGAGAACTGGTTTCTGGTCTCCATGACATGTATATGACAAATATCAGTAATAAGATGAACGAGGTAATGAAAGTACTTACTATCATTGCTACAATTTTTATTCCACTTACATTTATAGCTGGAATTTATGGTATGAATTTTGAAAATATGCCAGAATTGCAATGGAAGTGGAGTTATCCTATAGTTTGGGGATTTATGATAATCGCCACTATTGGAATGATTTTCTATTTCAGGAAGAAAAAATGGCTCTAATTAAAAGAGAAGGTCTCGATCAAAAGGCCTTCTCTTAAAACTAACTACGGAGGTTTTGGGGATTAATCAATAATTCTAAAACCTATACTTTATACCAACCATGAAATTAATCTGACTTATGGTTTCATCGATACTCTCAAATCTCTCTTGACCCGTTTGAGAGTCGGTATATTCATATAGAATAGAACGGTCGTTCCAACCTGTATATTGCGTACTTAAATCCAGATACACTTCTCTGGATAAAGGAATCCCCAAACCTCCGGAAATAACAATTCGATCAGCATTATAGTTTGAACTTTTTCCAGGCAGATAATTCATGCCCCCTCTCATTTCAAATCCGGTTTTAGATTTGTATTTCAATCCTAGTTTAAGATTATTTACCAGTTTATAATCTGCTGAAAATACACTATCAAAAACCTCTTCTTGTTCTCTTAGAGATACTATATCGCTAAAAGACAATTCTGAATCTCTTGTTAAGTCTATACTTGTATTTCGGTAATCAATAAATTCGGAGGCGAGTGAAATCGTAAATCCAGCAACATTCTCTATAGCCATTCCAATGTTTAACTGACCTGGATTTCGAATAGAATAACTAAATTCACCGTTGAATTCATCAAAATAGATAAGTGGATCTTCGTCAAGGGTAGTACTTATTGATGAGTTAAATTCCTCTGTAATAATCATTTTTGATGGGATTTTAATACTGGCACCAATATTGAATTTTGGGTTAATTTTGTAAATAATTCCAGCATTAAAATTAGCACCTACTATTTCTGAAGTAATTTTATCTTCCACTAAAATATCAAAGACATCAGTATCACCATCCTCACCAGGAATAAAAGCTCCATCATATACATTATTTTCATCCCATTCCTGAAATTTACGTTCGTAGGAATAGTTTCCATACTTAAAACCAAGTGATGCTCCTATAAAAAGGTTTTTTTGAATTTCAGTAGCAAGGAAAATTGAATATTCACCTATTGTTCCTCTTTGTCTTATCTCTGCATCTTGACGAATCCCTAAAAAATCTCCAGGATCAAAACCAATCCTAAAAATTGATTCCAGTGAAGTTTGCTCGTCGTCGGCATAGTCAATTGCGTAAGTTTCAAAAGCAATATTATTATAACCACTATCATCATCCTTAAACGCATCTGTAATAGTACTTCTAGTATTATAAGTACCCAAAGTGTTAGTGCGATTAATTTGATTACTTAAGGTATATCCACCGCCCACAACCATGCTACCTTGATTTGTAGGCACTGAATAAACAAGTCCAATATTTCCAAATTTTGTATTTGAGTTATCGAATGAAGAACCAGTATCCAAATAACTATTGCTTTGCTCGGCATAATTACGAACAAAGCCTGTATTAAAATAGCTCATATTAATAAGAGCCATACTGGCTGGGTTGTCTAAATAACTTCCGAATCCATTTTGAGTTGCAACCGATGGTAGTAAATTAGCGTTCGCATCTCCATTGATGTTAGAGCCGATGAATTGCTGGGCCATGCTAGAATAAAGTATGGAATTCTGTCCATCTTGAGCTATAGCAGAGGCTGGAGCAAGTACCCCTACCATTAAGAGAATGATTGATATACTCTTCATTGAAGTTAATTCTGTAGATTATTTGACTTAGTTTTTTCTCTTTGATCTACTACTAGAAGAACTGCGTGTCCCAGAAGATGATTTTGAAGAGCTACTACTACTTCGAACTGCTTTTGATGAAGAACTACTTCTATTTGAAGAACTAGTTCTTACCGCAGAACTTCTTGAACTTGTATTCGAAGATCTGGTTCTAATATTTGTTTTTGAGGTGTTGCTCCGAACTGCAGTATTTCTGCGAATGGTGCTATTACCTGAACTTTTAGAACGAATTGAACTTCCAATAGATCTAATAGAAGATGAACTCAAACTTCTGGTGCGTGTACTTCTTACCGTTCCTATAGTGTTAGTTCGTGTTCTTCCTGTACTACCAACGGTTGATGATCCAGTACCTAAAGATCTGGTTCGTCCCACACTAGATCCAGTTGAGTTTGTTCTAGTTTTTCGAACGGTTGATGTACCTGTAGATCTACCGGTTGTATTTCCACTAGTTCTTCCAGTATATCTTGTTCCAGTTGAAGTTGTACCAGTTCTGGTAATTCCAGTAGTTGAATTACCACCAGTACGAGTTATTGAAGTATTTCCAGTTCTTCCAGTACGTGTTCTATTTCCTGTAATTGCATTAGCACCATTTTCTTTTGAGTAGAGACCTGTACTTCTTGGTCTTGTATTTCTTGTATTTGTTCGGTGATAATCGTTATAGACAAATATTGCTGTATTATGATAACCCCAACCATAGTAACCATAGTCATAATAATCCCAGTATAATGGATATCTATATCCACCCCAGGCATAATGAGAATTGTACCATCCCCAATTAGAATACCAACCAAAATTTCCAAAACCTGCTCTCCACCCAAACCGTGAATAAAATGGTCGTTGATAATAACCGTAACTAGACCAGCTATAGCGATCATAATTTGAGTCTCTATATCCATCTACATATCCGTCATCATAACCTTCCCAGTACATTTTATCTGCATAATTATCTTCATACCATTGCTCAGTTTCATAATCTTTATAATAAAGTCCTGCAGCATCTAGATCTTCTTCATAAACAACTCCTTCATCAACATATTCTTCTTCATAAGGCTCTTCTTCTGCAACTAAAGTATATGGTTTTGAAGTTTGAGGCTCTTCGCTCCAATTATACCCAGCTTCAGCTTGTTCATTATCATCGCCCCAAGAATAGTAGGTGTCTGAAGCTTTTTGAGTTGACCTGGTAAAGGTATCGGTAGTTTGTAACTGTGTGTAGCACCCAGTAAAAAAAAGCGAGAGTGTTGCAATGGTGATTCCGAGAATATTTTTTGGGGCTTTCATGTTGACTCCTTTAGTCTATTTCTTTTTACAATTTTAAAATCATAATTAGATTCTAGAGATTATATAACATGATGATGTTAGTAATGTCATATCTCACCTCTCAACGACTTTGCAATTACCTCAGCTTTTGAATTCACATGTAGTTTTTTGTAGATATTTCTAATATGAGCTCTAACTGTATCTATAGAAATATCAAAACGATCAGCAATCATTTTATAACTTAGTCCATCTACAAGTCCATTTACAATATCTTGTTCTCGTGAAGTAAGCATACTATTTTCATTTTTCTTCGGAGCTTGTTCATTAAAATGTGTAATTACTTTTCGAGCAATTTGCGGAGACATTGGAGCTCCTCCTTTCAATAAGTCTTCTACTGCTTCCTTTATTTCCGGCAGTGAGGTATGCTTTAGCAAATAACCAGAAGCACCTGCTTTAAGAGAATCAAAAATCTTATGAGAATCATGATAGATTGTGAGCATGATGATATTAATTTCAGGATATTTGGATTTGATAATTTCCATCCCCTTTATCCCCGACATCCCGGGAAGTTGGATATCCATTAGTAATACATCCGGATGTTGGTGTTCTTCCAAAAAATCCAACATTTCTTCTACTGTATCAGTAGCTACCGGACATTCTAAACTCTCCTGCATATCAAGATACCGCTGAATTAAATCTCTAATTTTTTTATTGTCTTCTACAATTCCTACAATTGCCATATAGTCTCCATTAATTCAGTTTCCCTTTTAAAGTTACCGTAAATCCATTTTTATCCTCAAAGTTGAATAATCCTCCAATTCTTTGAGCTCGCATTTCCATGTTACGTAATCCGTGACCTGTTTTTTTAGTTCCTTTTCCGGTAGTACCATTATCGTGAATTTTGAACTCATACTCTCCATTTTTTGAATTCATTCCTACGATTACTTCATCGCCATTCGAATATTTTGCAATATTGTTTACTGCTTCTTTAAAAATTAAGTATAGGTTTTCTTTTACGGGTACTGGAAGTTTGTTATCCATTTTAAGTTCACCAAAATCATATACCACTCGAAAATTCTTTGGTTCAAGTACATTTATTATATAATCCTGCATTCTGTCAGTTAGATCTCCTAACGTATCATTTCTTGCATCAATAGACCACACAATATCATCAAGGCTTGTTACCACATGTCTGCACTGTTTTCCGATTTGATTTAGAGAATTTTTAAACTCAGGTTCAACATGACTGGCTTGAAGAAAATCTGATTGCAAAGCTATTTCTGTTAAACTAGCACCTACATCATCGTGAAGATCACTTGCAATTCTAACTCTCATTCGCTCAATATCTACCATTTTCATATATCTGTAATTGCGATAAAACAGATAAATAATCCCTAAAACCGATGCCACAATAAATATTAAAAACCACCATGTCATCCAGAACGGAGATTTTATTTTAAATTGAACAACAGCAATCTCCTCACTCCATATACCACTCGAATTCTTTGCATGAACACTAAATGTATATTCACCAGGTGGCAGAGATGGGTATTTTGCACTTCGTAATGTTGTTCGTTGCCATTCTGGATCAATTCCACTCATTTTATACTCATAAGTAACTTGATTTGGTGCCGTAAAGTTTAATCCGATAAAGTCGATCTCGATAAAATTTTTATCGTGTGTTAACTCTACCCCATTACTCATGTATTGACTACCTGAAGCTATAAATCGGGAAATATGAATTCTTGGTGGTACTTGATTTCCATTATATGCCGATGGATTAAAATGACTTACACCTTCTACACTGCCAAACCAAAAATTTCCGTTTCTGTCTTCATAAACTGCTCCAAGATTCATTTCATTAGAAACTAGACCTTGTTCTCTGGTTAAAACTTGAATTGCTTTCTCTCGCTCAGTTCGATTTTCACTATAAAATAAATTTATATCTAATCTTGCAATACCTGCATTAGTTCCAACCCAAAAATTTCCTTTTCCATCCTGTGAAATAAAGTATGCAACTCGTCCTGGTAAACCATCCTCATCTGTAATATCTACAAAACGAACCCCATCGAACCAGGCAATACCACCAAAGGTAGAAATCCATATCGTACCTTGATTATCAAGTAAAATTGACATGACTCCGTTGTTTGGAATTCCCTCCTGAAGTGAAAAATTCTCAATCCCATCACTAGATATCTTAGAAACGCCACCATAAGTTGCTACCCAAATATTACCGTCTCTATCTTGAATACTTCGTCTAGTACTGTTACTTGCTAGACCAACCGATTCATCAAAAACTTCATACCCTGTTTCAAAAAATCTAATTAATCCTTCGTCTTCCGTACTTATCCAGAATTCTCCATTTGATGCTTCCATCACATGCCTTATTTTTCTAAATGGAAACACGTTTTCCTCAAATGTGGTAATTTTTCCATATTTTAAAAATGAGAGACCTTCTCTCATTCCAATCCAAATTCTGTCTTGAGAATCTTTTTCGAGATGATATATTCGGTTATCGGGTAACCCATCTACAACGCTCAAATACTTAAAACCCATATCATTTAATGCCATCATACCCCCTCCATAAGTAGCAATCCAAAGAGTACCCTTTTCATCTTCTACCATTGAAGTGACTAAATCATTGCTTAAGCCAGAATCAGTTGTATAATTTTTAAAATAATCACCCAAGAAAAGACTTACTCCTCCTCCAAATGTACCAAACCAAACATCACCTTCCCGATCAACTATTGATGAGTAGACTATATCATTCGAAAGACCTTCATCAGAGCTAAAGTTTTTAAAAACCCCATCTCTAAAACGACTCACTCCTCCTTCCGTACCCAACCAAATAGTCCCGTCTTCTGCAATAGATAGAGTTTGAATCTTAGGGTCAATCATTTCATTATTCTGTCCAAAATTTTGAAAAGAATTTCCATCAAACTTAGAAAGTCCATTTCTAGTTGCAATTAAGATAGAGCCTTGGTCATCAATTTTTAAATCCCTAATACGGTTTTCTGGCAAGCCGTCTGCTACTGTATAAGTTCGTAGATTACCGTTTTTTAGTTGAGTAAGACCACCTCTAGTACCAAGCCATATATCACCATTTTCAGATTCTACAATTCCCCTAACTTGATTACTTAATAAACCCTGAGCAGTCGAATATAGAATCACTTGAGAATCATCAATATAATGCCAAACTCCGTTACCATCAGTTCCAAACCATAAGTGCCCCTCTTTGTCCTCATAAATACTAATAATCTCACTGCTACTAAGTGCAATTAAAGATTCTGGAGTGCTTATACTATCATCTTCAAAAACATTTACACCTTGAGCAGTACCAATCCATATTTTTCCATCTTTTGCCTCAAATAGTGAAAGTATTTTACTATGATTTAAACCGCTTTCTTCAAAGAAATTCTCAAAGTTAATTCCATCAAAACGATTTAAACCATATCCTGTAGCAAACCACAAATAACCTTCATTATCTTGTAAAATATCATTTACAACAGATTCACTTAATCCATCTTGAATCGAATATGTTCTGAATGGATAGGTTTGTGAGAGAACGTTTTTGCTTACACTTAACGCAATTATTGATAAGCACAAAAGTATTTTCTTCATAGTGAAATTAACGGAAAAACTTTGAGAATAGTAGATTTTTGGAATGAAATAATATAAAACTTAAAACGAATTGATGAGAGTACTACTTTTTTGCTACTTTCGATCCTAAATTTTCTTCTAAACCGACTATTTAATGTCCCCCTCCGAAAATACTTTGAAAAGAAATCTTAAAGCCCAACCACTGCAGGTTGTAACTAAATCAGGGAGCTCTCCTGAAATTCGCGATCTTTTAAAAAATACTATTTTTGGTACTAAAGGAAAGATCAGGTATCAACAAAAAAATATAGAGGAGAGAATAAATTCTCAAAAGAATATTGAATTCATTCAAATAAAAAAGAGGGACCGGGTTTTAGGCACTACTGGAGTTGTAACAAGATCAACTTCTGGATCTAATGAAGAAATAAAGAGTTTATACATTAGATATCTATCTGTATATAATCCATTTCGGAAAAATGAAAAGCGTTTAACTAAAGCTAATCCTACAAATACTAAAAGTGTAAGCCCTTTAAGGAAATTGATTAATGATGAGATTGTAAATCATTTTGAAAAACCTATCATTGCGTCTAATGAAAAAGCAGCTTTCTATGCTTTTGTTGAATCTGAAAATTTTAATTCTAAAGAGCTTTGTAAAAGTTTGGGATTCCGTTCAACTCGAAAGATTTCAACTTTACTATTTAGTCGATTTCATCCCCAAAAAAACTCTGCTATTTCTATAATTCAAGATTCTGAAAAAGAAGAAGTAAGACATCATCTAGCATTATTTTATAAAAACCATTCTTTCTATTTCGAAGACCAGTTTTTCGATCTTGGGACCTATTTAATTCTGAAAGAAAACGAGCGGATTATCGCAGGGTTAAGATGTAAACCCGTTAACTGGGAGATTGTAGAGGTTTCTGGGTTAAGCGGTTTCTTTATGCAACATGTACTTCCATATCTCCCATTTACTCGAAAACTTTTTAACCCAAGAAATTTACACTTTATAGCTTTTGATTATTTATGGAACTCCGAAAAAGATAGTAGCAATATCCTTAAGCTAATGGAGAATGCTTGCGCAGTTTTTGATATAAACGTTGGAATGCTTTGGGGAGATTCGAAATCTGACCTAATTAACCAGCTAAAGAAATCTAAAAAGCTAGGACTTCTTCATCAATTAAAAGGAGAAGTTAACGCAGATTTGATGTTAAGATTTATAAATATGAATATTCATGATCAAAATGAGTTATTAGAAAAACCCATTTTCGTATCAGCCTTAGATATGACTTAATATTTCAAATTTTTTCAATTTATGGTTTATTCCGTACTTAATATATAAGTGTATCCAAATCCAATTCATCATTTAGACTTATGAAGAGAGGCTTATCTCGAAAAAATTTTTTATCGAAAACTGGAATAATTTTAGCGAGTACCCCTTTTATTGCTTCGTCTGGATTTCCGAATATTTTACTCCCAAAAAAGAAAGAAAAACTTGGAGTAGCTTTGGTTGGTCTCGGGAGTTATAGTAACGGACAATTAGCTCCAGCACTTCAATTAACCGAACATTGTGAATTGAAAGGAATTGTAACCGGGACACCTTTAAAAATCCCAGTTTGGCAAGATCGATATAATATTCCGGATTCCAATGTTTACAATTACCAAACGATGCACGAAATCGCTAATAACGATGATATTGACATCGTTTATATCGTTCTACCAACAGGCTTACATACAAAATATTCGATTATTGGAGCAGAAGCTGGAAAACATGTTTGGTGTGAAAAACCAATGGCAAAAACGGTTGCAGAATGTCAGGCAATTATTAATGCTGTTACACAAAATAAAGTTCAATTAACCATTGGTTACAGAATGCAGCACGAACCGAATACAAAAACAATTATCGGCTACACAAAATCGAAAAAATTTGGTGCCGTTAAAGAAGTAAATACTGGAGCTGGCTATAATGGAGGTCACCAAAAAGGAAATTGGAGAGCTAGCGCAGAACTTGGTGGAGGAGCAATGTATGATATGGGTGTATATCCATTAAATGCTGCCCGATATTCAACACAAGAAGAACCTATCGCTGTAAGTGGGATACAAAGTTCACAAAGAAAAGAAATGTATGATGAAGTGGATGAAACCACCGAATTTAAACTATGGTTTCCTAGTGGGGCAATTGCAAATGGAGCTACAAGTTTTGGAAAAAGTATGGGGAATTTAGAAGTGACTTGTGAAAATGGATGGTATAAATTACAACCATTCCAATCATATCGAGGAGTTCGAGGTGAAGTAAGTGATGGAACTCTTCTACCCGCTGATCCCGATAATCAACAAGCGCGACAAATGGATAATGATGCACTCGCCATCAAAGAGAATAGCAAACCAATTGTTCCGGGTGAAGAAGGATTAAGAGATATTGCTATTATAGAAGCCATCCAAGAATCCTCAAAAAAAGGTGGCATAAAAATTCAGTTATAAAAAAAGCCCCAATCAATTAAGAATGGGGCTTCAAATAATTCCAGAGCACCTTTCTTATCCTAGATAAACTCTTAAGGCAGCACTTCGGTTATGATGACGAAGTTTACGCAATGCTTTTTCTTTAATCTGACGAACACGTTCACGTGTTAGATCAAAACGCTCACCAATTTCTTCCAAAGTAAGTGAATGTTCACGTCCAATTCCAAAATAAAGGCGAATTACTTCCGCTTCTCGTTTTGTAAGTTTCGAGAGAGCCCGTTCGATCTCAACTTTTAAAGATTCACCCATCAATTCAAAATCAGGGTTTGGAATCTCTTCGTTTTCTAAAACATCAAGAAGTCTATTATCTTCACCTTGTGCAAATGGAGCATCCATTGAAAGGTGGCGTCCAGAAATCTTTAAAGTATCTGCTACTTCGCCAACAGTCATTTCCAAGCTTTCTGCAAGCTCGTGTGCCGATGGAAGTCGCTCGTATTCCTGCTCTAGTTTAGAAAGCTCTTTTCCAATTTTATTAAGAGCACCAACCCTGTTCAATGGAAGTCGAACAATACGACTTTGCTCAGCAAGAGCTTGAAGAATAGACTGACGAATCCACCAAACGGCATAAGAAATAAACTTAAAACCACGAGTTTCATCAAAGCGTTTAGCCGCTTTAATAAGGCCAAGGTTTCCTTCGTTAATCAAATCACCAAGTGAAAGACCTTGATTCTGATATTGTTTTGCAACCGATACCACAAAACGAAGGTTTGCCTTAGTTAAATCTTCAAGCGCACGCTGACTTCCTTTCTGTATCTCTTTAGCCAGACGTACTTCGTCGTCTGGAGTAATTAATTTCTCTTTCCCAATCTCGTGTAGATAGCGATCTAACGATTCCGACTCACGAGTCGATATTCCTGAACTTTTTGCCACAATTAAATTATTTGGTGAAAATTATGTGCAGTATTCTGGAGTGTAGTTTTTTTTTGGTAAGCTGAACGGTTGCAACCTATATTCGAAGCTTCTTTAACATCTACACTCAAAATGAATCAACAAGCAAGGAATATACGAACTTCTTAATTCAATATTTTAGATTTCCTTAAATGAATTATTAAAACTTTATAGAAAAGTGTTTCCGTTAAAAGTACACTCTTTCTCAAAAAACTTAGCAATCGAAACTGCTACATCTGCAAAAGTTTCTCTTATCCCTAAGTTTCCTTGAGTTGCTTTATGCAAAGGATAAACCATTAGGGGCACAAACTCTCTGGAGTGGTCGGTAGAAGTTGAACAAGGATCGTTACCATGATCACCTGTAATGATAAGAAGATCATCTTCTTTTACTTTTGATAATATCTGAGGTAGTGCTTTATCAAATTCTTCCAAACTACCTGCATATCCTTGTGGGTCGCAACGATGTCCAAATAACTGATCGGTGTCAATTAAGTTTATAAAAACAAAGGTCTCATGAACTTCATCCATTACCCTTAGAAGCGTGTTTATCCCTTCAGCATTGTTCTTTGTCTTTTCGTAATTCGAGAATCCAATTCCAGCAAAAAGATCAATAATTTTACCAATGGAATAGGTTCTGATTCCCGAATCAAAAAGTAACTGAACTACATTTTCTTTTGGTGGTATAGCCGAAAAATCATGCCGTTGATCTGAAAGTCGATCAAATGGATGGATACTAGTAAAAGGTCGTGCAATTACTCTCCCTACTTCATGTTCACCCACACATATTTCTTTTCGTGCAAATTCACACCATTTGTATAGTTTTTCGACCGAAGTAACCTCATCATGAGTTGCTACTTGAAAGACACTATCAGCAGAAGTGTAAACAATTGGCTTACCTGTTTTTAGATGTTCTTCCCCATAATCTCTGATAACATCTGTTCCTGAATATGGAAGGTTACATAAAACTCCCTCAACTCCAATTCCGTTGCAGAATTTCGATATCACTTCATCAGGAAAACCGTTTGGGTAAGTTGGAAAAGGTTTCTGGAGTTGAATTCCTGCTATTTCCCAATGACCGGTTGTAGAATCTTTGCCACCTGAAACTTCTCTCATCTTTCCGTGAGCTGCAATAGGATTATCTTCACTTGGTACGGAAGCTAGAGGAATTATATTTCCGATCCCCATTTTTGCTAAATTTGGAAATTGAATCTGTGTTTGCTCTGAAATATGTCCTAAGGTGTTCATACCCTCATCACCATATTGGTTGGCGTCTTCTTGAGCTCCTACGCCAAGTCCATCAATAATTATGAGGTAGCAATTTCCCATTAGGCTTCAAATAATTCGAGATCTTCGTTGCGTACCACTTCGCTTAAGGCTTGTTTGGCTTTAGTAAGCACTTGATAAGAGTTTGAATCTTGACTTGAAAGCTTTGTAAAACCAGCTTTAAAAGAAACATCCAGTGTTTCTCCTGCAGAAAGTTTTAAACCATGTACCAGTTTAGCTTTTACACTTTCCATCCAATCGCTTACTGCTGATTCGGAATCACTTTGGATTAAAAATCCATACACATAATCTGAGTTATAGCCAATAAAACCAGGAATACCATGTTTCGAAGGATTTAAATAGGTTACAAAATCCTTTTGAATTCTTTGCAGTTCTTCGAGTCTGAACCTAGTTCTTAAAGTTGATAAATCATTAGGTGAAATCAGACCAAACCAAGTATGATTTCCTTTCCCAGATTTAACTTTTTGAAGTTCATTTTCTAACGTTGTTTCCCAAAGTTCTGTCATATAAGCGCCAAAATTCTGAGTAAAAAGTTCTTCGGCCATCCCAGCTTTTTTTACTACCGACTGAATTGAAAGAGATGCAATTCGAGCCAAGTTAGAAAGTTTGTGCTTAGTTGATTCTTTAAAGGTTAATGGATCTGTGTCGTAAGTTACAACTACTGCCTGTCTACGGTAGTGCAACATTATCGGAATGGCATAACTGGCGCCTTCAGTTCTTCGTTCTTTACTGGAAATTAATCTCGGGTTATTATTAAAGTGCATACTAAAAATAGGAGTCCCTTTTTCAACAGCTTCGTAAGCTACACTTTTATCATCCATTTCCAGCCCTATTAAAGGGGAGTTTTTTGCAAACTTGGAGCACATTACCATATTCCAAGTTTCCATCCCTGGACAGACTAAACAAACCCCACCATTTGGCAAAAACAACTGCATTTCTTCTAACATTTTAGAAATCAAATCCACTCGGTGTAAACGATAATCCAATGCATTTAATGATTCTTCGTACTCTTCCCATTCTTTCTGTTGCTCATGCAGGTCAACAATTTCTAAATAAGTGTCTAAAACATTTACAAGTGCATTATTGTAAGCATGAATCTGACCGTTTATTTCTCTAAGATTTACTTCTTTTTCAGTTTCTAATACAGTTATGGCAACCGTTTCTCCTTTATTGATAAAAGGTATGAGTATCATATTCTTAGCATTTACAAAATCGAAATAATGAGCCAGTTTTCCTTTAGCTATATCTTCCCCAATCTTAAGTTGGGTGATTTCAGTGATATCTTTGTAATCTTTCAAAAAATGCTGCTCAAAGGCTACCCGATCCTGAAACATAACATTCGGAAGATTTGTACTGTTGCTTTCCCATACAAACTGCTGACGTTGGTGGTTTACCCAACACATATAAGCTAACTCAACCCGGGCAGAGGTACGCAGTAAATGAACCAGATCTGCCATGATCTGTTTAAATTCCCGTAAAGCTTTTTCTTGGCGATCAAGTGACATCTTTTAGATGTAATTTTCAATGTTCAAATTCCAATTCCCAAATAAAATTCAATATACAAGGCAGAAACGTACTAAACTACCGTATCAATTTGAAATTTGTGATTTAAGATTCTCTGCTTCTTCTATCATTCTTTCAAATGAGGCTAACCCTTTATTCCAAAATTCGGGATCACGAATATCAAGTCCCATTTTAGCGACTAAATCGTGTGGCCATTCAGAGCCTCCTGCGCTTAATAATTCTAAATATCGATCTGCAAAACCATCCGGTCGCTGAGTAAACTCTTCATATAAAGCCAGTACTAATAATTCTCCAAAAGCGTATGCATAAACATAACCTGGAGTATGGAGGAAATGGGGAATATAGCTCCACCAAATACCATACTCATCTGTAAGGGTTACTGAATCACCATACAATGCTTTTTGTTGTTCCATCCAAAGCTCTGAAAAACGTTCTTTAGTTAATTCTCCTTCTTCCCTACGGGCAGTATGCATTGCATGTTCGAAACGATTCATTGAAATCTGGCGAAATACCGTTGCTATGGTGTCGTCAATCTTTCCAACTATAAGAGCTAATTTCTCTTTTGGATCATCCAGCTCTTTTAGCAACTTTTGGAATACTAACATTTCGCCAAATACAGATGCAGTTTCAGCAGTCGTTAATGGTGTTCCTGCCTGAAGAGGACCTTGCTGCCTCGATAAATATTGGTGTACACCATGACCTAATTCATGAGCTAATGTTTGTACATCTCTGATTTTACCATCAAAATTCATAAACACATACGGATGAACAGATGGAACTGTACTTGCTGAATATGCACCGCCTCTTTTTCCTGGTTTAATGGCAGCATCAATCCATTTTTTATCAAAGAAATAGCTGGTAATTTCTCCCATTTGTGGATGGAAGTTAGTGTAAGAATCCATCACCATTTCTTCCGCTTCCTTCCATGAGATCGTAGTTTCGTTTTTTATGATTGGCGCATAGCGATCATAATCCATCATCTCATCCAAACCAAGTAACTCAGCTTTAAGCTTATAATAGCGTTGAACTAATTTATAATTTGATGTTACTGCATTTACTAGAGCTTCCACCGTCTCATCATCAGTTTCGTTGGATAAATTTCTGGAGGTAATCCAACTCGGATATTTTCTAAGCTTATCATTCGTAGATTTATCTGCTAACAATGTATTAAATACAAAGGTAAGTGGATGTCCAAGCTCTTTGAATTTCTTTGTAAGTGATGCATGAGCTCGAATTCTAAGATCACGATCAGAGTCATGGAGTTTACTAAGCACTTCCTGTTCAGAGTACTCCTGTCCATCTAATTCGAATTTAGCTTGACCTAAGGTCTCATCAAAAAAACGAACCCAAGCGCTTCGACCTGTAACTGATTTTGCTGAAAGAATTTGCTCTTGTTCTTCTTTAAGCACATGTTCTTTATATCTTCGAGAGGATTCTAAATAGTGCTTGTAAAAGTCCAATTCCGGAGCTTCTATCATTTTTTGAGCTTCTTCCTCAGGTATTTTTAGCCATTCTACATCTAAAAAAACCAATTTTTGGCTTAATTCTGAACCTAACTCATTCGATTCCTGAACCAGTTTTCCATACTCTGAATTACCAGTATTAGTGCTCCATTGTAAATATGCAAACGAACCAATCTTTCCACCTTTATCTTGAAGCGCCTCATATTCCTGAAGCATTTCTTTGAATTCAGTTACTGTTAGCTCGGCAATTTTACCCTTAAATTTTTCTGAAAAGTCATCCGCTTCTTTTAGAAGTGATTCTTTGTCTTTGGCTAGTTGTGGATCGTTACTTGATGAATATAAATCGCTAAGGTCCCAATTGATTTCCTCAGCTCCCGTTAACTTTTTGGAGTCGCTCATTTTCTATTTCTAAAGCATTAAATTTGGATTGGAATATACAGGAACTGAGAGGCTATTTAAAGAAAGACTTTAGCTTTGATACTTGTTTTTACGTACGATCATTTATTAATTAAGGCATGAAAGTAAATTATCTGGAAAGTGTCCGAAAACAATTTGAGTATTATAAAATGCTCGGAGAAAAAACCTTCGATCAACTAGAAGATGCCGATCTTTTTTGGCAGTATAGCCCTGAAAGTAATTCCATTGCAATTACAGTAAATCATCTTTCCGGCAATATGCTTTCACGGTGGACCGATTTCTTAACCAGTGATGGCGAAAAAGAATGGCGAAACCGCGAAGGTGAATTTGAAGACTCCATCAAAACCAAAGATGAGCTTGTTAAGAAATGGAATGATGGCTGGACATGTTTATTTGAAGGCTTGGATTCAGTTAATGAAGAAAATTTTGATACCATAATTTACATCAGGAATATGGGGCACACAGTTACGGAAGCGATAAATCGACAGCTTGCTCATTATTCCTATCACATCGGTCAGATTGTATATATTGGACGAATGATAAAAGGCTCTGAATGGAAAAGTCAATCTATTCCAAAAGGAGGAACAGCAGCTTATAACGCTGAGAAATTTGGAAGAGGAAAACGCCGAGCTCATTTTACTGATGAGTTGATTGAGGGAGATGAAGAATAATTCCCCAATATTAAATTTTTGTATCGAGGTTGCATATTCCTTAAAAAAAATTCAAATTCAATTTAACAATTAACAAAAATGCACTTCTTTTAAAATACTGCTACTACTTTTTAAAACTTAACCACCCTAAAAGTATAGCTATGAAAAATTCACTAATTGTTCTCTTTGTTTTTGGAGTTTTCAGTTTATCATGTTCTAATAGTACTTCTTCCGACGAAACTGAAAAAATAAGTCTTCCTCTTAAAATAGGAAATTCATGGACTTATAATGTTGAAATAACTAATTATCAAAATGATCCAACTACTACAACTCAAGATACAGGTGTTGTATTCACCGTTTTGAGTGATACCGTAGTCGATGGAATTCTTTGGTTCTATGTCGAAAGTGGAGTTCAAAAGTTTGATACCCATAAAGCTGGATATTATAGTAATCAAGAGGATGGGATTTATTTTAGTCGATCTTTTAAAAGTTCTGAACTTGAAAAACCATCAGGGGAAGTCTTTACTATTGGAAACATTCTTTTTAAAAGTAAACTTAAGTCTAACGATGAATCAAAAAAATTCCCGTTTTTTCATAATCCAGATAACGAAGTTCCTGATCGATTAATCAAAAACGATTTTGCGATTGCTTCGGTAACTTATACAGGTGAAAGTCTAAATGAAGATTTTAGCGTTATTTCCCAAGACTATATCTGGAATTATTACCAGCAATCCGTTGGGGCTAGAGTATATGCAATCAATCCATTCGACCAACACTATTCAATTTCAAATGATCTAGGTTTTATTATTTTTGAAAGTGCTTATGTATCAAAAAAAGGAAGTACGGAAGACGATCCTCGGCTTCAACTTTTGATAAAGTACCGCTTTGAACTAACTGAGTTTAATGAAAAGTAGAGTTATTCGTCTTGTCCACCTCCAAGGCGATAAATTTATAAGACTTGAAAATAGTAACAGATAATATAAATTTAGAAACCTCCACTGCCTCCCCTCGGAGGGAGACCGAGTTCAAACTAGTTTGAACTCAGAGGGAGGAAGAACGACTTCCCAATTCATCAACAACTTGCAAAATAATTCTCCTCACATCATCCATATTCTCTAAAACTTGCTCATTCGTAAACCTAAGTATAGTAAACCCGAATTTCTCCAATTCCTTTTGTCGCATTAAATCATTGAGTCGAACTTCCATAGAATCATGAGAACTCCCATCAACTTCGATAATAAGTTTCAACTCCTGACACATAAAATCTGCGATATACTTTAGAACTGGACGTTGTCTTTTGAAAGTGAATCCTACCTGTTTCCGAGATAACGCAAATTTCCATAAACAAGCCTCGGCTTTTGTCGCTTTCTTCCTATTCTTTGATGCTAGTTTCTTGAGTTTTTTGTTATAGCCGAAATTGTTGGATGTATGTGCTTTCATGGTCTTGTCTTTTTTGGTTAGACCTGAATGAGTGGAATTCCTTACAAAATTTTGGGTATTTAGTTTTCTCTAGGCTTTTCGTCCTCTTCCTGATTCATTCGTATACGAATGAAACTGTCCCTCCCAGGGGAGGGACACGTTCTTGCCAAACATTAACTTGGAACCTCAACTGTCTCCCGTCGGAGGGAGACCGAGTTCAAACTAGTTTGAACTCAGAGGGAGGACGATATGGCAACCAACTTAGAATCGGTCATGCTTTCCTCTAGCTGACGGATCAGCATCTTTTGATGGAGATTTGATTTAATCTCTGGTCGTCACTTTAAAACTCTACAAAGATCCTGAAACAGGTTCAGGATGACTTCCAAATAGGAATAATTTTGCTATCTCTCTGTCTTATAATTCGAAGAAAAGATATCACTATTCACTCCTATAAATTCAGGTTTAATTGAATCATTTCTAATTGAACAATTCTTAATTGATAATTAATCTAATGCGCCTCTAACCAGTTCTCTCCAATACCTGCTTCAACTTTTAGTGGAACATCCATTGTTATTGCATTTTCCATTAATTCAATGATTTTTTCAGGAACCGTTTCTAGTTCACTTTCATGGATTTCGAATATCAATTCATCGTGAACCTGTAGTAACATTCGACTTTTCAGATCATTGTTTTCCAAATATTCATGAATATTAATCATAGCTAGTTTGATGATATCGGCAGCAGTTCCTTGAATAGGCATATTAATGGCTACACGTTCTGCAAATCCTCGAACATTCCAATTACTGGAATTGATATCAGGAACATATCTTCGGCGACCAAGCAACGTTTTTACATACCCATGTTCTTTGGCAAATACCTGAGTCTCTGAAATATAGTTCTGGATGTTTGGAAAACGATTGAAGTATTCATCAATCATCTCTTTTCCTTCACTATTTTCAATTCCAAGATTAGTTGCAAGTCCATAAGCACTTAAACCATAAGGTATTCCAAAATTCACTTCTTTGGCTTTGCGCCGGTGATCTTGGGTTACTTCATCCAATGAATCTAAATGAAAAATCTCTTTGGCCGTTCTGGCATGAATATCTTCCCCATTCTTGAACGCCTCAATCATGGCCTCATCTTTAGAAATGTGGGCAATCACTCGTAATTCGACTTGCGAATAATCTGCCGACATAATTTTAAAACCATCTTCAGCAATAAAGGCTTTTCGAATTTCACGACCACGAGCTGTTCTAATTGGAATATTCTGAATATTTGGATTCGATGAAGCTAAACGCCCTGTTGCTGCAACTGCTTGGTTGAAATCGGTATGAACACGATTTGTATCTGGATTAATCATAGATGGAAGTGCATCCACATACGTTGATTTCAGCTTTGCCAGCGATCGATATTCCAAAATCAGACTCGGAATTTCATATTTCACTGCTAGCTTAGTCAATACTGATTCATTCGTTGAATATTTCCCAGTTTTGGTTTTTTTCCCGGCTGGAAGTCCAAGTTTATCGAATAGAATATCTCCTAATTGAGCTGGTGAATTAATATTAAACTCCTGCCCAGCTTTCTCATAAATCTCTTTCTCCAATTCTTTAATGTCGGATTCTAAGTCTGTTGAGAAACCGTTTAACATGTCTACGTCTAACCGAACACCATAATATTCTATATCGCCCAGCACTTCGATAAGTGGGAAATCACAGGTATTGGCAATTTCTTCAAGTTCGTCTTTCTTCAATTGTTTGCTCAAAATCTCATAGAGCTGAAGCGTCACATCGGCATCTTCACAAGCATATAAATAGACTTCTTCAGGTGTTAAGTCCGCCATCGACTTTTGAGCCTTTCCTTTACCAATTAACGCCTGAATGGGAACAGGTTCGTAGCCCAAATACTTTTTTGAAAGCTCGTCCATTTTGATCTTTTGACCTGCATCTACCAAATAGGCTGCAATCATCGTATCGAAGAGTTTCCCTTCAATTTTAATCCCATG
Organism: Balneolaceae bacterium; assembly: GCA_040222455.1. Lineage (GTDB taxonomy): Bacteria > Bacteroidota > Rhodothermia > Balneolales > Balneolaceae > RHLJ01. The sequence continues at coordinate 414,317 of JAVKDD010000011.1, read as the reverse complement.
TCGGAATAGCATGGTGTAATCAAACTTATAATTATGAGCAACTTTAATGGAGTCTTTATTTCCAAAAACAGGTTTTAAAATTTCCAATACTTCCTTCTCATCTAATCCACCTTCCACGTTAACAGGAATATAGCACCCTGTTTTAGGATTAGTACAAAATGAAAGTCCGACTAATTTTGCAGAAATTGGATCAGGAGCATCCGTTTCTGTATCAAAACATAACACGTTTACATCTGTTAATTCTGTAGCTAATTCCTTAACTCTTTCAAGAGACTTAACTAATTCGTAGCTATTATTTTCCTCATCCAGTTTTTGCAGCTTTTCTTGCTCTTCTATTGAACCAAATAAATCAACCTGATCTCCAGTTTTCTCTGCAACAGGGCCGTCTTGCTCTAAATACTTTTTAGTGAGTGTTCGAAATTCCATTTTCTTGAAAAACAATCCGAGCTCTTTCCGGTCAAATCCTCCCCATCCCAATTCTTCCCATTCAACGGTATTAGGAACATCTGTTTTTATGGTAACCATGAACTTAGCATGCATGGCTTGATCTGCAAAATCTTTTAACCCTTCTCGTTGACGTTTTGCAGTAATGGTATCAGCCTGTGCAATACATTCTTCCAGAGATCCAAATCGATCTATTAAAGCAGGTGCTCCTTTTTTCCCTATTCCAGGAACCCCGGGAATATTATCAGCAGTATCTCCTAAAATAGCCAGCACATCAATTACTTTCTCGGGAAATACTCCAAAGTAATCCATCACTCCCTCTCGATCTATAATATCAAAACCTCCATCTTTGTTATTAGGCTTCATCATTTTGATATGATCGTGAACCAATTGCATGAAATCTTTATCAGGAGTAACTAAAAGTACATCAACATCATCTGCATTAGCACCTGCAGCAATTGTACCAATTATGTCATCAGCTTCATATCCATCTTGCTCAATATTTTGAATTCCCCAAGCTGAAAGCATTTCTTTTATAATTGGAATACCTACTTTCAATTCATCTGGTTGGGGTGGTCGTTGAGCTTTGTATGTCTCATCCGCAGTATGTCTAAACGTTGGAGCATGTGTGTCCCAAGCAACGGCAATATGCGTGGGTTTTTCTTCTTCTAACATCTTCTCTAATGTATTAGCAAAACCTAGAATAGGTCCAGTAGAAATCCCCCTACTATTTTTTAGATTAGCATTAATAAAGGCGAAATGAGCACGGTAGGCAAGTGCCATTCCATCAAGAAGAAAAAGAAGTTTTTTAGACATGAATTTTATTTCGAACTAAAATTAGTGATTGAAACTAAAGGATTTCCATGATATAAACTGAGTAAATCGGCCTTAAGTTACAAGTAGCAGATTTTAAGAATGATCTACTTTTTAACAAATATCATGTAACTAATAACTCATTCCTCAGAAGTAGTTCAAAAAACAAAACTTTTTGCCTATTATTACGAACACTGTCTCCAATCATTAATTGAGTACACACACTCTTGAGTTTAAAGAACGAAGCACAATCGGGTTACGGAACTAAAAAATTCTATCAGGAATATGTTTCCGGTATGAGCCGAGAACGGATTTCAAAAGAACTTACTGCCGATACCGATCGACTTAAATTATTGTACAAAGAAGCTGTCGCTGATATCGAACGTCAACAGGGACAGCAACTTCCTGGGCACGTTAAATTTATGCGCTTGTTTGAAGATTTAACTCAACGTCTAAACCCAACTCGTCGCTTAGCTTTCGGTGTAGGTTCGGTTAGTTTTGTTGTACATTATATTCTTAACTTTTTTGGGCTTACTGAATTCATTTTCTTTTCTGGATTGCTACTTCCTATTGCATTTTCTTCTATGTTTTTATTGCTTCTTGTAGAATTGCTGGAGAAATCTGATGTTCAGAAAGAAATCGATCTAGCACGTGATATACAGCTTAGTCTACTTCCAGGAACATCCTTAAATAAAGAAAATCTTGAAGTTTACTCATTCGCTCATACAGCTAAAGAAGTCGGCGGCGATTATTTGGATGTAGTTGATACAGATAAAGGGACTTATGTTGTAATTGCAGATGTTTCTGGGAAAGGATTAAGCGCAGCATTATATATGGTACGGATGCAGGCATTAGTGAACCTTTTAATTCATAAAGAGCACCCATCACCCAAAGACTTGTTTCTACAACTCAACGATTTTGTAAAAAGTAATCGAAAAGATAAAACCTTTGTAACAGGTTGTGTGGCTTTTTTCCCCAATGATAAAGAAGAGTTTGAATATGTCAGAGCCGGTCATAATATCCCTATCTATTACAGCCGGGAAAGAGATGCCACATTCAATTTAAAAGCGAATGGGTTTGCGCTTGGAATGACCTCTACTGATATGTTGAATCAACATTTAGAAGTAAAACGGTTTCATTTTAAACCTGGTGATTCTGTTATGCTTTATACAGATGGGCTGAGTGAGGCTCGTAATGAAAGAGGAGAGGAATATGGAGAAGAGCGTATCGAGTCATTGATGGAAATTTATGGCTCACTTCATGCTAAAACTGTGGTTCAGAAAATTCAAACTTCTCTCGAAGCATTTATAGGAACCGTTGAACCTGCAGATGATGTAACCTTTACATGCATTCATAGGCCAGAACAAGCTAGTGCATCTAAACTAGTAAGTGAAGCAAAAGTGGTTTAGTATTGTTTATATTCAAAAAAAAAGCCATCCGTTAGCTGACGGATGGCTTAAATAAAATCAGAAGATACTTAACTAGCAGCTTCCACCATATTTTCTGTTGTAATACCAAAATGCATATAAAGCTCCTCAGCAGGTCCTGACTCTCCAAAACTATCTATTCCAATAGCTTTCCCTTCTGTTCCTATATACCGCTCCCATCCAAAAGTAGAACCAGCTTCAATTGAAACCCGATTTTTAACTTCTATTGGTAGTACTTTTTGTTTGTAATCATCGCTTTGTCGTTCGAATAACTCCCAACTCGGCATACTAACTACTCTGGCATCAATCCCTTTCCTTTCAAGCTCAGTTTTAGCATTCACTGCAAGATGGAGCTCAGAACCAGTTCCAATTAGAATGACATCTGGTATCTTTTTACCTGAATCTGCAAAAATATACGCTCCCTTCGATACCAATGATGCGGTATTAATCTCTGATCTTTTGTATGTAGGCATTCCTTGACGGGTAAGTACAAGAATAGTCGGACCCGTTGTATTCTCGATTGCTACTTTCCATGCATATGCTACTTCATTTGCATCACCAGGACGTAACACCGTTACATTTGGCATTGCACGCAAACTTGCAAGATGTTCAATAGGCTGATGTGTAGGACCATCTTCACCCAAACCAATGCTATCATGAGTCATTACAAAAATTGATGGAATTTTCATCAAAGCAGCTAATCGGATAGACGGTCTACAGTAATCTGTAAAAACGAAAAATGTTCCTCCAAAAGGAATCACACCTTTATGTAAGGCCATCCCATTTAATGCTGCTGCCATTCCATGTTCTCGTACTCCATAATGGACATTTCTTCCTGAATTATCCTCAGAATTAAAAACTCCTCGATCTGTTAACTCAGTTTTTACACTTCCACCCAGATCCGCAGAACCTCCAATCATGTTTGGAAGTAAATCTTTTAACGCATTCAAAACCGTACCTGAAGAAGCCCGCGTTGCTGGCCCTTTTTCAGTACTCTCAAACTCTGGAAGGTGTTGCTCAATATTATCCGGAAGAATTCCATTCATCCAGTTTTCAAATTGAAGTGCTTCTTCTTGATATTTTGTTGAGTATTCGTCAAAAACTAATTTCCATTCCTTCTCTTTAATATTACCTAATTCCACTTGTTTTCTAAAAACAGACATAGCTTCATCAGGGATATAAAAAGTCTTTTCTGGATCAATTCCATAAGCTTCTTTTGTAAGCCTTATTTCATCTTCTCCTAAAGGTGATCCATGCGAGCCAGCAGTATCTTGTTTATTCGGACTTCCAAAACCAATATGTGTAGTACAAATTATCAAGGAAGGTTTATCTGTACTTTGTGCATCTTCTATTGCATTTGAGATTTCTGAATGATCATGACCATCAATATTCGTTACATCCCAACCATAGGCTTCAAAACGTTTTTTCACATCTTCTGTAAATGCAAGGTCTGTAGAGCCATCTATAGAAATTGAGTTTGAATCGTATAAGTATATTAATTTTTTTAGCTTAAGATGTCCTGCAAGTGAAGCCGCCTCGTGAGACACCCCTTCCATAAGATCTCCATCACTTACAATTGCGTAGGTGTAATGATCTACTATCTTGTGTGAATCTTTATTAAACTTTGAAGCTAAAAAGCTTTCTGCCATAGCCATACCAACACCAGTAGCAAAACCTTGACCTAATGGTCCAGTAGTCATTTCCACTCCAGAAGTGTATCCAAATTCTGGGTGCCCGGGTGTTTTACTACCAACTTGTCTAAAATTTTTCAAATCCTCTATCGAAACATCATATCCTGTAAGGTGCAAAAGACTATAGATTAACATTGAACCATGTCCCGCTGACAAAATAAAACGGTCTCTATCAAACCATTCCGGGTTTTTAGGGTTATGTTTTAGAAATTTCGTCCAAAGAATATACCCAACATCTGCCATTCCCATTGGCATACCGGGGTGACCTGAGTTAGCTTTCTGAACCCCATCTATTGATAGAGTTCGTATAGTATTCGCGCAAAGTTGATCGAGTTTCTGGTTAGGCATTATTGGGTTCTTTGTAGTGGTAAATTTTATTAATGGAAGATAAAAAAATTATATCGAGCAAAATATTTCATTTAGATAAGAAATCAGTGCATAAAAAAAGCCCTCATCAAAATGAGGGCTTTAAATAAAAATAGATCATTTTTTATCGAGCGCTTTCACACTTCAATTCAAATTCCATCTTGTGCTCTGAAGGCGCTCTAAAGGATCCATAAGACGCGTTTTCAAAGGCATCACATGCATTTCCTTTATCATTCTTGGCTTGATGAGCAACTCCTAGTTCGTAGAATATCTTTGCTTTATCGGTGTTACCACCTGTTTCAAAACTTAAAGCTTGATTTGCGTATCTGATAGCATTATCACGATTACCAAGCTTATTTGATGCTTCTGCTAACCTATAATATGAATCAGAAGACTCAGAATTATATTCTAGCGACATCTTTAGTATTTCAATCGCCGAAGTATTTTGACCTTGTTCAATCATTTTAGAACCTCTGAACAATAATTCTGCATGTGCAGATTCAGTTGCTTGTCTCACTACAGTACCATCATTTACGTTATTACCTACCGTAATTGCCTGATCAAACCAATTCATTATACCATCCACATCTTCAGGAGCATCCTTTTTATGTACAAGCCCTTTTTGGTAATAAGCTTTTGCGTAGTTAGAATTAGTTTGGATTGCGTTATTCAAAGCTTCATCTGCACCTGCAAAATCTTCTCTTTTGAAAAGCATTGTTCCTTTTTGGTAGTAAAGCTGAGCAAGAATACCTCTAGAACGCGATTGAACCTGAGAATCTCCAGACGTACTGCCAATATCTCTGGCTTCTGCAAACTCAGAAATAGCTAGATCGAGATTAGGAATTGATGGATTCCCTTGAAATGCTTTATAAGCAGCCGCTGCTTTGGCAAAATATAGTTTTGGGATTGCACTTTCAGAACGGTCTTTAATATCCTGACCTTCTGTTCCTAGTTCATCAGCTATTGTAATTGCTTCCTTATATTTGGAAATAGCAGTTACATACTCGTTTGATTGTGCGAGTTCTTGCGCTTCATTGTAAGCATTTATGGCATCAGTTAATGATGATTGGGCATTAACTGCAATTGAAACCATAGCAATCAAAGCTAGTAAAAATAATTTCTTTAAATCCTTCATTGTCTTTATTTATTTAATTCATTTCGAACAAGTGAGCAATTTAATAAAAAATGCTCTTTTAATTAAACACATAAACAGATTTAAATTTAAAATTATTGTTAAGTAGTCAGTTTATGCGATGCTGTGATCATAAGCTCAAAAATTGAAATTTGGTTTCGGCTCTTTTTTCTTATAAAAATCACATATATAATTAACGCCTACTTCATAACTATCGGTTAGCATAAACAACTCAGTATCGCTTTCTGAAATTGTTCCCCAATCTTTCATCGTACTGTTCATCCAATCTATCAAACCTTGCCAATATTCTGTGCCAAACAATACAATAGGTATTTTTTCAATTTTCTTTGTTTGAATTAATGTAAGGCTCTCGAATAATTCGTCTAGTGTTCCAAATCCACCTGGAAAAACTACCAGGGCTTGAGAGTATTTTACAAACATTACTTTTCGAACAAAAAAGTAGTTAAAGTTTATTTTATATCTGGGATCTACATATTCGTTTATTCCTTGTTCATGCGGAAGTTCTATACCTACTCCAACCGACTTACCATCACTTTCTTTGGCACCTTTATTAGCTGCTTCCATGATGCCAGGGCCTCCCCCGGATATAACTCCAAAGCCTTTTTTTGTTAACTCGGAAGCAAATTTTGAAGCTAATATGTAATATTTTTCATCTGATTTTGTGCGAGCAGATCCAAAGATGGTAACACATGGACCTATTTTGAAGAGCTTATCATACCCTTCAACAAATTCACCCATAATCTTAAATATACTCCATAGGTCGCTCGATGAACCCTCTCTGTAATTATCAGGAATTGTGTTTACCCCATTATTTAACTCGTTATTCATACTTGTTCTATTTTTTTTTGCTAAATGAAAATGATAGTGAAACCAAAGGTACTGTGCCTATGGCATTTGCAGCTATCAAATTAGGTTTGATAGAGGCGTTCATTGAGAGATCGTCCGAAACATCAAATGATCGTAAGTGCGCAAAAACATACGCATCAACTGCATTTAGAATATAAGCTAGACCAATTGTCACATAGATGAAATCTCTTCGATTCCTCAAAAAATTCCTGTTCGACTTTAAACTACTTATGTTCGCTCCAACTAAATATGCTGGAGTTTGTCCAAATCTAAAATCTGTATTCGTATCAAACGAATTGTAGTATGCGGCTCTATAATCATGATATTGCTTAGTAAGATCAATACTATAGTAGACTAAACCACCTAAAAGACCGTAAACCAGCGGCACCTTCCAAGCTTGGTCATTGGTAACCTGCCCCCAACCTGGAATGATAAGGGAACGTCTTAGTACTGCCTTAGGATTTGGGAATTCCTGCTGTTCTGCTTCTGCGCTTATTGAAATAGATGAAGGCGAAAAAGTAGATTGTAGCGAAAACTCTTGCGCTTTAACAGGGCTCAACACTAAACATCCAATAATTATAAATAATGACTTAAATTGAGTCAAAAATGGAAAGTATTCGTTCAAGGTCTTCTTCAGAGTAATATTCGATCTTGATTTCTCCACCCTTTGCTTTTGGTTTGATGGCGACTTTAGTACTAAAAGTACGTCTCAAACGAGTAGAAATTTCATCATAAAATGGATTATTAGAATCGGACTTAGTTTTTTTCTTTTTTGAAGTGTTGCTATCTAGACTTCGAACTGCGTCTTCAATATCCCGAACTGACCAACCCAATTTAATAATCCTGTTTAAAAGCTTTTTTTGTATTGACTCATCCTCGATAGTGATTAATGCACGAGCATGACCAGTACTTATCAAATTTGAAATAAGTGCAGTTTGTATGAAATCAGGCAAGCTTAAGAGCCTGAGCATATTAGTTACTGTTGATCGGTTTTTGCCTACGCGGTTTGCAACTTCTGCTTGAGTGTAATCAAATTCTTCTAACAGCCGTTTATAGCCCATTGCCACTTCCAATGGATTTAGCTCTTCTCTCTGGATGTTCTCGATCAAGGCAAAAGCCATACTTTGTTCATCATCAGCTTCCCGAATGTATGCAGGTATTTCATCAATTCCAGCAAGTTTAGAAGCTCTAAGCCTTCGTTCTCCACTAATCAACTCAAAACGTTTTTCACCAATATAGCGAACTGTTATAGGTTGAATGAGTCCATGCTTTTTTAAAGAATCTGCAAGTTCTTCCAACCGTTCTTCATCAAAATCTTTTCTAGGCTGATTGGGATTTGCGCGAATATGATCAACCGGAACAGCCAATACGATGTTCACTCGTTCTTCAGGAGCAATAATATTCTTTTCAACCCCTTCTTTTTTTTGAGATGAATCTATTTTTTTTGCTGCATCTGCGTCTGATTCATATTCAGGGAAAAAAGCTCCTAAACCTCTACCAAGTACTTTTTTATTCGCCATAATAGTTCTTATTTAGAAAGTACCGGACTATTTTTAAACATTTTTTTATTCTTTTTAATAATCTCGCGAGCAAGCGAAAGGTAGTTTTTAGAGCCTACACTCGTTGAGTCGTAAAGTAGTGCAGGTTTCCCAAAACTTGGGGCTTCAGCAAGTCGTACATTTCGGGAAATAACAGATTTAAATACCCGGTCATCAAAATACCGTTTTACCTCTTCTGCTACCTGGTTTGAAAGCCTTGTACGGGTATCATACATTGTTAGAAGAACGCCTTCAATATCCAGTTCTGGATTAAGATGTTGTCTAACAATCTTAATAGTATTTAAAAGCTGTCCAAGTCCTTCTAAAGCAAAGTATTCGCATTGAACTGGTATTACGATAGAATCAGACGCTGTTAGGGCATTAATTGTCAAAAGTCCCAAAGAAGGAGGGCAATCAATTATCACAAAGTCATATCGTTCACGAAGATCAGCTATTGCTTTTTTAAGAATTCGTTCACGTTCTTCCCTATCAATCATTTCGATTTCAGCCCCAACAAGATTGATATGAGCTGGTACTAAATCCAAAAAATCGAGTTCTGTCTGTCGAATAGATTCATTTACATCGGCACTTCCAATCATAACTTCGTATATGGAATTTGTAACCGTTTTGGAATCGATCCCAAGTCCACTTGTTGTATTGCTTTGAGGATCAATATCAATAACAATGGTTGGATGCTCGATGGCTGCAAGACTAGCCGCAAGATTAATTGCCGTGGTTGTTTTTCCGACACCACCTTTTTGGTTGGCAATTGCTATAACTTTACCCATTAAATATTTCCTGCTTTATGGAATGAACGATTCTTAACTAAAAATTAATATAAAGCGCCCCTTTCTCCGTTACAAAAAAACTTATTAACACATTTATAAGAAGTTATCCACATAAAAAAGGCAACCTATTGGTTGCCTTAAAGTTATCGGGATGAACTTGTTAACACAATCTTACGTGGTGATGGAGCAAATCCAGTTTCGGAATTTATGAGCTTGAGTTTCGAAAAACTTTGATCAACCTCTAACTGAAGTGGTTGAGAGTTACCCTCTTGTAGAGAAGTGCCTGCAAAATGCAGCATATTACTCCTATCCACCCAGGGATCTATTGACTCAGTTGTTATTCCAGTAGTTTGTATTGTATCAGTTTGTGTATAAGCTTGTCCGTTTGAGAAATAAATAGTTGTTGAGATGATTAGTATTGCTGCTGCAGCTGCGGCCACCGACCTAGACATGAAAGAAGTCCATCGGTTTGAACGTTTCATTTGTTCTTGCCTAGCTTTTATTGCATCGCTAGCAATCTTGTTAACCAAATCTGGAGGAGCCTCCTTAAGTGGAAGCTTTCCGAGTTTCTGGTATGTTTTTCTAAGGCTTTCGACTTCAATCAATAGATTTTCGTCGAACATCATTTCTCGCTCAAATTCGATCTCTTCAGAGGGATCCATTTCCCTCATCAGATATCGAATTGAAAATTCATCATTTTTTTGCATGCTTTAACTCTAGTTGTCTTTCTTCTTCAAAATACTTTCGAAGGTTAATTAACGCATATCTCATACGACCTAGTGCCGTGTTGATGGATACGTTAGTCAATTCTGCGATTTCTTTAAAGGGCATTTCGTAATAATGCCTTAAAAGTACAACGGATCTTTGCTCCTCAGGTAATTTCGAAATATGACTCATTAAGCTAGACTTCATTTCTTTGTCTACCATTTGATCATCAGCATCTACAATGCTTTCGTCTTCAAGTCGATCGAAATAATCTGTTTTGGAATCATCATCGCTGTACCACGAGTTAACGTCGGTATAACGTTTTTGTTTTCTAATATGATCAATTGTTGCATTATGAGCAATTCGCATTACCCATGCAATCCATTTTCCTTGCTCGTTGTAGGTGTCATCCATTTTTGTAACCACCTTTGTAAAGGTCTCTTGGAAAATATCATTAGCAGTTTCAGGATTTTGAATCATACTATAAATGTATGAATAAATTTTAGACTGATGACGATTCATGAGTTCATTGAAAGCAGATTCGTCAGCTTTGCGTCTAAACTGTTTTACAAGTTCTCTATCCTTTAATGATGAATAATTTTGTTTGCCAGTATGTCTTTTTAATAGTTCCATTATGTTCACCCTCAATTTGGGTTTAGGCTCTTTGTTCAAGATAACTGAATCAGATTATGAATAAATCCAACTAAACAATCTTTAACAAAGAACAGGTTTACCTCAATTTTTTGCTTTTGTAGTTAGTACGAAGAGCAAAGCTTTTTGGCTTGGGTTTATGTTACAATGTGATGCTCAAGCTACATATCACATGATGATGTGAGGCTTCACGTTTGTACTACACACAACGACGAGTTAACCCCTAAAGTAGTTGTATATTTTCTCGCCAACCTTGTTCCCTGTTAATTCAATTAACTTCTCTTTACTGGCTTTCTTGATTTCTTTTACAGAGCCTAACTCTGTGAGTAATTTTTTGGAAGTCTTTTCTCCAACGCCTTCAATGTCTGTCAATTCAGTAACAAAAGTTCTCTTTGCTCTTTTTTTGCGATGGAATGTTATTGCAAATCGATGAGCTTCATCTCTTGCTTGCTGCAGTAATTTAAGTGCGGTTGATTTTTTTGGGATCATGTATGGTTCAGATCTATTGGGAACAAACACTTCTTCCAGTCTTTTTGCCAAACCTATGATTTCACATTCACCATAAAATCCAATTTCCTTTAACGCTTCCACTGAAGAACTGAGTTGCCCTTTTCCTCCGTCTACAACAATCAAATCCGGAATTTGGAGACCATCTTTCATAACTGCTGAATATCTACGAGTAAGAATTTCCTTCATAGAAGCAAAGTCGTCTGGCCCTTCAACAGTTTTGATATGAAAGCGTTTGTACTCACTTTTTCTAGGTTTAGCATCAACAAAACTTACCATCGAAGCAACGGGATCGGTTCCTTGCAAGTTGGAATTATCAAAACATTCGATTCTTCTTGGAAGTCGCTTTAATTTTAAATGCTCCTTCAATTCTTTTACCGCATGTGGAATTCGATCTCTTTCTGCTTTTTCTTTCTCGAGTCTTCGCTCATTCAAATGAAGTCTGGCATTTGCATTGGTCATTTTTATAAGCTGAGCCTTTTCTCCAATCTGTGGAACATGAATTGGGACTTTCTTCTTCTTTTCTTGGTATAAATAATCTACTAAAGGCTCATCATCTCTAATTGAATGACTTAAATAAACTTCATCGGGAATTGCTGCTGTATACTGTCCTGTATAATAATCTTCTACAAAAGATTGAAGTAGATCAGCCATTTCAAGTCCTTCTATATTCTTTAAAAAACGATGGAATTTGCCAATTAGCTTTCCTTCCCGAACTTTAAAAAGTACTCCACAAGCTTCTCCAATATCATTGGCGACACTCATCCCAAATACATCCCTGTCAACCTTCTTTTCGTCAACCATTTTCATCTTTTGGGAATACCGTTCAACAGCTACCAAACTGTCTCTTAACTTGGCTGCTTCTTCAAAAGCCAGAGCATTTGAAGCAATCTGCATTTCCTCTTTTATTTCTCTTACTAAGGCCTCAGAATGTCCATTCAATAATCGCTCTACTTTTTTGATTGTTTCCAGATACCGCTCATCTTCCCAATCACCAGAACAATTCTGAAGATAATCGTCAAAGCAAGAATGCCATTTCGGAACTCCTCTTGTCTTATCAATATTTTTGATAGAAACCGCACAAGTACATAAATCGAAAGCTTTGCGAATGGTTTCGAGCATCCGCTTCATATTGATTACACTGTCATATGGACCGTAATATTTACTTCCATCTTTGATAATTGTTCGGGTTGGATATACTCTTGGCTTCCGATCCTGTGTGATGCATATATATGGATAAGACTTATCATCACGATACATTATATTGTAGCGTGGCTGATACTGTTTTATGAAATTATTCTCCAGGATTAAAGCCTCTGCTTCAGAATCTGTAACAACAACTTCTAAATCGTCAATTTTGGAAACCATGGTTTTAATACGACCATCAGTTGGACGGGAATCCTGAAAATAAGAACGAACTCGATTTCTGAGTTTTTTAGCTTTACCTACATATAATACACTTCCACCTTTATCCCGGTAAATGTATACACCCGGTGATAAGGGCAGATTAGCTACTTTTTCTGACAAATCGATTCTTTGATTTTCTTCGCTCATATTTTAAAGATAAGAAAAAAGTCTTCTCTTGAGTGGAGTTTTAGTGTTGTGTATTTAGATATTAAAAAGCCGTTATAGATTCAGCGTGAAGCCTGCCAGTTGGCAGACATACCCAGCATGACAACTAATGAGAGTTTGATCTATTGAGATCATCCAGTACATTCTTCGCAAACAATTTATTTATGAATAAAGAAATCCCAAACGGTTTAGTTTTTTCTTCTAATTCAACAAAAAGGAAAAAAAGAGCATTAACTCTTGTCGCTGTTCTTTTTGTACTTCAGATTTGTCTGATTTGGCCCATCTATCCTATGTTTGCTTCGCCTACACCTCAAATTCTTGGTTTTCCTCTTTCTATAATTTGGGTCGTTTTTATTCTGGTTCTTGCATTTACTTCTGTTCTAGTATTTTTCAGAAAAGATATAAAAGAGGAATCCTGATTTGGAAGACTGGATAATCATTCTCGGAATTTGCGGTATTTACCTACTTATCACATTAGCAATGGGAATTATCCCGGGACTAAAAGTTAGTCACAGTACTACTGGATATGTTGCCGGCGATCGGTCGATGAACGTGTTTATCCTGTACTTTGTGTTAGGTGCTTCTATTTTCTCTTCATTCGCATTTCTTGGCGGGCCTGGCTGGGCCTATTCTCGTGGAGCAGCCGCATTATACATTATTGCATATGGAGCTATTGGAATGGTTCCTTTTTACTTTTTCGGGCCAAAAGCCCGGGCACTTGGAGCTAAATATGGATTTGTAACCCAAGCAGAACTTCTTCAAGACCGATTTAACAGCAAACTCCTTTCAGCACTTTTAGCAGTTCTTACCGTGGTTGTATTGATACCATATCTCACACTTCAAATGAAAGGTGCAGGATTGGTTTTAAATACTATTAGTGATGGAGTTATCCCAAACTGGATGGGAGCTGGAATTGCCTACTTCGTTGTGTTGATTTATGTTTTCTATAGTGGTGTGATGGGTGTTGGATGGACAAACACCTTTCAAGGTATTTTTATGTTGGTGATTGCCTGGTTTTTGGGGATTTACCTCCCTGAAAAAATGTATGGCGGCATTGGCCCCATGTTCGATGAATTAATTAATTCAGAATTCAAACAAGCATTAACCGCTCCGGGATTAACATCGTCTGGCACGCCTTGGGACTGGTGGGGATTTAGTTCTGCAGTTCTTGTCTCTGCAATTGGATTTTCGATGTGGCCTCATTTCTTTATGAAAGCTTTCGCTGCCAAAAGTGACCGGACGATTAAACTTACTGTTGTTCTATATCCCACCTTTCAGGTATTTCTGATTCCAATTTTATTGATTGGATTCTCTGCCGTTCTCGCTTTTCCAGGGGTAACTCCAGCCGATTCAATTTTACCTCATGTTCTCCTTCAAATGGATTTACCAGTTATACTAATTGGATTAGTTTGTGCAGGAACATTAGCCGCTTCCATGAGTTCTGGCGATGCGATTGTGCACGCCGCAGCTTCGGTGGGAGTTCGGGATGGACTTACGAAAATCCCTGCAATTGATACATGGCTTAAGTCAGGCGATCATGAGCGATTTTTGATTAGAATTGCCGTGGTGGTTATCAGTTTAATTGCTTACTACTTCGCTGTGTTTTCGGAAACAGATATTGTTTCACTTCTACTTGGTGCATATGGCGGAATTGCCCAAATGTTCCCGCTTGTATTTGCCATGTTCTATTGGCCGAGAGCGAACGGAAAAGGTGCCTTAACCGGTCTTATTGGTGGAATTTTAGTTACCCTTTTCTTTCTCTACAATCCTGAATTTAAACCACTGCCCATGCATGAAGGCATTTATGGCTTAATAGTAAATATTGGACTTTTAATTGGAGTGAGTTTGGCTACTAAACCTGAGGAAGTGGAAAGAGTTAAGCGGTACACGGAGTTTTAGGATGAAAAATATTAGTTATTTACTCCTAATCCAGTTAATGTATTGAGCAAAAATTGTTAATTGTTCATCATAGAAATCTATTATGGCAATATTTGTATCATCTGCCCATTTAGTTCCAATAACGAGATTCTCAAATAAACTTGGGTTTGCTTCCTTAGATAGTAAATATATTGATTTTGCTCCTGCTATACTTGTATCTGGGGTCAATATATTTTGAAGAACCCATAGTCTTCCTAAATAACTTTGGTTAAGTATATTTGTTAAGAATGATATCATTTTAAATAAAACGGAAGTATTTGGCCAAAATGCTGTTCCTGACCATCCATTAGCAAATAGATAACTTCCATCCCATATACGGTTTTGAGTTAACAGAGAACTAAAACTTTCATACTTTACTGAAGCAATGATATTAGTATTTTTTGACCAAATTGAACTTAAAGTTACAGAAGATGTACCCATTTCTACTAATTTTGATTTTATACTGGAATTTAAAATTACATTTATGAAATCTTGATATTTCTTGTCAGAATCAAATGTGGAGTAGAAATGGGTAAAGTCTAAAATTACAATTTCTTTATCATTCTCAACTTTGGAATAGAAGGTTTCAAGAGCTTTAAGCAGATCATCCAAATATACATTTGTATTTGCTGGACCATGATAAAATCTAAAGGATTTTTCAGAAATCCAGCTTAATCGCAAATCAAAATACCGTACTCCACAATTAAGTTGTTCCAAAAACGAAAGAAATTGCGTTTGAGTAAATGCTATTGGAATAGGAGTAAGTAGTGACATATCGTAACAAGATGAATCATGTGTTCCAGGCCAAAACACTTCGCTTATTTTTTTTGAGGCAAAATTAGGAGTACTACTTTTTAATTTACTCATCCAATTAGGTAAAATATTTTTAGCCTTCGTTTGTTCACATTCAATTTTACCATTATTTTTTGATCCACTATCCCAACATGCCAGATTTGGATTACCAATTTTATAGGTAAAAATTGCTGGAAAACTGGAAGAATCATAGGTCTGTAAACCAGACATCGGACTTCCTTCCGCTGCATTTCCTGTAAGCTTAGGACAGGTAAATGATAAATTGAATGGCATGTTAGCCGCGGTATAGTGTACTCCAGCTCTATCATTTGTACTTAGAATAAGTGTTTTATGAGAGTTTGATAGAATATCTCCAAATGGATTAAAAAACCAAGCATCATTATCTCCACTTTCATCCCATTTTTTTTCAAATTTCAGATCATAACTATTTTCGTTTATAATTATGATTTTTACTCTTCCATCTAATTTAGTCTCATCACATTCAATAATGCCATTATTCCTTGTACCACTATCCCAACAAGCTAAATTTGAAGTACCTATTTTGTAAACAAAACAAGCGGGACTTTGATCGTCATATTTCTGTAACCCAGCATCCAAAAATATATTTTCGGTTTCACTACTTCCTTCTGCTGAGTTGCTTGTGAGTTTGGGATTTGTCATGGACATTGTTACATAACCTATTTCCCTTTTAGTATTATCTTTTGCTCTGTAGTAAGTTCCAAATCGATCATTATCATTCATCATAAAAATAATCTTCCTTCCAGAAGGAATACTTATTGGAGATTTTAAATAACTATCTGTATTTCCCCAAGAATGAACGTAATCTAAATCAAATGCAGAAACATTATTAACTGAAGTTATTACCCTTGTCCATGTCTCCATTTTTGTTTGGCTACACTCTATTTTTCCATTATCACTAGAACTATTACTCCAACATGCCTTATTTGGTTCTCCTACATTATAGACAAAGGATACTGGAGTTCCACTTTCTTGGTATTTCTGAAGACCTGCTGAAATAAAAATATCTTCTTTTAAGGCACTCCCCTCTGCCGAGTTATCCGTCATTTTTGGACAAGTAAATGACATGGTTACAAAACCTATTTCATTTCCTATCGAATCTGTAGATAAATAAACGACGCCTGCTCTATCATTGTCCTTCAGAGAAAAATTGATACTGGATTTTGCATCAATTGTTTCTGGTGGCTCAGTACCCCATGGTCCACCCCAACTCTTATACAATGTTAACTTGTTATCCGTTTTATTATTGATCTGAATATTAACCCTAGTATCCATACTTTTTTATTTTTTTATTTCACAAATCATATTTTACATATAATTTAACTTGCAACCAATTCAAAAAAAATTAGTTGTTTATAAATTAATATTTTTAATAATTTACCAGATAAGCCTACTGCTTTTATGGTAAAAACAAACAAAAAAGAAAAAAAGAGATTTACCATTTTAGCCTAATCAAATTGGATTCTTTCAGGATTAAGGCTATTAACTTATCTCTTAAATAATAGGCCATAGAATTATTGGCGGAAATAGTGACCCGATGATTGAAGTGAATCCGAAGGTGAACCAACGTAGATATTCAATCAATACCAGAATAGATTCCTAATTGTGCAGATCTTTGATGTAATTGGAGATTGCTTCGTCGTTTATTCTCGTTCCGTAGCTCTGCTGCGGAATGCAGCTTGGAAGCTCCTGCTTCCCTTCCAACCATGTTCAGTCTCAGGTTTTCTTTTACTACTAATTTTACCCCGAGATAAGTTTGAGTTAGAAATTTCTATCTAATCATATAAAGGAGTTTGCTTCGTCGTTCTAATTATCTAACCTCATCAAAATAACTAGCTCCTCGCAAAGACGTTAAAGACAGATTCCGGCTCAAGGCAGGAATGACAACATCAGTAACATAGAGATTGCTTCGTCGTTTGTATTTACTCCCAGAATTAAAATCTGAACTCCTTGCAAAGGCGGTCTTTTTTCAGCTTCGTTCATCATCATCAGGGTTTTCGCCATAAATAGCAGGTACCCAATTCTGACTTTCAATAGGTGGTCGTTTGTATTTTTCATCATCTAGCGGCGGCAGATTGATTGTTTCCGGAGTCAAATCTTTATAATCAATTTGGTCGAGCAAATGAGTGATGCAATTTAATCGTGCATGGCGTTTTATATCTGCATTTACTACGAACCATGGAGAATTTTTGGTGTCGGTATATTTAAACATTTCGTCTTTAGCCCGCGAATAATCGACCCATTTTGTTCTGGCATGTAAATCCATTGGACTTAGCTTCCAACGTTTCATCGGGTCTTCATTTCGGT
The DNA here is from genome assembly GCA_040222455.1 of Balneolaceae bacterium. Lineage (GTDB taxonomy): Bacteria > Bacteroidota > Rhodothermia > Balneolales > Balneolaceae > RHLJ01. The sequence goes on along the minus strand of JAVKDD010000011.1, from coordinate 396,761 downwards.
CTTCAAAACGTTTCTTCTGAACTTCATCTGAAATTGAAAACCAGTATTTAATTAAAATGATCCCAGATCGAATGAGCATGTTTTCGAACTGTGGGCAGTTTTCCATAAAAATCTCATATTCTTCATCTGTACAGAATCCCATCACTTTTTCTACCCCAGCTCTGTTGTACCAACTGCGATCAAAAAGAACCATTTCTCCTGCTCTGGGTAATTCCTTAACATACCGTTGGAAATACCATTGTGTCTTTTCTACTTCAGTAGGAGCTGTTAGTGCCACAATTCTTGTCACCCTAGAACTCATTACCTGAGAAATAGTTTTAATCACTCCACCCTTCCCTGCAGCATCACGACCTTCAAAAAGTACACAAACTTTCAAGCCGTTCTCTTTAATCCAATATTGGAGTTTTACGAGTTCTCTCTGAAGTTTTTCTAACTCTTCGTTATAGATATCTTTTTTTAGTTTACCGTTTAAGTCGTAGTTTGAAATTTTAACCATTGATGCTTTTTGAGTTGGCTTAAAAAACTTTGAATCTTGCAGAAAAGCAAGCATCGAGTTTAAGCATATTTTGAAATGAATATCCAGTAAGATTCTATGGAAGTATTGAGACTTTTAAGACCCCTTCTGTCTTCCCTTTCAATAAGGGGAAGGACTTTGTTACTTAATTTTCAATTGTTTCATAATTTCAGTCACACATGAATGGATTCTAGTGAAGGTTTGTAGCTATGAATTTATTTTTATGCACAAAACAACGTTATCATCTACAAGGATGACTTTGTTTTAAAATTTATTATCTAAGCTCCTGTTAAGTCGGTATCTTTCTTTTCTATGAAAAAATCGACCCGAACAAAACCTGATATCCCTATTATCTACGAAGACAATCATCTTTTGGTGATTGATAAACCCGCAGGAGTACTCTCTCAAGAAGATCATACCGGAGATGCTGATGTTCTGAGACTTTGCAAACAGTACATTAAAAAAAAGTATAAAAAGCCAGGTGATGTTTGGCTGGGTTTGGTTCACCGTTTAGATCGACCTGTTTCTGGATTAATGGTATTAGCAAAAACTTCAAAAGCTGCTTCTCGGCTTTCGGAGGAAGTTCGTAAAAACAGAATGCATAAAACCTATTGGGCATTGGTTTATGGAATGGCGCCTATGGAAGGAAACTTGACTCATTTCTTGCAAAAAGATAAAAGAACCAATCTTGTAAAAGCTAGAAATGCTAAAACTAAAGGTGGTAAAGAAGCAAAATTAAGTTTTAATACCATTAAGCAGAGTAAAGATTACAGTATTCTTGAAATAGAGTTAGAAACAGGACGTCCACACCAGATTCGAGTTCAACTTGAAAAAATTGGTCATCCTATTTTTGGAGATTATAAATACGGAGAAGAGAACACAGGGCCTGGTAAAAATATGGCATTGCGATCTATGAAACTTAGTTTCAAACACCCAACCCTCGATAAGGTGATGAGTTTTACTGTAGAACCTCCTAAGCAACAACCATGGGATATTTTTGATTATTAATGCCTAAAATCTCCTATACCGCGGCCTATATTACTGTTAAATTTTACGGGTTAACGAAAGATTCAAGAATAGCAGATAAGTTTGACTCTTTTACACTAGATTTTTATAAAAAAATGGTTGGTTTTCTTCCAAGCCATTTAAGTTGGTACCAGAATTCTCTGAACTCATCCTTTCTTAGGAGGTTATTTATTTGGTCGGAAGAGCTTCTTTTGCCGGGTGATTTAATGCATATTATCTGTCGTAAATACTACATTACCAAGCTGGTTCGTGAAGCTATTGATCAGGGAGTTGAGCAAATTGTAAGTATGGGCGCAGGCTTTGATCATTTGGGACTTTATTGTTCCTCCCTAGGGATACCATCATTTGAAATGGATATGGAATCGATGATTGAGAATAAAAGCGCATTTATACAAGAAAATGAATACTCAAATAGTTACCTGAATACACTTGCTGCAAATTTCTTAGATCAAAGACTAACTGCTGTTCTTAGCTCAGAGAAAAAGTTCAATTCAAGGAAGAAAACACTCTTTATTGGGGAAGGATTTTTTGACTATTTACCTCTTGAGACTACCAAAGAAATTCTTGAGGATATTAAATCTTTAAATCGAGATAATCAGCTTTTAACTACGTTTTTCTCGTTAGATGAGCTCAACTGGTTTCATCGTTTTTCATTTACAAGTGGTGTAAGTTTAGTTGGAGAGTCTTTGAGATTACCTTTAAATCGGTCTGAATTTATTTCTCTTTTAAAAGAATTTGAATTCTCAATTACGAAGGAAATTGGTTATAAGGATATGGAAAATGATCTGGTTTCATCCATGCAAATAAAACTTCCCGTTTTAAAAGGCTTTTATGTGATGAATGCTTCCATTAAGAATTAAGAATCGACCTTAGCACTGTCAATTCTCAACTTATAATGAAGTGAATCAGAAACTGGTATCCACATCTTAGGTTGCAAATCTTTTAATTGAATGCGATTGATTAATGAATCTTTCGTAAAATCTTGGATTTCAGATGCATCTTGCTCTATGTTGGATGGTACAAAGGCAATTCCGCTCAACTGTTTCATATTTCGTAAAATCCAATCTTTCCTTTCAGCTACATAAGGTGTTGGAGGTTCTACCCTCATTCGCTTCGGATTCGGTAAAACAGCTGCGAATCGTGCCGCTTCATCGTCAGTTATATTGAAGGCTTTTTTTCCAAAAAAATATTCCGAGCCTTTCCCTATTCCATAAACACCCGGACCAAATTCAGCAATATTTAAATATACTTCTAGAACTCGATCTTTAGGCCAAAATGCTTCAATAGTTAAAGTTGTTACTGCTTCAAGTCCTTTTCTAAAATATGACCTCCCACCCCAGAAAAAAAGGTTTTTAGCAACTTGTTGGGAAATTGTACTTGCACCTCTAACTCGTTCACCACTCTTATTTTCTTGAAAGGCTTTTTCAATGGCTTCAAAATCCAAGCCATTATGCTCCCAAAATCTTTGATCTTCTGAAGCAATAACCGCCCATTTAATATTTATTGGAAGCTGATCTTCATCAACCCAATATTCTGTAAGCGAATACCGCTCTACCTCTAACTTTTCCCAATCTTCTTGTAATGTAAATGCTGTGAAAGATGGGTTAATCCATCTTAAGGAAAGTATGAGCATTAAAAAGAGAATAATAAAACTTGAAAATATTCCAGTTGAAATAAAGAATACTTTTTTGATGGTAAATCTTCTTTTTGGCGATTCCTTCTCAGAGTGATCAGCAAAAGAACTGGTTATCTCATTCATAGCTAACGTGTTTGGCTATAAAACTACGCTGAAGAAAAAAAGTTTCTAATTCTAAGATATTAAACTCAGTTTTGATGAATGTTCTAAGATTCTTCATCAGTATCCAAAAAAGAACTCGGTAGTTTTTTAGAAGCTTTAGCTCCGAGTTTTTTCAGCTTATCAGCTTGGCCGACTAAATTTCCAGAACCTGTTGAAAGACGGTTCATAGCGGTGTCGTAACTATCCTGTGTTTGGCGAATTCTCTGCCCAATGTCTTCCATGCTTTCTACAAAACCAACGAACTTATCGTATAAAGCACCGCCTCGCTGAGCAATCTCCAGCGCGTTTTTATTCTGATATTCCTGCTTCCATACACTATCGATCGTAGCCAGAGTTGCTAACAAAGTAGATGGACTTACGATCACGATATTTTGATCGAAAGCATCATAATAAAGTTCGGAATCAGTCTGAAGAGCTAGCCCAAATGCCGATTCTATGGGAATAAACAATAGCACAAAATCAGGGCTTCGATCTCCATGAATTTGTTGATAATTCTTTTCACTTAATCCCTTTACATGACTTCGAATTGAAAGTACATGCTGCTTCAATGCTGATTCGACATCCACTTCATCCTCTGCAGATGAAAAACGTTCGTAAGCAGTTAATGATACTTTCGAATCAATAATCAGAAATTTATCATCTGGTAACTGAACAATCACATCGGGCTGAAGTCGCCTTCCCTCTTCGGTTGTAGCACTTTGTTGAACTTCATATTCTCGCCCTTTTGTTAAACCAGATCGTTCAAGGATTCGCTCCAATATAACTTCACCCCAATTTCCCTGAGCCTTGCTATCTCCTTTTAACGCTTTCGTAAGATTTTTAGCATCTTCACTCATTTTCTGATTCAATTCACCCATTTGTCGGATTTGCTCTTTTAGCGTCGCTCGCTGTCTATTTTCTTCATTGTACGTGTCCTCCACTTTTTTCTTGAACTCCTCCAACTTCAATCCAAGTGGATTCAATAATTGATCCAGACTCTCTTTGTTTTGTTTGGTGAATTTCTGAGTATTTTCTTCCAGAATTTTATTCGCAAGATTCTCGAACTGAATTTTTAACTGCTCCTGCATTCCCGCCAATTCTTCTTTCTGCTCAGCTAATTTTTCCTGAAGGGACTCATATTCTGCTTTTAAGCCTGCCAATTGCCTGTCCAGGATCGCCTTTTCTTCTCTTTCCTTTTTAAGCTCTTCTTCTTTTTCTTTGGTGATTTGAACCAGCTTCGATTCAGCATCTTTGAGTTGTTCATCCAGATTTGAGTTTCTTTCCTCAAGCCGGGAAGATTCCGATTTCGCCTTAAAATGAGAAATTAAGAATCCTGTAATTCCACCAATTACCAATCCAATAAATATGTACGCTACTTCCAAGTTAATCCCTCGCTAAAATTTCTGGAACTTTGTTTATCACTTCTGTATTTCTCCACAGAAGGTTATGTCCTTGCCCTTCTAACATAAAATATTGGTCAGAGCTTTTTAATAAGTCATTAAGTTTAATGGATCGATTTACGGGTAAAACTTCATCATCTGCCGCATAAAAAATAGTGATGGGCTCATCGATTGTAGGAATAGCTATATCACTTCTTAAAGGGTATCGAACTAAAAAACTTGGTAAAAATGGATACGATGAATTCTTCATATCAACCATGCTGTAATATGGAGTCCACATCATTAATCCTTTTGGGTCGTTTGCCGCAGTAACCAATGCCGAAATTCCAGACCCCATTGAATAGCCAACAACAAAAATGTCAGACTCTTCATATTCCTTTTTCATTTCTAAATAAACAATTTTCATATCCCCTACCAGATCCTCTTCGTTTTCAAGTTCGCCCGTACTTTTCCCAAAACCACGATAATCGGGATATAGAACATCATAACCTTCATTCATAAAAAGTTCGAACTTTTCGGGACTTGTATTATTATTTCCAGCATTGCCATGAAAATAAATCACTAATCCTTTTCGTAGCGAATCGGCTACTTTTGCATGAATGCTGTGAATGCTAGCCTCATCACTAACGTCAAACCACCGTTCTTCAAAATTAAAAGTGTACGCATACTTGAAGTCTTCGGCTAACGGTCTCGGTTTAAAAAGAATTTCATTCTGAATATTATAAAAGTAAATGCATACAACTATATATAGTAAAGATATAGTAATAGATGTTGCGATTAAGGACTTCTTCATAAGAGAGTTGGTGTTAAGTGAACCCTTTTCTTGTGCTTTTAGTTGTACAAAAAATAAAATTTATCAATGGGAAAAGATACAATAGAAAGGACATTTGAACTATTCTTTAATGAGAGGTTAAAAACTAGAGCCGAAGTTTTAACAATCTATGTAGCTAGTATTGGGTTCTTAATTCACTTACTGCTTGTTTTTGTTTTTAATATTGGTGGTTTTCCAACTCATCCAGAGTATGAGGCTTTTCTAGGAAATCCAATTGCGGCCATATATACTCCATTTTCGTTTATTTTAGTGTATGAGGTATACCTATTAGTGTATTACCTACCGCGATCTTTTTCAATTTCTATTGCAAAACAATTTGAGATAGTATCACTCATTTTAATTCGTCGAATTTTTAAAGATATCTCTAATCTTAATACCGAAGAACTCGATTTATTTTCAATAGATAATATTTATTTATTTTATGATATAGTTGGATTCCTTCTGATGTTCTTTTTGATTTTTGTTTTTAGATATTTATTAATCAATAAACGTGTACATACAAAAACTGATAATATTGATGGGTTTATAGTATACAAAAAAGCTCTTTGTGTAATACTTGGACCAGTATTTATAGGACTATCTATATTTAGTTTTGGAAACTGGATATATGATTTATATCTATTTAATGAGGGTATGATAATTGAGTTAAAGGATTTCAATAATATTTTCTACAATGAGTTTTTTACAGCATTAATATTAGTAGACGTTTTGATATTGGTTGCTTCATTTCGATATACAGATCGTTATAGTTTAATTATTAGAAATACTGGATTTGTAGTAACTACTGTATTAATTAGAGTTGCTTTCTCAACGTATGGACTGGCAAATATAACTCTTCTCATTTCAGGCACCGTATTTGGTGTAATCATTCTATACATTTATTCTTTATATGACAAGATTGATAAAGGTGAAACTACAAAGGAAAGCTATGCATATCTTTAAGAATACAATCCAATCATGAAATATATCTGTGTAGTAGCCACCACTAAACCTAGACATCAAATATGAGAACCAACCTACAGATATTAATTCAATGTGTAATTGGATTAAGTGCTATTGCGATCAATATTTTGTTTCCTGAGTTTACTGAACAGAGTAGATACTTATTACTGGCATTAGTCATTTTATTAATTGGAATGCCTCATGGTGCTTTAGACCATTTTATAGACGGAAGTATTGAAAAATGGAATCCATCTACTTTTAATCTGAAGTTTTATGGGTTTTATATTCTTGCAATTGCTATTTATTCCATCTTTTGGATTATTTTCCCTCTGTTTAGTTTTCTCTTCTTTCTCGTTATAACCTGGTATCATTTTGGACAAGCCGACGCAAAAAGGTTTGATTTATCTAAAACAAACGAGATTATAATTCAATTTTCAAGAGGTCTAACAGTAGTTGGATTAATCACTTTTGGTGACATTGAATACGCTTCGCAAATCATTGAATCTGTTTCCGGATTTTCTATACAAACCTATCTTGTAACATTCATTGATCTGGAAATTACTAAATGGGTAATAGCTTCCTTTTATCCATTTGTTTACATCCTTGTGATGTTTAATAAACTCTCGTTAAAAACCTTTTTTGTTTATTTACTAGATTCATTTATTGTCTCTCTACTATTCATATACAGTGATCCTGTTTGGGCTTTTTCTATCTATTTTGGAATATGGCATTCTTACAACCACGTACTTGTAATGCTAAATTTTCTTTCTTCAGAAAATGAAAAAAAATTGTTTGGTTGGTTCTATAAAGAGTCGTTCATATTTAGTTTACTTTCATATTTAGGACTCCTATTTATTTATAATTTATTAGATGCTTTCGGAAATGAAAGCTTAATGGTTTCCCTGTTATTTGTTCTTATCAGTGTTCTTACCTTACCACACATGATCATTGTTGAAAAGATGTATGCCAGGGCAATAAAAAAGGCGATTAACTTACGCTAATCGCCTTACATCTTAAAAAGTGATGTTATTCATTTTTAGATGAAGTAGTAGCTACATAATAGATAACTAAACCAAATCCGATTTTATTAATCGCATCAGCTAAGTTATAGATCACATCTATATTTCCTAATCCGTCTAATAAGTTACCTGGCATTGTCATATAACCTATTGGATATACCGACCATCCGAGGGTAATAAATATTTTTAGTAGAAACATTGCCTGTTTTAAAGCAGGATTGTCTGATGATTTCGCAAGTTTTGCAACATCACCTGCAAATACTTCATACACTATGTATAGGTAGAATACAGTTGAAATGGTTCCCCAAAGAATGGTGCTTTCTGGTTGAATAGCTTCACCAATGTAACCTGTTACCAACATACCTACTGAAGCTGCAATTAAAGCAAATAATGTTTTAGCTTTTGCACCATAAGGTCTTGTTAAAAGATAGAATTCAACACACATTAAGGGTACAGTAAGTATCCAATCAATATATCTGAATTCAGTAGGACTAGAGCCTAATGTCAAATAGTAATCTCTCATATAGTAATAATGAATAGCAGCGATACCAGTAATAAGTCCTGAAACTGTTAAAGAAAGTCTCCACTTCTCACTTACTGATCTGCGCTCTGCAAAAAAGAAAACAGTAGCTGCAAGCATTGCCATCGTTCCAATGAAGAACGTGAAACCAACAACATCACCTGCTTCAATTGTTTGAGCAAAGAGTAATTTTAAATTCATAGCTAGTTTTATTAGTTAAATATCATAATTGATGATCTACTAAACTAGGCACCTATAAATTACGTTCCATTTATAGACTCTATGTGTATTAATTAAATAGACTTAGACAATTTTAATTCCTTTATTCTGTTGCCTCTCAACAGGTTAAAAGGATTTGATTTTCAAAAAAAATTGAAAATTCATCTCCTATTATTCCCAACTTCATATAAGCTAGATTGTGAATTATATGTAAAAACAGTTTTATGTCTTTAAAGACATTCTATTACTATACTTAGTATGAAAGAATGACCTACAGATTTATGATTTCTTTGAAAAATGTGTGTGTGTATAAATGAACAGAAATGAAAAATTCAATCCGAATTGGATTGAATTTTAATATTAAGGAAGTCGCTGTGAGTATGGTAAAGTTATCAACTAGTGATTGGCTTTTAGTTTTGCCTTATCTAATAACGGGCATTGTTAAAACAACTAGGAAGCATACATAAATAGAAAATGGAATGATTAAAGACTTGAACTGTTTTATAGCAGTACAAAAATTTAACAAAAGATATATTACATGAAAAAGTCTGATCTATTTATACTTGGTTCTGCATTAGCATCAATGATTTTATCTATTTATTTCTGGTTTATGGTAGATAAAGATGCAGGCCTATTCATAGGAATATGGGTGCCATCACTGCTTGGATTTGGTAACTATATTAAAATGAAACAAGGTGAACTTAATGGGTGATTTAACTGGCGATTTAGGCGTCCTTGTATTTGGGATAGGAATAACCATCATATTTCTCATCGGGGTTGCCTTCACGATGAAAGAGTTACAGCAAATGAAGGATCAACGTGATACTGATATTAGAAGAAGAAATATTAAAATTAAAGATGAGTCTAAGTAAAAAACTAAGACTCATCTTTTAGTACAAATATTTATTTCTGAGGGGAAAACTCCCAGCTCAATTCAAAAAGATTGCTTCGTCGCATGCGTTCTTCGTAAAGGATTCATTCACGAGCCGCCGGTTGGCGGTGAAGTGATCTCAGTGACTTTGACTTTAATCAGGAGATTGCTTCGTCGTTCTAATTATCTAACCTCATCAAAATAACTAGCTCCTCGCAAAGACGTTAAAGACAGATTCCGGCTCAGGGCCGGAATGACACCATCAGTAACTTAGAGATTGCTTCGTCGTGCGTTACCTAACTCCTCGTCTTAATCAGGAGATTACTTCGTCGCATGCGCTCCTCGCAAAGACATTAAAGATCGATGTTGTCTTCTTTCTTCTTGTCGCGAAGCTTCTTGATAGCATACGCCCCACCTGCCGCAGCAAGTAAGGTCAGTCCACCATCAATGGGCGCTTGGCTCGGCGCAGATGGCAAGCCCGGTTGAGCCATCGTTACTGCGGTTACTAATAAAAGTATTGTTAGTGTGATGAGGGTATAGAGTAGAAATTTCATTTTTTTTTTGAATTAAGGATTCAAAATTTAAAATTAAAAATTGGAGATGCTTTGAACCCAATTTTTAATCTTGAATTTTTCATTTTGAATTATTTGATTAGAGTCATTTTTCGGGTAAGAACTTGTCCACCGGCTTCGAGTCGGTAATAGTACATACCACTTGCCGCTTGCGAAGCATTCCAGGTAACATTGTAGCTTCCTGCTGATTTGGTCTCATTAACCAACTCCGCTACTTTTTGTCCCATTAGGTTGTACACACTCAAGCTCACCGCTCCACTGTTCTCTACACTGTAGTTAATGGTGGTAGTTGGGTTGAATGGATTCGGATAGTTTTGCTCTAAGGCAAAGCCTTTGATTTCTGTACCGGGCTCGTTCGTTACCGAAGTGGTACTTGGTGTGATAGTAATTCCAAAACGCGCAGTCTGATCTGATTTAAGCTTCATCTTCTGTCCTAATGGCGAAGATAATATCGTTAGTGGGTTCACTTTTTCATTTGAACCTTTTACAATAACGTCAAAATCATAACTGCTTGCAGAACGTAGATCAAAGCTTTCTTCAGCCTCATAATCATGGAATGTGATTGACCAAGACTCTGGAAGCGCTGATACTCCTTCCCAATTCATTTTCAACGTTTGCGATTCTCCAACTAAGTCAACCATAATTGGTAACGTGATTTCTCTTTCTAAAGAAAATGGTATCGACTCAATTCCTTTTAGCACTGACTCTCCTTCCAGAGAACCCATAAAGGCTGCTGAAACATGCTGAGGAAGTAAGGATCCAAGTTTTAATAGATCATACGAATCCCATCCTTCCGTTGCATCATTCGCAACCTGGAGCGTTAAATTGTTCTCGGTGTTATAACTACTCTCAATAGTAAATTTCAACTCCTTAAGCGCAGTTGGACTCGCCTTATCAAAATGCGTAGTATCAGCGGCTGAACTTGTTTTATCAGCGGTACCATAAGTAAGTTGACCGCCTCCCGTTGACGCTGACGTTTGCACCCAATAACCTTGCCATGGCTGGATTACTAATCCACCAGAAATATTCTCCGTTGTATACGAACCTGCCGTATTATCCCAGAACGTCATGTTTGAGCTTATCGCAATATTTGCCCCTACATTCGCTAAATCTACATTGGAGGCAAAGGGATTTCCAACTAAGGTATAACGCCCGGTTGCGCCACTATATAAATCGACCACTACATCGCTTGCAGGCTCAGCCCCTGATACCCCTAAAGTAATCGGTAAGGTAGAACTTCCCGCCGTTGTATTGTTGTAAAAATAAACCGCAAACCCCAAGCCGTCGCCCCATGCCGTAGAAACATTAGTAGGCTCATCAAAGTCACCATTCGAATCATAGATATAGAAATTGGCATCCGTTAATGCATTATCTCCACCAGTAATTCCCTGAATCGCTGTATCATCCGAAATATCTTCTACTGTTCCGCCTGTTTTTGGAAGCGATAATAATCTCCAGCCTGCGGAACCTGAAATATAAACTCTTGCATAACTTTCAAAACCAGTAAGTGTAACATTTTCTTGTCCAATATTACTTCCAGGGAAACCAGATCCAAATCCTTCATTTGAAGCAAAACCGAGATTACTATCACCTCCCCAAGGATTTAAATATGTTGCAACAAAACTAAATCCATTTCCGCCATTATCATTTAGCCCAATATCACTAAAGTCAAAACTAAAAGTAAAGCTAGCATCAGTAGAAGATGAAGGTTTACCATCACCTCCTAAGCCCGTAACAAAAGTTAATCCGTTATTTGCTATAGAACCTGAATTAGGAATAGACCAAAGTCCCCCAAAGCCAGTATTAATTGCAATTGCATGAGTTGCTTCAAATCCACTTGGAAATGTAAGGATTTTCCCTGTACCTGCTTCCATATATGATATTGCAGCCCTATTAGCATCCGCTCTATCATTTACTTCAGTACCAATTGTACTTCGTCCAGAATTACCATTTGAAATGTAAATCACAAACGTATCATTAAAATCACCTGCCCCCTTCGTTAGGGTTCCAGTAATAGTAGTTCCATCAGTACTCAATGAAAGAGTTGAACCACCAATTGTTCCACCAAAACCTGACTCACTATTACCTGAATAACTAATTTGAGCATGACTTAAGTTTATTCCAAGTACTACCACCAAAAAAGTGAGCAGACTTAATTTTGTAGCTTTTTTCATAAATCTTGAAGATTAGTTTAAAAATTTTAATATCAACGGAAAGCCCTTTTATATGTACCTAGATAGCTATGTAACCGCTTACATAAGAAATGCAATTTGTATCAATGGCACAAGCGCGAAATTTGAGCATATAACTACTTTTAGAGAAATGAGTGCCTTTAAATGAGCAGAAGCAAAAAAGGCAATCCGAATTGGATTGCCTTTTTGTAAAATTATACAACTTTACGTGCGGAGTGAAGTAATCTCAGGGTTTTGATCGGGAGATTGCCGCGGTCGTGCTACGCTTACTCCCTTGCATTTGGTGGAAATAGGTAGAAACAGATTCCGGCTCAAGGCCGGAATGACACCATCAGTAACTTAGAGATTGCTTCGTCGCATGCGCTCCTCGCAAAGACGTTAAAGATCGATGTTGTCTTCTTTCTTCTTGTCGCGAAGCTTCTTGATGGCATACGCTCCACCTGCCGCAGCAAGTAAGGTCAGTCCACCATCAATGGGCGCTTGGCTTGGCGCTCCCGGTAAGCCCGGTTGAGCCATCGTTACTGCGGTTACTAATAAAAGTATTGTTAGTGTGATGAGGGTATAGAGTAGAAATTTCATTTTTTTTTTTTTGAATTAAGGATTCAAAATTTAAAATTAAAAATTGGAGATGCTTTGAACCCAATTTTTAATCTTGAATTTTTCATTTTGAATTATTTGATTAAAGTCATTTTTCGGGTAAGTACTTGTCCGCCTGCTTCCAGTCGGTAATAATACATGCCACTTGCCGCTTGCGAAGCATTCCACGTTACGTTGTAACTTCCCGCTGATTTGGTCTCATTAACCAACTCGGCTACTTTCTGTCCCATTAAGTTATACACACTCAACGTAACCGCTCCAGTATTCTCCACACTATAATTGATCGTGGTAGTTGGGTTGAATGGATTTGGATAGTTCTGGTCTAAGGCAAAGCTTTTAACTTCTGAACCCGGCTCGTTGTTTACTGAATTCGTATTTGGAGTAATTGTTAATCCAAATCTAGCCGTTTGATCAGACTTTAGTTTCATCTTCTGTCCTAACGGTGAAGATAATATCGTTAGAGGATTCATTTTCTCTTTTGTCCCATCAACAATCACTTCAAAATCGTAGCTATTCGCAGAACGTAAATCAAAGCTTTCTTCCGTTACATAATCATGGAGTGTTACTGTCCAAGTATCCGGAAGTTCAGTTACGCCTGACCAAGACATTTTTAAGGTCTGAGAATCGCCTTTAAGATCAACCATAATTGGAATCGTAATTTCTCTTTCCAGAGAAGATGGAATAGCTTCAATTCCTTTCAGCACAGTCTCACCTTCAAGATCACCAAGAAAGGCCGCCGATACGTTTTGTGTGAGTAAAGAGTTTAGCTTTAAAAGATCAAAAGTATCCCACCCTTCGCTGGCATCACTTGCCACTTGAAGCGTTAAATTCTTCTCCGTGTTATAACTACTTTCTATGCTAAATCTTAATTCCTTTAATGAATTAGGATTGGCTTTATCGAAATGAGTAGTATCAGCAGCTGAACTGGTTTTATCAGCGGTGCCATAAGTAAGTTGACCGCCTCCAGTAGAAGCTCCCGTTTGTACCCAATACCCTTGCCATGGTTGTATTACCAAACCACCCGAAATATTCTCTGTCGTATATGAACCCGCAGTATTATCCCAGAAGGTCATGTTTGAAGAAACTGCAATATTAGCCGATACATTAGCTATGTCTACATTCGATGCAAATGGATTTCCTACTAAGGTATATCTTCCCGTCGCTCCACTATACATATCCACAACTACATCGCTACTAGGCTCAGAACCTGTAGCACCTAACGTTACAGGGAGTTCTGAACTACCCGCTGTCGTGTTATCAAAGAAATAAACGGCAATACCTGTACCTTCAGGGATTTCGGTTGTGGTTGTAGCAGGGACTTCCCATGCACCGCTTGCATCATAGGTATAAACATTTGCGGCAGCCGACGTATTGGAACCACCTGTAACTCCCTGAATAGGTGTATCATCAGAAATATCGGATAAATCCCAATCCGCAATCGGTAAAGAAAGTAATCTCCAGCCTACGGTGCCTGAGATTGTTGCAAATGGACCTGCAGTGTGACTTCCTAAAAAGCTGAATGTATCTTCTGAGTTAGATGTCCATTCATCAGAATCATATGTTTCTGAGCCTTCATGCTCTCCATTCTTACGAACAAGAGTAACATTACTTAAACTCATGGTACCGTCTATTTCTCCTATGACATCTAAAATAATATCAGTCCCATTATCGTAGGCACCATTATTATTCACATCTCTTACAAGTGCAACTGGATCATTTCCATTGAAAAAAGTCGCACCGCTTGTCTCATCAGCTACATCTGAAATAGATGCACTTGCACCCGAATTCCCAATTACATACACGCTATCTGTACCAAAAAAAGCATTATCATCAAATGTACTTACATTTGCATCTGCCCAGGTTTCCGTACCTGATGCGTTAGAAAGCACCAAAATTATGTAATAGTCTGTTCCTCCACCATTAAAAAGTATTGGAGCACCAGAAGCATTATAAATCTCAAGTGCTTTATTGTTAGAAGACCCTTCAATGTATTCAGAGAAGAATAAATCATCACTTGTTGAAATATCATTTATTACTATATCTGAAGATGCAGAGCTACTTATTGAGCCATCCGTTGCGCTAATTGTATAAGTATCCGAAGCGTCAAAAATTACACTATCAAATGTAGCAACACCTTCAGAAGCAGCGACAGAAAGAGTTCCATCTATAGATCCTGTACCTGTTGATTTTGAAATGGTAATAGTCCCATCATAAGTATCATCAACGGAATCATCACTTCTTTGTGCTTCAACGGTAAATGAAGAAAGCTGTGTATCATCAAAACCTACTGAAGGAAGACCTTCAAAAACTAATTTAGTGGCTGCTTCAAGAACTGAAAATGTTGAGCTTGTTCCCGATGTTAGATTAGTAGCATCATCTGCCGCAGTTATCGAAATCCCACTCCCATCAGTATCAAATGTTACACCTGAAATTGTAATAGAATTTGAACCATTTGAAATAGTTCCAGTTAAAGTCCCTCCTAGAGAGCCTGTTCCTGAAGCTTTTGTAAGCGTTATATCAACATCCTCAGAAACATTGGCAGGATTATCATCTCCATCCTGAGCTTGGACAGTCACACTAAAAGTAGCACCTTCTGTAGGTGAATCCCCGCCATTTACTGCAGTTACAGCAAGCTTTGTAGCTGAACCGCCTGATGCTGTTCCAGTTACAATAATGTTATCTAACCCAAAAGCTTCATAGTTTGCACCTGCGTCAACAACTATTCGGATATTTAAAGTGCTCTCCGAACCAGATGTAGTAAAATTATCTGAAACAATACTTTGAAGTGCATATGTTAAAGTTGTTCCATTTGCAGTATTATCCCCTCCAACAGCATTATCAGCTAGATTAAGTGGCAAATTTGTACCTGAACTCGAAAAAGAATATAAAGTAGACCATGAACCTCCATCGAAATTATACTCAACTCGAATTTCATCAGATGCATCCCAATCACTCGGAACACCCCCCCAATCAGCACTAAATTCTAAGTCGTTAAATCCAGAAACGTTAATTGCATCTAAACTTAAAATCCCTGGAGATCCACCATTAATCGTGTTTGGGTTAGAACCAACAAATAACCAACTATTTGTAACATTAGTGTAAGGTCCAACTGCACCCTCATAAATATCTGAATCAGAAGGTTCTGCCCTACTAAAATATTGATCTCCTGGATCACTTGATGGGGACTGTGATGGGGTTTGAGAGTAACCACTTAAGTCGGTCTCAAAATCTTGGCTGTATATTGTAGATTGCCCAAAAGCTGTCCCCGAAATTATTAGAACTGCCCCAATTAATAGTAAAATTCGTTTCATAAAAGCCTCTTATGAATTAATTAATAAAAAGAAGGTTTATACTAACAAATCGAGAGAAGGACTTCAATTTTGAACTGTAAAGGCTGTGTTAAGAAAAATTGGATAATGATCCTTTTATCTAACTGAAAGCAAAGGGCTTATTTAGTTATCCACTTAAATTAATCATCCAATGTGGAAAACTTTACTTAAAAAGAAAGGTGTTTTTTGAGAGGAGGTTGAGGGTTTCTATCTAATTATATAAAAGGAGATTGCTTCGTCGTTTTATTTCCTCTCAGCATTAAAATCTGAACTCTTTGCAAATGGTGGAAATAGGTAGAAAAAGATTCCGGCTCAAGGCCGGAATGACAACATCAGTAACATAGAGATTGCTTCGTCGTTTTTTGTTCTTCTCAGAATTAAAACCTGAGCTCCTCGCAATGACGGGCTTTATTCACAGTCGTAATTTTAATTGAGCAAATCTTATTCTTGTTCCGTAGCTCTGCTGCGGAATGCAGCTTGGAAGCTCCTGCTTCCCTTCCCACCATGTTCAGTCTCAGGTTTTCTTTTACTACTAATTTTACTCCAAGATAAGTTTGAGTTGGAAATTTCTATCTAATCATATTAAAGGAGATTGCTTCGTCGTTTTTTGTTCTTCCCAGAATTAAAATCTGAGCTCCTCGCAAATGGGTTCATTCACGAGCCGTCGGATGGCGGAGAAGTGATCTCCCGTATCTTGCCTCCTTCCTGGAGATTGCTTCGTCGCATGCGCTCCTCGCAAAGACGGGCTTTATTCACATTCCTAATTTTTAAATGAGCAAATCTTAATTGTAATTGAAGAATCCTTCTCCGGTTTTATTCCCAAGTTTACCTGCATCCACCATTTTAACCAGTAAAGGACATGGGCGGTATTTTGGGTCTTTGAAGCCTTCATATAAAACATTCAGGATATCGAGACAAACATCTAAGCCAATGAAGTCGGCCAGGCGAAGTGGGCCCATTGGGTGCGCCATTCCAAGCATCATCACCTGGTCTACATTTTCGGGCGTTGCCACGCCTTCATACACCGAAAAAATAGCTTCGTTTATCATGGGCATAAGCACTCGGTTGCTAACAAAGCCGGGCATGTCGTTTACTGGAACTGGTATTTTATTCAGTTTTTTAGCGGTTTCTTCGATGGAGGTGTACACTTCGTCGCTGGTTTCTAGTCCGCGCACAATTTCTACTAGCTTCATCACCGGTACTGGGTTAAAGAAATGCATCCCGATAAATTTATCTGGTCTCGAAGTAATTGCAGCTAATTTTGTTATGGAAATACTGGAAGTATTTGATCCAAAAATGGTGTGACTTTGAGCGGCTTCTTCTACTTGTTTCCAAACTGAGGTTTTAATGGCTAAATCTTCTGGTACGGCTTCTATCACTAAATCAGCATCCTTCACACCCTCAGCAATATGTAGTGAAACAGATATATTTTGCAGTGTCTCTTTTTTCTGGTCTTCGGTGATTTTTTCTTTAGTCACCATACGCTCTAGATTTTTGGTAATGGTTGCAAGAGCGCGGTCGGCAAATTCTTGTTTTGTTTCTATTAACGTAACTTGGAAATCGCTCATCGCAAAAACATGAGTAATTCCATTTCCCATCGTTCCGCCGCCAATAACTGCTACTTTTTTTATATCCATCTCTGATGCTTATTTGATTCTTAAGTTGCTTTAAGATACCAGATTTTGAAAGCGCTTTTCAATGTTAATTGAGAATTAAAAATTAAGAATTAGGAATAATAATTACAGACAGATTACTCCTAATCTATTTTCAACTTTTCGATTAAATACGAAGTTTTAGTTTAGATGTGGGAGTGGAGGTTGGAGGCTAGAGGCTAGAGGCTAGAGGCTAGAGGCTAGAGGCTAGAGGCTAGAGGCTAGAGGCTAGAGGCTAGAGGCTGGAGGGTGGAGGGTGGAGGGTGGAAGGTGGAAGGTGGAGAGAAATTGGATATCTACTCCAATCTTACTTTATTAAGTTCAATTATATTTTGTTGTTATGATCAAGAGTTATAAAGATTTAGAAGTATTTCAACTTTCTTTTCAGTTGGCAATGGAGATTTTTGAAGTAACCAGAAATTTCCCAAAAGAAGAAATGTATGCTCTTACTTCTCAGATAATTCGTTCATCAAGATCGATTAGTGCTAATATCACAGAAGGTTGGGCAAAACGAAAATACGAGAATGAGTTCAAAAGGCACTTAATCTACTCATTGGGTTCTGCCGCAGAGACAGAAACATGGATTATGTTTGGTCTTGAATGTAACTACGTATCAAAAGAAGAAGCAGAAGAACTTATGGAGAAAGTTAACATAATTGGGAAAATGCTTACAAAACTTCATAGAAATTGGAAATCATAGTAAATCCAACTTCCAGCCACTAGCCTCTAGCCTCCAGCATCTATCTTTCCTTAGCCCTTCCAATTACCCAATTAATCATTTAGCTTTAGATAGATTAAACTTTCCTATAAATGAACACTTTTCTAAAACTTCTGCTTTTCTTTCTAATTCTAACTCTCGGCTTTGCGGGATTGGCATTTTACTGGACGTTCTATAAACCCTTACCCAATTACGAGGCAGAAATTGAAATTCCTGATCTCCAACAACCTGTAGATATTCATTGGGATGAATTTGGAGTTCCCCATATTTACGCCACTAATGAGCACGATTTATATAAGGCATTTGGATACGTTCATGCACAAGATCGACTTTGGCAAATGACTTTAAGTCAAATTGCTGCAGAAGGTCGTTTCGCAGAATTTTTTGGAGAAGATTTACTGCCATTTGATGAATACCAACGAACACTTGGCTTTTGGCGAATGGCTAAAAAATTAGAACGAGAAGTAATTAGTGAAGAAGAACGTGCCATCCTTCAAGCATATTCTGACGGAGTAAACGCGTTTATTGAAGAAAACCGGAACCGACTTCCCATAGAATTTGCGCTTTCAGGAATCGAGCCTATTCCATGGAATCCAACCCGAACGCTAGCCATTACTCGTTTAATGGCTTGGGAAATGAATATGAGTTGGTGGAGCGAAGTGATGTATAATTACTTAAAATCTACACTTCCTGTTGATAAGTTTGATGAACTTCAACTAGGTTGGAGCGATGACTTACCTACCACGCTCAATGATGATGAATCTATCGGATTAACTACTGCTGCATTGATGCCAATGCTTCAGCAAGAAGTAGATAAACGTAAGCTTTTAAATATTGAGGGAACGCATGTTGGAAGTAATGCCTGGGTGATTGATGCCTCTAAAACAAATACCGGATATCCAATGTTAGCCGGAGATCCTCACCTCGGCTTAGAAATGCCCGGAAAGTGGTACGAAATTCACCTCAACTTGAATGGCAAAAATGTATCGGGAGTTACCCTCGCAGGTGTTCCAGGAATTGTATTGGGACAAAATGAAGAAATGGCCTGGTCGTTTACGAGTATTATGGCTGACGATACCGACTTTTTTCTCGAAAAAACGGATCCGAATGATCGAGGCAGATATGTAGTGGACTCAGCTCGTGTTGGGCAAGTTGCTTATGAATCGTTCGAAAAGATTAAAGAAATTATTAAAGTGAAAGATGGCGATGAACGAGTTTTAGAAATCAGATATACACAACATGGTCCCGTAATCTCTGATATTTATCCAAATCAGGAATTGGTGAGCGATCACGTCATCAGCATGAAGTGGACGGGGCATGAACTTTCCAATGAATTTCGAACGATGTACCAGATGAACTGGGCAAATACCTTTCAGGATTTTAAAGATGCTTTAGAGCATTTTGGGGTTCCAGGAATGAATTTTATGTATGGTGATGTAGAAGGAAACATTGCCATGTTTTCTACGGCTAAGCTGCCAATTAGAACTGGAAATAAAGTTGCAATGCGACGAGGTTGGGTTCCCGAAGACAACTGGCAGGGATTCATCCCAAAAGAAGAAATGCCACGTATTATTAATCCTGAAAAAGGCTGGATTGCGAATGCTAACAATAAATTGGCTACTGATAACTATCCGCATTACATAGCTACGTTTTGGGAGCCTCCGTCCAGAATTCAAAGAATTGTGGAGCGATTATCTGCCAGCCAAACTTTGAATCAGGAAGATGTGATTGCCATTCAAAATGATTCTTATTCTTCTTTTGCTGCATCAATGACGCCTCAAATTCTTGAGATCATACAAAATCAAAACGAATTCGACTTTTCTCTTCCTGTATCTTATTTGGAGAACTGGGATTTCAAATATGATGAAAACTCTACCGCTGCTTCTATTTTCGACGCTTTCTTTATCAATTTTACAAGAAATACTTTGAAGGATGATTTAGGTGATGCGGCATACCAAAATTTTGTAATCCATGAACTTATTCCTGTAAGAACGCTAGCTGAACTTGTACAAGATACTAGTGCTTTTTTTGATGATATCTCAACTCCAGAAATTGAAAGTCGTGAAGATATTGTTCTTAAAAGTATGCAGGATGCCATTTTCTTTTTGAGTGATTCTTTAGGAACCGAGCCATTTGAATGGCGTTGGGAGCAATTACATACCATCACTTTTAAGCCCCCTTTGTTTAGTCAAGCAGCAGAAGATCCATCTTCTCCTTCGGCCTTAAAATTAATTGTAGATAATGTACTTAGTAAAGGTCCATATCCAGTTAAAGGACATGGAATGAGCATAAATAATGGACAATACAGTTGGGATAAGCCGTTCGAAATGGTTTTGGGGCCTTCGGTTCGCCGAGTGGTAGACTTTTCTGACTTAGGAAAAACGAAATCGGTGCTTCCGACGGGGCAATCTGGTAATCCACTTTCATCTCACTTCGGAGATCAAACTGAACTATGGTTGAATGCACAGTATCGAACTTTTTACCAAGACAGTTCTTTCTTTAAACAGGCCGATTTTAGAACTATGAGACTTGTTCCAAAAGAATAGCCGTTTAATGCTTCCACTTTACTCCCTATTCAACATTGTAATTTTAACCAATTTTGATTGGTTACTTTGGATTGTAAATGTACATTTAAGCGCTTATTTCATTCATCGGTTGGCTATTTAATGAATATGACAAAATTACTATTATTCAGTGTATTCGCGTTGATTCTTTTTGGTTTCCCGGCACTTGTTGCCCAACCGGCTACTACCTCTTCAATCAAAAATACTTCCAATACTTTAGCGGAATCAACTACTCTCCGTTATGGAAAACCTGAAGATGTAGGACTTGATTCAAGTAAATTGCTCTTGATTGATGATATACTCAGAGATGCGGTTCGCGACTCTGTTTTTCCCGGTGCGGTAGCTGCAGTAGTGAAAGATGGAGTTATGATTTATCGGCAAGAAATGGGTTATCATGATTACGAAAAGACCAAAAAAGTAAAGAATTCCGATGTCTTTGATCTCGCTTCCATTACTAAAGTCGTTTCTACCACCACGGCTATCATGAAATTAATAGATGACGGAAAACTATCTTTAAATGATCAGGTTCGAATATTTATTCCTGAATTTAATACTGAAGAGAAAGGTCAAATTACTATCCAGGATTTACTTTTACATCAATCAGGTCTTCCAGCTTTTCGTGTTTATGTTGATACATTGAAAGATCGAAATAGCATCATCAATGCAATTAAAAATGAGCCCCTCACCTATCAAACGGGAACAACGTACATTTATAGTGATTTGGGAATGATACTGCTTGCAGAAATTGTAACAATAGTCACTAAACAGCCAATTGATGATTTCATGCGGAGCGAATTTTATGAACCGATGGGAATGTCTGGAGCCTACTTTAATCCCAAAAATGTTGGACTTTGGTATGTTGACCGAATTCCACCAACTGAAATTGATACCATTTATAGAGACAAATTGATTCTAGGTGAAGTACATGATGAACGCGCTTATTATTTGGAAGGAATTGCCGGGCATGCAGGTCTTTTTGCAAGTGTCGAAGATCTGGCAGTATATAGTTCCATGCTTTTGAATGAAGGAGTGTACAATGGCAAACGATATTTATCAGCTGAGATCATCCAGGAATTCACTTCTAAGCAATCAGAAATAAGCGGACGAGGGTTTGGTTTCGATCGTAAACAACTAACAGGATTTACCACTGCTGGCGAGCTTGCCAGTAATGACACTTTTGGGCATCTTGGATTCACCGGAACAAGTTTTTGGATAGATCGAGAAAAAAATATGGCGGTCATTCTGCTTACAAACAGAACCTATCCGTATCGATCGTACGGTAAAAAAATAAGTAGAATTAGGGCGGCTGTTGCTGATGCTGCTTTTTCTGCGTTAATTATGTCGAAATGAGTTGGGAAATTCTATATAAACGAGCGTATGTGCCCTATTCTAACAATCCCAAAGCTTGTGTGATTGAAGGAAAAAGTGGAGAGTATTATCTAGGAGTACGGATTGAAAATGTTTCTTTCCCATTAACCATATCTGCCATCCAAGCTGCTTGCTTTAGTTGTTTAAGTGAAGGTGACACGCCTAGCGCCCTCTTTCTTCCTAATTCTGATTTTGATCAACTTGAGTTTTGGAAGAACGAGTTTAACCTCTCTATACAAATCACTGAAACACCTCCTACTCAGCAGTTTAAATCTCAACTTCACTCAGATGAGTTTAATGAGCTAGCTCGATTAAAAGAGCTTCTGAAGAAGGCAATTACTACTTATTCAGATTTTCCAGTTTCGGCTATACTTTATACCGAATCGGGATATGTTGAAGGTGTGAATATTGAGGTCAGCGACTGGTCATTAGGATTGTGTGCAGAGAGAGTAGCGTTTGCAAAAGCGATTTCAAATGGAGAAACTAAGTTCACGGAAATTGCAGTTCATACAAAACTTGGAGAAGTCAGTAGTCCATGTGGTGCTTGCCGACAAGTAATAATTGAACATCTACCCCTGCATAAATTACGAATGCACCATTCAGATGAAACACTTTCTGAACATATTTCCATTGATTTGTTGCCATTTAGCTTCACTTCAAAGTCCTTGAAAAAATAAATAGTGCTCTATTTGCAGGTTAATTATGGATTAATTTTTAAGGTTTATTCATAGAATTGCTTAATAACGTTGAAAAAATGCAAAAAACTTCACTTTTTTGGATAAAAAAGCACTTTTTAATTTGACTCAAAAGCCGTGAATCTCTAGCTTCAACGCAGTTTCTAAAAAAGAAATTTATCTTAACGAAAACATAACGGAGTTATATAATGAGTAGAGTAAGCGATTTACAAGCTTTAGTAGAAAGCGTATCAAGTGAAATGGAAAAATTTTACGACAAAGGAAACAAAGCTGCTGGTACTAGAGCTAGAAAGGGGCTACAAGATCTTAAAAAATTGGCTCAAGAAATTCGTCTTGAAATCCAAGCTCAAAAAAATGCAGGCTAATCTCTTGTATTAGTTTTTTGAAAAGCCATCTGTCGATCGATAGATGGCTTTTTTTATGGGCTTCGGTTTCTGCACAGCCCTAATCTATTCTATTCTATACACTCACTATTTCGGCGGGTATCAACAATATAAATGATCTTCCAAATTCCGTTCATCTTTACCAGATTAAACGAATTCACTCCACAATGGGAGAAATTATCCCCAATATAAAACTGATACGGAGTCCACGCACTTGCTAAATCTCCATCTATTTTAATATCATAGCCGCCAATGCGTTCATCCCACACTTGCTCATGTGGTGTTCCAACGGCTGTTAGGAACTGCGATAAGTCTCCGTCGCGCTTAATTACATCACCAGCTTGGTTCATAGCGATAGTTTGCATGACCGCATCTTTTGAAAATGCTGAAGCCACCATTGAACTATCTCCAGCTCTCATCCCATCAAAAAGAGTTTCGATTACAGATTGAACTTCTTGTTCTGCAGTTTGAGCTGATAAGTTTGCGCTCACTAATACAAAGAGTGTTATAAGAAATATTGATTTATACATAAGGTTAGATTTAGTTTTCTAAATGAAGAATAGACCGCCTATTATAATTACAAGAAAATGTACATGAATAAGTTATATCCACTAATTGAAATCTATTTCTGTAGCTGAACTCCCCTTTTCTTTCCCATATTTGGGG
Organism: Balneolaceae bacterium; assembly: GCA_040222455.1. GTDB lineage: Bacteria > Bacteroidota > Rhodothermia > Balneolales > Balneolaceae > RHLJ01. The sequence goes on along the minus strand of JAVKDD010000011.1, from coordinate 372,905 downwards.
AATGAAATGGTAACTTTTGTTCCTTTTTTTGATTCGATCTGCATAACTCCACTTAGTTGTTCGGTTAACATCTCAAGAAGTTGGAGCCCCAGACTTTTAACTCCAATTTTTGATTTATATTCATTGTAGTCAAAACCGTCACCATTGTCTTCAACTTCAAAAATTATTTCATCTTTGTTCTGTTGACATGTAATTTTCAAGAAACCATTTCTATTGGACATTTCTTTAAATGCATGTTTATATGCATTTGATACTACTTCATTCATAAATAAGGCGCACGGTACTGCCTGATTAATATTTACTTCAATAGCTTCCAGATCAAATTCTATTTTCACCTCATTCTTTACATTTATAAATAAAGAAAGGTTTTCAACCAGCTTTTGAATATTCTTATCTATTCTGATGCTGCCAAAGTCACTTGTATTATAGAGGTGTTCGTGTACAAGGGCGATTGATTTAATTCTGTTAACCGAATCAAAAAGCCCATTCATTAAAGTTTCGTTTTTGGATTTAAATGCCTGCAATTCCAGTAACCCTGATACTATAGCCAAGTTATTTTTCACTCTATGATGAATTTCTGCAAGCATCACCGTTTTTTCTTTAACACTATTTTGAAGCCTTTTGTCAGCTTCCACACTTTTAGTTATGTCTTGAACCAGCGACATAATTGTTTCAGTATTTCCAGAATGGTCTTTAATTGTTGAATTATACCATATACAGTCTACGATTTTACCACTTTTAGTATAATTTCTATTTACCGAAATATTACCTGCTCCAACTCCTGTAGATAATTCTTTTGCAACTTCAGATACGTTTTCCATATCCTCAGTATATACAAGATCGAAAGCAGTAGTTTTTTTGGATACAATTTCTTCTTCGCTCCACCCAAAGATTTCTTCACATTTTTCTGACCATTTTGTGATAACGAGATTGCTGTCATATTCAACAATGCCAAGAGGACTATTTTCAAGATGTTTCTGTAATTTCTGCAATGCTTTTTGAAGTCGATTTTCAGCCTCAACACGATCGGTTACATCTCTGAAATTATCAACGATCCCATTTATCAATGGGTCATGTAGTAAGTTGGTGATTACAGCTTCAAACCACCGCCAGCTTCCATCTTTATGTCTTAATCTGGCTAAAGCGCCCGGTATCGATTCCCCGGGCTTATTAATCGAATCTACAACTTTAGCTTGTACCAGAGGTACATCATCTGGGTGGGTAATTTCAAAGAGATTTGCGGAATAAATTTCGTCCATAGAATACCCTAACATACCTTGTATGGAAGGGGTTATATATTTCACACTTCCCTTTTCGTCTAAAATGGCAGTGCCATCCGTTCCATTCTCAACTAAAGCCCTGAAACGTTTCTCACTTTCTTCTATTCTTTTTTTTGAAATCTGTTGCTCAGTTATGTCTTTTATACTTACAAACGCTCCTGTAATTTCATTATCATTATCTCTGGTAGGTTTGTAGTGCATTTCAAAAACATACATGTTCTCCGAATCTTCGGCATTAATCTCCAGTACACTTGATCTTGTTTCTCCCTTAAATACGTCTTCATATATACCCTTAATCATTTCTACCCGATCAGCTATAGTATGGCTTAGAATTGATTCCCCAACTCTTATATCTTTATTAAAATGCTTCTTAAACCTTGTTTTAAATTGTTTATTAAATGTTTTAATGGTGAAGTCTTTATTAATTAATAAAAAGCTTTCTTCAGTATTATCAATTAATTGATGCAGTTGAAATTCAGAAATTTTCTTGTCGGTAATATCCTGAATTGTACCTATGAGTTTTTCTTCTTTAAAATGGTACCCTAAAACTCTAACCCATTTTTGATTCTCCGATGCCGAATTTATTCGGGCTTCATATTCTAAATCTTCCCCATTTTCTATCACATTTTTAAAAGCATTTTCAACTAAGCTTTGATGTTCTTCGATATAAAGACTTATATGTTTATCAAGGGATAGTATTTCTTCATCTTCAATCTCAAAAATCTTAAATACACCCTCAGTCCAATTCGCTGTTTTCTTAATTAAATCAACTTCCCATCTTCCTATCTTTGCAACCGTTTCGATATCCCTGAGCCAATGCTGAAAATCCTGATCTGTTTCTGCTTTTTTACTCATTACCCTCTAACTAACTTCATTTTTAATTACGTATTCAAAGAAATAGCTTATTAAAAACAACCCAACTAATCATACTATTAACAAATAATTACACGTAGTATAATAAAAAAGCCCGGCACAAACACTATGAACCGGGCTTAAATATTTTAGAGTTGTTTCTACTTCTTCAACCAATAATTGCGAAGAGTGATTTGTTCTTCATTTGCATTTTGCATTTCAGTTAAGTTTGAAATAGATATACTCGGAATACCCATTTTACCGGAAATTTCTATTTCCTCTCCATCTCTAATAAGTACTAAAGTAAGGTCTGTGTCGGGAGTCCAGCCAAAAGAAGCACTTAATAATGGTTGAACGTTATTCAGGGTATACTGAACTCCGTTTACTGATTTAATTATATCGCCAGATTTAATACCAAGAGCTTTATGAGAAGAATTCAATTCAATATTTCTAAAATATAGTTCTCCGCTCGGACGACCATCAATAAACGGAGTTTGCTGATCCTTAAAAAAGAATAATACTGGTGTATCTTCATCTGTAATTTCAAGACCTACTTTATCGAAGAATTCTGAATAGTTGATAGGAGTATTTCCAGCTACATGCGTGTTCAAAAACTTGCCGACAGCCGGATAGGTCATCTCCGTAATTTCACTAATTAGTTTATCATCTTCGAAAGGCTTTTCAATTCCATACTTTTTTGAAAGTTGCTTCATTAAAGAAAGCATACTTCGTTCTCCATTGCTTTCTTCTCTCATTAAAATATCAATACACATTCCAATTAAAGCACCTTTCATGTATACATTGTAAAATTCAGTGTCGGAATAATCGAGTACATTCTCGCTCATATACGTAAAGCTAAGTGTATCATTTAAACTATTCGCAAAGTCGATTTTATCGATCATTTTTTCATAAAAGCCATCCTTGTTTATTAGCCCCTCATATACTTGAAAATGAGTAGCGAAATATTCGGTAACTCCTTCATACATCCAAAGATGTTTAGAAAATGTAGGTTCGTTATAATCGAAATAATGAACGTCCTCGGAATGAACTGAAAGTGGAGTTAGAATATGAAAAAATTCATGCGAAACTATATCTATCATAGACTCAGCCAGTCGTTCTTTAGATGAAGACTCAGGTAATACAACTACTGTAGAAGTATGGTGTTCTAAGGCCCCAAATCCTGATGCTTCACCTTCACCAAACGTTGGTAAGTACAAAAAGATGTCATAGCGTTCCGTAGAGTTTAAATCACCTAAGTAAGCTTTTTGAGCTTCCATCATCTCAAACACCGTTTCTTTGATGGAAGCAGCGGTATGCGCCATTGTGGGCGAATACACGCTCAGTACAATTTTGATGTCACCCACTTGGAATTCTTCAATATCAAGTTCCCCATACATCATTGGATTGTCAGTAACGTCAAAATAACGCTCTGCAAAATAGGTGTCCGTAATGGTTCCATCATCTGAAATAATGGAACTTGATAAAGGTAGCGCCGAAGATTTTTCGAACGAAGTGGGAGCTTTAATCTGAATAGAGTACTCGCTATCGACCAACTCATCAAAATATCCTATAAATCCATGTAGATTTAGAACAAAGTTTTCTACTTCGATATTTGTTCCAGAGGGAGAAAATGGCGTTGGTGTTTCTGTACCTTCAATATCGAAGGTATCGTTAACGTAATATCCGATTTTATCCAACGTGTTTGCTTTTGGAATCTTCCAGGAATTCTCATCCAATCGCTCTACTTCAATTGTATTTCCGGTGTAATCAAAGGCAACGAAGCCTTCGATAAAGCTCCCAAAATTACTAACATCATAAGTACCTTGAACCACTCTTGGCAATCGATATGTGACAGAGTTTTCTGAGAACATTCCGGGATTTATTTCTACCCAAACTTGATCGTTTGATATATCAACAAGATTTAAACTTGAACTAATTGGAGTTTGATGAGCTGACTTTTCAAGTTCAGTTACTAAATTCCCAGTCTTAGGAGAACAAGCATAAAAAAAACTCAATAGTAGAACTCCTGACAATAATTTTTTCATTCGTATATATTTTATATGATTTATTTTTTTGCGTCTCAATTGCAGGCTAACGTATCCGCAGATAAAGAATAGTATGTATTTTTTTAGCAGATATTAGATAATTTAGTATGATTTCTAAAAAAAATTGCCTGATTTCTATTCTTTATTACATCTTTTTGGAATTCTACAGGAAGGATAAGCATTCGTATATGGAATAGTAATCCCAAACAAATACATACATGGATAACCCAAGCGTATTAAGTAAAATGCTTCTCCTTTATCTAAAGGTAACTGGTTATAAAAATAAGTTGAATATTAATTGGTGGACAAAGGACTCTAATGCTGCTTTTCCTCCATTTAAGTTGAATAACCTTTTTAATATTTCAAGTTTTGAAGAAGAGAAAAAAGCCGTTTGGCAAATTAGTTCCAAATCTAAAACTACAGATAAAGTTGTTCTCTATTTACATGGAGGAGGCTACTCCAAAAGTTTTCTAAATTATCATTGGAAGTTTATTTCCAGAATCGTTGAACGAACTGGATATACTGTTTGGGCTCCCGATTATCCTTTATCAGTTACCAATTCTGCAAAAGACGTATTTGAATTTCTCATCCCGGTTTATGAACGACTTCTTGATGAGTATAATGCGGAAGATATCATTTTCATGGGTGATTCAGCAGGTGGAGGGATGAGTTTAGCATTATCTGAGTTGCTAGTTGAAAAAGGCATAGACAGACCTTCACAACTTATCCTTCTTTCACCATGGTTAGATATTACCTTATCAAATCCACAAATCGATCACTTTGAAGAATTAGATCTTATTCTAGATAGAAAAGTTCTACAAGCGTTAGCTACAAGATATACCGGTGATTTTGAAGAAACACATTACTTAGTGAGTCCGATTTACGGAGCTATAAAGAGACTCCCTCCCATCACACTTTTTGTGGGTTCAGAAGAAATATTTTTGCCAGATTGTAGGAAATTAAAAATCAGAGCAGAATCTGAGCCAATGGTATTTAACTATCGAGAATTTAAGGGGATGGTTCATAATTGGATATTCCTTCCTATTCCTGAAGCTGAGATAGCCTTTAATATGATAGAAGAACAATTATTATTGAAGCCTTCAGAGTTTGAAGATCCGGTTAATTCTGGCGGAAGTTTTTGGTAAGACTTATTAATTAATCAAATAAAGCTTTAGCTATCAACTCGGCTGGATGCATAGCTTTCTGATCGACTCCGTCTTTTATTTGGTGCCGACAGGAAAAACCAGGAGCACAAACAAGTTCCTCGTCATTTATATTTCTTAGAGATGGGAACAGCGTTAACTCTCCAATATCCATAGATACTTGGAAATGTTTTTTCTCATATCCAAAACTACCTGCCATTCCACAGCATCCTGTTTTCAATGTTTTTACTTCGTAACCAACATCTTCTAATGCTTTGATGGTGGCGTTATTTCCAATTAACGCTTTTGTGTGGCAATGCCCATGAAGCACCACTTTTTTACTTTTTGTTGGTGATGGAAGTAAGTCGGAATGACTACTGATAAATTCCTCAAATGTGAATGAATGTTCGGCGACTTTTATTGCATGAGATAGAAGGTCGTTGTTACATAAATCTAAGAATTCATCGCGGAGCGTCAGAATTTCAGATGGTTCTAAACCAATGATAGGAATCCCTTTTTCTGCGGAAGGATAAAGTTCTTTAATTACGTTTTCTGCAATTGATTTTGCCTCTTTCAAGAAACCCTTCGAAAGTTGGGGGCGCCCTGATTCCATATTTTTTGGAATCTGAACCTGGTAACCCATTTTCTCCAAAACCAGAACCGCCGATTTTCCTACTTCAGGTTCATGGTAGTTCGTAAAAATATCAACGAATAAAATGGCTGGCTTTCCTTCCATTTTTATTGGCCGAGCTGAAAACCAGTCTTGAAATGAACGCTTTGAAAATGAAGGTAAAGCTCTGTTAGCATCTATTCCGAGTACTTTTTCAAACATCAGCTTCCCAAAATCAGAATTCAGAAATGCATTTGTGACAGAAGGAAACAAGGAAGCCAAGCGATAACCTTTTGAAGCGTTTGCAAAAAATTGATCTCCTAATTTAGTATTATTTTGTTGATGCCATCCATGCATAAACTCGGCCTTCATTTTTGCCATATCTACGTTTGCAGGGCATTCACTTTTACATGCCTTGCAACTCAAGCATAAATCAAGCGCTTCTTTTAGTTCTTCCGATTTAAAAGCATGGGGATTTCCTCCAGCAAAAACTTGTCGAAATACATTAGCTCTTCCTCTGGTAGAATCTTTTTCGTTTTTGGTTGCCATATACGACGGACACATTGTTCCACCACTTTCAGCTAATTTTCGGCAAACACCGGCACCATTACAAAGCTCGGTAGCTTCTCCAAAGCCTCCTTCTTTCCTAAACTTAAAAAGAGTTTCAACTTTTGGTTTTTTATATGCTGGAGAAAATCTAAGATCGGCTTCAAACGGTTTAGGATTAACAATTTTTCCCGGATTAAAGAGGTAGTTTGGATCCCAAATTTCTTTTACCTGTTTGAGGATTGGAATCATTTCCTTTCCAAGTACATCTTCTATAAAAGGGGCGCGTGCTCTTCCATCTCCATGTTCACCAGAAAGAGAACCTCGATATTTACGAACAAGTTGAGCGATTTCTTTGGCCATACTTTTCATCGTTTCTACCCCTTTTTTGGTGGTAGTGTCGATCATTGGGCGAAGATGTAATTCCCCTACCGAGGCATGAGCATAGAACACACAATTTGTATGATATTTCTTTAAAATGAGTTCAAACTCTTCAATGTAATTTGGCAAATCCTCAACACGAACCGAAGTATCCTCACAAAATGCTGGAGTTCTGGAATCTTCACTAAGTCCCATCAACAATCCCAAACCAGCTTTTCTAAGCTCCCAAACCTGATCCATTCTATCTACATCATCAACAATAGGGCAAGCATATCCTAACTTCTTTTTGGTGAGCAATACTTTTAGGTCTTCAGCTTTTTCTATTAATTCTGATTTTCTTTGCCCTTCAAATTGTACAATAAGGATGTACCTGGGTTCACCTTGCAGGAAAAACCTATTTTTATTCTGCTCAATATTAGCTTTTGTAGCATCCAGAATTATATAATCAACCAATTCTACTGCAGATGGTGATAGTTTTACAATCTCTTTAGTTGCAATCATGGCTTCCTTCAATGTGTTAAATTGAGGGATTACAAGAATCTGGTGATTCGATTTTGAAACAAGGTTTAATTTAGCCGACGTTGTAATGGCTAGTGTGCCCTCGCTTCCGCATAATATCTCACAAAGATTGAATGGCCTTCCGCCAGGATTAAACGGCTCCATCTCTAAGAGTCGATCTAATGAATATCCTGTATTTCTGCGAATAATTTCTGGGTGAGGATAATTAGCTATAATGCTATCTTTATGAGTTTCTAAAAGAGTCAGCAACGAACGATATATATGTCCTTCTAAATTTTGAAGCTGTTTTTTCTCCTTGAGTTCTTCAGAATTCAGGGGTTTTAGATGTGCTAAAGAGCCATCACTTAACACTACCTCCATTTCCAAAACATGCTCTCGGGTAGTTTTATATTTTATCGAAAAAGAACCCGCAGAATTATTTCCAATCATTCCACCAATCATACAGCGATTAGTGGTTGATGTATCGGGACCAAAAAACAACCCAAAATCTGACGCTTTTCTATTAAGTGAATCCCGAATTACCCCTGGTTGCACTAATGCATATTTCTCGATTGAATTCACTTCTTCAATCTCAGTCATAAATCTGGAAACATCCATGATTACACCGTTCCCAGTAGTTTGCCCGGCTAGACTTGTACCTGCACTTCTTGCAGTAATTGAAAAACCTTCTTGGTTTGCTTTTTGAACCAATGCCTGAATTTCATGAACAGACTTTGGGAAAGTTACTCCTTTAGGAAGTTCCTCGTACATAGAGGCATCGGTAGAGTACAGGTGTCGAGTAAGAAGATCGGTTTTAATCAATGGTAATGAGATGAACTGTTCGGTTTTAAAAAAAGAAATAATCTATTCAAAAGCATAGCCAAATCGAGTAATTTGGAATTACCCTTTATTATCAGAATCTATAATTATAGTCTGTAAAGCTTTAGCCTGAATTGTTACGTCTCCCATTTTACCATCTACGTTAATTTGTAATTCTCTGGAATCTTCAGATTGATTTAATATTACAACCACAACTGAACCATCCGGGTTTTGTACTGCTGTTACAAGAACTTCCTCATCTTCGTGAGAATGACCAATACGAACTGCGCCCGGTCTAATAAATCGACTGAAATGAGACATTGTATAATACAGTGGTGTAAAATATACTTCATCTAAATCAGGATCTACAATAACAGGAGCCAAACACCAGTTATTTGCCCAATTAGGTCCACCTTGACGATCTAAAACCATATTCCAGTCTACCCAACCGTCAACCCAATTATTTAATGTGCCAATCATATCCCGAGCATATCGATAAACCGGAACATATTTTGGGTGTAAATATTTTTGTTCATCAGGTGCCCAATCCCAGCCCCAATCGGTGGCTTCTTTAGCCCAATACCAGTCGTCATCTTTCCAAACCGGGACATCGGCATCTGCCGTAGCTTCAGTTTGAATGAGATACTTATCTGGTGCGGCATTATGCGCATATTGAAGAGCTTCCTCGAATACATCATAGGTACTAGCATACCAATGAACAGCCGTACCATCAAAGTATTGAGCTGCCTCTTCATCTCCGTACATTACATCTACCCATTCCTCCAAATGATCTCGATTTTGATCGTATCCAAGTAATACTATATCATGTCCGTCTTCTTCAAGTTTTGGGCCTAAATGATTCTTGACAAATTCGTTCATTTCTTCGGGTGTAAAATGCATACTCTCCCAATTATAGCCATTCCCAAGTGGCTCATTTTCTACTGTTATACCCCAAATATCGATGCCTTCTTCAGCATATGCAGTCAAATATTTTGAAAAGAAAAGCGCCCAGGTGTCATAGTATTCTGGTAATAGTTTTCCTCCTTTCCATTCTTTATTGTCTTTCATCCAAATAGGGGCAGTCCATGGCGAAGAAATAATTTTAAATCCTTCAGTAGAAACTTCCATAGCTTCTTTTATCATTGGAATGATATCATCTCTGTCTTCATCTATTGAGAAATGTTCTAACTCCTTATCGCCAGGAACAGAAGCGTACGAATAATTTCCCAACGAAAAATCACTTGAATTAATATGTGTTCGAGTTAATGAGTACTTAGCTCCTGAATCTCCAAAATATGCTTCAATTATTTTCTCCCGATTTGCCTGCCCGACTTGATTCAAGAGATAGGCTGAGGATTCTGTAAATGATCCTCCAAAACCGGTTATTTTCTGAAAGGTCTCGTTGGGTTTAATTTGGATAGCAACCATCTTTGGGGAGGCAGGAAAATTTTCTACTTTGGTAAGTTTGTTCCCACTAGCAGATGTTTCATAAACATCTAAATTAAGAGAATCAGAACCTGTACAGTTTAATATTGCCATTATAAAAAGAGCTAAATAAAAAGGTTTCAAGTAATTAATCATTATTTTACACCGCACTTATTTCTATTGAGTATTTCAGATTTATACCAGAACATACACGATTTACATATTACATAATTTGGTTTCAATGTAGTATCGCAAATATTCGAAAATTGCCACAAACTGAATATTTCACATAAAGATTAAATGAATTACCAAAATGCTTGATGTATGTTTTAGTTTTGTTCGATTTTGAACACTATTTGTATAAATCTGAACACCTTTTCATTTTAAATTGCTTTTAAAAGTTTGTTCATTAAAGAATATAGCGCTTGGTATGGTTTTTGAATAAAGATTTTAAATCCAATTTTAGAGCCAACTATGAAACTAATTCTTTTTACTCTTTTACTACTTTTTAATGTAAATATTTTAATAGCACAGAGCCTACTTGAGCAAATAAATACTGAAGTTAATGAATATGGAATTGCATTTATCACCGATGATTTAGTTTGTTTTACTAGATCAGATGGTACAAAAAGACTTATGCTAGCCCAAAGAACAAATGGAGTTTGGAATGAACCAACAATCGCTTCGTTTTCAAAAGGATGGGATAGTGAATACCCTACATTTGATAGAACCACCTCTCGACTTTATTTTGGTTCTACGAGACCAATTTCTGATGGGGGTAGAGAACAGAATAGTAATGATATCTGGTTTGTACAATACCAAGATGGAGCTTGGTCTTCTCCAACACATCTTGGAGGTGTTTTTAGTAGAAAGGGAATAGATAGTGGAGCTTTTGGAGTTGGTGATCAGATTTATTTTCATTCAGATCGGGAGGGTTCTGGAATGAATTCTGTGGATATTTATACTTCTTCTAACGGTTCTGAAAACCTTACGAAGCTAACTATTAGTACCGATGTAGTGGACGGAGAAGTCCATTTGTTTAATAATGGTAATTCCATGTTATTTATGAGTGCAGGCCATAGAGCAATTGGTCGGTCAGATATTTTTTTTAGTAAAAGGGTTAATGATTCCTGGACTTCCCCAGTTTCTGTTGATACTACAGGCTCGGTTAATACTTCAGCTTGGGAGTATTCTCCAAGCTTATCAATAAGTGGAGATACACTTTACTTTACGAGAATTACGAATGGGAATGCAGATATCTATGAGATTTCTACCATGGAATTAAGTACAAGTTTTTAAAAAAGATTAACTAAAAATAAAAAAACGGTCAATCAAATTGTTACAATTGCTTCCATTCTATGTATGTATTTGTTTAGAAACACGCTTCCAGTGAAGAGTAATAAATATTGGTACGATTAACGCTTCTAATGCTCTACCAACTAATCTCAATTCATAACTTTGGAAAATCAGGTAACTGGAAATAATTATGATTATGCCCAAATTCAATACTAGTGGGATAAGAAAAGCAATGGTTTCGTTGCCCCTTGGTTTACCTTTTACCAATCGTGGGAGCATCCAATAGCCAGTTCCAACTGTGAATTGTATGATCCAGCCGAAAATCATCATTTCAATATGTATGGGGAGTATTTTCCATACTTCTAGATTAAAGCTTATCACTTTATTTATGAGCATAAATGCACCGAGTACTGTTCCCACAAAGAAATAGCAGAATGATAAACGAATCATTATCCTACTAACTACAGGCACTACGTTGACCCTTTCTTCAAACGACGGTTTTTTAACTGTTTTTCCTTTGAAACTACGCGCGGCCACATTTCCAGGAAGTAGCTGAATGATGCAATAATATGTAGAAAAGCAGATACAATTAGTGCGCTGATGACTAATAATCGTGGACTATTAGAAAATGGTTCGAATATAATTCTTAGAAGTAATCCGGTATTTAATGAAAAGTAAATCAGCCATGATAAAAATTGTGACCTATAATCCTCTGTCCTACTCCTGCCTGGAAACATCCAAAGTGAAACACCTATAATTATCTGTGTTATCCAACCAACCATAAGTGAATGCCAGAAGAAAGGTCTTAGTTTTATGCTAAGTTCTGGATTTAACGTAGATAGCACACCTAAAACCATCGCCAGTATGAAAAAAAGTAGACCTGTCTTTATAAAATATCTGGAAGTAACGGGCATACCTTAATTATTAGAAGCTTTATAATGAACCTGAAACTTGAAAAATAAAGCAGATATAATTGGAAGGCAGGCAGCAATAATCATTGTATAAAATATCCATACCCCTTTAAATCCAATTGGAATTAGTTTAGTGGGTAATGTCAGACTTACTAAAACAAACAGACAAGAATAAACCATCATTTTGAAATAAATCTCCTTTATATTGAAGGTGATTTTTATCCATCCAAACCCGGTAATTGTAAACGCTCCTAACAATAAAATATGTAGGTACAATATTCTAAGATTGTGATCAGAAAGCCAGAATCCACTCGGCAACACTGATACTGAAATTTGTGTAATAGCTTTTACTGCCAACAAAACGATTGGCCAGAACCAAATTGCTTTCTTCCCACTGCATTTATCCCAAGATGCATAGACCACCATAAAGAGCACGGTTGATGCTAACAAGCCTCCAATCTTAGCCGACCACAATAATTCTGAGGTTAAAAGTGATTCTGGTATACCATATGAAAATGTAAGAGGTGCTCCTAAAAAAATCATGAAGCGGAGTTTATCTGGAGAAATGAGGAAATTTTCAGCTTTTAATCCCAGCTCTTTTATTAGAACACCAATAATAAAAACGACAACCCATCCTTCAGTAAAGGTTCCCAGAAAGAAATGTGTCATGGCTTTAGCCAAGAGCTTATTATCTAGCCCAAATGCTTGAAGTGCTCCAACACCCCATGCTCCTAATGAGCTTAAACCTAGCATGATCAGCGCCAATGTGAACCAGGAATGGGCTTCGGTTTCAACTTCAGGTTTCACTTTCCAATAGCCATACATAAAAATATACCAGGCAATCATTACTAAAGAAGAAAAGATCGCTGAAAGTGGAAGATTAGCATCACCAATAGAAACGGGATGATATCCCCAAAACAGGAAAAATAAATAAGTGATTGGTGAAAGAATCACTATTGAAATCATAGAGACCTTCATCCATTGCTTAGCTCCTGAATTTATATTTTTTATATAGCGGAACATGATATAAAACGGAAGAAGGCCAGCCCATCCAAAAAACATAAGATGTGAGTGGGCGTGCCTAATATTTTGGAGACTGAATCCAAAGACATCCCCGCCCACCATACCGATTCGGAATAGCACCCCAGTAACACCTGCAAGCACAAAGTAGAACAAGCTACTTTTCCAAATCAAAGGTATGGAAGCCGAGTTGGATTTCATCTTCTCAATAAGTTTTATGCAACTTTATCAAGCAATCCCAATACTTTAGGAAATAAAATATTGTTTTCAAGATGCACATGCATATGCAGATCATCCTGAAATTCTTTTAGCGTTTTATAGTAAATGACATACGAGGTACACGCTTCTTTAGGTGGAGTAAAGTTGTTGCTTAGCGTTTCCAGTTTCTGCATCATTGAACCGGCTAATTCATGTTCATCTTCAAGCTCGGTTAGCAGTAAATTACTTAGATATTCCGATTGGTCTTTATCGTCCAATTTCTTTATTAGTGGGAATAGTTCGGTCTCTTCTTTATTCAAATGATTCATCAATTCAGAATGCAGCTCTTGTACTAAAGCATACATTTCAAGGAGTTCTGAATCACGTTCCCCGTGAACTCTGGCTACTTTTTCTGAAATGTAAAGCAACTCGGGCAGTTTGTTTTTAACATATACATGGTGATTATTCACAATGTAATCGACCAGAAAATCTACTGTCCAGTCATTAAATTTCATGCCCTGCACTGGTTGTGCCAAAATTGATGCAATCTCTTTCTCAAGCTCGTTAACGTCGACATTTTTTGAAGCGCATGCATTTGCTACATTCTTTTTTCCACCACAGCAAAAATCAATGCCATGTGATTTGAATACAAATGCTGTTCTGTGATCGGCAGCAACTATTTCGCCTACTGATTGATCTTTAATATTTGAAATCATCATAGTGTGTTTGTTTTAAAAGTCTTTGTGTTTAGATGTCCGATATACCATCCAGCCAGGTAATACACTCCAGATAGACAATAGTCCAAATGAAATGAAAAGACCGAATAATGTACCAAAGAATTTTTGATATAAAGCCCCTGTGTACCCCATCAATGCTGAAATATCAAGTTTTAACAGAATGAGAATCCTTGATAAATCGATGGGATTTACAACAGTGGCAATGAGTGAAAAGGTATCGAGTGGATATTCTTCGAACTGAACAAGCAGAATGAGTAGTAACCCATCATACAGAATTGCGAAGATCAGCCACATCAATAAAGCGTAGCCAAAGCCCTTAACTTTATTATCGTTTTTCATGGCTACGAAATAGGCTAATCCTACGAATACAAAAGTGAGAATTACGCCGTCCAAAATGAGTACCAGAAAATCAAAGATTTGATTTGAACCGAATAACCCATACACCAAAAATGGAACTCCCAAACCTATAATCAGACTAAGGCTTAGTGAAATACAAATTCCAAATAACTGACCTAAAAAGATGGTACTTCTCTTTAAAGGTTGGGATAGTAGAAGTTCACTAAAATCAGAAGAGTTGTAGTAAAAAATCACTCCGAATATAATTCCTACCAGTGGGGCCAGAACCAGTAATATATTCATGAGGGAAATAATAGCACTACCAAGATCATTGCTCAAAAATAACAAAGCAAAGCCAGTGATCATGAAGAATAACATGTATGTGATGCTCCATCTGCTTCTCAGTAAATCGTAAAAAGTATAGCGTATGATATTAAGCATCGGTTTCCTCCATTAACGCGGCGATTGCTTTTTCCAAATCATCTGATCCGGTTTTTTCTTTCAATTCTTGCATGTCTCCCTGAAAATAGATTTGACCTTCTAGCAGAAAAACCACTTCATCGCAAACTTCTTCTACAAAACTCATAATGTGTGAGGTGATAAGTAGCGTTTTTCCAGCCTCTTTTTCTTCGCTGATCAATTTCTTGAGCTCCTGCAAGGCACGAGGGTCGAGCCCGGTAGTGGGTTCATCCAAGATTACATATTCGGTGTCGAACATCAGCGCTAACACAATGTTGATTTTCTGCCTAGTTCCACCTGACAAATGGGCTAATTTTTTATCCAAAAATGGTTCAAGTCCAAATCGTTTTATCAATTCCTCCTCGCGGCTTTCAGCTTTACGAACTGAACGAACCATAGCTAATAATTCGCGAGTTACCAGATTCTCTGGAAATCGTGCGATTTGAGGTAAATATCCAATCTTACTTCTGTAATCTGCTTTTCCGTTTAATTGGTATCCATCCAGTATAATGGAGCCACTATCTGGGTAAACCATACCAAGCAATGATTTAATCAGGGTCGTTTTACCTGAGCCATTAGGCCCCAATACAGCTGTTACTTTATCTCCTCTAACAGAGAAATCAAGTCCTTTAAGCACATCGAGCCGACCGAATGACTTTTTAATTTTTTTAAATTCAATCATTGGGTTCCTTCATTAACGGTTTGTCGTCTATTAGTTCAACTGGAGTAAAAACCGGAGTCACATTTTCAGTGAAGTTGATAAGGTCAACGAATAGAGATCTGAGTAAAATCATCGTTTCTGGTGTACGGTTCACTACATATGAAAACAGTTTCACAGGACGGTGAGGCACATCTCCAATGCCGTCTTTATCCAAATCATAACCAGAATAAGTGCTCCAGTAATTGCCAGAAAACTTATTGTCATTTAAGCGGCTATTAAATGAGACATCAAATGAATTACTCGAAAATGTATTTTTTGAAAACATATTATCGTAACAACCGCCTGACATTTTTACCCCCCATCCATTTCCCGATAAAGTATTGTTCAGGTAATTGATTCGTGATGAGCCTTCTACTGCAATGGCTACTGTATTTTCTTTAAAAATATTGTCAGTGATTTCGGCGTCGTTGATTTCTTTAAGCAACAAACCAAATGATGCTGTCCCCCAGTTATTCTCAAATTTATTTTCGATCATTTTTATATTCTTGGAAAACATAACTGCGACACCGGCTCCGTTATTTTTAAATACATTTTTGCTGTAGGCGTTGTTATCACTAAACATGAAATGCAGTCCATAACGGATATTTTTTTCACTCAGATTATTAGTAACCTCAGAATTATCTACAAACTCGAGGTAGATTCCGTCACGCAGATTTCGAATAGTATTCCCAGTGATGGTCAAAAATTTGCTTTTCCAGGCGTGCACACCATTTCCCGAATAGAACTCTAATTCAGATTCCCCAGATAATTCATTATTTGTGATCGTTCCATTAGAGCTCCCTTCAATCAAAAAACCAAAGAAGGCGTCTTCTACAACGAGTTTATTTAAAGTGAAGTTTTTGCTTTCCGAAACGTGCACGGCAGCGAACTCATCTGTATGGGAAATTCCAACACGTTTTAAGATCAAGTTTGAAATGTGCACATCTTCAGTTTGAACTTTAAGGATGGTTCCTAGTTTTTCGCCATCAATTATCACACCGTTTTCTCCTATTAAAGTGAGTGGTTTGGAGAGTAGAATATTGTGTTCGTAGTAAATCCCTTGCTCAATCAAAACGGTATCATAAGCGCTTGCTGCATTGATTCCATCCTGAATTGTACTCACTGAACAACTTGAACAGACATTTATTTGAGCCTGAGCAATTGGGTTGATCATCCATAATGTCATGTAACCTGCTATTAACCATTTAAAAAACATGACCTGCTCCTTCTTTATTCACTTAATGAATCTGTTCCCTGATGGAATCCCAGTTATATAAAGTACCTTCATATCCAATATCTGAAGCTTCTTCATCCGAAGAAAATGCGGTTAAATTTGCCCCCATTGGACTTGGTAATTGAGGAGCTATTAAATAACTGGCTTCAGAAGCACTCAAAAATGTACCCGGATTGTTGAAATCCATTACCAATATTTGTTCGGCTTTGTCGGCATGTACCTCTAGGCTTCTAAGCATACATTCTATGGAGTCGAACACATACACTTTACCGGTATTGGTTACGATCTGTGCCGCATGTTTATCATCCATGATGGTCATACTGCAATAAGTACAGTTTTCTTGACCATACATAATTTCTTTTGGACCTTTTTGGCACGAAGTGAATACCAGATATATTCCTACTATTACTAACCACAGTGTTTTCATTTCAAGCCTCTTTCTTTTCAAGTTTACGTTCAAAGAAATATGCGTACAAACTCATGAACATCCCTAAGAACAACAGATACGCACCCATCATCGGCTTAGAAATCGCCGTAAAATTCAAAATCTCTTTTACCCCGATTAAAGGTGGTTGATAGCCCTGTCCCGGTATTTTTATAGCTGCCTTTGGATTTAAATTATGCCCATATTCATATTCCCAGGCATAGAAATCATACATCCCAATGGCACCGAGTATACACATAGCAATAAACCAGGCAAGATATAAATTCTTGTTTCCGATAAACCCAACGATGATACCTAACACCGACATCACACCAATCACAATTGGAAATACATCAAATTCTTTCATGTGTTCTGGTATCTCTGCCATTCCCACATAATGGTTCATTAAATTAATATTCTTAATGTCGTTTGGGTTCATGTCCTCGATTTTGTTGATCCATATGTTCATACCAATCGAATCGGGATATTGTGGAGCTTTTAAAGTGATGTTCCACATGGGCATCACAAATAATGAGAGCAGAAGTAAGGAACCGCAAATCATTATGTATTTCGAGGTTTTCATTGCTTTAGTATTAGTAATTCATTTGTGAAGGTTTAAAAAAGGAGCTTCTAAAGTGAAGCTCCTATTATCCCTTGAATATTATTCGCCGTCGAGACTCCAGGAGAGTTCAATATTTGAACTACTTGGTGAAACTCGAACGTATCCTTGCATTTCCTGGTGGAGCGCTGAACAAAAATCGGTACAGTAGAATGGCCATACACCTACTTTATCAGGTTCCCAAAGGAAGGTTTTGGTTTGTCCCGGCATGATCAATAACTCGGAAGTATTGGCACCGATCATTGCCACACCATGCGGTACATCAAAATCTTGTTCCAGATTGGTGATGTGGAAATAGACTTTATCTCCAACTTTAATTCCTTCTATGTTATCGGGCGAGAAGTGACTACGAATGGTAGACATAGACACATGTACTATGTTGCTATTTCCTTCGCGTACTACTTTAGTTTCGCTTTCATTCATTACCGCATAAGGGTGCTCATTATCTTCTAATTGGTAGAATTTTTTGGAGCGAGGTGCAATTAAACTTGCGGGAGCACCGGCAGCATAGTGAGGCTCACCGTGTGTTGGGAAATCAAGCAAAAGCTCCATTTTCTCACCACTGATGTCATACAACTGAGCAGAATGCTCCATTTCTGGTCCGGTTGGTAAATAACGATCTTTGGTGATTTTATTCATCGCCACAACGTATTTTCCAAAAGGACTGCGAGAGTTACCACCAGGAATCATTAAATGGCCAACAGAATAGTAAGTTGGTTTGCGGTCAATTACTTCCCAAGAACCAAGTTCCCACTTCACCACTTCAGAAGAGATGAAAAACGTAGTATAGGCATTTCCACGACCGTCAAACTCGGTATGCAATGGGCCTAAGCCTGCAGATTCCACTTGTCCAGCAGTTATTTTCTCGAAATTCAAAATAGGAATTCCATAAGCTTCGCCGTCAAAATTTTCGGTTTCAATGGCTTCCATCATATTAGTAAATGAATGGACTGTTAACGAAGCAGACAGTTTACCAGCACCTACGATATATTCACCGGAAGGATCTACATCAACACCATGAGGCGATTTAGGAGTTGGCAAAAAGTACACCAAACCAGGTAATTCCGTAGGATCAAGAACTCGAACTTCCTTTTTCATAGTGGAAGTACCAGTATGTGTGCGTTCATCATATATATTATGCGCATACTCTGTTTCCATCGTGGTGAATTTACCTTGCGCGATATACTCTTCAGCAAGTTTCCAATTAATTGCCGCGATAAAATCTTTATCGTTTTGAGATGCGTTTACTTCAAGAAGTGTGTTCGCTTCTTCAGTATTATATGTAGTAAAGAAGAACCATCCGTGTGACTCGCCACGGCCAGGATGCCCTAAATCGTAGTTAAAACCAGGCATCATAATCTGAAAAGATAAGTCCATGTGACCGTGTTCTTCGTCTACACTTATGAAACTAATAGCGCCCTTAAAATTACCTTTATACTCATCGATCGACATATCTCTTTGAGGAATCGGCACAGAAAAACGGGTACCTGCCACTACATACTCGGTATTTTCAGTTATAAATGAAGAACTGTGGTTACCCGCTGAGTTAGGAACCTCAATAATTTCTTCAGTTTCAAATGTCTCCAAACTAATACGGGCAATACGTGGAGTATTATTTGCATTTGCAAAAATCCACCGACCATCGAGCTCTCCATTAGTTTGAGAAATATCAGGGTGATGCAAATCATCCCAAGGAATAAAACCATGAGAAGTATTAAACATCGGTATTGTTTCTTCAGAGTAACCATACCCAGATGTTGGAAACTGTGAGAAAACAGGTATTTCTTTTAGCATTCGACCAGATGGAAGTCCATAAACGGTTAAGTTACCGCTGTAACCACCGGATAAGAATGCATAAAATTCATCTTGTTCGCCCGGTGCAACGTATACTTTTTCAGCAGCACTGCCTCCTAGCGCACCATTATTGTTTGACTGCGTACATGCAGAACCCGCTAACGCAAAAAGAATCACGAAGTGAGCTATATAGTTTGTTAGTTTCATTGTATTACTTGTTTGTAGTTGAATTGTTGAATTACAGAATTACTTTGTCGACCACGTTCACGATACCATTCGATGTCTGAATGCTAGCCAGAACCTTGGCTCCTTCCACATAAACGTCTTCTCCCTCTACTTTCACGGTTAAATATGAACCGTCAGCCATATAAAGTTTCCTACCTTTGCTAGCTTCTTTTTTTAGACTTTCGAGATTGTATGAGCCCGGTGCCGCATGTTTGGTAAGTACACCTGCTAACTTGGCTTTATTTTCAGGTTTCAGCAGATCTTCTACTGTTCCTGCAGGTAAGGCATCAAATGCGGCATTTACAGGTGCAAATACAGTTAAAGGACCCGCATTAACTAATACATGCTCGATCTCTGCTGCCTGTACAGCTGCAACCAATGTGCTGTGATCTTCTGAACCTATTGCTACTTGCAGAATATTTGGTTCAGAGTCTTCATCCACCACCGAAGCTTGCCCAAGTGGAGTATTATTTGGTAAAGTACTCGAAGACTGTTCACCCTTTGATGTACAAGCTATAGTGAAAAGCAAAAGAGCAACTGATAGGTATTTTAGTGTTTTCATATTATTCTGATTTAAGGGTTCGGAAATATTCTAATACTGCACGTGTTTCTTCCTCTGTTAAATTCTGATTTGCCATAGGGGTACCATTGAATTCCATGAGCAAATCTTTGGCAATTGGATCCTGTTGCACCATTTCCATTGGATTCAGAATCATGTTTGCCGTCCATTCAGGAGTTCGGCGATCAAAAACACCAGCCATTGCCGGTCCTATATATTTCTTATTCGGCTTATGACATGCAGAGCATTTATTTGTAAATATATTTTCGCCACGTGAAGCCATCACATCATTAATATTCTCATCGAATGAAATTGATGTAACAGGACCGATCCCTTTGTTTGTTGTCCAGTCGTTTGGATCTACCGTTTTCTCAACCGATTCTTTTGCCGAATCAGATCCTATTTTAGAATTCGGACTCTTTTGTCCGCAATTAGTCGCAAACAGAAATGCAACAAGTGATATGGTTAGAACTACCTTCTTCATGATGTGTATTTATATTTAGGTTTTAAGACTATTTTATCTTTTATATGTGAAATTAATATGAAGACAAAAATTTATTTTTTTATTCCCAGTGAAAAGTTAAGTCATCGGTAAGCCTGAGATCTCCAGCCTTTCCTGCTTTCGACATTTCTATAATATTGGTCTTGTCCAACATCTCTTTGATATGATCTCTGGTAGTTGCCCAACTATCATGTAATGGACATGGCTTATTTGAACCGCAACCTGGTAAACCCAATGCGCATTCTGTAAACATACCAGAACCATCTATCGCGATCACTATATCAAGAAGTGTTGCTTTTCTTCCATCCTGAGAAAGTTTAATTCCTCCATTCGGTCCTTTGTACGATTCCATAAGATCACGAGCAGTAAGTTGTTGGAGAATTTTTGTTAGAAAGTGAAAGGAGATATCCAAAGTTTCACTCATTGCTTTAATAGAGTTATATTCTCCTTCTTTGCGGGATGCAAGATAGAGGGAAGCACGTATTCCGTAAACGCAAGATTTTGATAAAAGCATAATTAAGACTCTTTTGTCTTAAATATACTTCATAATTCCTATCAGTGTCAATTACTTTTTTACCTTTTAAGCCAACATTTTTAAAAACTCCTTTTTATCTTCTTCACTAAATCTTCACACAAGCAAAATAGTTTTAGGACAAATGAGTCTTAAAAGTACATATTACAAAATTGTCTCACTTCTACTACTTGTGGTTATGATGTGGAATATAGCTGGATGGATGGGAGTTGGTCTGGTTTCGATGATGGGGCATGAACATCATGATGAGGATGGTACACATTGTGAAGTTTCTTTTTGCTATTGTGAAGTTGAAGACGATCAAAAGATTTGTACTTGTCACCACCCCGAACTTCATTCTCAACAGAGCAACTCAGAGGATGTTGAGATTCATATTCCTGAACACACTGCTGGAGAGCTTGATTTTTGTTATTACACTAAGCCTCATTCTGATCGTGACTCTGATCTTGCCCTGATTGTCATGGACAAACTAAATTCGATTTTTGCTTATTCAAGTGAAAAATATCGGGTCGAAAAGCCAATTATTTTTAACCCTTCCCCTTCTTCCGAAGTTCAATCAGGATTTCCTGGAAATCTACTCCGACCTCCTATGGCATAGTTTTGTTTTTTCTAGCTTTATTAAAATAAAACAAAACATTATTTAACTTTTATTGTCATGGACAACTTGTTTTCTATTGCCCGAAATGTGGCTATTGTAACTCTTATTGTATTCATTGGAATCTCTTGTGATTCCGGCAACAGCTCAGATCCAGAATTGGATGTGATGCCAGTAAACTCAGTAACGGTGGATGGAATTACCATTTCCCTTTTCTCAGATAAGGAACTTGAAACCGGAACAAATAACCTCTACTGGAAAGTGGAAGAAGGTAATTCGAATGTGGATGTTAAGTCATTCAGCATCATGCCTATGATGGATATGGGACAGATGCAACATTCTACTCCACATACTAATCCAGTAGCTTTTGAAGAAAACGATGCCTATTTCTACAACATGGCGGTTTTTATCATGCCGAGTGGTGAAATGGGTTCTTGGGATATCTCTTTTGAGATCGAGACTCAAAGTGGTGAAATGATAACTGGCTCAATGTCAGTAGAAATTGCTTCTTCCTGGAAACTAACCAGTGTTAGAAAGGATGACAAAGTATATTTCATCAGCTGGATGATGCCACAGAAACCAGTTAGTGGAAACAACGACCTCAAGTTTATGCTTCACACTCGTGAAACCATGATGTCATTTCCTGCTGTTTCTGATGCTAACCTCATCATCTATCCGTACATGGATATGGGCGGTGGCGCTGGGCACTCAACTGATTTTACTGCGCCGGAAGCCATGGGTGACGGTATCTATGTAGGAGATATCAACTATAGCATGAGCGGTACCTGGACAACCAGTGTTAAAATCGTAACAGCTCAAAATGACACTTTACCTGAAGTTGTATTTGAATATAGCGTTCAGGCGAAATAATTTTTAACGCCCCAGAGGTTCTGGGGCTTTTGTAATTATATCATGAAATACCTTCTAATTTTATTCACCCTTGGCTTTTCTCTTCTGAGTTCGGTTCCAGTACATTCACAAAATATTCGAATTCTAGATAAAGAAACGCTTGAGCCAATCATCAATGCGCATATTGTTTTAGCAGATGGAGAAATAGTTACTGTGTCAGGTAAGGATGGAGAAATAAATCTATCATTGATAACCACTTCAACATTTAGTGTACGGGCTCTGGGGTTTCGAACTACTGAATTTGTAGTCAAAGATATCAAAGAAATCATTTACCTCCCTCCACTTGTACTGGAAATGACTACTGAGTTAATTGTTGAGGCTGCAAATGATCGTGAAACAAACATACATTCTTATCACCAACATAATAGTGCTCAAAGTCTAGATGAATTACTGAGTAATGTTGATGGAATGGATGTAATTCAACGTGGCGCTTATGCTTGGGAACCTATGGTAAGAGGTCAGGCTGACCAGCGTATGAATCTTACCATTGATGGTGTACCTGTTTTTAAGGCTTGTGTAGACAAAATGGACCCCATCACTTCCTATGTTGAAATAAATAATCTTTCAAAACTAGAAGTGGACAAGAGCGGTACTCGTGTTGCGGCCAAAGGAAATGGTAATGCCTCCGTTAATCTTATCACTCAAAAAGCTCAATGGGAACGTTTGAAACTGGATTTTGAGACTTCATTACATACACCCTCAAGTCAGCAGATTTACCGGATGAATGTAAGTGGTGGAGACACTCTAAATAAAAATGCATTTAGAGTTTCCGGAGCATATCGTAAAGCTGACGATATGATAGCTGGCAATTCAATTCAAATCGAAAATACGCAATTCGAAAAGGTAAACCTGAATTTGCATTACCGCCATAAGTTTAGCTCGAAGTATGAGTTTGAAGCTAATTATATAACAGATAAAGCATATGATATTGGCTACCCCGGATTGCTAATGGACGCTAATAAAGCATTGGCTGATATCGGACGGATTCAGTTAAACATCGCAGATTTTGATTCACAGGTTTTCAAAATAAATTCGGTCGTCGCTTATGCAAATATGATCCGCCATTCCATGGATGATTATGAAAGAGATGTGGCAAATCGAGATGTAATGAGAGGGATGTACATGCCTATGTATGGTGAAACTAAAACATTTGGAGGAAAACTAAATGGCTCACTTACTTTTCATTCTACTCAAACTGATTGGTATTTCGATGCATTTTCGTCAGAAGCATTTGGAGATATGAAAATGCAAAGTCTGGATCCGACAATTGAAGAAATGCTCATTTATAACATGGATGATATCATCACCCGACAAGTAAGTCTTGGATTTGAACAAGCATTTCAGTTATCAAATGATCTGAATTTAAGATTGGAAGAAAGCGTGCAATTTAAACATCTGGAGACCAGAAGTGAGTCTTTTGCTTCAATGTTTGAAGGGATTTATAATCGGAATTATGAACCTAGTCAACATTTGCTGTTTTCTGCATCAGGTACATTATTTTGGATGGCAACCGATGCACTAAGCCTCACGAATTCTTTGGTTTACTCAGAACGTTCGGGGAATCATATGGAAACTCATGGTCATTACATTTACAATTATACCGATGGCTATTTTTATGATGGAAACCCCTGGCTTAAAAAAGAACGGTCTATCAATTATGAAGTACATGCTATGTGGAAATTACATAATCAATCTTTTTCTTTAACAGGTTTTACGAAATACTATACCAATTATATTGATGGAATTATCTCAGAAGAAATCAGTAATGTCGATTTCAAGTTTAAGAAATATGCAAACGTTGGAAATGCCCTATTGATGGGTAGTGAACTGCGAATATTAAATCGTTTGGGTAAGCACTTTTTGATTGAAAACAGATTGTCTTACTTATTTGCTCAAAATCTAAGTCTTAATGAATCACTTCCAATGATTCCTCCACTCAACGGAGTATCTACCATTGGATTTAACCAAAAAAATACCTCTGTTTCTTTTGATATAACCTGGGCAAGCCAACAAAATGGGATAGCGCAAAGCACCTCCATTGAAGATAAAACCGATGGTTTTGCAGTTTTTGGGTTAAATGTTGAACAGCAATGGTTCAATAACCGGTTTTCAACCTCATTGAAATTAAACAACCTAACCGATAAATATTATAATCGGCATACCAGTATTGGGAATAATCCAGAACAAGGATTTAATGTTGTACTAACATTGAATTATAGATTGGGGAATTAATAAACAATTCAAACAATTATGGTATGGACCGCATTTGTGATTCAGGCTTTCTTGGCCCTACTATTCAGTACTGTATACGATTAATTTCAACATACTATGGGATAATGAGACTATGTTAGATGATTATAAATAACGGTAGTTCACTCATACCGCAACAAAGTTGTAAGGATGTTTGAATCTATTGCATCAAAATAAATAAATTGTGCTGATAAGAGTTTTCTTAGACAAGATGAGTACGTTGAACGATCGCGCCGAATAGGATTAATTAACAGGTTAAATAAGTGCACCTTGAATGAAATCTTTTATTGTATTTAATATTGTCACAGTATTTGTTTTGCTAGGATTGAATACAACGCAATCCAGTTTTTCCAATCTCCGGATTCAAGAATCTTTTTGCGAAGATTTTATTCCTGTTTCATTAGATAGCCTAACTATATGTGTGTCTGCAGATTATTATTCAAAAAACGGAATAAGAACTCCTTTAGGATACTCAGATGCACTTCAGCTCGCAGACAGTTTGGAAATGTGGCTTCCTACACCGGAAATGGTAGATGCAATCTATCAACAGGCAGATATCAAACTAGCGCCCATTCCAATGCCACCAACCGGTGAAATGACAACCCGAGCATATTACATTCAACATCATCAATTAATTGAAAAGCAGATAGCCGACTCCGGTTACACAAATACATCTGGAAAATTGATTGCTGGTCATAAAAAAGATGTAGTTGCTATCAACAGAGATTCGAAAAAAGTAGCGATTTATGGTTGGCATTTAAACGATTCAACTGTTATTCAACCTTTTAGCACCGTTCACCGCCGAGATTACTTTGATTACAGCCATGGTATTCGGCTAATTAAACGGAAAGCTCTAGATCACAATGGAATATCAATTTTGCTGGAATCACCGTATTAAGTGTAAGGATTTTCTATAGATTTTACCCTTGTTATAACTAAACTAAAAAAAATCGTAAGTTTATTAAACTACTCTAGGTTGAATATTACGATCAAAAATTTAAGGAATAAGGATGCAGTGTTAATGGCTGTAATGAGATTTCATATTTTTCTTTATAAAGTTATTATTGGGACTCACTTTCGAAGTGATTCAAATTTATAAACCACACACTATAATTTTATTATAATTCGTGGAGTTGAAAAAGAAAATCTGAACCAAGTTGAGTAAGTTCATCCTCCTTTTAGGAAAGAAATCAAAAAAAAACCAAAGCAGTATCAATACTTCGGTTTTGGACATGTTTATAAAAACAATTTCCTTCTTATTCTTTTAAGTTTCAGTTTCCTGATTCCTATGCTTTAGCTTCTTGTAAGCATAGGCTCCTCCAGCCGCAGCAAGTAAGCCAAGACCTCCATCGATTGGTGCTTGGCTTGGCGCTCCCGGTAAGCCTGGCTGGGCTTGGACAATTACAGTCAATAATAAAAGGATGGTTAAGGTGATGAAGGTGTTGAGTAAATATTTCATTTTTTTTAAATTATGGATTCAAAATTCAAGATTAAAAATAGAGATACTTTGAACCCTATTTTTAATCTTGAATTTTTCATTTTAAATTATTTGATAAGAGTCATTTTTTGGATCGCTGTAAAATTGTTGCTCTGCATCTTGTAGAAATACACTCCACTAGTTAATGAACTTGCGTCAAATCTAATCTCGTAATTACCAACTGGTTTTTGTTCGTCTACTAGTGTGCGAATTCGCTGCCCTAGTAGGTTAAAGACAGTTATATTAACTTTTCCAGCCTCTGATAAAGTGTATTTTATTGTTGTTGATGGATTAAATGGGTTTGGGTAATTCTGTGAAAGAGAGAATTCGCTTGGTAATTCTTCTCGCTCATTAGAAACCGAAAGACCTTTAGAGATCACTATGTTAAATCGTGGCGAACTCGAATGATTCACTTTTAATGCAGTACCTGTATCCTTCTCTAAAAACCCAGATAGTTCAAAATTATATTCGGAATACTCTCTCATGTTTATAGATTGCCCGGTCTTCAAATCTTGAAATAAGAGATCCCAATCATTTGGGAGTGATTTTATAAATTTCCATGATAGGGTTGCACTCCCTTCAACATCTATGCTAATTAAATCCATCGGTAAAGTTACGATATTGTCTAGAGTTTCAGGAAGTGACTCTACAGATTTTAAGATGATTTCATTATCTATATTACCTTCAAATGCTAAGCTCACATAGGAACTAGATAATGATTTTAGTTTTCCTGCATCTGCTCGATCCCAATCTTGAGTAGCGTAATCGCGAACTGCTAGCCTGATTGCATCGTCTCTGAATCCATTTTCGGTTTGTAAACTAAATTCTAAATCTCCTTTAAAACCGTTTTGCTTTCTTAACCAAGTTCCAGAGGTATCGGAATCAGTTTTTCCCGATCTAGGGAATGTGAGTGTTGTTGCCGAATTACCATTTGTTACTCCCACCCAAAAACCTTGATAGGGACTAATTATATAATTTGAAATCCTATCTTTTACTTGATAAGTTTGTCCTTTAGCATCCCAGAAACTAACATTATCTTGTAGATTACCACTGTTTACTGTAAGCGAGTTTAGGTTATAATTTGAATAATACGGGTTACCCACTAAGGTGTAGTAACTTCCTGACTCTAACGTAGATTTATTTAAACTTACCGAAACATCAGCAGCTGGTTCACTTCCTCTAATATTCAACGAATCAGAAATACTATCAAAAATATATACGGCAAAACCGTAACCATCAACTAGTGCATCATTTACAGAACTTGGTTCTTCCCAAGCTCCAGAGTTATCGTAGGTAAATATATTAGCATCGCTGCTTGAGTTACTTCCATCCGTAATACCTTGTAGATTGAGGAAATTTGATACATCAGATAGTTTAGCTCCTGATTTTGGAAGTGAGAACAACCTCCATTGTGCACCAACTGTACCCCCAAGAGTTACTTGATCGACATAAGTACTATTCTCATGCCAAGAAATGTTAGCAGACAAGCCTTCCGAACCGGAAATAAAATCCAATTTTCCATCTCCATTTAGATCTGCAACACCAAGCCCTCTTACTAATTGAGAAAGCTCACTACCTACAATATGCTCTGTAAAATTTTCAGAACCATCATTTTCGAGCCAACCAATTTTTTGTGCCCCGGCATTTAAAAATACTACATCAATATCTCCATCAAGGTCAACATCCTTTAACATTACCTTTCCTAAAGTTGTTACCGAAGACACTGTACTCTCTGAAAAAGATTGAGAGCCATTATTTAGATATATATTTATATCAGATGATCCAACGGCGATTACATCAACATCACCGTCCTGGTCAATATCTCCTACATCCAATGTAGAAACAAGAGTAAGGCTAGGGTCAATTGTGTGAGCTGTAAATGATTCGCTTCCATTATTCTCAAACCAGAACACATCGAGATCAAGCTTAGAACTTCCCACAATATCTAAATCTCCATCATTGTCCATGTCAATTACTTTTAGATCGGATGGATCACTATAACTTGTGGATATAACATGTTCGGTAAAACTTTCGGAGCCATTATTTTCGTACCAAACAAACTCACCGTCATTATCAATTGCTGCTATTACATCCAAATCTCCGTCTTTGTCGAGATCGGCTACTTCTACTGCAATAGGGCCGTCAACCGTTGTAGTTATGTTATTATCGGAGAACGAGCCAGCTCCATCATTCTCGTACCAACTAATCTCGTCTCCACTAAATTCTGCCGTTACAATATCAATATCGCCATCTCCATCCATATCAATTGGGACTAAATCTCGTGTGGTTGATAAACCTGATGCAAGTGTTGATTGAGTAAAACTACCAGATCCATTGTTCTTATTTAAGATTAAGCTAACACCAGTACTTACGATATCCTGATCCCCATCAGAATCTATATCAATGGTAGCAATGGCAGAGGTAGAAGTAGACGAAATGGATGTTTTCGAAAAATTTGGGAAATTTGGTTTATGGAGTGGGTTACGAAACCAATAGAAAGTTGAAGCACCTGCTAGAATGCCGGGGACAATATCTGGCAACATATCCCCATTCAAATCTGCAAAGAATATATCTGAAGAACTACCTCCACTAAATTCCAGTCCATATATGATATTATGAGGTAGAAAAGATCCCTCCCCAGTATTTTCGAAAAGCCATAGATCATCATCCCCTTTACCGTGGATTAAAAGGTCAATATCACCATCCAAGTCAAAATCAACGATATCTACTGACCTTGGATTATCTATACTCTTACTTATAACATGAGTCGTAAAGGACTCTGTCCCATCATTTTCGTGCCAGAATGCCGCATCATCTGAGAAAATAGATATCAAATCCTTGTCTCCATCTCCATCAAGATCTGCAACCGCCACATCTAGACCAAAAATGTGCGTGTAAATTATATAGTTTATATATGAACCAGCACCAGTATTTTCATACCACTCGATATGTTCGATATCGATAGCTACTATATCAAGATCACCATCCTCATCCAAGTCAGTCAACTCTATCTTCCTTAGTCCATCATTGAATAATGTACTTTGAGAGAAATTTTGGGAGCCATCATTTTCAAATAAAATGGTGGTATTGGTATTGTAATCAGAAACCACTATATCTACATCACCATCTTGGTCTATGTCTGCCCCTACTGGAGAATGAACATTTATAGAGTCAGTCGACAGTTTATGCTGAGTAAATGATTGATCACCACTGTTTTCAAACCAGTATAGTTCCTCATCAATTAGGGAAGCTACAATAATATCAAAATCACCATCTAGATCTAAGTCCAGCACGTATGGTGATTTAGGAAAGTCTATAGTTTCACTAATTAGAGTTTCTGCTGATCCATTAAAATTCCCGTCTCCATCATTATTTAACCAGAAAATTTTGTCGGCAGAAGGATGCACTGCAACAAGATCTATATCTCCATCACGATCAAAGTCTTTTGCAATTGTTTCATATGGTCTATTAAATGGTGAAAATGATGACACCGTTGGCACTAGCCCTGTGAATCGGGATTGAGTTGTTGAATTTTTAAAAAGCACTATGCTGTCATCAAAAAAGGATGCAGATAGAATATCAAGACCATAACCATTACTTATATCTGCCGCAAAAACAGTTCTTGCTCCATCTATTGTAGTAGCTACACTATGAGACGTAAAAGACTCTGTTCCGTCGTTTTCATACCACGTTATACTGTCATCATTGTTTGACGCTGATACCAAATCAATATCACCGTCGTAATCTAAATCGGATGCAAAAACATCATTCGCTCCATCTTCGGAGGTAGAAAGAGAATGCTTTGTAAAGCTTTCTGAACCATCGTTTTCATACCAAGCAATTTCGTCTGTGTTGTAGACTGCTACAGCAATATCCATGTAAGAATCATCATTTATATCTTCAACAAAAACAGCTTTTACTCCATCTAAAGATGATCCGATTGTATGTTTAGTAAATGATTCTGAGCCATCATTTTCAAGCCACCCAAACTCATCGGCTACATCTGCTGCGTATATAACATCTAAATCCCTATCATTATCCAGATCTTTTACAAAAACATTTGTAGCACCAGACATAGAGCTTAATATGGTGGTTTCAGTAAAAACCTCAGATCCATTATTTTCATAAAATGTAATTTTTCCGTCATTTGAGGAAGCAACGATTATGTCTATGTCATCATCTTCATCAATATCTGCCGGAAAAGCGTGCCTTGGTCCATCTATACTAGTAGTAAGTGTATGGCGAGTGAAACTTTCTGAACCATTATTTTCAAACCAATAAACGGCATCATCCGAATAAGCAACGGAAACTACATCTATATCATCATCACCATCTACATCAATGGCAAACACACTACTCGCTCCATTTGCAGAAGTGTTTATATTATGTTGAGTAAAACTTCCGCTACCATCATTCTCGTACCAAGCAATGGTGTCGTCTAGATAAGAAGAAGATAGAATATCAACATCTCCATCTTCATCAAGATCAATTGCGAAAACATCGGTTGCTCCATTTTCTGCACTCGAGATGGTTGAACTTGAAAAATTAATTGGGGAAACAGCTTGTGCGTATGCATTATAACTGTTAAGAGCTAGAAGTATCCCTAAACAAACATGTATTTTTATTACTTTCATGACACCATATTTTTTGGTTTACGGTATTAAGAAAGACAATTCACTTTGATTGCGACGTGATATTTAGTGAACGACTTGAATTCTTAGCAAACGACCGAAAAAGTGGGGTGAAAATTAAAGCATCTCAATTTGATCGAATAAATTTGCTTTAAAGGCCCTACCTAAAGGAATCTCTTTAGATAGTATATGAA
Source organism: Balneolaceae bacterium (assembly GCA_040222455.1). GTDB lineage: Bacteria > Bacteroidota > Rhodothermia > Balneolales > Balneolaceae > RHLJ01. Next base: position 341,705 of record JAVKDD010000011.1, on the reverse strand, counting down.
CCTGACCTTGCGCGATTGAATCGATACTAAGAATATTTATGAGCCACGATTTATGAACACGCACGAAACCTGAAGGTTTAAGTTTTTCTTCTATACTCTTTAACGTCTGGCTAACTAGAAACTTCTGATTCTGAGTATATATGAAGGTATAGTTATCGTAGCTCTCTGCATATAGTATTTCTCGTGGTTTTACTGAGATCATTGCTCCATCGTGTTTTACAAAAAATGGTTCTTCGGATGATCGAGTTTCTTGATACTCCTTCCCTCTTTTTGCAAGTGCTACTTCAATATTCGCTTTTAGGTTGTGCTCATCCCAAGGTTTTACGATGTAACCTGCTGGATTTGTTGCCTTCGCTCTTTCTAGTGTACGTTCATCATAAAATGCGGTTATGAATATAAAAGGGATATTGTACTTCGTATTTATTTGATGTGCTACGTCTATCCCATCCTGAGCTCCATCTAGAGAGATGTCTAGAAGTACGAGATCAACTTCGGTTTTCGATATATCTAATAATGCACTTTCTGCTGATCCGGCTTCACCAACAACTTGGTAATCTAGCTCTTCTAAAGTGGCGACTAAGTCTTCGCGAATAAGAGGTTCATCTTCAACAACAAATAATCGGGTTCTGCTCATGATGCTCTTTTATACTCTTTAATATCAAGTCGTATACTGGTTCCAGAATCGGAATTTACACTTAACTCTCCATTCAGTTTTTGGGATAGAGTTTCTACCATACTCATTCCAAAAGATTCATTCTTTAAGCTGGTGCTATGAATTCCTTTCCCATTATCTATCACCTCAAGACGTAAAATACCTTCAAGTTCATTCAGAGAAACGGTAAGCTTTCCTCCTTCTTCAACAAAGGCATATTTAACAGCATTAGTAACTAGCTCATTAATTATAAGACCTAACGGAATTGTAGTGTCAACATCTAGTTCAATATCTTGGATATTCGTTTTCAACTCCACGTCATTATCAACTCCAAAAGAGTTCATTAAAGTTTCTAAAAGTTGTTCTATATAATCCTTTATTTGTACGCTTGTAATGTTCTCCTTTTGATATAAACTTTGATGAATAAGAGCCATTGACTGTACACGATTTTTACTTTCTTGTAAAGCCGTTGAAGTAGATTCATTTTCCGATTTCCGGCTTTGAATATTTAGCAGACTTGAAATTATCTGAAGATTATTTTTAACACGGTGATGTATTTCCTTCATCAGCAATTCTTTTTCATTTAGACTTGAAGCTAATTTCTTATTTAAGCGATCTCGTATTCTTGCATTTCTAGCTCCATAAAACAAAACCACGATTAATAATAATGCTACAAAAAGGCTGAAATTTCTAATGATACTAGAACGACTTAGTTCAAGCTCTTTAAGATTATTCTCAGTATTAAGTAAAGCCAATTCTTTTTCCTTTTCACTTAACTCATATTTGGTTTCAAGCTCTAGTAATGATTGTTTTGAACTAGCATTAAATAACGAATCCTTAATTTCAGATTCTAATATTTTCATTTCTAGCGATTGCTTGTAGTCACTGTTTAATACATATACTTGCGATGCAGTTCCATAAAACTCTTGTAAACGTGCAGGTTCTATCTTATCAAGGTTTTTCTTTAGAAACTCAATAGTAGTGATTGCTTCCATGATGTTCCCTTCATCCTTATAATTTGTTACTAACATGGTTTGCCCTTCAAATGCCGTTGAAGTCTCCCCGATTTCTTCTAGCATTTTGATACCTTCAAGAAGTTGTAATTCTGCTTCGCGATAATTTTTTAACGATGTATTTGCAGATCCAATATTAAGCTTTAATGCAGCAACTGAGCTTTTATCTTGATATTTAATCGCAATTGCAAGGGCTTCTTTTGAAATCGTAATTGCATTTTCATATTCTTTCATAAAAATATACAAGCTTCCCATATTCAACATTGTGTACATTGCTGAATACTCTCTCCCAATCTTTCTCTTGAGATCAGCAGACTTCATGTAATAATCCAAAGCTTGTTCATATTCTCCCTGATTTCGTAAAAGAATTCCAAGATTATTATAACTTTGGCTTAACCCTGATGAATCTTGAATTTCTTCTCTAATCTCAATCGCTTTGAAGTAATAATCAGAAGCTTTTTTATAATCTCCGGCATGAAAATAAAGAGCACCCAAGTTGCTTAAACTATTCCCAATTAATCTTTTATCTCCTAAATTTCTACGAATTTCAAGTGCTCGATTGTAAAAGCTGCTAGCCGTTAGAACATCTTCTCGATAGTCATACACAATACCTTTGTAATTTAATGCTATCGATTCTTGTTTTTTATCACCTATATCTATTGCTAATTGAAGATACCTATCTGCATACACCTCAGCAGAATCATAGCTATTATTCAGCCAATAAAAATAGATTTCTTCTAAATAATAAAACTGATCCGTTTCAGAAATAGAGTTTTCTAAACCCAAATTTAAGCTGTCTAAAGAAATCTCTTGTTGCGCTAAAACAGAATGATTATTCATGATCAAAAGAAAAAATCCGCAAATCCCTACACCTTTAAAAAATTTCATACTGAACCCCACAATTAATACTTTTAATAAAGTCCCACCATTATAGAACTATGCAATGAGATAAAAAAAATGAATTCTAAGGAAATTGTTTGTGATTTTCGAATACCATTTATTAATCTGTATTGAGAACAACCTCAAAAATTCATCAATACTTCTTCCTTAAGCAATACATTCAATCATTGTAATATTAAGCTTGTTCGTACAATGAAAGTAAATCCTAAAAAACTGGAAGAATTAATTAGTGAGATTGATCTCATAATATCGAATATCCAAAAAGTTGAAAGAGAACATCAAAATCAGATCAATGAAGTTCATCCTCTTTTTAGAAAAGGTGCCATTAATCTGATTCATTATCGAACATTGCGAACAATGGATATTTCGAATCTTCAAAAAAAACTTGGTGATTTAGGACTTTCCATGCTAGGAAGAATCGAATCTCATGTTGTATCCAGTCTGGTTAACTCCAAATTCATCTTGGAATCATTAATCAAGGATTATTCAAACAAGAGAATTAAAAAAAGTATATCAGTTAAGAAATCAATAAAAGAACAAAAAAAGCATTCTAAAGACTTATTTGGTTTCCGTTCTAAAGGTAGAAGAGTTCGAATAATGGTAACTCTACCTACTGAAGCAGCCTTTAATTACAAACTCGTTCATAACCTCATTGCTTCAGGAATGAATACTGCCCGAATCAACTGTGCACACGATAGCCCAAAAGAATGGTTAATGATGATTAATAACCTAAATAAGGCTAAGAAAAAATTGAACCGTAACTGCAAAATATCGATGGATCTTGGTGGACCAAAAATCCGAACAGGAGCATTAAAAACTGGTGCAAGAATTCGGAAGTTTAAACCTAAGCGAAACGAGTTTGGACAGGTAATAGAACCTGTAAAAATTGAATTCGTACCTGAACTTAATCCCAATAATCCAAATGAGTTAAAGGTGGATCTGAAATGGCTACAAGAGCTTAAAAAAGGTGATAAAATTAATTTTACAGATACTAGAGATAAGCACAGAAAACTTATAGTTAAATCAGTATATGATAATAAAGTCATCGCAACCTCTAAAAAAACAAGCTATATACAAACAGGAACTTTATTAACGGTTCATTCTACTCTAAAAAAGTGCATAGTTGGTGAGCTACCGTCTGTTGAGAAGCCAATAGTATTAAGAAAAGGAGATACCCTTAGGATACTAAAAGAAGAAATTTCTGGAGAACCAGCTCAGTATGGCATAGACGGGAAACTCATTTCAAATGGGTTTATTTCATGTTCATCAGATGAGATATTTGATTATATAAAAGTAGGTGAATCCATCATTTTTGATGACGGGAAAATAGTTGGAAGTATTAAGGCTTTGCTTGAAAATGAAATACAGATAGAAATTATTCAAGCTAAAGTCTCAGGTTCGAAACTTAGAGCTGATAAAGGAATTAACTTACCAGAAACAAATTTAAAAATTAAGGGTCTGACCAAGAAAGACAGAGAAGATTTGAAATTTGTTGTTGAACATGCGGATTTCGTGAATTACTCATTCGTTAATTCTGCCGATGATGTAAACGATCTGTTATCGGAAATGAAAAAGCTTGACTCCAAAGAATCGCTTGGTGTTCTACTAAAAGTAGAAACCCAAACTGCCTATAATAATATTACCAATATTTTACTTGAAGGCATGAAGAATTACCCTCTAGGTGTAATGGTTGCAAGAGGTGACTTAGCCATCGAATGTGGATGGGAAAACATGGCACGAATTCAACAAGAGATTCTAAATCTCTGTAATGCAGCTTATGTTCCTACTGTTTGGGCCACACAAGTTCTAGAGAATCTTGCGAAAAAAGGGGTGCCATCGAGATCAGAATTAACTGATGCTGCAAGTGGTCTTAAAGCCGATTGTGTAATGCTAAATAAGGGACCATTTATCCTTAGTTCTGTAAACCTATTGGATAATATCCTATCAAGTATGAATACATATCAGGATAAAAATGAGAAAATGTTTCCAGCAATGGAATAGGCCAAATTAAAAGTCTCAAGCTATTAATTTAAGGCTTTTAAGGCTCCCAGAAGTTGCAAACCTGTGAATACTGTTCGAAATAAAATGACCTATTAGGGTCTTAAGAGGCAGTTCTTATGGCGCTCGTTTTGAAATTGACCTCGGAAAACTCCAAAAATTACTGCCTTTTTTCGATCATGTGAACACTGAGTTAATAAGAAATTTTGTTCACCATCCCAAGCCAATTTCTCAAAAAAATTCAGAGCTATTCAGGCTAAGCTATTCCAGAATTTATTAGACTCTGGTAAAGTGAATAGCCGAGCTGAATTAGCATGGAAGTTTGGGATTAGTCGGACTTAGGTGACTTAGGTGACTTAGGTGACTTAGGTTCTAAAATAAATAGAAATCCATCCCAAAATATATACTAAGTAAATAGAACTAGAACCAAACACTTGATAAGCAATATTGATGCGACCACTTTTGGTATACTGCGTACTTGGTTTCAAAAACATACTATTACAGTACTATTTTTAAATCGATGAATTTAATAATACAGTTTTACAGTGTATTTATTCGAATAATTTGAGTTAGAATTACTCCTTTGCTCAATGAGTCTTTATTCCTTCCACTTTGCGAGATTATATTATTTAGTTACCTCGATTTATTCATTCTTTGATTCAGAATCCAATTCTATTTGATCAATAATCTTTTTTGCATTCGTATTTTCAGGATTGAGTGAATACGCTTTTTTATAATTTATTAGAGCTTCTTCTTTCATTTCTGCTTCTAGAAATGCCTCCCCTAAACTATCGTATACATTTGCACTTTCGGGGTAAAATTCTACATTGATTTTGAAAATTTCTATTGCAGATTCCAGATTTCCACCTCTTATTTGCTCATAGCCTAACCTATTAAGATTTGCTTCGCTTACAAGTGGACTTTTTGGAAATTTTTCTTTTTCCTTTTGAAAAGCTTTTTTTGCTTCTTCATAATTTCCATCAGCTATATAATCGGATGGTAGCTTGCCGTTTATTCTTCTAAATGGATATGTAATTTCTGAAACTCCGTCCCTAATAAAGGCAATATAAAATTCACCATCATTAGGGTGTTTAGTAAACTTCAATCTATTTGGTAGGTTTGGAAGTATAAAAGTTTGATCACCTATATATAGGATATCTTGATCAAAATATGGTGAGATGTGTAGGTTCATTTCATTTAGTTCTACATTTATAACCGCTCCAAATGAAACATCTAAATATTTCCCAGTAAATTCTTTGAGTTTCTCGATAGTGATCGGTTTTACCATTTCTTCTTTTAAAGGAACGTCCCAACCAAACTCATTTATTACCTCATTCAATAACGCATCCAATATTGGTATTCTTATAGAATTTGGACCATTACCAAACATTGCAATTCCGTTACCTCCTTCCATAGTAGCGTAAATATGTCCACCTGTACCAGTATTACTTCCACCATGTGAAAACCATTCCCGATTTCCAGCACCAGTAATTCGTTCCCAACCTAAGCTCCAGCCCCCAACTGTTTTAATTGTTACAATATCTGTAACCCTTTTTGCAACATTTTGTGAAATGACTAAAGTCTTCTGTCCGCCTAACGCTTTTTGGATCTCTATTAAGAAAATTGCCATATCTATTGGATTTGACCATAATCCTGATGCAGCCAATTGAGGTGTTATTGGTATTCCAGTACTTATGATATTTCCTTCATCATCATGAGCTTTGGCAACATTATTTAGAAATTCTGTCTCATTAGGTTGCTTCATTGTTGAATTCTTCATTCCTAAAGGAGAAAAAAGATGTTCTTCTATTATATCAGCTAAGGGTTTTCCTAAATGATCCTCTATCGCCATTTGAATAATTGTATATCCACCTCCGCTATATCTCCAATTAGTTCTAGGTTCAAAATTGACTTCTATTGGTTTGTTATATGATGGTATTTCTCCCTTTACGCTTTCAAGAATTGTTGGAATATCTTCTCCTTCATAGAAGTCTGTAAATCCATGCTGAGTAGTTCCAGCAGTGTGGCTTAACAAATGTTCTAAGGTTACAGGTGTATTCCTTGTATACTCATTATCTGGTATTTTCCATCTTTTGAGATAGTCATTCACTGGAATAGTAAGATCTATCATACCTTTTTCTTCTAGAATTACAACTACTGTTGCCGTAATAGCCTTTGAAATTGATGCAGTACTAAACGATGTTAGTTCATCGATAGGTTCATTTGATATTAAATCTTTTACTCCCCATTGTTCCTTCCAAATTATTTCATAGTTTTCGAAAACAGCTACGGTGAGGCTTGGTAGACCAACTTCTTGAATGGCGTCTTCAATTGTTAACACTTTTCCGTTAAGCAAAATATTATCTAGCTTTTTCCCTTTTTCAATTACATTTTGAGCCATTACTTGAGATGTAATTAGAACTGAAAGGGCGACAAATAAAACTTTATTCATACTTATTTCTTTATTTAAAATTCAGCACGAACATTAGTTAACCTTTTAGACTAATAAGTTGTCAATTGTTGCTAAAAAAATGCATCCGAACGATATACTTTTTTGGGGATTCATGATTAACCCATACAATATAATCTGACTAGTATATCAGTTGATGAAGAAGAAAACTGCTTTACAGTATATTTATTTGAATAATATGAGATAGAATTAATTCTTAACCACAGGATATCGTAAAATGGTCTTTAGTTTTTCGGGTGATGTTTTTGTTGGATCCGATAAATAAATTTCGTGATGAAGACCTTGTATCTTTAGTCCTTTTTCTAGTACTAAATCTTCCATTTTTTGAATCGTATGGTGTTCTGTAGAGTATGGACCCACATGCAGTGCCTGAACACAAGTTCCTTCAGTCAAATTGATAAGGTGTATGTTTTTCACCAGTTCTAATTTCTTTTTTTCTATTACCTCAACTTTAGCTTCTTGAACGAATTCTATATTCACAAAACTGGGCATTCTAATCATCAGTTTCCAATGCCATTCATTTCTTGGTACTTCTAATGCATGTTTATCGCTATTAACCCACCATAATCCTTCAAGTTTAGGAACTCCAAAATCTATTCCCTTCTTTTTTGATATCTTTTTTACGCCATAAGCCAAAGGGTATAAAGCTTTCACCGAAGCTATAAATGTTTCCCCAGCTGGTTCTCCCTTTCCTTCAATACTCAAAAACTGATATTCTGAGTATTCTCTTATTTCTGGAGTTTGTTTTGCTGAATAATAGTTTTTATCCGTTTTAACTAGATCAATTTTTTCCATTGTCGATAGGCATTTTTAAAAAATGGATTTTACTTCATTTTAATAGAATTCTACATGTCAATTATTGCTTAAACTAGCTAACTGATTAGATCCAACTTTCAGACTATACGTTTGGAAATTCTTCTCTGATCTCGGTCTTATAATCCCAGAATATATCCATGATAATCCATTGATTATCAATCTTAGCCAGTTGAATATATTCCTTCCATCGATCGGTTGGATATCCTGTTTCTAAAATTGCGGTAGCTACGTTATCATCTAAAGTAATATCCTTTATCCTGTTTTTCTGCATTTCTAAAGGAAGTGGTTCTTTATTATTCATTATTTCTTGTAGCCTTTTTTTCGAACACTCTTCACTTAAATTACCGTCTTCATTAATCCCTCTTTTTGAAATTCTGTCATGTAATACTACTTCCATTTCTTGGTACTGATTAAGAAAAAAGTTCTCGATATATCCTGTTATTACTTTTTCAATTTCTCGTTGATTTTCAATATTTGAACTCTGCTTTTTAGAAAAAGAAAACTTAGCATAGCTCATGACTACCAATAAAAGTACTATTAAGGGAATAAAATTATATATACTTGGTCTTTTCATAATTTAAAACACCGGATTTAGAATAATTTTCTAGTGTAAGAATACATCAATAATTTCGATCTAAAGCTGTCAAATATTGCTCATATACAAACCTTCAATTACCTGTTTAGCCTAATCGATCAATATTAGAGTTGTCATTACCTACAACCTTTCGCTTTTTTTGTCGTCCTATAAATGCAGGCTTTAGAATTTTAGACACTCATATATATTATGAATCGATTTGGAAATGAAATTATTCAATTAAACAACGATAGCGCTGATTACGATTTCCCAGAAAAGTTTAATAACGCTATCTATTTTTCTGAAGGAACTACTCCTAAAGACTACTCGGGTTTTAACTATGACTCTAATTTTTCTTTTAAATATATGGTCGATGGATTTGAGTCGTTTATGGTTGAAGGGGTATTCAAGAAAATCATATCCAATGAGTCGTTATTAATTAACGATGGCTCAGAAACACTTTTTATTGGAGAATCAGGAAAGGCTATTTCAATATTTATTGAGCCAGAAATTCTAAATGACGTTCATTCAACCGTTTTAGATCAAAATAAAAAACTAGACTGTCCTTTCGATAATGACTGTTCTAATATCGAGCTTTATGACAACCCTATAAGATCACGATATTCATTTACCAATACCTTAGAACTTTTGTTTAAGGCAAAGGCTAGTCCTGTTATTTCTAACGATTTCTATTTTCAAATTGCTAAGGAAATACTGGCAATGAATAGCTCTATTTTTTCAAAGCTCAATTCACAGAGCAGTGTAAATCTTAGTACAAAAAAAGAGCTATTTCGAAGACTAGAAAAGGCACATCAGTATATATTAGACAATCTATCTTCAGGCTTTGATTTAGATGAACTCTCGAAAGTATCATGCTTATCTAAGTATCATTTGATTAGATCATTCAAGCAAGTTTATGGCACTACTCCTCATAAATTTTATATCGCTAAGAAAATTGAGGCTGCAAAAAATTTCTACCTTCTCAATCAAGGAAATGAAACACTTAAAAGCACCGCTTTAAAATTCGGCTATCCTGATTACCCTAGCTTCAGCAAACAATTCAAGTCTATTGAAGGTTATACTCCCTCCGAATTAACCAATCTTTAGTACAACTAATTTTCACTGTTAGACTTAATTGTTGGTTATTTTTTCTAAATTCTGAAGAGCTCCCTTCCAAGCATTTACAAAATAATTTCGAGCTTCTTCCCAATTTGATTGATTTCTCCATCCAGAATGAATTAAGGTAACTAAGGTCTTTTCTTCGAGACTTGAAAAATTAACCATTACCGTTGTTAAGGGGTCCGCTGAATTCATAAAAGATTTAAACTGTACAGGACCTTTCCAGTCGAACATAATATAATGTGGGGCATGTATAGCTAATACTTTACAACGGATTGTACTGTTATCTTCAGGTGTTTCAGGGTTCCAAAAAAGTTCATATTTCCCTCCTACCTCAGGAAGTACATCGGCTTTTGTAGTTAACCACTCTTCAATACGCTGATTGTTAGTAAAATAGGTGAAGGCTTCTTCCATCGAAACATTCAACACTACCGATTGAACTATCACACGATCTTTGTAGGAGTTTTTATTTCTATTATTCATTGTTGAACTTAGAATTATTAAGATTAGTAGAGCGATTGTCATATTTGTTTAATTAGGAGATACGAATTAGACCGTTGTTGAGATTAATCCAAAGGACATAATGAAGCCATGTCAATTATTGCTCAATTTTTGGCTCTGTTTGATTGAGAAATGCAATAGGTTAACTTGGGTTTTAATCTAGAACTAGCTTCTTATATATGCGCATTTTCTCATTTTCAATTATTCCAATCATCGTTTATTTACTAATTGGATTATCCAGCCCTGACTTAAAAGCGCAATCTATACAAGACATCATTTTAGCTGAACAAAGCTATTCCATTCAACAATGGGAACTCTCTGAAAAGAGCTATCAGAAACTCGTTTCTAATAATCCATTCAATGGTGAATACTGGTACCGTCTTGCTTGGTCTAAGCATAATCTAAATAAATACGAGTCTGCAAAGGAAGCTTATTTACAAGCCATTGAAGCTGGGTATCAGCTTTCCATTTCTGCCTATAATCTTGCTTGCTTGTATTCCTTAACTAACGAACCTGATAAAGCAATAAAGTGGCTTTATTACTCTTTTGAAAATGGACTCCAAGGTAGAGAACAACTAATTAATACAGATTCTGAGCTTGATCCTATTAGAAACTATCCTGCTTTTATAGATCTATTAGCTGCTGGAGAACCAGATATTGTTAAGTCGAGAAATGACAAATGGACTAAGGACATTCGATTCCTCAAAACTAGATTTGAGATCACACACTACGATTTATTTTCTGTTATAGACAAAACCCTTTGGGACAAACAAATAGATCATTTAACAAACATTATTGATGATCTGCAAGATTTTGAGATTATTGTTAAACTGATGGAGATTGTTGCATCTATCAAAGCCGGACATTCCTATGTAATCCCACCATTTTCTGGGGAATATCACTTCCATCAATTGCCAATTCAATTAACTGAATTTGATGACGGAATTTATATCAAACAAGTGAAAGAAAACGATGCAGATATAGTCGGATATGAACTATTATCTATAAATGGTATCGAACTATCTACCGTAATAGATTCAGTGCAGAAGGTATCCAATCCTGAAAATGCAATAATGAAAAGAACGACTGCTCTTTTCTACCTTACTCTAACGGAAGTATTAGCAGCATATGATTTAGCCCATGATTTAGATTCAATCAACTTAACTCTAAGGACGAAAGATGGCGCTGTACTTGAAAAGACGTTAAAAAGCATACCATACTCACCTGAGATAGTTTCTAAAAGATCTACACTACATGGATGGGTAAGTATGAATGAGAAATCTACGTCTCCACTACCATTCTACTTAAAATACCCTGAAGAATCACATTGGTATGAATATATACCTGAAACAGCAATGCTTTATGTTCAACTAAATGAAATCCGAAATAGTGAAACTTCCACATTGAAGGATTTTGGAGAACAGTTAATAACAATCTCTAAGAATAATAATATTTCTGCCATTGTATTAGATTTACGATTTAATAATGGGGGTAATGGCTTACTCAATAAAGACTTTCTCCTTAACCTTCTGGAAATAGAACAAGTGAAAACACCCGGCCAATTCTTCACCATTATTGGAAATAGAACGTTTTCTGCGGCTATGTTACTAGCTTCCCAGCTAGATCAATACACTGAAACTATATTTATTGGTGAACCTACCGGAGGTAAACCCAGTCATTTCGGTGATGATAATCATTTTGTTCTTCCTAATTCTGGTCTTATAAGTTCTGCAGCTCAAACGTACTGGCAGAGTCCAGTTAGCTATGACAACCGCGAGTGGATAGCTCCTAAAATTCATATTTCCATGACTTCCGATCAATATTTTAATAATGTGGACCCAGTTATTAAGTATTTAGAAAATCTTTTTTAAAGAAATCAGAGTTAATTCAAGTCAGTTATTGCTGATTACTTCTGTTTTCCTGTAAGTTGAAATTATAATCCAAATAGAAAAATTGATCAAAAAAGCTCGTTGGTAAACCCCTCGTAGGGAAGAATCTATTCCTTCGAATGCAATTATCAGGAATAATATGATTGCAATTACAGAAAGGAGATTAAATAAGATGTTTCGGTTTGGCTTTAATTTCTCAAATATGATTCCAACCCCAAAAGAAATCATTGCAAATACGGCTAGAAGAAAAGCAAACATAGCCGAAATATTATGAATGATTCCTTCCGTAGAAATATCCTCGAAACTGCACCGAACATCACAATTATATAAACCAGCCACGACGAATAGTAATCCACTAACGGCCAGGCAAATTAATGTTGTAAACCGACTCTTGTTTAAGGGTCCGTATTTAAATGTGTAAAGACTATGAAGGAAAATACCGATGCCAAAAGGGATGATCCCTGCATAGTTAATTAAAAAAGCCAGAGGAGCTTCCATTGCTCCCAATTCGCTTATGAATTGACTGAAATGAGAATAACCTGGGTAAATATATCCGTTGATGATTACCATTAGCCAGAAAAGGATGATGCCGGTTATCCCTGCATATCTAATTTTTTGCATTATACCTGATTAAGTTTTGGTTTCAGGAAATTTGCATTAATCTATTTCTTAATACGCTTCGCCCAATTTGTATGGACTTATTCTTGCATGTTTTTTTTGAAAAGTGATGGGGTTGTACCTGTAAATTTTTTAAAACATTTATTGAAAGTGGATTTGGAACTGAACCCTGCCTCCATTGCAATCCCTAATATACTGAGTTGATCATTTTCAGAACTGGCTAACTTCTGCTTCACCTCTTCTATCCGATATTTATTTACATAGTCGAAAAAATTATCTCCCAACTTTTGATTAAGTATTTGAGATATCTGAACTCTTGAATGACCGGTATGATTTGCAATGTCTGTGATCGACAATTCTGAGTGAAGATAAAGTTGATCTTTGTCCATTGCCTCTAAAAGGTCTTGGATAATTAATTGAGTCTGTTCATCATTTAAAAGAGATTTTTCATATTTCAGCTTGGGATCATCCCCAACTTTACTTTTAATTAAATTTTCAACAAAAAAAGTTGTTTGTTTTAAACCATAAATTCCAACAATAAGAATTTGAAGACTAATAAAAATGAAAGTAATCAGATAGGAAATTGAGTAAGAGTAAATGCCCACATCTGCTAATAAAAAACTAATAACAATTATAATAGCTGCAACAAAAAGTGTGATTAACCAATTGTTTATCCAATCTAGTGTGAGTTTGCTTTCAAATGAATATTGTTGATGAAGAAGATAAGACTGTTTTAATACAAGCTTTCGTATGAACCAAATATATACAAACACTATTACTATTTGAGAAGGAGATAATACGCTTACCCAAAATGGTGAATTCCTTGAAATATTGACATCAAATCCATTAAGTATCAGAAATTGATTTGATATCGCTATATAGAATAAAACCTGATAAACAATAAATGGGCCTAAACCAATTAACACACTTATAATTGTGTTGTTTTCAACTAACTCTTTAGTATATATGTATATAACTGGAATATGGAGTATGGGTAAAGTACTCCCTATACTCTGTAGGTATGGATAAGAGTTTAACTTCCCAAACATTGTTAGGAATACATAGATGCAGTGTATGGTAACACCTATGAACCATCCTATTAAAATTATATCAGCTAGATTTTTTTCCCGCTTTAGAACCAACAATAGTACAAGAAAAAAGGAGAATGCAATACTAGAAAAAGCAGTAATTTCTATAATTAGTTGAATCATGGAGATTTATTGAAAAAACCATGTTCAAAATTAAAGCGTTTGTTTTTATTTATATTTAATAACATGTCAGTTATTGATCACTTCTCTCTATAGGTTTAGAATTGGTTTTATTTTTTAAATCTAAACGAATACAAAATCATTAATCTCTAAAAATGAAAATTTCTATGAAAGCAAAAGGATTTAGTGTTCTTTGTTACTCACAAGTTATACGACTATTTAATGAGATAAGAATTGATCGTCAGCATTGAGTATAAAATTTATTTTTAGATTTGTTCTCATTTTTATCTAATTCAATTCAATTCAAATTAGCTTTTACTACATCATAAATGAAATTAGGAGCGAAATCCATCCTATTGCTTATAGCTATTCCAAAGAGCTTAGTATCTGGGAAAAATATCATATTTGATTGAAATCCATTTATCATACCACTGTGAGTAATAACTTTTTGGTTATTTTCAGTCTTGATTTCAAACCCAAAACCATAATTAGTATAGTTTCCATTGTTAAGCCTGTATGGTTTTAAAGCTAAGTCAAGACTCTCTTTATTGATTAACTCGTAATTAGTTAATGAGACTATCCATTTAAACATATCCTCAACCGAGGAAAAGATTGCGCCTGCTCCAAGTACCCAATATAAATTTTGATGTAGATAGGATTCTCTAGATAAGGTTTGTTTACCATCTCTGGTTACTTTATATCCCGTTACATTACCCTTGTGTAAAGAATTAGGACTTCCCCAATACGTATCTTTAAGATCTAGAGGTATAAAAATATTTTCCTGCATATACTCTTCAATATTTCTATTAGTTACCTCTTCGATTATCAGAGTCAGATATACATACCCGGCATTGCTATATTTATAGTCGTCCCCTGGTAAGCTCTCGAAACCTGCTTCTTTTGAAAGGTATTTCATCATGTTCTCGCGTGAAAACGGTTGAATAAATTGATCTACAAAGTCCTCATTTGTAAAAAAATCTTTCACTCCACTTGTATGAGTTAATAAATGCTCAATGGTGATATTGTCTCTTTCTCTAGTTTGAAACCATTTTAAGTAATTGATAACCTTATCATCAAGCGAAATTTCACCCTCTTCAACAAGTTTTAAAATAGCAATAGATATGAACTGCTTGGATAAAGACCCTATTGCAAAGGAATGATTGGTTTTTAAATGAACATTTAGTTCATAATTAGCTAATCCATAAGCATTTTTGTACAACACTTCTTGATCCTGTCCAATTAGCACTGTAAAACCTGGTGACTCTTGATAAATTTTACCAAGGCTGTCAATAATTGACGTATGTTTTATTTCGATACTCTGTGCATGAGATAGAGTACATACCATTACCAGAACTAGAGTACAAAAAGGAATAACAATTAGATTATTTTTCATTCAATCAATGATTTAACTAGTTGATTATATTAATCAGCATACAATCGTAGATGCATCGAGTGATTTAGCTTCATAGATCGCTAACTAAATTCACCTTTATTGGCTTGAATTGACATGTCAACTATTGCTCAGTTCTGAACAGGGGTTTCGTATGGAATTTTTTTTTAATTAGCTACTAAATTCAAAACTATAGTAGCAATGATGAAGGCACCCAATTTTATATTATTTTCATTTATTTTCAGTTGTACTTCTAATTCCACACAACCATCCTCAGAGGTAGATTTTGAGTTATTTACAAAACCTGAACCCTACCGAGAAGGGAGTTTTGGAGTAACAGGCAATTTAGGTATAAAGCAAACAGCTGTTATACTCGCAACTTTTGAGGACATGCTTGAACCCACCGTAGAACCCGGTATTTATAGTAAAGCCATATTCGAAGCAGAGAATAGCATAAATAGTTTCATCAAAGAAATTTCATTTAATCAGACATCACTCAGCGGTTCTGTATTTGGTTGGTATTCTCTTGAAAGGGATTCACCTTGCGATTATAGTACTCTTTTAAGTCGACTCATCGAATTAACTGATTATGATATTGACTTCTCAGTATTTTCAAACCTAATAATAATTACTCCTCAACTAATTGAGCCTACCTGCCTTTATTCAGCCGGCGCTGCAGCAATTGGGCCTATTGAAATAGTAACTGATAAAGGAAACCATCAAATTGGGGTTAGTCATGTCATTTGGGAAGGATACATTGGTATAAATAATAAGATCGCCTCATTTACTATTGCACATGAGCTATTACACAGCTTTGGAATGTGGCATGCAAATTCATTGGATTGTATCCCTAAGATGAATAATAGTGGATACCCTTCAGGTGTTATATGTCTGAATATGGCAGTCCTTTTAGTATTCTCGGATAACCAACTAATATACTTCATCCTACAGCTTTTTCAAAAGAGTGGTTAGGTTGGGTAAAGGATGATCGCATTTTTACAGCTAGGCAATCTGGTATTTATAGAATTTACCCCGTAGAGGAAGATTCTGACAGACTCATCTCAATCAGGATATCAACTGCAAGATTTTCGATGAATGCAAAAGGGGTAGATGGCTTCACAACTGCTATTGAAATATATGTGTAATATCGTCAACCTATAGGTTTTGATTTACATTAAGAATATTCTGAAATTTCTGAAGATCAAATCTATTGTGGAGTTCAAGTTTATACTTAGTAATAAAACACCAAATAGCTATCGAATATTTTCAGTAAAAAAAGACTCCATTACTGTATTATTAATTACTACTCAGATTATGTCACCTACTATAACGTTCCATTTTAGATTTTCGAACTTTGGATAATTCACTTTATTATATTGAATGAAAAATGATCCGATTTAATATGATTTTATACTTCTTAGTTTTATATCAATTAAAAACTCCTGTAACTATTTAAAAATTCTTTCGTTTATTTTACCTACAATTAGAAAGAAATATTAACCCTTTCATGTATAACAATGAGTAAACGAAAACTAGGAGAATTTGAAGAACTTGTACTTTTGGCTATCGGTGGACTTGACTATGAGGCTTATACCGTATCTATCCAACAAATATTAGAAGTTCATACCAATCGATCCGTTAGTATGGGAGCTATATATACCTCACTAGAACGACTCTCAAAGAAAGGGTTTTTAAGCTCCAAAATGAGTGAACCTACTGCAGAACGAGGTGGAAAAAGCAAACGTATTTATCAGGTCACTTATGCTGGAGAATCGGCTTTACAGGAAACCAGAATGATCAGAGAATCTCTTTGGAAACAATTCAGCTGGAGCCCAAGCTGGGTATGAAATGATTGATAAGCATAATCCTACACCACCTAAATTAGCTAAATTTTTATTAATTCTAAGCGTAGCCTGGAAGTTTAAGGAAGAAGCAGAAAACGACTTAGATGAGCTATTCAGAATCCGTCTTTCTAATCACGGATCAGCTTACGCCCGAGCACAATACTGGAAAGATGTCCTCAGTATCTGGACCAGAAGAAGTTGGTTCGAAGAATTTGAATTTACTAACCTAAATACCTACTCCATGTTTAAAAATTATATGAAAGTGACAATCAGATCACTTAGAAAGCAAAAAGTTTATTCCTTTATTAATGTGTTTGGGTTGGCCATTGGACTTGCTTTCTGTGCACTCATTTTTTTATATGTTCAGGAAGAGCTTACCTATGATCGTTTCCATGAAAACAACGATCGAATTTTTAGAGTTGAGCAGCGCTATTTCGATACTGATGGCTCTGTTAGGGGTGATGGAGTAAATGCATCTATACCTTTAGCCCCTACTCTTAAAGAAGAGATACCAGGCATAGAGGCTTATACACGAGAAAGAAGGCTCTTTCATTATGTTAAATCAGATAATGAAGCTATTAGGGAACTTGTAAACTATGCAGATGCAGATATCTTCAAAATATTTAGTTTTCCACTTATCTCTGGTGACCCGGAAACTGCTTTAAGTAATACGAATTCTGCTGTAATTACTGAAGAGATAGCTTTCAAGTATTTTGGAAAACGAAATGCTATTGGGGAATCTATAAAAATTAGAAAACAAGAATCCTATGAAGACTTTTTGATTACTGGTGTGGTTGGGAGCTATCCTAAGAACTCAACTTTCCGGTTCAATATTCTACTATCAATTAAAGGAGAGTCTCGATACCAACCTCCATTCATTGATCGATGGGATATGAACCTTTACAAAACGTATATCATGCTGGAAGAACAAGTTGATGCTACCCAGCTTGAGGAACCCCTTGCTGACTTCAGAGAAAGACATAATGGAGATTATAACCAGGTACTACGTGAGCGATATGAAATACCCGATAATCAGTTAGCAAGTACCTATCACCTAAATCCCTTACCTGACATTCACCTAAACTCGGTAAGCGATCCAATATATTCGTTTATACTTTCAGGAATTGCAATTGCAATTCTTCTTATTGCCTGCATTAATTTTATGACTCTTTCTATTGGACGCTCATCTAAACGTTCTAAAGAAGTTGGGATGAGAAAAGTGGTAGGTGCATTCCGTCATCAACTGATGTTTCAATTCTGGGGAGAAGCCTTTCTGATTTGTGGAATTTCCATGATTCTAGGAATTCTATTGGCTGAAGGCTTTCTGCCTGTTTTCAATTCATTAAGTGGTAAAACATTAGCCTTTAACTACTTCGAAAATTGGACTACTTTTGCTTCTTTGTTTGGGTTTATGGTCATAACTGGTTTTGTAGCAGGTAGTTACCCTGCAGTAATTTTATCCAGTTTTAAACCTATAACTACCTTAAAGGGATCACTAAAACTAAATGGGTCAAATTACTTCACCAAGTCACTTGTAGCTTTACAATTCGCTCTTTCAGTGATGTTGATCATCAGTACACTTGTTATGAAAAATCAGCTTCAATTTATACGTTCACAGGATTTGGGATATAATACCGAGCACGTAGTCTACATTCCATTGAATGAGTTGGATGGTCTCGAAATTGCCGATGATTTTCGAACCGCAATCGGAGGCCATGCTGATATTGTAGACATCACTGCTACGGGAGTGACCGTTGGTTTTAAGGGATCATATGGATATGGAAAAGAATACAATGGTGAGATAAAGAATATCAATGTCTTTACGGTTGAAAGTAACTACATCGACTTCATGGAATTGGATTTGGTTGCAGGACGTAATTTTAACCCAAATCTGGCTACTGATTCTTCTGAGTCAATCATTATTACCGAGACTTTTGCCCGCGAGTTTGGATTGAATGATCCGATTGGAGAGCAAGTACCTGCTCTTACCCCTGGAGAAGATCCTCATGGAGGTGCAATTATTGTAGGAATGGTAAAAGATCACTATTTCCAGTCTCTGTATGACGAAATGGATCCGGCATTTCTTACAATGAATTCAGCCTGGGGTCATGGAAATTTATTGATTCGAATCCGTCCCGAAAAAATGCAGGAAACCATCGCGATGATTAAGGATACCTGGAATACCTTCGTACCTGAAATCCCTCTGAATTACCGCTTTTTGGATGAAGATATGTACCAGGAATATGCTAATGATGAACGCTGGGCAACCATCGTAAATTACTCTTCGCTATTTGCTATTTTTATTGCCTGTCTTGGACTATTTGGATTAGTTACTCTTACCGTTTCAAGCAGGATAAAAGAGGTTGGAATCCGTAAAGTATTGGGGGCATCCGTTTTACAGATATCGAGTTTATTTGCCAAAGACTTTGTAAAACTGGTTGTCATTGGAGTTCTTATTGCTTCCCCTATAGCTTGGTACGCTATGAACGAGTGGCTAAAGAATTTTGCCTACCATATTTCTATAGGGCCAATTCATTTCATCCTTGCATCACTTATTGTACTAATTATTGCGCTAGCAACCATCAGTTTTCAAACTGTAAAAGCTGGTCGCACAAATCCTGCTAATACGCTATCAAGTAATTGACTTGATAGAAGTTTCATAAATGTTATAAAGAAAAGAAATAATAAGCCCTAACACTTTGTTTTAACATATATTAGGGCTTTTATTTACAAACTCCTCTGTTCAAGGCAATGTGCGAACTTACTTTAGCGTAAAATGGCATTTTGAGACCTTATTAGACGATTTTGATCATCAGAGGTTTACCCTTTATAAACCAAAAATGGCAATAACTACCCATTTTTGAAAGATGTGATCCACCAGCTGGCTGATAACACCCTTATTATTTGTTAACTCTTCGAAGCCTAAAACACGAAAAGTAAAGAAACAGACACGGGAGCAACAAGCTGTGAAATACCAGAAATTATTAGTCTCTGGAAAGGATAAAAGTATTGCATAAGTAGCTAATAAGTTTGAAGTAAGTCGGGCTTGGGTGACCAGGGTTTTACGTTGAAAATAAATCGTAACCAATTTATATGTTTAGCGTAGCTCTGCCCTGTTTTATTTACCCTTTTTCTATCATAATTATTAATGACAACTACATCAAATTCTTTAAAAAGAACTGCACAGATCACCGGAGGCTGGTACTTACTTATGGCTGTTTCCGGGGTACTAGGTTTTCTGATCTTTCATCCTAAGGTATTCATCTCAGGAGATGCAGCAGCGACCTTACAAAATATTATAGATGGTGAATCGGTAGCAAGTATACGCTTATTACTGGAGTTTACTATTATAATTTCTCAGGTTTTAACAGCAGTCTGGTTCTATAAATTGTTCCGATCCATTAATGAATGGGCAGCCTGGTCAGTAGCAATCTGGGGGACAGTCAATGCAGTTGCGATTATGATTAGCGCCATTGCTATGGGATCAGCTATTGATATTGCAGACTCTTCTCTGGCAATAGACGATCAAATAGTACTTTTATCAGCTTTTCAGGGTGTTATTAAAAATGCATGGGCAGCGGGTAGTATATTCTTTGGTCTGTGGCTTATTCCTATGGGATACATTGTGACCAGCTCTCTTAGAATGCCTATTTGGTTAGGTTATACATTGATCATTGGCGGAATAGGATACATACTAAGTACACTACTATTTTATGCAGGATTTGATGCATCATTGGTCAACTATTTAACCATCCCTGCCACCATTGGTGAGTTCTGGATGATTGGCTATTTGCTGATTTTTGGAATAAGGCCGCTAAGTAATAATGAGTAAATGAAATGACTAATCAACTTTCGAAGAAGTGGGTCTTTTCTAACTATTAACCGAAGTATTTGATATAGGTGAACTGGCTAACTCAGATAAAAGTTAATCTAATCCTATGTCTAAGCATACCTTTGTTCCAGCACTTCTTCAGTACAAAACCTGTATCTCATATTCCTCGAGAATGATTTACCCTTTCTCCCAGAATTGATCTGCAAGTTCTTTGATTGCTCTTTTTATAAGATTGAGAGTTTATAAATTATTAAATCGTATTGATGGATGATTGTTTGCTTATTCATTACTACTCTTTAAAGCTCTTGGACCAGGATTAACTTTAATTCCTGCTGCTTCAAAATCGAATAAATAAATTCCATAGCCACTGCCTGGTTGATCCTGGGTATTAGATCGACCTTCACCAAAAAGCATATACTTCCCGTCTTCAGAAATCACACCTTGATTTGCCTTAAAAGTCACATCGCTGTCAGGTAATTTATGATTTCCGAAATGAGTAAGCCTCAACATGTTTTTTCCGGTTCCATCAAGCCGCATTCGGTAGAGGTCCAGGATCTGAGCATGCTGACTCACAGGAAGAAACATATCAGACTCCAGTAAAGTATGTTGTCCATCAGGAAAAATACCTTCGGGCTCATCGTAATACGCGTGACGCTTTGACTGATTTATGAGTTCATCCGTATCCATATTCCAGGTCCAGGTCTCTGAAGAATATTTGCTTGTGGTGGAAGTGCCATAGCGACTGAAAACGAGTATACGATCATTGGGCGGGATCCAATCCTGAGGCTCATGGTAGTCAAGATATTGGGTTGCTCCAAGACCTTCACCGGGTATACTTTTATCACGTTCTTTAAGTTCGTCCACATTGAGAACAACTCGTTTGTTTTCAATGGACGGTACACCATCATCTCCGTATACAATAGTGCCTACATGAATATCAGGTCCATTGGTCCAGGCGATCTGCAAAGAGTGCCGGGAAATAGCCAGACCTTCGTGAGCAATCTCACCCATATCCCAGGCAGGTGTATCCAAATCTTTGCTAATAATTTGTATGGTCGCATCTCCGCGACCCGGACCAATGGTCATGACATAGTCCCCATTATTGAGATAGTGTAAACGCCACACCTGACATTGCTCACAATTCGGCGGCACGATAGAATGTACTTCACCTGTCTTAATATTTTTCTCGAATGGTGTTCCTCCCGGTTTATCCACAAAGATATATTTAGACGAACCTGTAGGCTCCCAGTCAGGACGCTCTCCTGAGGGGTGTTCTAATGTAATGTATTCGGGTAATAACTCTTGTGGAAATTGAGCCTGAACTGAAAAAGTCATAGCTAAGACTAATATCACATTGAACATGTAGTATCGAATCATTTTTCTTCTATGATAACTGTTTAAGTACGATGTTTTTATACGTGCGCTTAACTTAATGGTATTAAAAGTAATTTAAAATAAAAGTGATGTTTAAAGGAAAATAAACCCAATCAATGTTACAATGATGATCCCTGTTAGACCTTGAAATAAGGTAGATACCGTTTGTCTCTTTAAAGCAGTAGTGGTTGACATTCCGGAAAATTGTGAAACTACCCAAAAATAACTGTCATTAATATGGGATACGGTCATAGCTCCTGCACCAATGGCTAAAACAGCTAATGCTCTGCCCATCGATGAATCTAAACCCAGTGAATCCAAGAGCGGGGCAATAATAGCAGCTGTGGTGATGATGGATACAGTGGATGAACCCTGAGCACTTTTTAGTATAGCTGCAATAACGAACGGTAAAAGTAATCCAATTCTCAGATCTGAAATTTGAGTTCCTATGATCTCACCTATTCCTGTATCTCTCAGAATTGCACCAAAAGCACCACCTACTCCTGTTATCAAAATAATTGAACCTGCCTGAGCTAAACCATCGCTCACCCAATGCGAATGGTTTTCTTCAATCTTTTTAGGTTTTAAAGTGAATGCCAACAAAACACCAATAAACAAAGCGATAACAGGGTTACCTAGAAAATCAAAAAGGGATACGATGATGCCCTCACCAAGTGGCTGAGTCGGATACTGGGATACCGATCGTAATGCAATAAGTAATATCGGTATAAATATGGGAGCAAAGGATAAACCGGGCTTAGGAAGACCCTTCAAATTTGTTTCTTCTTTGGGAGCTTCAATCTTTTCATTCTGTTCCTGTTTATTGATATAACTGGCCCAAAAAAAACCGACCAGTGATACAGGAATGGCAACAATCAACCCAAGTACCATTACTAGGCCTAGATCTGCATCTAATGCAGCCGCAGCAGCGAGAGGTCCCGGAGTTGGTGGCACAAAAACATGTGTTGCATACAAACCGGCAGCTGTTGCCACCCCTAATGCAATTAATGAAATCTTTGCCCTTTTGCTGATTGCCTTCATAATGGAAGACAGAACAATAAAACCTGAATCACAAAAAACGGAGATAGATACTACAAATCCAGTCAAGTTCATTGCTAACAAAGACTTTTGCTCGCTGATAATTTTCAAAACAAAATGTGCCAGAGAATTTGCTCCTCCGCTTTTCTGAAGGTATGCTCCGATGATGCACCCTAAAGCTATAATTATACCAATACTCCCAAGCGTACTACCAAACCCTTTTATCAGGGTATTAATTATCTCTCCCTGATCCAGTCCCCCGATAAAACCCATAGAAATTGCCGCAACCAACAACGAAAGGAACGGATGAACATGGTACTTTGAGTTTGCAATTACCATTAAAGTAACTACAAATACAAGTGCTAGTATGATACCCATATGATGACCTTGGAAAAATGAACGAAATAATCTCTTATCAATACTTCTGAACTAAATTTCTTTTTGCAATCTCAATACTTAAAATTTAGAATCAGTCGAATTCTTTATGGTTCTCAATAAAGTGATTTATTGGATTAAATAACATTCGATCTTATTCTATAAAGCAGTAAGATTTCTCTTAACTCAAAATCAAATTCAATCCACTTTATGCTGAAGAGTTACAGCGATCACTACCTTATTTCTGAATGGGAAGACATTAAAGAGTGGTTCAAAAAAAATGCGTACTCAGATAAACACAAAGCTCGAACCTTTGATATGTCTGGTTCCCCGGGTCAGGACAAAGTGCGAACTTATTTTACCGTAATATGACACGTAGAGACCGTAATAGACGATAACGGTCACCAACGGTTCACACTTACCCAACCAAGAATGACCCAAAACTACCCATTTTTGAAAGATGCGAACTTTCAGTTAACACCCCTTATTTATGTTAACCCTGCAAGGCCTGTAGTACGAAAAAAGAAGCTATTCACTCGGCAAGAACAGGCTGTGAAATACCGCAAATTACTGGACACCGGTAAGGTTAAAAGTAGAGCCGAACTGTCACGAAAATTTGGAGTTAGTAGAGCTTGGGCGACTAAGGTGTTGAATTGTACTAGAATCAGGATATTTTCAGATTCATTGGGACATTTCGCATAGGCGCTTTGTACAGTGAGAGACAGACAATAAACGCAATTTACTAGCTAGCGGTAAATTTAAAAGCCGAGCTGAACCTTTGTAAACCAGTAGAGAAATCTGCCAGAAAGTTTCCCAAAAGTGAATAATTCTATTCTTCTACAGAGTATCTAATTACCATCATGCAATACCTATTTCTGAAATGAACTACAAAATTGAAGCCGTTCTCAAATCTGAATACAACGTAATCGTTGATTTTTTAAAAGTATAAACTATAGTTAAATATGATCTTAAAATCAGATCAGGACAAAGAAATATTTCTGGCTTTTACCGAAACATTATATTTAGTGAACCGAAATAATGTGGGCAAAAAGTCAAAAAACATCAAATTCAAATTGATACTAAGTCGAAGCACTAATCAATAAGCAAAAATTTAGCTGATAATCTAATAGTAAAAATTTTATGAATATCCTCGAAATTCAAAATGTATCCAAAACCTATCCCAACGGAACTAAAGCACTAAACAATGTTTCTCTTACAATCAGTAACGGCATGTTTGGATTACTAGGTGCCAACGGCGCCGGAAAATCATCGTTAATGAGAACCATTGCCACACTTCAATCCCCTTCTTCAGGCACTATACTTTTCAATGGGGTAAATATCCAAAATAATCCGGATGCACTTCGTAAAGTATTAGGTTTTCTTCCTCAAGAATTTGGTGTTTATCCTAAAACATCAGCTGTTGAATTGTTGAATCATATTGCAGTTATGAAAGGACTTCTGGACAAAGATAAACGCAAACTTCAAATTGAAAGCCTACTTCATCAAACGAATTTATGGGAACATCGCAAAAAACATGTTTATACCTATTCAGGAGGTATGCGCCAGCGGTTCGGTATTGCACAGGCTCTGCTTGGAGACCCTCAGATCATAATCGTTGATGAACCCACAGCCGGTTTAGATCCCGAAGAACGGTATCGTTTTCTGAACCTGCTCAGTAAAATTGGAGAGAATATAATTGTGATATTATCCACACATATTGTTGCTGATATCTATAACCTGTGCTCTAATATGGCTGTACTCGATCATGGCCAACTTGTGGTTCACGGTAGTCCTGCCAATTTAGTTCAAACGCTGGAAGGACAGATCTGGAGGAAAACTATATCTGCTGAGGACCTCTCCCATTACCGAGAAAAATATAAAGTTATTTCATCCCGGCTTACAGCAGGTGAAACTCAAATACATGTTAAGTCGGAAGTTAGTCCCGGAAATGACTTTGAACTTGTCTCACCCACTCTTGAAGATTACTATTTTTCAATAGTTTCGACCTCTGAACAACAAACTATGGGGGTAATGTGATTTTATCGTTACTTAAATTCGAAATTATTTATCAACGTAAGTTTTGGGCTTTACCCGTTGCTATGATACTATTTTTTCTCACTGGGTTTCAAATCGGAGGACAAGGATTTGCTCCCGACATGGTCAACTTTAATGCTCCCTATCAGATCAGCTATTACACTTCAGTCTTTACACTTGGTTCTGTATTTGTAATCATGTTTTTTGCTATCAATGGAATCTTGCGCGACTCCACTTATCGCATGCAAGAAATAATGTTTAGTACAGGGATTAAAAAACATCATTTTTTCTTCAGCCGGTTTAGTGGCGTTTATTTATTCAGTCTTATATCAGTAAGTATGTTACTTCTAGGCATGATGTCTGGCTCCCTTATTGTTGATATGGACCCTGATCGATTGGCCCCCTTCTCAACCTTTCCATATTTCTGGAATTGGCTGGTTTTTGTAATGCCTAATGTTTTTATCTGCACTGGTTTTATCTTTTCCGTAGGACTGCTTACTAAGAATAGAATGTCTATCTACGCATCCGCTGTACTGATTTATGTATTTTACTTTTTAAGCTCTTTTTATTTTGATTCTCCTATCCTCGCAGGATCCGCACCCACTCACACCGATAACATGATGCTAGCCGCTTTAGGTGATCCCTTTGGAATATCAGCCTTCATGGAACAAAGCCAATACCTGACTCCATTACAGAAAAATGAAATATTTGTGTCACTCAGTGGGCACTTCTTACTAAATCGACTGCTTTGGATTTCAATATCCTTAGCTATTTTAGGTATTGCCTATCGATTATTTTCTTTCAGGACACTCCAAAAGAAAATTAAAAAAACTACCTCTCTCAATGAACCTCTAATTGAGGCTAAATCTACTAATACGGCCTACTTACCACTCACACCCACGGTAGAAACCGGAAAAGCATTTCTTCAGAGTTTTTTATCTCAGAGTAAAATTGGAATCAAACAATTAATTAAAAGCCTGCCCTTTCAAGTAATGATTATGTTGATGATTGTAATCATGAGTTCCGAGTTTTATTCAACACTTGTAGAAGGTGGTAGCTACTCCGAAAGCCTGTATCCAGTTACTGCAATTCTTGCAGAACTAAACACTACCGCTATTTTTATTTTTGGTGTCTTATTGATCATCTTCTTCAGCGGCGAATGGGGCTGGAAAGAGCGGACAGAGAATATGCATTTAATACTTGATGCCACTCCAGCGTCCAACGCGTCTTTCTTTTGGTCAAAAGTCTCAGTACTGATAGTTATTCCTCTTCTATTCATTACGCTCGAGATCCTAATCGCTATCGTTTTTCAATTAATGATGGATTACCAAAAATTTGATTTAAGCAGATACTTTTCGTTGTATTATTATCAGGGAACTCCATTATTATTTTATCTGCTTGTTGCATTATTTATCCAGGCGCTGTCTCCTGGAAAATACCTGGGTATGGGTATCACTGGCTTGGTGGTCGCAGTATTTGGAACACCTTTGGCAGGCAACCTAGGTTTAGAACATCCACTTTTAAGAATCGGAGCTACACCATTCGTTTCCTTCTCTGATATGAGTGGAGTAAGTAATAGTGTTACCGGATTTCATTTTTTATCTGTCCATTGGCTTATACTTGGATTGATGCTTTCACTGATTGGGCAACATGTATGGCGCAGAGGCATCTCCGAAGGCTTTTTTATTCATATTAAGCGAATATTCAAAGGATGGACTCCTTACCGTTTAACTGCTGTGATCGTATTGGTTTTGGCTTTTATCACTACATCAGGTATGATTTTCTCTAAAACCAACATCGAAACCGAATATGTCTCTTCTGAGGAAGTGTTAGATCGATGGGAAGAATATGAAAAACAGTACAAACATTATGATGAAGAGGAGTGGTTGTATCCAATATCTATCAAAACGGATTTAGCACTTTATCCTGAAGACAAAAGATATAAAGTAGACGCCACATACATTTTGGAAAATAAAAGTGATACGACTGTTTACCGCGCTCTCATTATTGAAAAAAAACCGATCACCCATATTCAACTTGAACGAGCTATGATGATTGGGTTTGATTCGACTCTTGGGATCTATGAATTCCAGTTTAATACCCCTGTTTTACCGGGCGATTCCATCGATCTCACATTTTCAGCTGTAAGTGAGGGCAATGGTTTGTATTCCGGCAACGATGTGCTTGAGAACGGGAGTTATATACATCTCAGGGATTTCAGCCCTTATTTGGGATACTCTGAAAGTCTTGAAATTCACGATAAAACAGAACGCAGAAAACGCGATCTGCCAAAACGCAAAAATGAACAACCATCTGACGCTGATTTTGAACTCATGGAATCTGGTTTTGGTCTTGTTGATTTTGAAACCATACTTTCTGTTCCCATAAAACAAACAGGCATTTCAGTAGGTAATCTGCAAGAAACCTGGACTGAGAAGGATAGAAATTACTACCGTTACAAAACACCTTATCCAGTATCGCCTATTATTACTTATCACTCTGCAGATTATGAAACGGTTCAGGAAAGTTATAAGGGTATCAGTCTGGAACATTATTTCCACTCAGACCATGATTTCAATAATACAACCGTCATGAACAGTATGAAGCAAACGCTGGATTATATGCAGAACGAGTTTGGGCCCTATACACTCGATCATCTACGAATTGCAGAACTTCCATCATTCTGGGGTTTTGGAGGTTTCGCGGCTGCAGGAACTATCAGCATGGTAGAGGACAATCTCTATTTAGTAGACGAACGCAAACCAGAAGCTTTTGAGTTGGTTGCCAAACGAACAATCCATGAAGTAGCACACCAATGGTGGGGACATCAGCTTAGCACACAAAGTGTCAGCGGTGGTCAGATCTTTGTGGAAGGATTTGCCAAATACACAGAAGCAGTAGTTATGGAACAACATTATGGAATGCCTTCACTATTCCAGCTGGGTAAGTCTGCCAATCACACCTATTTTACCGGCAGGTCTTATGCCTCTACCTCGGAGCAACCGCTTTACCTTGAGCAAGGTGAACATTACATGCTGTATGGCAAAAGTTATATCGTAATGATGGCGCTAAAAGATCTCATTGGTGAGGTAACAATAAATAAGGTCTTGAAAACGCTGGTTGAACGGCACAAAAACGAAGTTGATGCCACTGTAACCACCCCTGAATTTTTAACTGAGTTATATTCATTAACATCAAAAGAACACCACATACTTATTAGCGACTGGTTTAAAAAGATTATTACCTACGATCTTTCAGTCGATAATGCGTTCTATACTGAAGTTCCAGGTGAAGGATTTCTAATTACCATTACAATTAACGCTTCAAAATTTGAGTCAATCGATGGTATGGATTCTTTGGTAGATATGAATGAGCCAATTACAATAGGGGTATATACTACCCATCCTTCTGATGCTGGTAAGGAGCAAATACTATCACTTGAGTCACAGTATATTATTGGCGGTGAGCAACAAATAACAATTAACGTAGATAGATTGCCAAAATACGTTAGTATTGATCCATACAACACACGCCCTGATCTCGTAAGATCAGATAATCATTTTGAACTTAATTGAGATTTTGTTCAATGAAAGTAATTAAGTGACCTCATGAGTCAGGGAAAAATGCTAATTTTATAATTCATTCATATCTGTTGAGTTGGCAAAAATGAATGAAAAATTATTAAGTAAAGAATAAACCCATTATATACTTTACGTTAAAAAAAAGGTTAAACGAAAGTTTAATAATGTTCTCATCAAAATTATCGCCAAAAACACAGCGTAATGTTTCCCGAATCATCCCATTTGGTTTAATTTGGCTTTTTTCAGGATGGGTATTTTTAATCAATGATCTAACAGTAACGGGTAATCAAAACCAGATTCCAGAATCTGCTATTACCATTACTATACCGATTTTTATCTTCGCAAGTATTTCGCTTTTTATAGTGGGCACACTCATCGGCACGATTGAGATCATCCTCCTCGAAAAAAAATTCAAGACTTTTAGTCTTCCGGCAAAACTTTTTTCAAAGTTTGTAATTTATGCCTTTGTATTATTCAGTATCATTTTAATTACCTACCCAATAGCTGGCGCTATTGAATCCGGACGTTCACCTTTCCATCCTGATGTGCTTACTAAATTAGTACGGTTCTTAAGTAGTGTCGTATTCTTCAATACGGCTTTACAGTTGTCGGTAGAGTTATTTCTTAGTTTAATATACGCCACCATCAGCGAACATTTAGGTTACAATGTGCTTCGGAATTTCTTTACGGGAAAATATCACAGACCCAAACATGAGCACCGTATTTTCATGTTCCTAGATATGAAAAACTCAACAACTATCGCCGAAAAACTAGGCCATTATAAGTACTTCGAGTTTCTTCAGGCATATTATGATTCACTATCCGATGCTATTATCCAACATCAAGGAGAGGTGTATCAATATATCGGGGATGAAATTGTGTTGACTTGGAAATTGGGGAAAAGTAAGCACAATCACCATTGGTACGCTTGTTATTTTGCATTAAAAGCAACACTCGAACAACTCAATCCTTATTTTAAAGAAATGTATGGGATTTCTCCTGATTTCAGAGCGGGGGCACATGCAGGTGAAGTAACCACAGGAGAACTAGGTGCATTAAAAAAAGAAATTGTATTCACGGGAGATGTCTTAAATATCTCGGCGCGACTTCAAGCACTGTGCAAAACCTATGAAACTGATCTTGTTTTTTCGGATGTTCTGACGCTTGGATTAAAGTTAGATGAAAATCAAAAGAAAACACATTTAGGCGAAATTGTACTCAAAGGTAAATCAAGTAAAACTAGTATTTATACTATTCGTTGATCTCATTACTTAACAAGGGAATTATCCCCTACTTTTTTTTTAAAATATAAGTAGCTGACTTTAAAAATCCATCAAAAACTGGCGTATGCCCCTATAAAGTAACATAGAAATAACATTATTGATGCCGGTATCATCACCTTCTTTTCTTTTTTGCTTACTGAAACGAGATTTCCAAGAATGCTTATCAAAAACAGTAAAGCGAATACGGCTACGATATATGCATTTATGGCTTCTGGAATCAAATGTATAAATTCTAAACTGAGTAATGAAAAAATCGCGATGAGTAAAACAACTGCAGAAACAGCGGATGCTTTTCTTAATGAATTCGGAAGCTTTTTATTAAAGCCACCCCAGGCATATTCTCCTAGTGGTTTTCCACTTGCCAAAGCAATCTGAAATATCATTAATAAGAAGGTAGTTACACTTCCTAAAAGTATGGCCATTATCTTGATATTGAGCCGTTTGGAAAAGTGAATTGTTTCTACATTTTCTAAGTTATCAAACTGAACAAAGCAATTAATGGATTGTAGGTTTTTTAGTGAATTAAACTGAAGTTGTTCGCCTTCAAAATGATACTCCAAATGTTCACCTGTTCTCAATAAAGCGGTTACTTCATCCATAGATTGATTGGGCTGTATCAACGAACATAAAATTTCAATTTCTTTTTCTGCCTCGATCCAAAAAATGCTGCTGGCAATACCCGTTAGTACTATAAATAAGGTTAATAACTTTGTTTTCATAGTTCGCTATTTCTCCTCCACATTATGAAGTAAGTATTTAGAATTATACGATCGTATTTATACCCAATTTATTACCATATGCGAAATTAGCACTATTCAGGTGATTTATCTTTTATAATCATCCACAGATTATAGCAAAGCAGAATCGTTATTATGGAAAAAAACTTTTCGAATGTTGTTTCAGCTAATAAATTCCCCACAGTGTTTAAAGCGAATAACCCAACAAACAACCACAAACCAGCATTTATAAATTTATGGGATATTGTAACTGGTATTTTTTTTCCTTTTACCATTAATAGCAAACCTAAAATAACATTTAGTAAAATGGATATACTTTCAAATAAATACATCTCATTATTATTTTGAAGCCGACCACCCCAGACGATTTCATATGGAATAATTTTGAAGAATATCCCAACGTGAAATACCAGTAATGCACTTACAATTGTGAGTGTTATATTTAAAATCTGATTCTTATTCATAATTCTTTTTCTTTTTCTTTCTGTTTCTAAACCATTTCATTAGTGCATAATCGAGCCCATATTTACCCGAACCTAGCACTAAACTGTATAAGCAGGTACTTATAAAAAATATAAGTGTCATGGAATTTTGAGGTATAAGGAATGGAGAGCTGATGAGATTGTCTGCCACTACCCATAACAATGAAAAGCTAATTAAACGAGTTGTAAAACCAGATATTAAAAACGATCCCTGCACCCAATATTCCATGCGTTCTAACCATGGTAAAAATTCTACTATTCTTGGACTAAAAGATCGAATTATTTCAATGGTTCCGGCATCCATCATTACCATCTCGGATACCGGCAATCCAATTATTTGTCTACCCATATCAAAAAAGATAAAATACCCAAATAACATCCTGGGAATAACCATCAAGATATTCAACATTTTCGACTCGATCTGCACTTTATGGAACAACACATTCATATATGTTTCCACCTCAGTAACTAAGTGAAGTACATCTTCTTTACTTGATGCAGTCCTTATCTTTAGCCAATATTTTTTGATTGATTTCAATGGTGCTAATTTATTTTTTTTGTGTTCAAGAATTCGATGGCATATTCCAGAACTATGTCCCGCTCTGCTTCAATATTAGCCGAAGAATTTTGTTTGTAGATATCTGGAGCAATGCCTACTCCTTCCAAACTAGTTCCATCAGGCATCAAGTATTTCATAATTGAATATTCATACGTCCAGCCATTCGGTAGAAATCGTGCAGCACCAACATCAGAATGTGCACCAGCTGTAGTATCTCCAATGTGTGTTACATGACTAAAAGACTTCATGTGCATTGTAAATATTTCTGCGGCACTAATTGTGAAGGTATCTGTTAGAAGTACGACCGGCTTTGTAAAATTATTGGGTTGATGCGGTTTTGAAAACACTTTTAAAGGTGCGTCAAAATCATCGTAATTTGGACCATTTCGAGTCTCTACGGTATACAAAAAATGACGACCATCAGAAAAAGTACGAGCAAATTCGGCCGAATATTGATCAGCACCTCCTATGTTATTTCGAACATCCATAATAATAGCATCCAGATCACCCAATTCACTAATCGCGTTGTAAATACTTGATGGATTTGCACCCAACATGGCAATAGCGTGGATGTAGCCAATATTCTCATTATAGAGTTTACCATAACTATAAAAGTCATCTTTTTGATAGAGTGTTTCTACATATGCTCCCGCAATTAATTCGATACTAAACTCTTCTAAAGCACGAAGGTTTTTTTCGGCTCCCGATGCAAACTCAACATAGTTGTGGGGCTCTTCTGCCTGGATGCGAATTTTAACGTGTTCGTCGTCTAAATGATCTAACATTTCGGTAATTAACTGCCACAATTCGTCATCGCTTGTAGAAGGTGTCACTTGTGGTCGATAGACTGTGTAAAGCGAATCCCAATTGATATTTTTTACCTCGAACAAAGCATAGTGCTTGTCAAAGTCATTCCACAGAATTTCAAAATTGTGTTCTGGATTGTTGGGTTCATCGCTACCAAGAATAACTTGTTCGCAACTTATTAATAAGACCCCTATTCCAATAAATAGAAATAAAAAGTATTTGTTAGACATAATTTTAGAATTTAAATATAGTTGCAAAAATGAAGCGACCTTGATAATTGGTGATAGATTTATTTACCGAACTGTATAAGTAATTGAGTTCGTAACCTGCAGTGAAGTGAATATTTCTAAAAAGTGGTCTAGAAATAGTTGTTGCAACAGAGGGATTGAAATAATTGTGAACGGTGCTTAATTCTCCATTGGTGTATAAGAATGAAAACAGCTGTTCATCGTTCAAATCTTTAGTAAACAAGTTGTATGGAGAGCGATAAACTTTGCCTACTAAAGGCAATTTCCCATGAATATGTATCGTGTTTTTCTTGAATCTTGATCGATGTAAAACTTGAGCTCCTAATCCCCTATGTGATACAAAAGTTCCAGAGTTACTCAATGTAAAATCATCTTCAAAATTGATGAGCGCTCCATTAGAATGCAGGTCAGGACCTACAAATAATCGACTATTTTTGGAAGATGAAATTGATATCAAATATGCGATTTCAATATTTAATTTAACCTGATCCGCTATAAAGAATTCACTTACATTTGTTTTTATTTCCAGTGTTTGTAGTTCAATATCTACTGCAAATAAATGTCTTTTCTTTGTTAGTTTTTGATAGTTCAATCCAAGCGTTCCCCCATCACTTTTATAGTTCAATGGGGAATATAATTCATCTTTTACCAGACCTTGTACACTTCCAAGTGATATAGTTACTTGATTCGGATTCACCCAATCTTGCGCTTTTATTGAACCAACTTGCATGCACCCCATCAGGATCAGAATTACAGCTAGTTGTTTTTGAATATTCATGACTAATATTTCCTGTATTTAGTAAAAGTTAAATCCAAAGCCTGTCAAAAAAGAAACTGACTCTAAATCACCCCAATCATTGTTAATGTTACTTGCAAAGAGTACTCCCTGATAATCGATGGTAAACCGACCTTTTTTATAAATCTCGTAACCGGCACTAAACTGGCAGGCAGTACCAATATTAGTGTCATCGTTTGAGGAATTGGAATCGAAAATAGTTGCGCTATCTATCCCTAATCCTAAACCGCCACTTACCCACCAATTTGGCTTTACCCAGTATTGAACCGATGGGATAATGCCATCAATACTACGATCTAAATCCCCACGGGTATAATTGAGTCCTGGAGTAGTTATTAATAGAGCAACATCCTGATTATACATCCATCCTATTTTTAGATTTGGAAGCGAGATAGAAGCACCATCAGATATATTTGGTGTATCTCCAAGAATAGATGTGAATGCCATTCCAGCAGATGCTCCTATTACAAATCCTTCTCTTTCGATAGGATTTTCTTGTGCTTTAACTTGGACTACTATTATTATAAATAGCATTATTAAGTTTATTTTTTTCATAATCTTATAATTTTAGGTTTTTAACTTCTTGTTTATAAAAATCCTGTAGTCGGCGAGTGCCATATCTGGGAGCTATCATATCTTGTCCCATTAGCGTTAAAAAAAACTCGAGTGGGCCGAACGTTTTTTCGCTGGTAAAGATCCTCGCTAAATGGATAGTAGCTGATCTGATAACATCTGGGAGGTGAACAATTTTATTTGGATTCCCCCAGCTAGCCAGAGCTATTTCAGCTATTTCATTATGAGTGAGTATGTCAGGACCACCAACCAGAATCTCGTGTTCATTCATAGCAATGGTATTTATAATCACTTCTGCTAAATCGGCTCCATGAATGGGATTCAATTTTTGTTCACCATTACCGAATAGATATACTTTTCCGTTTTTAGCCATCTGCAGCACATCTAACATATCAGAATAAAAGCCATTTGGTCGAACCACAGTGTAATTCATTCCACTATATCGGAGCGCATCTACAAATCGTTCTTTTGCATTACATATTTGTAGATGTCGAAATTTCTCTCCTCCTAATGCCGATACATAAATAAATTTCTTCACTCCGGCTTCCTTTGCTTCTTCCAGTAAATTCATATTCGCTTGATAGTCTACATCCATGTAAGTGAGACCATCTTTTTGGCGTGTGATTCCAACGGTGGAGATGACGGTTGAAATACCATCAAACAAACCTTTCAAGGTTTCTACATTGGTGACTTCCGCTTGTTTTACCACTATTTTTTCGAAATCAAATTTACTTAGTTTATGTGGCGTTCTTGCAATTGCAGTGGTTGGAATGTCCCAGGCAACTAACTCTCTTAATAAATGTGTTCCGAGGTATCCTGTCGCTCCAGCGAGTAGTACATGTGTCATTTTATTTGGCTTTAATTTCTTTACTGTACCTAAGTTCGGTACATCTACCTCCTGCTTCGTCCGAGATTATGTTTACGGATCTTAATATGATATCTCGGACTTTTTCTATCCTAAAACACACTCTCTCAGCTTTATTTCTTTAAAAGCCTAACCATCTTTTTTTATTGATTTTATTACCCTTACTGCCTTTATAAAATGCTAACCACAAGAAATTTGGGTGATTGATCAAAAATTAGGAAGTCCAGTATTATGAGACTGGACGATTGCAGCAACGAATATTACGAGCTTTGATCCAGCATTAAATCTCAATTTAAATCGTAACTGATATGAGCTCATTTAATAACGTATATATGAAGCGCTCACGAAGAGCAGTCTATATAATATATCTCATCACATTCTTCTCACTCATTGGAAGTATTGTAATCTTCGCTCAATCAACTGATGGTCTAACCCAACAAATTAAGGGCACTATTTTTGATGCAGCCAGTAAAACTACCTTAATTGGGGCAACCATTCAGGTTATTGAAAGTGAACCTATTCTAGGTACTGTAACCGATCTGGACGGCAATTATATACTCAATAATGTACCTGTAGGTCGGGTAGATTTATTGGTGTCGTACCTTGGTTTTGAAAGTAAAACCATAGCCAATGTAGTAGTGACCTCTGGGAAGGAAACTATATTAGATATTATGCTGGTTGAAGCTATAGTAGCTGGTAAAGAAATCACAGTAAATGCTTATAAAAATATTGGATTACCCACTAATGATATGGCCATTGTTGGAGCGCGTTCAATTTCAACAGAAGAAATTACTCGATTAACCGCCAGTTTTAACGATCCTGCCTTTATCACTTCCAATTTTGCAGGAGTTCGAAATTCAGGAAGTGGGGGAAATGACATCATCATACGTGGTAATTCCCCTAAGTATATGCAATGGCGTTTAGAGGGCATCCCCATTACTAATCCCAATCATTTTGCTGATCAAAACCTGGTTTTAGGTTCTACAAGTACATTAAATGCCAATTTATTAGCTACCTCAGATTTTTATACCGGAGCTTTTCCTGCGGAATACGGCAATGCAGTTTCGGGAGTGTATGACATTAAATTGAGAAATGGGAATAACGAAAAATATGAAGGAATCATTGGTTTTGGGTTGATTGGTTCCGATCTAACTTTAGAAGGTCCCATCAAAAAAGGCAGTGGCAGTTCGTTTTTAGTTAACTACCGAAACTCGACTTCTTCATTATTAACCGATCTTGGTCTGGTTGAAATAGAAGGTGATCCTCGTTTTCAGGATGCTGCTTTTAAATTGACTATTCCAACTAAAAAAGCTGGAATTATCACCGCGTTTGGCTTAGGTGGATATAGTAGTTTTTCCCTTAAAGATGTAACTCC
This sequence comes from Balneolaceae bacterium, assembly GCA_040222455.1. Taxonomy (GTDB): domain Bacteria; phylum Bacteroidota; class Rhodothermia; order Balneolales; family Balneolaceae; genus RHLJ01. The sequence goes on along the minus strand of JAVKDD010000011.1, from coordinate 304,754 downwards.
ATTTGATTGGGATAGTCCAGGTAATTCCGGATTGCGTACCGACGTAACCGAAGACTTTAATAAAAGCTCTTTGTTGTTTAATACTGGTATTAATCACTTTCTAACTAATGGAAATAAAGGTTATTTAACCACATCCCTTTCCTATTCCATAGAACGTTTAGAAGAAGACGTTGTTCAATATTTATCCGATTCTGATATCACACAAGATGGTTTTATCAGTGATTTGAATAAATCTAGGTTTCAAATTTCATCCACTTATTTCCATAAGCTGAATGCCCGTAGTTCTTTTCATATTGGATCGGATCTCGCCATTTATATGCAGACTTTTGATCAGGAATTACGAGAAACACCAGAACAATCTATGGTTCAACTTCAGGACTTTGATGAACAATTAGTAAATCTGAGAAACTTTTTCTCATTCAAACATCGGGTAAACGAAGCACTATCCTTCACTGCTGGGTTACAGAACAACAATGTATTTTTTAATGAGCAATTTACTCTCGAACCACGTTTAGCTACCAAATGGCAATTCACTGATAAAAGTACTCTGAATTTTGGGTATGGTTTGCATAGTACCTTAGAAAATCTCCATCATTACTATGCAAATATTCAACGCGAAGATGGTTCCTTTTATCAACCCAATAAAAACCTTGAGTTGATGAAAGCACATCATTTGGTTGCAGGAATTGACCACTATTTCAATCCTGATTTATTAGGTAAAATTGAAGTCTACTATCAGCATATGTACGATGTTCCCGTTCATGATGATCTCAATAGCTATTATTCTACGATCAATGAAGGTGCTGAAATTGAATATTTCGAGCTGAATAATTCCGGTACTGCTAACAATTATGGAGTAGAGTTTACCCTCCAAAAGTTCTTCTCAGATGAATACTACTTTATGGTGAACACCTCTATCTATGAATCAAAATACACTGCGAACGACGGTATTGAACGGGACACTAAATTCAATGGTAATTATGCTGTAAATGCTATTTTCGGAAAGGAATTCAGTCGATTAGGACAAAAAAACAATCAAACTTTGGGGATTAATATTAAAGCCTTTGCAGGTGGTGCCCATAAAATCATCCCTTTACTACGCAATGCTCAAGGTGCCATAGATGTTGATCCTGCGAACAATCAATATTTTGATTATAACCGAGCATTCTCCACCGATCTTGATGACTTATATATGATCACGCTATCGGCAAGTTATAAGTTCGAGCGAGATCATACTTCCCATGAGATTTCCCTGAATATCGAGAATATTACTAACTATAAAGCAAAGCTTACTGAATACTACGACGCTTCCAACGCGAATAATCTTGGCCATACTACCATGTTTGGCATACTACCTAATCTGATGTATCGCGTGTACTTATAAATTCTTAAAAATAATATGACAAACAATGAAGTTTTTAATACCAATATTTACCCTAACCATTATGAGCACCAATCTACTATCACAAACCCAAATGGTGACCGTTGGTGACGATAAAAGACAAGTCACCATTTACAGCCCATCAAGCATTGATGCTGATCAGAAAGCTCCACTTTTGCTGAATTTCCATGGTTCTGGTATGACTGCAATTGAACAAATGATGTATTCGCAAACTAATAAATTAGCTGATGAGTATGGATTTGTGGTGGCTTATCCACAAGGAAAAAACAATGATTGGAATGTAGGCTTCGACATGGAATTTGAAGAAGGAAATGATGTAAAATTCATCCAAATTCTGATCCAAAAAATTATCAAACATTATCCAGTTGATAGCACTAAAATTTATGCTATCGGAATTTCACGGGGAGGCTTTTTTGCGCAACGATTAATGGCTGAGCTTCCTGGACAAATTAATGGATTTGTCTCGGTAGGCGCACCAATTCCCGTCGAAGTTTATCAGCGAATGACCAATATTCCGCCTGTTAAAGCACTTTACGTACATGGAACCGCCGACCAAATTGTTACTATAAATGGCAAGGAAAATGCCTATCGATCTCTCGATGAATCTCTACAGGTATGGAATGGAGAATCTAGAAAGTTATCAACTCAATCCATTGAACACTACGATACAGAATCAAACCTAGTAGGAATTGACATTTATTATTATGGAGAAAACGCATCAATTGCTAAAATGGTCATCGAAAATGGCGGACATACTTGGCCCGGTAGTGATCCATTTAATATTGGATTGCCTTTGGGACTCACTGCTCAAGGCTTTGATTTCAACACTTTTTTCTGGGAGTTTCTTATTAGATAATAATCGAATTCAGAGATTAAATATCTTTTTTATAATACCCCAAACAGTGCTTTCATGACCAGAAGTGCTGTTTTTTACTGATTACTGCTTCTTAAGCCAAACTCGAGGGGTCATTCCCGTTTTCTTTTTAAAGTAGTCGTTAAAAGTAGATTTTGAATTAAATCCACTTTCAAAAGCTAAACCTAGTAAGGTGAAATTCTTATTTGCGGGATCTAGCGCCTTCTGCTTAAAACACTTCAGCCTGAAATTATTAATATAATCGTTGAAACTTACCCCAACCTGATCGTTCAGCATCCAAGACAGTTTATTTGGGTGAAGTTCGACTTCAGCAGCCAGGGTTCTCAAAGTTAATGCAGTATCAAGATAGCGGTCCTCTCGTTGCATTAATATATCGAGCTTTTCCTGAGCCATTTCGATTTCTTTAGGGTGCATTAATAATCTGGCATCAACCTCATTCTTTCTCTGAATACTTTCGTTACTCAACTCCTGAAATGATCGTTTGATGGGTAACTGGGATGGTTCAAATGTCTTTGTAACCAACTCTTTAAAGCCATCTGTTTCCCGAATTTTGTCAAGAAATGGTCGGCTTAGAAAGTTTGCATACTGACCTCTTTTTTCCCTTACCGCTTGCTGAAGCAGGTCTAAAGCTATTTCTATCTCTCCAAACTGAATGTTTAAAAACACAGGCCACGGCATTAAAGAGAACCCTTCTTCTTCCACGATTTCATCAATTTCCTCAAGCTTGATACCATGATCGACAGGTTGATGAGTCAATGTATACAGCATGCTACATGATTTCGGAGACTCTGCTAATGGTGTATTTTCTATTAAGCTCTCCAAATCCTCCTTACGCTTCAATTTGATCAGGTTAAGTTGCTTCAAAGAGATGGCATGCGTAAAGTCAGGATTAATCCGTAGAGCAGATTCTACACACTCAAGAGCTGTTTCATAATCTTCCTGCAAATAATGAATGTTTGCTTTGGTAAAATGGTGGTTGGGCGAAAGTGGATCCAACTGAAGAATATGTTTAGTATGATCCATAGCTTCATCGAACCAGCCAATGGCCGTATATAATTCAGCTAATCCTTCCTCGGCTTCTGTATAAGATGGATTTAAGGCCATTGACCTTAGATAAAGTTTTTCTGCTTCCCGGTAATTCCAGTGCCCCCAAAATTCAAGAGTCGCTTTGCTATAGTATCCCAGAAATGATTCATCATCGAGCTCAAATCCCCGTTCTATATAATCAGCTGCCAAATCAAGAGAACTTATATTTGGAGTCCATGATCCAAACATAGAATGGCAGTAACCCGCTCCAAAATAAGGCCAGGAAAAATCTGGATCCATCTCAATACATTGCGGATAAAATTTCATTGCATTTCCGATCCCTTCACTATCCCACCGCAAATGATTATATCGTGCCTTTAAATAGAGATTATATGCCTGAATATTCTGAGTGGGCACATTCACAAGATGTTTCCCGATTTCCAGGTGACCAAAATTTTCTCTGATCTGTTCTGCAATTTCTAAACTGATTTCATCCTGAAGTTCAAATATATCCTCAATATCACGATCAAAACGACCCGACCAAATTTGAAATCCATCAGTCGTTTGGATCAGCTGAGCTGAGATCCGCACTCTCTTCTTTGACTTACGTACACTCCCTTCCAGTACCGTAGATACTCCCAACTGATTACCAATATGACGCACATCCATATGCCGCCCTTTGAAGGCAAATGAAGACGTTCTAGCCGTCACCTTTAATCCCTGAACCCGGGTCAATGCATTAATGATATCTTCGGTGATGCCATCACTAAAATATTCATTTTCAGAATCTGAACTAAGGTTCAGAAATGGCAGAATGGCTATGGATTTGTTATCAATCAAAAATAAATTAAGTGTTTCTGTACTACCCGTTTCTCATTTATTCAGAAAGAAAATATAAAATTATTGGAAGAATGGAACAGAAATGAATTGGATGTTTCGTCTCAATGTAGAATCTGAGATAATTACACTGGTTTAAGGTTACCAATTGAAATAAAACCACAGTAGTTTAGATTTTTCTTATACACATCTTAAAAGTCCCGAATCTCACCAATACGTCCGCATTTTCATTTCAGGACGTTTCATCTACTATTTCTTACGATCATCCTCCTGTCGGTTCGATAAAGTGGATTTTTAAGACTGAATCTATCGACAAATATCAAACGATTCATTTAACAATTAACATTCAGAACAATGAAATACCTACTTATTCTTGTTTTTACACTTGCCTCATTTAGCGCCTTTGCTCAAACTAATTCACCAGTGGATAAAGAAACTGAAGTCACCCATAAATGGAGGGTAAGTATACCTTATATCGTTCCAGATGAGATTATCTTTGGTTATGGCAAGCGTACGAGTATTCAAATGCTTGAATTGCATGTAAAACGCAACCTTGATGATAAGAACATTATAGGTGTGAAATTCGCCAGGTGGAGATTATTTCAACCCATGGGCATAACCTGGTGGGATGGTGTTGTCGATAAAATAGAGTCTGGCACTGAATATTACGATGGATACCTAAGAGAAATAGGAATTGGTGTTACTTATCAACGTATGTTATGGAAAGGACTTTTTACAAGTATTGAAGTTCTGCCACAGATTCAAACCTACACGGATTTAGACGGTAATAAAATTAAAAATGGGTTTAAATTGTACAACTCGGTTCATTTGGGTTACCATGCCGCATTTGGGAAGAAAAAACGACTTTTCGTAGAACCTCAGGTTCATATCAACCAGTGGATGTTCGATAACAACTCGCCTGCAGGGTTTAAGGAGTTTGATGACAAATATGGAAACTTCTTCTTTTTTGAGCCAAATATCTATTTTGGTTGGAAATTTTAAAGGTAGTCTGACAAGTCAGGGATCACAATTCCGGGCTTGTTAGACTATAAGTACAAAACAATAAATAGCATATCCAGCAAAAGACAGGATTTGAAAATTTCAGGGATTTAACCAATCCTGAACCGTTGTAATCATATATGAGCCGGGCAGCATTAAGTCATCTTAAAAGAATGAATTGAAAATTATGGAATTAGTCAAATCATATGGTTCCTATGGATTGGAGTTTCTATGATTCGTAAACCTGAAATTGTTGACAAACATTAAATTACAAAATCGATGAGTAAAAAAATTCATATAGTTTTTGGACGACAAGGTGCCGGCAAATCAACCTATTCCAAGAAACTAACCAAAGATATAAAAGGAGTCCATTTTTCAATTGATAAATGGATGTGGAAATTGTACGGGAAAGACACGCCTAAATCAATGAATCTAAAATGGATAATGGAAAGAGTTGATAGATGTGAACAACAAATTTGGGAAACTGCTAAAAACATTTCTGATTGTGGTGTTGAAGTAGTCCTTGACCTTGGTTTTACTAAATTCGAAAAAAGAGAATTATTCACATCCTTGGCTAAAGAACAAAATATTCCAACACAAATCCATTACATCAAAGCACCGCATGATTTAAGAAAGAATAGAGTATTAAAAAGGAATAACGAAAAAGGTGAAACATATTCATTTGAAGTAACACCTGGAATGTTTGATTTTATGGAAGGTGAATTCCAGGTCCCAAGAGAAAAGGAATTAAAAGAAGCTATAATTATTGATACAGTTGAAATAGAAATTGATGAAAGTAAATCATCTTAAAAGACTTGTCCAAAAATTTTCGAGAAAAACTAATATCAGGTATCCTATGCGTGCAGACAAAGAACAAAAAAACATGATTAATACAGCAAGAATAGCTGGCTTTTGGTATTTAATGATGGCTATTACGGGAATTTTAGGTTTTATGGTATTTCACTCTCAAATTTTTGTATCTGGTAACCCCGAACAAACTCTTTCGAATTTAGTTGATTTCGAATCAACGGCAAGAATTAGATTGCTTCTAGAAATTGCCATCGTACTCTCTCAAGCACTTACCGCCGTTTGGTTCTTTAAATTATTTAAAGAGGATTATGAATGGGAAGCTTGGACTCTGGGTATTTGGGGTATGGTGAATGCCGTGGCGATTATGATAAGTGCAATATCAATCGCCTCCGCAATAGGTATCTCAAATTCTGATATAGGTGCTATCAACGATAAAGTCGTACTAATTCAGCTGTTGCAACATATAATTTCAAATGCTTGGGGCATTGGTGGCCTTTTCTTTGGGCTATGGCTGTTTCCTATGGGATACATTGTAATCAAATCCGAGATAATGCCCGTCTGGTTAGGAAGAGTTATTATTCTGGGAGGTGCTGGTTATGTGATTTCTACATTTATCCATTACTCAGGAATTGACTTTGACTACAATAGATTTCTTACGCTACCTGCAACCATTGGTGAATTTTGGATGATAGGATATCTGCTAATTTATGGGATAAGATCTCGCAAATAAGTAATCGCAAATAAAACGCCATGAATTCTATTTTAAAAAACACAGCATTCCCAAAGCCAACTATTATTCCTGTAAATGGAATAGAACTGGAAGTCTTTGAAGCAGGTCGGCTAAATGCAGGCAAACCGATTGTTCTCTGTCATGGATGGCCCGAACATGCCTTTACTTGGCGACATCAGATTCCAGCTTTAGTTAATGCGGGTTATCATGTAATCGCCCCAAATCAGAGAGGTTATGGTAACTCTTCACGTCCGACCGAAGTAACCGATTATGATATTGTACACTTGACGGATGATCTTATTGGGTTGCTCGATCATTATGGATATGAGCATGCGACTTTCGTAGGTCATGACTGGGGTGCTAATGTGGTTTGGAGCCTGGCACAACTACATCCGAAACGGGTACATAAAATTATAAACCTGGCTTTACCTTATCAGGAAAGAGGTGAAATTCCCTGGATTGAGCTTATGGAAAAGTATATGGGGAGTGATAACTATTTCGTTCACTTCAACAGAAAACCGGGTGTTGCGGATGCTATTCTGGATGAACATACAGAGCAGTTTCTACACAATCTTTTCCGGAAGAATATACCACAGGGTGCGCCAGAACCCGGAATGATGATGATCAATCTTGCCAAAGCTACCGAGCCACAGGGAGAACCTATCATGAGTGAACAGGAATTAGATGTATTCGTTTCTTCTTTTCGGTCGTCTGGATTTACCAGTAGTATAAATTGGTACAGAAACCTGGATCGCAACTGGCATCTCTTAGCCGATGTAAATCCAGTTATTGAACAACCCAGCCTTATGATTTATGGCGATTGTGATTTGATTCCGAAGTCTGAACGATTAGCAGAGTTTGTCCCAAATGTGGAAGTGACAAGTCTGGATTGCGGTCATTGGATTCAACAGGAAAAACCAGAAGAAACTACGCAGGTTATTCTAAACTGGCTCGATAAATAGAAAAATGAAAGCGATTAAATGTTTGAAATACGGAGGTTCTGAAAACCTGGTACTAGCAGATGTTGAAAAGCCAGTACCAAAAAACAATGAGGTGCTGATTAAAATAAAAGCTACCTCAGTCACCGCCAGCGATGTGCTCATACGAAGATTGGTTGAGCCGCTTATTCCAAAATTTATACTTCAAATCTTCTTCGGTTTTGGGAAACCACGCAACCCCATTTTGGGGATGGTATCATCCGGAGTGGTGGTAGCGAAGGGCGAAAAAGTAACCTCCTTTCAGATTGGTCATGAAGTATTTGCCTACGGTTCTATTTCGACTACCAATCACCGCTTTGGATCTTATGCAGAATTTATATGCCTGCCCGATGACTGGTGTATCGCCCTGAAACCGACCAACATCAGTCATAATGAGGCTGCCGCAACTCCCTATGGTGGCTTACTGGCAATGCATCTACTGAGTAAAACCGCCATTCAAAAAGGTGATGAAGTCTTAATCTACGGGGCTTCAGGCAGTATTGGGACTATGGCAGTTCAATTAGCCAAAATTGCCGGCGCAAAGGTAACCGCTGTTTGCAGCGGCAAAAACTTTGACTTGGTCAAATCGTTGGGCAGTGATCGGGTAATTGATTACACCCTGCAGGGCGCTGAAAAACAGTTGTTCTCATATAAATACGTATTGGATGCAGTCGGAAACTCAAAGTCCTCCATACTTAAAGAAAAAAGCAAAAAGGCTTTAGATGTAAATGGGAAATACATATCCATTGATACTGGCGTGCCCAAAACCCCTAAAAGTGCTTTTATACAATTGAAAAACTACCTCGCATCAGGGAAAATCAAACCCGTAATTGATAGAGTCTTCCCATTAGAAAAAATGGCCGAGGCCCACAATTATGTTGAACTCGGGCATAAGCGAGGTAATGTAGTCATAAGTGTCTCCCATTGACATTTCTAAGAACAAAACAAAAACAATCATCATAATTCATTATGACTAAATCTCAAGAATCACTTAAAAAAGATGCCCGAATTACGGGTATCTGGTATTTGTCCTTGGCAGTTTTCGGAGTACTGGGATTTCTTGTTTTTCATCCCAAAGTGTTTATCACCGGCGACCCTGCTGCAACCCTTCAAAATATCATTGAAAATGAATCCATTATCCGAACGCGTCTGCTGCTGGAATTAGTGATAGTTTTATCACAAGTTCTGGCTGCTGTTTGGTTTTACAAATTATTCAGACTCATTAATGAATGGGCTGCCTGGTCTTTGGCTATCTGGGGTACCGTTAATGCAGTAGCTATTATGATCAGTGCTTTAGCCATGGGGTCGATGATCAATGTTGCTGACTCTTCTCTGCTGACCGAAGAGCAGATCCTGTTAATTTCAGTTTTTCATAACATAATCAGTAATGCCTGGGCTGTTGGAAGTCTATTTTTTGGACTATGGCTAATTCCAATGGGACACATAATTACCCATTCACGCCGTATGCCTGTTTGGTTAGGATATACTCTTATTATCGGTGGCTTTGGTTATATACTGAGTACTTTTTTCCATTATTCGGGATTAGAGTCTTCTTTCATTGGTTACCTAACCATTCCGGCTACTATAGGCGAATTCTGGATGATCGGTTATTTACTCATTTTTGGAATCCGATCAGTTTCCCCTAAATAATCAAATTAAACGAAGTAGATCATCAATTTAAAACACAAAAACCATCAACTAAATAGTCTTTATTTCTATATGAAACTTCATTATGCAATTTTATTAACCATTGCACTATTTGTTGCTTGCAAGAGTTCAACGAAACCCGGCATTACCAACCAACCAACTTTATCAGACTATCAGATAGGCGAAACATGGATCTGGAAATTTAAAGGCGTAACAACAGAAGGAGAAGTCCGGTCGGATGGTACAGATACAAGAACCATTGTACGTATAGATGAAGGCTTGGGTATGACCATTGGGAAAGACACTATTCCCCTCACCGACATTGTTAAGGTGGATGTGAGCGAAACACCAAAGTACGCCTGGCCATTGGAAGTTGGTAAAAAATGGAAATACGAAAACAGTTGGACCAGTCAGGATGGTACTACCGGGACACAGAGTCAACAAGCCGAAGTGTTATCCTATCAGGAGGAAACGGTAGAAGCAGGAACCTTCATGGCGTATACCATCAAATACACAGGAAGAACTACTAATTCCAGAGGGTATAATGCGGAAGAAGAAGAGTTTTGGTTATATGCCCCGGCAGTAAAAACCTTTATTAAACTGACTCAGTCTCAAGGTGATTTTAATTATGTAGAGGAGTTAATCGAATATTCGAAACCCAACTGATCAGTAGCATCTTGTTTAATTCTTACTACCAATCAATTTCTAATTATAAAAAAGAAGTATCGAACTATATACCAAATAAATGAAATACCTATCCTTATCACTACTCGGCTTTCTTCTGCCAATGTTAATCTCTTGCCAAAAAGATACGCAATCAAATCTTGTGTTACTTTCTGAGCAGATTCCTGCTGATTCTGCCTTAGTTTTTGGAGATGGAATTATATCCACCGATGCCTTTGAATTTGCTATCACTTTTAGTCCGAATATGGACGAATTATTCTTTACTCGCAGAAAACCGGATGCAAATAATGAGATTTTCTCTTCAAGACTTATTGATGGTGATTGGACAACTCCAATGTTAGCTTTTTTTACTCCGGATGAAGGATGGGATTTTGAGCCTCATATTAATCCTACCGGCGACAAATTATACTTTGGAAGTGTGAGACCTCACCCCGATACTCTTTATCCGGGTGGATTGTATCAATGGGTTAGCGAAAGAACGGATACTGGTTGGGGCGAACCTGTTCCATTGGAAGCACCTTTCGATAATCGGTTTGTGATGTACCTGACCTCTTCTACAAACGGGAATCTGTATTTCACGTCCATGGAAGAGGATGCCAAAATGGAAGATGGAGGTATTTATTACTCGAAGACTGAAGGAAAAAATTATAAAGAGGTGTCCAGAATGGAAAGTTCTATAAACTTCCAGGGTAAATGGATCGCTCATCCCTTCATTGCGCCGGATGAGAGTTATATCATTTATGATGGTGAGCGGGATTCCGGATTTGGCGAAAGTGATTTATATATCAGCTTTAATATAAATGGTGTTTGGAGTGAAGCGCAAAATCTTGGGGATTCGATAAACACAGATCAAACTGAAATGTGCCCCACCGTATCGCCCGATGGAAAGTACTTGTTTTTTCATCGAGGTAACGATGAAACTGGTAATATCCTTTGGGTAGATTTTCTGTCTATCAAGGAACGGCTATATGCAAATATCATAAATAGCTGAAAGAATCTGCCATTCTCTCTAAACCTAATTGAAATGGATCAATAGATGCTGAGCTCCATAATTCTGTTCCGTTGTGGAACTCCGTAAAAAGGAAAAACTCTGTTTGATGAAAAAAATATTCTCAGTTCTGAAATTTGTATTCGGAATTATCCTTTCAATGACCATAATGGCTGTAATAGCCAATTATTGGCCCATGCCAGATCTCATTTCACCACCAACCCGAAATGACATTCTGATTGAGTCTATTCATATTGTAGACATAGAATCCGGTCAAATCATCTCAAATCAAAACGTATTTATAGAGAATAATCGAATCAAATCGATTGAAAATTATCAAGCTGATACAACCTATGAAGGCCTGCTCACTGTAGATGGAAGGGGTAAATTTTTAATGCCCGGTCTTTGGGATATGCATACACATTCATCTTCATATTCGCCATGGTTGCACCATCCATTATATATCGCGAATGGAGTCACTGGCGTCAGGGATATGTCAGGTCGACTGAATAAGAAAGATTCGTATTGGGTAGGAACAGAAGAAAGACGTAAATGGAACAGGCAAATGATAGCAGGCAGTAGAATATCACCCAGATATGTCTTGCAAAGCAGCTATCAAATTAATGGCAGCAAATCTGTACCAAACAATTTTCCGGGTTTCTTCAGGGCCGGAAATGAAGCGGAGGTACTGGAACTATTGGATTACTATCAAAATGAGGATGCTGATTTTATTAAAGTCTATGCAGAAATTAAAGCTAATTCCTACAGGACTCTTCTCAAAGAATCTTCAAACTATGGGTTACATGTTGCAGGGCATAAACCGTTCAATGTAAGTTTGAAAGAGGCCATTCTACTTGGACAACGCAGCTTTGAACATGGTAGAATATTTATGTTTGACTGTTTTAGTGGGTCACAAGAGTTACTTGAGGCTGAAAACAAAGTAGCCGCATACAAAAAACTTAAGCCTCTTATGGTTAAAACTTTTGATATGAATGAAGCAGAAGAGTTAATGCAGCTAATGAGTGAAAATAGCTCTTATTGGACACCCACATTGCAAACCTTAAAAGTTGACACTTTTTCGAATCTTGATCATTTAAAATCTAATCCTCTTTTGAAATACATCCCGAAAATGAGACAATCACTCTGGTGGAATCCTTTTCTTGGAAGAGATGGGAAAAACGCATCTGACGAACTGCATAAACTTAATGAGGACTTTTATAATATGGTGACTACTCAAGTAAAAATGGCCTCTAAACATAAAGTTCCTATTATGGCAGGAACGGACGTTACGGATACGAATATTATTCCCGGGTTCAGTTTACATAATGAATTAGCTGAGTTAGTTAAGGCAGGGTTGACAACCCAGGAAGCTTTGATGGCAGCAACAATTACTCCGGCAAGGTACAGCAATTTAGATAGTGATTTTGGAAGTATAGAAGAAGGCAAAATTGCAGATTTATTGATTCTTGCAAAAAATCCACTTGAGGATATTAGTAATACAAGGACCATTACGGGTGTTACCTTTGGAGGGGCATATTATGATGAGCAAAAGCTTGAGGAGTTAAAATCACTTACTGAGTCTACAGCTTCAAGCATCCATATGAATTTGAAATTCCTGACTAGCCTGTTAAGCAGCCCGCTGATGAGAATACAACTGGCAGATTAAAAATCAGAGAACTCAGATTTTTAAACAAAACTACAAGAATCTGAAACTTATCTTTTTTATATAAGTAAAGGTTGCTTTACATTTAGTAATACAACCTTTACAAATTATGAATGACTCAAAAAACTATACTCCGCCGGAAAAAGTGAAAATGCTGGCGGTTTCAACAACGATTTGGCTTATAACCATGGCCATTGCCGCTTTTGGTCCAGCACTACTATGGAATAATCAGACTTCTATTACGTTGCTTGCCATTGCCCTCAATCTGTTAGCAGGGCTGTTTGTCATTAAATCTAACTTTCAGCATTGGAATAGTCTGGACGAAATGATTCAGCGTGTACATCTAAACGCAATGGGCATTGCCCTGGGTTTGGGGATCGTTGGCGGATTAAGCTTCTCTCTTTTAGAAACCTCAGATATCATTCAAACAGAGTTCGATCTCTCATTTATGGTGATAGTCATGAGTTTAAGCTATCTCATTTCCATTTTGGTTGGTATGAAGAGATTACAATGAAAAACAGACTCAAAGTATTACGAGCCGAGCAGAGCTGGACACAAAATGATCTGGCCCGCGCACTGGATGTTTCCCGACAAACAGTGAATGCTATTGAAACCGGAAAATATGACCCAAGCTTACCTTTGGCATTTAAAATATCCCGGCTTTTTGAACTTCCTATCGAAGACATTTTTAATGATGAACAGGATTAATATATCCATCTAAAAACAAAAATTATGAATAACACATTACATACAATTCTTATAACGATACTCCTTCTATCTTCCGGATCGGTATTTGCCCAATCTATAACTGGTGATTGGTATGGTTCGTTAAACGTTCAGGGAATGAACATGAAACTGGTTTTCCATATTATGGAGAATGATGACGGATATTCTGCTACCTTCGATAGCCCGGGACAGGGTGCTTCAGGAATACCATTTACCTCCGCTGTTCGTAACGAGAATACCATCACTTTATCTGCTGATAATATTGCAGCTACTTATACCGCTGCCTTAGAAAATGAAAAACTCAATGGTATCTGGAAGCAAGGTGTAAATGAGTTTGAATTGGTGATGAGTAGAACAGATAAAGAAATCAAAGGGCCGAATCGCCCACAAGAACCAAATGGTGTACTTCCCTATAAAGCTGAAAAAGTCTTTTTCGAAAATTCAGCAGCTGACATTTCGCTGGCAGGCACACTTACTCTTCCCGAAGGAAACGGTCCCTTCCCTGCTGTAATCCTCATTTCCGGAAGTGGACCCCAGGATCGGGATGAATATTTCATGGGTCATCGTCCTTTTCTGGTGATTGCAGATCATCTTACCAGACAAGGTATTGCTGTACTTCGCTATGATGATCGCGGTTTTGGTGAGTCGACAGGAAATCATGGTACAGCCTCCTCACTTGATTTTGCCACAGATGCGGCTTCTGCTGTAGCGTTTTTGAAAACAAGGAGCGAAATCGATAACCGCCATATTGGATTAGCTGGACATAGTGAAGGAGGCCTCATAGCTCCGATCGTAGCTGCTGATAATGCTGAAGTTGCCTTCATAATTTTACTTGCGGGGCCCGGAGTTTCAGGAGTTGAAATACAGAAACAACAGATCGATTCCTTTGCTCCAATGATGGGTCTTTCACCTGACCAAATAAAAGAAGAGAAACATAATATTGAGCAAATTGCCGCGATCGTTAGAGAAACTGATCTTGGGGAGGAATTAAACCAGAAAATCACCGAGTTCTTTCTCAGTAAAATGCCGCAGGGAGACACTTTTATGGGAATGAATAAGGAGGAATTTATCAGCCAAAAACTTATGGAATTAAATCGACCATGGTACAAGTACTTTATTGATCATGATCCTGCGGAATTTTTAAAAGAGGTAAATGTTCCCATTTTAGCCATCAATGGAAGTAAGGATATTCAGGTTTCCCCACAAAACTTGGAAAACATACGTGAAGCAACCTCCCATAATGATCAGGTGACCATCACCGAGTACCCTGAAATGAATCATCTCTTCCAGAAATGTAACTCATGCATGATGTCAGAATATCCGGATATAGAGACAACGATCTCTCCGATAGTACTTGAAGACATGAGTAAATGGATCTGGGACAATATTCAATTGAAGTAACAAACGGATTATTCTAAGCAAGGAAATAGAAGCCATATAAATTTAGTAGAAGCGGAATTGATCTGAATGTAGTAACCTATAAATATTAAGTTACTTGATATGATAACCTTTGCGGAATATCGTTGTAGTTCAGCTCGGTTGTTTAGATACTGAGTAAGCTCTTCAAGTGGATTTGGTGGAAATAAAAAAATACCTGCGAACAAAGTAAAGTTCGCAGGCTTGGTATGTCTGGCTCCCAGGTAGGATTGCCTTTGGGACTCACTGCTCAAGGCTTTGATTTCAACACTTTTTTCTGGGAGTTTCTTATTAGATAATAATCGAATTAAGAGATTAAAAATCTTTTTTATAATATCCCAAACAGTGCTTTCTTGACCATAAGTGCTGTTTTTTTACTGATTACTGCTTCTTAAGCCAAACTCGAGGGGTCATTCCCGTTTTCTTTTTAAAGAAGTCGTTGAAAGTAGATTTTGAATTAAATCCACTTTCAAATGCAAGTCCTAATAGCGTTAAGTTTTTAAGGGCTGGGTCGACCGCTTTCTTTTGGAATTCGAGCAATCTAAAGGTGTTGATATAATCGTTAAAATTAAGCCCTATCCGATCGTTTAACAACCAAGATAATTTATTTGGATGTAAATCAATCCAATCCGAAACCATACGTAACGTAACTTCTTGAGTCAAAAACCCTTTATCGATTTCCATTACTTTTTTAAGTTTTTCTTCATACAAAATGATTTCGGATTCACTTAATAATGAACTTTGTTCTGTTTTAAATGGAGTCTCCTCTTTTCGCAAAAATTCAACTGAAATATTGTAGTCCGCAATTTTCGGAAAATCTGGTTGAGCTTTAATAGATGCGATAATCGGATCATATCCATAATTAATATATCTCCCGTTCTTAATTTCTACTGCTTCTGTTACTTTTTTAAGCGCCTCTTTTTTATGTCCTTCAAACAACAAGCGATAACTTTCAATGGGCAAATAATGATCCGATATTCTGTGTAGAGGTACTTCCTCTTCTTTTCCTTTACTTATAAACACATTCCACAGGTGCTGATAGTTATCAAACTCCTGGTTCTCAAAACCAGTAATTAACTGTTTAAAATTAACTTCATCTTTCAATAAGAGTAAACATACTGCTTTTAAGCTCATCAACATCGATGTCCTGGCACCACTTTCGGGGCAGCTATCTATTACTTGAATAGCCGTTGAATATTCTTTACTTAAGTAATGAGTGGTTGCTTTGGTAGCATAATGATTAGCAGAATTTGGATCGAGTAGAAGAGCCTTCTTAATCACCTTTAATGCTTCTTTAAACTTTCCAGTGGCGTTGAAAATACCTGCTTGTGCTTGTAAAGTATCGCTATCGTTTGGGTTCAGTTCCAAAGCCTTTGAAAAAAAACTAGAAGCTTCTTCAAACTCCCATCTTCCCAAAAAGTGAAACAGACCTTTGGTGTATTGCAATTCTGACAACTCCTTATGCTCGGCTCCTACTTTACTTAAAAAATGGTGAGCCATATATAAACCTTTTATTCGATCGGTAAAATTCCATGTGACAAGAAAAAGAAAACATTGGCACAACCCTAAGTATGGCATCGGGAAATTGGCGTCCAACGAAATGCTTTTTTTGTAAGATGCTAAAGCTTTTTGTAATCCATCCTGGGTCCATTTGAATTGATAATATCGACCTTTTAAGTAGCTGCTATATGCATCGGAATTTCGAGTTTGTGTTTTAACCAATTCATCTTTGATCTCAAAATGTCCAAAATTCTCTCTGATTCGTTCTGCAATTAAACGGCTGATTTCATCCTGAAGTTCAAAAATATCAGAAAGCTCCCGGTCAAACCGTTCGGAATATATTTGAAACCCGGTATCTGTTCTTATTAACTGTACAGAGATTCTAACTCGATCACCTTGATTTCTTATACTTCCTTCCAAAATGGTAGATACACCAAGTTTATTTCCAATTAACCGAACATCAAGGCTACTATCTCTAAAGGTGAAAGAGGAGGTTCTTGATGTAACCTTTAATCCTTTAACTTTGCTTAAGGCAATAATCAACTCTTCAGAAATTCCATCCGCAAAATATTGATTATCAGCCTCTGCACTTAAATTTATGAATGGTAAAATAGCAATAGACTTTTGGCTAATCATTGAATGTAATTACCTATTCTTTTGGCTTTGAGCTTCTATAGATTCATATTTTGATGGTATCAATAATAAAATATACCTTATTAATTACAAAGTATGCTTCCTTCAGCACTCCTAATAATTATAGCTTACTTACTATGAAAGTTGATCATTTTATATTACAAGGAAATCAATTTACCTATTCAAAAAAAGAGATTACCAGGATCGAACCAATTTCATTTATTTTAACCTTCACCACAAGAACTATACTTGAAAACCCCAATTCTTTAGATGAGATTAGAAAAATTTACCCTGGAGTTCCTATTGTAAGTTGCTCTACATCTGGCGAGATATATGAAGCTGAGGTATTAGATAATTCTATAACGGGAGTAGCAATACAGTTAGAAAAAACCTCTTTTGAAATTGAAAAGGTTAATGTTAAAGATTTCTCAAATAGTCACGAAGCAGGAGTAAAACTTGCTAATAAATTGAGTTCTAAAAATTTAAAACACCTTTTCATTCTAAGCGATGGTTGGATTGTTTCTGGTCCTGAATTAATTGAAGGATTATATAGCAAAATAGATAAAGAGGTCTCAATAAGTGGAGGAATGGCTGGAGATGGTGCTAATTTTTCTAAAACTGTAGTTGGATTGGATACGGATATTAAATCTGGAAATATTTGTGCTATTGCTCTTTATGGTGACCATATTCAAATAGGTTTTGGTTCACATGGGGGCTGGGATGAAATAGGTTCTGAAATGGAGATAACTCGAGCAAACGGTAGAGTGGTTTATGAATTAGATCATAAACCTGCATTAGATTTATATAAATCACATTTAGGAAATGATGTATTAGGTCTACCTGGAACGGCATTACTCTATCCCGTTTCAATTAGCTATGGAAAACAATCAGAAGTTTTCGTAAGAACTGTTCACAATATTGATGAGAAAAGCAAAAGCATAATATTAGGTGCAGAGATTAATGAGGGAGAAACTCTATCGTTTATGAGAGCTGAGTTTGATGATCCGTTTGAAGGTGTTGTTAATGCTTCTTTGTCAGCTTTGGAGAATGTGAGTGAGCCTCAGCTAGCTATTATAATAAGTTGTATCGGCCGAAAATTACTTTTTGGGCAAAGTATTCAAACAGAAATTGATATAATAAAAGAAGGACTTGGTAATTCTCCCACTTTAATCGGTTTTTATAGCTATGGTGAAATTTGTCCAACAAAAAAGACTTTTGCTCAATTAAATCACCAAATGATAACTATTACAACTTTATCTGAATCCTGAATTAATTTGAAATGTAGAATCAAGTGATGAAGCATTCTTAGCTACCGAATACCCGTCTGTAGTTTCTGGATACTCAAATGATGATTGTTTTATAGTAAAGGATGAAACACATAATGGGATTCGGCATAATGAAAAGACTATGGTGATAGTCAGGATAGTAAAATGGTACTAATCTTCTAATTCAATACGCTTACCAGCACCAATACCCATATATAATTTTAGGAGAACCGTTCCAAATAAGATAAACAAAGCAACGTCCCACCCTCCTGTTGCATCATAAGTTAAACCAATAATAATTGGACCTATTGCCGCTAATAAATACCCGATGGATTGTGACATACCCGATAGTTCTGTGGTTGTTTCTGAGTCTGATGATCTTAACACAATAAATAAAAGAGCCAACCCAAAACATCCTCCCATTGCAAATCCTAATAGTGATACCCAAAACGGTATCACCCCATTACTACCTAGCCACAATCCAATTAAACTAATTATTTCAAATATAGTTAGCATCCAAACCAGCATCTGCTGATCATTCTTTTTTGCAGCTATATATGGAATTGAAACCGAACCCAATACTCCGGTAACTTGCGAAAGCGATAATAACCAGCCTGCTTCTGCACTGTTAAATCCTTTAGAAGTTAAAATATCAGGTAACCAAGCTAGAATAACATAGAATGCAAATGATTGTAACCCTAAAAACAAAGCTACTTTCCATGCTAATACATTAGAGCTCAAACCTTTCATCGCCATTCTAAAACTTCTTTTATTAGAAGTGGGTTTACTGTATTGAACTTGAGGATACCAAACCAGAAAAGCCAAAAAAGACAATACTCCCCATATTCCTAAAGAGGTCTGCCAATCACCTGGCAATTTTTGAGCTAATGGATAACTCAATCCCGCAGCTAAAGAAGCTCCCAATCCCATCATTCCAGAATAAATACTGGTTATAAACCCAGATCGTTGGTCAAAATCGCGTTTCACTATGGCAGGTAACAATACATTTCCAAAAGCGATTGCAATACCTAACAATATAGTTCCAAGAAATAACGTAGGTACGTAACCTAGCCCTCTCATCAAAATACCTACCGTTAATAAAAACAGCGCCCCTGACAACACCTTTTCGATGCCATATTTTCGAGTAAAAAGAGGGGTTAAAAGTGAAAGAATTCCAAAAGCAATGAGTGGTAATGTGGTTAATAATCCCAACATGGTATTTGTTAAACCAGTTGATTCCCGAATCATTGCGACCAATGGCCCTACCCCAGATAGTGCGGGTCTCAAATTCAAAGCAATGAGAATAATCCCTGCTACTAGTAAATATTGATCTCTTTTAGACCTTTCAGAATATGGTGTCAATTCAATCTTATAACCTTGATGAATATATAGTTACAAAGGTACGGGATAAGTAGTTGAGATGTATAATTAGCTTTAGTTTAAACAAGTGATAGAATTATTGTTTTCAATTTTATGATGGCTATTTCCGATATGGTTGGATAGCAACGTAATTTAATTGCTCTCACTTTTGTTATTTAAGTTATATAGTGAACGGGAAGTGTTAATTTGATTAAAGTAGCTATTGTAAAATGAGTAATTAAAACTACTCGCGAGACATTGGAGTCAGGTTTTTAACCCCCAACGATCTTTCAAGTTACAACCCTGTCTGCCGCAGGCCGGCTAGCTTAACTCATAATCTTTAAGTCGCAGAATTAAGTGTCTTGGGGAGAAATGGCTCATTGATCAAGGCTTGCTATGTCCTAAATAAGTAACATCCATCCTCCATAATAACAAATACAAAAAAAGCCAACCAGTTTAAACTGATTGGCTTTGAAGCTCCCCGGTTCAGGACGAAATGCGAACTTTTTTTAGCGTAATATGGCACGTTGAGGGTGTAATTGACGATTTTGGCCAACTTAGGTTCACACTCAACTTGGCAAAACAAGTCCAAAACTACCCGTTTTTGAAAGATGCGATCCGCCAGCTGGCGGATAACACCCCAATTTTATGTTAACTCACCTAAGCCTCAAGTTCGTAAGAAAAAGGTATTATCAAGGGAAGAGCAGGCTGTGAAATACAGAAATTTATTGGAATCTGGAAAGGTTCAAAGCCGAGCTGAGCTTGCCCGTAAGTTTGGGGTTAGTCGGGCTTGGGTTACTAAGGTTTTGAATCGATAACAATCCAGAAACTCACATCATGAAAACAGCAAAAGAGCTATTAATCCAATAAGTAGTCTTAACATGTTCAAGTATTTTATTTAGTCCTGAAATACCTGATCTGAAATTCGCTTAACAATTTGTATTGTAGATGGAGAATTGAAAGGATGATTCAACTGCTTAATTTGGGTGATTACATAACTCGGATTTTCGAGAAAATGACTTGTACCCGGGAGAACACATAGATTAGCTTCCGGAAGGAGCCTGAATAACTCAAGCGTATGGCCGATCTGAACGGCATCCCGATCTCCAACCAACAAGGTTACAGGAACAGTTATTTTTTTGATTTTTGCATCCGGGATAGGTTTTTGCTCGGCCATTAATTTTACATGTAACCTCATGTCCGGCGTTGGGATTTCATCGTACCTGCCAATCATTTCCACGATTTCAGGCAGTAATGCTGTAGTATCCAGGCGTGTATTTGCCCCCGAGACTAACATTCGATCAATTTTTTCCGGTATTGTATAACCTAACATTAAACCAACTATTCCTCCATCGCTATGCCCCCATATCTTGATCTTATCATAGCCAAGTTCATTAATAAAAGCCGTTATCTCGTTGGCTATAAATTCATAACTCAACAGGTTTTCATTGCAGGAACTTTGTCCATGACAAGGGCTGTCAACAGCTATTACTTGATATTCTGAGATTAGCTCAGGAATTAACCGATAGACACTTTTAGTGGACCCTCCATTTCCATGGAGAACCAAGAGTGGAGTACCTGATCCATATTTTTCGTAGTGAAGGGTGGAATGCTCAGTTTTGAATTCAAAACTTTCCCCCTCGATCATATTGCTTGAGGTTGTATTTTGAGCTAATGTCTGGCTTACCCAAAAAACAGAAACCAATACTAAAAATAAACGCTTCATATTATTTACCCGTCTTAAATAATTTATTGAAAATCATATTCTAAGCAATTAAAAGGCGTATTAATTGTAAATATCCGACAATCTCGGATGGATCAAGGTAAAACTCTTTTTAAGAAACTATTTATCTATTCAGCGCCGTAAATTCTAATACTTGGTTTTATACTGCTTCACTTGCTCTGCTGGAATATTGACCTGGGCCTTTAGGAAAGTACTATTGAGGAAGATTATTAGCGATAAAAGAGTCGGTATTTTCATTCTTTTCTTCATAAAAAGTAGATTAATCATTCTCTTTCCCAAGCTGATTTAATACATATCCAATCTCATCATTAACAGAATCAGGTATCCTCAAATCAGGACGGATCCCATTGTCATTAAACCCGTTTGCGTACTCACCGGTGAAATAAGAATCTGATAGTTTCCCGGTCGGATAACCAAAAGAAATATTTTGATTTCCTGATTCCAATGAAACCATATATACACTGGTATAGTCGATCATTCCATAGGTATTGGTCTTGGCATAGTGTGTTAAGCGGTCACTGATTTCTTTTGAGGTCAGCAAAAATGATTCGCATGCACTTGCACAGGCCTCATCGGTGAGTATGGCTACTTCTTTAAGATTGTTATCTTCTTCCTGATATGGTTGTCGCGGGAAAACCGGACCGGCTACAATTTCTCCCATATTCTTGTTAATCCGATCTACCACCGGTTGATAAACATCAGGATTTTGGGTTGCCAACCACTCGAAGTACGTTTTGTTATCTTCGGAGGCTAATACTGTTCCCTGACTTTCTTCTCTTCCGCGATCTGCATACAAAGGAGTAAACATACCGTAAATGGCGTTACCGCCGGTGTTTCCTCTTGCATCGATAATTAAATATTCGGTACTTCTTAGCAGCTGTTCATTCTCCAGGATTAGATCCCTAAAAAGCATAAAATCTACACTGAAAGACGGGATTTCGAATACCACTACTCCTTCCTGAACTTCCTCTATATACCCTAATTTAGGATCTACTTTGTTGCCATTTTCAATAGCTTGTTCTTCCCTTGAGCCGGAATGTATTTTTTCCCACTTTACCCCTCCAAATATACTCAGGTAGGTATCATTCTTATACACATGGGCTGTAATGTATCTGGGAGCATCAGTATAGCCGTGATAGAATCCCTCGTAGCCATCTTCTCCCTCTTGCAGGCTTAAGACGGGATATCCGGATTGCAGGGAGTCGGATGATGTAAGAGTATAAGCCATATAATCCTTACCGACCTGTACAATCCCAAACAGATATTCACCATCCGTCCATTTCCCCACAAGCACTTCCTCATCCTGCTCTGCGAGTAATTCTTCGATTCCAGAAACTTCTTTTACCGAGCTGAGAGATCTTTCACGAATAAGTGCTTTTTCAGCCTCTGTGTACTCCGGACGTTCCAGCACAAAAAGATGTCCGTCATCAAACCAATTGATATAGTCAGTCAGAGCCTTAGTGCACTCGCTCCCATCTTTACCTTTAACGATGTCGGAGTATTTCTCTAAATGAGCTTCATATTCGGATGTATTGCCGACTTCCTCCATTTCCTTCAATACGATATAGTTTTCCGACACTTTTTGCGTGAGATAATCAAACGTTTCACTGCAACTGATATCACGGTCCGGGAGTGCCAGGTCATCACTCTTACAGGAATAGAAGAAGATAAGTATGGTTAGTGCTACTGTAATTTTTTTCATTTTCGTATAGACTTTAATTATCGTTACAATAACCAATCAAAGGCTGAGTTTAGAATTTCGGTACTGTAATTTTTCATTGAAACAATATTTCCATTCTCATCTTTTATCAGCTCACTTACAGAATGATCAACTGGATACACATTGTAGAATATGTTTCTCTTTTTCCGCCTGATGCTTTCGAGATATAAGTAATCAGTTCCTAAAACAGATGTGCTTCTGTCGTTCGCCGCTGCAACGATATACACTGGAATGTTCAACGATAAAATATTTTCAGTTGGATTGTTGTTTGTAAAACTACTCCACCTTAAATAAGTATGTCAGAACCATTCGTTGTCCGTTGAGTTTGGGTTTTCATAAATAATTGATCGTATATTGTTACTGTGCAAAGATCACTTTTACACACTCTTAATTTTTCCGTTGAAAGCCTGATAACTTTTTCAAGTTTGATGCGTATTTCTCCGATGATAATAGTTTATCTAAATATTTAAGGGTTTAATTGTAAATATCAGACAATATGATCTCGTTAGAGAATATCCCTCAAGATCCTGCGGTTTCTTTACATATTGACCGGTACCAGTTGTATTACTTTAGTAAACCGGCCTACCTGAAAACAGTACCCAATGGTAAATTTGATATTTATTTTATTTTAGATGGTAGTTTTTCGGTACTTGATCAGTCTGATGGCACTTTTAAAAAAGCTCCCAAAACAGGGCTCTTCTTCGCCAGTAATGATTCTTCTTTACTTCGTATTGATGCGGGAATGAAGTGTATAAATATAAAAATGAAGATCTCAGTATTGGGTCACCCTGAGTTTAAACTCCCAAAAACCGACAAACTTCTGGTCCCCTTTTTTTTCCCTTACAGTCCGGAAGTCAGGCAAGAGATGACTAAACGCTTAACTGCCGGACAAGAAGGATTTGAGACAGAATGGTTAGACGCACTATTTAAAAAAATACTATCTCCCATCCCTAATGAAGGAAAAATTTTACAAGTACTGGAGGAATTCACAGATCTCAAGAATGAAGATATCGAATCCATTTCCCGCTCCCTATACATGACAACCAAAAGTCTCTATCGATTTGTTAAGAAACATTTTTCACTGACTCCAAAACAACTCAAAGATGTGATCAGATTTGATCTGACTACTTCACATCTAATGAAGAATCCCTCCACCAACCTGGTCGAAGCTTTATCATTTGGCTATTATGATCAGTCCCACTTTGTGAAAGAATGCCGAAAGATCACCGGTATGTCTCCTAAAAAGTTTTTTTCCGGTCTGCATTTTACCACCAATGATTTGATACAGGAACACATTAATAATAGCTGAACTTTTCTGCAATAATTAAGTCACCGTTTGAACCATGTTCACTTTCGTTTTCTAAAAGAGCGGTTCTGTCTGTTTTTTACAATTTAACCCGAGATAATTCTTTTAGATTGGTCACTTATCACTCGGTAAGTACAAATTACGAGTCTGTTAAATTGAAATTAAAATCGTCTAGCTTTCATGTCTTTTAGAATGCTTTCAGAAATTGTCTTGCAATCATATACCTTGTTGCTGATAATTTTTCTTTTATTCCTCCCTTTAAAGAGCCTGCAGGCAGCTGAGCAGCTACAGCCGGAGCATCTGCTCCCCCATACCTCCTATTTTACACTACAGGATGACATGATAGTCGGGGCTGATTCATTGATAAAAGAAGTATCTGAAAGTCAGTTCCTGGCTTTGGGTGAATTACACAACCGGATTCAGCTAAGCAGATTTACCACCGCCCTGCTTGATACCGCAGCATCTTTCGGCTTTGGCTATTTTGCCATTGAAACGGGTCCGGTTGCGGCTGAAAAACTTCAAAAACTGACTTCAGAGGGAATCGAACAGGTTTCCGACTTCTACGATGAATATTCCAATAACCTCTTCAATATCTACCCAATACCTTTTTTTACAGAGAAAGCAGATCTGCCTATGCTGAAGATGGCAAACCAGAAAGGATATGATTTTTGGGGAGTAGATCAGGAATTCTCCTTCTCGGTTCCATATTTATTGGATGCACTGGCAGATGAAGCCGGCGAACTTAGTCCGGAACAACAAAAGCTCCTTCGTAAACTGCACAGAAGTATCAACTGGAAGCAGCTAAGAGCACAAATATTCAGTGGCTATGATCTTGCCTGTACCCTTAAAGACTCGGAACCACTGAATACTTACCTTGGATCTTTTAACAGCGGGGATGCTAAAGTTAGAATGATCACTGATGCCATTGAGACAAGCTTAAGTATCTATTGCATGTATGAAGAGGGAAACTATGATCAGAGTAATCAGACCCGGATCGCCTATTTCAAATCCAATTTTGATAAGGGCTTTAACCGGGCATCAGAACAAGACTCCATGCCCAAAGTGATTCTCAAAATGGGAAGTTATCACTCAGGAAGGGAAAGGAGCCCGCTTAATTATTTTGATCTGGGTAATCATATACAAAGTCTATCCGACAGTCTTGATACCAAGGCTCTTTATCTTCGATTCCTGAACAGATATATCGATGGCGAAGACATGATGGACAATGAAAATTACAGTATCTCAGCAAACTTTATGAGTGTGGGAGAAAAAGACCGATGGACTCTCATTGATGTC
This sequence comes from Balneolaceae bacterium, assembly GCA_040222455.1. Lineage (GTDB taxonomy): Bacteria > Bacteroidota > Rhodothermia > Balneolales > Balneolaceae > RHLJ01. The sequence goes on along the minus strand of JAVKDD010000011.1, from coordinate 279,152 downwards.
CGGCCGATCAGGGAACAGATTCAGGCCAAAGAGCTTACGGGCTCAGAATTTGAAATCCGTGAGATCATCAATTATGACTACATCTTAATTATGCCTGACGATTCCAAAGTAGATCGACATTATTAGATCAATATTCATCGGGCCGTCATATGTCTTTTTATTACAATTTAGTCTTGCTCCTGGCCTTTAATTTAGAATTATAACCTCAATCAAATTCTATGATGATGAAAAAAATATTTGTTTTGCTAACGGTCCTTCTGGTATCCTCAACTGCTTCAAATGGTCAGGATCTCCAAGATCTGAGCTGGATCAGCGGTTACTGGACCGGTCAAGTGCAAGGTGTGGATATGGAAGAATTATGGAGTCCTGTTTCCGGAAATATGATACTTGGCATACACCGCGATGTTATGGGCGAAAATTCAGCTTTTGAATTCCTTCGCATCAGCACCAAAGAAGACGGCACCATTGTGTACCTTGCATCCCCTTCTGGAAAAGAACCTACTGAGTTTACTTTGACAGAAGTGACTTCAGGGAAAGCCATTTTTGAGAATCTTAGCCACGATTTTCCTCAGCGTATTATTTACAGCCGTTCAGGCGACCAACTTACTGCAAGGATCGAAGATGAAAGCGGTGAAAAAGAGATGCAATGGACCTGGACCAAAACGATATTAAATTAGCCAAAAATGTACTCCCATACATGAAAGGTGTACCATTTCCGACATTCAAGAACATTTATTCTTTAGAGATTAGATCACAATAAATTCAAATTTATGATACACCATAAGTTTACTTACTTAGTGTTTTTTGTATTTTTTATGACAGAAATTACCATTGCACAACATAAAACAGTTGATCCATGGGAGTTGGTATTCAATATTGAATACTCCAATCCCGGCCGATCTACTTATGGTATTAACATCATTAATCAAAATTCAGAGGTCGAGTATCATTCACGGACGGAATTTAGGCCGTCTGTACAACTGGGATTAAACTACACCTTAAACCGCTCGTTCTTCTTGTCTGGACGGATCGGGTGGGCCGATAACGGACACCTTTCAAACCGAACAGCAATACCTGGTTTTGATGAAAGTACACACACTTATAGAGCCCTTTTTCTAAGCACCGGAACCGGACTAGGCTATAACAGCCCTACCATACTTAAGATCTTGAATCTGGAGCTTTCAACTCACCTGGTAGTTAATATGTATCTGAAAGAAATAAGTAACGAGCCTGAATTTAGCTCCATTGACTTGTTCAGTTGGACCAATTATCTGAGTAATCGATCTAATCTTAGTTTAAAATTCAACATTTTTGATAACCTAAAAATATCAACCGGGATCTACTTAGACTATAATTTAATGCCAACTACCAAACAAATAGAACCACAAGATAGTATCAATAATAACATCCTAAGAACAGGACTTAAGCTAGGTATAAACTATAGATTATAATTTTAGATTCAGCCTTTAGGTTAAAAAACTATACTGAAATATATAGAAAAGCTCTTTTCAAAGAATTACTTAATATGATCAAAGACTCAGAAATCTAAATAAATGCGGAAATGATATTACGAATGCACAACACGTTGGTAGCAATACTGAAAAACCTATGCGAATTAAAAAAATTTTAGAATTTGTTTTTATTGGCTTGCTTTTTTGGAGTTGTACAAATAAAAGAACGGAATTGGTGCTTCTTGGAACTGTACATCAGCCCATCCAAAATTTTACGCCCGACAGCCTTTATAATATCTTGGTTAAGATAGAGCCAGACTTGATACTTTTCGAAGTGGATTCTTCATTTTTTACCAAAGATTTTGAATTTAAGAAAACTTGGGAAAGTAATGAAAATATTGCCACTGTAAAGTATATGAATAACTTTGATGTAGATTTAAGACCATACGAATTCACAGGAAGAAACGAATATAGGATAAGAATAGGATCTCGACCCACAGACAGCAAAGCATTGGAATTGCTGGACAGCCTTTACAATAATAATCTGCTGAACTCTTTGAGTAAAAGAATCTATCAAAATTTTCTTGAAATAAATTATACTCTTAATTCATTTGCCTATTTAGGTGCTCGAGCCATTAATAATCCTGAAACTGATAAAGCTGCTGAAATCAGGCAAAAATATCACTATAAGGAGCTTTTGCGCATAATGTCTGAATATCCGATTTTCTCTGACACATTTTACGTTAAAAGTGATGGGGATAGCATCAGTTATTTTGAAGGCTTTAAAAAAGCATCGGAATTTTGGGATTTAAGAAACCGTACAATGTCTAAAAATATTTTGCACTTTGTTAAAGAAAACCCGGGTAAGAAAATAATTGTATTGAATGGCTACTTTCACAGGTACTATTTGAATTCTTTACTTAAACCTAAAGAAGAAGAAATGAATTTCATTATAAAAGAATTTTACGAATACTAAATACAGATACAAATAAGTGTTATAAGTATTGCATACAGAGAGTTAAATGAATTCATTTCTACATTTATCCAAATATAGTACCTGCCAGGAAACACAATCAAAGCAAAATAAATAGACTGAGTTATGAAAACTGCTGGATATTCAGGAACACCACTTGCAAAAAAGTTGGGGATAAAAGATGGGAATTCAATTCAGGTTTTCAATTCCCCAAAAAACTATCTTGACTTTTTTTCCGATTTTCCGGAAAGCGTGGAAATATTTCCAGAAAACGATATAGTGTCTGATATTGATTTCATTCATATCTTTTCCAAAAAGAAAGAAGAACTAATCAATTATTTTGCGACAGCAAAACCAAATCTTAAAAAAAGTGGCATACTTTGGATAAGTTGGCCCAAAAAGAGTTCAAAAATCGAAACTGATTTGGATAAATTTCAAATATTGAATTTTGGACTGAATAATGGACTTGTGGACACTAAAGTCGCAGCTATTGATAATGATTGGAGCGGGCATAAATTTGTTTACAGGAAAAGAGATAGATAAAAAATACTGTGGGCAACAAAACCTATACGCAATGCCCTGCGGGACACTGCGCATAGCCAAACCGTTAGCAGTAATTGGACAAACAAAAATGGAAAAAAAAATTATTTTACTCTTGATTACATTAACCTTGACTTCCTGTTTACAAAAAACAGAAAGAACTTCGGTTAAGGAAAATTTAAATCTTCATGAAATAATAGAATATGAACCCGAAATGCTTGCTCCAGGAGTCATTTCAAAAGCATCTTTTGAAGGACATGCTAGTATTACCCCAGATGGAAAAGAAGTTTATTTTGCAGTTTATTCAAATGATCATGGATTTAGTACGATTGCTTATTCTGTTAATACTAATGGAGAGTGGATGCCACCAAAAATTGCCAACTTTTCAGGAAACTACAGTGATGGTTCTCCCGCTTTGTCACCTGACGGTAAGAAACTATTTTTTAGCTCTAATCGCCCCATTAAGGATTCTACAATAAATTCCAGCAATGACATTTGGTTTGTAGAACGTAACTCTACTAATAAGTGGAGTCGTCCTGTCAGATTATCTGATAGTATAAACACTTCGTTTAATGAGTTTTCCCCATCTGTAGATAGGAGCGGTAATTTATATTTTTGTTCAAATAGACCTTCAATTTATGGAGATATGGATGTTTACTTTGCTCCTTATTCTAAAGGAAAATATCAGAAGCCTGTTCTACTCAATGATTCTATTAATTCTAAATATCATGAGGGAAATGTAGGAGTATCACCCGATGGAAATCAACTTTTTATTATGGTACAACACAAGCCGGATGACTTTGGGTATGATGATATTCATTATAGTGAAAAAATAGATGGGTTATGGAGTAAAGCAAAGAATATTGGGAAAATAGTAAATACATACACCTATGATTTTTCACCTAAAGTTTCTCCGAATGGAAAGACTTTATACTTTTCAAGCCGTATAAATAGAAATTTTAATTCTCCAAGCTCTAAATATACTTATGAGGTCTTTCAAGATTACTTGAACTCCCCTCTGAATGGCTTTGGAAATATATATCATATTGAAATCGATAAACTTAATTTGAAACAGAATTGAAATCTAAAATTAAAGGGGCAATCATTTGTTGAGAAATGGAAATACTTCCTGAATTAAGTTCCAAAAAAGTAGAATTTTATCAAACTTTATAAAATAAAACATATCAAAAAGAATAAGTACATAAGAAGTGATGATAAACTAAAAAAAGCTTTTGCGAAAGCAAGTAGACTTGTCCAAAAATATAATACGGTTGATTACGAAAATAACAAACTTAAATCACAGATTTTAAAAGAACTACTTGGTTCTGTTGAGAAAGGGGTATCGGTCGAACATAATTTTCATTGTGATTTAGGCTTTAACATTCATATAGGAAAGAATTTCTATGCAGGATTTAATTGTACCATTTTGGATATGGCAGAAGTGAAAATTGGAGACAATTGTTTAATTGGACCAAATGTTGGGATTTATACGGCTGGTCACAATATACACCCTATTGACAGACATAAATCTGGAAATGCGAAGTCAATTATTATCGGAAATAATGTATGGATTGGTGGACATAGTGTAATCCTAGGCGGAGTAAAAGTGGGTAATAATTCTATTCTTGCTGCTGGGTCTGTAGTGACCAAAGATGTTCCCAAAAATACTATTTACGCAGGAAATCCAGCAAAGAAAATAAAAGATATAAATATCTACAGCTAACAAGGTATAAAAACAATAGCGGTTTAATCGTTAAAACGAAAGAAAGTAAATTTTAAAAAAGTCTGCACAAATCAGAAAAGTTAGCGTTTCAAAATCCGCTACTATAGTTATACTAGACCGTTAGAGAAGAATCGCTTCGCTCATCTTCTTTAATGTTCCGGGCTAAGTTCAAAAGTTGCAAAGCAACTCTTCCTAAACCTGCCCAAAATTCTCGCATTTAGCGGACACACCCCCGTATATTAGATACTTCCCTCCTTTTTTTGGTATAAGAACAATGAGCGATCATGCTCAGTAATTCTTAATCCAAATCCAATGAACTTAGAACCCTTTTGTTTCCTTGTAATTCAGCGCCAAGTTGCAGTTGACGATGCTACCTCGCTGATAGGCAGATCCTTCAGGAATTTGTGGACCGATTTGATAATGGAAGTCTAAAAATATAGTGAGAATTAACACATATTTTGGTGAAAAACGTAGAATCTCGTGTTAACTCGAAAACAAAAGACGGAACTATTACCGTTCAATATATAGCCGATAAAGGGCTAGAAGTGGATTGGAAAGACACAAAAAATGCGAACTCTCTTTCGAAAGTTCGCAAGTTTGCCTCTTCTGGCTCCCCGGGTTGGATTTGAACCAACGACCGATCGGTTAACAGCCGATTGCTCTGCCACTGAGCTACCGAGGAAAATATTCTTTTGTGACTCTTCAATAAATGTCGTTGGCGAACCAACGTCCGTCAGCTGACGGATAACTTGCCCCTTGCTCTGCCACTGAGCTACCGAGGAAAATATTCTTCATTTTCGAAGAGCGGTAAATATAGGAATAATGAACGCCGACAGTCAATACTAATTTTAGTTTTTTTCGTAGAAAACTTTTGTCAGTACTAACCCTTTAGCTGGAGCAGTAAATGTTTTTAATTCAGAGGAAGGATTCTCTAAATTTTCTTTAAACTCTGAAACTGTCATTGTCCCTTTTCCTACTTCAACCATACTACCTACTAAGCGACGTACCATATTCCTTAAAAACCGATTTGCGCGGATTCTTAATTTCAAGTCTTCTTCGTTTTCAATCAGCTCACATAATTGAATGGTACATAGTGTTGTATAATTATCTGCATTGTATTTTGAGAAGCCCTTGAAGTCAAACTCACCTGAGAGTAACGCTACACATTGATTCATTCTTTCAAAGTTTAACTCATACTTTGGATACCAAGTTGTTCCTCGTTTGAGCGGTGAACTTTTCTTTGTGATCGAGTATTCATATTCCCTTGAAAAAGCATCGAATCGAGCATGGAAATCATCATGAACTTGATCTATTGTATAAATTTCTATTTCTTTTCCAATCAATCCATTTACACCAAAAATTAATTTTTGTGGGTTTATTGAATCCGGTAAATCAACATGTGCAACTTGTCCTTTAGCGTGAACCCCTGCGTCTGTTCTTCCTTGTCCGATTATATCGATCGGTTTTTGCAGAATTTTGGAGAATGCTTTTTCAATTTCTTCTTCAACAGTTCTCGAATCTGGTTGAATCTGCCAACCAGAGAAGTTTGTTCCATCAAATTCTATTGTAAGTTTATATCGAGGCATTAAATCATTGGCTTTTAATAGAGCAAAGTTAAATTATTAACGAACAAGAACCCTTCACTAACGAAATAATTTTACTTTTTATACTTATCCCGATTATCGATATTAAAAATGAATATGTGTACATATCATTTCAAATTGAATATGCTAGATTCAACCAACGAAAGTAGTAGAATTGATCTTTTAATCGAAATTGTTTCTCAAACAGGAAAAAACTTAGAAGATCAACTAAACTACGCTTTAGAGTCAACATGTACGTTACTTGGTTTAGAAATAGGAATTATTAGCAATATTTATGGAAATACTTATACCATTGAGCATTTTTTCCCAGTAGGCATAAACATGTTTAAAGGTCAAAGATTTGAGCTTGGTAACACCTATTGTAGTATAACTTTAGATGCAGATGGTGTCTTTTCTGTTGATCATATGGGCACGAGTGATTTCAATATGCACCCATGTTACGGAGCATTCCATTTAGAGTCATATATCGGAATTCCTTTTGAAGTGGATGGAAAGCTCTATGGTACTATTAATTTTTCGAGTTCTAAACCTAAAGAAGATGGGTTTAATAAATCAGACCATCAACTTGTTACTTTATTGGGGAAATGGACCGGTGGGATTATTCAAAGACAACAAGTTGAAAGAGAGCTTGAAAAAGAAAAAGAACTTTATAAGCTAATTTCTCAAAATTCATCTGAGCTTATTTGTTTACATCATCCTGATGGAACATTTAAATTCGTTTCTGAATCTTCCATTCATATTCTTGGCTATTTACCAGAAGAGTTAGTAGGTAAAACACCCTTTGATTTTATCCACCCTACAGATTTAAAAAAATCTGCCTTACCACAGTATCATAAAGCCTTAACAGGGGAGCCGGTTATGAACACCGAGTTCCGAATGAAAAGAAAAAATGGAGAATATATCTGGATGAATTCTTCCGCCGAACCTGTTATTTCGCCAACTGGACAAATTACAAGTCTACAAAGTACCTCCAGAGATGTATCAGAAAAAAAGAGATTGGAAATACTTTTTAAACAAACTCAGGCAATGGCGAGTGTTGGTGGATGGGAATATGATTTAAATACTGGAAAACTCTTTTGGACCGATGAGGTTTATCGAATCCATGATAAAGAAATAGGTGAAGAAGTATTTGTTGAAGAAGGATTAAGCTTTTTCCCAGATGATTCAAAAATCCAACTTGAAGAAGCCATTCAACATACTATTCAAACCGCTGAAGTGTATGATCTGGAACTTGATTTTATTTCAGCAAAAGGGATTAAAAAAAGAGTTCGGGCTATTGGAAGAGCTGAGTTAATTAATGGAGAAGCCTATAAATTGTATGGTACTTTTCAGGATGTTTCTGAACTCATTGATAACGAAGATAATATTTCGGAGTGAAGTTAGAAAAGGAAGTGAATCCCGATAGCCCGATGTTGAATCAATTCTTACTATAGAAGAGAAGTATGCTCTCCATTGTTTTGAACTTTTAAATAAACGTGGCCGTCTATTAGTTAAAAATCAAATTTTAAACTTGCAGTAAAGCCAGGTTGTCCAAATTCGTTGAGATACGAAAAGCTTGCTTCAGGCGCATTCTCCCAAATTCGTCTCGCTCTTGTGTAGGCACTCAATCCGCTAATTACCCGATTTGCAACCATTAACGTAATTATGGTGGGTAGTTGACTATCATTTTTATCAACTCGTTCTCTCATATCCTGAAAGTGTAATCTATTTGAACTTTCATCCCAATTCCATTGGTTTGCAGATACATCTGCAAGTAAATTATCCCAATTTCTTGACCGTAATTGGTAATCATTATAAGCCTCTAAATTTTCATAACTGGCTACAGCAAGCTGAAACTCACGATCACGTCCATTTAAATTTGCACCTGAACGGCTAAGTGCAAAGGTCTTAAGTTCTGTTTGAAGATAAGTGCCACGAACTTTCAATCCCGCATACGAGAGAATCATAACTACATCGGCAGCAAGATGATATTGCCCTCGGGTCCAATCTGTTTTATCAACATAATGATGACCCCAGCCTGGAACTACTAACGATCTTAGAAATGCTGTTCTTGGAGAAGGGGAGCTTGTGTGGGATGTGAATTCCTGAGCATTTATAAAAGATGGAGCTAGAACAAAACCAATAAGTACTAAATAATTCAAAATTTTAAATTTTAAATTTTGAATTATTGGTATTCCGTTTCTATTTCTAAATATACTCAAAGGATCAGCTTTCTTTTTGTTTATTTTTTTCTCTTTCCCAATGTCGGAGAATTGAAAGTGAAAATCCGCCCATCAATAGAAAAGTACCTAACCAAACTACAGAAATAAATGGTTTTTTCTCTGCAACAACGAGTACCCAGTCTTCTTCGTATACTTCATCTAACCCTTCGATACTTAATTCTATGGAGTTATTTTCTGGTTTCACCTTGCTGAATTGAAAAGACAGATCATGGTTTGGAAGATTTACCGGAGGCGACATCACAAAACTTTGCCCTTCTTCGCTAAAAACAGCGAATAATGGCTCAATGATCATCACTTCTCCACTAGCCTCATGAAAGACTTCAACTTGAGCACGAATTCCAATGCTGGTATTTGAAGGGAGATTTGTAGTATCTGCTTGTATAAAATTTATAAAGCTGAATTGAAATCCACCTATTTTTTTCGATTCTCCTCGTTGAAATTCTATGACTTGAGTTTCTGCCTGTTCTACTTCGGCTTCAGCGGATGCGTTTTGAAGTAGTTTTCGCTGTTCTAAATCTTCATTTCGATCTTCGATAAAAGAACTTCCAGCTACATATAAATAAATATCACTCATCAATCCTGTTCTTACATCTGGATCTACCGACCAATTTACATTCTCAGCATTTGAGGTTGTAAGCATTGGATATACTTCGGGATATAAATAGTACAAAAAATTCCCTTCCAGATTATCAAACCTGATTTTGTAGGTCTGTTGTCCTGGTCTGTTTTGGTCTGAAAGATCATACCCTTCATATGTTAACACATATTGGTTATTGATGATCTTAGGTACGTTTAGCTTCAATTCGAGCATATCTACAGTCTGAGAGACTCTGAAACCTTGCTCATCGTTTACCTCTCCTCTTAACACCGAAGCATTGTAGTTTTCTGTATTCTTATCTAATAATGCCCGGTTATAAGCACTTGATGCTAAAATACCAATTAATAAAACTCCAAAACCAACATGAGTAAGAGAACCACCAATTAACTTCGGGTTTTGAATACCTAATCTACCTACTACCCAGGAATTCCCAACTATTGCGAAGAACCCTGCAAATAGATATAGCATGTAATACGCATTTCGAACATCTCCAATAATAATCGAAGCAATAGTCAAAATGGAGGTAATGAGTAATGGATAAATAAGTGCAGTTGCCAAAGTTTCAGCATCATACTTTTTCCAAAACAGATATTGACCAATTACTGTTAGTAGTGCCATTATAATAGCTAATGGCATACTCCAGTTATTATAAAAACTAATTTCAGGCGGGGTTGGATTCTCATTAAACAACAATCCAATAATTGGAGAACTGGTCCCTAAAATAATGACTAATCCAAGTACAAAAAGTAATATTGCACCTGTAAATGTCATGAACTCACGACTTAGAATTTTGGATTCTTTTTCAGGAGAAGGAAGCTCTTTATACCTCCAGGCAAACATTCCAAAACCAACTGCAGTTATAACAAGCATGAAAGCTAGTAACTGATTGTAAAGTCCTAAATCGGTGAAACTATGTACCGAAGAATCTGCTAAGATGCCTGATTTTGTAAGAAAGGTCTCATAAACAATCGCTACATATGCGAGGATAGCAAACAAGAGCGATGATTTTTGTGCAATAGAGCTTTTCCTTTGAATAATCATGGTATGAATCCCTGCAGTACCAATTAACCAAGGAACTAAAGAAGCATTTTCGACCGGGTCCCAGGCCCAGAATCCACCAAAAGACAGTGTTACATATGCCCAGTAACCTCCAAGAAAAATTGCAGTGAGCAACGCTAAGTTTGATCCTAACGTCCATGGCAAAGCAGGACCCACCCACTCATTATATTTTCGTTTCCATAATGCAGCCATTGCAAAACAGTATGGAACTGTCATCATTGCAAATCCAACAAAAAGTAGAGGTGGATGAATCATCATCCAAGGACTTTTAAGTAGATCGTTTAATCCTGTTCCATCTGCAGGTACAAAATCAGGATTTGCCTGAATGAACGGAGCGTTTGGCATTTCCTCGGCTATCGTTCTAAATGGGGAAGAACCGAATGTAAAATCTCCAAACCTCCATCCTACTACCATGCTTATGAGAAAAACTTGAGTAAGTCCTAAAAAGAATAACACAGGGGCTTTATAAGGAGCTCTTGTCCATTTCATTAAACCTAAGCCTGTAATCCAGGAGAAAATGATCCAAATCATGAAACTTCCTTCCTGCCCTCCATAAAAAGCAGACCAAAGATATTTTGGAGCGAGATCTAAACTCGTGTAATTGAACACATAGTAATATTGAAACTGATGCGTCATCAATAGATGAACAAGAATAGCAGAAGCGGCTAACATAAAGAGCCCTTTTATCCCAAAGAGCCAATTCCCGATCTTTAACTTTTGTTCGTTTTCATGTTTTGCCGCAATAAATAGATAAATCATTGACGCAACACCAGATACGAAAGAAAGGGTGATGAGTAACTTTCCAATGATTCCAATCACAGGACCAAATTCTGTCATGGGCTAGCTCTCTGAAGCTTTTGTATATTCTGAAGGATCACCATTATTATATTTGGAAGGACATTTCATGAGCATTTCATTTGCGTAAAAAACGTCATCTCTCATTTCTCCAATTACAACCAAACGGTCTGCTTCTTCAAAATTATTAGGTTTTGGTCGGGGGTATACAACTTTTTTAACAATCCCAGCCTCATCTTTCATAAAAAAAGTAAACTGCATAGTCTCTTTCGAGAAACCATATTCCTGAGTATTATCCCAGGTTCCGGGTACGTGTGCCCCATTCATTTTTTCTGCTGTTTCAAAATCTGTGTAAGTACTAATACTTTCACCAAAGTTATACATCAATAATGATGTAAATGCCACGATGGCTACGATTCCAAGAATTACTTTAGGTTTCATTCCTTTTGTGTTGAATTAAGTTTCTCTTCTAGCGTTGATACTTTTGAGTCTACTCTGAATAAAAAGAACAAAAGAACTGCCCATATTATTAAGGTGACTCCAAGTACTACAAATATAAGATCGTTTGAATACATAAGTGTTAAAAAAGCGTTTGTTTGCTCTAATTCTGCTCCACTCCATTTATCAGCATAGGCTTGTGTAAGAGTGTCAACGATAGCAACTGAATCTTGGTGCATCAAATTCCTTTAACAGGTTAAATTTACAAATTTTCTATTTTTGATTGTACTGTTTTATATCGATGAGTGATATCGTACAACCAAAATGCTACAGCAATAAAACCCAACATTGCTGGGTATAAAATATATCTCAACTCTACCGCTGTTATTTCACTAAATGCTGGATTTCCATCTGCGCCAGGATGTAAACTCGTTAGTTGTCGTGGAACTACATATAAAAGAAACGGGACCGTTGTTACCGCAAAAATATTATAAACGGCTGATATCTTTGCCCTTTTTTCTTCATCATCAAAAGCAGAACGCAATACGAAATAGGCTACATAAATCATCATTGCCAACGCTGCTAAATTCATTTTTGGTTCTGCAAAAGTCCACCAAGTTCCCCAAGTAAATCGCGCCCAAAGGGATCCGGTTAATAATCCACAAACTCCAAAAACCATCCCTACTCTCGCAGCAGATTCTGCTTTTATATCAAATATCTGATTTTGATTATTCAAATAGCGAATACTATAGATAAAACTGACTGTAAACATCGAAAACATCGCCATCCACATGGGTACATGAAAGAAGATATTTCTTGCCGTTTGCTCAAGAATTGGAATTTCAGGGATTTGAATTAATATTCCACCCGCAATAACAAGGGTCATCCAAATGGCTACGATATATTTCCAGGCTTTCACAGTTAAATAATTTTTTTATACAAATTATTAAAGCATTTAAGATACGAAATCGGAATGAAGTTTTCGGGCTACATTCGCGAATCTTTTGATAGTTCTTACATCTTATAACAGGTCATCTTCAAATAGCACTTTCAAAACCGATTTAAAACTCATTTATTCAATTTTATTTAACTAACTATTCTATAATGAACACTCCCAAGGGATTTTTACATAGTTCTATTTTACTGGCACTTATACTTTTATTATCCAGTAATATCATAGCTCAACAAGCGAACTTTGAATTGGCAGAACGGTTTACAACTGAGATGATGGATAAAATGGTGGGATCCACAAATGTAAACCCAATTTGGATTGAAGATACCGATCAATTCTGGTACACCTACAAAAACAGTAATGGTAAAAACTGGTATTTCGTAGATGCTACAAAAGGATCGAAACGGTTACTATTCGATCAAGAAGAGATGGCTTCACAACTTTCTGAATCATTCAGCAGATCATTTAATGCCAAAGATTTAGACCTCGATGATTTCAAATTTGATACAGACCGAAATCTTTTCACCTTTCATGTTGATAGTATAGAGTTCACCTACAATTTGAATGGAAATGCATTAATTAAAGGTGATTCTTTGGATGCAGAAAAGTCGGAGCCTTGGGCAGTTTTTTCGCCAGATAGCACATGGATTGTTTTTGCTCGTACTCACAATCTCTATGTTATGAAAAATGATGATCCTGATAGTGTAGAATATCAACTTACAGAAGACGGTGAAAAGTGGTTTAGTTATCAATCTGACGACAGCGATACTACTTCTACAAAAAGGTTACGAGCCCGCGCTAACTGGTTCGAAGATTCAAAAAAATTATGGGTTAAACGTCAAGATAAACGAGAAGTACCTGAATTATGGGTTATTAATTCTTCAGGAAAACGACCTTCTCTCGAAACTTATAAATATCCAATGCCTGGAGAAGAGAATGTTTATATCGATGAAATCAGAATCTTTGATCCCGAGAAAAAAACCAATGTATTACTTGATACCGATAAATGGAAAGATCAGGCACTTGGTGGAGCTTATTTCAATGAAGGTGGAATTTGGGAAACCGAAAAATCTGACTTTCTCTATATAATTCGAAGAGACAGAACCTGGAGTAAAATTGATGCTCTTAAAGCAAATACTACCACCGGAGAAGTTGAAGTACTCATTTCAGAAGAAAGCAAACCTTACTTTAATACCCGTTTTGCAAAACTGGCTATTATTAATGAAGGCAGTGAATTCCTTTGGTGGAGTGAACGCACGGGCTGGGGACAACTCTATCGCTACGATTCTAATGGAAATCTAAAAAATAGAATTACCCAAGGTTCTTTTGTAGTTGGAGAAATCGTTAAAATCGATACTGCTTCTAGTACGATTTTCTTTGAAGGTTATGGAAAAGAAACTGGTCAAAATCCCTATTTTGAGCATTTATATAGTGTAAAATTTGACGGAAGTAACTTCAAACATCTTACGCCTGAAAATGCAACTCATTCCATTAGTGCTTCTGAAGAAGAAAATTATTTTGTTGATAATTATTCAAGAATTGATCACCCAACTACTTCTGTACTTAGAGATGGAAATGGTCGAATTGTAACCACTCTTCAGCAAACCGATATTTCTAAAATGGAAGAACAAGGCTGGAAAGCGCCGGAGTCTTTCAAGATAAAAGCTGCGGATGGCGTTACCGATATTTACGGGGTGATGTGGAAACCATTCGATTTTGACTCAACAAAAACGTACCCACTTGTTTCCTACGTTTATCCAGGACCACAAGTAGAACCTTTTCCTGTGAATTTTACCACTCAAGGTTCAAGAGCAAGAACATCTACCCTCGCTCAGGTTGGCTTTGTTGTTGTTGCCATGGGGCAACGCGGTGGATCTCCTATTCGGAATAAATACTATCATAATTTTGGATATGGCGATATGCGCGATTACCCTCTTGCCGATAATAAATACGGAATTGAACAGCTTGCTGCTCGCCATTCTTTTATTGATGCAAGTAAAGTTGGAATCTATGGACATTCTGGCGGTGGATTTATGAGTACAGCTGCCCTTTTAACCTACCCGGGATTTTATGATGTGGCGGTTTCTTCTGCTGGTAATCACGACAACAATATCTACAATATTTGGTGGGGTGAAGTACATAATGGCGTAAAAGAAACAAAGAAAACTGTTAAGAAAATGAATGCTGATAGCGTAGAAGTAGAAGAAACTATTTCTACCTTTGATGGATCTGTAGAAACGAACGCTTCTTTAGCTGAACAACTCGAAGGACATCTCTTACTCGTACATGGCGATATGGATAATAATGTTCATCCTGCTAATACTCTTCGTATGGCCGATGCATTAATTAAAGCTGGAAAACGATTTGATATGATGATGCTTCCCGGTCGCCGACATGGATTTGGAGCTTCCCAGCCATATTTCGATCGAATGACCTGGTATTATTTTGCTGAGCATTTATTGGGAGATTATCGAACCAATATTAATTTTAATCTTCCTAAAGACGAAGATTAATTTGATTTAAAGGCAGGGTTATAACTCTGCCTTTTTTATTTCACCAACCCAAGTTCTTTTTGGTAGCTCTTCTCGCTCTGAGTAACCGTCAAGCTCCAGATGATGCCTGCTAGAACCATAATCACGCCATAAATCATGATGAGTGGTTTTACAGAAATGAGTTCAAATTCTAAGCAAAGGGAGGCAATCATTACTGAAATTGAATTCGCTAAGGTAAATAATAGCCATTCAGTACTGAAGATTCTCCCTCTAAAGGTATCCTTAGTCCTTTTTTGAAGAAGCACGGTACTAAATACCCAATTTGCACCGGAAGCTGCGTGAGCTAACAGCACGAAAATAATCATAATCCAAATGGTAGTAGTAAATCCAACCACCATATACATTAATCCGGCAATTGTAAAAGCAGCTCCCATTACCATCACCCAATCTTTTTCATTAGGGAAAAAACGTCTCCCTAAAATTGGTCCGATTCCAGTTCCTATCCCTCGCGCTGCATACAACAATCCAAGTCCGATACTTCCCATCATCAGCACTTCTTCACTAACTATAATGAGCAAATAGACACAACCCCCTAAAAAAGCACTCGAAACACCTTTAGCCATACTAGGGCGTAAGATGTGACGGTTTTGAAATAAATATTTAGCTCCTTCTTTAATCCCAAGAAATGGGTTTTTAGAATCTTCTTTCTCTTTAGCCGACATTTCTTGTTGAGGAATAGCCGCTCGGTAAATAAAGAACGCTGACAATATGTAAGTCGCAGCGTCAAGAATTAGCACCCAATCGGTACCTAATAACTCCGTAGCAAATCCTCCAATGGCCATACCAGATGTAAAGATTATACTCCACGTTGCTGTTGAAATCACATTCGCGTTTACCAATTCCTCTTCGGTAGTTACATTAGGGATAGATGAAGTTTTTGCTGGCTCAAATATCGCAGAAAGCATCATTTGTATTGACGTTAAAACGAAAGCAATCCAAAGCATTTCAACCGATTGAACAATCAAAATTCCCAAAACTGCGACGGCTCGGGCAAAATCACAAGCGATCATTAATTTTCTACGATTAAATCTATCCGTGATATACCCAGCAAAGGGGGAAAACGCTGCAAGACTCAGCATTTTTACAATTATAATTAACCCAAGTAAGAATTCTGAGTCGGAGTATTTAGCAATAATTGCATAAAGCGCCAATAGTCCAAACCAGTCGCCAAAATTTGAAACCGATTGCGCTAACCAGAGTCGACGATAATTGACGTTGTTTTTAACCAGTAAATAATACGGGCGTAGAGTATTCAATTTAGTATTGAGTAGTGAAACATAAGTTTTGAGGAATGCACGAATTCTTCCTTCTTAATTGAACGTTTATAATTCTTCAATTAACTCCCGTGCTTCCAAACCCTCCTTCTCCTCTTACAGTTTCATCTAATTCAGAAACTTCTTTGATTGGCAATTGAACCACCGGCGCTATTACCATTTGAGCGATCCGATCTCCATGATTAATTTCAAAATCTTGCTGGCCATGATTGATGGCGATCACTTTCACCTCCCCTCGATAATCGGAATCAATGGTACCCGGAGAATTTAACATAGTGATTCCATTTCGAATAGCTAGTCCACTTCTTGGTCTTATTTGAGCTTCATAACCTTCTGGTAACGCCATTTTTAAACCCGTAGGAATTAAGATCCTCTCTCCGGCTTTTAATGTAATCGGTTTTTCCAAAGCCGCTCTAATATCCATTCCTGCAGCCGATTTTGTCTCATAACTTGGAAGAGGTAGGTCTTTGGAGTGAGGTAGTTTCTTGAACTCTATCAAACTCATATCTCCTCTCTTTTATATTCAATTAATCTCACAATAGCATTTCCAAATAACACTTTGACTCTCGCTTCCAATGGCACCCTTAAATCATCGTTTAAAAACCAAGCTCTAAACTCACCTGAAAACCCAAATGGTCCTTCGATATTCTTTGTACTTCCTGTAGTTAAATACGCTTGTACTGGTTCATCAAAGGCAGCATATTTTCTTTTTTCTAACTTAGAGGGATTTTCAAATGTGATAGCCCCCGCTTTTTTCGTTACATATACTGGCATAGTATTTTCTACCTCTCCCCCGGCAAACAAACGAGAATAATAGAAGATAACATGTCCTGCTGTAGCTGGTTCTTCTAGTTTTAGTGTATCTCGGGTATCGTCCTCTTCCTTGTAAGTAACTACTCCATTTTCACGATCAAATGAATAGGTAATTTCTTCAAATTCGTTTTCATCGATATTATCTTTCCAGTAGTATGAAGTCACAGGAACTCCATCTTCATTTTCATAAAAGAGACTATGGAAGTGATCCATTTCTGTGCCTATAAATGGTATTTTAGGATTTGATTCAATCTTTGTAAACAAATGTTTGTGAAGCTTGCCATTATACATGGTATCTGCAAGTAAACTTACTTCTACCCAACCAAGCTTTAAAAAACCATATTTCACTTCATACCTAAAGGTCTCTTTTATAGAAAAAAGCTCATCTAGTGTTGGTTGATTTGTAGTTGTTTGAGCAATGGCGGAGACACTGCTTAAAAAGCTCAATAAAAGAATTAAGTGCTTCATAATACTATGTAAGTTTCTGAGTATAACGGCTTAATCCTCGAGTAATTCATTTTCTTTTAAAAAATTTTCAAACGCTTCTTCATCATAGCCAATCAATACAGCATCTTCATAAACTAACACCGGACGTTTTATCATGCTTTGATTTTGTTCCAAAACTTCCAGCATTTCCTCGGTTGATAACGTTTTATCTTTCAAGCCTAGATTTCGGTATGTAGTTCCTCTTTTGTTCACTAGAACATCAATCCCAACTTTAAATTCAAGGTCCGAAAGCTCGTCAATTGTAAGAGGTTCTTTTTTTACGTCAATAAATTCAAACTCAATTTCTTTTGATTCCATCCACTTTTTTGTGGCTTTGATTTTATTACAATTTGGGATACCAATTATATGAAGCATGCGTTTTTGCTGAATAGTTTTGTATTTTATCTCAAGATACGGTTTGTACTCGCAATTTCGAACGCAATTAGCTCTTTTATCGGATGAAACTACCATCTAATATTTTTCTAGGTCTCTTTATTTCATTAGCGGTTCTTTCATGTACCAATAACGATGCTCAGCAAGAATTTGAACGCCAGGCGCTCTCTTTACCTGAAGGAATAACCCGTACCGATAATGACACCAATATTATTGGGGATGCGGATGACGACGATTGGCGTAGTTCTCCATTTTATACTGGAATAGCTTTTATTGAACCCGCTTTTCCAAACCCAATTCTTTATGGTACTACTGCTAATCTTGATGTAGATATGAATGGAAACTCACTTACTTCTATATTGGAACTTGGTTTTTTTGATCTGAGTATTCCTAGTAACCCTTGGATACAATTGGAATTAAAAGAAGACATCACTGAGTTTAGTTTTCCATCATTTATTATTAATTCTAATTTCTTCGGCTCAAATGCAGAGCAAGCAAGAGGGTTTTATCGTCTTATTGTTTTTGATGGAAATAATCGTGTTGTAACTTATGGAGATATTCAGATAGAGTAAGGTTGTTATAGTTTAACACAGGCTCTATCTTCCTTGTATGCGAAAGTTATTTCCTTCCGAAAAGTTGGTGCTCAAGTGCCTTATTTTCCCTGAATCATATCATGTTATTCTCGAAGAAACGGGTTCGAATATTGGAGCCTTGCGAGATGATCTGATAAATCTGATCAACTATCGACTGATTGAAGTTGTAGATGAAAATAATGTACAGCAGACAGGTACTTCTTTTTATGATGCAGATAACTTGCAGAATTTCTCATATAGAGCCACAAAAACGGGATTAAAACACATTCGGGAGATAGCATGAAATTTGAAGCAGCAGTAAAAGATCAAAATATCGAAGTAGAATTCAATACCGATTCCTCTACTTTCACTTCAGGAGAAACAAGCGGAACTTTTAGTTTCACTAAAAATAATGGAAGATTTTTTCTTCGAGTGGGAACAAAAGCATATAAAATTGATAATGTAAGTTATGAAGGTTCCGACATCACCTTTTCTATTGATGGGAGCTGGCATACTGTTACTGTTAAAGATGAGCAAGAACTGTTATTGGACAGCCTTGGATTTAAAACCGGTGCAGATATCGCTGAGGGTTCACTGAAGGCTCCAATGCCAGGTAAAATCCTGGATATTTTAGTGAAAGTTGGTGATTCGGTTAACAAAGGTCAGCCCGTCGCTATTCTGGAAGCGATGAAAATGGAAAATGAATTGAAATCGCCTATAGATGGTACAATTCAAAGTATTCATGTTGAAACCGGACAATCATTAGAAAAAAACACACCTATTCTGGAGATAGAAGCACTTGGATAAATTTGTTATTGAAGGCGGAACCCCACTTGTTGGAACTATTCCGGTAAGTGGCTCAAAAAATGCGGCGCTACCTATAATTGCTGCCTCTTTATTAGGAGACTCAGAAACTGTAATTCACAACATTCCCCGTCTCCAAGATATTTACACCTTCAATAATGTACTTCGTGTGGTTGGTTCTAAAGTGGATTTTAATGACGCTGAAAATTCGGTTTCTATTGATCCAACCTCGGTTTCCTATTTAGAAGCTCCCTATGATTTAGTTCGAAAAATGCGAGCTTCATTTTATATGCTTGGAGCTTTGGTAGGAAAACATGGGTACGCCAAAGTCTCTCTTCCAGGTGGTTGCGCCTGGGGTCCTCGACCCGTTGATCTACATTTGAAAGGAATGAGAGCAATGGGAATTAATATCTCATTAGATAAAGGATATGTAGTTGCAACTGCTGATGAGACGTTAAAAGGTGGAACTTTTACGTTGGAACCAAGCAGTGTTGGTGCAACCGTAAATTTATTACTCGCTTCTGTGCTTAAAGCTGAGAAATTTGTGATTAATAATGCAGCAAAAGAACCCGATGTGGTTCAACTTTGTAATGTATTAGTTAAAATGGGTGCCAACATAGAGGGAATTGGAACAAGCACACTGATTATTCGAAAAGTGGATTCCTTAAATGGAGTCGAGATTAGCAATGATCCCGATCGCATTGAATTAGGAACCTACATGATTGCAGGCGCGATGATTCCAGGATCTGATCTTACTTTAACGGGTTGTAATCCTGAGCAATTGGGAGATTTCCCTCAACTTCTCCGTAAAACTGGAACATCAGTAGAAATTGATGGAACGGTAATAAAAGTAAAAGCGCCGGAAACGTTAAAACCAGTTTCTATTACTACAGATATTTATCCCGGCTTCCCTACCGACTTACAAGCACAATGGGCAACCATGCTTACCCAGGCAGATGGCGAATCAAGTGTTACCGATACCGTTTATTTTGACAGATTTAGTTATGTACCAGAACTCGTTCGTTTAGGCGCTGATATGTATAACGAGAAAAATACGGTTCACATAAAAGGAAAAACTCCATTAGCAGGCGCTACCGTAATGAGTACCGATCTTAGAGCCAGCGTAAGTTTAGTTCTCGCAGGAATGGTTGCTGAAAAATCAACCGAAGTTCTCCGTATTTACCACCTTGATCGTGGTTATGAATCATTGGAAAACAAGCTGAACCCTGTTGGTGCAAAATTGACAAGAGTTGAGGATTGAGTTTTTAATTGTTATTGCGAGCTATGCGATGCAATCCCCCATTCTAGCGCAAGCGTTCCTTCACTACCGTTTTTTTTCTGGAGAAGTATTAAAAACCATCTCTTGTTTTCCTGATTAATTTCTATCTATTTCACAAACGAAGGGATTCATTCCTTCGTGATTTCCCGAGCTAACTTTCCGAACAGAGCCAAGTAATCTCCTAATCTTTACATCAAACTTGAAATCAATTCGCTTCACTCATGAATGCCTTAAGACTAACAAATCAAACTAATAACAAGTTGTAAATAGCATTTACTTTAGTGCTCCCTTCCAGTTATATTAAGCCGTGGCAAAAATCGACCACAAGAGCTTTTAAAAGAACTTTTATACTTGCACAACGCACAGATTATATATTACAAAAACACCGTAGAAGCGACCCTAAGAACACGTTTTGAGGATTTCTACATCGATTTACTATGTCTCTGGTCTATTATAAAATCACTAACCAGCCAGATACTTTTTTCTGATTCCATCACAAAGGAATCGCACACTAATCAAACAAATTCAACAGGCATTTTTGCCGAGGCGAATGTTTCGCCATGTTACCCAACTTCACTGAGCTCAGACGAAATTCTGTCGGGCACTACTAAAAAATTCAGACGATGGATGGCTTACATGGATAGCGGACGCCGGAAAAAAGAGAAATTTAATGAAGAACCAAATTATCATCCATTCGACTGGAAATCAGTCGCGGATTGCCCTCCTGGAAAATGGAGAACTCGCACAATTATTTATAGAATCAGAAGAGAACCAGCGTACAGTTGGTAATATTTATGTAGCACGTGTACACAAAGTGATGAGTGGTATCAGAGCCGCTTTCATCGATATGGGCACCCCTAAAGATGCCTTCCTTCACTTTTCTGATGCTGGAGATCACTTAGACGAATATGTGGCTAAGTTAAATGGTCCGAATGCAATTCCATCTAACGCACGAAAAGACATTCAAAACAAGGAAAATCTTTCCAACTCCCAAAAGCAGATGCTTGCCGGCAAGGTGTTGAAAACCGGACAGAAACTTCTCGTTCAAATTGTAAAAGAACCCATTGGTTCAAAGGGACCCAGAGTTTCAACTGATATAACAATTGCCGGACGTTTTTTGGTGTTAATCCCTATGGGCGATTACATCGCTGTATCGAAGAAAATCAGTAATTATAAAGAACGTCGTCGACTAAAAAACCTACTTAATGGTATGGTTCCCGATGGTTTTGGGGTGATTGTTAGAACTGTAGCTCAAGGACATGACGACCAGGCTATTGAAGACGATTTACGTAACGTTCTAAAGAAATGGGAAAAAATTGTAGATAACTTAGATAAGGCAAAACCCCCTTCTCTTCTTTATAAAGACTTGGATATGACGGAGAGTCTAATTCGCGATCTCTTTGCTAAAAATTACGATCGTGTATTGATTGATGACCCGAAAATGTTTCGACAAATTAAATCATATGTAGCCCAGATTGCTCCTCAAATGGTTCCAAATGTTGAGCTTTATAAACGAAAAGAGCACATTTTCGATCATATGAAGATTTCTGAAGATGTGAATTCCATCTTCAGCCCTAGGGTACGTATGAAAATGGGTGGATATCTGATTTTTGAACAAACCGAAGCTATGTATGTAGTAGACGTGAATTCTGGTCCGTATGCGGCCAAAGAACGTCAGGAAGACAATTCACTAAAAACTAATCTTGAAGCTGCAAGAGAAATAGCAAAGCAACTTCGCCTTCGAGATATTGGTGGTATCATCGTAGTAGATTTCATCGATTTAAAAGATGAGAAAAACCGTAAGAAAATCTATGATGAGCTAAAGAAAGAATTCCGAAAAGATCAGGCTAAAACCAATATTATCGGAATGAGTGATTTTGGCTTAGTTCAAATCACACGACAAAGAATTAGACCCAGCGTGGTTAACTCCGTTTCAAAAGTATGCCCAATGTGTGGTGGATCTGGAAATGTAGTTAGCGAAGATACCATTGTAACCGATATAGAAAGCTGGATTAGTAAATTCAAGCACAGTACTAATTATCGCGCTATTGATTTATATGTGAATCCGTATTTGAAATCGTTTTTAACCAAAGGATTATTCAGCACTCGCTGGAAATGGCTAAGTAAATACCATGTAAAAGTTTCTGTTATCGGAGATGAAACCATTTCATTAAACGAATTCCACGTTACCCTTGCTGGTTCTGATATCGATATTACCGATGTTATTATTCGTGGGGAATCTATTGAGGATTTGTTAAATCGTCAGGAACTGGAAGAGACTGATAGTGGAAAGCCTAATAGAAGCGATCTTGAGTATTCTAAGAAAGAGCGCCCACAGAACAGAAATAACAGATCGTCAGGCTCTACTGCCAATTCGAATGGAAATCCGAATCGCAGACATCAAAACTCTCGCAATTAAACAGTGGCTCGGTTATTGCAAAACCTGAGCTAACTATTAATCAAAAAGATTAACATGAGTTTATTTAACCTACACGCCACTACGGTGGTGGGAATTATTCATAACGGTGAAGCCGCCATCGGTAGCGATGGTCAGGCGACCATGAAGACCACAGTTATGAAGTCTACCGTTAAGAAAGTTAGAAAATTGAATGAGGGAAAAATTCTCGCAGGTTTTGCAGGATCTACAGCAGACGCCTTCACTCTGTTCGAGCGCTACGAAGGAAAATTGGACGAATACAATGGCAATATGCAACGTGCCGCTGTTGAGTTAGCAAAGGAATGGCGTAAAGATAAATATTTACAAAAATTAGAAGCCCTTCTTGTTGTAATGGATCAAGAGCATGCTCTTGTTATTTCTGGTCAGGGAGATGTGATTGAACCAGATGACAATATTGTTACCATTGGAAGCGGTGGAAGCTATGCTTTAGCTGCAGCAAGAGCTATGGTTAAACATTCACCAAAAATGAAAGCCAAAGAAATAGTAGACGAAGCCCTTCGTATTGCTGCCGATATCGACATTTATACGAATCACAATCGTACCCTTTTACAAATTGAAGATTAAATTATGACAGAATTAAAGAGTTTAACCCCACAGCAAGTTGTTAGAGAACTTGATAAATATATTGTTGGGCAGAAAGGAGCTAAGCGTTCGGTAGCAATTGCGCTAAGAAATCGTTGGCGAAGAATGAACTCTGACGAAGAAATTCGGGAAGAGATTGTACCCAATAATATACTGCTCATTGGACCAACAGGTGTTGGTAAAACTGAAATTGCCCGCCGTTTAGCTAAACTTGCAATGGCACCTTTTGTTAAAGTTGAGGCATCTAAATTTACTGAAGTTGGTTATGTTGGGCGCGATGTTGAATCAATGATTCGTGATTTAACTGATCTTGCTTTAAATATGGTGAAGGATGAAATGCAGGAACGAGTTAAAGAAAAAGCTGCAGATCTTGCTGAAGAACGGATTTTAGATATACTCATTCCTCCTGTTAAGAAAACCGGCGTTGGTTTTTCAAATGATTCCAACAGCAAACCTCAAGATCCGAATGATGTTGAATTAAACGAACGAACCAGAGACCGTTTTAGAGAAAAATTAAAAAATGGTGATCTGGATGATCGAGAAATTGAAATAGAGGTTAAAAGCACCAAAGGTGGCGGAATGATGCAGGTATTTGGCCCTGGTGGAATGGAAGAAATGGGCGTAAATCTGCAGGATATGCTTGGAAATTTGGGTAATAAAGGAAAAAAATCGAAAAGAAAATTACCCGTTAAAGAAGCCCGTGAACTTCTAGTTGAAGAAGAAGCAGAGAAACTGATTGATCATGAGTCGGCCGTACAGGAAGCACTGGAAAGAGTTCAAAAGCAAGGAATTGTATTTATTGATGAAATCGATAAAATAGCAGAACCTTCAACCGGAGCCGGTAAAAGTGGTCCGGATGTAAGTAGGCAAGGTGTGCAACGCGATCTCCTCCCTATTGTGGAAGGAAGTACCGTTAGTACGAAACATGGTATTGTAAAAACCGATCATATTTTATTTATAGGGTCAGGAGCGTTTCATGTTTCTAAACCATCTGATTTAATTCCTGAACTCCAAGGACGATTCCCAATTCGCGTTGAGTTGAATTCTCTTACCGAAGACGATTTCTTTGATATTCTTAGTAAACCAAAAAATGCACTTACTAAACAATATCAGGCGATGTTAGAAACCGAGGGCGTTAAAATAACTTTTACAGAAGAAGCAGTTCGTGAACTTGCAAGAATAGCGGCGCTTGTAAATTCTCAGGTCGAAAATATTGGAGCCCGTCGATTACATACCATTATGTCTTCCTTGTTTGATGAATTACTTTTTGCTGTTCCCGATGATATAAACTCTGGTGAGATTACCATCGACCCAAATTATGTAGAAAAGCAATTAGCAGGATTAGTGAAGGATAAAGATTTGAGCCATTACATCCTTTAACATTGGTAGATACGTATTTATTTATTACACTCGTTACGGGTGAAACTAATTCCTACAGATTTGGTTATTACTATAGAATATAAGAAATATGAGATTTATGACGTTGAAGCGATTTATTATTCCTAACCTTTTTGTTGTGTTGCTCCTTGCTACATTAAATTTTGCAGGGATCGATGAAATCATCAAACCAAAAAATGATGATACCACCAACCTTACTAAATATGTGCAGGCACAAAGAAGCATTCTTCAAAACTATTATGAATATGCCGACCTTGATATCATGTATAAAACCAGCATTAGATATTTAGTGACTGGAATTCAAGATTCTACCCTTAAAATTTCTGATACTCCTATTGATACAACATTTCCAGGTGTTAAAATAACTTCGCTTCGTGACTCTTATACTAACTTTGAAGCTGCCTATTTATATGTTACGAATAACAGTCCAGAACAAGATATGAGTAAGCTTACAGAACGAGCTATTCGAGGACTTTTCTCTACTCTTGATCCCCATTCAGTTTTTATTGAAGCCGAGGACAGTGAAGTAGATCAGGAAAATTTTGCCGGGAAATTTCAAGGTATTGGTGTTCAGTTTAACGTAATTGATGACACCATAACCGTTGTTACTCCAATTGCAGGTGGCCCGAGCGATCAACTTGGTATTCAATCGGGTGATCGAATTATACAAATTGATGATACTTCGGCTGTAGGATTCACTAACGAGCAAGTTCAAGCTCATCTTCGTGGTGAAAAAGGAACTAAAGTGAAAGTGGGAATTATTCGCCCCGGCGTACAAAACATCATTTATTTCACCATTACACGTGATGATATTCCTCTTTACACAGTAGACACTTCCTACATGCTCGACGATCAAACAGGATATATAAAAATAAATCGATTTGCAGCTACTACCCATGATGAATTTATGCAAGCAATGGATGATCTTAAACAAAAAGGAATGGATCGGCTAGTACTTGACTTAAGAGGAAATCCAGGTGGATATCTCGGTCAGGCAGTCGCTATTGCTGAAGAGTTTTTCCCGAAAGGAACCGAACTTGTTGCTACAAAAAGTAGACATACCCGCTTCAACAATGAATATTTTTCCAGAAAAGATGGTGTTTTTAAGGAGAAACCGGTTATTGTTTTAGTAGATGAAGGAGCGGCTTCTGCCAGTGAGATAGTTTCAGGTGCTTTACAGGATCATGACCGAGCATTAATTGTTGGTCGACGCACTTTTGGCAAAGGATTGGTTCAACAACAATACGAATTAGTTGATAAAAGCATGGTTCGGGTAACCATATCACGGTATTCAACTCCATCCGGAAGAGTGATTCAAAAAGCATTTACGGAAGGTGGCGGTGAAGAATATGCGTATGAAATTTACCGTCGTGACAATGCAATGAACGATGCCATTGAATTTGTCGATCATGTACCTGATTCACTTAAATATAAAACAGACGCTGGTCGAACTGTATATGGTGGTGGCGGAATTGTCCCAGATTATATAATCCAACCAGATACCTCTAGATCTGGATATATGATTAATTTCTCTCTAAGAAAGCGTGTTTCCTTTGATTTTATCCGGAATTATTTGGACGAAAATGGAACCGATTTTAGAGATAAATGGAAAGATGACTTCGAAAAATTTAGAACTGATTTCACATGGTCGGATGAAGAAGTAAACGGATTTAAAGCTTCTTTAGAAGAAAATGGAATGGTAATAAGCAACGAAGTTACCGAACCTGAATTTAAAAATGACTCGCTCTTTGTACCTAAAGGCTATTTCGAAGAAGTAAAATGGATGGCGGAAGGAAGAATGAAAGCCGAGTTAGCTCGACAAGTTTGGGGACTCCCTTATTTCTATCCTGTAATTAATGATGTATTTGACACTACCTTAGAAGAAGCAATGACATTATGGGATGCTTACTCAAAGCTAGAAGCTTTAGCAAAAGGAAAAGCTATGGTTAATGATGTATCAAATCTAAAAAAAGAAGGCTAAGACTTTTTCTAAACCGAACTGAAAGCCTGAATCTCATCGTTCAGGCTTTTTTTTATGAAAAAGATTTAAGAAAGGGTTCTGTATTTCTTTTTTATATTATGGAATTGTTAACCCAGTATTACCTTTAAAATTTCATCGTCCTCAGTTCAGTATGTTTAAAAGATATTTTCTTACCATTTTTCTTTCATTTATAAGTCTTGGGATTGGTTTCAGTCAATCCATCGTGATTAACGAGATAAATTACAATTCTCCGAGTGATATGGATTCCAATGACTGGATCGAGATATTTAACCATGGATCATCTACCGTAGATATTTCAGGCTGGATTATTAAAGATAGCAATGATGACAATGTGTTTGCCTTTCCTGCAAATACTACCTTAACTGCTGGAGCTTATATTGTAGCAGTGAATACTATAGAAAATTTTGACGCCGTTTTCCCGAATGTTCAAAATAGAATTGGAACCATTGATTTCAATTTTAGTAACGGTGGAGAGTTGGTACGCTTATATGATAGTTCTGAAGTTTTAGTTGATCAGGTAGAGTATGATGATGCTTCGCCTTGGCCTACAGAACCAGACGGTGATGGTTCTACCTTAGAATTAAAAGACCCTGAACTTGATAATAGCTTAGCTTCAAGCTGGGCTGCTTCTGCTGGTTTTGGAACTCCTGGATCTACTAATTCGGTAAGTGTTTCAAATGAAGAAGACTATTTGAGTCCCGTTAAATTTTCACTTTCTCAAAACTATCCCAATCCATTTAATCCTTCCACAAATATCTCATACAGCATTTCTAAACCGGGGAATGTAAAACTAGAGGTCTTTGATTTATTAGGACAGAAAGTAGCAGTTCTTGTAAATGAAGTTCAGGCTACCGGAAATTATGATCTAAGTTTTGATGCTTCTAATTTGACATCAGGTATTTACATCTATCGAATTAGTCAGGTTGGACAAACTTTAACCCGAAGAATGACACTGATTAAGTAAAACTTATGGTTCATAAATAAAGCCCTGCACATTAACTATGTGCAGGGCTTTTTATTTAATCGAAGTTCTAATTATTCTACTTCTTTAAGTAACTCTTCAATGGCGCGTTCCAGCTGTTGGTCTCGACCTTCATCAACAATACCCGGCATATTTTTCACTTTAATATCTGGTTCTGTTTGATTGTTTTCTTGCCATTCACCAGCCATATTTTTAGAACTTACAGGAACAACTCCCCAAACCATTCCATTTGGTAATCGCTCCCATCCTGCAAAGCTACATGTACCTGGAACAGGCATTCCTAAGGTTGTTCCTATTTCAAGTTCATCATAAGCTTCAGCGTAACAATGTCCATCTGAGTAGTTACTTTCGTTGAACATGGTTAGTGTTGGTTTTGTCCATCTCGAAGTAGGTTCACCACCTACAACTTTAGCTTCTGTTTCGTAAGTAATAAATCTCTTACCTGTGAAGAACATTGCAAGGTCTGCAACCAAATCACCACCACCGTTATTTCGGGTATCAACGATTACAGCTTTAGCATCAAAATATTTACCCATCATATCTTCGTAAATACTTCGATAAGGTCCGTCTCCCATTCCCGGAATATGAACGTATCCAAGCTCACCGTTACTTTTCTCTGCCACTTCCTCTTCGTTCATTCGAACAAATCGATCATATAGTAATCCTCGTTCTGCACCTAACGAAATAGGTTTTACGGTAATGGTCTGACTATTTTTACCGTCTGAATTTGTAAGTTCTAGCAAGGTGAATTTATCTGATTTTCTATTCAGGTAGCTTGCTATGTCTTTATCAGGTGAAATAGTTTCTCCGTCAATTTTTTGGATAATCATACCAGCTTCTACATCAAAAGCAGCTTTGTCGAGAGGCCCACCTTTAATCACTTCGGTAATTTTAATTCCATTTCCAGAATGATCATAATCAAAGAAGATTCCCAATGAGGCGGTTGCATCACCATTTTCAATATTATTACCATATCGAGAACCTGAGTGAGACACATTCAATTCACCAAGCATTTCAGATAGTACTTCCGAAAATTCGTAGTTATTTCCTACGTGCGGTAAATATTTCTTGTACTCATTACGCATTAATTCCCAATCAATACCATGAAATGTAGGTTCATAAAAGATATTTTTAGTGCGAATGTACACATGT
Source organism: Balneolaceae bacterium (assembly GCA_040222455.1). GTDB lineage: Bacteria > Bacteroidota > Rhodothermia > Balneolales > Balneolaceae > RHLJ01. The sequence goes on along the minus strand of JAVKDD010000011.1, from coordinate 250,050 downwards.
TCGAAAATTGCTTCTCGTTCGGCACGTTCATCGTATTCCATTTCACCTGAAATACTAATTCCTTTTGTGCTACCTCCACTAAGGTCAACTTTTGAGATTCTACCTCCACTGAGTAGATATAAGTTTTCCATATCTTTATCCCAAGTTAAGCTTCCACCACCAGTATTTAGCTTAATTGTCATTTTGGTATCCCCTGTTCTAAGCTCAGTTTCCCAAAGATTATATCGATCTTCGAATTGAGCCATGTAGTACAATTTCTCGCCATCTTTTGAAAGAATAGCATCCGACAAATAACTAGAGTGGATGGTTAATCGGTCTTTACGATCTTTCATCCCATCCCAATCGAAAGTTAAAGCTTCAGTTTTTTCTTCAGCTTTCTCTTCTTTCTTGTCATCTGCTTTTTCATCATTATCTTCAGACTTATTCGCCTTTTCGATTTCTTTCATAAGCTTATAATCATCTTCACTCATGTTATACTTATCCCATGCGTCTTGAGTAAAAAACATGGAATACACATCTGACTGAAATCGACCACTCGTTGCATAGCTTTTTAGTCCATTACGATTACTAAACCATAGCATTTGCTTTCCATCATTTACCCATTTTGGGCTATAATCGTAATAACCAGATTCTGTGAGATTGATACGCTCTTTTCCATCGGCTGACATTAATAATACTTCGCTATCATTTAACGACTTGCTCCAATCAACCAATAACCACTTACTATCGGGACTCCATTTAAAATATTTATCTCCATCTCGCATGTGAAATAGATCTTCCGGAGTTAGCAAATCTACGGTATCACCAGAGTCCATGTCTTTGATTCTAAGAGTTCTTCTACCTGCGATATACGCTAGTTTTTTCCCGTCAGGCGAAAATTCGGGCATATAATTATCTATATCGTCTGAGATCAAAACACTCTCACTCAATAATGTAGATGCAAATACAAACGGCTCTTCATCTCGAGTTTTTTCAGTTTTAAATATACTCCATTTACCCTCTCTTTCGCTTGCATAAACTACACCTTTGCCATCTGGAGCAAACGTAACAAAACGTTCCTGCTCTGGAGTATTAGTAATTCTTTTAGTTAGAGAACCATCTATGTTAGTTACGAAAACTTCTCCCCGTGCTGTAAACGCAATCTCTTTTCCATTGGGTGATATTGCCATTTCATCAACACCACCATTAATTGTGATGAAACGATCAGAGTTACTTTTTTCAGCAGTAGTAATTCTCACGTTTACTTTTTTTGGAGATTCTCCCTCTCTCATAGTATATAACTCTCCATCATAGCCGAAAGCCAGAGTACCATTTCCAATACTTAGAAAACGAACTGGATGCGTTTTAAAATCTGTTAACTGTTCGTTCGAACCCGGATTTGCAATCGAAATCTTATGAATATTAAAATTTCCACTTACTTCACTTAAATAATAGAGTGAACTTTCATCCGGACTATAAACAGGTTGGCGATCTTCCCCATTGAACGAGGTAATCATTGTGTGAGTATCAGAATCTACATCGTATTTCCAAAGGTCGCGTGTAACCGCAGAAGTATGATGTTTTCTCCATTCGTTTTCTCCACCTGGTTTATCATGATACACCATTTGTTTTCCATTCTTACTTACCTTTATATATTCTGCAGGAAAAGTAAATAATTGGTCCACTCTACCGCCTGTAACAGGAACGGTATATAACTCAGTCTGCGACCCAGTTGGAAAGCTTCTATGCTCTGCTATATCCATTCTCAGAGCTCCGAAAATTACATTCTTACCATCATTGGTAAAAGAATAAGGTGTCTCGTCGTTTGAATGGAAAGTAATTCGTTTTGCAGCACCACCATTTATGCTCAATGTATAAATATCAAAGTTCCCATATCGATCGGATGCGAAGGCTATTGTTTTTCCATCTTTACTCCATATAGCCTCATAATCGTGGGCTTCATGAAAAGTGAGCTGAGTAGCTGCACCTCCAGCTGTCGGGACTTTGTATAAGTCTCCCATATACGTAAAAACGATTTGACTGCCATCTGGCGATATTGATTGATAACGAATCCATTGTGGATTAGTCACTTGCGCTGTTGCTATGCTCCCCACCATAAGCATCAGACATAAAGAAAGAATAGATTTCATAAAAATAGAGTTAGTTTATTAGGTTTGATTATTGAATGTAGAAAAAAAAGTAGTGTACGTTTTGTAAATACTTATTGAGGAAGACGAGTAATACAAGAGAATGTTACTTCAAGTTATTTCTAAATTTTACACTTATATTACATTTTATGATATCCTCAAGGCTGATCTCCATAATTTTAATTTTGTTAATTTTCATTTTTCAAGGATGTGATAAAGAAGTTTTTCTAAATGTAAGAGGAAGCAAAAGTGTAACGTTTATTAAGTTAACTGAGATGCAAATTCCACCGTGTTTAAGATATTCCGGAATTGGGTTTAATATGGTGATTGCAGATAATAAAGATTATGAACATTTAAGACGAAAATATGCTCCACAAGGTGAGTATGAAAGTTTCCTAGCCTCAGAAGAAGATAATAGTTTTCAACTTTCGTATCTGCCATTAGATACAGACGGAGATGATAAAATTGGTGCTACCGATATAATCATTAACCTTAGTGGTCGTTCATTCACATTTTCTTTGGGTAACGAAGAAATTACTATTGGGAATCCCTTCTATATAGTAAATGACAGCATTTATATATTTAAGAATGAACCGCCTTACACAGTAGATAGAAAAATTCATCATTCTGTAGTATTTGATGTAAACCCAATTAATGGAAAAGTAACATTTAATGTACCTTTAAATCCAGGTATCCGAGTTTCGTTGAGTGCAAGAAGGCTTTTTTCTACTTACGAGAATAGGAGTTGTACAATGGAAGAATTCAATTTTTCTAGAGCTACTATCATTGGGAAAGGAATACAAGGTGATGGATGTTTAAATGGTTTTGATAAAGAAATTTCAATTGATAATACTAATAAACAAATCGTTTACACTTGGTGGAAAGATGAAGATGACAGAAGTCAAGGATGTAACTTAATAGCAAAAGGATATGAAAGTTGGATAAGAATTATTCCTCCACCTCTTGGATATGAAATAGTTTTTGAAGAAAGAATATTAGAATAATTTCAACTATTTCGGATACCGAATGCTTTCCACCATTTCCTGAACTTCTTCCGGAGGTTCAGGATAAATCATTCCAATGGCTAAAGAAACGAGGAGATTAACAATCATTCCTAATGTACCTATTCCCTCAGGAGAAATACCGAACCACCAGTTGTCGGGTGAATTTAATTCTGGAAATAAAATCTTAAAAAAGATGATGTATGCTAAAGTAAATAATAAACCCGCAATCATTCCGGCAACAGCCCCTTCTCTATTCATCTTTTTATAGAAAATCCCCAAAATAATCGCAGGAAAAAATGAAGCTGCTGCCAATCCAAATGCAATTGCTACTACTTGTGCCACAAATCCCGGTGGATTAATTCCAAAATACCCAGCAACAACAACGGCAACTCCTGCGGCAATACGTGCATACAAAAGTTCCGCTTTATCAGAGATTGAGGGATTAATTTGTTTCTTAATTAAATCATGGGAAACTGAAGTCGATATCACTAAAAGGAGTCCGGCTGCTGTAGATAGAGCGGCCGCAAGTCCCCCTGCTGCAACTAACGCTGCAACCCAGTTTGGGAGTCCAGCTATTTCGGGGTTTGCGAGTACCATTATATCCCGGTCTACATATAATTCGTTTTTGTTAGCAGTAGGTTCATTTAACAACAATACCTGATTATTTGCACCTCGATTAATATCTAGAAGTCCATCGTAAGAAATATTTGGTGCTCCAACAATAGCTGAACCCGGAGCATAATTAATAATCCCATCTTCATTTTTATCAACCCAGTTCAATAAAGCTGTTTCTTCCCAAGTGTTAAACCACGTGGGCATTTGTTCGTACGGCTGTTCACTTACGGTTTCAATCAAGTTGGTTCTTGAGAAAACTGCAATTGCTGGAGCGGTTGTATAAAGAATTGCAATAAACACCAAAGCATAGCCAACCGAAATTCGGGCATCTTTGACTTTAGGAACTGTAAAAAAACGAACGATAACATGAGGTAAACCTGCTGTACCAACCATCAATGCAACTGTTATAAAAAACACATCCTGCATACTTTTAGTGCCTGATGTATATTCTGCAAAACCTAATTCTGTATGAAGAGCGTCAAGTTTATCAAGCAAAAACATCCCTGAACCATCATTTAATGTCGACCCAAACCCTATTTGTGGAATTGGACTTCCAGTAAGTTGCAACGAGATGAAAAATGCAGGTACCATAAACGCGAAAATGAGAACACAGTATTGGGCAACCTGTGTATAGGTAATTCCCTTCATCCCACCCAAAACGGCATAGAAGAAAACAATTGCCATCCCAATAATCACACCCCAAAAAATATCGACTTCTAGAAACTTGGAAAATACTAAACCAACTCCACGCATTTGCCCGGCTACATAAGTGAAGGAAACGATTAATGCACAAATAACTGCCACTGTACGTGCAATATCTGAGTAGTAGCGGTCTCCAATAAAATCTGGGACTGTGAATTTGCCAAACTTTCGCAAATATGGTGCAAGTAAAAGTGCTAGTAACACATAACCTCCCGTCCATCCCATCAAATAAACGGCACCATCATATCCCATAAAAGAAATGAGTCCCGCCATGGATAAAAAGCTAGCAGCCGACATCCAATCTGCGGCAGTAGCCATTCCGTTCGTTAGTGGATTTACTGCTCCCTCCGCTACATAGAACTCGCTAGTTGTACCTGCTCGCGACCAAATTGCAATCCCGATATAAATAGAGAATGTGATTCCAACAAGAATATAAGTCCACGTTTGAACATCCATTATACATCCTCCTCACTAACGCCAAATTCTTTATCGAGCTTGTTCATAAGGTATACATACACAAAAATCAGGATTACAAACACATAAATTGAGCCTTGTTGAGCAAACCAGAATCCTAATTTAAACCCAGAGAATCGGATTTCATTGAGGGTTGGTGCCAATAAAATCCCAAATCCATAGGATACGGTAAACCAAACAAGGAGAAGAATACCCAGATATCGTAGATTTTTTTTCCAATAACCTTTTAAGTCGCGCTCTTCCATTATCCTCCAAAAAATTAATGTCTGAGTATGCGGGTTTTGATGGATTGGTGCAACTATAATTCATTGCTAGGAAAAATTTAGCATGTTTCTTTTTTTACAATGTTTCGTAATAACCTGATGCAACCAAATTAAATCAACACATTCTATCTATGAAACCAGTTTTACCTTTCCTACTCACTCTTCTTCTAACTCCTTTATTTGCTCAGGAAGTAACTATTCATGATTTCGTGAAAACCGTTGACAACAACAGAGAAGAATTAATTTACTACTATGAAAATAATTGGAAAGTATTTAGAGAAATAGCTCTTGAACGAGGCTTCATTGAATCTTATGAATTAATGATAACTGAAGCTGATTCTCTAGCAGATTTTGATGTGATACTAATTACAAAATATGAAGATGAAGAGGCCTATGATAAAGGTGAAGAACGTTTTCAAACAATTATCCGCGATGTAATTGGTGATGGCACACCAAAACTATTAAATAATTTAAAACCCAGTGAATTCCGGAGGAGCGTTTTCCATAAAATATCACACACCTTTTTTTCATCCTCAAAACAATAATTTTGAATCTCAATAGAAACCCCAACTTGCTCTTTGCTAATCGAAGGTTTCAATTAATCCCCTTTCTTCATTCATTTGGCACTTATTATTTTTAATAGAGGTGCTGGTATCATTTTATTTAAGTTTTCATCCATCACTTTTTCCATTTGTGAATCTATTCTTATCATTATCATTTTTGGGTCATCCCATCTTGTACGAGGATCTTTCAATAGACCTCAATACCGCTTTTTAAGCTCATTCTAATCTACACCGTACATATATGGGTCGTAGAAAAAATTGCGATGTATTCTCCAAGTATCATTAAAAAGCTGTGCCTATTCTTCTTTTAGAACTATATCCAATCCATGCAGACTTGCCATCATTTACTTCGTTATAATTGATATTTAATACGCTGTTTTTATTCACATCATACAAAAGGATATCAGAAGAATGTCCCCCCCTGTATCTCTTGAAAGTATGTTTCTCTGTGATTTTAGTGATATAGGCCAGGTGATTCCCATCAGGTAAAAAACTTGCTAGTTTCCTATAAGGAATCCTCATTTTTCAGGTAACCCTCCCTTTTTACTTAGCATATAAAATTGATTACCTGATCGTAGTCCTAACTCTCTTTTTTACCTAATAGAAAGTAAGTAACGGAATAAGAATTATAATGCCAATTAGATTAACTAGCTGAGATTTTTTTATTCATTTTGAATGCTATCAACTGGATTCATATTTGCTGCTTTTAACGATTGCCAGCTTATTGTAAGAACTACTATTCCTAGTGTAACTATTCCTGTATAAACAAAAATTAGTGGACTCATTTCTACTCTGTAGGCAAAGTTTTGCAGCCAATTTTGTATAAAATACCACGATAGGGGAACAGCTAAAATAAAAGCTATAGATATTAATTTGATGAATTCTTTAGAGAGTAATCCCAAAATAGAGCCTATGGATGCACCAAGTACTTTACGCACTCCTATTTCTTTTGTGCGTTGCTCCGCCATATATGCCGAAAGACCAAACAATCCAAGACAAGCAATGATTATCGCGATAATAGTAAAAGCAGTAAATACACTACCAAGACGTTGTTCCTGCCTAAATAACCGATCGAAGTCTTCATCAAGAAAAGTGTAATCGATGGGTTCACCACCAGAAAATTCATCCCATTTTGATTCAATCATCGCAATCGATTCTTGAGGATTTTCCGTCTTAAAACGTACAATCATTTCATTCGCAGTTTCTGTTAAAAGAATGGCTAAAGGCATTATTTCTTCCCGTAATGACTGAAAGTTAAAATCTTTCATCACACCTATAACTTTATAAGACCTAGTATCAGCTGAGAAAAGAACTTCTTCCCCAATGACTTCTTGAAAACCAAGTTCCTTTACTGCAGCTTCATTTAATACCATTGCAAGCGTGTCTGTTGGGAAATCTTTACTAAAAAAGCGCCCCTCCGACATTTCGAAACCTAAAGCTTCTTGGTGATTATAATCAGCATAATACATGGCCATTACATAATCGATATCTGTAGTAGGTCGCTGGAAAATCGTAATATTATTTGTTCCCGGAATTGTAAAATTGCTGTAACTAGCAGATACTACTCTAGTGTCTTGCAAAAGATCATCTTGAAAAGCTCTCTGATTATTATCTAGTCTGCTGGTATTAGTAAGTACAATAGATTGTTCCTTACTTATCCCTAGATTTCTGTTTTGCATATATTGAAGCTGCTCGTTTACTAACATAGTGCATGAAATCAATCCAATTGAAATAAAGAACTGCCCTACCACCAGAGACTGTCTCAGTTTTCCACTTTTTGCACCTCTCTTAACTTTTCCTTTCAAAACATCTACAGGATTGAATGCTGTTAAATATAGCGCGGGGTAGCTTCCAGCAACGAAACCAATTAAGATAACCAAGCTAAATAATGTTCCAATAAACCAAGGTTCTGTTACTATTGAAAGTGTGAGTTCTTTTCCAGAAAGGCTGTTAAAGAATGGTAACGTGATGTAAATCAATAAGAAGGAAAATAATGTCGCGATAACTACATACGCTACAGATTCAACCAAAAACTGGATAATCATACCACTTCTTTCGCCACCCATTGTTTTCCTAAGCCCAACTTCTTTGGCTCTTCCTGCGGCGCTTGCTGTAGATAAATTCATAAAATTAACACAAGCAATTACGATTAGGAAAACCCCAATAATGGAAAAAATGTAGACATAGGTGATATCCCCAGGTGGCTCGAAAGACATTTGTAAATCAGATGCGTTAAGATGTAAATCCTTTATCGCTACTTGAAAATATTTGTATTGATTTCCTTGTTCCCTCATTTGCTCAATACTAGCGCCCATAAATTGCTCAAGTTCTGGGCTCGCATACTTTAGAACTAATTTATCAAACGAGGTTTCCACTTGCTCGGGATTTGCTGTAGGATGAATTTCTACATACGTATTAATGCTATTATTAGACCATTGTGTTGATATGCTGAATTGTGTACTAGAAAAGGAAAGCAGTATATCAAACCTAAAGTGGGAATTTGTTGGAGTGTTCTTATTTATTCCTGTCACTTCATAGGAACTTTGTGCATTTCCAACCAGAATTGTTTTCCCAATTGGGTTTTCATTCCCAAAATACTTCTTAGCAATCGACTCTGTTAACACTGCTTTATTAGGACCTTTTAAAACAGTTTCTGGATCACCTTCAATGAGTTTATATCCAAAAAAATCATAGAAGTTTGAATCTGCCCAAAAAACACTTTTTTCAGTGAATACATTGTCATTATATCTAAAAACAATATCTCCAACGCCATTGGTTCTTGTAGTACTCACAATACCAGGAATTTCTTCCATGATAGTACCTGCCAAAATTGGTGGTGTAAAAATCCCTTTAATTTCTTGGCTCCCAATTTTTCCTTCAAGACCAATTACATATTTATTTTCAACATTTGGTTGAAAGGTATCATAATTCAGTTCGTCTTGAACATAAATGATAATAAGTACTGCAGATGTGATCCCAATTGAAAGACCAAGAATATTGAGAAAGGAATAGAATTTTTTATTCAGGATATTCCGAAAAGCAACCTTTAGATAATTCTTAAACATAGTTCCCTTAAGTTAGATTTGATACCCACCAGCAGTACAACGAAAAAAAAGAATTATGGTTACGATAAAAAACCCCAACCAGCTTTCCACTAATTGGGGTTTATCCTGTTTCTCCATGAAAGAATCATTTTGCGAGCAGAGCGAAGCAATCTCAAATTTCACAACTGAGATTACTTCGGGACTTGCTTTCGCTGAGCCCCTCGCAAAGACAATCTTAACTACACCCTGAGGTTGAACCGCAGGTAATACATTTCATACACGTTCCATTTCTAACCATCGTCATACTACCACATTCTGGGCAAGCGTCTCCGGTGTAACCCAATTGTTTTGCCTTTTGATATTCGTTATCAGCGCTGGTTGATGCTTTTGTTTTGGTAATGGTTTTCTCTACAGCTACAGCTAATGCTTCAGGGGTAGGCATTTGTGGTTTTACAACCGGTGCTTTTGCTTCAACCGTAGTTGTTGTAAAAGCATCATCTTCTGTAGGTCTCAAATCTCTGGTTTGGATTTGATCAGCGGGAACATGAGCAAGATCTTCTCTACCTAAATAAGCGACAGCTAATTCACGGAAGATGTAATCAATTACAGAGGTAGTCATTTTTACGTGAGGATTACCTGCAACCATACCACTTGGCTCAAACTTAGTGAATACAAAGGCATCCACAAATTCTTCGAGTGGCACACCATGTTGTAGCCCAAGTGAAATCGAAATCGCAAAACAGTTTAGCAAGCTTCTAAAAGCAGCTCCCTCACGATGCATATCAATAAAAATTTCACCCAGTTGACCGTTTTCATACTCACCAGTTCTTAGATAAACACTTTGCCCACCTATTTTCACTTTTTGAGTATAACCTTCACGTCGGAATGGAAGTCGTTGTCGGCGAGCTACATATTTATGAATAATACGCTCTGCTATTTCTACCACTTTATCCTGAGCTACTGCTACAGCTGGATCATTAATCTCTTCTTCCTCATCAAGTTCTTCAAGAATATCAGCCATGCTGTTTAGTGGTTGACTCAATTTAGAACCATCACGGTACAACGCATTCGCTTTCAACATCATTTCCCAAGAAAGCATGTATGCATCTTTCATATCTTCAACGGTTGCCTCGTTAGGCAGATTGATAGTTTTTGAAATAGCACCGGATAGAAACGGTTGCGCTGCTGCCATCATTCTAATATGACCTTCTGCGGAGATATATCTGGTACCAGTTCTACCGCATTTGTTTGCACAATCAAACACAGCAAGATGCTCGTCTTTAAGTAGAGGAGCTCCTTCAACCGTCATTGTTCCACAAACATAATCGTTAGCTGCTTGAACTTCGTCTTTGCTAAATCCTAAGTGGCGAAGCATATCAAATGTGAAGTCAGATAGTTGCTCTTCAGTTATTCCTAGAACTTCTTTACAAAAGTCTTCCCCTAAAGTAAATTGATTGAATGCAAATTTGATATCAAAACTACTTGGTAACGCAGCTTCAATTGCTTCAATTTTTTCGTCCGTGAATCCTTTTGCTTTTAGGGTTTCAGGATTGATATTTGGACAGCCTTCAAGTGTACCATATCCTTTTGCGTAATTGATAATAGCATCAGCTTCACTCTTGCTATATCCTAGTTTCTTTAGCGCAGCAGGCACACTTTGATTGATGATTTTGAAATATCCTCCACCGGCTAATTTCTTAAATTTCACTAAGGCAAAATCGGGTTCAACCCCTGTAGTATCGCAATCCATCACCAAACCAATTGTTCCTGTTGGAGCAAGTACCGTTACCTGAGCGTTTCTGAATCCATTTTTTTCTCCAAGAGTAACTGCAGCGTCCGAAGTTTCCTGTGCAGCTTTTAGTAGGTAATCAGGACAAATAGTTGCATCGATACCTAACGGTTTTACAGTAAGACCTTCATATTCTTCTGGAGCAGCATTATAAGCCGCTCTTTTGTGATTCCGCATTACTCGAAGCATATGCTCTTTATTTCGCTCATATCCTTCAAAAGTTCCTAATTCTCCTGCAAGTTCAGCGCTGGTTTCGTAAGCTTTCATGTGCATGATTGCTGTTAAAGCGCCTGCAGTTGCAACACCATCTGCACTATCATAAGGAATACCTTGTACCATTAATGCGGCACCGATATTTGCATATCCTAACCCAAGAGTTCTGAATACATACGACAATTCAGCAATTTCTTTGGAAGGGAATTGCGCCATCAACACAGAAATCTCCAGAACGGTTGTCCAAATTCGTGAAGCATAACGAAGTGATTCTACATCAAAAGTAGTTTTATCTTCGTCAGTGAAGTACTTCATTAAGTTTAATGAAGCTAAGTTACAAGCGGTGTTATCCAAAAACATATATTCTGAACAAGGATTACTTGCTCTGATTTCTCCATCTTCTGGACAGGTATGCCATTCGTTGATAGTGTCGTGGTACTGAGTTCCAGGATCAGCAGAAGCCCATGCTGCATATGCAATTTGATCCCACATTTCATGAGCTTCCATTGTTTTGCAAGGTTTTGGCTCACGCCCTTCTTTCTCCGCATTTTCCTTTTCAACTCTCCAGTATAGATTCCACTCAGAATTGTCTTTCAAAGCTTTCATAAACGCATTAGGAATACGAACTGAATTATTTGAATTTTGTCCTGCTACGGTAGCATATGCTTCTGAATTCCAGTCGGTGTCATACGTTTCAAATTCCAGATCTTTGTAACCTTGCGCAGCAAGTTGGATCACCCTTTCAATATAATTAAGAGGAACCTGATCGCGCTTAGCCTGACGAATAACTTTCCCCAGCTCCTTATTCTTAAGTGGATTTCTACTCATTGCACCGTTGAATGTTCTTCCTTCAATTTCAACCGGAGTGTGGCAAAGTTTTATAATCTCTTTAAGATGCTTTTGGGTGATTTTAGATCCTGCCACCAACGCAGCAACTTTCTGCTCTTCTTTTACTTTCCAATTTATGTACTCTTCGATATCTGGATGATCAAGATCCAGCGTTACCATTTTAGCAGCACGACGAGTTGTTCCACCAGATTTAATTGCTCCGGCAGCTCTATCACCAATTTTGAGGAAACTCATTAAGCCTGAAGATTTCCCTCCACCACTCAAGGGCTCATCGGCTCCACGAATAGAAGAAAAATTACTTCCTGTTCCTGATCCGTATTTAAATAGTCTAGCTTCACGAACCCATAAGTCCATAATTCCGCCTTCGTTCACTAAGTCATCATCAACACTTTGAATAAAACAAGCATGCGGTTGTGGGTGCGTATAAGAATCTTTTGATCGCGTTAGCTTTCCGGTTTTTGCATCTACATAATGATGCCCTTGGGCAGGACCATTAATTCCATAAGCCCAATTTAAACCAGTGTTAAACCACTGCGGACTATTTGGAGCTGCCATTTGATTGGCCAACATGAAACATAACTCATCATAAAACACTTTTGCATCTTGCTCGCTATCAAAATAATCGTGTTTCCACCCCCAGTATGTCCAACAACCCGCTAATCTACTAAATACTTGGCGACTATCAATTTCATGTGAAAAGCGTTGTTCTTCTGAAAGCTTTTTAAGTTCTGTCTCATTCGCTATTGAACGCTGAAGCCAAACAGGAACTCCCTTTTCGGAAACTTTTTTGAGCGCGGCAGGCACTCCTGCTTTCCTAAAATACTTTTGCGCTATAACATCGGTTGCAACCTGAGACCAGGATTCAGGCACTTCCACATTTTCCATGTGAAATACCTGTGAACCATCTGGATTTTTAATTTCTGATGTTCGGGATACAAATTTGGTATTGTCGAAGGGTGTCTCCCAATCTGACTTTGTGTAAAAGCGAGTAAATTTCATGTTTGTACTTCTTAAATAATTCGTGTTAGTCTTCGTAGATGAGATACCGTTTAGTCATGTGCAGAGTGAATCGATTCTCCTAAAGAAGTGCTAACAAATATATAGTCGTACAACTATGCTCACAAATTAAATCTTGGTTTCTTTTCCACAATTATAAACACTTATCCACATTACCAAAATTTCTACTCTCATAATCTTTAGATAACATTTTTATTATTATACTTATATAGTAATTATTAGCAATTTTTATTAAATATAATTTCAAAGTATAAATATATAAATAGCTATTAATATCCTTTATTAGGCTATTTTAAATCGAAATAGAAATCAAGTACTAACTTTAAGTTATCCACATCAATTAATTTTGAAATATTATTATATAATATATTATCAATATTTTTATTAACTAAGTTATATTTTATTTAGTGCAATATCCGTACTTATAATTATTCAATTTATCGTAAAATAGAAACTAAGATTCAAAAAAAATTTTTCCCTTAAAAACTATTCTCTAACTAGGAAATGGTAGCGAATCTAAACAGAGATTTTTTATCAACTTTTGGTACTATCAGTTACGGGGCTACTAACATATGATAAATACGTAATTCTAATTTACATTGACACTGGCATTAGCTATATAATATGTGAACAACATAAAAGCAGGGCAATTATGAGAAATGTATATTTACTCAACTCTATCTGTTTCCTTTTTTTTATTTCTTCCTGCGCTTCAAATAAAGATCTAGCTAAAAAAAGTGTTTTTACTTTTACAGAAAATGGAGATCAGTATCAGATAGTATGTGTGAACACAAAGAGCGGCGAAGGTACCAATTACCTTGCCAAAGTTGATAACAAAGGGCAACAGCTTACTCTGGCAAGAGATTTAGATCAGGATGGAAGTATAGATCTAATACTTAAAGGTGATCAATCACTAAGTGAAGCAAATATGATTTACAATTTCGGCATTAATAAAGCAAAAGAGCTTGGAAACTATGCGGAAAGAGTTTCACTAAGAACCTTTGAACACATCGAAAATCATCTACTTTACACTATTAAAACGTATTTGATAGATGAAGAGAATGCAAGTAATCTATTTCTTATTTCAGATAAATCACTAGCAGAAGAGTATATTTTTATAGATACAAATGCAGATGGAATATTGGATTCAGTGGAAAAAGGAACAATGAATCTAGATTTAGCAAATCAATATTATACCAAAATTCTACAGGTAGGATTAGATAACAAAAAGATCGATCTGCGTAATAATACGTATCGAGTTAAAGAAGTGAACATACTTGAATCGGCAACAGCACTCAATTAATAGCCAATGATAATTGTTAAGAAACTATCGTACTGTCTTTTGAGTTGATTAATTATTAGATAGTACGTTAACTATGAATTTAGCAACTCCTTTAGTACTTATATTTGTTTCTATATTTTTGAATCCTTTCCTATTTGCGCAACCAAGCATTACGATTCCAGTAACCGATTTTAATCCTGAAAATCTAGATAAAATTGATTTTGAAAATCCACGTTGGAGTAAGCTAAAACTTCCTAAAAGAGATTATACTACCTATCGGCTTGTAGAAATGAACGATAAAGTTGCGATAAAAGCTGAAAGTATGAATAGTGCCTCTGGCTTAGTATATGAGGTAGATATTAACCCAAAAGAATATCCCATAATTGAATGGAGCTGGAAAGTGGATGAAGTCATCGAAAATGGAAATTACAAATCTAAAAGTGGTGATGATTATGCCGCTCGGATTTACATCACCTTTAATTATGACAAAAAAAATCTAACTCTCCTTGATCGTGTTAAATACGAAGCTATAAGAACATTCACGAGCTATGATATACCTTTAAGAGCCATTAATTATATATGGGCCAATAAAGCAGAAGAAGGAACGATAGCTCCAAATGCATACACAAATTGGGTATATATGATCGCTGTTGAAACTGGAAAGAATACTTCTGGTGAATGGAAAATAGAAGTCCAAAATATTTACGAAGACTACAAAAAAACTTTTGGCGAAGAACCCCCGTCAATCAATGGTGTTGCTATCATGACAGATACTGACAATACAAAAAGTCGTGCAGAAGCTTATTACGGTGATATCATTTTCCGAAAAGTTACTTCTAATTAGAAAATCAAAAATGATTTCCGAAACAATGTAACTATTGGTTCGTAGCGGCAGTCCGTTATATAAAACAAATCAATTATATCGGAATGAAAACCAAACGCCTCGGTTATTTTTTAGTTGCAACCACCTTTTCAATCTTCTCCCTTCAAGCCTGTGGAAATGGAGATAATCAAAACAACAATCAAGAAGATAACGACTCAACCCAAGTAATTCCCGTTGAAGTTAATGATGTAAGTCGTGGTGACATCTCTGCCTATTATTCGAATACTGCCACTCTTGAAGCCGTTCAGGAAGCAACCATTGTATCTAAAGTAAGAGGCATTGTTCAAAATATAAAAGTAGAAGAAGGCGACTACGTAAAAGAAGGGCAAATATTAGCTAAGATTGAAGACGACCAATACCGAATAGAAAGTGAGCGAGCTAAAGCTACAATGGATCGGTTATATAACGACTACCAGCGAAACAAAGAACTTTTTGACAAAAAATTGATTAGTGCCGAGGTATATGAGAACTCTCGTTATGAATATGAGTCACAGAAATCAGCCTATGAACTTGCTCAATTAAACTATGATTATACTTCAATAAAAAGCCCTATAAGTGGTGTAATTTCTGAAAGATACATCAAAGTAGGAAATATGATTGGAACTGATCAACAAGTTTTTATGGTAACTGATTTTGATCCAATACAGGCTAACCTTTTTATACCTGAACATGAGCGCTATAAAATGAAAAAGGGTTTACGAGCTGAATTGTTAGCAGACGCCATTCCTGGTAAATTATTCTCTGGTAAAATTGAAAGAATAAGCCCAACCATCGATTCTCAAACTGGTACTTTTAAAGTAACTGTGTATTTAGACGACAATGAAGATATGCTAAGACCCGGGATGTTTGGCAGAGTTAAAATCGTATATGATACTCGAATGAATACTAAAATGATTCCAAAAGCCGCAATAATATCAGAAGATGAAACACAGTCAGTTTTCGTTATTAAAGACTCACTTGCCTTCCGGAAAATAATTAGAACCGGATATGTAAATGGTACAAATATTGAAGTTTTAGATGGCTTAGAAGAGGGTGAAATTGTAGTTACTACTGGTCAGGGTAGTTTAACAGATAGTACTCGTGTAAATGTAATACGACTTTAATATAAAGGAGAACCAATTATGAAACTGATCGACTTCTCCATTAAAAGAAAAGTGACCATAAGTATGTTCACGGTTGCTATTCTACTCTTCGGAATAGTTTCTTTAGGAAGATTGAATGTTAACCTTCTTCCCGATTTAAGTTATCCCACTCTTACTGTTCGAACTACCTTTGAAGGGGCTGCACCCATCGAAATTGAAAACCTTATCACAAAACCTATAGAAGAAGCGGTTGGTGTTGTGAAAGGAGTAAAAAAAGTACGTTCTATTTCCAGAACAGGGCAATCCGACGTGGTACTTGAATTTGCCTGGGGTACAGAAATGGATTTCGCTAATCTAGATGTAATCTCAAAACTTGATGCTATCCAACTCCCGCTTCAAGCGAAAAAGCCTGTAACACTTCGTTTCGACCCAACTTTAGATCCAGTAATACGATACGCGCTCTACTTTGACACCTCCAACCCTTCAACAGAAACCGAGGCTAAAGTAGATTACGCATCTTACGAAAATATAGACAACCCTGATGCAATTACGCGCCTTAAGCAACTCAGAATAATTGGTGAAGAGCTTCTAAAGAAAAATCTGGAGTCTTCTGATGGAGTTGCCTCTGTAAAAATAAGTGGTGGTCTTGAAGAAGAAATTCAAGTAAATATTGATCAACAACGGCTATCCTATCTCAACATTCCAATTGAGGCCGTTACCTCAATTTTAAATGCTGAAAACGTAAATCTATCAGGGGGAAGGCTAGAAGAAGGCACACAACAGTATTTGGTAAGAACACTCAATGAATTCAGAGATTTAAATCAAATACGTAATGTCATCATCTCTACCACGAATAATAATACCATCTACCTAAAAGATGTAGCTGAGATAACTCAGGCTTATAAAGAAAGAGAAGCTATAACCAGATTAGATGGAATGGAAGCTGTTGAAGTTGCCATCTACAAAGAAGGTGACGGAAATACGGTTGCTGTAGCAGAAGTAGTTGAAGAACGTATTGATAGAATTAAAGAAACTTTACCCGAGGGCATGAAACTCGAAAAAGTGTACGATCAATCTATTTTTATTTCTTCGGCGGTAAATGAAGTGAAAAATGCAGGGATTATTGGGGGTATTTTAGCTGTACTGGTTCTCTTTTTCTTCCTTCGTGATTTTTGGAGTACTGTTATTATCTCTATTTCAATTCCCGTCTCTATTATCGCAACTTTCAATTTGATGTATGGGAATGATATCACCCTAAATATTATGAGCCTTGGTGGTATTGCACTTGGTATCGGTATGCTGGTTGATAATTCCATTGTTGTACTTGAAAATATTGCCCGACATAAAGCAATGGGCAAAGGAGTTCTAAAAGCAGCTCAAGATGGAGCTGGAGAAGTTGGTACCGCTGTAGTGGCCTCTACACTAACCACGGTGGCCGTATTCTTTCCGCTTGTTTTCGTAGATGGAATTGCCGGACAACTATTTCGTGATCAGGCACTAACAGTTACCTTTTCTTTACTGGCTTCTTTAGCCGTTGCTGTAACTCTTATTCCAATGATGTCTTCTTTGAGCTCGAATAAAAAAGAACACGCTCCATTAACCCTAAAAGAGCCACGAACACAGTTTGGAAAAATACTTCGAGCATTACGCTTATTCTTCTTTTATACAATCCCAGCTCTTATTACAAAAGGAATTCGATATATAATTGCTGGAATAGCTTGGGTGTTCAGTAAACTATTCTTTATTCCTCTTTATCTTTTTGACAAAGCCTACAATGGTGTTGAAAATGTATATAAATCATTATTAAGTGCCTCGCTTAATCATAGATTTGTTGTCCTGTTAATTGCTTTTGGAACATTCGGTGGATCACTAGCTTTAATACCAAAAATTGGGATTGAGCTAATCCCTCAGCTATCTCAAGGAGAATTTGCCGTTGAGTTCAAACTCCCTCCCGGAACTCCTATTGAAGAGACAGATCAAGCCTTAAGAAAAGTACAAAATGCTACTCGTAATAGAACTGGAGTTCGCTCTACTTTTGCCGTAGCAGGTACCGGTAATAAAATTGATGCCAATCCTGACGAAGGTGGCGAAAATTGGGGAGAGTTAAATGTACTTTTAGCCGCCGGAGCTAATGCTGATACTGAAGAAAAAACAATGGCTTCTATGCGAAGTTCTCTATCTCAGGTACCGGGCCTTCAATATAAATTTTCTCGTCCTTCCCTTTTTAGTTTTTCTACTCCTGTTGAGGTTGAAATAACTGGTTTTGATTTGGAAAAACTTAAAATACTAAGTGATGAAATTACCCGAAAAATGGAAGCGAATAATCGTTTTGCGGATATTAAAAACTCGATGGAAATAGGAAGTCCTGAAATCCAAATTCTCTTTGACAGAGACCGAGCAGCTGCACTAGGACTTCAAGTTCATGAAGTAGCCAATAGCGTTGTAAGTAATGTTCGGGGTGATGTGGCTACAAGATACTCCTGGAGAGATCGTAAAATTGACGTTCTGGTTCGGGCGCGACAACAAGACCGGGCTTCAGCTGAAGAAATTCAACAGCTTATTATAAATCCTGGAAGTGAGCGACCTATTCCTTTAAGTGCAATTGCCCAGATTAAGGTTGCAAACGGACCAAGCGAAATTCGAAGATCATCTCAGCAACGAGTTGCAGTAATTTCTGCAAATTTAAACTATGGTGATCTTGGAGATGCGGCCACCGCCGTTCAAACTATTATTGATAATACTACTTCGCCTATTGGAGTTTACGCTCGAGTTGCAGGTCAAAATGAAGAGATGTCAAATTCATTTCAATCATTACTTTTTGCTCTGTCTCTAGCCATATTCTTAGTGTATTTAGTAATGGCTTCTCAGTTCGAGTCACTTCTTCACCCTTTCATTATTTTATTTACTATTCCCCTGGCTTTGATCGGCGCCGTGCTTGCTCTTTATGTTACAGGTACAACAATAAGTGTAGTCGTATTTATTGGATTGATTTTACTCGCCGGGATTGTAGTAAATAATGCGATTGTTCTAATCGACCTGATTAACCAACTGCGGGAACGTGGAATGGACAAAATCGAAGCAATTAAAGAAGGAGCTAAATCCAGACTTCGCCCAATTTTGATGACGACCTTAACTACCACGCTTGGATTACTTCCTCTCGCTATTGGTTTTGGTGATGGAGCTGAATTAAGAGCACCGATGGGAATAACTGTTATTGGCGGATTATTGGTCTCTACCCTACTTACGTTGGTCGTTATTCCGGTTATGTATTCCATTATGGATCATAAAACGTATGATGTAGCACCAGAAACTACTGAGGCCTGAAATGAGCTTGCCAGAACTCTCCATTAAACGCCCTGTTACAACAATGATGGTTTTTATTAGCCTTGTTGTTGTTGGGTTAATTGCTACAAAACTAGTTCCTCTTGAATACTTTCCGGATATCAGTTTTCCGGGAGCTTTTGTTCAAGTTCCCTATCCAAATGCTTCCCCTGAAGAAATCGAAGAACAAGTAATTCGCCCCATGGAAGAAGCTCTTGCTACTATTAGCGGTTTAGAGAGAATGAACTCTAATGCTGGTGAGAATAATGGTGGAATTCAGGTGATGTTCAAGCAAGGAGCCGACATCAATTTAAAAGCTATTGAAATAAAGGAGAAAATTGAGAGTGTAAGAAGTCAGCTTCCTGATGATTTTGAATACTATAATATTTTCAAGTTTCAGGATGGCGGCGGTAACACTTTGCAGCTTAGAATTTCAAGTAATCGGGACTTAAAAGATGCCTATGATTTACTAAACCGAAACTTAAAGCAACGCATTGAACGAATAGAAGGTGTTGGTCAGGTAACCTTATATGGAGTGCAGAAAAAGGAAATAAGAATCGAACTTATTACAGATCGTATCCTTAGTTATAATATAGATTTGAATCAACTTACTGCAACTCTAAGCAGAGCTAATTTCTCAACTAGCGCCGGAAAAATTACTGATAATGGACTTCGTTACAACGTTCGTCCAATGGGTGAGTTAACTGGAGTTGAAGATATTAAAGAACTTATCATCGGCGATAATAATCTTCGATTACGAGATATCGCAGAAGTTAAATATGTAGAACCCAAAAGAACAGAAGCACGTCATTTGGATCAAAAATTTGCTGTGGGATTAGATGTAGTTAAAGAGTCAACTGCCAACACGGTTGCAATGGTTGATTTGGTTTTAAAAGAAATTGATGAAATTAATAAGCTTCCGGAAATGCAAGGTATTACTATTTATGAGATGAATAATCAAGCTGATGGGATTCTAAGTTCACTTCGTGAATTGTTTAGCTCTGGAATTCTAGGTGCTGGATTATCAATCTTCATGCTCTTCTTCTTCCTTCGTCAGTTTGGCACTACACTAATTGTAGCGACAGCAGTTCCATTTTCTTTAATTGTAACACTGGGTTTTTTCTATTTCCTTGATATTTCATTAAATATTCTTTCTATGATGGGCTTAATGCTTGCTGTGGGGATGTTGGTTGATAATGCTGTGGTTGTTACTGAAAATATTCACAGACATCAACGTAAAGGTGTTGAAGCTTCAAAAGCAGCAGTAATTGGAGCAAGAGAAGTTGGAATTGCTGTAACCGCAGGTACTTTAACTTCGGTTGTAGTTTTCCTCCCAAATATTGTGAACGAAAGTTTTATCAAACCCTATATGTATTATATCGGGATGCCAATCATAATCTCTTTGATTGCTTCTCTTCTAATATCACTAACGGTAATTCCTCTACTTACATCAAAAATTAAAGCTCCGGAGAAAAGAAAAAGAACCATTATTGACACCTTCTCTGAAAAATATGCAGCGTTTCTTGGTTGGTTTATCGATCGAAGATGGGTTTCTACTCTTGGAATTTTAGCTCTTTTTTTCAGTGTTGTGATTCCAATTACGTCAGTAAATGTAGATATGTTTCCAAGAACAGAACAACGCGAATTAGGCCTTAGATACAATCTAAATGGATCTTATACTTTAGACCGGATTAAACAAGATGTGGATAGAATTGAAGACTATTTATACCAAAATCAGGAAAAGTTTGAAATAGAATCGGTTTATACCTACTACCAAGCTGAATTTGCAAATTCTACTATTATTCTTGTTGGTGATGATGATGCGGTTAAATCAGTGGAACTCATCAAAAAAGAGATAGAAGAAAATTTACCTGTAGTGGCTATTGGTGATCCTGCTTTTGAATTCAGAAGTAGAGATAATGGAGAGCGTCTTCGGGTATACGTTCAAGGTGAATCTATGGATATTTTAGAAGGTTTAGCTGAACAAGTTGAATGGAGAATGAATCAAATCGAAGGACTTGCAGATGTTAAATCAGATGCGGAAATAGGAAGAGACGAAGTTCAGCTTACTATCGATCATGAGCGCGCCAGAAACTTTGGATTAACCTCTACTGATGTTGCCCGGGCCGTTTCAAGTTCTGTCCGTGGACAAACACTTAGAAGAATTAGAGGCACTGATTCTGAAATTGATGTCATTTTAGCTCTACAGAATTCAGACCGTCAATCTGTAAATGATTTAATGGAATTACCTATCGCGGTAAATCCAAATCAAACGGTGAAATTGGCTTCTCTGGCAAATTTCGAACAATCACAGGGGCCAGGAAGAATTTTCAGAGAGAATAGAAAAACGTCATTGGGAATTAGCGTAAACTTAGACGGTATTACAATGGATGATGCTAGACCCATTATTTCTGAAGTGATGGACCAAATAGTGTACCCTGCTGGCTATCAATGGAGTTATGGTCGCAGTTTTGATAATGATTCTGAAGCAATGAATGTGATGTTATTCAACCTCGCTATAGCTTTCTTTTTGATTTATTTAGTGATGGCTGCTTTGTTCGAATCACTTATCTATCCAACTAGTATTCTTACTTGTATTTTATATGGTGTGGTTGGGATTTTCTGGTTCTTTTTTATTACTGGTACAACTTTTGATCTAATGGCAATCATTGGCATCCTCATATTAATGGGCATTGTTGTCAACAATGGTATAGTTTTAATTGATCATATTCTTCATTTAAGAAGTGAAGGCATGAGTAGACGAGAAGCTGTTATTCAAGGTGGTAAAGATAGAATGCGACCAATTCTAATGACAGCAGGAACTACCGTTCTTGGTTTAATTCCACTTTGCATTGGAACAACACAAATTGGAGGTGATGGCCCTCCATACTTCCCAATGGCAAGAGCTATTGTTGGTGGATTAACGTTCTCAACCGTAGTTACCCTCATTGTACTTCCATCTATCTATATAATTTTGGATGATATTAAAATTTGGGCTGGTCGTATTGGAGTTATGTCGAGAGTTTAATCTTAATTCTATTTAAAGAAGCGATCTGATTCCCAGTTCAAAGGGTTGTTGATGATGTAGTCAGCAATCCTTTCATATTCTTCAAAATCCCTGATTATTTGAACATAATTGTTTCATTTCACGGTTCTTTATTTCCTTAAAATGATGTAATCGTTTTTTCGTACAATTCGTAATAAAATAGCCTCCCGCATTCCAATAATCCCACCAATCGACTCTATTTGATTTAATCTGGTATTTATTTTTGAATTTTTACCCATAACTCATAACTGAATTAACAAATATGTAACTACAGTTTCATGCCGATTCTTGATCCTCTATATTCGATCAAAAAAATGAATGGCTGAGACAAACACCTTTCATACCGAGAAGTTTACAATAAGAGCTAATGAGGTTGACGTAAATGGTAATACAACCTTAAAAGCTATTTGCTCTTTTTTTCAGGAAGTGGCTGGAAATAATGCCAAGGCATTAAACTTTGATATTACTGACCTTCATGAAGACGATAGAACCTGGGTTTTGCACCGGATGGATATCAAAATCGATACTTTCCCAAAATGGCGTGAGACAATCACTATTGAAACATGGCCTGCTGCTGGAGACGCGCTCAGAGCCTTCAGAAATTACAGGATTCTTGATGAATACGGAACAGAACTAGGTTGTTGTTTAAGTTATTGGATGATGTTGAATTTAAAAACACGTCGCCCAATTCGAATGACTAAAGAAATCTTAAATACCCGGTTATCAAACCGTGAACATGTGCTTAAAGTGAAAGCAAATCGGATTTCTCCCATCACAGATCCCAAGAATAAAATTATATATAACGTTCGAAGGTCAGATTTAGATATGAACCTTCATGTAAATAATGCTACTTATATCGATTGGATGTTAGAAAACCTCTCCAGCAAAGAATCATCTTCTATCAAAACTTTTGATATTGTTTATATGAATGAGAGCCTCGAAGGTGATCAAATAACTTCCACTATAGAAATGGGCGAAAATGGCTATAGAAAACTTCAGCTTGTGAACCAAAATAATGAAATAGTTGCTTTAGCTGAAGTTTTAATAAAATAGATTAATCCCATTCAGGAGCAAAATCTGGATTAATAACCCTAGTATTTTTATCCAAATCATCAATTGCATAGAAGTCATCGTCTTCTAATTCAAAATCATATATATCTAGATTACTTTCTAAATGTTCTTTGGTTGAAGCCTTAGGAATAGCAACTACTTGCTCTTGTTCAATCAACCAACGTAAAGAAACTTGAGATGCTGACTTACCGTATTTCTTTCCTATTTCAATAAGTAGCGGATGTTCAATTAACATGCCCTGCCCTAAAGGACTGTATGCGGTAACCAGTAAATCCTGATCTGCTGCATAGTCTAACAAATCTAATTGTCCAAGTAGTGGATGATATTCTACTTGATTGCAAAAAATAGGAGCTGCAAGTTCTTCGTTTACTTCTTTCAAAAGCTTGATTGGAAAATTACTTACTCCAATATTTAGCGCTTTCCCCTGATCGCGAAATGACAACATTGCTTCAATTGTTTTCTCAATCTCAACATCCGGATTTGGCCAGTGTATCAAAAGTAAATCAACATACGGGATATCTAAATCTAGTAATGATTGTTCGGCAGTTTTTAAAAACTTTTCTGGTTCAAGATTAATACGATCGATCTTTGTGGTAACGAAAAGCTCGTCTCTTTTTACATGTGATTGCTTAATAGCATTTCCGACTTCCCTCTCGTTTTTATAATCCTGAGCAGTATCAATATGACGGTAACCCATATTTAACGCCATTTTAATTATCTTTTCTCCAGTTTTTCCGATTAGCCCAAAAGTTCCGAGACCGATTTCCGGTACCTCAACACCTTGAATTTTTTTTGATTGCATAATGTTTTAAAAAACAGTCTTATTTTAAATTTAAGTTTTATTCTATTTAACTAACGTCATCTTTTGAGTTAAAATCTTATTCCCTACTTCAAGTTGGTAAATATACATACCACTTGGTAGTCCCGAAGCATCCCATTCGAATTCATGATCGCCTTGAGATAAGGTACCCTCAGTAAGTACCGCTACGGGTTGGCCTACCACATTAAACACCGAAAGTTTTACTGGTACAGCTTCTGGCAAATAAAAAGCTATAGTTGTAGTTGGGTTAAAAGGATTAGGATAATTTTGACCCAAACTTATTTCTTCAGGAATCAGGGGTTCAGTTTCTTCAACGCCAGGTGGTAAAATCACTAAATTAAAACGGAGTGATTCTTCCTCGTCAACTTCTCGTACAAGAGAACGCTCCTCCATATTTGAATTTTCTTTTTCATATTTTTTTGATAAGTAATCAATTTCAAATGTCCAATTCTGGTTGAGTTCATAGTTCTTATCAAGTTCCAAATCTTCTAAAATAATACTCCAATCTGATGGAATATTTCTCCACTCTGAAACCTCAAATGTGAGTGTTCCAGTTTCAGATGATTCAAAATTAAGAGGTAACACTGTTTTTTGGTTTTCAATACGTTCTAGACTAATTCTGGAATTCCAATTAAACCCGTTTTTTGCTCCGAAATATAGAAATTCATCTCCCATTACTTTTAACTCATTTTCGAGTTCAGGTGTAATCAAATCTCTGGGAATTTCTCTTCCTTCTTCAAAAAGTTCGATACTTATATTCTTTTTTAACTTTCCTGTCCCAATAGAAAGTCCCAAACTTGATTCAGCTAATTTCTGTTCTTCTTCAACTAGCTCACGGTTGTAATTTGGAGCAACATATAAGGAAATATCAACGGGACTAAATATTGAATCCGCTTTTATCCAAAATGAGCTGTTAGCTGGTATTAAATCATTTTCTTTAAGAATAGATGCCGACATCCAACCTTGTCCGTCATTTTTCCATAGATACACATACGGGTATATTTTACCTAGGCCAACCTCGCGGGCAATAATACTATGTAAATCCTTAACCAATATGGAATTATTCGTGTAATTATTTAAAAAATTAAAGCCTTCCGAGCGATTTATTATTCCATTTCCATCCATATCTGTGGCGGAAATTTGAAAACTAAATTCTTCTTCTAAAAATTCATTACTAGTAGTAGTGTCTTTAGCAAGCTGGTTGTCAGAAATTTGTTCCTTTGTTAAATAACTTACTCTTGGGATGTTATACAACTGTACATCTTTAAACTCATCAAAAATCTCGAAGGTATTCTCCTCTTCATTCCACACAAAGCTTTCCATTTCTATCACTTCTTGAGAATAAAGATCTTTATGAACTACATACCATCCATTTTTATCTGTCATTTCTTGTATTTGTGACTCGCTCAGCTCCATAGTTCGATTGGACGAAATTTTTGACGCTGCAATGGATGAATTCCGAAGTTCCGTAGGTCGTATCTCATTTCTACTTATAATGTCCCGATTTTCTTCTTGAATCCGATATTTTAAATTAGATACTAATACACCTTTTGGATTCTTTAACTCCAAGGTTCCTGAATTTCGAGTTAGCCAGGGTTTTTCTCCATCGATTTGATTAGACCTAAATTTAGGGTGTGTTATTCTTAGTGTTTGGAAAGCCGGTATTCTGGTACCATAATCAAACTCATGAACCAAATTTCTACTAATCAACTGCCATCCAGAAAGATCTACGTTAACACTTTCATTATTCTGAATGTCTATATAATCTGTAATTGGATTTCCTGTGTAGTAGATTTCTGATATTGCAATGCTTGGCAAATCGTTGTCTTGAATAAATGCAACATGGGTAACGAAATCACCAAGAGACCCTTTAGAAAGGTTTTGGAGTTCAAAAAAAGCGTTCTCTGTTCCTTCATAGTTTTCATTATTCTCGGTTGGGATTTCAATTGCATAAATTGCATCCCCTATAAGTCCGGTGAAATTGAATGTGTATTTTGTAAAACCCTGCATATCACTCGTGTCAGCTATACTATTTTGGGTATTAAACGCTACATCAACAGTTAACCGAGAGCCATCGTGTTCATAAATTGCAGCATTTAATAAAATGGGTTCTCCTTCTTGAATAGTTGAGATACTCTCATCAAAAAGAATAACCGGCGGCTTTAAAATTCTAAATGCAGTTCCAAAAAACGGGAACTCTTTATCATCCTGACCTCTCCATTTGGATGCATCAGCTACAAATTTTGACAACATCGATGGTGTTCCACTTGCTCCATTTCTTAAATAATATTGGTAATTCTGATGTAACCCAAGCTGAAGCAATGAGTTGTTTTCTTTTGAAATACTTTCTGGAATTTTTGATCCTATCGCACTTTCTTCGTTCCAAATATCATTATTGCCCCAACCTATCCCAAATAGAACCCGGGTAATTCCTTCATCCTTTTGATAAGCGATAAGTCGATCTCCATTTCCAGTAAAACTGAGCTTTCCATTTACTTGAACTCTTGAGTCTTCTCGTTCATTCACGTGAACATTTGTCCCGGCATCAATTGATTGAATTATTTTAACCTCAATTTCATCTCCAATTATGCTGAATGATTGAGAATCCCAAGTTCCATTACTAAACCATATAGAAGTACCCGCTTTTAGTTGCACCAAGGGTATGAAGTCAAAAGAGTCTTCTGAGGAATTTACCGTCACTATCACAATATCTGCTGGTAATAGAACTGATTGAGAAAACACAGAACTACTGCTTAGTATTACGAGCAGAAGAATGACGATAAATCGATTGCTTGGTAGTAGCTCTTGAACCATAGACATTTTTAGATGAAAACGACTATTTAATAAACTGATTTAGTACCAAAAAGGCACATTAAACTTTAATTTAATATGAAATCTAATCTTCAAGTTCAGGCTCATGTAGTTTACCCTCTAAGGAAGCAACTGTATATGATACAGCGGCATCACCAGTTATGTTTACTGTAGTTCTACACATATCAAGTATGCGATCTACTCCTAGAATGAGTGCAATTCCTGCTACGGGTACTTCAATTGCCTGCAGTACCACTACTAACATTACAATTCCTGCTCCAGGTACACCCGCTGCTCCAATAGAAGCAAGTGTAGCGGTTAGAACTATAGTGAGTTGCTGAGCAATGGTTAAGTCCATCCCTAAGGCTTGTGCAATAAATACTGCCGCAACTGCTTGATATAAACTTGTTCCATCCATATTAATAGTTGCGCCAATCGGGAGTACAAAACTAGCTACTTCCTCATCAACTCCTAAGTTTTTTTCTACTCTTTCCATAGTAACTGGAAGAGTAGCAGAACTTGAACTGGTACTGAATCCAAGGAGCATGGCGGGTTGAATTGCTCTAAAAAAATCTCTCAACTTCATTTTACTAAAAATCTTAAACATGGTGCTGTAAACTAATAGTACATGAATAATTAAGGCTAATAAAACGGTTAGGCAGTACCAGCCTAATGCTTGTAATAATCCCCACGCTTTACCTAAATCATCTCCTGCAAGGTCTACTATCAACGCTGCCATTAATGCAAATACTCCATATGGAGCAACTTCCATTATCAAATCTACAATTTTTATAATCACATCATTAAAAGAATCAAATACTCCAATTAATGTTTCTCCAGCTTTACCACCTACTTTTATGATTCCAATTCCTAAAAGAATTGCTACAAAAACTACCTGAAGCATATTTGCATTCTCACTAGCTGATGCGAAGAAATTTTCAGGAACGATTTCTACTAAAAAATCCAGCGGTCTACGCTCTTTTATTTTAGCAGCGCCCTCCTCTTTTTCACCAATATTATCTTTATATGTTTCCTGAAGTTCAATTTTTGTGGCCTCAGGTAATGCCTTACCAGGTTTAATTAAGTTAACTGCTGCTAAGCCAATTGTTATAGCAAAGATTGTGGTGAAAAGATAAATAAGAACGGTTTTGCCCCCCATTCTGGAAAGTGATGCAGTGTCATTTAAACTCGTAACACCCGCAACTAGAGACACAAGAACTAACGGAACGGCAATGAGTTTTAATAATGTGATGAAAATAGTACCAAATGGTTTTATAAAATCGAGCGTGAACTCATTAAAACCTATGATGGCTGAAAGTAATCCCCATATTAAACCAAGAACTAATCCAATAATTATTTGCCAGTGTAATTTTTTATACCACATGTATTCCTTTTTTTGAGTCCTTTGGTTTTATCTATTGCCCGATAAATAATACTGCAATTAGTGCAACAAAAGAAGCACTGCCTGCAGCCAACCAGTTTACTGTATTATTTCCAACCTTAGAATAATTATCTGTAAAAAACTTTTTAAAGCTATTTGCTAATTCTGCTCCTTGCAGTTTCGTGCCCAAAAATGAATCGACCAAACTACCTAGAACTCCAGAAATTGTTATAATATAAAACTGTAATAGAGTAGCTTCATGATAGAATAACCAGAAAATTATACCTACAAATAAGGCCCCTCCAAATGTGGCCAATGTTCCAATTACGCTAATTCCGCCATCAGTTCCTGCTTTTACAATTTTGAAGCTTGGGAATAACCATGTTTTGCCTTTTACCCTTTGACCTCCAATTTCAGATGCCCAAGTATCAGCTGTAGCAGAAGCCATACTTCCCACCCCGGCTATCAAAAATGCTTCCTCTTTTGATAAAAACCAGATAATTACCCAAAAGGCAAACCAAAATCCGTTAGACCAAACCTGAATTCCATCTCTTCGGAATTTTGTTTCTAAAAAGGACTCCTCGCTTACTAAATCTTTTGACAATAATGAGCTTGAAATGAAAAATGCTAATACTATGGCGGCTCCAATAAACGATCCTAGTCCAAACGAGATTAATCCAAAAAGAGTAGCAGAAGCCATCCCATCAAGAGTAAGCCAGTTTAAAATGAATGCTAGAAAAGCACAGGAGAAAGAAAGAGCCAATGCAATTGTTATTCTAAGATGATCGTCTGCATTTGCTACTAATAAAAAAACGAAGATCAGTGAAAAAAGAAAAAGGATATTTATGAGCCGATCTAGCACTTATGAAAATGCCTATTTGTTTTCTGCTTCATCAGGCTCGTCTCTATCGTGCTTCATAATTGCAAATATTACAACAATAAACCCTGCAAGTATTACAATTGGAGAAATATAAAGGGATATAAATCCTTTTACTTCATTCTCTATGTACATGGCTGTAAAACCCGATACAATTAATAAAACTGCTATCCCGATTAATCGATAATTGAATGCAGAAAAAAACATCGGTTGTTCGTCAACTTTTCTTTGTTTGCCTTTTGCCATATTGAAGTTTTAAAATCCTTAACGTATTAATGGTTTGAAACAGAGTGTGAAGTTATTTAATTATCCAGTAACTCCAAAAGATGTATACTTTCATTTATGCTAAAAATTGTTTTGGCTTCTAAAAGCCCCAGAAGAAAAAAATTATTGAATCAAATTGGAATTATTTTTGAGGTTATTCCCAGTAATACCGAAGAAATCATTACTAAACACGCTCCAACTGAAGTTGTAACATCACTCGCACTTCAAAAAGCAACCGATGTAGCTTCTAAAGTATCCAGCGCATTCGTAATTGGAGCCGATACTATAGTTGTTCTAGATGGCGCTATTTTAGGTAAACCTGAAAATGAAAAGGACGCCATATCCATTCTTACTAAACTTAGTGGTAACACACATTCTGTATTTACCGGTGTAAGTTTTGTGATCACGAATTCAAAAAAAGAAATAACTTCTACTCATAGTTTTTATGAGGAAACCAAAGTGCGTTTTAGTTCGTTAAGTGAAGAAGAAATCAAATTATATGTCGCTTCAGGAAGCCCAATGGATAAAGCTGGAGCTTATGGCATTCAAGACGATTGGGGATCACTATTTGTAGAACATATAGATGGTGATTATTATAATGTTGTTGGTTTTCCTCTTAACAGATTTTATCAAGAACTAAAGAATATTGAGCCTACATTATTAGAATCGGTAAAAATCCCGAAGTTTAGCACATGAAAAGAACTATTTTTTTTATTTCCTTTTTTATTCTGATTGGCAATTTCAATACTCTATTAGCACAGATTAATAACCAATTTCAAATCGCTAATCGCCTGATACAACAGCAGCGATATGAAGATGCACTTCCTATATTAGAACGAATATCTGCTCAAGATCCTGAAGTATTTATCTTTTTTGATCGATTGATAGAATGCCACACTCAATTAAAGCAATATGATACGGCAATTGGTTTGATCGAAAAAAAGGTACAAGGAGGACAGAATGTTGGACAGTCTAATATTTTACTTGGCAAACTACATCATTTACAAGGCGACACAACTCTTGCTTACTCTGTTTGGGAAAACAATCTAGAGCAATTTCCGAATCAACTACAATTGTATTTAAATACGGCCAATGCCATGATGGATCATAGGGCCTACGAACAAGCTATTGAGGTCTACAAAAAAGGTCGGATTGTATTTAATAATCCTCAGTTATTTATGTCTGATATTCCTAACGCCTATATGCAGGCTGGAAAATATGAAAATGCGATTTCAGAATGGTTGGCAATCATTAAGTTGAATCCCCAACAAAGTTCGGGAATTCAACGCATGTTGCTTCGATATAACGACCCTTTATTATATGATGTTACTATTCTAGAGATAGAAGATCAGATTGTTGATATGCCACTTAACGATCCGTCTTATACTTCTTTTTATGAGCTTCAAATCTGGCTACTTCTGGAAAATAAACTGTATCGGAGAGCTTATTCTACAGCACAAGATTATGAAAGCCGTACTTCAAATTTTAACTTTTCTCTATTTAACGTTGGTAGAAAATTAGCAGAAAATAATGAGTTCGACCTTTCCATTTCTGCTTTTAATTATTATACCAAAAGTTCATTCGGTGAGATAAAATGGAGAGCTGAAGAAGAAAAAATATCTGTTTATACCAATTGGGCTAAATATTTAGATGATTACAGCCTTGATTTTTTCGGTAAAAAAGATAGCCTTTATAATCTCGCAGTAGATTTACTGAATAATCTTACCGAGCAAACACAAACCTATAGCAGAATTGATAAAATTTATCTTAAAAAGGCAGAACTTGCGTTAGATTTTGTACACAATTTAGACGCGGCCAAGAAAGCTACTAAGCTTTTAAAAAGTCAACCAAATATGTTCGAATCACCCGAAGCAAGTTATTTAGATGGTAGAATTTTTCTGGCTCAACAAGAATATACTTCTGCTCGAATTGCATTCACCAGAAGCAATAAGAAAGCAGGAGTTGGTGAAATAGCTGAAAAAACAAGGTACTTTTTGGCACTCACTGATTTTTATGCCGGTGATTTTGAGTTTGCGAAAATCCAGCTTAAAACCCTTGGCAGGCAAAACACCTCTTTCTATGCTAATGATGCATTAGAACTTCGCCTTTGGGTTCAGGAAGGACTTGCTGCTGATACTACTGGTGAAACGCTCAAACAATTCGCAAATGCCCATTATCAGTTAAACATTGGAGAAAACGAGATGGCTAACCAATTTCTGGTTGAAATTGCCCATTCCGAAACTAATTCCCCATTTAAAGATGATGCATATATTTTGCTAACTAAAGTTGCTAATAAAACGACTGGGGAATTTGTATCCGACATTTCTGATTTTCTGGCAAGTAATCCCTATTTGTCTTTAAAAGAACGTCTTTTATGGGAGAGAGCTAAAGCTACGGATGAAGCTTATCTTATTTCCATAGAATCAAGTACTAAACTTATCTATGAAATTGACATCAATAAAGTGATACTGAACTATGAGGAGTTAATTTTAGAATATCCACAAGGCTTTTACGCACCTTATGCTCGAAAACGACTCTCTGAACTACCAAACCCGAATTCTTAACAAATGAAGTCAACCTTTTTTGCTTTACTTTTTTCTCTCTTTTTGTTGATTAGTGTAAGAGCTCAACAGCAAGTGCTTATCCCTATGGACGCCTCGCAAACTAATCATTTAAAAGCTTACGGAATCATTTTTAATCATATCACAGATGGATTTCCTGCAAAATGGTTGCTCAATTATCAAGGTGGGGCATTTCTCGCAGTTGTTGATAACGATATAATTCGAAAAGCTCGTCTTCGAAACGTACAGCTTAGACTTGTTGGACCAAGCGAAGTAGCTTCCATTATTGCTGAAGTAGAATCTCCAGGTTCAAATACATCGGTAGTAAATTTAGAGAAAGCACCGAAAATTGCAGTTTATACCCCAGATCAGGCATTACCCTGGGACGATGCCGTAACTCTTGCACTTACTTATGCTGAGGTTGAATATGATAAAATCTGGGATGTTGAAGTATTGGAAGGTAAGCTTCAAGAATACGATTGGTTACATTTGCACCATGAAGATTTCACTGGTCAATATGGAAAGTTTTGGGCTACCTACAAAAATACTCCCTGGTACATAACTCAGGTTCGGCAAATGGAAGCTATGGCGAAAGAACTTGGATTTTCTAAAGTAAGCGAACAAAAGAAACAAGTAGCTCAGGAAATCAAGAATTATGTAGGGAATGGAGGTTTCCTTTTTGCAATGTGTTCAGGGACCGACACCTTTGACATCGCACTTGCCGCTCAGGGAGTTGATATCGCTTCTTCTCAATTTGATGGTGATCCCGTAGATCCAAATGCTCAGGATCAACTCAACTTTGATAATACGTTTGCGTTCGAAAATTTTGAAATAAGCTTAAATCCAAGTGAGTATGAACACGCAGACATCGACGTTCCTGTTGCCATTCGGGAAATAGATCAAAGCCTTGATTTTTTTACTTTGTTTGATTTTTCTGCAAAATGGGATCCGGTTCCAACTATGTTAACACAAAACCATGTAAGTAGTGTACGCGGATTCTACGGTCAAACTACTGCCTTTAGAAGTGAAAAAGTAAAATCTTCCATTGTAGTATTGGCTGAATCACCCGGAAGAAACCAAGTTAAGTATTTACATGGCAATTATGGACAAGGAACATTTACATTTTATGCAGGTCACGACCCAGAAGATTATACTCATCGAGTAAATGATCCTCCCACCGACTTGGCTTTACATCCAAACAGTCCTGGTTATCGACTAATTTTAAACAACATTCTCTTTCCAGCAGCCAAAAAGAAAAAGCGTAAAACGTAATTGGATTAAAGATTCAAAATTTAAAATTTAAGATTGCTACCTTATTTAATCTTAAATTTTAAATCTTTCATTTTGAATCATACATGAAGCCAAGCCGAAAGTTTGAAGATCTCGTTGAACTCGTAGCCATACTAAGAAAAGAATGTCCTTGGGATAGAAAACAGACTCATCTTTCAATAAAGGATAATTTGATTGAAGAAGCCTATGAAGCTATTGAAGCGTTAGACGCAGGCGATTTTAATGAATTCGAAAAAGAACTTGGAGACCTTTTACTTCATGTTGTATTTCACAGTAACATAGCGAGTGAAACTGAAACGTTTGAAATTGGTGATGTAATCTATACACTGATGGATAAGCTAATCCGTCGACATCCACATGTTTTTGGAGAAGTAGTTGTAAAAGGTGAAGATCAAGTCGCTGAAAATTGGGAAAATATTAAACTGAAAGAAGGTAAAAAGTCTACGCTTGATGGACTTCCTGCCCATTTACCAGCGCTAATTAGAGCACAACGGATGCAAGAAAAGGCAGCTAATGTTGGATTCGATTGGCCTGAATGGAGACAAGCTTGGGATAAACTTGAAGAGGAAATTCAAGAATTCAAAGATACGCTTAAAGAAAACGATGTGGAAAAGTCAGCTGATGAATTCGGAGATATTCTGTTCTCGATGGTAAATGTAGCTCGCTATTTTGATCTGGTTGCTGAAGACAGTCTTCGTAAAACGAATCGTAAGTTTGAGCATCGTTTCCGTTTTATAGAAGAAAAGTTAAAAGAACAAGGAAAAGCATTAAAAGATGCAACACTTGAAGAGATGGATGCTTTTTGGGAGCAGTCGAAAGAAGAATTTGGTTAAGCTTGATAAGAAAATTTTTCCAGAATTTTCTTCTTTTTTGATTTAAGCAAATAAACCCCAATCGCAACAGTGAGTGCGGTTGCTGTAGCTACTAAAACCCAAAAACCTGCAAATCTAAAGAATCTGGAAAAGGTTTCTGACCAAAAAGCGGCATACAATCCTATGATCGACCAATTCATAAACTCATAATGAAATTCAAGCCAGGTCTTTTCAGGTTTCTTTAAGTACGCAGGAATTATACCTCCCATTAATGTTGCTAAACTTATTACTGCTGCAATATGAAATGGTCCAAAATACCCAAATAGTTTATAGATCATCAATGCTGTAATATTCAGAATTAACATTGAAACAGCATATAAATATCCCAATTGCTTATGTGTTTTTGTTCCTTTCTTCTTCAACAATACTATCATTCCAACTAGCATCGCAGCCAATGCAGATATAAAATGAATAAGACCAAGAACGTCAAATTGATATGAATTCATAATTTCTTCATTTGAAAATACTTCTTTTAATTACGAAGATGGTAGTTATGTGTTTCAGATTAATCAGTCTTTTTGTATTTAAATAATTCGATGCATTTCATTACCTTTAATGCCCTTCTCTAAATTAATGAGAAGAAATTTTCGGTTAAAGATAATTGTTAGTGTTGGAGAAAATTGGATAGGTCTATTAAGATCGCTAGCAATCAATAAAAAAGATAAAATAAAGGAAAAACCAATGTCGACAGACCAACATACTGGCTTTGATGAGAATAAATACCCACATATTAATAAGGGGCTTGACGGAATTGTAGCATTCTCAACTACGAAAAGTTTTATAGATGGTGCTGTTGGGGAACTTATATACTCAGGTTACAACATAGATACTCTTGCCGAAAACGCTACCTTTGAAGAAGTTTGTTTCCTACTTTGGAATGATCGGCTTCCAAACTCAGAAGAGCTTGATGCTTTAAAAACTGAGCTCATTAAAGAGAGAAATTTACCAGAGGTAGTGCTTAATTATTTAAATACTACTGATAAAAACGCTGAACCGATGGCTGTTCTTCAATCAGCAGTTTCAATGTTAGCAGATTTTGACCCTACAAAAGGGAAATTCGATAGCGAATTATTTATGAGTCAGGCTATCGCTATTACTGCTAAAATTCCAACTATTATCGCCGCTTTCGATCGATACCGGCACGATAAAGAATATATAAAGCCACTTAACTCAGGAAGTACCGCATTTAATTTCTTGTATATGTTAAATGGAGAAGAGCCTGGAACTCAAGCAGAGCGTACAATGGATTTATGTTTGGTATTACATGCTGAACATGGAATGAACGCTTCTACGTTTACCGCCCGTACAGTTTGCGCAACAATGTCTGATATCTATTCTTCTATTACTGCTGCAATCGGCGCATTGAAAGGCCCACTGCATGGAGGAGCCAATACAGGGGTAATGAATACTCTTTTAGAGCTCGAAAAAGAAGGAGATAAAGCTGATGCTGTAGCATTTACAAAAAAGAAGCTTGCAAACAAAGAAAAAATTATGGGATTTGGGCATCGTGTATATAAAACATTTGATCCCAGAGGACGCCATCTTCAAAAAATGGCTAAAGCTCTTTCTGAAGAAACCGGTCATGAAGAATTATACCGATGGTCTATGGATATGCTCAATACCATGAAAACTGAAAAAAATATTGATCCTAATGTTGATTTCTTCTCCGCCACTGTGTATTACTCAATTGGAATACAGCCTGATTTATTTACCTGTATTTTCACAATGAGTAGAGTATCAGGTTGGACTGGGCATTTCATGGAGCAAGCTGCCCATAATAGATTGATAAGACCGAGAGCGCTATATGTTGGAGAAAAAAACCTTGATTGGACACCTGTAGAAGAAAGATAATTAGCTCATCTTAATTAAAATTTTAAAAGCCCGATTATTTGATCGGGCTTTTTTTTATGATCACATTTTATGGTTCCAGTAGTTGTCATGCTAAACCTGACAGCTTTTCGGATTGAACCTATTAATTAAACTAAACATCCATTTGTTCTATGGGGCTTTGTACATCTTTCAACTCCCGTGTTGAAACGTGTGTGTAGATTTGAGTTGTTGAAATATGCTTATGTCCCAACAGCTCCTGAATGAATCGAATATCTGTTCCATTGTCTAACAAATGTGTGGCGAAAGAGTGCCGTAAAGTATGTGGTGTTGATTTCTTTTTGATGTTGGCCAGTTTACGGTTTTGCGAGGGAGTCGGCAAAGCACGACCGAAGCAATCTCAATAAGATTGCTTCGCTATGCTCGCAAAAGGTACTTTTTCAACACTTCCTGGTATAAAAATTTTACAGAAGCCAGCAACTGCTTCATCATTGAATAACTGTAGCCAAGTTCATTTTTACAAAAGTAGAAATAAGAGTTTAAATCATTCTCTGTTACTTCTTTTAATTCCTGATCTTGAACATATTTTAAAAATGAAGCCAACCCATTCAAATATGCATTTATAGTATTTGCACTATAATTTTTAAGAGTAAGAGTATGTTTGTACTTTGTAATTAAATCGCTTCTATTCATCATAGCCTATTAATTTATAGGAATATGAGGAATAATAGTTAAACATGTAATTGGGATATGAGGAACATAGTGCTTCATATGCCATTGTTGTGTGTAATTTGAAAAATGAAGAAAATAGATAATGAAATAGCAATTGAATTTTTAGACCACGTAGCTATTCGAGTGATGGACATGAATGTATCTTCGGAATGGTATCAAAAAGTTCTTGGCCTAAAGAAATATCAGCTGCCAGAATGGGGAGAGTTTCCAATTTTTCTACTTTCTGGAAAATCAGGAATAGCTCTATTTCCAGCAAAAATTACCGATACTCAACTTGAATTGAACTCAAGAAATGTGAAAATAGACCACTTTGCTTTCAATGTAACAAACGAGAATTTTGAGAAAGCAAAAAAGAGATACACTGAACTGAATTTGGAATTTAATATTCAAGACCATTATTACTTTCACTCTATTTACACAAAGGATCCTGATGGACATACAGTTGAGTTAACCACAATTAAAGTGAGCGAAAAAGATTTTTATAAATAAAAACTACACACAACAAAACCTATACGCAATGCCCTTCGGGACACTGCGCATAGCCAAACCGTTATAGGGCATTTAAAAAGACAACCAACATTTGAAGAGAAAACCACTATATATTGAAACCAAAATTAAATGTGACTTAGACGAGCTGTGGACAAAAACGCAAGAACCGTCATTGCATCAAGAATGGGATTTAAGGTTTTCCGAAATATCGTACTTACCAAAAAACGACCCGACAGACCCACAAGAGTTTCTGTACTCGACAAAAATTGGATTTGGAATTAAGGTAAATGGAATCGGAGAAAGTGTTGCAACCAAAACCAAAGACAACGGGGAAAGTACATCAGTCTTAAAGTTTTCATCAGACGGTGTAATTTCAATAATCAAACAAGGTTCAGGATATTGGAAATATGTTCCAGAAACAGACGGAATAAAATTCTTTACAGGCTATGACTATGAAACGCGCTGGGGACTTTTCGGAAAACTGATTGACAAGTATCTTTTCAGACCATTAATGATTTGGGCAACCGCTTGGAGTTTTGATTGCTTGAAAAATTGGATTGAAAAAGGACTTAAACCAAAACAAGCGATAACTGCTCAATTATCAGTTTTCCTAATAAATTTAGCTCTAGGAATCATTTGGATTTATCAGGGACTGATTCCAAAAATTCTTTTCACTGATACGGGAGAAATTGAAATATTAAAACAATCGGGATTGTTCAATGGGTACGAAGAAAATATTTTGACCATTATCGGAATAGCAGAAATTGCTTTTGGAATTGCTTTAATCTTAATTCAAAGAAAACCACTTCAATATCTGAACATCTTGGCTTTGCTCTTTCTATCATTTGGAGCAATTTTTAGCGACCTTATGGTTTTCACACTTCCATTTAACCCATTTTCCCTGAACATATCGATGATAGCTCTTTCTGTAATAGCAATTTTAAATTTCAGCTATTTGCCAAAGGCATCTAATTGCATTACCAAACAGAAATAATGAAATCAATATACCAACAAGTTTTAGGTACGGACTTTGACAGACTTCATCCGCAGATTCAAAAACGATTTGGCTTTAATAGCAATGACAAAATTGCCTCCGTTGGAAAAGGAGTTATGCAAAGTGTTTGGTATGGAAAACCATATACTTTGCCATTTCTGTACATAGGAACGTGGAGAAACATTATGTTTCCTCAGAAAGGAAAAGATATCCCTTTTACAATTGAAAACTACGCTTACAAAGACAAATTTGGAAGAGAAACAGTTACTTGGGTTCGTAAATATCAATTTCCAAAACGTGTTCGCAGATTCGACGCAACAATGATTTATAGCGAGAAAAGAAAACGGATTGTCGACTATTTGGGAACACACCAGCATCTTGCAGTGGACATCGAAATGACCGTTGCAGAAAACGGTGGAATAAAACTTCGGTCAGGAGAACAGAGATTTTATGAAGGGTTTTTGGACTTTAAGTTCCCGATGTTGTTCTCAGGAGAAGCAAATGTTTGTGAATGGTTTGACGATAAAGAGCAGAAATTTAAAATATCAGTTGTGGTGAGTAACAAAACTTGGGGGAAATTATTCGGATATGAAGGAACATTTGAAACTGAGTATAAAACAGTGAATTCAATTGCAGATATTCCCAAAGACGTTTTGCCACTAAGAGAAGAAATACGTGAATAAAAAAAGAAAGACGCCCTATAACAATCGCTATAAAAACATGCCCTTCGGGACACGTTTCATAGCGTAGCGTTAGCCAGCATTAAAAAGATAATAAATGATCATTAAATTATTAGATGAACACAAATCATTAAAACCATTTGAAAGTGAATTGTTAAATGATCTGACAATCATAACTGGTAAAAATGGTAGCGGTAAATCACAGTTACTAGATTTAATCGGTAAAAAGGCAAAAAATGATCCGACTGTGACTGCTATAAGGTTCGAAACTGATCCAAACTTCACTAAGATTCAAGCTGAAGGAATAATAAAAGAGAATTCCACTCAGATTGGTCATGATCAGTGGAAAGCTATTGTTAAAAAGAATCTAGATTTATATAAAGGACTCTCCTTAACTTCTAAAGAACTCATAAAATATGTAATCGACAATAATTATCAGTCTCAGGTATATGATGCAAACAGAAGGTCACTTATAACTGAGGATGATGATTACAAAGATTTACTTTCAAAAGTTTATTCTGAAATACATCAAACTCCTTTGATTGATAAGTCAGAAGTCACGTGGAAAACGGAAAGAAATAGCATCCGTCAAATATTTACTCCTCAAAACGCGGGACTTTTCAAGTTCATCGAGGAAATTTGTTCTCACACAGGAAAGTCAGAGTCAGAATTGTCAGACGCTGATTTTTACAATACCCCTCTTCAAGAACATCTAATAGACATAAACGACTTATTTTCATCAAAGGTCGAATTGATTTTTTACAACTACGCGAAACGCAGGGACTTAAATCGAAAAGATTATTTCTATAAAAAAGAAGAAGGAGAAGAAAATAACTCTATTTCAGATGAGGAATTTGTTAACAATAATACACCTCCTTGGCTACTATTTAACGGAATCCTAGAAAGGCATGATATTGATTTTCATTTCAAAGGAATTGAGAAAAGAGATTTTACAATTGAAGCGCCAATAGATTTCAATATCTACAAGAAATCTACTGACCAGTTAATTCCTTTTAATGATCTTTCTTCTGGTGAAAAAGTTATTATTGGGCTAATCCTAAAACTATTCACTAGTGAATATTATCAGGAAAAACTGAGCTTCCCTGAGTTGCTAATACTTGATGAACCAGACGCACATCTGCATCCTGAAATGTCTAAACTTTTATTGGATGTACTCAATGACACGTTTGTTATCAAATATGGGATAAGGGTAATGTTAAGCACCCATAGTCCATCAACAATTGCACTAGCATCAGAGAATCAGATATATCAATTAAAAAATGGGGATGACTCTTCTTTAATTAAAATATCTAAAGATGAAGCTTTAAAAATTCTTACCAGTTTTATCCCTACTCTCAGTATAGATTATAAGAATCATAAGCAGATTTTTGTAGAAAGTCCAACAGACAGATACTATTACCAGACAATGTTCGATCGGTTAAATCAAGAAAAAGACTACCCATTCAAACTTTACTTTATCTCTAATGGATATGGAAAGGGCAATTGTCAACAAGTTATAGACGTGGTTACGGAGATTCGAAAATCTGATAACACAACTTGCTTTGGTGTTATAGATTGGGACTTATCAAATACTTCGACTGAAACTATTTTTGTCCATGGGGAAAACTCTCGTTATAACATAGAAAGCTATGTATATGACCCCGCTTTTCTAATGATTTTATTTCTCGAAATGGATGCTATGGGGGTTCGTAACACACTTGGGTTAGATGTATCCTTTAATGAATACACTCTTGGTCTGGATCAAGAGCTATTACAAAAATCTATCGATTGGTTCTTTCAGACTTACTATGAGAAGTTCAATGTATCGCAAGAACTGCAGGATGCTAAGCGCGAAGTTGATTACTATCATGGGATTAAAGTATTAATTCCAGAATGGTATTTAGAATTCCAAGGACATGACCTGGAAGTAAAACTCAAGGAAGCATTTATTGCTTTACAAAAGTTTCGTAATGAAGGACAGCTTCAAAAAGAGCTCACAATAATCTCCGCAAAATGCTTCCCAATGGTGCATAAAGACACAGTTGAAATGATTGATAAAATAGTAAACGCTGGCTAACAAAACCTATACGCAATGCCCTTCGGGACACTGCGCATAGCTAAACCGTCGGCAATTCAAAAAAAGGACACAGCAACATTAAATGAGCTTTGGAAACAATAGGACAACTCAATATTATCCAGGAACTAAAAAAGTTCAATGACAACCTGACACTTTGGTTAGCGGAGAGTAGTGACGGGCAACAATTTGAGGTTCTGACAATCAAAGAAAACAAGGACTACCAAAATCTGCTTGACCGACTTCTTAAAAATGAAATTCAACCGTTGGTTAACAAAGAGATTGACGGCATACAAACGATTTTTAGTGCCGACTTTGATATATCAACAAAAAACTACTACATCGTATATCAGTACAAAGACGGCTTTGAACCAATCCGCAATCCAACCCTAAAAGCCCTTAAATCAATCCTGTCAGGACTTGATAAATTGAAAAGGCAAAATCGTTTCGGTTATGTGATTTCAAAAGAAACAATAAAGAATAACCAAAACGAAGCGATGCTTCGCTTTGTTGGATTATTTGAGTTATTCAAGCACCAAAACCTTCTGCCCACCGAATTTCTTTCTCCAGAAGTTGTTGAGGGAGCAAGACCCAATTTCCAATCTGATATTTACTCTGTTTTTAAATCTTTTGAAAGCATTTTAGAAGAAAACCCAGACGAAATTCTGACAGAAATTTTTTCAAAAGCTCTTTCAGAAAAACGGATAAGCCGTTTTGCCAAGTATTCAGAAATTCTCGAAGAACTTGAAAAGGTTAATGTTCCACCCACCCTCACCCAAAAGAACGAACAACTCGCAATCAAAGTAATTGTGAGGCAAGAAGAGTATGAAACATTTCAGCCGACCTTAAATGAGATGAATAATTCTTGCTACATTTTGTTGGACAAAAAGTTATCAAAAGGCAAGGGGCAAATTACAGGACAGTTCTCTACTAAGAATTATAGCGGTAGATTTTTCGTTGATCCTGAAGGACATATTTTTATTCCCGTTCAAGGAGTAAGAAATCGGCTATTTCAAAAAGCAGTACAACAAGGTTTTACAACTGAATACCACTTCGATTATTACCCACTTATATATTTTAATTGCTTCCAATACTTCCACAAAGCATGGGAACAAATTAATACGCTTTCAGAACTCAATAAAACCAAGCACAAATTAGTAAAGAAATGGCAGACGCTTCCTGACCAAGAAAGAGAGTTCATAGAAGAAACAGCGTTCAAAGCTGTTTACATTAAAAGAGAAGAAAGCAAGAACAATCGGACAAATATCAGATTTCAGCTTACTGACAAGTTCAGAAGTTGGGACAAATTCAAGGAACTAAAGCGCAATGACATCAATCTTTTCATTGATGATAAAATCATCGGTAAAGTTCAGGACTACAATCCGACAGATTGTTTTCTGGTAGTTAAAGACACCAAGATTACTCTTGATGAAATTCCTGAAAAGGGCGAGTTACATCAGGACGTGAGAATGGAGACAAGCCAATTCAAGAAACAAGTTGAGGCTTGCAAAAAATTTGAGAATAAAGACATTGTAAATCCTGAGTTATGCGGAATTCTCGCAACACCCGAAAGAGTTCCTACCCCAAACAGAGTTGATATTGACTATGACGGTTTTAAGGATGAAGTAATAAACCCCTATCTGAAAACTGACGACACACAAAGAGATGCGGTGCTTGAAGCACTACATCACAAACCTGTGTATTTGATACAAGGACCGCCAGGAACTGGAAAAACAACGGTAATAGTTGAACTCATTCAGCAAATTATTCGACAAAACAGTAACGCCAAAATATTAGTTACTTCTCAATCAAATTTAGCGGTTGATAATGTTTTAGAACGACTGCCTGAAAGTATTCTGTTTATGCGTTTAGCAGCAACTGAGGATAGAATTAACAGCACGATTAAAAAACACTCCTTTCAAAGTAAACTCAAATATTGGGTGAAGGAAACACATGAAAAATCAGAGCATTTCTTCCAGCACCATTTTCAAGAGAAAGCTAAGGACAAAGCCTTAGTTGAATTTTACAATTCTTACTCAAACATCGATAAAGGAAGCAAAAATGCCTTCGGAGAATTTACAAAGCAGTTGAGATGGCAAAATAATTATGTCAAAGGGCTTTTTGAAAATGCGAATAGCATCAAAGAAGCGGATAACATATTCAATGAAAAATTGGGCAAAAATTTTCAGCAATTAAAGAAAATTCAGAAAAATTGGTTTGCTTTTCTTGCAAATGCCGACACGGACGAAGGAGATAAGAAAAAATCAATGCTGAATGATGGCAGCAATGAAATTGACTTGCGAACAGCTTTCGTGAAATCGGTAAACGTAATTGGAGCAACTTGCATTCATATTGCAAGTAGTCAATACAGCAAAATTAATTTTCACTTTGACTATGTGATAATGGATGAAAGCAGTAAGGCTACACCTGCCGAAAATCTTGTCCCTATCAATATGGGTCAAAACATCATTCTTATTGGCGACCATAAACAACTTCCACCAGTGATTACAAGAGAGGATGCCGTGAAGCAAAAAGTGAGGGATAAATTAGAGGACAATGGGCTGGATATTGAAAAAGAATTTGGAGAAAGTCTATTTGAAAAGCTGATTTTAGAATTTGAAGCAAATCCCAATTTGCAGGGGAATATAAAGATGCTTGACATTCAATACCGAATGCCAAGGCAAATTGGCAATTTGATTTCACGTTTTTTTTATAACGAAAAACTCAAAAATCCTGACACAAATATTCTTTCGGAATTTGACACGGAAAAATCTCACGGACTAACTTTTAGGCAACCAAATGTCAGAATATTAGACGCAGTTAGAAACCGTGAAATTGAAGTTCCTAATTCAGTTGTTTTTATTAGCACATCAAATCAAGAGAACCCTAACGATAACAATAACAAGTTTAACAGGAAAAATACAGCCAATAAAAAAGCCATTCAAGAAATTCTGGAAGAGCTCGACAAACGCTA
Organism: Balneolaceae bacterium; assembly: GCA_040222455.1. Lineage (GTDB taxonomy): Bacteria > Bacteroidota > Rhodothermia > Balneolales > Balneolaceae > RHLJ01. The sequence goes on along the minus strand of JAVKDD010000011.1, from coordinate 206,060 downwards.
TCCTGATAATTTATCTCGCGATGAACCTTTAACTATTGGGATTATCGCAGGTTATAGGGGACAAGTAAATTCACTGCAAGAGGGTATTGATTTACTTCAATTTAAAAACTTTGTAACAGCCAATGTGGAAGGCAAAGAAGAACCTTTAATTGAGATAAACACAGTTGATAAATTTCAAGGAGCGGAAAGAGATATAATCATCTACGATATTGTCAAAAGCAGCAAAGGCAAAAGTTCAATCGGTTTCCTTGATGATTACCGCAGAATAAATGTTGCCTTTTCAAGAGTGAAACGGTTGTTGATTGTTGTTGGCGACAGCGAGTATATTTTGAAAAGAGCTACATTAAATCCAAGTGGTAAATTCAAAGAATTCAAACTAAGGGAAATCGTTCAGGAACTTGATAGACAAGGTGTAATTGTTCACAGCTTAAACGAAATGTTCCAATGAGCCAAGAACAAAAAATACACAGGCGAAAATTTCACGAGCAATACAAAATGTTCAAAGACAACCATAAACCTGACTATGAGTTGAAGGATATTTTCGAGATTTACTTACCATTTTGGTTTTGCCGCCAAAATGTGGTTGTAGAAAAGGACATTGAATTAGACCGATTTAGTAAAATCATCTTACAGACAATTCAAAGCGGGTTTGCAAAACACTCAGATGTATGTAAATTTTTAGGAGTGGAAATAAATTCATTTGTTGTTTCACAATTCCATTTTTTAATCAAGAACGGACTATTGGATGAAACTCCAACTAGCAACGATACGAAATATGAAATCACGCATGATGGAGTTTCATTCCTTGAAAGGAAAAAGAAAGTTACATCCGTTGAGACAGTGGAATTTGAATATTTCTATAATGATTTAACACTTGAATTTTTGGATACACAGCGTTTTAACTTTCTCGTTAATGACATGACAAAGGAATTTGTGGATACGACCCAACCGCTTGACAAGAAAAATGTTTCATCCAGTAAGAGAAAGATATTTTCGGGCTATCAGGTATTACAAACAAACCGACTTCCTGTTAATAGAATTGAAATTCCGCATAAAAACAGACCTTACAATTTGAACAAGGTTGAATTTGCAAGCTTCTTCAATAAACAACATAAGGACAGTTCATTTTATGACTTTGAAAGTGCTGAGAGAGAAATGCACAAACGCTCGATATGCTTTTTGGCTTTGGAGTATGAAGACAAAACAGGAGTTAAAACCTACGACATAAGACATTCCAACAAAACAGTAAAAACTTTTGACCGACATGAAATTGAGGAAAGCTTGACCAAGAAATCATCAGACTATTTTAAGAAATACCCATTGACGAAAAAAGAAGAAAAGCCGATAACAAAGGCTAAAAAAACATAGGGCGGACGGTGGTTTGAGCAAGTTTCATGCTTTCAATAAACCTACTACTCGGCTGAAAGGAAAGTGCTATTAATGCCCTACGTTTTTTAGCCAGAACCGTTAAATCAATCCCTTCTCTTCCAGCGATTTTCTAAGCTCATTGTGATTTTTCCAGAACTGATCTTCAATTTTTTGCATAACCTCATCAAATTCGGGATGGGTACTGAGAGGTTTCATAATTGGATCTTTATCCATAAACAGCAGAATCCAATACTGGAAATTTTCCTGAGTGGCAAAAATTTGAAGTTGGTCAATAGCTTGATCGTATTCCCCTTCATAAGCGTACTTAACCGCAGTACTGGCTGCTTTGTAAATTGATTGGTCACGTTCACAATATGCTGCATAGGATTCGAAATACTTTGCAGCCTCGTCATCCCTGCCCACCTTTTCGTATGTTACTCCAATCTTAATATCTTCTTGAGGATACATATCTAGCCCTCCAGCTTCTCTGGCAGTAGTAAATTTTTCGTAATAGAAAAAAGCACTATCGTAGTTCTCTTCATAATAGTAGAGCTTAGCCACTTCCTGTAAAATATCCAATCGTGTTGTATCCTTATTCCATTCGCGTAAAAGTATATTTTTAGTTTGTTTGATGTCCTTGTCCCGTGCGTAAAGGACATACGCTTTCACATAAGGAGCGTAATAATTATTAGGATCGTGTTCCAGCGATTTGTTGATATAAACCAATGCCTCATCAACGAAGCCTGACTGAACGAACGCATTACTTAGACTCAAATATTGATAGCTTTTTGAGGTAGAGTCAATACCTGCACTATTGATTTGAAGGCTCATCAAAGCATACTCAAGATATTTTGCCGTATTGGGAATAACACCAGCATAAAACTCTGAAAGTGTTTGTAATACAGCAAATGAGTTCGGATTGTACTCCAGCGCTTTCTCAAGATGTGGTAACGCTAACCGATACTCTTCGGTATGCATGTAGTATAATGCTTTAGCTAAAAGACTTATATCTGACTTTGAATCATATAACATTGCTTTATCAGCATAAGTATTGATCTCTTCAGTATATCTTTTTTCAGCTTGATATAAATCCAGAAAGTAATAGGAAATGGCAATGTCGGCATAGGCCGAAGAAAACTCAGGATCATAATCAATTGCCTGATTTAATAACGAAATTGCTTTTTCTAAGCCTTCTGTACTTCTGGTAAAAAGTGGTTCACGGGATTGCAGGTATAAGTCATAAGCTTCTAAATTTTCAGTTGGCTTTTTCTCTATCTGTTCAAGTTCAGAAGGTGTTACTATTGCTTCAATCGCATTTGCAATTTTCATTGCCACTTCATTTTGCAAAGAGAAAATATCCCCAATTTCACGGGTGTATTGCTCGGCCCAAATATGTTTATCGCTCGAAGCTTCTATCAATTGGATATTAAGCAGAACCTGATCTCCAACTTTCTGACCACTTCCCTCTACAAAATAATTTACGCCCAGTTCATATGCTATTTCAGGAATTGCTTTACTCGAGTTTCTATACTTCTCAACCGAAGTACGACTAATAACTCGCAAGTCTTCAATCTTTTGCAAATTATTCAACGTCGATTCCATAAGCCCGTTGATGAAATACACATTTCCAGAATCACTACTTTCGTTTTTGAAAGGCAATACTGCTATGGATTTTTCGATTAGTTCTGAATCAAGATCAAAATTAGTTGTTCTACTAAACATCTCTGAGAAATACCCAAAGATTCCCAATACTATTATAGCTGCTATTGCAGCATACCATTTTAGATTCTGATTTCTACCACTTCTATTTGCATCACTGGTCTCAAAACCACCAAGCTGATAATTGGATACCGCATAAACCTCCATGGGTTTAGAAACGTTTTTTAATTTATGAACCCCTAAGGAATTTGTTATCAGATCTGGTTGATTCTTAACCTCATCATAGACTTTATCTGAAATATATACTGTTCCGGGTTTCGACATTGACTCAATACGGGCAGCAACATTCACCCCATCTCCAATAATTTCCTCATCTGTAGCAATGATATCACCCGTATGCACACCAATCCGAATCGGAACTTTTGGTTCCTCTTTGAAAGCAAGCTGCATTTCGATTCCACACTGTACAGCATCAATAGCGCTTGTAAAAGTGCTTAAGGTGCCATCTCCATAATACTGTAGAATGCGTCCATTATATTTTTTAGTGATGGAGTTAAAAACTTCTCTGTGCCTCTCCCTGTACGCGACTCCTTTTTTTTCATCCGACTGCATAAGCGAGGTATATCCCTGAATATCAGTAAACATAATGGCGACCAGACGTCGCTGACTAGCTGAAGAAGCTACACTATCTGAACTTGCAACTTTGCTCTTCCCAACTTCACCGGGTGGATATCCATAATATTCCCTGAAACATTTAATGAAATAGGAATTACTTCCAAAGCCCACCTTATACGAAACTTCAGAAACAGTGAACGACTCTTCCTTCAACAAGTCCATGGCTATTTCAAGACGAACCTGGCGAATAAACTGGCTCGCTGACAAATTGGTATGCTTCTTTACTTTTCGGAGCAGATTAGAGCGGCTCATATTCATTGCACCAGCCAATTCAGATACTCCGAATTGTTCATCACCGAGGTTTTCCTCGATGATACTGGTGGCCTGACTAATAAAGTCTTCTTGCATGATTAGAAAGTCTTTTTCGTAATGAACTTAAGTTGGTTCAAGTTAGTAATTTTTGTGATTTACGAAAGGGCTAAAACTCATACTCCCAGCAGCCATAAAGTTACGCTTTGCGTCATAATTTATACTTCTGCGTCATAGTTTTCATGCCTTCCTCAAAGTTTATGTATTCAGCTTCATAGCTCATAGGTGTTGCGTCAGCTCTTTTCTGATCTTTCTGACGAATCAAATTTCAACGAAAACTCAAAAAAACAGAATTATGAAAACTCAAAATTCAATCCTCCTAAGAGCCTTAGTCACTTTAACTCTAATTGCTGTGATTCTCCCTGCGTGCGCACAATCTGGTAACGAACAGCAACGAAGTTCCGAAGTTAATAAACCAGAAACCGATATTCAGACTGCGATCATTACTGGAAACATAGAGGTTGTAAAACAGCATATCGAAGCCGGAACTGATCTCAATAAAAAAGACCCAATGAGCGGTGCAACTCCTTTAATAACTGCCGCCACATTTAACAAACCCGAAATCGCTGAAGCGCTAATAGAAGGTGGAGTTGATCTTAATTTAAAGAATAACGACGGATCCACTGCTCTGCACTCAGCCGCCTTTTTCTGCCGCATTGAGATCGTACAATTGCTGATTAATGCTGAGGTTGACAAAAGTATCCGCAACAATTTCGGAGCTACTGCACGTGAATCTGTCATGGGGCCATTTGAACCAGTTCAGCCCATCTATTCTATGATGCAGGAACAACTTGCACCATTTGGATTACAGCTTGATATGGAAGAGCTGAAAAAAACACGTCCTGTCATTGCCATGATGTTACAGTAATAAAATTCAAAAATTCAAAACAAAACCACCATGAAAACTCTATTAACAATTCTTTTAATTTTTTGCGCACAAAGTGCTATTGCTCAAACTGATTCAACATTGGTTAAAGAAACCGAAGTAGACCATAAGTGGAGTGTGAGCTTACCTTATATCGTACCAGATGAGATTATCTATGGTTATGGCAAGCGTACAAGTATTCAAATGGTAGAATTACATGTAAAACGCAACCTGGATGACAAGAACATCATAGGATTGAAGTTCGCTACCTGGCGCTTATTTCAACCTATGGGAATCCTATGGTGGGATGGTCTTCTTGATAAAATAGAGTCTGGAACTGAATATTACGATGGATATTTAAGGGAAACAGGAATTGGCGTCACATACCAACGCATGCTTTGGAAAGGACTTTTTACCTCTATTGAAGTGCTGCCGCAAATTCAAACCTATACCGATCTGGACGGTAATAAGATTAAGAATGGCTTTAAAGTTTATAACTCGTATCACTTAGGCTATCATTTTACGATCGGTAAGAAGAAAAGATTTTTTATAGAACCTCAGGTTCATATCAATCAATGGTTTTTTGATAATAATTCTCCTGAAGGGTTTAAGGAGTTTGATGACAAATATGGAAACGTCTTTCTTTTTGAGCCGAACATTTACTTAGGGTGGAAATTTTAAGCTATAGCCTGACAAGTCAGGATGGCGTTGTTGCATGAATATTTGGGGTAAAACTTGATATGGAAGAGCTAAAAAAAACACGTCCTGTCATTGCCATAATGTTGATATAAACTGAACACAAAATAAACACTCCTATGAAAACAATACGCAGACACGATATAGATTGGCTAAGAGTTATAGCGATTTGGTTATTGCTGATTTATCATATTGCAATCATTTTCCAGCCCTGGGCTATGCTCTTCGGATTCATACGAAGTGATGAACTCATGGAAAATCTATGGAAACCAATGACTATGCTCAATGTCTGGCGCATTCCAATACTGTTTTACATATCTGGTATGGGAGTATTTTTCGCACTAAAAAAGCGCAATTGGAAGCAATTAATCATTGAACGGGCGAAACGAATTCTAATCCCATTCATTTTCGGTTTTCTAGCCATTACCCCTTTGCACATGTACATCTTCCAAAAATATTACAACATGCCATTAAGCTATTTCCCTCATGCCGGGCACTTGTGGTTTCTTGGGAATATCTTCGCCTATGTACTGATATTATCTCCCTTACTTCTTTATTTGAAGAATAATGAAGAAGGAGTATTTGCAAAAAAACTCTCTGCCTACTTGAGAAATCCATTTGGAATATTAAGTATCGTCCTGTTTTTTGTAATTGAAGTACTAATGGTAAAACCAGCAATGTTTGAATTGTATGCAGAAACTATGCATGGCTTTTTCCTTGGCTTCCTCGCCTTCTTCTTTGGATTTCTTTTGATGTACATTGGGAAAAAAAGCTGGGAAAACTTAATGAAATGGAGATGGCTTTACACTGGTGTAGCTTTCATTTTATTTCTTCTTCGAACAACTTTTTTCGAAGCGAATTTACCCAGTTATATTGTAGCAATTGAGTCCAATTTTTGGATTTTTGGACTTTTTGGAATTGGTCATAAATATCTAAATCACCCAGGCAAAGTGTTAACCTATTTGAGTCAGGCTGCCTATCCTATTTACATTATTCATATGTTTGTATTGTATGGAGGTTCCTTAATTATATTGCCTTTGCAAATACCAGTATTACTTAAATTTATATTAATTGTAGTATTTACTTTTACCGTTTGCTATCTGATATATGAGTATATAATTAAAAGAATTCGAATATTCAGACCTCTATTTGGATTGAAATGGAATTCCTTAAAAATACTCAATGAAAAAAATTCAGAATTAGTTAAGTCGAATACTGAGAAAAGAAACATCATAAATCCTGAACAAATCTAAATACGATTTATAACAGAACTTGATTTTTTTAAACAATTTTCAATAATCCTCATTTGATAATGATCCTAAACAATGAAAAACCGTAGAAAAACTTATCTCAGAGTATTCCTTCTTATTGGAACAGTAATCAGTCTATTCTTTGTGCCGTGGGATATATTATCAGTATGGGTCACTCCGAAATCAGACACTATTCAGGAACAGGTTGATGCTGCTATCGCTATGGGACTTGATGGAATCATCGTGTATGTAGATGAGGCAGGTAAAGCACCTGAAATATATTCCTCAGGTTGGCAAAACCGCGAAAATAAAATCCCTGCTAACCCTCATACTTTATTTAAAATCGCTAGTATCAGCAAATTGTATATTGCTGCAGCTACTGCAAAACTAGTCCATAGTGAGCATTTATCCTTGGATAAAACCCTTGCTGAATATTTACCAGAACTAAAGGACCGTATTGAATATGCAAATCAGATTACTTTGAAAATGATGGTACGGCATATCAGTGGAATTCCAAATTACAGCGACCATCCGGATTACCCATGGGATAAACCTCCTGGAAATAAAACGGCTTTAGAGTTTGTATTGGATACCGAAGCAGATTTCAAACCCGGTCAACAATACAGCTATTCAAATACCAATTATCTGTTAATAGGCGAAATACTTGATCGAACGCTTGGGTATAGCCATCACCAATATATAAAAGAAGAAATACTAATCCCTCTTGGACTAAATAATACCTATAGTTTATTAAGCGAGGTAAATATTGACAATGTAATGAGTGGCTACTACATAGGTTATGAACCTGATATAAAGTATAACGATTTCACAAATCCCGGTGGATCTATGGTAGCCACGATTGAAGATGTGGGGATTTTTTTACGGGCATTAAATACAGGCTCTTTGTTAAATGAAAATGAAAAAACAATCTATTCTTCAATCTATGAATATAATCACACGGGTTTACTCCCTGGATATTCAAGTATAGCTCGGTATCATAAAGATATTGATACAGTTGTAATACAGTTTGTGAATACCGCAGGTGGTACCTCATGGTCAAAGACCGAAATTGTATATAATCGAATTATAAAAATTCTGCACGATGATTAAACTGAATACGGGTCAATCAGTATTTCTACTTTACAACCAAATTCACAATCCTTCCGGGTACAAAGATCTCTTTCACCAGATTTCCTTCAGCAAGATATTTCGAAATATTTGCATCGCTTTTAGCTAAGTTTAAAACGAACTCTTTGTCTTTAGCTTTTTCTGCGGGCACATAAATATCGGCACGAACTTTTCCATTAACTTGGATTGGGTACATGATCTCATCCGCTTTTAAATACTCTTCGTTAAAAGCAGGCCATTCTGAATAAGCAATGGTATTATTTTCACCGAGTTTTGTCCATAGTTCTTCGGCAATATGTGGAGCGTAAGGCGCTAATAATTGAATAAAGGATTTCGCGATTGATCTAGGAATTTCCTTCCATTGATTCGCTTCATTAACAAAAATCATCATCGCTGAAATAGCGGTATTAAATCGCATTTCTTCAATGTCTTCGGTTACTTTTTTAATGGTTTCGTGAAGGGTTTTAAGTTGTTCTTTTGTAGCTACAGAATCATTGACAGAATTTTTAATCTCCCCTGACTCTTCATCTACAAGCAAACGCCAAGCTCTGTTAAGGAATCGATTTACCCCATCTACACCTTTTGTACTCCATGGCTTTACTTGCTCCAGTGGTCCCATAAACATTTCATAAAGTCGTAAAGAATCAGCACCAAACTGTTCAATTACATGATCGGGGTTAATCACGTTTCCGCGACTTTTACTCATTTTATGAGCGCGGGCGTCTACTTTTAAATTAGTTTCTTTTTGAAAAAAGCTATCGCCTTTCTTTTCCACTTCATCGTCAGAAAGCTTTTCGCCATTTTGTGAAGTGTATTCCATTTCCCCAAGAATCATACCTTGATTTACTAATTTTTGAAATGGCTCTTTCGTGGAAACGACTCCCAAATCGAATAACACTTTGTGCCAGAAGCGAGCGTAGAGCAAGTGCAGTACTGCATGTTCTGCACCACCTACGTATAAATCTACAGGCATCCAGTATTTTTCATAATCCGGATCAACAGGACCTCCCTCCCAATTTGGAGAAATATATCGTAAATAATACCAGCAAGAACCCGCCCATTGCGGCATAGTGTTTGTTTCCCGTAGTGCAGGTTTGCCTGTTTCCGGGTCGATGGTATTTATCCAATTGGTAGCATTTGCTAATGGAGGTTCGCCATCTCCTGTGGGTTGATATTTTTCTACTTCCGGAAGTCGGAGTGGTAATTCATCTTCAGAAATAGCTTTCGCCTCTCCGTCCACATGAATAATTGGAAAAGGCTCTCCCCAATAACGCTGACGTGAAAATAACCAATCACGGAGTTTATAATTTACAGCTTTGGTTCCTGCTCCTTTCTCTTCCAGCCAAGTAATTATTTTCTTTTTAGCTGCTTCAATTTCGAGTCCATTTAAGAAATCACTGTTAATAGCCACCCCATCACCTGTATACGCATTTCCTTCAAAACCTTCGTATGGTTGAACGGTTCTTACAATTGGAAGATTAAATTTTTCAGCAAATTCCCAATCTCGTTCATCCTGTCCCGGAACCGCCATAATTGCTCCGGTTCCATAACTCACCAATACATAATCAGCTATCCAGATTGGAATCTGTTTTCCGTTTGCTGGGTTGATCGCATATGCACCAGTAAAAACTCCGGTTTTTTCTTTATTGAGTTCCTGTCGGTCTAAATCAGATTTTAATGCAGCCATTCCTTGATATTCAGCTACTGCATCTTTTTGTTCTTCCGTTGTGATTTCTGAAACCAAATGATGTTCAGGAGCAATCACCATATAAGTTGCTCCGAAGATAGTATCGGGTCTAGTTGTGTACACTCGGAGTTTTTCATCAAACCCGTCGATTTGAAAATCAATTTCTGCTCCAACCGATTTCCCAATCCAGTTTCGTTGCATATCTTTGAGTGATTCCGGCCAATCTAAATCATCTAAATCCTGCAATAATCGTTCTGCGTACGCTGTGATTTTCAACACCCATTGACGCATTGGTTTACGAATTACAGGATATCCTCCAACTTCGCTTTTTCCATCAATTACTTCTTCGTTGGCGAGTACGGTTCCCAACTCAGGGCACCAATTCACTGCAACTTCATCCTCATAAGCCAATCCTTTTTTAAACAACTGAAGGAAAATCCATTGTGTCCATTTAAAGTAATTTGGATCGGTAGTATTTACTTCTCTGTCCCAATCATAGCTAAAACCAATTGCTTGTAATTGTTCACGAAACCGATTGATATTCTTTTCTGTGGTAATTTTCGGATGCGTCCCAGTCTTCACCGCATATTGTTCGGCTGGTAGCCCAAAAGCATCCCATCCTATTGGGTGAAGCACATTAAAGCCATTCATTCTCTTATAACGAGCGATGATATCCGTCGCTGTATATCCTTCCGGGTGACCAACATGAAGCCCCGACCCACTCGGATATGGAAACATATCCAGTACATAAAATTTTGGTTTTGAAGTGTCAGTCGGTGTTTTAAACGTCTTGTTTTCGAGCCAGTACTTTTGCCATTTGGTCTCGATATCTGCCGGATTATAGGAGTGCATGAATTTGATTAATTATTCCTTTCAATTAAGGGGCTAAAAATAGGAATAATCAATACAAGTTGTGGACTGGGTGTAAAGAATTGAATACTCTAATATAAATGAGCCTAATTCCAACTATCTCAGGAATGATGATTCGAGAATTTACAACAACTTCACCCCATCAGGCTCCCACCACAGGTCTGGAGTTTGAGCATTGCTAAGGAATTCGGTTTCTAGACCTTCGATTTTCTCGCCTGCTGTATAAACAGACTGTACGGCTGTCCCGAACTTCTCTTTTAATTCTTTTAGTTTAGTTTCGTCTCCTTCAACCCAATGCAATGTAAAATCCAGTTCTGGGAATTCTTCACTTTCCTGGATCAAAAAGTCGTCAAGCCAGGCTTGTTCTCTCCCAATGGCTTTATTGTAGGCAAATTGATAAGCGAGTGCTTTGGAAGGCTTTTTATGTTGAGGGTTCTTCAACCAAAATGATTCGATATAATCCTGAAAGTGGCATTTCAATTTATTGAATCGGTTTGGACTTACAACAAAAGCTACCGAACGGCATCCTTGTCCTCCATACCTAAAAATGGCTTCAACTAAATCAGTAATTACTTCTGGATTTTCATTGTTGATATAAGCCATTGAAAATTTTGCTGTTCGTATTACGAATTTGGTTTCTTCAGTAACGGCGTTCAGTTTTCTAAGTTCTTCGTTTACATTGGGGACGGATTCTGATGAACCAGCAAATAGAATTTTATCTGCTTTTAGATTTTTAAATTCTTTTAAATCAGTGGAATAATTGATTGCCGTTTCTATTTCTGAATTTCTCAACTCATCTAGAAAAGACCGGAGTAAATAGGGATCTTTTTTGGAAAGTTTTCCATAATAATCTGCGCCGGATAGAATGGTTCCTAACGCATCCTGCAATCCTACTAATGGAAGGTTACCTGCATGTAAACACAAAACTTTCTGTCCGATCGAGTTTTTCTCTTCGCTAAGTCCGGCACGTTTCGCCCATTCTTCAATTTGACCAGAATCGAAATTCTGTTTCAACGCTCTGATCTGGAATTTAATGTCTTCAAAACTGAATAGTCCTTCTTTGACCGTTTCTTCAATGGCTTTTTTTAATTCCAGGTTATCAGGTTGGAGCCACTTTTTTGCGGCTTCTGATACTTTTGTTATTTGATTTTGGATATTCATTTAGTATGTAGTCATTCTGAGCGAAAGCGAAGAATCTGCACAACTAAACTTAACCAATAAACTAGTTTGTGTAGATCCTTCTCCGTCAGTCGACGGATCAGGATGACAGACTAGAGAATTTTTAATTCCTAATTGACAATTGGTCATTGATTTAGTCTTGATCGATTAAAAAATTACACCCTCGCAGGTTCATTGGATTCCATCTTCCCAATACCTGAAACTTTCCGCCTTCATTTTGAAGTCCTTTATCTCCTGTTAACAAAAAAGAACAGGAATATACATTAGCCAAATCGATGATCCCGATCAAACCTTCTTCACCTAATGGCATCTCTTCTAAGGGATTTTCAGGGTTCCGGATTGTGATATTCATCCATGGAACACAGCTAAACCATTCATCCCCTAAACTGTAGGCTTGACTTAATAACTCGGTCATACCATATTCTGAGTGGGTACTCTTTGATGGTAAATGAAAGCCATCCGCTAATTTTACCTGAAGCTCTGATTTAGTCATTTCCCTTCTATGAGTCTTCATCCCTCCTGTTTCCATAATGATGGAATTTTTAGGTAGTTGTGTATTTCCAAATTTAATCAAATCCAACAAACCAAATGCTGCACCAAAGAGTAAAATCTGCTTTTCATTCGATTCTATTTCTTGAATTAATTTTTCGTCTAAAGCTTTTCCTAGTGTTAGAAATCTACTAAGACCAGTTTGATCTTGACTAATTAATAAATCTAGCATCCAAACCAAAGAGGAATGCGGATTAGAATTATACCCAGGTGTGTAAGCTAAAATTACAAACTCATCTAAATTGTAGAACTGTTTTATCCCTTCGATAATAGACTGTTTGTAAAGCTCTGGATTTGCCAAATAATGCCGACTTCGGCTCATACCACTTGTACCACTTGATTCAAAAAATTCTAATTTTGGAATATTGAATTTTGAACTAGGTTGTGAAACAACCGTTACGTCTTTAAAGGCTTGAATTGGGAGTAGTGGAATCTCGCTTAGCTCTTCAACTTTATTTACCCCAAGCGCTTTGCAAAATTTTCCATAGACAGGATTATTTTGTCTTTGAAATTCGAAAATTTTGAGCGCTTTTTCTTTGAAGGGAATAGATGTATCAAGAATAAAATCTAGTTCAACTTCCATTATCAGTCAACTTGTATCGTTAACACCGATTTATCTGTTAAAACGTAAAATAGTCCATTCAATTTAACCACATCCATGATGTTAATATCCTCTGGAAATAAGACCTCAAATTCTTTCTCTCTTGAATTTCGGATGGATGAGGAGCTAATTAACCATTCTTCTTCTTTCTTATCCACATAAAGTTGTATGGCCCCTTCTAATGGATAACTGCGAACCTGTACTCCATTGTAAGCTAATCGATGGTATTGCTTTGATTTTAGATCAAGGATAAATAAGTCCCTTCCAACTAGCTGTAAATCACTTACATCTCTTATTACATTCGGGATTTGAAACTCATCTTGTTTATTTCCAAAATCGTCAATACTGATAATGGAATTCGAGTCTTGGTCGTAAAAGAAAAGTTCGTTAAAACTATTCACGCTAAGGTGAGTGGGTTTGATCGGGCGACTTGAACGAGCTCTGGGGTATCTTCGAAGTGAAGTTAAATACTGAAATCTTTTATCAAATATCTGGATTCTATTGTTTCGATAATCAGAAACATAAATTTTAAGCCCATTAGTTGCATCAATATCAATAGGAGTATCGAACTGATAATCGCCGTTTCCAAGACCTCCTAATGTGCTTTTAATCTCTCCAAAGTGATCTAGTTTTAGTATTCTGTTTTTACCTGATTCAACAATATAGATATGCTCTTGAGTAACATATAATGAAGTTGGATTTTTTAAATTTGTGATTACAATATCAGGGTTTATTGCCTTTTTCTGTGCTTGAAGTGAGGAAGCAGAGATTAGGACAGAAAATAGTATCAGAAAAAGTTTCTTCATTTAAAATGTATTAACCCTTTTGCACCAATATCGGTTCTATAAAAGGCTTTATCAAAATGAATTTTTTGAATTTCGGAATATGATTGATCGATGGCTTCTTGAAGGGTATTCCCTGAGCCTACTACGTTAAGTACTCTCCCACCATTAGTAAGCAACGTTCCGTTTTCGATTTTAGTCCCAGCATGAAATACAATTGCACTTTCAACATCATCCACACCCTTAATTTCTTTGCCTTTTTCATAAGCTTCGGGATAACCACCTGAAGCCATTACAACGGTACATCTAAACTTATTATCTAAAGCGATGGTCGTATTTCCAAGTTTTCCTTCTGTACAAGATACGATCACCTCAAGTAAATCGGACTTCATCGCTGGCACAATCACCTGACATTCGGGATCCCCAAAACGACAATTATATTCAACTACTTTTGGACCTTCTTTTGTGATCATTAATCCCACATAAAGAATCCCCTGATAGGGATAGCCTTCAGCTTTCATACCATCGATAGTAGGTTTAATGATATCCCTTTCTGTAATTTTTAATATCTCTTGAGTTGCAATTGGAGCTGGTGAATAAGCCCCCATGCCTCCAGTGTTTAAACCTGTATCGCCTTCGCCCACTCGTTTATGATCCTGTGCATTACCAATCACTTTAAACGTATCTCCATCACAAATCGCAAAAACGGAGGCTTCTTCCCCATCCATAAACTCTTCGATAACTAATCTAGAAGCGGCTTCACTTAACGATCCACTTTTAAGTTCTTCGAGTGCTTGTAATGCCTCTTCTTCAGTTTCTGGAATTAACACTCCTTTTCCGGCAGCAAGTCCATCTGCTTTAAGTACAACAGGATATTTCCCATCTTTTTTTATGTATTCTGCAGCGTTAAAAAATTCATCCTGACTAAAGACTTCATAGTTAGCTGTTGGAATATTATGCCTTTTCATGAAATCTTTGGCAAATTCCTTGCTTCCCTCTAACATAGCTGCTTGCTTCTTAGGACCAAATACCGCATGATTTTTTTGGTCAAGAAAATCAACAATTCCTTCAACTAGAGGTTGCTCTGGGCCAACCACAGTTAAATTGATATTATTTGATTGTATAAATTCCCAAACAGCTTCATGATTAGATACATCTAGAGAAACATTTTCCCCTAAAAAAGCTGTACCAGGATTCCCGGGTGCAACGAAAAGCTTATTTAATTTGGAAGACTTTGAAATACCCCATGCTAAAGCATGTTCTCTTCCCCCGCTTCCTATTAATAACACGTTATAAGTCATATTCTTCAAGAAAATTCAGTTTATTCTGAATTCATTTCAGAATCTATGAAGCTTTGGTTACAGACTTTATTCAAAGTCATCTTGATCTCCACAGACCCTGAAACAAGTTCAGGGTGACGATCCAATATTTTAATTAGCGTCTGAAGTCAGGAAAGCTTTTCAGCGGTAGTAATAATTTGTGCAAAGCTATCTGCATCTAAACTAGCGCCTCCAATTAAGCCACCGTCTACATCTTTCTGGCCTAAAAGTTCTTCCGCATTTCCGGGTTTCATACTACCACCGTAAAGAATTCTTATTCCTTCAGAAGTTTCTTCATCGTAAATACTTGCAACTACTGATCGTATATGAGCATGCATTTCCTGTGCTTGTTCCGGGCTCGCTGTTTCTCCGGTTCCAATAGCCCAAATGGGTTCGTAAGCAATAACAACATCTAAGGCGTCAACTTCATTTATACCTTCAAAAGCAGCAATAACTTGATCTTTAACTAAGTCGAAGTGCACTTCTGCTTTTCTTTGCTCAAGAGTTTCACCCACACAAACAACCGGCCCTAAATTATGATCAATAGCTTTGTGAATTTTCTTATTTACACTTTTATCGTTCTCTCCAAAATATTCTCTTCGTTCTGAGTGACCAATTAGCACATAAGAACAGCCCGCCTCAGTAAGCATTGATGCACTTACTTCGCCGGTAAAAGCTCCGTTATCCTCATAATGAAAGTTCTGAGCTCCTACTTGAATGTCAGTATCGTGAAGGTAGGTTACCGACATGGAAATTGAGACCGATGGAGGGCAAACAAGAACATCCACATCCTCCGAAACTTCTGCTTTTTTCTTTTTTAAACCTTCTAAGAGCTCAGCAGCTTCTGAAGGTCCACAATTCATTTTCCAATTTCCAGCTATTAAGAATCGACGCATGGGTTTAAGTATTAAGTTAGTCTTTTAGAGTTTCACTTATTGCAGGGATTATACCCTCAAATTCTTGTCCGACATATTTTCTCACTATTTTTCCTTCTTTATTCACCAAAATTCTAGTTGGAAAAAATTGAACATTGAAATCTTCTACAAATTCTTTTTTATCAAATGATGGAGGATCGGCTAGTTGCCAATATCTATCCCGTTCTTGGAAAAATGCAATAATCGTGTTTGAGCTTTGGTCAAACGGAATCGTAAAATATTCTAATCCATTTGCATTATAAATCTGATAAATAACAGTAGCCTCTTCGTATTGAGACTGATAAAGTTGATTCGCCATTAATGTAAACTCTAACACATAAGGAGTTCCAATCATATTCGAGTTTGAGATGGTATCTCCTTCACTTGTAACAAAGCTAAATTCTGGAATGTCCATGCCAGGTGCCAAATAGGTGAGGTCAAAACGCATATTCTTATACCAAAAAGAAGGTTCTGAATCACCTTGGTTATATTTAACATCATATGCTGAAAGTAGCGTTCTAGCTTCTTCAACTCTTAAGCTGTCATAATTAATTTTAATAATCGACTGATCAATCGCCCGACGAATATCATTTTGATCAGTCAAAGATTTAACTGAATCCATATATGCAATAGAACGATCTAAACCATACCTGCGTGCTACATATTCTTTGCCTCTTGTAATTGCCAGTCCGTAAGCTAAATCTTCGTCAAATGATTGGTTCAGTTTTGAGAACATTTGAGGTGCATCGAACTGACTTAGTAAATTTACTGCACTTTCTAAGGCAAATTTTGAGGCGAAAGTGCCTTTTTGCTCTTGAAAAACTTCCCAGTATAAATCTGTCCATTTTTGAAGTTCAAAGGGGATTAATGAATCAGCAACTTGTCCAGATATTAAAAATTGATTGGTCCGCTTATATCCAGCATCAACCCGATCAAATAATTTCATGGCTCGACTTTCTCTAGATTCTACTTTGTAAGTCTCCTGAAAAGCGGGGAATTCTCCCGAAAAATGAACCGTATCGCCATATGCTAAAAGTAAACGTAAAGCGCCTAAATTTACTCCATTTCTGGTTATCTGAGTTGGGAAAGCTCCTTCAGTTTCAAGGTTTATTACACCTTCAACAAAACCATTATTATCAGTTACGCCATAAAATAAGGTGTCAGCCGCTGCCGCAGCACTAGTTCTGCTAAAAATTAATATTTGAAACCCGGAATAATCTCCTGTTTGATCAATAGAATCAGCTACCGATAATTCTGCTGAAAACAACGTTGGTTGTATTTCTTTTTCTTGTTCTGCTGAACAAGCCGTTCCAAACACTACACCAATTAAAAGCGTCCAAAATATCTTTTTCATAAATCCTTTTTTACCCTTCTAGTTTTTTGGTAACCATTTGGGTAACCATTTTTGGGTTTGCTTTTCCTTTTGATGCCTTCATCGCTTGTCCAACAAAAAATCCCATTAATTGCTTTTTCCCATCCCGGTAGCGTTGTACTTCGTCAGGGTTGTTTGCAATAATTTCATCAACTAGCTCTTCTAAGAAACCAGTGTCTGAAACCTGAATTAAATTCATTTTTTTCGCAAATTCTTCAGGCGATTTATCCCCTTCTAGCATAGCATTAAATATCGTCTGCATAGCAGAGGAATTTATTTTATCCTCTTCTTTTAATTTGATGAGTTCAGCAAGACGTTGAGGTGTGATTATGAATTCACTTATATCTATACTTTGCTCATTTAACACTCTTAGAACTTCACTTAATACCACATTAGACGCAGCTTTTGGATTCCCGGAGTATTCAGCTACAGATTCAAAGTAATCAGCTAAATATCTATCCTCAGTAAGCGTTATTGCATCAACTTCACTCATACCATATTCATCAGCAAACCTCTTTTGGCGAACATCTGCTAATTCAGGTAGTTCAGCTTTTATCTCATCTAAAAGTTCACTGGTCACAATAATTGGTGGTAAATCCGGTTCTGGAAAATAACGGTAATCATGTGCTTCTTCTTTCGAGCGCATTGGTCGCGATTGTAGTTTTGAAGTATCCCACAAGCGAGTTTGCTGTACTACTTCGCCGCCGCCTTCAATCAACTCAATTTGGCGATAAATTTCATAGTCGATAGCTTTTTCAACATTTCTAAACGAGTTCATATTTTTAAGCTCTGTTCGCGTACCAAGCTTTTCTTGTCCACGTGGACGAACCGAAACATTTGCATCACAACGGAGACTTCCCTCTTCCATGTTTCCATCACAAATTTCCAAATATTGAACGATTTGCTTGATTTTACTCAAATAAGCATACGCTTCTTGTGGAGTTCTCAAATCCGGTTCAGAAACAATCTCAATTAATGGAGTTCCGGCACGATTCAAATCAACCAAGGTATTATATGGATCTTGATCATGAATAGACTTCCCTGCATCTTCTTCCATATGAATACGAGTAATCCCAATTCGTTTATTGTACTCTTCAAGTTCAATATCTAAATAACCATCATGACAAATAGGAGTATCGAATTGAGAGATTTGATAGCCTTTTGGTAAATCGGGATAAAAATAATTTTTTCGTGCAAAGATTGACCGTGGAGCGATTCCACAGTTCGTTGCCAGCCCCATTTTTATGATATAGCGAACTAAGTTTTCGTTAATTACCGGCAATGTTCCCGGATGGCCAAGACAAAGTGGGGTAACCTGTGTGTTAGGTGCTTCGCCATATATAGCGGCTACAGAAGCAAAAGCTTTACTTTTAGTTAAAAGCTGGGCGTGTACTTCAAGGCCAATAACGGCCTCAAATCGTTCGTGCGCAATCGTACTCATTCAATCTTAATTTCGATAGACATTAAAGATTATAAAGATATTAAAGTTGAGGGTGAAATGTGTAAGAGTTATAAGGTTTGAGGCAATAGTTTTGCGTCTAGAAAATGTTCATCACTAAAGGCTTTTCTTTAATACCGAAACAAACATAGAATCTGCTTTTTCACTATAACCTTTAAGTACCTTTCTTTTTAACTCTTCTAATCGATACTCTTGCTTAAAAAATTCAACGTTTTCCTCATTCTCTTTTTTAAATACAGAACATGTGATGAACACTAAAACACCGCCTGGTTTTAAATGAGGAATCACATTCGATACAATAGTTTGTTGAAGCTGAGCATACTCATTAATTTTTGATTCCTCAAAGTAGGATATTTGCTCCGGAGTTCTTCCCCATGTTCCACTTCCTGAGCAAGGAACATCTGCAATAATTACATCGAACAGACTATTTGGGATAGTTGAAGACTGAGTTAAATCTAACTGAACTGAATCATAATTTAGAATCCCCGCAGATTCGAATCTGCTTCTCAAATTATACAAGATTGATTCACGTATATCAGAAACTGTCAGTTTTATAGAAGGATTTAAATCATAAGCTAATATGGATTTCCCTCCACTTGCCGCACAACAATCCCAAACTTTATGATGATCGGATGCTAAAACTTCAGCTAACAACTCCCCTACTCTTTGTGAGCTTAAATCCTGTATCACAACTTCCGAATCGATGCTTAAAAAATCACTTACCTTCGCGGTAGGAGCTACAGATAAGGTGTGAGGCGATAGCTCTTTATAAGGTACATGTTTTGATTTGAATTTATACTTCAAAGCCTCTTTCTTTCCTGGTCTGATTCGTAGGAATACATCGGGTTGTGCAAAAAATGATTGAACGAAAGGAAGAAATTCAATATCCCTGCTTAATTCATCTTTCCAAGGAAATAATTCGAGAAACAATGTTTCTGTATTAATTCCTGCCATTATACATTTTTCTCTTAAATCGATTCCAGAAGCCTCATTCCATTCAGGTTTATGCGTTTCCAGCATTTTATTTGGACTTTCAGCACAAATGAATATCCCGATTAAAATCCGTTCTTCAAGCGATAGGTTTAAGTAAGCTTTTCCAAGCCGGAAGTATTGATAGCAATATCCCGAAATAAGGCGGCGGTCTCGAGAGCCATACTTTTTGTGCTTTCGGAAAAAAGATTTCAAAAAGATAGAAAAGGGCTCCTTGCCCTCATATTCATTTAGTATAGCAGTAGCTGAATTTAAATAGGAATGGAAACGACTCATTTAGAATGATATTAAACTTAATGATCATATCTAAAAACTAAACATGACTTATTTACATTGGTTTTGTAAGTTTAAGGATACCAATATTCTGGAGTTATGAAAAAGCTAGTTCTATTCTCGATCCTATTTTTGGCTAGCCTCCCAACCTTAGCCCAAGAGAAATACTTCCACGAGCTAAAAGGAATGGAAGATTCTACAGGAACAACCCATTTATTTTATAGGTTGTATGAGAAAACTTCTTTTCAATGTAGTGAAGGAAATGGCGGGCATATAGTTACATCAACTTATGACAATGTCTATCATTTGGACACTTCTGAAAACACTGATTCTTTGAAATTCGCAGATTACTATTCACCTTGGTGTTTAGATGGATATTATACAACAAGTTCTGTTGAAACATATACTTTCTTAGATAACGATCCAGCAAAATATCTGTACACTTCTAACGGAGATTATTGTTCTGGTTCACTAATCAGCTACTCTGATAACTATTTTGAGTTCTATATACCTTGTTTGATCAAACAAAGTTTGAATCATCCCACAGTAAACTGGAGTAATCGCGGGCTGATTCAAAACCTACAAAATAGTGCCGTAATGGTCTATTTCGGATGGGTTGATTCTCATATTCAACTATCTACTAATCCAAACGAATGGCCTGTTTTTGAGTGGGAGGATTATGATGGGTTTGAAGGAAATTCTGGTGCTTATTTTGAATTTATAGATAGTGTTAGCATTGGGCTAGATTTAATAGCTATTCATCCTACCATAGATTCGATTTATTATGCTAAAAGTATTTCCGATTCTATTAAATCTTCTAAGTTTGAAACTATTTTTCCAGAATTAAATGTGAAAATACTCCGTTTCGATTCAGAACCATCTTTAGTTTATTCTATTCATTTTGATGGATCAAATAAACTCGCTAAGTCGGATAATTATGGGAGAACGGGGTCTTGGTTAAACCTAAATCTTCCTATTGAATTTGGAAAGCTACAATTTCTTGAGGTTGACGCTAGCAGATCAGGATTTCTATTTATCGCAGATTCTACTTCTATTTTTATGTCAAAGGACTTTGGAGAGAGCTTCGAACTTCACTCAGAAATGAAATACAGAATAACTGGCCTCTACAAAAAACCAGATTCCGATATTTTGTATGTACTTTCTACTGATGAGTTGTTTGAAGTAAATACAGAAACTAACTCGATTACTTCCCTAAAAAAACTTCCTGTTTCCAACGAAGAACCTAAAGAAATACCAAATTCCATTACTCTCCACCAAAACTACCCCAACCCTTTCAACCCAAGAACCACCATTTCTTTTGAATTAGATAAATCTGTTGAAGTCACTTTAACAGTATTTGATGCTTTGGGAAGAACGGTTGCCGTTTTAGTGAATGAACAGAAATCCATTGGGCTTCATCAGGTGGGTTTTGATGCTTCGAACCTTTCCAGTGGTATTTATTTTTATCGGCTTAGAGCAGGAGAGTTTGTAGGAAGCAAGAGATTTACATTAATTAAATGATCATGAGAAAACTTCTAATTTTAATAGTTTTAGTCTTAGTAAGCTTTCCATTATCTGCCCAGGAAAAATACTTCCACGAGCTAAAAGGAATGGAAGATTCTACAGGAACTACTCATTTATTTTACAGGATGTATGAAAGAATTCCTTATCAATGCTCAATGGAAGAGACAGGCGAACTTTTATATAATAGTTATAATAATATCTATCATTTAAACACTTCTACAAATGAAGACTCCCTAAAATTTAATCATTACTACAAACCTTGGTGTTTAAATGGTTATGCCGATGCAGAACGGATTTCCGATTATGATTTTTATAGTAATGATCCTTCAAAATGGATCATTCAATCCATTCCACAAGGTTGCTATCCATATCCAATATCAGATTTTAAAGGAAGGTCTCTAAATCTGCCTTTATCTTGCATAGTAAAGCAAAACTTAGATTCACAAACTAATTTAGACAATGAAAATGGGTTTCTTCTTTCCAATAATGAAGACTCACTGTATTATAACGGTTTATTAGAAGGTGGTGGGTTTCGTGTAGAAATAAAGGATGATTTCTTCCCAGATCTTACGGTAACCAATGAGGAAGAATATGGCTTTTATAATAATTATATGAGTTCCGTTCGTAATGAACTTGGCGTTGCAAAGATTCATCCAAAAATTGATTCTTTATTTTATACTAAGAACTACTAAGGACATTTATTTGTAAGCCAAAAATATTCATCTGCCTTCCATCTGGCAGACTCTTCTTCAGAATATTTAGATCTTGCCTTCGACGCTGATTCATCTATTTTATATTCTTTGGCTACATTTAATTATGAAATAAATTTAAAAAGATCATTCAATTTTGGATTAGTTAATTCATGGGAGCCATTAAATTTTCCAGAAAACATATCCAAGCTGCAGCATTTAGTTACGGATTCTAAAAAAGAAGGGTATGTATTTATTGCGGATTCAACCTCTATCTTCAATTCGACAAATTTCGGCAATAGCTTTGAATTTCTTTTAGAAATGGATTCTAGAATAACCGGCCTTTACAAAAAACCTAACTCTGATATTCTGTATGTCCTTACAACCGTTGAACTTTTCGAAGTAAATACATCTACGGTAGAAAAGGTTTCCCTAAAAAAACTTCCTGTTTCCAACGAAGAACACAAAGAAATACCAAATTCCATTACTCTCCACCAGAACTACCCCAACCCTTTCAACCCAACTACCACCATTTCTTTTGAATTAGATAAATCTGTTGAAGTCACTTTAACAGTATTTGATGCTTTGGGAAGAACGGTTGCCGTTTTAGTGAATGAACAGAAATCAACCGGGCTTCATCAGGTGGGTTTTGATGCTTCAAACCTTTCCAGTGGAATTTATTTTTATCGGCTTGAAGCGGGAGCGTTTATGGAAATAAAAAGGTTAACGATAATTAAATAGTGAACAAACTTACCATCTAAAATGAAAAACATATTCATCCTCTTATTCCTTTCTTTTACTTTAGCTATTTCTTGTACTTCAAATCAAGAAAAAGTAGCTCCAGAACAAGTCTCTTCAATTACTTCGAGTCATACTAACATTTCAATTTCTGAATTTAATACCTCATTTGCAGTACCAGATTCTAATACCATCATTTTAGATGTTAGAACGGATCAAGAATATGAAGCAGGTTCAATTCCCAATTCAATTCAAATTGATTTTTTAAGCCCAGATTTCAAAAGCAAGGTCACTCAATTAGATTCTACAAAAACATACATTGTGTATTGCCAATCAGGTAGAAGAAGTACAGAAGCGTCAAAAATTATGACTCAGGAACTTGGCTTTACAGATATAAAGAATTTAGAAGGTGGTTATTCAACTTGGAATAAGTCTGAATAAAAAAAAATTAAAAATTTATTTATTCTTTTTTTTACTCGGTTAATATTTCTGGAACCGCTTTTCCAAATCATAGCAATTGAATTATTATTCTCGCTCAGGCTTTTGCTGTACTCCTGTTTTCTTAATTTTTCAAATCGAAATAATAGGTTTTCATTTTTCATATAATCTTCACTTTCAAAAGGGATTTTTAGGTGGATTAAGGGTTTAGCATAAATAACATTTGCAAACTCATAAATCCCCAAAAATGGTTTAACTCACAACCAATCTCATTAATAGAGGTTACAATCCCAAGACAGATGCTTACCTTAAAAGGACCTTATAACCCAATACAAACTGGAGCTATGAAAGCTGACTACGATGTACATCCAAGAAGTAATATTGGCTTGGATTACTTAGGCCTTGCAAACAATAAAGAAGTTTACTGGAACCTAAATCCCTCAGAACTCTACGAGCATGCCATTCTTCATGGCGAAGCAATTTTAACCAAAGATCACGCCCTTCTTGTTCATACAGGAAAATTTACTGGCCGATCTCCAAAAGACAAATTTGTTGTCGAACAACCCTCTATTCAAGATGACATTGATTGGGGACCTATTAACCAACCTGTTTCGCAGGAGGTTTTTGATAAGCTTTTTGAAAAAGTAAAAGGATATCTTGGCGATAAACGACTATTTGTAAAAGATGTTTTCTGTGGTGCTGATGAAGAAAACCGACTCAACGTTCGTGTAGTAAGTGAAGTTGCATACCATGCTCTATTCACTCATAACATGTTTATTCGTCCAAATAATGAAGAACTAGCTGCACATGAACCAGAATTTACTGTGCTAGCTGCACCTTTCTTCGAAGCTGATCCAATTATTGATGGAACCAGAACCAGTACATTTATACTTTGTGATTTTGAAAGAAAGCTGATTATCATCGGTGGCTCTATGTACTCTGGTGAAGTGAAAAAAGGAATCTTCTCCGTAATGAATTACTTGCTTCCTAAAAAGGGAGTAATGGCAATGCATTGTTCTGCAAACCATGACGAAAATGGAAAAACTGCCGTTTTCTTTGGTCTTTCTGGAACTGGTAAAACAACACTTTCTGCTGATCCTGATAAAACTCTTATCGGTGATGATGAGCATGGTTGGAGTGATGATGGGATTTTCAACTTCGAAGGCGGTTGTTATGCTAAAACCATCAACCTTTCGGAAGAAGGCGAACCTATGATTTACGCAACTACAAAAATGCCCGGAACTATTCTGGAAAATGTTGTACTTGACGCAAATCGTAAGCCAGACTTTACTGATGTTAGCTTAACTCAAAATACCCGATGTTCTTATCCCATTAACTTTATTCCAAATGCAAGTGATAGTGGAAAAGGAGATCACCCAGAAAATATCATATTTCTAACATGTGATGCATTCGGAATTCTTCCTCCAATCTCACGCTTAACTCCAGAGCAAGCAATGTATCACTTCATTAGTGGATATACAGCTAAAGTTGCTGGAACCGAACGTGGCGTTACCGAACCTGAAGCTACATTCTCAGCTTGTTTTGGTTCTCCATTTATGCCATTACATCCATCTGTTTATGCAGAATTACTTGCTGAAAAGATTAAAAAGCATGGAGCTAAAGTTTGGTTAGTGAACACTGGATGGACTGGTGGTGTATACGGTGTCGGTTCAAGAATGAAGCTTTCTTATACCCGTAAAATGTTAGCTCAAGCTATTGATGGTGAATTGGAAGATGTGGAATATGTAAAAGATCCTGTATTTGGATTCCAGATTCCTATAAGTGTGGAAGGAGTTCCTTCAAAAATTCTTATTCCTCGTTATACTTGGGAAGATGCCCACGAATACGATAAAAAAGCCCAACAATTGGCTAAAATGTTTGTGAATAACTTTGTAAAGTTCAAGGATAATTGCAGTGCAGAAATATTGAGCGCTGCTCCAAGAATTCTTTCCTAGTTGTTGGAGTTATTGAAAGCCTGTTTCAGAAATGAAGCAGGCTTTTTTTTATTCCGCTAATTCATTCAACTTTTCCAAGTTATCCTGAACACGTAATGCTTTTATTACTTCACCGATTTCGCCCTTCATAATCGCATCAAGGTTATAAAGCGTAAGATTAATTCGATGATCGGTGCATCTGCCCTGAGGGAAATTATACGTTCGTATTTTCGCCGATCGATCTCCTGTTGAAACCTGACTTTTACGTTCTGCAGCACGCGCCTTTTGCTTTTTCTCAAGTTCAATATCATACATTTTAGCGCGCAACATAGTCATTGCCTTATCTTTATTTTGGTGCTGAGATCGCTCTTCCTGGCATTCTACTACAATACCTGTTGGTTCGTGGGTTATTCGAATCGCAGAATCGGTCTTGTTTACATGTTGTCCCCCTGCTCCACTCGCCCGAAACGTATCGATTCTTAAATCTGCGGTGTTTATATGAATGTCAACATCTTCTACTTCGGGTAGTACAGCAACGGTTGCGGCAGAGGTATGCACTCTTCCCTGACTTTCAGTTGCAGGCACTCTTTGCACACGATGAACCCCTGACTCATACTTCATTTTCCCAAAAACCTCATTTCCTTCCAACGAAAACACAATTTCTTTATAACCGCCCTTCTCCGATTCGTTAATACTCATCAGGCTCAATTTCCAATTCTCGTTCGAAGCATAACGGTTGTACATATCAAATAAATCGCCTGCAAAAATAGCCGCTTCATCTCCTCCCGTACCAGCTCTTACCTCGACAATTGCATTTTTGGAATCCTCTGGATCTTTAGGAACTAACTTAATCTTTATTTCATCTTCCAGTTGTTCAAGCTCAACTACGATTTCTTTATTTTCATCACGAGCCATTTCGGTAATTTCAGCATCTTCGTTCGCTTCGATTAATTCTTTATTTCCATCTAACCGATTCTTTAACTCTGCCCATGTATCATAGTCTTCCACAAGTTCTTCTAGCTCACTTCTTTCTTTTGTGAGTTGGGTATACCGATCGGGGTCGTCAAAGACGGCCGGATCACTCATTGCAGTATTTACTTCCTGAAATCGAGATTTAATCTGCTTTAGCTTTTCTTCTATGTCCATGAATTTTGTTTGTGCTGCTAAATTTTTTTAATTCTAAACCCAAATTAAGAATAATGAAGGGAGAAAGAGAATATAGAATTAAGAAGGTAGAATTATCAATTACTTTGTAAGCATTCAACATTCTTTATTTTTAATTCTTAATTTAAAAAGAAAATCTACATGCCTAGAACTTCACTACCTGCAATAACCAAACTCGGTTTTCTTGGTGCCGGACAACTAGCCCGAATGAGTGCACTTCAAGCCTTTAGATTTGGAATTCAAGTGGCAGTTTTTTCAGATCGTTCTGAAGATGAACCCGTGCAATTTATGACTCCTTATTCCAATTCGGGATCTTTTGATTCAATTGAAGATTTGGTGAAGTTTGCTAAAACCTGCGATATCATTACTCTCGAAAATGAATTTATAAGTTCCGCAATTTTACACGAAGTTCAGGATAAAAGTGGCACTCCAATTTTCCCATCTCCTAAAAGTTTTTCATTAATTGAAAATAAGCTTATTGAAAAACAGACCTTTGAAGAAGCTGGAATTCCAGTGACGCCTTATCGTTTAGTGAGCACAGAATCTGATCTCCAAGAATTTGGAGATGAATTTGGTTGGCCATATTTACTGAAATCTTCAAAAGGAGGATATGACGGTTATGGAAATGCCAAGGCGTTAGATTTGAAATCTGCGAACTCAGGATTTGAAAAATTGGGCGGAGCTGAAGGGCATGATATTCTTGCGGAAGCATTTGTACCATTTACAAAAGAACTGGCTGTTCAGGTTGCCAGAAATGAGACAGGAACCGTTGTTTATCCATGTTGTGAAACCGTTCAGGAAAACCATATTAATGTAGCTGTTCTTTCACCGGCTCCCATCGAAGAAAAATATCAACGAAAAGCACAAGCATTAGCAGTAAAAGCGATTGAAGCTATTGACGGAAAAGGAATTTTCGCTTTCGAATTTTTTCTAACAGATTCTGGTGAAGTTTTATTGAACGAATCTGCACCGAGACCTCATAATTCTGGTCATTACACAATTGAAGGCTGCATCACATCCCAATTTGAAAATCATGTCCGTGCCGTTTTAGGTCTACCTCTGGGTTCATCAAAAATGATTGAAACAGTAGCAGTCATGATTAATTTGTTAGGTTCACATAACCGTTCAGCTAAAACTGATCACTTAACTAAAGCCCTAACTTCTGAAAATGGACATCTTCACGTATATGGGAAGGTGAAAAGTAAAATAGGAAGAAAAATGGCTCATTTTACTTTACTAGGTGATGACTTGATAGAAACCTACCAAAAAGCGAAAGAGCTAACTGAAAACATTGAGATTTAGTACCTTTGTTAAAACTAAAACAGATTATATGAGTTCTTCCCCAATTATAAGCGTAGTAATGGGTAGCGACAGCGACTGGCCTACCATGAAACAGGCAACCGATATTCTGGAGCAATTCGGTGTTCCGTTTGAGAAAAAAGTCGTATCGGCGCATCGCACTCCAGATGATATGGCTAGTTATGGAAAAGAAGCCCGAGATCGTGGGATTAGAATAATAATTGCGGGAGCTGGGGGTGCTGCTCATCTTCCTGGGATGCTGGCAAGCTATACTACGCTGCCCGTTATCGGAGTTCCAATCCAAACCTCTGCACTTGGTGGAGTTGATAGTTT
Source organism: Balneolaceae bacterium (assembly GCA_040222455.1). Lineage (GTDB taxonomy): Bacteria > Bacteroidota > Rhodothermia > Balneolales > Balneolaceae > RHLJ01. The sequence goes on along the minus strand of JAVKDD010000011.1, from coordinate 177,996 downwards.
ATATTCGATTGTTCAAATGCCTAATGGAATACCGGTAGCAACTGTCGCAATTGGTAAAGCCCAAAACGCTGGATTGCTCGCACTTCGAATACTTGGTATTGAAGACAAAGGAATTGCCATTCAGTTGAAAGAGTATCATGAAGGATTGGCCAATGATTCCAGAAATAAGACTCAGAATCTGCATTAATCCTTTTCTAAATAGATCATAATAGTAAAATCGAAATAAGCGTTTTACCTTTTTATATAAATTTAAAAGCACTTATTACATGAAATATTTTTTCTTCGCAGTACTATTTTTAGTCAGCTCAGGTTTAAAAGCCCAAACAAGTCTTAGCGATTCAACCTCTAATCCACTTGAAAATTTTGAATTTTTAGTTGGTGGAATATGGGAGGCTAGTAATACTCAACAAACATTTGAATGGGGAGTCGGAGAAAAATCAATCGTTTCCAAGCTTTATTTTACCAATAATGATTCCTTAAGACTAGTGGGTGAAATAACTTGGTTTTGGCACCCCGGTTTAAAAGTAATTAAAGGATATGGCACTTCAGTAGAAATGGAAATGGATTTCTTTGATTACACCACATCTTTTGAGACTCCTACAAAAATGGTTAATACATTTATGGGGTATGGCGGACATATTGATGGCGCCCAACAATTAGAAACCCTAGAGTTTAATGATAACAATAAATACTTGTGGACATACTATGAGAAAAAAGGTCTAGAGTTCAACGCTGCTTATAGTATAACTTTTCGGAGGATCTCTGAATAACTTCATCGAATTATTGAACAAAAACAGCCTCTATTTCATAGAAGCTGTTTTGTAGTTTATTTTCTTTTTATTTAATTAGAGTAACAAGTCTGGATTTTATTTGTCCTTGAGATTCCATTCTTATTATATATTGCCCACTAGATAAGTTCTGAGCATCAAATCTGACCTGGTATTCTCCTTCTTTTTTATTTCCTTGTTCTAAGGTTTGTACCATTCTTCCCATAATATCATAAACTCGAATTGTGACAAAACTTGCCTTCTCAAGTGAATAAGATATAGTTGTAGAAGGGTTGAATGGGTTTGGATACGCAGGATTCAAACTGAAAGTATGAACACCTTTTTCTAGTTCTTCATTTGCAGTTTGGGTTTGATTCCAGAAAAAATCATATTTATAAAAGTTCCCTAATCCTTCTCCAAAATTGGTCATGATAATAACCTCAGAATAAAGCCCATTATTATCATATGTGTATTTATCTTTATAGTAAAATTCCCATTGCACTTCTTCACCATCATCAATAAGATAGGCTAAATCAGCCGAATCGGGATTAACATTTCCATTATAATGTACTCTGAATATATCTTCTGTCTCCCATGAACCATCATACCAATAATCAGTATTTATTGTTTTTAAGAGTAGAGAATTGGATTCAGAATCATAAGTATCAACGGTTACTTGTCGATCATAATTAACCCATTCATTGTTGTACCATTCCTGATTTATATAATCAAAAGTAATATCATTGAGTAAGAAATACGGAATTTCAGATAATACACTATTATTAAAACTCGCATTATAGATTTCCGCAATTGTAACGCCCATATAAATACTTCTATCTGATACTAACCAGGTAGACCCGCTCCATGATAGGTATGTGATAATTGTATTCTCATCTTCCTGAGTAATTATAAATTTATCCTCTTGTACTAATGAAGATCCATCCCATTCGTAATATGTTCCTCCTGATATCATGTTATTAGTAACTTCAAATTCATCTTTTCCGTCAATTATCCACGTATTTCCAGTCCAATACTGGTATGTAATACTTTCTATAATAGCCGGTGATGTCCCTGTTTTATATGTATATCCCGTTCGGGATTCGGGATAAAGCTGTTCAGTATCAATATCATACTCTTCATATAATTCCAAAGTTAGCAGACCATTCGTATAACTGTTAGTTTTGCGCTCTGAAATTACCCATTCTATACCGTCATCAACTTTTGTAGTTAAGGATACCAACATATCAGCATCGTAAACTAATTCACTTTTGGTTGAAGGATACCAGGCTTCTCCTGCCCAATACTCTATATTAAATCCAGTAATAAGGTTTACATTAGATGATTTTTCTTTAAACCCTTTTTGTGCCTTTGCAGCTTTACTAATAAACTGTTCAATCTTAGTCTTCTCTTTTTTATGAACTTTTGGTTCTTGTGCTTGTACACTGAATGATGCGAGAAGAATTGCCATCAAACAGTATAATTTTAGTTTCATTTTATTTATTGATTTGTTTGAGTTGCGATCTTTCACAACTGACCTCACTGGTCCAGAAGAGCTCGGAGACAGATTATATTCAGGTGGGTTAGAATCATCAAATATTATGGAGTTTTTTAAACTTAATAAATAGATATGCTAGAACTTATTTAAAAATAATTTATTGAAACTTTGTGTTAAGCTGTTTTTAGTGTACTTTTGTGCTGGATTGATAACAATAATCAGACTAAAGTATCTTTTTGACCTATAGATTTGAGTTTTTATCCTTTCCGTTTTTTTTAACCAGATTTAGTAGACATGAACATTTATGTAGGGAACCTTAGCTATGGGGTAACCGACGACAATTTACGCGAAGTTTTTGAGGCTTATGGAGAAGTAAGCTCTGCAAAAGTAATCACCGACAAATACTCAGGCCGATCAAAAGGTTTTGGTTTTGTTGAAATGGACAATGATGCCGAAGGCAATGCTGCAATTGAGCAGCTTGACGGTGCAGAAATTGATGGCCGTTCCGTTAAGGTAAACGAAGCTCGACCAAGAGAAGAGCGCCCGCCAAGAAGAAACAATTTCCGTGGCGGCGGAGGCGGTGGCGGAAATCGCTACTAATCCCCCAAAGGATTTTGACATTAAAAAGCCTTTCAGTTTCTGAAAGGCTTTTTTTATTCTCAGTATTTTTAAAAAATCATTTTTATATAAAGTAACTTTTCAATTTTTAGGTAGTAGAAGAAACTCGTAAAATTTGGCATAATCGATATGCAAATGAATTATTAATTAAATGGAGCGTTTTACATGGTAATGACTACAACAAATACCTTTGAAGGTAAAGAAGTAAAAAAATACTTAGGAGTAGTAACAGGCGAAGCCATTTTAGGGGCAAACATTTTTAAAGATATTTTCGCAGGAATCAGAGACATAGTTGGCGGTAGATCTGCCTCATACGAACGAGAGCTTCAAGAAGCCCGTCGAATTGCATTTTCTGAGCTTGAAGAAAAAGCTCATAGAGTTGGTGCTAATGCGGTAATGGGAATTGATATCGATTATGAAACAATAGGTGCTAACGGTAGCATGCTTATGGTTTCTGTTACTGGTACAGCCGTTTTTGTAGAATAATAAAAAAACCCAGCACATCATTAATGTGCTGGGCTACTCCTACCCTCTTCTTTCTTCACTATATCTGTGGGGGTATTCTAATTTATCTCTTAATAAATCTCTGTATTGATACATTAATTTGCGATGGGTTTTCTTGTTAATCATCCCTCTTCTATTCGAACCCATTAATGTAGTAGTTTCAAACTTGTACTTTATCCATCGCTGTTCTTCAAGTTCTTTATTTAGTTGGTTTAACATATAGTTTTCTCTACTACCATTTCTTTTTGAGTAGAGTCCACTTTGTCTAGACCGATATTGCATTTGATTACTTCGTTTTGAGTATGAACTTTCTCCCCAAGATAATTCATCAATTTTTCTTTTTGTTCGGATGATCTCCATCTCCATACTTTTAATTATCAGGCTTTTATTTTTCCTCGCAAGCCACTCATCGTTCACCATTAAAGAATATGAGAATTGATCTAATTGATTTTCAAAATTTTGAAGTGCTTTTAGCTCAGATTTATAACTGCTTTCAGCATTTCTATTATTTGAGCTTGGGTAAGTAGCATACTGTGCATTAGCGCTAATTACTGTTGCTGAAATCATAAATAACGTTATTATTAACCTTTTCATAGTTCCTCCTTTTTATCTGAACTCACAGGTTAAGTAACGCATCTAATCGATCAAGTTTTCTCACATTTTGATGTGACTACCCAAATTTTTTAATTCTTTGATGAGTATTTCACATCTGAATTAATTCAAATCTTGTGAAGAGGGAAAGCTTTTAAAATGATCTTATTCGTGCCTTATTGCGTCAATTGGATCTAGTTGAGAGGCACGCCATGCAGGATAAGTTCCAAATACAACTCCAACAACCATTGCGACTACAAGGATTATAATAAGTGTATTTATTCCTAAAGCCGCTTTAAAATTCATGTCAGTTAAAGAATTGACTATTGGAACAAAAGTGAAAATCCCTAACATTCCAATTACCCAGCCGGTTATGCAACCAAAAAAAGAAATTGTAATCGATTCAGCCATAAATTGAAGGACAATGTCTTTCTTTTTAGCGCCAGCGGCTTTCCTTACCCCAATCTCTTTAGTTCGCTCTGTAACCGAAATTAGCAAAACATTCATAACTCCAATTCCTCCTACTAAAACAGAAATCCCGGTAATTGCTCCCATAATCAATTTAAAAAGTAGAATCCCTCTTGAAAATTGTTCTACTCTCATTTTATTTGAGATTAAGCTAAAACCTGTTTCTCCAGCATCAAAATTAATATTGAGCCAAGATTTAAGTTCAGACTCTAATACTGGAATTTCTTCTGCATTTTCAACTTTTAGTGTAATCTCAGGATAGCTATCAAAAGTAGTCTCGTACGTTGTGATTGGTATGAAAATTTTGGAGATATCACTTTCCTTTTCTTGCAGTATTCCAACTACCTTAAAGTTCTGATTTTTCAGTAGTATTTCTTCCCCTATTATTTTTGAAGGAGAATCTGACCATTGAAGTGCAAGTTGATAAGTTATTACCGCCACCTTCGCTTCGTTAAGAATATCTTCTTCTATAAGGTATCTGCCTTTAAATAATGAATCGCCAGTAAATAATAGCCAATTATCCATATTACCTTGTAAGTATACTGCAGAAATTGAATCACCATAGACTACCTGACCTGTTCCTGAATTCATAAGCTCAACCAATGCACGATTCGAATACTTTTCTATAATGGTTTTAGCATGAGCGACAGTAAGCTTAGGTGGATTTTCTATTCTTACTCTAATATTATCAACTACTTTAGTTTGCTTGGTATTAAGTGTGAGAATATTAAGTGATGTAGTATCTCTGAGTTGCTCTCTTCCGGTTTGTTCTAATCCATCACCTAAAGCCAAAATACCAACCAGAGCAGCTACTCCTATAATTATTCCCAAAGTTGATAAAAAAGTATGAAGAGGATTTGCTCTAATATTCTGAAGTGCTATTAAAATAGACTGAGTAAAATAATGCATACATGCTCTGAGTTGAATTTCAGAGTTGAGTTACGACTTCACTAAACTCAAGTTACACCTTATTTAATCTCTATTTTATGGATAGTTGATTTCTCTTGAATTTCAAACTTTGCTTCCTTCCACGAGGCCGGTCCAAATCGTCCTCTTGCGTTATTTGAAAACCCGTAACTCTCTTTTGGAATGCCTAATAGATTTGTATCAAGTTTCCCATTTCTATTTTTATCATGGTATACAGCAATTGCATATTCGCCAAATGGCAACTCAGGTACAACCCATTGAACTTGTGTTTCATTTACTGGTAGAACTATAGCGTATACGGGCTCTTTCGTATACTTATCTTCGGAATTGAATACTGCTATTCGGATTTCACCTTTAGTTTCTTTAAATCCTTCAACTTCTAAGGTAAACGCAGAAGATCGTTCTGTTATATAATCGGGTAGTTCCTGAGCTTGAATACTCCCAGAAATGATACTAATGATGAATAGTAAATTAAATATAAATCGATTCATTGAGCTAATTACTTTTCCTAAAACTAAGCACTTTTACTCCCCATCGAAAGTTAAGTTTCTTAATTAAAAATGATCTAACATTCTGAACCCATAAATAATTCTATCACCCCAGCTTTACACCATTATTTATTTTCTTATCTGGAATAGCAAGAACAACATGCCCATTTTTATCATAAAAACCAGTAATTAAACACTCCGAGATAAAGGGTCCGATTTGTTTATCTGGGAAATTTACAACGCCAATAATTTGCTTTCCCTTTAACTCTTCTTTTGGATAGTGATGAGTAATTTGAGCCGATGACTTTCTAATCCCAATTTCTTCTCCAAAATCAATCTTTAACTTATATGCCGGATTTCTAGCTTCTGGAAAATTCTCCACTTCAAGTATGGTTCCTACTCTTAATTCAACTTGTTCAAATTCTTGCCAATTAATTTTTTTCATTTTTTATTAAACAATAAAAAACCCCACAATCATAAGAAAGCAGGGTTTAGATACTTCGATGAATAGTGAAGTTCTTTTATCCAGTAACAGTTTTTACTGTTTTAATAATTCTAGCTGCTACTTTATAAGGATCAGCATTAGAAGCTGGACGTCTATCTTCTAAGTAACCGCTCCAACCATGAGTTACTGTATATACAGGAATACGAATTGATGCACCACGATCTGATACTCCATAAGAAAAATCAGTTATGGCAGCTGTTTCGTGTTTACCTGTTAAACGCTGTTCGTTATACGCACCATAAACAGCAATATGCTCATCAACTACATTTCTAAATGCTTCGCAGACTTTCTCAATTTTTTCTTTTGAACCAGCTGTACGGATATACTCATTTGAAAAATTGGCGTGCATTCCTGAGCCATTCCAGTCGGTATCACCAAGTGGCTTTGGATGGTATTCAACATAAACGCCATATTTCTCTGAAAGTCGTTCCATTAAGTAACGTGCTACCCAGATTTGATCTCCAGCCGATTGTGCACCTTTTGCAAAAATCTGCCATTCCCATTGACCTGCAGCTACCTCACCATTTGTTCCTTCGACATTTAATCCTGCATCAAGGCAAAGATCTAAATGTTCATCTTTAAATTCTCTTCCAAAAACATTCTGACCACCAACACCACAATAATACGGGCCTTGTGGTGCAGGATAACCACCCGCTGGGAAACCAATAGGAAGCTTAGTATCTGGATCCATTAAGAAATACTCTTGCTCAAAACCGAACCAGAAGTCATCGTCAAGATCATCAATTGTTGCTCGTCCATTACTTTCGTGTGGAGTACCATCAGCGTTTAAAACTTCGGTCATTACTAAAAAACCGTTGTTAATTGCTGGATCTGGGTAAATTGCGATAGGCTTAAGTAGGCAATCTGAACTACCTCCTTCTGCTTGCATTGTTGAGCTTCCATCAAAAGACCATTCCGGGCAGTCTTCTAAATTTCCTGAAAAATCAGAAACAATTTTGGTTTTACTTCTAAGGCTTTGAGTAGGTTTGTATCCATCAAGCCAAATATATTCTAATTTAGACAACGACATGTTTGCGCTTTGGTTTGTTAGGTTAATACGTAAAATCGAGCGTTAATATAAAGTACTTTTATCGAAACACTCAATTAAATTAGCAGATTATTTATCCACATATAAAATATGTAGGTAAAAAAGCGCTTTCACTTTAATAACTTTTACAATCTAATTTTCAAAATTACTCCCTCTTAATAAAATTAAGTTCTTTTTTTAATTGGCATCGTATTTTTAGGGGAACTCAAATGCATTATCTTTATTTAGTTCTTATACACATTTGAACACCAAAAAATCATCTACTTTGAGTAACAATAAATTTAAGATTTGGGTAGAAGCAGCCCGACCTAAAACATTAGCCGCAGCTTTTACTCCGGTAATGATTGGGGCAGGAATTGCTTGGAATGATCAGGCATTTTCTATTAATAATACTGCGATTGCTTTTATCTGCGCTTTCCTCATTCAAATAGGGACTAATTTTGCAAACGATTATTTCGACTTTATGAAAGGAGCCGATACTGATGAACGAATAGGATTTACCAGAGCTACAGCATCCGGATTGGTTTCCCCCAAAGCTATGTTAAATGCTACAATTTTAAGCATGCTACTCGCCTTTCTATTTGGCTTATATTTGGTTTGGGTTGGAGGTTGGATTGTACTATTAATTGGCTTGCTCTCCCTATTGTTTGGTGTACTTTATACTGGGGGTCCTTTTCCGCTTGGTTATAATGGTTTAGGCGATATTTTCGTATTCATATTTTTTGGCATAGTTGCAGTAATGGGAACTTATTATATAAATGCACTAGAATGGTCTGAGGCATCTTTCTGGGCATCTCTTGCTGTTGGTGCTCTTTGTACAAATATCCTAGTTATTAATAACCTCAGAGATGTTGAACAAGATGCTAAATCAGGAAAACGAACCCTTGGTGTATTGTTAGGTGATACTGCCTTGAAATGGGAATATACTATAATGTTAATTCTTGCTTATGCTATCCCTCCTCATTTTTATTTTCAATTGAGTTATAAGCTTTGGATTTTTCTTCCATTCGTAGTGTTTCCCATAGCAACGTATCATGCTTATAAAGTTTGGTCAGAAACTGAAAAAGTAAACCTTAATAGTTTATTAGAAAAAACTGCACAGTTCATGGCAATATTCGGGATATTATTTACAATTGGCATCATTCTTAATTAATGCTTCGATATTTCAAATACCAAACTCCCTTCAAAAACCCTTTTAAAACCGCTGTTAGAAAGTTTTCTCATAGAGAAGGAATTATACTCGCCTATGAAGAAGGTAATATACAGGCCTTTGGGGATGTTGCACCTCTTCCAGGATTTTCGAGTGAAAGCCTGAAGCAGGTTGAGGCAGTTCTTATTAATAATAAAAAATTCTTGCTAGAAGCATTTAAAGAAGGGAATGCAGAACAAATTATTCAGGTATTAGACCAAATCCACGAATTTCCTTCTTTAAGTTTTGGACTTGATACCCTACTTCATGATTTACAAGCAAAAAGGCAAAAAATATCCTTAAACAGCCTGCTTTTTAATCAAAGCTCTCCTTCTGTAAAGTGTAATACTACGGTTGGTATAAAATCTAAGAGTGAAACAATCTCGGTGCTGAATGATAAATTATCTTTCGGATTTGATACTGTAAAAATTAAAGTTGGGACAGATATAGATAGCGAACGAGAGGTTCTTGAAGAGATAAGAAATCAATTTCCCGAATTAAAAATCAGAATTGATGCTAACCAAGCATGGAGCGTTAACGAAGCTATCCAAAACCTCCAATATCTCTCAAAACTTGATATTGAATACTGTGAGCAACCCGTTAATGCAAACGATCTTCAGGGCCTAAAAAAAGTAACCAACCATTCTGATATTGACATTGCCGCCGACGAATCACTTGGGAACAAAACAAGAGTTAAAGAACTAATAGAGCATCAGTGTTGTGATTTAATAATTCTTAAACCTGCACTTATTGGTCTTTTTAGTACCATAAACGTAACAAAAGAGCTTGCTGAAACTCATAATATGAAAGTTGTGTTCACAACTATATTAGACGGAATAATTGGAAGGACAATGACAGCGATATTAGCGTCTGGTTTGGGTTCAAAAACATATGCACATGGCTTAGCCACTGGTTCTTTGTTGAATGAACAAAATGTTTATGAAAAAATAGAACGCGGTGCTTATCACCTTTCAAATTTAGATGGCATTGGAGTATCTATCGAATTAACTTTATTAGAAGAAATTATCTAACGTGTTCAAATCAAGATTACATATTTTTGAGTTTAAGAAAACCGATCCTGAGATGGTTTTTCTTACATCGCAACACGGTATGTTTACCTATAGAGATCTTGATCGGTTTACTGCTTTCTTTAAGGATAAAGTTGAACAAAAATCTGATTCAATAAAATGGCCGATAGCTTTTCTGTCTGAATCTTCTGATATGTTGGTTTTTGCCATTGCTGCATGTTGGAAATTGGGCATCCCTTTTATTCCACTTGATCCAAAACTTCCACAGATTGAATTAGAAGCTCAAATAGTAGCATTGAATCCAAGCTTAGTTTTTTGTGATACCAAAAACAGAAAAAGACTTAAAGGTGAAGATGTTATTCACATGGATGAAAACTTCTTTTTAAATGCATTCACTTTTGATGTAAGAAATTTAAAGCTTCCAGATGAATCGAAGATCAATGATGCAGAAATTTTTGGATATTTCTTTACCTCGGGAACTTCATCAAAACCTAAGGTTGTACCCTTAAAACGAAAACAGATGTTAGCTGCTGCTAAGTCATCTGCAAAAAACTTTAGACCCGATCCTAATCACTTCTGGCTACTTTGCCTGCCTTTAAATCATATTGGTGGGATTTCAATAATACTTAGAACTTTAATTTATGGAAGTGCCATTTATAGAATGGGAGTATTCCATGAAGTGATGGTAAAAGAGTTTTTAGGTGAAAACACACGATTTCAGGCAGCTTCTCTGGTTCCTACCATGTTGCAACGGTTATTAAAAGATCCTTTATTTAAAACCCATCGAGATTTTAAAGCCATTTTACTAGGCGGAGGACCCACCACCACTCCACTTCTTCAAAAAGCGGTTGAACGGGGAATTCCAATTGTTTCTTCCTATGGGATGACCGAAACCTGTGCTCAAATTGCTGCAAACCCAACGCTTGCTCCTTCCGGAACTTATATTCCATTGAAAAGTGTAGGAAAACCATTCCCGCCAAACGAGCTTCAGATTAGAGATGATCAGGGAAAAGTGCTTGGGCGGAATCAATCTGGTACAATTTGGTTAAAAGGTCCTCAGGTTTTTGATGGATACTACAATACGGAAGACAATAAAGACCGATTTGATAGTAAAGGCTGGTTCAACACAGGAGATTATGGCCATAAAAATGGCTTTGATCAGATTTTTATAGAATCACGTAGAACGGATTTGATTATTACTGGCGGTGAGAATGTAAATCCCGTTGAAGTAGAACAAGCCATTCAAAAGCTTCCTTCCATAAAGGAAGTTGTGGTAATTGGAATTCCAGATGAAGAGTGGGGACAGAAAGTCACCGCTTTTATTACGCTAACGAATGGTAAAATACCGGAACTTCAGGAAATTCGAGACCAGTTAAAAAATGAGTTGATTGATTTTAAACTTCCTAAAGATTTGCGAGTTATCAAAGAAATTCCTCGTACTGCTACGGGAAAGGTGAAAAGAGCAGAGATGTTAAGATATCACTTAAAAGCTAATTCAACCCTACCCTTTCAAAAATAACATCTACATTTCGAGTATGGTGTTTAAGATCAAAAGCATCATCAATTTCTTCCTGAGAAAGTTGACTCTTAATGTAATCGTCTCCTTCTACAATTGGTTTGAAAGGAATCTGGTTTTCCCAAGATTGCATTGCCAAAGGTTGAACTGCATCGTAGGCTTCCTCACGAACAACACCTTTTTCAATTAGTTTATTAAGTACTCGCTGTGAAAAAACCAATCCATGCGTTTTCCAGATGTTGGCTTCCATATTTTCTTCGAATACCACTAGATTCTCCATTACATTAGCAAAACGACTTAGCATATAGTCCAATAAAATAGTCGCATCTGGAAGTACGATACGCTCAGCTGAGGAATGCGAAATATCACGTTCGTGCCACAAAGGAATATTCTCAAAACCCGTAACCATATAACCACGAAGCACTCGAGCACACCCTGAAATATTCTCAGAACTAATTGGGTTTCGCTTATGTGGCATAGACGAAGAACCTTTTTGTCCTTTTCTAAACGCTTCTTCTGCTTCTCTTACTTCGCTACGCTGTAAATGACGCACTTCAACTGCCATCTTCTCCAGTGTTGAACCAATTAAAGCGATAGTTGCCAAATAATAAGCATGTCGATCTCTTTGCAATGTTTGTGTAGAAATTGGTGCTGGAGTAAGTCCAAGCTTTTCACAAGTAAATTCTTCTACTTCAGGAGGAATATTAGCAAAAGTACCCACCGAGCCAGAAAGCTTTCCAAATTCAACATCAGCAGCAGCTCTTTCAAAACGTTCAAGATTACGTTTCATTTCGGCATACCAAAGCGCACATTTTAAACCAAATGTAGTCGGTTCGGCGTGAATACCGTGAGTCCGCCCCATCATCACAGTATACTTATGAGTTTTAGCTTTTTCAGCAAGTACTGAAACAATTCGCTCTATATCGGCTTTCAAAATCTTGTTCGCTTGTTTTAGGCGAACTCCCCATGCGGTATCAACAACATCTGTAGAAGTAAGACCAAAGTGTACCCATTTCTTTTCATCACCGAGTGTTTCTGAAACAGCCCTAGTAAAAGCTACTACATCATGTCTAGTTTTGGCCTCAATTTCTTTAATCCGATCTACATTAAAAGAAGCTTTTTCATAAAGCTTATCTACATCTTCCATTGGAATAGTGCCTAGCTTAGCCCATGCCCAACATGCTGCTAGCTCTACGTCAAGCCATGCCTGAAATTGATTTCTTTCTGTCCATATTGTTGACATTTCTTCCCGTGCATATCTTGAAATCATCTAATTTTTTTTAATTGATGGATATTAATTCGCGCACAAAGATAAGACTTTGAGGAACATGATTTCTAAAAAAACAAGCTTATTACCCTCTATTATTGAAGTCTATTTGCCCCATTTCAAAATAAATTACGGGTAATTGGTAAGCGCTTTCAGCAGTGAATTATTATTAAAAAAGCGCTTTTGATCGTATTTATTTATGCAATATTAATGTTTTGATTAATTTATTTTGTTTGATATTAGTTTTTACCTAATTATTTTTTTGCGAGTAGATTTTTCTCTCTCATCACACTCACTCAATAACTAACCTATTAAACAATGAAGTTTCGTTATAAATTAATTCTATGCTTGTTAGCTCTTTTTGTGACCGATTCGGTTACGGCTCAGGATTTAACAGCTGAAACAGTACAGAATAACCTCAACTACGTTTGGACTATTATTGCTGCATGCCTTGTGTTCTTTATGCAGGCAGGTTTTGCTTTGGTAGAAACAGGATTTACACGGGCAAAAAATGCAGTGAACATCATTATGAAAAATGTAATGGATGTTGGTGCAGGTAGTCTTGCTTTTTTCCTTGTAGGCTTTGGCATCATGTTTGGTACTTCTGCTGGTGGCTGGATTGGTACCGATGGTTTTATGCTTATGGAAATTGGAGATTACTCACTCGAATGGTCTTACACTTTCTTTTTCTTTCAGGCGGTGTTTGCTGCTACCGCTGCAACTATTGTATCAGGAGCGGTTGCTGAACGTACTGCATTTAATGCATACCTAATATTTTCAATTGTAATTACAGCTTTTATCTATCCTGTTTTTGGCTCATGGGCTTGGGGTAGTTTATTTAATGGTAGTGGCTGGCTCGAAGATTTAGGATTTATCGATTTCGCTGGTTCAACAGTTGTTCATTCGGTTGGAGGCTGGGCAGCTTTGGCCGGAGCTATGGTGGTAGGTCCACGAGTTGGAAAATATATTAATGGAAAGCCGCAAGTTATAAAGGGGCATAGTTTACCTCTTGCCGCACTTGGCGTTTTTATTCTTTGGTTAGGCTGGTTTGGTTTTAATGCTGGTTCAACAACAACAGGTGACACCTCTATTGCACTTATTGCACTTAATACTTTTCTAGCCGCTGGAGCTGGAGCTACCGCTGCAATGGCTATAAGTTGGATTTCTGGAGGAAAACCAGATGGCGCCGTAACATTAAATGGCGTACTAGCTGGACTTGTTGGAATTACTGCAGGATGTGCAAATTTAACTCCTGGTTTCGCAATTCTAGCCGGAGCAATTGCAGGTATTATAGTCCACTATTCAATGATTTTAATAGATAAAAAAGTTGATGATGCTGTTGGAGCAGTTTCAGTACATGGTGTGTGCGGTGTTTGGGGTACGCTTGCCGCTGGTTTATTTAATACTGGTGATATGTTCAATATGAGCATAATTGGTGTTCAACTAATTGGTATTGCTGCTGCTTTCTTATGGACTTTCCCAGTCAGCTACATCATTTTTAAAGGTATCGATAAATTGTTACCATTACGTGTAAATGGTCATCTTGAAGAAATGGGGCTAGATTTACATGAGCACGATGCTGAAGCTTACCCAGAATTTGAGCACAAAGTAATCGGCTAATCGAAAACACATCACAATCACTCTTAATCTATACTAATTAGGGAGAAGTTAATTCTTCTCCCAGTATAGAAACCACTCACAAAAAACTGTACTAAAATCTCTTTAGAACAGTCGAACACTCACTCAACTTAGGAATATTAAAATGAAAACATTAAACAAAATAACATCAGTACTTTTGCTAGCGGTTGTTCTACTTTTTACTTCCAGCAATTTAACCAATGCACAAGAAGTGGAAGTTAGTACAGGCGTAGACTTGTACAGCACGTATGTATTTCGTGGAGTAGCATTCTCCGGACCTTCATGGCAACCATCATTTGAAGTTTCTGCTGGTAGCTTTACTATTGGGGCATGGGGTTCTCAAGATTTTGCGAATACCTTCCAAGAGATGGATCTTTATTTAGGATATAGCTTTGATTTTGGACTATATCTTGGATTAACCGACTACTACTATCCCGGAAGTTTATTTGGTGATGGTGAAAGTCATGCTATCGAAATTAACGTTGGCTATGAAATTGATAATTTCTCACTCGCCGCTAACTACATCCCTGAAGAAGCTCTTAACGCGGGTTCAATTGGTGATGATATGTATTTTGAAGCTGGATACTCTGTAGATGATGCTACTTCAATTTTCTTAGGAGCTGGAAATGGATGGCATACCAATTTTACGGATGATTTTGGTGTTGTAAATATTGGTGCTACGACTGGAAAGGAGCTTGTTATTAGCGACACATTTACGATTCCAGTTTCAGGAAGTGTAATTTACAATGCATACTCTGAGCAGTTTTTCATCTTAGTTGGATTTTCATTCTAAGAAGATTTTGAATGATATCATGATTTACTATAACTGACTAAAAGAGAGAGTCCCGCAAGGCTCTCTCTTTTTTTATTATTGAATCGGAATTTTTAAGACTGTTCCTCGGGTTATGGTGTCATTCAACTCAACTTGGTTGATGATAGCCAAATCTAACGGCTCAATATTCATGGGTAAATTTGAAGGAATAAGCTCGGCGAATGTAGCTGTACGTTCGGCCCTTACTAAATTTAGACGAACAGGTTTTACATTGAGAATATTTGAATCATTTAATTTATCAAAACCATTAGCTACAGAAATAAAGCGATTTTTATAATCTGCAAATTGTGAGGTAGCAGTATAACTCAAGAACTGATATACATTACCGTTGTAAGAAACGGCTGACAAATCAATAGATAATGAAGTCCCATCTTCGGTTAATGTAGTTGCCTCAGCAGTATACCCTGTATAACCATTTACAGATTTCGAGCTTTGATCAACCGTAGTAATTCCTTCCTGGTTTAAAAAAGCTTTTACTGCCTCTTCAGGAGTCTGACCTTCGGAACTTATACTAAATTGTACAATGGCGTCTTGTGCTTCGTTTACCAAAATAACAGCTGAAGGTTGATTATATACCTCAAATCCATTTGGTACTGGGAATTGAAATGCTAAATCCGGATGATAAAACACCCCATCTTGCTCGAAGCCTTCTCTGGGATTTTCTCCATACATCAATCCATCAATTTTACTCAGGTATTCTTCTTTGTTGATGGTATTCATCTCATAACCTTGCGCTGCCCATTCAGCTGCCATTCGTGGGATATTTTCTTCTCTTTCACCTGGATCGGGGTGAGAAGACAAATGAGACGGAATACTATATCCTGCCTTTTCAGAAATCCTTTTTAATGATGTAAAAAATTCTCCTCCTTCTGAAGCCATATAGCCTTCCATTGCAGAATATTCAACTCCTAATTTATCCGACTCACGTTCATCATCTCTACTATAGCTTAAGAATAATAACTGAGCAGTTTGAGAACTTAACTGAAGTATATTTCCTCCATCTAAACCAAATGATTGCCCTAATACAGCACCACCAATTATTGCCAATTGTCCAAATTGTTGCTCTGCAGCTCTTTGTGATGCATGCCGAGCCGCCACATGTCCAATTTCATGCCCTAAAACCACCATAAGCTGCGCTTCGTTTTCCAAATGACCAAGTAGCCCGCGAGTTACATATACATATCCTCCAGGAAGTGCGAATGCGTTTACAACTGGACTATTCAATACTCTAAATGTGAACTCTGTATTTTGATATTCAGATGGCGTGTCTTCCCGATTAAAGTGACTCACAGCTAATAATTCCTGCCCTAATCGATCTACATATTCTGCTAGTTCTTCGTCATCATACAACCCATATTGAGCTATAATTTCGCTATCTGCTTCTTGACCTATTTGAAGTTCCTGCTCCCATGAATACCCATATACACGTTTATTGCCTGATACTGGACTTACTTGAAGGGATACGCAGGCTGTATTCAACACTAGCGCAATGATAATGAGGTAAATGTATTTTGTGAGATTCATTTTAAAAAATTTCTGATTTAAAGCTATTATTTAATTGAATTGCTTCATATTCAGTTCCAAAAGCTAATAAAATTTACGGAAGAATATTCACTTCTGGTGTTAATCGGATGTCAAATTTTTGATGTACAGATTCAATTATATCCTGAGCCAACGCCCATATTTCTTTTCCCGTTGCCTTTCCATGATTAACCAATACTAGGGCTTGCTTATCATGCACTCCGGCGTCTCCCAACCGTTTCCCTTTCCATCCTGTCTGTTCAATCAACCACCCCGCTGGCACTTTAACTTGCCGTTCCGAAACGGGATAACTGGGTATTGTTTTATTTAACGATTTCAACGCATCGAATTGGTAAACGGAAATCACTGGGTTTTTAAAAAAACTACCAGTATTCCCTATTTTTTTAGGATCGGGTAACTTGCTTTCACGCACTTCAATTACTGCAGTGCTAACTTCTTTAATTTTCGGGTTTTTGATGCCTTTTTGATTGAGTTTTTCCTTTAAACTTGCGTACTCAATATTAGGTACTGCATTTTTAGAAAGTTTCAAAGTTACTGAAGTGATTATTACCTTCCCTTTCAATTCTTTTTTGAAAATACTATCTCTGTAGCCAAATTTGCATTCACTTTTAGAAAAGATTTTAACTTCTCCTTCTTCAATCAAAAAAGCTTCCAGGCTCACAAAAACATCTTTCAGTTCAGTGCCATACGCACCAATATTTTGAATCGGAGCCGCACCAACTGTTCCAGGAATTAATGAAAGGTTTTCAATACCGCCAAACCCGTTTTCAACACAAAAAAGAACCGTATTGTGCCAATTCTCACCAGCGCCAATTTTTATAGTTACTTCAGCATCAATTTCAGAAATGATTTTCATTCCTTTAATCTGATTCAAAATCACAAGTCCCGGAAAATCATCTACAAAAAGTATATTACTTCCTCCTCCCAAAACAAGAATTTGAAGTTTATTTTCAGAGGCAAAATTCAGGGCTTCTTTAAGTTCATCAACAGAATGTATTTCAACAAAAAACCGGGCGATTGCTTTAATGCCCATAGTATTGAATTTCGAAAGATCGAATTGCTCTTTAATGGCAGACATGATTATTAAATATCTTTAGTAGAAACCTTTTCTTTTGGTTCATCTACTTTTACTCTGACCTTTTTGATCCTATTATTTTGTACTGAATGTACAGTAAGTTCCAAATTATTAAACTGCACACGTACTCCAACAGTTGGTAAACTTTCTGTTAGGTGATAAATCAGCCCTCCAAGAGTTTCATATTCATCACCTTCTGATGTGAGTTCGCATTCAAGAATGTCTTCCATATCATCCAAATCGATCTGTGCATCAAAAATATAGATTCCACTTTTAAATCTAGTGAACAAGCTTACTTCTTCACCCTCGTCATCAACAATATCGCCCACAATTTCCTCAAGGATATCGTCCATCGTTACTAGACCTTCCGTTCCGCCGTATTCGTCCACAACAATAGCCATGTGAGTTTTTTCTTTTTGGAAGTCACGTAATAAATCGTCCAATTTTTTCGTAGCTGGAATAAAAAGCGCCTTTCTAGAAACTGTTTTCCAATTTAATGATGGTTCTTCTTCTATCGAATTTAGATATGGAAGCACATCTTTTGCATAAATAACTCCCAGTATAGTATCCAAATCATTTTCGTACAACGGCATTCTGGAGCAACTTTGTTCTTTAATAAGCTTTAGAACATCTTTCAATGAGTCATTTATAGAGACCCCGATTACATTTACCCTAGAGGTCATTATTTCGCGAACTGTGGTTGTTCCGAACTCTATTACATTTTCAATAATCTCGCGTTCATCTTCTCGAATTGAACCTTCTTTTTCACTAACCTCAGCCATTGTCTTAATGTCATCAGAAGTCATTTTACTAGTTGGCTTTGGGAGATATCTTTCGAGTGTGATTGCACTTTCTGCAAGAGTTTTCGCAATAGGTTTTAGAAGTATAAAAAGGGTGTAAATAAAACCGCTTATTCTTCTGGAAACTTGTAATGGATTATTTATAGCAATGATCTTCGGTGTGATTTCACTCATTATTAAAATCAAGAATGTGAGAATCACAACTTCAATAGCATATACAATTACATCAGAAATCCCGATGAAACTTAATAAACTCCCTGTAATTACAGCAGCCATTACCGATGCCATGATATTTGAAAAGGTATTTCCGATCAAAATTGTTGCGAGTAAGCGGCGGGGTTTATCAAGCATCAAGATAATCCGATCGTCAGCAGACTGAGAGTGTTCGTCTTGTTTTAGATCTTCGAGCCTATTTGCTAATGAAAAGAATGCGACCTCAGAACCTGAGAAGACGGCGGAAAGGAGAAGCCCAAAAATCATGATTATGACCTGAATAACGATCACAAAAATATCAATTTCACCTGTTGCTGTAACAAGACCCATGGTCCCAGAAACTGATTCGAATAAATAGTCAGACTTGTTTATAAAAGCCAAAATAGAAATTTCTGTTTTAATTGAATGTACTGAGGCTTTTGATTGCCACAAAATAAAAAAGCGATGAGAACAAAGTTCTCATCGCCTCAAATATAACTCATTTGAAGTTAGAACGGTAAATCATCGTCCATATCATCAAAATTACTTCCAAGTTCTACATTGCTAGACATTGGCTTACTTTGATTGCTATTATCTGACTTAGATTGACCTCCGCCGCTCTGATTATTCTGATTTCCACCACCGCTCCCTTTACTATCTAGCATAGTCATTTGAAGCGCTTTAATTTCAGTCGTATATTTTTTTTGCCCTTGGTTATCTTCCCATTGGCGTGTTTGAAGAGGTCCTTCGATATAGATCAAAGATCCTTTATTCAGATATTGTTGGCAAATTTCTGCGAGTCTACCCCATGCTACTACACGGTGCCACTCTGTTTTTTCCTGATACTCTCCGTTTCCATCTTTGTAACGCTCGCTGGTTGCAACACTTAAAGTTGCAACTGCTGTGTTAGCTTGGGTATAACGGACTTCTGGGTCTTGGCCTAAACGGCCGATTAGCATTACTTTATTTAGTGAACTCATTACGTATCCTGCTGTCTAATTAATGTTTGTTGCAAGGTAAGACTAAAGCCAACATAATTCCTTACAAAAAATTTTCATTTTAATTTCCATTAAGTAATACTTAATGAATTATTTGCAGGTATTACTTTTCTGCCCAACCAAATCTTTTTCGAAGCGAATTAATTGTAATGGAGTGCTTTTCGGTACCTTGAGTTCCAATTAAAAAAGCATAGGGTTTAAGGGCATCAATACTTTCACAGAAAATCTTTAAAATACCAAGTGAAGGAATTACCAGGAACATTCCGGGTAGCCCCCAGATAAGTCCGCCAGCAATGAGAGAAAAAATGATTACAAGCGGATTAATTCGAACATAAGAGCCAGTAATATTTGGTGTAAGAATGTTATTCTCGATGAATTGAACAACGAAAAATTGGATGACTACTGCTCCTGCAATTGCAGGCGATTGAATACCAAAAACAATTAGTGCTACGATTCCATATCCAAGAACTGTTCCTAAATAAGGAATTAAATTAAAAATAGCCGCAATTAAACCTAACAATAGTGGATATTTAACCCCAATAAAATGAAATCCTAATGCATTTAAACCCACTAAAAGAATACATACAACCACTAATCCTTTTAAATATTTTGGTACTATTTCAGCTGCTTTCTGGACTATTAACTGTGCATTTTCCTCATTTTCTGTTTTCACTTTCATTGAGATAAAGTCCCTGAATTTATCCCGATAAAACAAAAGCAGGAAGGTGTAAACGGGGATAAGTGCAAGTGCAAGAAGGGTGTTTTTCCCGGCTTCAATTATCGTCCCAAAATAATCTCCATTTAACCCTGCAGTTTTTATAATATTATTCTGTTGTTCAATGGATATCCCTAAAAAGGCTGAAATCGTATTTTGAACCCAACTTAGATTTTCGCCTAACTTAGATTTAAGTTGAGGAAGGTCGTTGGAAAAGCTACCAAAAAGTTTAAAAACGATAAATATTGTACATCCAATTATTGCCATAAAACTAAGTATGACTATAAAATTGGTGGCAATTCTTGGAACTCTTTTAGCTTCTAGCCAACGTGCCGAAGGGTATAAGAGATAGGCTAAAAAAATACTGAAAGCTAAGGGTACAAGAAGCTGTTTTGTAATACTCAGAATGGTTACAACTGCAAAAATCAGCAATATCCTGATTAGGTATTTGGCTGCTATGGGATAATTATTTGAATCCATGATTTTGAGTAAGTTACCATTTGAGAAGAAAATTATCGCTTTATGAAATTGATTTTTTTATACGATGAATTAACCCTCTTCTTTTCTCACTAAAACAACTTGTTGTAAATCTGCTGATCGTACTTTTGTAAAAAAACCTTTTATTTCCTGATAATCATTGGGTTTAATTGTCTTACTCATAAGCGCAAAATACCTTTTATAAATAATTTCTCGTTCATTTTTCTCTTCAAATGTTGCCTTAAACTCTCCAAATGGATGAGAATATTCTACATTGCTAGGAGCAGCTTCAATATTAAAACCTTCCGGAATTTCGATTACAATAGAATCAGATTCTACAAAAGTATATGGTAATAATAATGGTTGTTCTCTTTTTTCATTTTCTGAAATTGAGAATCTCCATCTATTCATTTTATTAACTGGTATATAAAGTCTTTTGCTAGATGTTTGGATATAATTTTCTAATCGAGCTTTAAAATTGTATGAAGCATATTCATCAACTTCTGAGATTTTACTAAAATCATAATCAAGAATTTTGCTGTTATCTACTTCTAATGTGCCCTCTAACCAGTCGACACGTTCTTTTTCTGAAACTGGAAGAATTGCATACATTAAATCGTCTTGTAATATACCTTCGTTCCTGATAGTTGCATTTACCTCCGCAACTCCAGTTTCACTAACAACAAACCTCCAATAACGCTCACTTTTATTATCACTATACATATTTTCTGGAGTTTGAATCACTTCTCCTCCATCGGGTGTAATCAATAGTGCATTTTTTCCTGAGTTACCTGCACCAATATGATTTGGGGGCAAGTATTTACTTGTACATTCCAACCATATTATATCTCCGTTTACAAGAGTAACTCTAATTATCACATGGTTAAACTGATTATTGGGGAAGTCAACTTCCATACTCGCTTCATTAACACCATTTTTTATAAGAACCGACTCTGCCTTAATTCCAACATATTCTAATACAGCTTGCATATAGTTGGTAAGAGCTTTGCAATCTCCGTAGCTGTTATTAAATACATAATCCGCTGAATATGGCTTCCATCCACCAATTCCTAGCTGAATACTTACATACCTTGATTTTTCTTGAAGGTAATTGAACAGTATTTCTACTTTCTCTTCTTCAGAATTCACTCCGCTAATTAGAGCATCAATCTCTTCTTTAGCTGCTAAAGGGAGTTCGCGAGTATTTTTACCTAATTCGTAATACCAAAGTCCAAAATTTTTCCACGTTGAAGCATTCCCCCTTGAATTATCCATCTCAAACGAACCTGGAGCTATTAAAATGTGGGGCAAAAGATCGCTTGAGGGTGGGCCATACCCCTCTCTTTTTACCGGGAGTTTCATCCCAATTTCCCATGAATACGTCTTAGTTTGATTGAAAGTAGAAATCGTTGGTTCAACTTCTATATTTTTATTAAAGTAGCGTACGCCACTATTTTGTCGATCAATCAAAGTAAATCTTGCAGACTCTACACTTTGTCCAAGCATTTGGGGACGCCAGTCAGGAAGGTTCAACAATCCATTATACGTTTGCCGATATTCTACTTCCACGGTATATGGGAACGTGCTATAAGGAAGTTCCAAAACTTTAAGCCTTACATCTGATAAGAACGTAGAACCCCATGCAGTGCTATAATCTTGAGCATCCTTAATTGAATAGGATCGAACAACTTCACCTTTATTATTGACGATATTTGCCTTCAGATAATCAATGCTTTTGAACTCACCATAGTCAAGTACAACAGTTGCGAGATCTTTATCATCTTTATTATATATGGTAGTCGCTTCTTTTACCGTGTACACCGCTTTCGACGGATCGATTACATCTAAGGTAATGTCGCTAGTTCTAACTGTAGAGTTTGCCCCTAATGAAAGTAATAGATTAGTATCTGAGTAATCGCCATAACCAAGATCAATAATATGATTACTAGATGAACAACTTAGAATTAATACCCCAATTAAAACTACTATAGTTTTTCGCATTTTAAGAACCCTTTTTTAAAACAATATTTTGTCCCAACGTCTCAACCATATGTTCATAAAACTGTTTCAATCCTGGATACTCTTCTGGCATAAACCTTGTTTTATTTATTTTGAACAAATAGTTCATAGAAATTGTGTCCCCTACACTTCTCACAATCCTACGCAATTCACCAGATTGATCTGGTAAGCGATATAAAACTGATTGAGGAATTTCATCAATAATCCATCCCTCTGGAATATTAATATTCATAATGATGGTTTCACTAAATGTATAATCAAAATCAATTGGAAATGTTCTATCCTCTAGTTTAAATGGATTTTCAGTAATAGCTCCCGTAATCATAGGATTAAAATAAATTACTTCAGTTGGTAAATCATTTGTGAAGCTAAAATCTGCTTCGAACTCAAATGATTCATCCAACTTATCTTTAGTTATAAAAACACTATCTATAGAAAAACCGCTATCAATTATAAATATCTCTTCATTTACACTAGAAGTTAAATCTTCAAAATCGAGCCCGTTTCTTTTATCCACTGCATAAAACCCTAGATTCTTGGATTTTATAGATCCTTCATATCCATCTTCATTAATATCAATTGATAGAACATTTACTGATTTATTATCAACCTGATTTTCAAGAGGAACCCAAAGTACTTGATCTTTATATATTATTAATCCTTCTCCATTAAGAACTTGAGAGGGTAATAAATTATAGGGTCTATTTTCGTTCTTAGCATCTAATAAAAAATAGCCGCCATCAAATTGTACATAGGCAATGGTATGGTTGAATTGGCCAACTAGTGGGAATAAATCAATTATTTCTCCATTAAATCTTGTACTTAAGATCATCGGATGAGCTTCAAAGCCAGCTTTTCTAAGCATCTGGACTAGTAATAAATTTATAGATGAACCATTTGCTGTACCTTCTTTGTATACATCTTCAAGATTCTTAAAAGAATAAAGTCCGTAATTCCCATTCCATACCATATGATTAGATATATAATTGTAGATCGTTATCATTTTTTCTAACTCAGTGGTGGCTGGTTCAGTCAGGCCTTCAAGAATCTCATCTAGTTGCTCATTTTTCTCTAACCGCTTTCCAAAATCCTCATCATCTTCTAATCGGTTAACCAAATCTACCCAAGTGTCTAAATAACTTCTTCCTAAGGTCTGTGGAAATTGGATGGAGGATAACTGAAACCTTATATGAGATAAATAATCCATAGATGCCTTCATATAAGGTTCATTAGCGATAGCTGGCATATTGTTTACAACATATCGATATTCTATCCCTTCATAATCGATAGTTGTTGAAGGGTCTTGAACAAAAGATACATTCGAACCATTAAATACTTGCCTTTGCTTACCTTGAATTGTAATGCGATCATTATATCTTTTTTGTTCACTTACTAAAAAGTTTTGATAGCCTTTAGAAACTGTTAAAAATCTAAACCATTCAGGTATTCTAGCATTATACTCACTCCAGATGACGGGTATATCGTCTTGAAATACCCACGAAGGAAAATCTAAAGGATTATTAGAGGTAAGCTGATAACTATATTCGAAAACACTACCTTTTTTTAAACCTGGTATTGTAAACTTAATTACAGATCTGGTTTCAGAAATATCCTCTTCAAAACGATCTCTTCTTCCAACCGATTGTTTTAGAATTTTACCAGTTTCATCAAGAAAATAAGATTCAGCTTTGATATTCTTAATATCTTGAGGAGTATTTGCATTTTTATTTCTAAACTCTAGCTCAATCTCTCCTTCTTCTAGCCCTTCGTCAGTAAGAATTTTGATCCTAAAGTGTCTAGTGACGGTTAGATAAAAATCATCATTATAGTATTCAAGCTCTGAGTCACCTTTTGAAAAAATTACAACAGCTCGGGCTGTTGAGTCTTTGTCGTAGACTTCCATTTCGAGCTGCTCTCTTGGTACATCTCCAAATTTATAGGTTTGAGCTTGTACCCCAAATGTTCCAAAAAATAGTATATAAAAAAATATAACTCTCATCCTATCCATAACTAATTGTAATTAATGTGGAAGGTAGTTTTTTTAAGTTTCAAATAGAAACAAAGAATT
The DNA here is from genome assembly GCA_040222455.1 of Balneolaceae bacterium. GTDB lineage: Bacteria > Bacteroidota > Rhodothermia > Balneolales > Balneolaceae > RHLJ01. Next base: position 153,229 of record JAVKDD010000011.1, on the reverse strand, counting down.
TAATTATTTAGCCCTAATCCAGGAACTTTTTCTTATCTGCTCAATAGAATAGTTGGGTTTAATATTGTAACAGTTTAGAGGTGCCCACTCTCTTTGAAGTATCAATAAAAAAAATAGAATTCTTAATATTTAAAGTAGTTTTATGAATTCCGTCTCTTTAGCAAACACGATTCAAACATCAAGTTTAGACGCGTACCAAGGAACCTGGGGTAAAGCACAGGCAGCGCATTTGACTAGGCGCACCCATTTTGGAAATAAAGTAAGTGATTTAAATCGGCTTCGATCTCTTGGATCCGCAACTAATGCAGCAAATGTTCTGGTTGATGAAGCTTCATCTCTTGTACTACCTGATGATCCTTCCTGGTATTCGAACAGTAATTCGGGAAATATTCTTGATATGTATGATATCCAGTTTAGATGGATGGATCGTATGTATAATGGTGGATTAATGGAACGAATGATGCTTTTTTGGAGCAATCATTTTGCTGTTTCTTACCAGAATATGAATGATTTACCAGGAAAAGCTCCTAATAGTTATGCCAGTCACTTTTACAAATACTTCAAATTACTTCAACAAAAAGGATTTGGTGATTTTAAGGAACTGGTTCGGGATGTCAGCAAGAATTCTGCCATGGTCTATTATCTCAATAATTATAATAATAGTGCAGGTCAGCCAAATGAGGATTTTGCTCGCGAATTGTTAGAGTTATTTACTCTTGGAACCGAAGATAAAAATGGAATTCCAAACTACACAGAAGGCGATGTTGCCGAAGTTGCCAGAGCCGTTACCGGGTGGAGAGTGAACGATGGTACTTTATCAGGTTATTTTGATAATTCGAGGTTTGATTCCGGTCAAAAAACTATTCTAAATCAATCGGATAATTATAATCTTGATCAGGTAATCGATCTGATATTTGATGAAAAGGCAGAGGAAGTTGCTTGGTTTCTTTGCCGAAAACTATATGTATTTTTTGTAAGCGCAGAGCCAAACAATGCAGCTATCCAGCAACTTTCTGATTACTGCCTTTCTGTTAATTTTAATATTGCTGATATACTTAAAAACCTGTTTAGTAGTGCTCATTTTTATGAAGAACGCTTTATGGGAGCAAGAATAAAAAGTCCGATCGAAGTTTTTATGAGCTTCTTGCGTCAGTTCGAAATTGCTCCTAATACTGAGATTAAAGAATACATTCGATTAAGAATGCAGGAATTGAATGAAGAGCTTCTTAGACCCGAAACCGTTTTTGGTTGGTCGGGCTATAATCCCCCAGATTCAGATGGAACCCCTGGTCATTTCACCTGGCTAAATACGAATTTAATGCCTTCTCGCTGGGACAATCTAACCGATATAATTTATGGCTATGATGAAGCGGGCGATCTGTATAATCCAATTCGAATTGCAGAAAAAGTTTCGGATCCATCGAATCCATTTAGTGTAGCTGAAGATATAGCAGAGCATATATTATCTCTGTCTCTTGAACAGGTTGGAATACGGCAAATAGATGAAGATTTTGCTGGAAATCCAGATTTAGCCCCTAATGTATCCGGATTTTCTACTCATAAAATCAACTTATCGAAAATTTTATTGGGGAATATCCCTTGGTATGAATGGACTGCTAATACTGATTCTGATGACAATCTTTTTTATGAAGAGACCTTTGCAGAAAACCTAAGGCAATACATTTCCTATCTGATACAACTGCCAGCATACCAACTTATTTAAGAGAGATTATTATGTGCGATCATCAAAATCACAAAAAAACACCCTTGAAACATAATAGACACGGAAGTAGTCTAGATCACGGCAAAGCTCATGAACACGATCATCAATCTTGGACTCGAAAAAGCTTTTTAAGCACCTTAGGCATTGGTGCTTTGGGTTCCGGGTTTATGCTTGGTGGAATGTCGGTTAATTCTATGGCAAGAACTAAGTTTTTAAACCGACTTTTAGCTGCTGATAACGATCGGATTCTAATCCTGATTCAACTTGGTGGTGGTAATGATGGATTGAATACCATTGTTCCAGTTGAGAATGAAATCTATTATCAAAAAAGACCCACAATTGCTATTTCTAAAGAAGACTCTATTCTTTTAAGTGATGATATAGGCATGCATCCATCAATGGGTTCCCTTCAGCCACTATGGGGAAATGGGAACATGTCGGTAATTCACAATGTGGGGTACGAAAATGCTAATCGTTCTCATGCCCGTTCTACCGATATATGGACGTCGGCCAGTGATGAGAATGTTAATCTAGGTACGGGTTGGGCTGGGCGCTTTCTAGTGGAAGACAATCCCGATTTTATTTTAAACCCCCCTGAATATCCGCTAGGAGTTCGAATTGGAGGTTCCGCTACTCTATTTCAAAGTGAATTTGGAAATCTTGGTGTTACTTTTGGTGGAGCCGGTCAATTTGCACAATTTCTTGAGCAAGGCGGTTTTTATAATGAAGAAAACACTCCTCAAAATGAGTTCGGGCGATCTCTTTCTTTTGCCAGAAAAATTGCCAATTCCTCATTTAAGTATCTGGAATCTATTCAATCGGCCGCTGACTCTTCGACAAATCTTGGAGATTACCCAAATTCGGGACTTTCCCGAAGCTTATCGGTTGTAGCTCGCTTAATCCGAGGCGGATTAAAAACGAAAGTATTCCTGGTTTCAAAAGGTGGGTTTGATACTCACAATAATCAAGGAAGTACCGAAGGTGGACACGCTGGTTTACTTGCAGATATTGCAGATTCAGTAAGTGCTTTTTATGCCGATTTAGAAGCTGATGGCCAGAATGAAAGAGCTTTAACGATGACTTTCTCAGAATTTGGTAGAACCTTAGACGAAAACTCGTCGAATGGAACTGATCATGGTTCTTCTGCTCCAGTTATGATCTTTGGACCTGTCAACGGTGGTTTATATGGAGATCATGCCAACCTCACAGATCTTGATAATTCCGGAGATCCAGTTTTTAGCACTGATTATCGCTCCATTTATACATCCATTCTTAATAATTGGTTTGGGCTTGATGTAAATGAAACAGAAACCGTGCTACAAGGCGAGTTTCAGGACTTAGGGTTTGTAGACCCACTTCCTGTTGGAAACGAAGCTTCTGGTAAGGTTGAAAAATTTACGCTTTACCAGAACTATCCTAATCCGTTTAATCCTTCCACAAATATATCTTTCATTTTACCTGCAACCACTCCTGTTTCTATCAAAGTATATGATTCCAAGGGTAGCTTAATTCAAACTTTAATAAACAACACTCTTACTTCTGGTGAACATACAATAAGCTTTGATGCCTCAAACTTACCCAGTGGAGTATATTTATACCGAATTGAAACTTCATCAGGTTCACAAACTAAAAAAATGACGCTAATCAAATAACTATATGATGGGAAAAAAAGTACAAACTATAGCGTTAATCATCTCTCTTATTAGCTTATTCGCTCTTTCCGGGTGCTCAGTTGTTGATGGATTAAAAGGGAATGATAATAATACCCTAGAAACTCTCCATCCTGTTCTTTTAAATGGAAAATGGGGATATATCAATTCAACTGGAAATATGGTAATTGAGCCAAATTATGATGAAGCTCGTGAATTTTCTGACGGATTAGCGGCAGTTCGTATTGGTACCAATTGGGGATATGTTTCAGAAGAAAGTAAATCACTTGTAATCCCTTTTACTTTTAGTATTGCTGGCGATTTTGAAGGTGATTTAGCTCCGGCTCAACGTCCAGGTGAAAACTATGGTTTTATTAATAAAAGTGGCGACTTTGCAATAGCTCCTGAGTTTGATTTTGCAGGAGCTTTTTCTGAAGGGCTTGCAGCAGTACGAACTGATGGCCTTTGGGGATATGTATCTTCTGATGGAAATACTGCAATCGAACTTATATTTAGTGATGCTCAACCATTCTCAGAGGACATTGCCGCTGTAGAAACCTTTGAAGGATGGGTTTACATTGATAAATCCGGGAACGAACAAATCAATCCTGACTTTCAAATTACTTCTGCTGGCGAATTTTCTGATGGTCTCGCCCCAATCCAAACTACGGAAGGATGGGGATATATCAACAAAAATGGAAATCCGACTATAACGCCTAACTATGATCAAGCTGGTGTTTTCTCACAAGGTTTAGCTTGGGTAATGGATGATGATTATATCGGTTTTATAGATAAAAACGGAGAAGTTCAAATTCCCTATCAATTTGCAGAAGTTAAATCATTCTCTGAAAATATGAGCGCAGTACGCTTAAGTGGTCAATGGTTTTTTATTTCAAAAAGCAGTGGAAAAATTGTAATCAATGATCCTTTTTTTAATGCACAAAGCTTTAATAATGGTATTGCCCGAGTACAGATTGGTAACGATGAAAACCCAAGATTTGGCTATATAAACAAGGCTGGCGAATATGTTTGGTACCCAACAAGATAAATACAGAATTATGAAACGCATCACTTTCTTTATTATAATGATTATTTGTATCACAATTACTTCTTGTGATGTTGTAAACGAAATAACTGGAAATGACACCGATAAAGAAACGGTAAAACTCTATCCTGTTCTTGTTGATGGTGATTATGGGTATATCAATGAACGAGGTGCACTAGTAATTGAACCCGAATTACAACGTGCAGGACCTTTCTCGGATGGTTTAGCGGCAGTTCGAGATCAATATCGTTGGAAATACATGAACAAAAATGGTGAGTTTGTAATTGACGAGAGTTTTCAGGAAATAAGATCATTTTCAGAAGGGAAAGCAGCTGTTCGTGTTGATGGTAGGTGGGGTTATATCAATACCAAAGGGAAATTTGTTGTTAATCCGAGATTCAGAGAATCAAATCCATTTTCTGACGGACGTGCCTTTGTAAGAAGTATTGATTATCAGAATTATCTTTATATCGACGAAAATGGAAATGAAATTGAATCGGTAAATTTACCCGATGATTTAGATAATATCGATGAAAATGAATTTGTAGATGGGCGGGCTTTAGTAAGAGATGATGACTTATTTGGCTACATAGACCGATCTGGAAACACAATCGTAGATTTAAAATATTCGGAAGCACTTCAATTTTCGAATAAATTAGCAGCGGTTAGAGTTAGCGATCGCTGGGGGTTTATTGATGCAAACGGAGCAGTTGTAATTTCACCTCAATTTATTAGCGCTGGAAAGTTTGGAAACGGACTTGCTCCTGCAAGAAAAAACAGTAATCAATTCGGTTTTATTGACAAAAATGGTGTGTTTGTAATTTCAGAGCAATTTGAAGAAGTCAAAAAGTTCGATGAGGAACGAGCCCCTGTTCTTATAGATGGCAAATGGACTTTTATTGACAAAACAGGAAAACAAATTACTGCTCCAAAATTTGATGAAGTTGAAGCTTTTTATAATGGCTTAGCCTTGGTAATTATCTATGTAACCGAAGGCGAAGAAATTGTAGAGCAATATGGATATATCAATAAATCGGGTGATTATGTCTGGTTTCCTACAAACTAATTAGATTTTCGACATGGTTGACTGACCATAAATACGTAGGTGATAAAGGGGTGCTTTTTAAGTGCCCCTTTTTGTTTTAATTCCACAAATTTGTCCCCTTCTTTATGTTTAATGTGTTACTATATCAAACTCAACGTTAAAAAACCGGGATTAACATGAAGAAAATAACTTCTCTTATCGCTTTAAGTCTTTTTATTGTTTCTGCAACTGCGCAAACTTCAGAAGCTGACAAAGAATTCGTTATTAAATATTTAACTGCAACCCATCAGAATATTGTTAATACAGTAAACGAGCTTTCTGATGAAGCTTGGAACTACATACCCGAAGCTGGTGGTTGGTCAGTAGCTAATGCCTTAGAGCATATTCTTGTTACGGAAGGAGCTTTTACCGAAATGGCACAAGGTACCATAGCACAAGCTGAGGTAACAAATACAGATTTATCTGGTTCTGACGGAATGCTTATTGGAAACCTTGCAAATCGAGGTACAAAAGTTACAACAGCGCCTCAGTTTGAACCATCTGGACGTTGGGATTCAAAAGCGGATATGCTTGATGCCCTGGAAGAATCAAGAAATAATCTTATTGAATTTATTAGTTTTAATGATGCAAATTTTAGGAATTATAAAGCATCTTTACCATTCGGTGAGGTGGATATAGTTCAACTACTTCTTGTGATTTCGGCGCACAGTCAACGCCACACTTTTCAAATGCAGGAAGTGTTAAGTGAATACGCGGCGATGTAGTTTTCAAGTTCGTTTAAATAGAAAATGCTCGCTATTAATTAAAATAACGAGCATTTTCTATTTTAAGCTTCAATTATTTATCAGTTAACGAAGTAACCCCAGGTAATTCCTTTCCTTCAAGATATTCTAAACTTGCTCCTCCTCCTGTCGAAACATGAGAAACCTGATCGCTTAGTCCAGCTTGTTTTATTGCCGAAGCCGAATCACCGCCACCAATTATCGTAGTTGCGCCAAATTTGGTTGCTTCAACAAGTGCTTCTGCTACTGCATTGGTTCCTTCTGCAAAGCTAGGCATTTCAAAAACTCCCATAGGTCCATTCCATACCACTGTTTTCGCACCTTTAATTACATTTCCAAATGAAATAGCGGATTGTGGACCAATATCTAAAGCTTCCCAACCATCTTTTATATTATCTTCATCCACTACTTCCTGATTTGCATCATCACTGAAATCATCAGCAATTACAAAATCGAATGGAAGCATAAGATTCACTCCTTTCTCTTTTGCAGATTCCATTAATTTTGTGGCCGTTGGAATCATCTCTTCTTGTAGTAATGATTTCCCGACTGATTTACCGTTTGCAACTAAAAATGTGTACGCCATTCCACCACCTATTATAATCGTGTCCACTTTATTTAAAAGTGCTTCAATTACAGGAATTTTATCGGATACTTTGGCTCCTCCTAAAATAGCTACAAAGGGTCTGTTTGGCTCATTCACACTTTCGCTCAGATATTTAATTTCTTTCTCTAGTAAAAACCCTGAAGCAGCTGGTTGAAGATATTTAGTAACTCCTGCAACCGAAGCATGTGCCCTATGACTACTTCCAAAAGCGTCGTTTACAAATACATCGGCATGACTTGCCAGCTGTCCGCTAAAAATCTCATCGTTTTCAGTTTCCTCTTTATGAAATCGAACATTTTCTAGCACAACGATTTCACCTAATTCAGCGCTATCTATCACTGACTTTGCTTTTTCTCCAACGCAATCTTCTGCGAAATGAACTTTCGTATCTACTAATCCCGCTAAGTGCTCAGCTACTGGTTTTAGTGAGAACTCTGGATTCGGTTCTCCTTTTGGTCTACCAAGGTGACTGGTTAGAATTAACAATCCACCTTCATCAATAACATGATAAATAGATGGAAGCGCTTGAACGATACGATTATCGTCTGTGATTTTGCCGTCGATAATTGGCACGTTAAAATCTACGCGCATAAGTACTTTTTTTCCTTTTACATCGATGTCGTTGAGTGTGAGTTTTGCCATTTTTTTTGTAAGGAATAGGTTTTGAGTTGGTCTTATTGAGTGAAAGGTACAATGTTTATTAATTTATATTTAGCTTTTCACATAAATGAATTTGATGCTTTTTAAGGAAAATTTCATCACCTTAACAAGTACCTACAATATTAACTAACCTATAGGATAGTATTATGAAGTTTTTGATACTATTATGCTCTTTGAGCCTTTTTGGAAGTGCAGCCTCAGCACAGATTCTAAATGTAGTCAGTACCTATCCCGCTGACGGTGATTTTGCAGTTGATACTGATTCGATTGTAATAACCTTTAATCAAAAAATAAACTTTGACCCTCTTTTTTTAGAAGAATCTGATTTCAGCTTTTTTATTGGTCCAGAAGATTCTGTAGAAAAACTAGGGGCAAGTTTAAGTGAAGACAGTTTATCCGTAATTTTCTATGGAAACCTAGCCCCTAATACCGATTATGTTGCGCTGTTAGAGTATGCAGAAGGTATTAATGGTGAAATTCTTGAATCTCCCTATTTATTCCACTTTACTACTTTTCCAAATTCTGGACAATTTGTAGTTGAAGGGTATTTAACGAAGGAAGATCTATCAACTGAATTCGGAGAAAATGTAATTGTATACCTATCGGATGAAAGTATAAATATTGAATTTGATGACAATGATTGTATGGATGAAGAATGTGATGGTGATGGTGAAGCAGAACCAATGTATGCAAGCTTTGCAGACCCTACCACAGGATTCTACTCCATTCCAAGTGTTAGAGAAGGAACCTATTTTCCAATTGCCATTGGCTTATTTTTTGATGACGAAAACTCAGAAGATATAATTCCTGAATTATATTTTTTTGATCCAGATAGTGATTATGAGCCAAATAGCTTTGAAATTAATTCAACAATTGCGCCTAATGATACCCTTTCTGGAATTGACTTGAGAAAATTGGAACTATTCCCGATTACTTTTTCTGAAGCTGTGGAAATTGCTCAAGATGAAATTAATAATCTCGAGAATGATCCTGTGATAATTGGTGGCGGCACCTATTATGCTGCTTTCGATATGTATTACGAAAAAAATGGCGAGTCTAATTTGAAAATAAATCAAAAATCACACAATGTAACCCCAACTAGGTTTCTTAATAATAAACCAAAACAACCATCATATATCGAAATTGATGATGATGGTGAAATTATTGACTTTATAAGTACACCTAATGGCCTACAAATTCAATGGCAAATCTATGGTTACGACGCTGTAAAAGACTCAGTATTTTCACTTGAAATCTCACCTTTTGGTGCTTTATTTAACGAATACATAGGTGCCGAAGATGCTGAACTTCCAGAGGGTGTCGAGTTTACAAGTATTAAACCTTTACCTGAAGTTTATATTAATAGTGATGAAGCCGCATCGATTATTGAAAATGCAGGTGGGACTTCTTTCAGAGCTCAATTTAGTGGAGAAGAAGGATTTTGGAACATGAATCTAGAAGCTCTTCATAGTTATTGGGATTATGAACTAGATCCTACGCCAAATGCTCCTGTGATGTGGAGAGCTGAATATAGTGGATTCTCTTATGATCCAGAAACAAGTGAGTATACTGATGGTTACCTACTTATACTTCTCGATATCGAAACGGGTGAAGTAATATATACCGATTCAGAAGGAGGTAGTTTTAATCCTACCTCACATATCACATTTGATGAAGCTGTAGCCATATCAGATACTTTATTAGACCAATTACCAAACGATCCGGTTATAATTGGTGGTGCTACTAGATATTCCAGTTTTGATATCGCATTTAACAGAACTGGAAAAATGGGATCTGATCGAGTTTATTCAAAAAAAGGTAAATCGATAATTGATAATGAGTTTATAGTAGATCCAGATGGAAACGCATTCAGCTGGGAAATGTATGCTTACGATGCAGTTAAGGATTCAGCTTTGTCATTCATAGTTACTGAATTTGAAGCCTATTTAGATGGATATTTTTCAGATAATGATCTCGAAGAAGATTTTTCCTTTAGCGACTTAAAGCCGATAACTGTAAATCATATTGACAGTGATTCTGCGGCTTTCCTAATTGATGCTGAAGGTGGATTAGAATTTCGGTCTAAACTCAGCGAATTAGATTCAGAGTGGTATTGGGAAATGGAATTGGAAATTCTACACAACTTTTTTGATTACCCACTAGATAACACTCCAAATGCGCCGGTTACCTGGAGAGGTGATTACTACGCTTGGGCATATGATGAGGGCTCAGAAAGTTTCCTCATGGATTCATTAATCATATATTTAGATGCAGAAACAGGAGCGGTTTTATATTCTTCCATACCTGTATCTAACGAGGATGAACCTGAAACTCCTGAGGAGTTTAGTCTCTCACAAAATTATCCGAACCCATTTAACCCAACTACAAACATACCCTTCACACTTAGCGAAGCTTCAAGAGTTGAAATAAGTGTGTATTCTATTCTAGGACAGAAAGTAGCTACCATTGTAAATGGATTGTACCCTGTTGGATCTCACAATATTCAATGGGATGCACGAAATCTTGCAAGTGGTGTATATATCTATAGAATGCAGGCAGGTGGTTTTACTCAAACTAAAAAAATGATCCTGCTTAAATAAAATCAAAGTTCAGTAATATTATAATCCCACTCATTGTATGAGAGTGGGATTTTTTTATACCTGTTTTTACAGCTCATTTTCTGTATTTTTGCTCCCTAAATAAATTAAGAAAGTGATGAAAACCCTTTACCTAGATCACGCCGCTACTACTCCCCTCGACGAACGGGTATTAGAGGCTATGCTTCCATTTATGACCGAGAATTTCGGAAATGCAAACTCAGCTCATCATCTTGGCCAAAAAGCAAAAGTTATGGTTGAAGATGCTCGAGAAAAAGTTGCGCGATTAATAAATGCAGAGCCTTCTGAAATAATTTTCACAAGCGGCGGAACTGAAAGTGATAATGCTGTTATTAAAGGAGTATTGGCAGTTTCAGGAAATAAGAAAGAGGTTGTCACTTCTCACCTAGAGCATCATGCAGTGTTACATCCTGTAGAAATGTCGAAGTTGAACGGCTTTACTCCAGTATTTGTAGAATCGGAGAAATGTGGGCGAATCACTGCCTCAAATGTTGAGAAAGTTATTACTGAAAATACGGCTCTAGTAAGCTTAATGCATGTAAACAATGAGCTGGGATCTATTAACGAAATAAAAGAGATTGCCGCACTCTGCAAAGCAAACAAAATTCCAATTCATTCAGATACCGTTCAGAGTTTAGGAAAAATACCTATTGATGTTCAAGACCTCGGTTTGGATTTCTTAAGTGGTAGCGCCCATAAAATATATGGACCAAAAGGAATCGGAATTATGTATGTTCGAAATGGTTCTCGCTGGATTCCATGGATGACTGGAGGTTCACAAGAAAGAAGACGTCGCGGTGGAACTATTAATGTACCGGGCGTAATTGGTTTTGCAAAAGCACTTGAACTGGCTATCACCGAAATGGATGAGAATACCCTCCATTTTAAAAAGCTAAGAAAGCTATTACTCTCCCTTATGGACGAGAAATTGACTATTTGCAGCTACACAGTTAACGGTACGAACCAAAACAAAGTCCCACATATCTTAAATCTTTCATTTACTGATGAAGGTGGACATGGAATAGATGGCGAAATGCTACTCCTAAATCTAGACATTGAAGGAATCTGTGTTTCAAATGGTTCTGCTTGCACTTCAGGCGCTGTTGAACCATCCCATGTTCTTACTGGGCTTGGAGTTGAAGAGAAAGAAGCCAAATCAAGTATTAGAGTTAGTTTTGGGAAAAAAAATACAGAGGAAGACATTCATTTTTTTGTTGAAAAACTGAATGCAGTGCTTACCCGAATGTTTGATCTCGTTCAATGAAAAACGTGTGTGTATACTGTGGTTCCCGAAAACCTTTAGATAAAACAATTAGTGATCTTGCAATTCAATTCGGCGAAAGAATTGCACTGAATAAATGGACTATTGTATATGGTGGTGGTAAGGTTGGGATGATGGGTTTAATTGCAGATGCGGCACTATCTAAACAAGGGGAAGTTATCGGAGTGATACCTACTCATCTAAAAAAATTGGAAGTCGAGCATACTGGAATAACCAAACTTCACGAAACACAAGATATGCACACCAGAAAAGCGCTGATGGAAAGTCTATCTGATATCTTTGTGGTATTTCCTGGTGGCTTTGGTACATTGGATGAGTTCTTTGAAATCCTTACTTGGCGACAGTTAGGTATTCACAACAAACCTATAATTATTGTAAATATAAATGGTTATTTCGACGCTCTTGAGTCATTTACAGAAAAAGCACTTTCAGAGAATTTTGTAAGAGAAAAAAGTTTAGATTTATACAAAATAGCCTATTCCTTAGACGAATGTTTTGAAATGTTAGAGAGGTAATTTTGGTTTGAATTTTAATGCATCACTAAATTTAATAATCGCATTCACATTAAGTTTTTTCTTAACAGGTTGTAGTACTTACGAAATGATTAGTAATAAAAATCCTTTACCAGAGTGTCCTTCCTCACCAAATTGTAAACGAGTTGCAATAGAAATTGAACATGATTCAAGTTCTGTATTTAATGCATTCGAAGAGGTCTTAAAAGAAATGAATGCTGAAACTATTACTTCAGTACAAACTGAGCATCGAATTGATGCTGTGTTTAAAATCCCGATTTTTGGTTTTAAAGATGATGTCGCTATTATAATAAATGCTGACGGTATTTCATCTCAGGTGTTCATTAGAAGTGCGAGCCGAGAAGGTTACTGGGATGTTTGGGTAAATGGAATCAGAGTTAACCGTTTAATCAAGAATGTAAAAAATAATCTATCAAACTAGCCTTATGAAAAATCTAACTTTATCTCTCGGAATATTACTCACTATACTTGGCGTTGCCTCTTATTTTGGTACTGGCCAAGAAAGTATTACAGCAATGATTCCAACTTTCTTTGGAATGGTATTTATTATTTTAGCTCTTTTTGCTGGATCAGAATCACTTAAAAAACACATGATGCACGGCGCAGCTGGTCTAGCTCTTCTAGGGGCATTCGGTTCCGCTCGAGGAATTCCTGGTTTAATTGCAATTATCGGTGGAGAAGTTGTTGAACGTCCACTAGCAATATACGCTCAGGTTGCGATGTTTTTAATGTGTGTGGTTTACCTTATAAAAGCTATACAATCTTTCAGAGCAGCCCGAAAAAACGGTACTGTTTAGAAATCATTTTTTACTATAAAATTAAGTACAAATCTATGGTTCAATAAAAAATAGGGCCTATTAATTAGTTTTTTAGTCCTTATCATTTTTGAATATATCCGCAATTTGATCAGCATACTTTTCAGCAATAACCCTACGCTTAACTTTTAAAGTAGGTGTAATTTCTCCTGTTTCAACAGTGAATTCATTGGCTAGAATTCTAAAGTCTCTGATTTTCTCATGCGAAGCTAATTCTTTAGAGAAGGCTCTCATCTCTTTTTTATAAAGATCTATAATATCTTCATGAGCTATAAGTTCTTCTATTGAATCCGTTTTTATTCCATTATCTCGGGCATGTTTTTGAATTGAATCAAAATCCGGGACTATTAATGCTCCCATAAAATTTTGAGCTTCTCCAACCACAACAACCTGATCAATCCACTTGCTTGATTTAAACATATCTTCAATTGGACCTGGATAAATATTTTTCCCTCCTGCATTCACAATCATATGCTTTATACGGTCGGTGATTTGAAGATCTCCGTTAAAAAACCTTCCAACATCGCCAGTATGCAGCCAACCATCTTCATCTATCATTTCTTTTGTAGCTTCTTCATTCTTCCAATAGCCCTTCATCACATTCGGACCTTTACAAAGAATTTCACCTGCTTCAGACGTTAATTCAGTTGGATAGTCTTCGCCACTAATTTCTGCAATTATTTTTCCATCACTTAATCTTTGAATTCCTACAGTAACACCAGGAATAACTTGTCCTACAACCCCAACTACTTCTTTTCCGGGTGAGTTTGCGGCCATAACTGGTGAAGTTTCAGTAAGTCCATATCCTTGAAGTATAGTTAGACCAGCTGATCGAAAGAATAGATCAATGTCAGGAGGAAGAGCAGCTCCACCAGAAACGAATATTCGAATATTCCCTCCTGTTCTTTGCTTTAGCTTGTCAAAAACTAGTTTATCGGCAATCATTTTCTGAACTACAAGAAATCCCCTTTGCCCCTCAGAGTATTTCCTGCCAACTTCTACCGCCCAATTAAAAATTTTCTTTTTGGTATCACTACCGTCCTCGACACTTTTAACGATAAGATTATAAATCTTTTCAAAAAGTCGAGGCACACTAATCATTATAGTAGGCTTTACTTCGGGCATATTTTTTGAAACGGTATCAACACTTTCGGCATAATAGATTTCAGCACCACAAGATATAATTGCGTAATACCCACCAGTGCGCTCAAAAGAATGGCATAAAGGTAGAAAGGAAAGTGACCGATCTTTATCATCCCAATAAATATGCTGAGTCGCAGCTTTCACATTGCTTACAATATTGTTATGAGTGAGCATTGCTCCTTTTGGTCTGCCAGTAGTCCCGGAAGTATAAATCAAGGTAGAAATGTCATCAGGTTTAACTTTAGCTGATCTTTTTTGGATAGCTTCTTTGTGCTTTGGATAGAGCTTGGCTCCTTCAACAAGAATGTCATCGTAAAGAGAAACATGATTATGCTCGGCAAATTTTGCCACCTTAGGAGTGTCAAAAGCGACTATTTGTTTTAAATCTTTACAGTTATCAAATACTTCAATTGCCTTCTTTAACTGAATACCAGTGGAGACAAAAAAGAGTTTTGAATCGGAATCTTGTAAAATAAATTCACATTGATTCGGAGGAAGTGTTGTATATAAAGAAACATTGATCGCACCCAATAATTGAATTGCTAAATCAACGACCGCCCATTCATATCGGTTTTCACTTAATATCGCTACCCTATCGCCGTGCTCAATTCCCTGCTCAACCATGTAAGCAGCTAGAGAGTTTACATCATCAGAAACCTGATCCCAATAAACAGGCTCATAGCTACCATTAGGATCTAATTTATGATGAATTGCTGCTTTATTATGACCAACGTATTTCTTTGTAAGATTTTTATAGAGCTCTGTGAGCGTCTCAAATGGGACTATAATTGGCATGATGTGTTTTTTTATTCCGTTTTATTCCAACTGAATATAATATTCTTATAATCAAAAGCATGAGCTTCAAAAACACCTTAACAAGTCTTATATTATAGAAAACATTTTTTGACCTTATGGCACATCCCGCACACGAAGATACAGTACAACTTGTAAAAGAGATTTTTCGCTCTTACCTCAAAGAAGGTAACCAACGTCAGACCCCGGAACGTTTCATGGTATTGGAAGAGATTTATACCGCTGATGGTCATTTTGATGCTGACGACATCTTCTTTCGAATGCAAGATGGGGGAACAAGAGTAAGTCGTGCAACGGTTTATAACACCCTTGATCTATTAGTTGAATGCGGTTTAGTTCAAAAACAACAGTTTGGTAAAAGCCAGTATTACTACGAACGAGCCTATGCTTACCAACAACATGATCATATTATTTGTAGTGAATGTGGACATGTACTTGAATTTTGCGATCCAAGAATTGGTGAAATTCAGGAAATGGTTGGTAAAATACACGGGATGAATATTGATTCCCACTCTCTACACTTCTATGGAACATGCTCAGATAAAGAAGCATGTGAGGAAAGAAAAGCTAGCTCTAAGAAAGGATCTTTAGTTAGTTAATTAATTCGTTTTTTGTTTAGGTGAATTTAACAAGTAAGATGAAATAAGAATTACTTGCCTCCAGATTTACCCTGAGGAATAATTAGCTACGAAAATTCGGGCTTTAACCCATTTGATTTTCAAATCCATATTTCTCAATAAATTCATCATATTCTTCCCTAAAAGATTTCTTTTGATGATGATTTTTCTAATTCAAAATATACCGCTGAACCCTTCTTAACTGAGATTCACCAACTGAAACAGCAAAATACTCTTCTTGCCAAGCAAATTTTTCAGAACTTAATTTTTCCTTATTGATCCAATAAGATGATTCTCCTTTTATAAGCTGTACTATTTTTGAAATATTCTGGTCACTTTTTAAAAGAAATCAAACAATGCGCATGGTCTGTAAAGCCATTGATTAAGGATAACTCAATTCCTTTCTCTTTTGCATTCTCTTTTATGTGCTTGAACACTCTTTTTCTAATGTTATCATTAAGAAACGTTGCTCGATTTTTTGTACTAAATACAATATAAAGCCAAACTTTTATATACGGCATTTTATCTCTTCTTATTCTTGGGCTAAAGCCCATTCACATTCAATTTCTCTTCCTTGAGATAAATCTCAGGGCAAGTGATATGATCAATTTCTATTATTGCTAGATCGAATTGATGAGCATTCCTTACAAAAAGCGAATAAAATCTTCCTCAAAAAAGGACTTCACTAATTGATGCGTTGTATTATCAATCAGCCATTCCTTTTTTTTGTTTTGCTTGTCAGGAATTCATTCTCTAAACATTTATCAATTGCCTCCAGATTTATCTGGAGGGTTTATGATAGATGAGGAAAGGGCTTAAGCCCTTATTGAGAACTAAAAATGTGCCCTGAGATAAATATCAGGGCAATTCATGTAATTTCGTAGGAATTTGAAATTTTTCCTTAGCTCTGATTCGCAATACTAGAATGAATCTCTATCTCTGTATACTAAAAAAAGCAATAGAAGCTTCTATTTGGATTTATTTAAATGAGTACCGTTTACCAAAAATCTTTACGCCCATTTTTTACACCCAAATCAAAATCACAATTACTTTGATTTCTAGAAAAAAAATTCTCTGCTTCATACACTCTTAAGTAATTAAAAAAGATTGAACTGTGAGGAAAATATGTTTAACAATTCAACCATTAACGAAGTCATCCAGAAATATAGGTCTCTTCGATAAACTTCCGAGCAGCTAGTCGGCTTCCCCACCATCCCATTAATACAGCAAGGCCAAACATTGCACCTATTAAAAAGTACCACTCACCAAAAGGCCACGAGAGTAAACCCATTTCCGGAAGATAGATTGGTATTGCAAATTCAAAAACAAAAAAGACTGAAATCACAGCGAACGAGCCAGCTAATACTCCCTGTAAAATTCCTTCTACAATAAAAGGACTTCGAATAAATCCATTGGTAGCACCTACTAATTTCATTGCCCGAATAAGTTCTCGTTTTGCGTAAATAGTCAATCGGATGGTGTTATAAACCAAAATCACAGAAGCCAAGAGAATCAATAATCCAATTCCTCCACCAATAAGGGAAAGCATGTTCAAGTTAGATTCCATGATTCTAAGAAGTCCTTCATTGTATTGCACTTCATCAACCCCACGAAGATTCCGAATACTGGAAACGAGCGATTCGATTTGCGGAGCACCAGCATCGGTATCTACTTTTAGTCGAAAGGAAGCCGGAAGAAAATTCAAATCAACTAATTCCTCAACCCCGGGACCAAAATCTCTTTTCATGACTGCCGAAGCACTGTCTTTTGAGATATATGAAACTGAAAGAACGATATCTCTGCCAGTCAATGAGCTTTCAATTCGGTTTTTAGTTTCATCATCCACATCGAAAAGGAAAACTTCAACTTCAATTAAATCCTTAATCGACATTGCCTGAACATACACATTATAGCCTACCTTTGAGAGAATGCCGAGCAAAAGAATGGCAATAAATAATGAAAAAATAGAAGTTGAAGCAGCAAGCTTGGCTCGTCTGATTCCTGCAAAACCTTCTTTAAGTATATATTTTAGGCTCATATTAGTTTCTGAATTGGGCTCTTATTCCTACAATTAACCGTCGTGCAGGCATTGGAAATGTTGCAGCCTCAAAGTAGCCTAACTGACCAACTCCATCAAGTGCATTTTCCCAACGCATTACAACCATTATAGAGCGAACACGAGCAGAAAGTTCGGCATCTAATCGAAAAAATGCAGGGATATCAGTTTCTAAACTATTGGCTTGCCAATATTGAAGTTCGGTATTAAAGAACTTACTTCCATAAGGGATTGGTGAGAATGTAGTTCTTATTCCTAGCTTTATAAATGCTGCCCTATCAAATGCATATCCTTTTATAAAAGCATTATTTCGAATCCATATCTTTTGCTCGTTGTAGTCAAGTGGTGTTGCTGAGACCTGCGGATTAATATCATTGAAGGCATCAACTGTGGCTGAACTTTCGATCTCGAATCTATGATTTTGAAAACTTCCGAATACAGTTCCTGAAATTGATGAAATATCCCCACTATTTACGAAAACTGAATCGCTCCCCAAGAAAGCATCATTCTTTGCCTGTTTAATTCTACCAGATGTCCCAATTTTTATGAATGAATTAAGATTTAATTCAAGTTCACCGTATAACGATATTCCTGTTTCATTTTTTAAATCCGTATTTCCTGAAAAATTTATTGATCTCCAATACAATTCTTGAATAGACGGCATTCTGCTAAATACTGCACCATCAAATTTCAGTGAAATCTTATTGTTTAGAGAAATAAAAGCTCCACCTCCAACTTCGGTTCCTGTATAGCCATCGCTTCTTTGTATAAGAGAAACTCTACCAACTGCTTCAAGGTTTGCTAGGGGGTTAACGCTGATTTGAGATGATAAAGAAATATCGCTCCAATCAGACTTCAAGAGATTTTCGTTTTCCTTGAATGAATGGGCTCTTGCTCCAGCTTCTAACTTTAAAGAAAAAGAGTTTACATCAAACACTTTAAATGCTTTAGCTGAATAGTTTCTTAAATCCCAGTTTAGTGTGTCTTCTGTAAAAGGTAAATTGAATTCGTTTTTTGTAAGTGTAATTTCTAAGCCCATATGCTCTATTGAATTACTATCAGCTCTGAAATAAACGCCCGTTATCCAATCTCTCCTCGTGGTTTTGGATGTTGCGTTACTTTCATTTGAAGATGAGGCGAAACGGTCGAAGGAAAAAGCAAGAGGATCGATCACGAAATAACCAAATGGCTCCTCGTTTTCAAATTGATTCCTCAAAAAAATACTTCGAATTTGAATATTCTGATTTAGATAATGATAGCCACGTGCAACTATCTGATTGCCTAAAACATCATTTCTTTGGTAATTGTCTCCATCTCTTCTGTCCCAGAAAGTAAGTTCAAGATGAGTTCGCTCTGAAAAGTTTTGAGCAACCATAAATTCCAGATTTCTATAATCATATTTAGCTTCATCATAATTAAGATAGCTAACTGGTTCCAAGATGTAGTATTTCTTTAGCTCGATTTCAGATTGATAACCACCCGATTTAAGCTCATGAACGCTCCCTATTTTATGATGGGGTATATAGTTGTAATTCACTAAACCTGTAATTGGATTGGAGATATCTATCCCCTCTATATTGAATGTTTGTTCATACGGATTAAAACCAGAGACCTGAAAGGCATCGAATCTTCCTGTTGTTCCTTGTCTAAAAGAAATAGCGTCTTTTCTATAGGCATAAAACTCCCCCCAATTTGGCCAAATCTCCCAACGAAGCAAACTGTCATTTGTAACTGAATTGAACCCGTAGGATCTAAATTGTTGCCATGGTATTATTTGCTCAGGCTTATTTTTATCAATTTTAGGTTGGGGTAACATTGGTGGTTTGATTGAATCGACTAGCACCGAATCTACCTTAATTGAGTCTACAGCTAATGAATCCTGCGAGACCTGAGCTTTTGCACTGCTCGAAAAACACATCATAGAAAACAAGCCTATAAGGAGAGTAGTTCTTATCAAGCTGTTTCTTTTTTTAATGAATAAGGTAATTCTTCAATTCCAGATAATAATCTTCGAATTATTTCGAGAGCAATCACAGTCGTTCGTTCTTTGTTCACAAGTCTGTCTTTTGTAAAAAGGGCTTTAACCGCAAAATGTTGCCCAAGTCCATAAACTCCAATCCAAACAGTACCAACTGGTTTTTCTTTGGTACCGCCTGTTGGTCCAGCTACTCCCGTTGTTGAAACGGCAATATCACTTCCAAGACTATTAGCAACTCCTTTTGCCATTTGTAAAGCTACTTCTTTGCTTACAGCTCCAACAGAATCTAAATCTTGTTGTTTTACATTTAGCTGATTCACTTTAACTGAATTGTGATATGAAATAATACCACCAAGCATATAAGCACTACTTCCTGAAATATCTGTGATTTTATTAGCGATTAATCCTCCTGTACAACTTTCAGCTGTAGCAATGGTAAGATTTTGTTTAATGAGTAACTCTCCTACAGCTTCGCTAATTGTATATTCTTTCGATTTTCCAAAAATATAGTGCGCAGCTTTTTCATTAATTAGTGCGCTTAATTGGGATGATCGTTCTATAGCTTCTTGCTTGGTTTCACCATGCCCAGTAATCCTGAGCATTACTTGTCCGAAAGAAGGTAAAAAAGCCAATGAAACCAGATTATTCAGATAAGTGGTTAAATCTCCGAGTATCTGATCACTTAACGTACTTTCACCAATCCCTGCAACTTTAATGTATTCAGTATGAATATAACCAATAGAATTCGATACCTCTCGAAGCTTTGTGGCTACTCCTTTCTTCATTAAATACTTCATTTCATAAGGAACACCGGGCAACACTGCTAAATAACAACCGTCTTCATAAAACCACATACCGGGTGCTGTGCCCGCTTTATTAAATAATACTTCGCAGTTCTCAGGAACCATTGCTTGCCACGAATTTGATTCCGAAAAAGGAATATTTCTACTTCTGAATAATTCCTTAATGTATATTTCAACCGACTCATTATTTACCAGCTTAGTATTAAAAAGCTCTACAATGCACGTCTTCGTAATGTCATCATGTGTTGGCCCAAGTCCCCCTGTTGTAATTACTAAATCACAAATTTGCATACTTTGTTTTACTGTTTCTTTGATGAGCTTTTTATCATCAGAAATAGTATGAATTCGTGTAACTTCAATCCCTAATTCATTTAAAAACTGCCCCATCCAAGAGGCATTGGTATTTATGGTATCACCAATAAGAAGTTCATTACCAATAGAAATGATTTGTGCTTTCATGGATTTCAAATTCTGCATTCCAAAAGCAAAATGCCACTAAAAATGGAACAAATATCTATCAAACAGCAGTTAAAAATTACTACTTACAAAATAATTCCTATCTTTAGTAATGCATCGAATTCCGAACATCCTTAGCTCAGTAAGGATTATACTTTCGCCCATTTTTCTTTTTCTCTGGTTTCAGGATGAATTCCTTCTGAAACTATTGGGGTTAGTAGTGTATATAATTGCCGCTGTAACCGATTATTTTGATGGCTACTATGCAAGAAAATATCAAGTTGAAACCACATTGGGTATTTTTTTGGACCCACTCGCAGATAAATTTCTCACTTTTAGTGGCTTTTTTGTCCTACCATTTATTGATGCAGAACAATTTCCTTGGTGGGCAATTGGTATTATCATTTTCAGAGATGTTGTAATCACTATTTTTAGAGTGTACACTAACCGTAAGAAACAGCCAATGATTACCCGTTTTACAGCTAAGGCTAAAACGACAATCCAAATGATCTTTCTTTATTTGGGACTGGTTGTTGGGTTATTTCAAAATATAGATTTCTTTTTAGGTGATTGGGTTCGCTTACTTTTAAGCACCGATATTTTACTTTACCTCATGATTTTTGTGACTTCAGTTACTTTCTATTCCGGAGTAGAATATATCGTTGTAAATAAGTCGGTTTTTAAGAAACCATCTAGTTCATGAAGCCTATTATGCTTTTTATCGGTTCTGGATTTGGCTCGGGTTACTTTCCTTACGCTCCGGGCACAGCAGGTAGCTTAATTGCAACTATTGGCATGTACTTTGTACTTCAAATAGACGCGGTAATTGGAACGCTCATATTCGTTATCATTTCTTGCCTATTAACCCTTTGGGTAAGTTCAGTTTGTGAAGAAGAATGGGGCAAAGATCCTGGAAAAGTGGTAATTGATGAGTTTGCAGGTCAAGCACTCGTTTTTTTTGCAATCCCTCTTTATGGTAACTTAGTAACTGATTTAATTTTACTTAGTACTGGTTTTTTACTTTTTAGAATTTTTGATATATGGAAGCCTCTAGGTATTAATAAAGTTCAAAAGTTTGGTGGTGCTACTGGTATTTTACTCGACGATTTAATCGCAGGATTTTATGCGCTTATCTGCTTAAAAACTCTTATTTTACTTTCTTCAAAAATTTTTTGAGCTTGCATAAGCAAGTCTTGAGAAAAGTCAGTTTAAAAGATTTACAGAACGCATGATTATTGATACCGCATTTGCACGAGAGTTAGCGGCCCATTTGTTAGATATTAACGCCGTTATTCTACGACCTAATGAACCGTTTACCTGGGCATCAGGATGGAATTCCCCGATTTATTGTGATAATAGATTAACGTTACAGCATCCCGAAATACGTAAAAAAATAGCTACTAAATTTGCAGATATTATAAACAAAGAATTTCCTGATACACAAGTAATTACTGGAACTGCTACTGCTGGTATACCTCATGCTGCGTGGGTGGCTGATATTTTAAATAAGCCAATGGCATATGTTAGAGCCAAACCGAAAAACTATGGTATGGGAAATCAAATCGAAGGAGGAGTTGCAAAAGGTCAACCTACTGTAGTTATTGAAGACTTAGTTTCTACTGGCGGGTCTGCAATTTCAGTGATTAACGTGCTTCAATTTGTTGGAGCTGATGTTCAGGCTATCATCTCTATTTTTAATTATGGATTTGATAAATCAAAAGAAAATTTTGCTTCAGTAAATGTTCCTGTTTACAATTTAACAGATTACAGTACACTTGTTGAGGTTGCAGTAGAAAAAGGATTTGTTACAAGTGATGATCTCGAGCATTTAGCAAATTGGAGAAACCACCCCGACACTTGGCCGAACTAGAAATTTAGATTTAGAATAGAAAATAAGTGAATACTAAGAAATTCTTTATAGAAACCTACGGCTGTCAAATGAACTTTGCTGATTCAGAGATAGTGAATTCAATCTTGATTGAAGATGGAATGACTGTGGCTTCTAACCCTGATTCTGCAGATGTAATTTTAGTGAATACTTGTTCAATTCGTGAAAATGCTGAAACTAAAGTCTGGAATCGACTCAAAGAACTACGATCAATTAAAAAAACGAATTCTAATCTAACTGTTGGGGTGCTTGGTTGTATGGCTGAGCGTATCAAAGACCGAATTATTGAGGAAGAGCATTTAGTTGATATTGTTGTTGGCCCAGATGCTTACAGAGATATACCACGTTTACTTGCAGAAGTAGAAGATGGTCGCAAAGCCGTAAATGTACTTCTTTCGCTTGAGGAAACTTATGCTGATATCGCTCCAGTTCGAACTACTGGGAATGGGGTGTCATCTTTTGTATCAATTATGAGAGGATGCGATAATATGTGCTCATTTTGTGTGGTACCATTCACTCGTGGACGTGAGCGCAGCAGACCCATGGAAAGCATACTTCGTGAAATCAGACAATTAAGTGACCAAGGTTACAAAGAAGTAACTCTTCTTGGCCAAAATGTAAACTCTTACAAAGATGGAGAAAATACATTTACAGCATTGATGGATGCAGCCAGCTTAATTAACCCAGAAATTCGGTTCAGATTTTCTTCCCCTCACCCAAAAGATTTCCCAAACGATTTACTTCATTTAATTGCAGAGCGTCCAAACTTATGCAGCTACATTCACATTCCAGCACAAGCGGGGAGTGATTCCATGCTCGAACGTATGCGACGCCCTTATACTCGAGCGCAGTATTTAGCGCTTACTAGAAATATGCGAGAAATAATTCCGGGTGTTTCTCTATCAACTGATATTATTGCAGGATTTTGTGGAGAAACTGAAGATGAGCATCAAGGCACTATGACATTGATGAAAGAAGTTGGATACGATCTTGCCTATATGTTTGCTTATTCTGAGCGAGAAAGAACACTTGCGCATCGTAAGTTTGAAGATGACGTGCCTGAAGAAACTAAAAAACGACGTTTGTCTGAGATCATAACTCAACAGATGAATATTCAAAAAGAACGTAATCTTAAAGAGATAGGAACTCGTCATCTTGTTTTGGTTGAAGGAACTAGCAAGAAGTCGGAAGAACAAGTAAGTGGTAGAACGGATACCAATAAAATCGCTGTTTTTGATCGTAGAGATTTTGAGAAAGGCGACTATGTAGAAGTTGAAATCACAGATTGTACTTCTGCCACATTAATTGCAAAACCTATCCAAAAAACAACCATTACTGAGTTTTACGGATTCGCTGTAGAAGCCTAAGTGAAAAGAATTAGTACATATTTATTACTTTTTCTTATCTGGGTATTAATCCCAAAAGCTTCAATTTCTGTAAATGCTCAGGAGACTATTTTAGGTATAAGTTGGAGTAATCCGCCTACAGAATCGAATCAAATATCAAATCAGCTTTCTTTTTTTGAGCAAATTGGTATAGATTTTTTAGAAATCAAACATCCGGTTAGTCCCACTCTCCTTGATTCGTTATCGAATTATCCCTTACAGGTTCTAGTTCGCTTCAACAATAAATATTTAACTACATCTGAAGTTCGGGAAAATAGGAATGAAATCACTCGTCAATTCAGTTCCCTAATTCTTGAATATGCTGAGCATGAAACCGTAATAGCTTATGGATTATATTCTTACAGTCAATCTTTTAATGCTGAGTTTATTGAAGAGTTTGAGACTATTTCAAATGAACTAAATCAGATTAGCAATAGAGAATTTTATGAGATTACATCCGGTCCATACAATGCATTGGACTTTTCAATCTATGAAATAAAAAGTGATTCTATACCTAATGATCTCTCTGCGTTTTTACTATCTAAAGAACCTTCCAAAAAAGATGCTGATTTATTAAACAAGCTCATTAACCAAAATCCAAGACTTGTTTTTTTTGAATCGGATTGGTTTTCTAAAGCAATTCAACTCCATCCCAATTTAATTTCTGCACTTAAGAATTTCGATAATGGAAATGAGTTTATTCTTCCCTTAAAAAGAGTTGAAACTTCTCCTACTCAATTTAATTGGTTTATATTCGTATTTGTTCTTATCTGGATAAGTGTAGGAATTCACATCCTTTTTTCTCAAACGTATAAACCATTGATTTTCAGATTTTTTACAGGGCACCGATTCTTTGTAGATGATGTAATGCGTTATCGAGAGCGATCGTACATCAGTGGCATTTTTCTTTTCTTTCAACATGCTATTTTTACCGGATTAGTCGTTTATATTTTTAGCTCTCTGCATATTTCCGAAACAGGATTAGATGCATTGTATTCTGCTATTCCTCAAATAGCTCTATTTGGTGAAAATTATTTCTCTCTTTTTGTGATTGGGACCTTATTCAGCATTTTTGCACAAGTAATAGCATTAGCTTGGCTATATTTTCCAAGCACGTCAATGTCTCACTTTAGTCAAACTCTAACACTTTTTACGTGGGTGTTTCACATAGATTTTTTAATCGTGAGTGTAATGCTAATATTATTTCTTTCGGGTGGAAGCGCGACCCTAATTCTATTTTTAGGATTACTTTTTGTACTAAATTGGTTATTTGCTTTCTTCTTAACCTCGTTTGATAGCTCAAAATATCTTATCGAGAAAAGAGCAAGTTACATCTTCTATACTTTTGGGTTACATACCATTCTAAATATTGGATTGTTGATTCTAATATTTAGCAGTAACTCTATTAACGATTTGCTGGAGTTAATCATTATTCTTTAAATAATCTGTTTTCTCAATCTGGCTACGGGTTCATTTAGCTGTTCTCTATATTTACTCACTGTTCTTCTGGCTACTTTATACCCTTTATCATTGAGAATATCTGCTAAAGCCTGATCACTTAACGGGTTTCTCTTGTCTTCGTTATCAATAATAGATTGAAGTATATTCTTTACTTCCCGATTTGATACTTCTTCCCCACTTTCGGTTTCCAGTCCTTCATTAAAAAAATACTTGAGTTCATATACTCCGTAATTAGTCTGTACGTATTTCCCATTTACAACTCTTGAAACCGTAGAAATATCCATCCCAATACGTTCTGCAACATCTTTTAAAATCATTGGTTTTAAACCATCCCCAAATTTGAAAAAGTCTTCCTGAAGAGCTACAATCGTCTTCATCGTATTCATCAAGGTATTTTGGCGTTGCTTTATCGATTCTATAAACCAATTTGCAGAATCGATTTTTCCTTTCATAAACTGTTGTGTTTGAGCGTCTGCTTTTTGCTTTTTAGCCTTTATCTCATCCCACATTTGTCGGTATTCAGGCGAAATCCTTAACGAAGGTGCATTCCGTTGATTCAAATGAATTACAAATTCACCCTTTCCTGTTTCACTTTGATTGGCTCCTCTCCAATAAACTTCAAAATCGGGTTCAATATAGTTCTGTGTATCTTCTAAACCGTTGCTCACCAATCCGGGGCGGGGATCCATGTGCCGAATTGCGTCAAATGCTTCTTTCAGAGACTCTTCATCTGTATTCAACTTTTGTACTAGTTTACTAAAATGCTTTTTTTCAAATGCAGTCCAAGCTTCTTCTACTACTCTAATAGCAAGATTTCTGCCTTCTAAATTTTCATCAGCTTCTTTTAATTGAATAAGCAAACAATCTTGTAAACTTGTAGACGCAATACCAATTGGGTCTAGTTTTTGAATTTTTTTACGAATCCTTTCTACGTCTTCATTTTCTAAATAAATGCCATGATTGAAAGCAATATTATCAGCAATTGCAATCAACTCGCGCCGGAAATAACCATCTTCGTCTAATGAACCTAAAATCTGATCAGCTATTAGTAGTTCTTCTTCTGAAAGATTCAGTAGTGCGACCTGATTTTCTAGTTCTTCAAGTAAAGTCTCGTTATACGGATTTGGTAAGTCTCTCCATTCTTCAAGATCGGGATGAGTAGGAATAGAATAACTTTCTCCATCATATTCAGTGTTATTATCAAATTCATCCCAATCCACATCATGTTCTTCTAAACTTTCAAGTGCCTCCTCTTTTTCTTCTTTAACTTCTTCAGCATCCACTCGTTCTTGAGTTTGCTCCATCCCTTCTATTTCTTCCAGAATGGGGTTCATTTCCAGCTCTTCTTTAATCCTTTGCTCTAACGCAATTGTAGGAAGTTGCAGTAATTTGATGTACTGAAGTTGTTGAGGAGAAAGTTTCTGCTGTAACCCTTGTTGAAGCTTTTGACTTATATTTTGTTGATTCCGGAGCATTATCTACTCTTCTTTTGCTCTGACATATTCGCAAGCAGCTAAAAACTCATCGTACCAATCCTGTCCATATCTTCTTACAAGTGGACGTTCTAAAAATTCGGCTAGATACGTCCCTTCCTGTTCCGCTTTTTCACATGCTGCCGAACATATTTTAGGAACATATTCGAAATTGGCATAATCAAAGCCAGCAATTTTTTTTAGTCTAACAGGAAACAGATGACAGCTTAATGGTTTTTCCCAGTTGAATCTCCCTTCAAAATAAGCTTTTTGAATGGCGCAATATGCAACTTCATTTTCATCAAAGTTAACGAATATACATGCTGCATTATCTACACATGAAATCTCATATCCCACTTTTTCACTTCCTACAACAACCCCATCTCTTTCAGCAATCTCAACAGCCTTTGGATCCAACTCATCTTTTAGAAGTCGGTATGCTTTGTGAAGAATGGGTATTTCTCCTTTTACAACGGGTGCGCCCGCATCGCCAACTACACAACATGCTCCTTTACAACGAGGGAGGTCGCATGCAAACTTTGTAGTTGCAATATCATCGGCAATTATAGTATCTCCTACTTTTATCATATTGGAATATACAAACATCGTGCCACAACAAAATATGTGCTTATCTAATTATCTTTTGAAAAATCATTCTTTAACAGTTTTAGAAACATAACTACCATATATTCGTCTCTAGTTGGTCTAAAAACTCAAATTTTATACAACGATGAATAGAATCCAATTTTCTCTCCTATCACTATTATCACTTTCCCTATTAATCATTTCCTGTTCGCCACAGAAGCAAGACTTCTCCGTTGAATATGAAAAAATGACTCTCGATAATGGTCTTGAAGTTATCTTCCATCAAGATGATTCTGATCCCGTTACTGCTGTAGCTCTTACTTTTCATGTTGGATCTTCCAGAGAATTAGAAGGAAAAACTGGTTTCGCTCATTTATTTGAACATCTCTTATTCCTTGAATCTGAAAACTTAGGAAAAGGAGGTCTTGATAAAATGAGTAGCCGAATTGGAGGTTCAGGTGCTAATGGTTCTACAAGTAGAGATCGAACAAATTACTTCCAAACTGTTCCTAACGACGCTCTTGAGAAGATGATCTGGGCGGAAGCTGATAAACTGGGCTATTTTATTAATACAGTAACTGAAGCTGTAGTTGCAAAAGAAAAACAAGTTGTAAAAAATGAAAAAAGACAAGGAGTCGATAATCAACCTTATGGACATGCAAATTATGTTATTGGCAAAAATATGTACCCTGAAAGTCATCCATATAATTGGCAAGTAATCGGTTCGCTTGAAGACTTACAAAATGCTACTCTTGCAGACGTAAAAGATTTCTATAACAAATGGTATGTCCCAAACAATGCTACATTAGTTATTGCAGGTGATTTTGATGTAGCTCAAGCGAAAGAATGGGTTCATAAATATTTTGATGAAATTCCGCGAGGACAGGAAATAACTCCACTACCTGATCAACTAGCCTCTCTTAGCGAAACCAAGAAACTTTATTACGAAGATAATTTTGCTCGACTTCCTGAACTTAGAATGGTTTGGCCTGGAGTAGATTTATATCACAATGATGCTTATGCATTAGATATTCTAACACAATTATTAGCTACTGGCAAAAAAGCTCCACTTAATAAAGTACTTATTGATGAAAAAGAACTCACTTCTAATGTGGGGCTATTTAATAATAATTCTGAAATTTCTGGTGAAGTTTATTTAATGGTTCGTGCCTTTCCAAATACGAATTTAAACGATGTTGAAACTGCTATTTATGAAGGTTTTGAACGATTTGAAGAGGAAGGTTTTTCTGAAGCTGATTTAAATCGAATTAAAGCAGGAATTGAAACACAATTCTATAATGGGCTTTCAAGTGTACTTGGAAAAGCATTCAACCTTGCTCAATACAATATCTTCGCAGACAACCCTGGATATATAAATGAAGATATCAAGAAAACACTCGCTGTTACCCGAGAAGATGTTCTTAGAGTGTATGATCAATATATAAAAGACAAGGATTTTGTTGCTACAAGTTTTATCCCTAAAGGTCAGGCTGAGCTTGCACTTGATGGTTCAGAGCTCGCAGAAGTATCGGAAGAATCAATAACAGAAAGCGGAGCTAATGAGTCTTTCACTTTACCTGAAGAGACTACCTATGAGCGAACTCCTTCTAGTTTCGACCGCTCGGTTGAACCCCCATATGGTAACAGTCCTGATGTTGCCGTACCAAATGTTTGGGAAGAAGAACTTAGTAATGGATTAGCTGTTCATGGAATTGAAAATACAGAACTTCCGCTCGTCCAATTTGAGTTAAAGATAGATGGCGGATTACTTCTTGACGATCCAAATAAAGTAGGTGTTGCCAATCTTGTAGCTGAACTTATGACACGAGGTACCGCAAATAAAACTCCCGAGGAATTAGAAGAAGCCATCGAAGAACTAGGTGCTAGTATTAATATAAATTCTAGCCAACAAAGTATTAATATTACAGGAAATACACTTTCTCGAAATTATGCTAAAACTATGGCTATAGTTCAGGAAATGCTGCTTGAACCTCGCTGGGATGTAACCGAATTTGAATTAGCTAAACAAAGCACCTTAAGCCAAATAGCAGCTCAAAGTGCTAATCCTAATAGCATTGCCAGCAATACCTACAATAAATTATTATATGGTGAGAATAATATTTTATCAAATAATCAAATAGGTACTGTAAGTAGTGTAGAATCGATTACTATTGATGATTTGAAATCTTATTACAATAATAACTTCTCACCAAACCTCGCAAGTTTTCTTGTTGTTGGATCAGTTTCCCCTCGAGAAGTTTTGAACTCACTTTCAGCTATTGAGACTGGCTGGGAATCAAAAGAAGTTGCACTTCCTGAGTTAAGTTTCCCTGAGAGTCCATCAGAGTCTAAGGTTTATTTTTATGATGTTCCAGATGCTAAACAATCTGTTATTCGGTTTGGCTATTTAGCAATGCCTGAAACCGATTCAGATTTTTATTCTGCCACTGTTATGAACTATATACTTGGAGGTGGAGGATTCGCATCTCGATTTACTCAAGAGCTTAGGGAAGGAAAGGGCTACACTTATGGAATCGGATCAGGTTTTAATGGGTCTGAACTTCCTGGTCCTTTCACTATTAGTAGTGGAGTTCGAACAAATGTAACTTATGAATCAGCCGCATTAGTAAAAGAAATCCTATCAAAATACCCAGATACTTTTACGGAGCAGGATTTAGAAACCACCAAGAGTTTCTTATTAAAAAGTAATGCCCGTAGATTCGAAACCCTTGGTGCAAAACTTAATATGCTTGAAGATATGAGCGATTATGGTTGGTCGGCGGATTACGTTAAAGAAAGGGAACAAATTGTGAAAGACATTACCATTGATCGTATTTCTGAACTCGCCGAACAATACGCTAACCCAAATAAAATGATTTATCTGGTAGTAGGTGATGCAAAAACTCAAATGGATCGGCTTGAAGCCCTCGGATTTGGTAAACCAATTTTAATAAGCCAGGATTTTAAAGAGGGGAATTAAGACTTAATTCTGAAAATAAATTTAGCTATTATCTTATTATTTACATTAATAGTATTAATTTCATGTTTAAACCTTATCTCCTTCTGATTTTTCTATTATTAATTGGTTGTGCTCCTTCATACACACTAAAAATTGAAAAGGAACTTCCACCATTATCTCCAAAGGAACCTGTAACTGTTTCTTTTGGAGGCCAATCCATTGTTGGAATAGCTGATACTCTAGGTACTTTGAATGTAGATACTAAGAATGCTAAAGAGTGTGCTATGGAGGATGTCATGAATAAGGCACTTGATATTGCACGTCAATCTGGTGCTAATGGCTTCCATATAACATCAATTGATGTTGAAATGAACTCCAGCTATATCCCATGTGTAACTTTTAAAGGTTCTCTTCTTTCTATAGCATATGACTATTATGATATAGTTTCTACCGAGAATGAGCTTAAAGAAGAATGGAAAAACGGGTTTGATTTAACAGAAGGAATCTATGAAGGTAAAGGTCCAAATGGAACGACTCTTCTTCTTGCGATATATGAAAACCAATCTAATGATCTAAACTTAATTTACTTAAGTGGAATAAAAGAAGAGTTTGAAGATATCTGGCATGAAGGTCAACTTAAGGCTGCTTTTAAAAAATCTGCTTCTGATCAACTTTTTAGAATAGATTGGATTAATGGTAATAGAACATTAAGTGAGGACTTTATGATTTCTACTGGTCCTGGTTTATTTACACTATTTAATTCTGAAGAAGGGTTCTCAGAACCTTTTCTTAAAATTTACCCAACTGAAAATGATATCACCCTAGGATCAGGAAGTGGTTTTTCGCTTTCTAATCCTCTTTACATTGTTACAAATCATCATGTAGTTGATACAGGTAGAAAAATCTTTGTTAAGGGCGTCAATGGAAATTCTTCGAAAGAATATGAGGCTAGCATCGTTGTAAAAGATGAGAAAAATGATCTCGCAATTATCAAAATCATTAATGATTCTGAATTAAAACTCAAAGCTCCAAGATACTTCATTAGTAAAGAAACTAAAACCAAAGTAGGTGAAAATATCTTTGTTTTAGGTTATCCTTTAAGAGCAAGTATGGGTGATGAACTAAAAATCACGAACGGTATAATTAGCTCAAGAACAGGTTTTAATGGAGATATTACGAGTTATCAATTTTCTGCTGCAATTCAGCCTGGAAATAGTGGTGGACCACTATTTGATGAAAATGGAAAAGTTATTGGAATTGTAAATGCAAAGTTACTTGGAGCTGAAAATGTTAGCTATGCCATAAAATCTAATTACCTTTACGCATTAATTGACTTACTACCCGATGATGCAACTATTCAACATAGACCAACTTTTGTATCAAATAGTATTACAGATCAGATAGAAAATTTTAGAGATCATATTTATATCATTTCTACTAAATAGAAATTCTTTATTAAAAAAAGATTCTCCCTATCGAATTTAGAATAACTCTTTCGTTATAAAGTAACTTATAAATGACCTATTTATGCACTCTCGAATTAATGAATTAGTCTTTAAACTCAATCTTCAAGAGCATGTTGAAGGAGGATTCTACAAGGAAACATACCGAAGTAGTGGATTAATTAAACAAGGTAGTTTAGCGGAAGAATTTAGCAGCGATCGTAATTATTCTACAGGAATTTTCTTTCTTTTAACTTCCGATATTTTCTCTGCTTTCCATCGTATTAAGCAAGATGAAATGTGGCATTTTTATGAAGGTTCTCCATTAACGATTCATATGATTGACGAACACGGGAAATATACATTTCAAAGACTTGGACTTGATTTAGAGAGAGGTGAAATTCCCCAGTTCACCGTACCAAAAAATACTTGGTTTGCTTCTGAAGTTGAAGACCCAAACACCTATTGTTTAACGGGCTGTACCGTTTCTCCCGGTTTTGATTTCGATGACTTTGAGCTTGGTGAAAGAAGGATGCTTATTGATACCTTTCCAGATCATAAAGAGGTAATTCATCGTTTGACGCGATTTTGATGCCATTCTTTTATTCTTTGTTACCATAAAAAAAGCCACTCGAATTTCTTCAAGTGGCTTTTAAAAGTGGTTTAATAAAACCTTGAATTACATCGAAGCTAAATCTTTAAGTGTATTAGCAAGCTTGCTTACTTTTTCGGAATCTTTAGCCATATTCGACATCTCACTAACTTCTTCGGCTAGCTGAGATAGAATTTTACTTTTTGCTTTAGAATCAGAAACATCTGCATTTGCAAGACCTTGACGTACCGCTGTAAGACTTGCGGCATCTAGTCCTTTGTCTCGATCTAATTGATCAACATACGCTTTCGCTAAAGCAGTTGTAGTAGGCCAAACAAACATTGGATGACCTTGAGCATTTAAATAATCCAGTTTAACGGTTTTTGAAGCCGCAATTTCATTTTCCGTTAAATACGGGCTTGG
This sequence comes from Balneolaceae bacterium, assembly GCA_040222455.1. Classification (GTDB taxonomy): domain Bacteria; phylum Bacteroidota; class Rhodothermia; order Balneolales; family Balneolaceae; genus RHLJ01. The sequence continues at coordinate 120,397 of JAVKDD010000011.1, read as the reverse complement.
CTTTAGATCAAAAATATCCAATCCTCTTGCAATCTCAGAACTTACAATTAGTCCGTTATACCAATAAACCGACCAGCTTCCACCCATTTGCATTCTTTCTGGTGAAACAGGGCCACGATCATGAAATGCAATCTCAACTGGGTTATTTGGATCTGTCCAGTCAAATATTGAAATACCACCTTGATACCAAGATTGAACCATAATATCTCTACCTGGAACTGGAATCATTGAACCATTATGTGCTACACAATTTTCTTGAACTGTTTGAGCAGCTGGGAGTTTATAATATTCTTCAAAAATTAATTTCCCATCTTCAATAGTAAATATCGCATTAGCACCCCATTCCATTGGATCAGACTCGCGGCATTTAGGCTGTCCACCACCACCCCACTCATCTGTAAATAGAACTTTACTTCCATCATTTGTAAACGTGGCCGAATGCCAGTATGAGAAGTTTGAATCTGCAACTGCATCTATTCTAACTGGATTGACCGGATCTGTAATATCCAATAACAGTCCATATCCTTCACACGCACCACCGGCTAAACCAATTTCCGGGTAAAGTGTAATATCATGGCATTGATTTGGACCTCGACGTGCAATAGGATCTTCTTGTCCCCAACCAAACATATTTTCTAAGATTGAAGTAGCGTTCTCTCTCAAGAAAAGGGTATCAGCAGAGGTAGGAGTCTCATTTCCTCGTTCCTCAGCAATTCCTGCTAAAACACGACGAGCAAAGCCACCTGACATAACTCTTTCAGTTCCATTTCTCATATAAGTAAATGCGCCATTTGCAATAGCTTCTTCCATTGCAGCAATATCAGCAGGAGCTAAACCGTGAGTTGGTGGTTCTTCTAAATCTTCAAAAATTCTTGGTGAGCTAACAATTGCTGAATTTTCAGGTGAATCTAGAGGAACTTTAATTACTTCGATTCTGAATAATGCAGAGTTTGGATCTTCGCCAGGGCGAAGATCTGAACAACCTGCCAATTCTTCGCTTGGGCGTACACCAGCTGAACCTGAAACATAAATATATACGTTCTCATCATCTTCTGGATCTTTTAATACAGAATGAGTGTGAGAGCCTCTACAGGTTTGTACATTTGCAATGTATTGAGGGTCTTCAATATTTGTGATATCAAAAATTCTAATTCCTCTTAGCCTATCTTTACTAACTGCTTGTTGAACTCCCTGAGTTCCACAATCCAGTCGACCACTAGATCCTTCACCAGATACAAAAAGAAGATCTCCATAAACAGAAACATCACTTTGTGAAGCTGGACAAAGGTAATCTTTTACTAAAACTGGAGCTGAAGGGTCAGAAAGATCCCAAATCATTACACCATTGTAATTGCCTTGAAATGCATAGGTACCTTTAAATGCAAGATCTGAATTGGTAACACCAACAAAATCTGGTGCAGGGGGAGTTTGAGATAACATCTCTAAGTTCCAGATGGCTTCTTCAGCATCGAAAAGTCCGGCTCCTAAACCAACTCTTGGGTCTGGACTTGGAGGATTTACATTTTCAAGCATTGAGACACTTGGCGCTGTAAATGGTGCTTGCACCATAGGTGCCGATGGAGCACAAGCATATACAAACAAAAGTAGCGTTCCAACTACAGATGCCATTAAAGTTCTAATTGAATAGAGTTTCATACGTTTTCCGTTGTTTTTTGTGATTGTAATCTTAGTAAAAAATCTTATTCGGTACCTTCATTAGATCTTTCGATACGATCAAGCATTAGCTTCATCCTTCTAATTTCGGTAACCTGATCTACATTTATATCTGTGGCTAATCTAAATGCAGCCTCATCCTGAACAGCACCATCTGTAGCAATTAGATCGCTTACCATTGAAGTAGCGCCTAGATGATGTTGAATCATATATTTTAAAAAAGTTCTGTCGAATTCATTTCCTTTTGCATCGGCAAGTTCTTCAAGTTGTGCTGGGGAAAGCATTCCCACCATATTCGAATGATCCATATTATGCCCCATATGATCCATCCCAACTCCATGAATCATAAGATTTAAACCATCAATATGAACTTCAGGTACTGGTTGATCCCGATCCCTTAACCACCTTTGCATGGTTGCAATTTCATCTTTTTGTGCATTAATAATTCGCGATGATAATATTTGAATTTCTGGGCTCGCTCCATTCTTTGGTGCTAAATCAGACATGATCAAAGCCTGTGCATGATGAGTAATCATCATCGTCATAAAGTCGACATCAGCTTGCACAAAATTCATTTTAGCACTATCAACTCTTGCCCAATATAGTTCTTCAAGATTTGCAGAATTATTGATAGTTGAGTTCTCAGAAACCTCTGCTTCATTTGTGGCCATTTCAGAGCTTTTACATGAAAATGTAATGGCACCAACAAGCAAAAGCATACCTAAAATTTTTCTACTATAATTCACTTTTCTACTCAATTTTATTTTAAAAATCCCTGATTGCTTAACATCTACTATAATAAGTGCATTAAAAGACAAAAACCATTGTTCGTCTAATCTTGAAACAATTTTTTAACTTATTAAAGATCAACTCATCTCACCAAAGAAAAATTTAAATTTATATATTAAATGGGCTTTAAATTTTAATCTTCAAAAAATAAATATGAGCACTTTAGATTCTGACGTTAAAGATAAAATAAACGATTGGCTAACGGGTGGATATGATTCTGAAACAAAAACCGCCATTCAGCAAATGTTTGATAATGAACAGTACACAGAACTAACTGATGCTTTTTATAAAGATTTAGAATTTGGTACTGGTGGTCTTCGCGGAATTATGGGTGTCGGATCCAATCGCGTAAACAAATATACTTTTGGAGCAGCCACACAAGGTCTCAGTAACTTCCTTAAAAAAAACTATCCAAATGAGCCTATTAAAGTTGCCATTGCATACGACTGTAGAAATAATTCTGATTCACTTGCTAAAGTAGTAGCTGATGTGTTCTCTGCGAATGGAATTTATGTGTACTTTTTTGAGGCGCTTCGCCCAACCCCCGAGCTTTCTTTTGCGATTCGAGAATTAGGCTGCCAAAGTGGTGTAGTTCTTACTGCTTCTCATAATCCAAAAGAATATAACGGATATAAAGCGTATGGAGCAGATGGAGGTCAATTTGTGGCTCCATATGATAAAATGGTAATGGAAGAAGTTCAAAAAATAACTAGTGTTGAAGATATTAATTTTGAGAGAGTTGATAAGAATGTAGAAATCATTGGCAAAGAAATAGATGATCGTTTTCTGGAAGAACTAGTGAAGCTTTCTGTATCAAAAGATGCTATTAAGCGACAAAAAGATATCAGCATTGTTTTTTCTCCAATTCATGGAACAGGAGGCGTCTCTATTCCTCCAGCACTTGAGGCATATGGTTTTGAAAATGTTACTCTTGTTGAAGAACAAATGAAAGTTGATGGGAATTTTCCTACGGTAATCTATCCAAACCCAGAAGAGAAAGATGCTCTTAGTATGGCAATGGCTAAAGCAAAAGAAATTAATGCAGAATTAGTTATGGCGACAGATCCCGATGCAGATCGAATCGGTATTGCTGTAAAAAATGATAGAGATGAATGGGTTCTGTTTAATGGAAATATGACTGGTACTTTGATTATCAATTATATGCTTACCGCTTGGAATAATGCTGGAAAATTAACTGGGAATCAATACATCGTTAAAACTATTGTTACCTCCTATTTAATCGATAGAATTGCTGAGTCGTATGGTGTGGAATGCTATAATACACTTACGGGATTCAAATATATTGGTGAGTTGATGACTAAGTTTGAAGGCAAAAAAGAATTTATAGCTGGTGGGGAGGAAAGTTATGGATATCTCATTGGTGGGCATGTTAGAGATAAAGATGCTGTAGTTTCTGCCGTCATAATTGCTGAAATGGTCGCCTATTACAAAGATCAAGGGAGTAGTCTCTTTGAGGCTTTAGTTGATATGTACGTTGAACATGGCTTCTTCAAAGAAAAATTAGTTTCCGTTACTAAAAAAGGTAAATCAGGAGCTGAAGAAATTCAGCAAATGATGGCCGAATATCGTAGTAACCCTCCAAAAACCTTAGGTGGTTCTAAACTTGTCGTATTAAAAGATTATCAAACTCAGGAAGAGAAAAACCTTGAAACTGGAAAAACCTCGAAAATTGATCTTCCAAAAGCGAATGTGTTGCAATTTATTACCGAAGATGGCGGCATCGTTTCCGCTCGCCCATCTGGTACAGAGCCAAAAATTAAGTTCTATTGTAGCGTTAATACCGAACTTGAAAATTCCAACAAGTACTACGAAACAGCAGCTTCCCTCGATTTTGTGATTGATGCTATCTTAAAAGACTTGGGAGTTTGATAAGAATAAAACCTGAAATTCAGATTACTTTTCAATAATATAACCAGCTAATAAAAATAAGCGGGGCACATAATCTTGAAAAAATATCTATTAATCTTTTTGTTCTTACTAGTTTCTAGTCGTTCAATCACAGCACAATCGTATACTGAAATAGTTTGGACGCAAATTCAAAATGCATATGCAGAAAATTCAGAGAATGGATATTCTGTACAAAACTATATCGTCGGAAAAATTAGTGAGGAGGATGACAACACATGGAGCTTCTATCTTTCAAGCAGTAAAGAATACTTGATTGAAGGCTTTTGTGACGTAGACTGTAACGATTTAGACTTGTATCTCAGCGACTCTGATGGTAATCAGCTTGATAGTGATACAGAAGTGGATGATTTCCCGGTAATCTATTATGAACCTGATGTTACTGGTAGATACTTAATTAAAGTTTCTATGTATGCTTGTGAGGTTGAGCCCTGCTATTTTGGGCTAGCAATTTTCGAGAAATAGTTATTAATCTAAGCTCGATTTAAAAATCAATATTTGCGAGGGGAAATAGCCCCAAATCATGCTATGTGGCAGATAACCCCAAAGCAATCCCACCGATATGGGATTGCTCAGGGTAATTACTTCTCCAGATCCCTGTAGGGATTGTAAATTTGGAACTTAATTAGAGCTCAAGTTTATAGCTGAATCCTTATACCAGTGTTTATAGCAAAACCTAACGTGTTATAACCATAAGTTTCTTGAAAATCTTTGTCCAACAGGTTCTTTAAGTCAATAAATATAGTTGCTTTGTTTTCCAGTATTGAATAGTCGGCATATGCATTGATTAATAAATATGGATCTAATGTAATCTGCCTTCTTGCAAAACTTGGGGTGAAGTAAACATCTTCTCTTTCTCCAAAATAATTTAAGTTTAAACCTAAATTCAGGTTCTCAATAAGCATTACAGTAATTCCTCCACCTATACTTACTTTTGGTCTCCTGAATAAATTATCGTTAGTAACAGTATTACCTGAAAAATCTTTCGAAGTAATTTCTCCATCTACTAAATCAAGTGTCCCAAATACTGTCAGCTTTCTCGAAGCGAACCATCTTGAAGTAAATTCGAACCCTGAATCTTTCTGATTATCCTGATTAATGTACCCGGTTGTACCGTAAAAAAGCACATTTTCAATTTCACGTGAGAATATATTGGCTGAAAACTTTAAGTCTAAACTTTTAATATAATATTCGGTTCCAAAGTTCATGTATAAACTTTCTTCAGGCTTTAAATCAGGATTCGCACCAAAAAGACCATACAATTCATCGAGCGTAGGAGCCTTAAAGCCCGTACTAATCGATCCAAATAACTTAAATCTCTCCAATAAAATATATGAGAAAGATTGGCTTACTGAGACATTTGTGCCGTACTCATTATGGCGATTTAATCTAATTCCCGTTTCTGAATTGAACCCATTCCAGTCTCTAACAACTGCTGTAACATAAGGACTATATAAATCTGAGCTAGGGCTTTCACTACCCAAAAGCATATTTTGATAACTGAAACCAACTAGCAAATTAAACAGCGGATTGAAAGCATAAGAACCATAAGTGTCGAAGTTTTGAAGCTTCCCTTCGAATTCACCTCCAAATGCAGCTATATTTTTTCGATTGGTATTTGTATAGCTATAGTTTGTAGTAAGTGAGAAAGCTTCATTCTCATAATTAACTGTTATTCCTGGATTAAAAAATTCTGTTTCAAATGTGTTTGGTGCATCTGCAAAAATTCCTGCATCGTAATCTCCATCAAATGTATTTAGCAGTAATTTTGGAGTGACCGTTAGTCCTTGTATCGGCATAATTGATACTTTTGCGGAGAATGTATTTTTCTCGAATCCATCTTTATCGAAACTACCCGTACCTAAAGAATCAATTGCTTCACTTATTCCATCAAAATTTTCTCTTGTAAAATTGATAGAGAAGCTTCCTCTTTTTTCTCTTCCGCTTAAGCCTATTTGCCCTTTTTTGGCCCCATAACTTCCAAAAGAAGCCGTTGCATTTGCATTCACAGTGTTTGGGCCTGCTTTTTTTGTAATGATGTTGATTACTCCCGCTATGGCATCAGAACCGTAGAGGGTAGACATGCTTCCTTTTACAATTTCAATCCGTTCGATCGTGTCTAAAGCAAGGTTTCTGATGTCAAAAACGCCCCCAATAGTTGATGGGTCATTAACCGGGAGGCCATCGATAAGAAAAAGAGTATATTTCGTAGATGCTCCTTGTAAGTAAGTCGCTTTATCTTTACCAGTATTACTAAATGCACCGTTTATGTAAATCCCAGATTGCTCACTCAATAATTGAGCTACATCTTTTCCAGAGCTCCTAGAGATTGTTTCCTGATCTATAACAAGAACAGGTTTTGTGGTTTCACGTAATGAAATCGGAATTTTCGTAGCCGTTACGATAACTTCTTCAAATTCGAGGCTATCTGCTATTTCCTGATTGATTTGTGCTTGTACTGAAAGGCTACACAAAAAGCCTGTGAATATGAGTGTTAATATTTTGCTCATGGTTGTTCAATTTAAAAGTTAACCTATGAGCTCTCGTTAAAAAGTGTGGAAACGTGGAATCTGCCGAACTCAGTAAGCCGACAAATGGAACATCCCCGGCCCTTCCTCCGAAAGCCTGAATAATTAGAATTGCAATCAGGCAGGTCTTCTGACTTACTCTACGTTAACGGCCTTCCCGTCACCTCAAAAAGGACAGTGGCAAAATTTGGTTAACGCTTTTAAGAGCTTACAGCTACGGGGATAGTCCCGGATTTCCACCGGATTCCCTATTAATTTTCTTGCCTAAACAAGAAAAACCTTATGCGCCACAACAATATGCTTTGTTTGCAAAAATGTCAATAAGCAACTAGCGTATTAACAGGAATCGTAACTTTAAATGTAGAACCATTTTCTATGTCTGATTCAATATCAAATGAACCATTTAATTTTTCAATATGATGTTGCACCAGGTTTAATCCTAACCCAAATCCTTTTTCTCCGATAGTACCTTTTGTAGAAATTGCTCTATTTCTGAGAATCTCATCTATTTTTTCTTTACTCATTCCTACTCCAGAATCTGATACTAAAATTTTTAACCTAAACTCATCCAGATTAATTTTTTCATTATTCTTAGTTGTCTTGATCAACTTTAAGTCTACATAGACTTCCCCTTTTTGGGGAGTAAATTTCATTGCATTTGATACTAGATTACCAAGTATTTGAAGTATTTTACTGCTTTCAAATTGCACGTCATCGTGCTTTTCATTGATCGATACCTTAAAGTCTATCCCTTTTTTTACAGCCAGTGGCGAATACAGTCTTTCTAGCTTTGAAGATAGTTTTTCTAAATTGGTAAAATCATTTTCTCCGTTTTCCGATTCCGTTTCTAATAGATCTTCAAGATATTCTACCATTGATCTACAACTTCCTTTTTGGAGTTTTATGAATTTCTCTATTTCTCTACTTTCCCCTTTATTTTCAAATTCTATTAAGTCACCAATCCCCATTATCCCATTTATCATACCTCTGAGATCATGCGCTATTTCACGATTCGCTGTTTTTAGTTCAAAACGTTCTTTCTTTAATTTATTTATCTCTCTAAATACTTCTAATCTCTGAATTACTTCCTCAGCAAGAAGGGCCAAAGAATCCTTTTTTTCTTTTGACAATTTAAGTTCACTAAGACTTATTACACATAAAGAACCAATGCTAAACCCTTCTTTTGACACTAATGGGATCCCATAATAATATTTTGCTCCTGCCGATTTTACACTTTCAAAGTTTTGAAATCGTTCATCCTTTCCCAGATCAGGAATTTCTATTGGAGTATTTCCCTCAACGGTATATGTGCAAATTGTTTTTTCTCTGGGCGTTTGTAAATTGGTTGTACCTATCTGAGAAACTGACCACTGCACATAATTATCGATAAGATTTAGCTGAGAAATTTCTGTTCCCGCTATTTGTGCAGCAAGTTTGCTTAAATGAATAAATTCTTGTTCTAACGACCCATAGTCTAAATCAAAATCTGATAAATTTAATAACCGTTCAAGCTCTTGTTGTTGGTTGTTCACTTAACTCCATTTTTTTAGACTAAATATTTAATAATTATAAAATCACCTTAAACAGTATTACGTAAACTTTGTATTATTAGATGTTGCATTCATTGCTATTAAAGCGACTCTTGGCATAATTATATACCACCTATTTAAGGCTAAAAATCTTACCAACTTTCTGCAAAACCAATTCTTTCATTTCAAGTTGAAGAAGAGTCACTAATAATTGACTCGTATTAATTTCAAGCTCGTCACTCATTACATCAATTTGGCTTTCACCTTTTTCAAGAAACTCACAAATCTTTTTACTTAAATCATCCAATTCTTCATTTTTCCAAAGTTTGGGCTCAGGAAAATTGTTTTTATTGATTGATGCTTTTTTTCCTTGCTCGATGGGAAGTTCTTCAAGAATATCATCTACCGTTTGTACAAGCTTAGCAGCACCAGTTTTTATAAGATAATTGCACCCTGATCCATATAAATTGTCCAAAGTATGAGGAACAGCAAATACTTCCCGGTTTTGGTCAAGTGCAAGATCGGCAGTTATCATGCTCCCACCTTTAATTCCTGATTCGACTACTAAAACACCAAGACTCATTCCACTTACAATTCTATTTCGTACTGGGAAATTACCCGCATCTGGATTAGTTCTAAGTGGAAATTCTGTTATCACAGCACCACCTTCTTTCACAATTCGATTCGCTAAACTTGCGTTTTCTTTGGGATATAGATTATCAATTCCCGAACCTAATACCGCCACCGTTGGTGCGCCAACGTCAAGTGCTGCTTTATGTGAAATAGCATCAATTCCATGGGCTAATCCACTAAAAATGCACAGTCCTTTCTCCCCCATTTCTTTGGATAATTTTTCCGCCATTTTTTTGCCATAAGGTGTGGCATTTCGCGTTCCAATTACACCAACGCCAGCTTTAGAAAGTACTTCCCGATTCCCTTTTATCCAGAATAATGCAGGTGGATCGTAAATCTGCTTCAATAATGTTGGATACTCAGCATCGGCAATGGTAACAATTTGAGATTTATTCTTTTCAGTCTCTTTTAGTATATGATCTACGTCGTCCCATCTCTTAAATGCAAGTATTGAAAGTGCTGAAGCCTCGCCAATACTTTCAACACTTCTTAATTCTGATTTAGAGAGTCTGAATATTTTGGCAGGTTCATCAAATGCTTTAACGAGAAGTTTAATACGTTTTGAGCCTAGCCCTGATATAAGACTAAGTGCGAGGATTGTTCTAAGATTCTGATTCGAGATTTTTTGCATGTTGAATGTATTCCCAAAGTTTTTCCCTTAACTCATCAACACCATGTCCAGTAGCAGATGAAATAGGAATAACGGAAATTTCATCTTTAAAATGCAACTCTTCTTCTAACTTAAATCCTTGTTTTAAATCCATTTTAGTAATTGCTAACACTCTGGGTTTATCCAGCAAGTCAGGTCGATAGGATTTTAATTCGTTTAATAGTGCATTATACTCATAGTTAATATCCGTTTCTGCACTCACCATAAAAAGAAGAACATTATTTCTTTCAATATGTCTTAAAAACTGAATTCCAAGTCCTTTTCCTTGATGAGCTTCTTCTATAATTCCAGGGATATCAGCCATTACAAAACTTCGATAATCAGCGAATTTTACCACACCTAGATTCGGCTCTAATGTAGTAAAAGGATAATCTGCTATTTTTGGCTTGGCTTCAGATAGCGCAGAAAGTAAGGTGCTTTTTCCGGCATTTGGAAAACCAACTAACCCAACATCGGCAATCAATTTAAGTTCTAGTTCTACAATCCGTTCTTCACCAGGTTTTCCAGGTTGCGAAAATTGAGGAGTTTGATTGGTTGAGCTTCGAAAATGCCAATTTCCTAAACCACCTTGTCCACCTTCGGCAATAACAAGCTGTTGGTCATCTTCAGTAATTTCACCGATTCGTTCTCGCGTATCAGCATCAAAAGCGACTGTACCTAGTGGTACTTCTAGAATAATATCTGGACCATCGGCACCTGTTCTTTTATTTTTGGAACCGTCTACTCCGGGTTTTGCATTTATAAATTTTTTATATCGTAAATCTAGAATAGTATTTAATTGAACATTTCCTTTAAGAACAATACTTCCGCCTTTACCTCCATCACCTCCATCGGGACCTCCTTTTGGAATGTATTTCTCTCTACGGAAATGAGAAGACCCAGCCCCTCCATTTCCTGCAGTAACATATATTTTAGCGTAATCGGCGAAGCGCATTCTTTAATTCTTAGTGTTAAATGTTCAATGCCCAATGTTAGAAAATTCTTTTAACATTAGGCATTTGGCACTTATAATTGTTTAAGTAAAGGTACTCATTAACACACATAGATGTTTATGAGCAAAATGATAGAAAGGAGCTTATTTTTTATGAAGAATAAGCTTTAAAAGCTGAGTCAACTTCGCTTTCATTTCTGTTCTTGGCACGATAAAATCAAGGAAACCGTGTTCGAGCAAATATTCAGCCGTTTGAAACCCTTCTGGTAAATCACGTCCAATGGTTTGTCGCACAACTCTAGGACCAGCAAAAGCAATCAAAGCACCAGGTTCCGCCACATTGAAATCACCTAACATTGCGTAGCTTGCGGTAACTCCACCTGTAGTTGGGTTTGTTAAGTAAGAAATAAATGGAATTCCTTCTTGGTCAAGTTGGGCTAGTTTAGCAGAAGTCTTAGCCATCTGCATTAAACTGAGAACACTTTCCATCATACGAGCACCACCCGTTTGTGAGATAATAATCAATGGAAATTTCTTTTGTCGAGCGTGATCAATGGCAATAGCTAATCGTTCACCTACAACCGATCCCATGCTTCCTCCAATAAAACTGAAGTCCATACAACCTACAACTAAATCAATGCCATCCATTTTTCCAACGCCTACACGTGCTGCATCGGTAAGTCCGGTTTTTTTTGTTGAGTCTTCAAGGCGATCAGTATATTTTTTCCGATCGGTAAATTCGAGAGGATCTGTAGGTAATATATCGTTACCTATTTCTTTAAACTTTCCCTTATCAAAAATGATATCGAAATATTCTCGGCTACCAATTTGAAAATGATATCCACTTAATGGATCAACAAAAAGGTTTTCTTCTAATTCCCTTCGATGAATAGTCTCGCCGGTTGTTGGAACTTTTACCCAAACACCTTCCGGCATCTCCTTCTTCTCGTTGGTTTGAATATTTTCGTCTTTTCTTTTAAACCAGGACATAAACTCCGTTTTTCTTATTTCAGTTAAAATAAAGATTCTTTGCCTTAAATCTGAATTGGAATCTCGCTTACTTTATTGAATGTAATAAACAACTTCATCCAATAGATTTTGATAAAGCCATTCTTAAGTATTATTAACCTGACTACTGCTAATATAGTTGGGATTCAATTCTTCAGGTTTAGTTTTTATACAAAACTCATTGAAGTTTGGAAGTTGATAAAGCTTAAAAAGTGCGTTTGCTGTAATATTAAGTTCATCAAAAATATTCACTTCATTTAAAAAATCTTTATCAAGTCGAGTTGTTCCGGTACCAATAATACTATGTCCAGGTTTGAGTTCTTTTTGAAAGTCTTTTATATCCAGAATCTTTGATTCTGAAGTTGTTATTAGTTTCTTATCAAACTTAAAAGACTGATGATAAACATGAGTTCTACGGGCGTCGATAATAGCGTGGATAATTCCGTTTTTTTCGCCTGAGCACATCGCAAATGATGCAAGCGTATTTACGGCATATAAAGATACATCAGTTCCAAACAGTAATCCTTTGATGGCGCTTGCTGCAATTCTAAGTCCAGTATATGAACCCGGCCCATTACTCACTAAAACCGTATTCAGGTCATTAATCTTGAAATCAAACTCGGTCATTAATTCTTTAGTAAACAGAAACACATGATCGGAATGGACACTTCTTCCCTGAATTCGTTTTTCGAAGATTTCTCCTTTCTTATTCTGAAAGGAAACCGAGCATACGTCCGTAGATGTTTCGTAAGCTAGAATCATTCTCCAATCTCGATGAAGCTTGGATCTTCTACCACAAATTGCCAATTGCCTCTAAATTGTGAAAACCTTCCATAGAAGGTAATTTCTGTATTTGTTCCTTTAATTTCACTTAGCACTTCATTTAATCGGAAGGAAGGTGTATACACATCATAAGTCCTTCCATTTACTATAAAATCGAAATCATCTGTTACCGTAGCAGTGAGATAGAAGTACTCGTTAAAGAATGCTTGATTAGTTGTTGGATCCGTTGCTGAAAATTCTGCTTCGGTTAAAAAATCCGTGGGTATGTTATAAGAAACAGGAATAGGTTGCCATTCGGCATCATCTAAATCAGACGAACCAGTAATCTCCGATCCTCCTCTTCCAATTTTAAATCTCATGCTTATCGGTAAATGATCCGAATAACCACTTCCTGAAAATGTAGAACTCCACCGCTTAGGTTCTCCTGAAGTACTAAAAGTGTTAAAACCAAAATCACCTCTTTCAAAAGAATAATCTACATAACTAAATCCAGAATCATCCAACATTGATTTGGAAATAATGATCTGCATCAACGTTCCCCAGTATCCACGATAAGTGTCTGAACCTCTTTGTGTTACGGGGTAATAATACCATAAATTTTGGGTGTCAGATGAACCAAGAATATCATCAAGTGCTGTTTTCTCAAATTCATATCTTTCCTTCTGATTGTAATCAGAATTGAAATCACCGGCTAAAACGAAATCTATAGAAGGATTTTCTTCTGTTAGAACATCCAATCTCGCCCTCAACACTTCCGCATTTTGAATTCTGATTTGTTCCATTTCCCACGAACTTGCGCCGGATTTCCAATGATTAGCAAACACGATCAACTCGTTTCCATTAATTTCAATCCAGGTTTCAAGAATGGGTCTTGCTCGTACCAATGGATGAATCTGAGTTTTCTCTTTCAATATTGGAAACCTTGAAAACACGGCTGTTTTTTGAGTGGTGATTGGAAGTCCTTTTTCATCTTTTTCACTATAACCAACTTCCACCTGATAATTCCACATTCCTGCGTCAACCATTCCTTTAAGTAGTAACCATTCGGAAGGTAAATCAGCTATATTCTCATCAAAATCATCCCCTAACATTTCATCAAGTGTGGTGTAAGAAAATCTTCCCAAAAAATCACCTGCATCGGCGTATGTGACTTCACCTGTTGGAGTGTAATCACTTTCCAATTCAACTAGAACGGCTATGTCTGGACCTTTTCCTTCATTGTATTCTTTCAATACCCTAATTACATTCTGGATTTTTGTCAATACATCTTCTTTGGTGTATTGATCATTTCCATCTCGGTCAGTTGTTTTGTAATCATCGAAAACAGCGTAACCATCTGCATCAAACAGATTCTCTACATTGTAAGTCACCAGCGTAAATTCTTCTGGTTTGCTTTGATTGGATTCCTGAGCATTACAGTTTAAACTGGGAATTAGAAATAGAAGAATTAGGAATATATTTTTCATAAAATTGTTATTTGTAAACAAGTCATTCTTAGGAAATTTTCGAAAAATCTAGCTGTATATCCGCCAAGTTCCTTCGCTTTCGCTCAGAAACACTTTCTAAATTTATTTAAGAGTATTAAGTACCAATTTCCCTTTATTAAAAATCCCAACGGCTCTACCCGTTAATTTCTTATCTAAGTAAGGTGAATTCTTCGATTTTGAACGAACGTTCTTTTTGTCGAAAGTCCACTCTTCATCGGTGTTGAAAAACGTAAGATTTGCTTTCGAGCCGACTTCTAAGCTCAATTCTTCCAAACTCAAAATGCTTCTTGGGTTGTAGCTCAACTTTTCTACCAATTGCTGAAGATTTAGCATCTTCGTTTTAAAAAGTCGCATATTAGAAATACTCCAAGCCGTTTCAAGTCCAATAATTCCGTTGGGAGCATAAATAAATTCTACTTCTTTTTCTTCGATGGCGTGAGGAGCATGATCGGTACAAATAGCATCGATAGTTCCATCTACTAGGCCTTCGATCATTGCATCTACATCTACCTGAGTTCTAAGGGGTGGATGCATTTTAAAGTTTGTATCAAATTTCTGGCGATCAATCTCTTCATCCGTCAAATCAAAATGATGCGGACAAACTTCTGTGGTTACGTTTACTCCTTTGGCTTTTCCTTTACGTACTAAGTCCACTCCTTCTTTAGTGCTGATATGCGCTACATGAATATGTCCGCCAGTATATTCAGCCAATAAAATATCTCTGGCAATCATAACTTCTTCAGCAATACCAGGTGTTCCATCCAAACCTAACCTGGTTGCCACAGCGCCCTCGTTCATGTGTCCTGGTCTTGATAGAGCTAAATCTTCTTCATGATTGATGATGGGCATTCCTAACATAGAAGAATATTCTAAAGCAACACGCATCACCTGTGAATCATACACTGGATCTCCATCGTCACTGAACGCGACAGCACCGCCATCTTGCATATCTCCCATTTCAGCAATAGATTTTCCTTTACGATCTTTGGTAACACATCCAATGGGATGTACATGAACAGCCGTATCTTCTGCTTTTTTGATGATGAACTCTACTACATCTCTGGTATGTGTAGCAGGATTTGTATTCGGCATACATGCTACAGCTGTAAATCCTCCAAAAGCTGCGGCATCCGTGCCTGTTTTTATCGTTTCTTTGTGTTCATAACCCGGCTCGCGTAAATGAATATGCATATCCATCCAACCAGGACTTACATACGCTCCTTTAAAATCATGTAACTCTTCCCCATCTTTTAGTTTTATTCCTTCTCCAATTTCTTGTATGATTCCATCTTCAATTCGGAGGTCAACGGTCTCATTACCTGTATGGATTTTACTTACTGGACGAAGATTTTTGAGTAACATGTATGTATAGATATGAATTTTGATTCAGAACCAAATATAGGAGTTTTGAAGGATTGATTTCCCAGCTTTTCAAGTAAACAAAAGTAATGACTCATTCCTTCGTAACAAGAGGTAAGACCGAATTTTACCGAATTCCTTACAACCTGTGCTTATTCTTCGAGATTACATTCTCAACTTTATTGCGAAGGATTAAAACCCTTCGCTTGCGTACCTGAATTTTTTAGGGTTGTGATAAGCGAATCAATAAATCAAACGAAATGATTTATTTCTTCTTTATTAGTTCTCTTATCTCGGTAGTGTAGGTATTGATTTTGTGATGCTTTTCCTGATTGAAAATGTATGATCTTACTTGGTTAATATCATTCTGGCTTACTGAAAAAACACCATATCCTTGTTGCCAGGCAAAGCTTTTCTCCCATTTATATTTCTCATTAAGCCATTTTGAAGAACCCCCTTTTATAAAACTTACAACTTCAGCTACATTTTGAGTGGTTTTTAATTTAATTAAAACGTGGAGATGATCTTTAACTCCATTTACAACATCAACATTGATCCCTGATTTCCAACTCTCTTTTTTAATCCAATCACAAAGTTCCCCCCTAATATTCCAAGTTAAATATGGAATTCTTTCTTTCGTACTGAACACTACATGTACCCAAATCGAATTGAATGTTTTTGGCATTGAAATAGAATTAATCTAGTTAACCAGCGAAGGGATTCATTCCTTCGTAACAAGAGGTAAGACCGAATTCTACCGAATTCCTTACAACCTGTGCTTATCCTTCGAGATTACGTTCTCAACTTTAATGCGAAGGATTAAAACCCTTCGCTTGTGTACCTGAATTTTTTAGGGTTGTGATAAGCGAATCAATAAATCAAAAGATCGGATTCATTCCTTCGTAGCAAGAAGTCAGACTGAATACAACCAAATTTCTTACAACCTGTGCTTCTCTTTTGAAACCACATTCTCAACCGACCATTTAACTTCACCTGCAAAGGGTGATTTACGAACTTCGCAATCTTGTATATCACATATTGGACAGGAAAAATCGTGGCAATAATCAGTGTGAGTATTTAGTTCGATACGGCTCCCAAATTTTTCGTGGATGAGGTTTTCAAGTATGTCGGTTTCATCATGACCTTGTTTGATAGTAAAATACCAAGGAAGAGTTAGATGGCAGTCAATATGAAGTACACTCCCATATTTAACAATGCGTAAATTATGAAGGTCAACCCAGTTAGTTTGCCGGTTTTCTTGCAGATAACTAACCATTTCTTTTAATAATTGTTGATCCGATTCGTCCATGATACCAGCAATAGCACGGCGTAATATTTTGAATCCCATTTTTATAATCAAAATTGCAAAAAGAATAGCAACGGCTCCATCTAACCAATAAGCCCCTGTTATAGAAAGAAGAAAAAGTCCAATAATAATTCCGAGTGTTGTATAAGTATCTGTTTGAAGATGCTTTCCACTTGCCATCAATGCTATTGAATTATTACGCTTTCCAGTTTTATATGCCCACGTACCAAATCCGTAGTTCACTACTGCCGAAAAACCAATAATTCCAATTCCCCAATTTAGTTGCTCCAACTCATAAGGATATAAAAAGCTCATCCCTGCTTGGTAAATGATAAATAAACCCGCTAGTGTAATGAGTGTGCCTTCAATTCCCGCAGAGATAAATTCGATCTTTCCATGCCCGTATGGATGACTTCGATCTCTTGGTCTGGCTGCAATGCTTAAGCTAACCAATCCAATGAAACCACTCAGTATATTCACTATGCTTTCAAGAGAATCGGTTAAAATGGCTACAGATTGTGTTACATACCAAGCAATTACTTTAATTGCAAAAAGAACAATTGCAATGCTTAAAATGAACTTCTGTACTCTAATATTTTCATGTTGTGATTTCATTGGGAATTAAAATACACCTATTACAATTGATTCTCACTTTTCTTTAATTCGATGTCCCCTTTTTTTGTTTGAGTTTGTTATTAAATAAAAACCATGAAACCAGAAGTACACCTTTTTGAAGAAATAAGAGAAGAGCTAGTCTCCACAAAAACGAATATTGAAGTTGGTAATATGATGCGTTCTCCTGCTATTACTATAAATGGAATTGTTTTTGCCTTCCTTTCGAAAAAGTACTTAATGGTTTTTAAACTGGGAAAAGACTTTGACCCACATGTTCAGGATTTTGAAATCCATCCTTTTAATCCCTTCAAAAAGAAAGGCCCATTAACAGGCTGGTTTGAAGTTCCATTCTCTGAACAACATCTTTGGAAAGACTTAACACTCCAAGCTCTAAATAAAAACTCATGATCACACAACCATACATCAATTTTTTTAAGGAACTATCAAACAATAATAACAAAGAGTGGTTCGATGATCATCGTAAAGAGTACGAGGAAATTGTAAGAAAGCCGTTCATTGAATTGGTGGAATCTCTTATTCCGGGGCTAATGGAAATTGAGCCTACTATTCTTCCTGATGCTAAGAAATCACTATTTCGAATTAATAGAGATATTCGTTTTTCAAAAAATAAAACACCTTATAACACTATAATGAAAGCAGGACTTTCTCGTAGTGGAAGAAAGTCTGAGCTACCAGAGTTCTATTTAGGAATAGATGCTGAAAAAGTTCATTTGGGTGGCGGGCTCTATCAACTGGAAAAAAATGCTCTCAAAAATGTACGGGCTTTGATAGCTAGCGATACCGATGTTTTCCTCTCCATACTAGAAAATGATGAGTTCAAAAAACACTTTAATGAACTAAAAGGTGAGCAAAACAAACGAATTGATGCTGATTTTCAACCTATTATCGAGAAAACTAATCTTATTCTAAACAAGCAATTCTATGCTATGGCAACTTTGCCAACTTCTCAGTTTATTAATGAATCTAACCAGGCTGAAACACTCTTAGGATACTATAGAGTTATACAGCCTCTACATTCATTTTTAAACAAAGCCTTTACATGAAAAAATACATGTTATTATTTCGGGGGCAGGAAGGGCTTGATTCTTCAGAAACAGCGCTAAACGAGCGTATTCAAATGCATATAAACTGGATTGAAAAGCTTGGAAACCAACACATCGACTCGCAACGTCTTGAAGATCATGGTGCCCATATTCTGGATTATAATACCGTTGTAACGGATGGTCCTTTTATTGAAGCCAAGGAGATTATTCTTGGTTACACTATAGTGGCCACAAAAGACTTAGATGAGGCAATCTTTTTAGCAAAAACATGTCCACTTCTCAATTATTTCGAAATTATGGTTCGACCCGTTGTTTCTTAGCTTTACTATTCTTGAGATTTCACGACAACATAATCGCCTTTAAAAGCTGCATAGGTCTTTCCGTCGTCTTTAATAATAGCTTCTAAAGTAATTCTGGCTTTCCCAAATCGTATGTAAGCATCTAAGAATTCGTCTACTTCTTTTTTTGATGGGATTACAAGTTGTGCTGCGAAGTCACGTGTGATTGGTCGCTGAAAACTTGTTTGTGATTTGCTTCCTACAATTATTGGAAGTGGCTTCAAATGATCTACAACTAAACGGATATATGACCATCCCGCTGTTAAAAATAAACTGTCTACGCTACCCCCGAACGCAGAACGACGGTGATTTATATTTAGCTTGATGGGAGCTTTAAGCTTCACTTCATTTGTTGTTAAACGTTCAACCTCAATCCCCATTTGTTTTGTAATTGGGATTTCGGAATTCAAGTATTTTTGGGCCTTTTCTTTTGTAAAACTCAATGTATTTACCGAGAAATCTGGTTCATTTGGATTCTTAAAATCGTCCTTATCCATATTTGAATTCAGAACATAAGAAGAAAAATTAAGGATTAAATTAATATGTTGACTTGTTACTAGAATCTCTCGTGGAAGCTCTATTCCATCAACCGTCATATAACGTTTGATATAGTAATTCACTACTCCATTACGTCCATTTCTAAAGTAATAACTCTGTTTTATAAAAGGCTTATAATCGCCTTGAGAGATATAGTATAGCTCCTCTTTATCGGCAAAGCCTTCTAATCGTACTAGCCAAACTTCTCTATCACCGATTAACACCGACCCTTCAAACTTTAACTCTAATCCCTTTTCTTTGTAATCAACAAGATTATTTTCATATAAAAAGGCATTGTGGGTTACCAATTGTTCTACTTCATCGAATCGCTCATACCCTTTTAAATATTGATCGGGATCTGCTATCCATCCACGTCGTCCATATTTTGAAACAGTGTGTAGTACCTCATTCACTCTAAAATCGAATCGAGCCATATCTGGTTTTAAGTTCTTGTATATAAATTCTATATACTCGCCGCCTTCAGGGAAATGCCAATTTCCTTCTGCATGAAAAGAAGAAGTCGATCCCCATTTTTCCTGCCCCCCCATTGCTTCAGCAGTTCTAGCGTAAATCATATCAAGTTCTTCTCCAAATTCAATGTCTTGAGAAAAACCAAAAAATGGAATCAAAATCAACACAAAAATGGATATAGCTTTTTGTATCATTGGAATCTGAAAAAAAATCAAAGTGATTAAAACGAACTCGCTTTAAGTAACACCGAATGCCCCTAAAAATCAATAATGGCAGACCAAATCCCATTTCTTTTTGATATACCAACTGTTTCTGAGTTTACAGAAAAACTTAAGGTTCTTCTTGAGCAAAATTTCAATGATATTTTAGTTGAAGGAGAAGCTAGTAATGTTAAACAAAGTGCAAACGGTCATATCTATTTTACGTTAAAAGACTCTGGAGCTCAACTTCCTTGTGTTATTTGGAGAAGTACAGTCCAAAGGTCTGGAATTCAGCTTTCTGACGGCCAACAAATTGTGGTTGGGGGAGATATTCAGGTCTACGCTCCTCACGGTAGATATCAGATGATTGTAAGCCTTGTTCAACAAGCGGGTATTGGAAAATTGCAGCAAGCCTTCGAAGAACTAAAAGCTAAACTTAAAGCAGAAGGTCTGTTTGATGAGATTCATAAAAAGCCATTGCCCAAATTTCCAAAAAGGATTGGGGTAGTCACCTCCAAAACCACAGCTGCTTTTCAAGACATAAGGTCCACTTTCGAAAAGCGGTGGCCATTAGCAGAGATTAAACTCTTTCATGCCAGTGTACAAGGTGTACATGCTGCGCCAGAAATTGCAAATGGAATCAATTATTTCTCATCCGAAAAAAATGTTGATCTGGTAATTATTAGTCGTGGAGGTGGCTCTTTGGAAGATCTATGGCCATTTAATGAAGAAGTGGTTGCTAGATCAGTTTTCGCATGCGAAATCCCTATAATTAGTGCCGTTGGACATGAAGTAGATTTCTCCATATCCGATTTTATAGCTGATTTACGAGCCGCCACTCCGACTCAAGCTGCAGTTTTGGCGTCACCTGATATTAATGAAGTAAAAATGTTTGTCGAAGATTTATTTCGAAGACTTGAGTTAAATACAAAAGGAGCACTTCAATTTTATAAAGATCGTGTTTCAAGTTTAGCCAAATCATATGCGTTATTGGCTGTGCAACAAAAAATGGTTCAGGCCAGATCTGAAGTTAAAAATCTACAAAATCGACTAGTACATAACTCTGAGCTCTATCAAAAAAATCAAACCAGAGTTTTAACCGAATTACTTCATAGATTAGATAAACAAAATCCGAATGAACCACTTGAAAAAGGTTTTGTAAGGGTTTTGCAGAATAAAAAATGGATTAGGCAACCTAAAGATTTTATCTCTGATCAATCATTTCAATTGCAATGGGAAAAGGATACCAAAACTATCAACTCATAGTCTTTCTATACTTTGTAGCACTTGCCGTATTCTATTCTCTCCCATTGAAGTAAAAACTTTTTAAACCACGATAAACAATTTCATTAGCCTGAATGTTTTAAGCCATTTGAGAGTTATACTTTTCTCTAACAGTAAAATTAAAGGTACACTATGAATTTTAGGATATTGATTATTTTTCTACTCACTCCATTTCTAGCCAATGGTCAAGAAAAAGAAACTTTGGAAGTATATGGAAACGTAAGGTTTGCTCATATCGGAAGTGATACAAACGCAGATGGTTGGGGTGGTGATAATTATACCATGCGTTTAAGACCTGGTTTAAAATATAATCACTCAGAAAATCATTCTTTTTCTGCTCGCCTTACTTATTTGGTATCTAAAGAATTAGAACCTATTAAACTAAGTTTAGTAGCTGATGGAAGTGGTCGTTTGGCATTTGGTTCCATCACCTTTGATGAGTTTTATTATAAATTTATAAATGAAGATTCTGAGTTTCGGATAGGACGATTTCAAAAATCGTTAGGTACACTTGCCAATGCTAAACGATCTCATAGCAGATATCAAAGTAACAGTAATAATGTGCATTGGACTGATGGTATTTATTATAAAAAGTATTTGAATGAAAGCTGGTACGGCGAAGGGATTGT
This sequence comes from Balneolaceae bacterium, assembly GCA_040222455.1. GTDB lineage: Bacteria > Bacteroidota > Rhodothermia > Balneolales > Balneolaceae > RHLJ01. The sequence continues at coordinate 98,636 of JAVKDD010000011.1, read as the reverse complement.
GGAATATCAACCTAAAAACCATCCAACTTTCCAGTATAGTACTCCTTTAGATTTCAGTAAAAATGATCATAATTTCACCTTCTATGCCGGAGCTGAAAACCGAGAAAGAGATAAATACAACATCATCCAGAAAGGGTTTGGGTTGATGTACATCCCTGGTATTTATTTAAAAGCAGATGGTTACGCTGATTATGCTGCTTTTACATCAAGAATTACTCTTGATTTCCCTCAAGGAGAAACTTTGAAAGGTGGTTCCATTCGCATTGCCGGTGAATTAGGACAAAATGTAAACACCGCTTTCAGTGAGGGAACAAGTATGGTAGCTTCTATTGGAATTAACAATTTTGCAAAAAAGCATGAAATTATGATCGAATTTGCAAAAAATGATAGCGGATGGTTAATTGCGCGAAATATTTATGTTCCAAACGCAGATGAAATGGAAGTTCGTTATCGATTTTTTGCCACCGAAAAGCTTGCAATAGATGCTCGTTATCGTATTAGAAATCCAAGAGCTGATGGAGTTGTTAATTCCTATAGCACTTTTTTAAGAGCTACTTATGCATTCTAAGATTAAGATATCTGTTTAGCGTACGAGCCAAATATTTTAACCTCTTCAGCTTCTTTTGAAAGTTCGGTTAACGCTTTTTTTGTGTTTGTATCATTGGCATTAGATTCAATATCTACATAAAAGGAATACCTAAATGGTTCATTCATGCGAGGTCTAGATTCCAGTTTACAGATATTAATTCCATGTTTGTGTAGAACATTAAGGCAATCGACGAGTGAACCTTCATTATGAGATGTAACCATCATAAGTGAAGTTTTACAAGGTATTTGAAGATCAACTTGAACTGAATTAGTTGATACCACAACAAATCTTGTAAAATTTTCTTTTTGATTTGCTATATCATGAGCAATCACATGTAAACCATAATAATCTGCTGCATGTGCCCCTGCAATAGCAGCTTGAGACAGATCTGCATCTTCGAGTACTTTTTTTGCTGAGATTGCTGTATCTAAATAGGACTCAACAGTACAACGAGGTAGTTTTGCCAGAAAATGAGTGCATTGTTCAATGGCTTTGGGATGGGAAAGAATACGTCGAATTTGAGAAACTTCAACTTGTTCAACCGCTAGTAAGCAATGAACCACTTTTATAATTTCTTCACCCACAATATGAAGATTTGATTCACCTAAAATATCATAGGTATCATTTATTGAACCTGCTGTAGTATTTTCTATAGGAAGTACAGCAAAATCAACGTGATTCTCTTTCACCGCTTTGGCTGCTTCTTCAAACGTGTTGTAGCCATAGCAATCTACTTGATCGAAACGCTCATCAAAATGCCGAATAGCTGCCAAATGGCTATAAGCTCCATCTGTACCTTGATAACTTACTCTAATAGAATTACCATTATTCTTGTTTTGGTGATCTACCAAAGAATGAGTTTGAAAACGGACTGAATTAGTAATGATTTCACGAAAAAGATGCTCTGCGTAGTACCTATCTAAACCTACTTCTGTAGCTATATCTCGTATTTTATTTAGCAGACGTTCCTCTCTTTCCATATCGCGAATACCAGTATTCGTTTCAAGCTTAAATGAGGAAACTTCTTTAACTAGATCTTGACGTTCAGCTAGTGCCTTTATAATAGAGCGGTCAATTTCATCGAGTCGCTTCCGTATAGACTCCAATTCTTTTTTCATATACTAAAAGATCAATCTAAGTGAGTGTGAAGTGGGAATGTAGTAAGTTTGATGAGAAATTGGATGATTTTTCTTTAAAGATTTTAAATACAATTAATTAAAAAAAGCAGGCTTTTATTCTTGTAAACTGTTCGTTCCTTTCTTTAATTGTAAGTCTTATTTGTGATAAAACTTAATAACATTAATACTACCAATATGTATCGGGATTTACGATTCAAACTTTTTATAGCTTTTACATTCGCTTTTTTAATATCTACTTCAATAAGTATCGCACAAGGTACCCGACTCTTGCGCGAACCTTCAATAAGCTCAAATCAAATCGCTTTCACTTATGGAAGTGACGTCTGGGTGTCTGACATTGACGGAAGTAATGTAATACGAATTACGAGTACTCCAGCTATTGAGTCTGATCCGCATTTTTCTCCAGATGGAAAATGGATTGCATTCTCTTCAAACCGAACTGGTAGTTTTGCTGTATATATAGTTTCTGCTGAAGGTGGTGAACCAACACGACTTACGTGGCATCCATCTTCTGCTTATTCCAGAGGGTGGTCGCCTGATGGGAAGAATGTCTTGTATGCTTCTTCTAGAGAATCGGCACCAACATCGATTAACAGACTATGGACGGTATCTAAAGAAGGAGGTCCATCAACCAAACTTTCGGAACAATGGGGATTTGACGGATCATTTTCACCAAACGGAAGGCAATTAGTAATTGATAAAATGAGCCGCTGGGAATCCGAATTTCGGAATTATAAAGGCGGACAAAATACTCCACTTATTATCCTAAATCTGCAAAACCAAAGCGAAACTCTTCTGCCTTTTGAAAACACAATCGATCTTCAACCTGTTTGGGTTGGTGGTCTTATTTACTTTCTTTCTGACCGTGATTGGACAACAAATGTTTGGTCTTACAATGTTTCTAGTAAGGAATTGAAGCAAATAACAACGTTTGAAGGTACCGATGTAAAATGGCTTTCGGCAGGAAACAACCAATTAATTATTGAACAAAACGGTTACTTACATACTGTTGATCCAGCAACTGGAAATACAACTCAACTTAGTATCACAATTAAAGGTGATTTCCCATGGGCAGCTACTAAATGGGAAGATGTGAGTGATCGTGCTCAATCTGTTTCTTTATCAGCTACAGGGGTACGTGTTTTAGCATCAGCTAGAGGTGATATTTATACTATTCCTGTAGAAAATGGAGATGCCAGAAACCTTACTCAAACTTCTGATGCTGCTGATCGGGAACCTGTTTGGTCACCAAATGGAGATCAAATTGCATGGTTTTCTGATGAAGGTCAAAAAGGGTACTCACTTCATTTAATTGCTCAAGACGGACTTTCAAATCACAAAACGATTGATATTGGCGAATCTAACATGGCCTGGGAAGCAACTTGGTCTCCCGATGGAAGTAAGATCGCATTCGTTGATGACGATGTTCGTGTTAGAGTAATTGAGTTAGCTTCTGAAAATATTAAAACAGTGGCAATAGGTGGGAATAACTTAGATCGTGGGAGTATGGATCTTACGTGGGCTCCAGATTCAAAACAGCTTGCTTTTGCAACTTCAGGTTCCAATAACTTTAGAAAAATTATGATTTGGTCAAGTGATGATAATTCTCTGAATCAGATTACTAATCCTTTCGCAGATGCATTTGCTCCGTCCTGGGATAGAGATAAAAAGCACTTCTATTTTCTAGCAAGTACTGATGTAGCTTTGGGATCTGGCTGGGCAAATACCAGTGCAATGACTGCCGACCCAACTTATGCAGCTTATGTAATTGTTCTTCAAAACGATCAAGACTCCCCATTTATTCCTAAAAGTGATGAAGAGGAAGTAAAAGAAGACGAGAAATCTTCTGAGGAGAAAGAAGAAGAAGAAGAGAAATCTGACAATGATAAAGAAGAAATTATCCGCATTGATTACGATCGAATTGATCGAAGAACAATTGCTCTTCCAATTTCTGAAGCGAATTATACCTCCACTGAAGCTGGACCCGCTGGATCCGTATTTATAAGTGAACGAGGAACAAGTTTTGGAGATCAAACTCTGCATAAATTTTCGCTTGAAAGTGGAGAAGCAGAAACTTTCTTAGAAGGAATTCGCTCATTCACAATTTCTTCAGATGGAAGTAAAATCCTATCTCAAGCTGGTTCTAGATGGAGTATTTCAGGCACTGCTGGTGCAAGTGGTAAAGGTGGTGATGCTGTATCTATTAATTTACAGATGAATTTGAATCGACAAGCCGAATGGAAACAAATGTTCGAGGAAGCATGGCGGTACGAACGTGACTATTTCTATGATCCAGAATTACATGGTCGTGATTGGAATGTTGTTTATAACAGATACGCTCCCCTTATTCCTTTTATTAAACATAGAGCAGATCTAACTTATGTACTTGATCAAATGAATGGTGAATTATCTGTGGGCCATAGCTTTGTATTTGGCGGTGACTTTCCTTCAACAGATCGATCTACGGTTGGCTTACTTGGAGCAGATTTAGTAACTGAAAAAAATAGATGGAAAATCAACCGCATCTATACAACCGAAAGTTGGAACCCAAGCCTTTCTAGCCCATTGGATCGCCCTGGAATGAAAGTTAAGGAAGGATATTACTTAGTTGGAATAAACGGTAAAGAATTATTAGCATCTGACGACCCTTATAAGTTCCTTGACGGTACCGCAGGTAAACAAACACTACTTCATTTAAATGATAAACCGGAATTTGATGATTCCTGGACTGAAATTGCTGAACCAATTAGAAGTGAAAATGCATTGCGACAACGAGCATGGGTTGAAGATAATCGCCGTATGGTAGATGAACTTTCAAATGGAAAACTCGCTTATGTTTGGGTTCCGAATACTGGGGGTCCAGGGTTTGTATCCTTCAATCGCTATTATTTTGCACAGCAAGACAAAGAAGGTGCTGTGATTGATGAACGCTTTAACGGAGGTGGTTTACTTGATGACTATATGGTAGATTTAATGACCCGTTCACTTCGAGCTGGTCTCACTAATGAAGTTCCAAACGGTAAATCTTTTCGATTACCAGCAGGTATTTTAGGTCCAAAAGCTCTTTTGATAAATGAATTAGCGGGCTCTGGTGGTGACTTCTTTCCTTGGGTCTTCCGTCAACAAAATGCCGGGCCACTAATTGGTGCAAGAACATGGGGTGGCCTCGTTAAATCTTCGGTCCATTATGCACTCGTTGATGGTGGTGCTTTAACTGCTCCAGACAATGCAGTTTTTGATCCTGTTAACAATAAGTTCATTGCTGAAAATGAAGGTGTTGCTCCGGATATCGCAGTACGCCAAAATGCAAAAGCACTTTCAGAAGGTAAAGATCCACAACTTGAACGAGCTGTTCAGGAAGTGTTGAGATTATTAGAAGAACAAGGAACCATTGAAGTAGTACCTCCGCCATTTAATAAACCTGCAATAAAGAACTAATAGTGTTTCATATGAAAGAAATACTTCTCTTTTTTTCAATTTTAACAGTAACAGGATGTTCTTTCAAGACTGTGGTACACCCATACCCACAACAGTTTAGAGGAAACCCGGAAGAAGCGATTGATAGATTCGAAATTCAGCGTTTAAATAATTACTCTTACATCGATCCTGATACCACTGAAAAAATTCCATTTAGCTATTCAGATGGCTCACTATATATAGATAATAAAATTTTAAGATCTGCTACTTGGAATAAAAAGGACTCATTCCAAAATCCTATTACTAATCAGAATTATGAGATAAATGCTTTGGTAGCTTACAATCCAGAATTTAAAGCTGACGATTTTATCATCACAATGACTGATTCTGAATCAGACTCGGTTTTAGCTATTGTTGAAGGTTTAGTAGAAGATGCTACCGTTTTTTACAATGGAAATTTTTTCAGGTTTACTGCTAATGAATTTTGGGAACCTACTATAAAAAAAATGAAAACAGATGAAGGAACTGAATGGCACCATTACCCACACGGTGGATCTTGGGCTTTAACCATAAATGATGAAATCTTAGGTGAAATTATTCAAGGAAGCCCTACCGTTAAACGCTCGGGAATAACCTCAAACTCTGGAGTTTCTTATACTTTTCTGTTTGATCAAGAAATAAATAAGCAATTAAAAATTGATCTGATAAACTCTATGCTTACTTATCTAGCATTGATTGATATGGATTATTATTACTATGAATGTAATATAGATTATCCTCAGGGTGAAGCCTGTCCTGGTTCAATTGTAGTAAGATAATTTGAGTCTTTTTTATTTTTCAGAAAACTTTTCCTTTAAAACTGCCACTTGAAATTCAATTCGCTTCATTTCAAGTAGAATGGTGTTTTTATCCATTTGCATCCAGTGCCATTGTTTTAGCAAACCATTCATTATCACACCAATGAGCAAACCTACACCGTATTTTGCCATCAATATGGAATCCTCTACAGTAAAAAATTTATAACCAAACCAAAAAGCCAGAATGGTTATCAGTATTTGAAAAGTAGTTACAACCACTGCCCATTTTCCTAGTTTACCACTGTAAAGTCCTCCCCATTGTTTAAACATTCCCTGTTCGTCAAGTTCATTATAGAACTGTGCATCTTCTTTACTGAGAGATTCTTCTATAAGTTGATCGATTTCTTCTTTTTTCATGATATTCACCTATTTATTTGGATTAAAAATTTCTTTCAGGTGTTCTCTAGCATTATACAGTCTAGATTTAACGGTCCCAGCCGAAATTTCTAAAATTTCTGATATTTCTTTAACTGAATAGTTCTCTAAGTAGAACATACTGAGTACTATTCTTTGGCTTTGTGGAAGTTTTTTAATCGCCAATTTCACTTTTGCTTTCCTCTCTAATATCATATCCAGCTCTCTTTCTGCAGATATTTGTTGGGATTGCTCAATAAAATATAATTCCTGTGCTTTCTTTCTGTCAGATTGTTGATGTCTTATCCAATCAATAGCTTTTCTACGGGCTATACTCAATGCCCAAACGTCAAAACTAATTTGAATTTTTAAAGTCTCTAACCCTAAAATTATAGCATACCAACTTTCTTGAACTAAATCATCTAACGAAGTTTTATCTCGCGTCTGCGCATAAATTTGTCTTCGTAAGCTAGGATCAAATTGGCGAATTAGAATTTTTAGTGAATTTTTATCTCCTTCCTGATATTTCGCAACCAGATAATCATTTAATATATGTTCAACTTTATTCCTCATAACTATTTAATAGTCGGACTAAGAATGAAAAGGTTCATTATTTCTACAATATTCATTGCACTATTAGGATATTTCTATTTCACTAAATTTTTCAAAAATTCACATTATCTTCACATCTGAATCAGATTTTAGTGAGATATAATTTTCATTCAAATAAATAGAGGAATTATGAATTTATTATTAACAGTTTTGCTAACACTTTTTATTGGCAATGCTACTGTTTCACCTGATAAAGCTGAAGATCAAGTACAAAATAGGGTAGAAATTGTAATTGAAGGTAATGATCAGATGCGATTTAATCTTTCAGAAATCAATGTGAAAGCAGGCGATACTGTAGTATTAACTCTTAAGCATACTGGTAAACTACCAAAAGCTGCAATGGGACATAATTGGGTATTATTAGCTGAAGGTACCAATGTACAAGAATTTGCAACTACTGCAATTCGTGCTCGAGATAATGAATATATCCCCGCAGAAGGCGATGACGTCTTAGCACATACTGCATTGATTGGAGGTGGTGAAGAGACTACCATTGAATTCACAGCCCCTGCTGCTGGAGAATACGACTTCATTTGTAGCTTCCCTGGCCATTACTCCCTTATGAAAGGAAAACTTATTGTTGAATAAATATCCTGCTTCATTATTAAAAGCCACTGATTAATTTCAGTGGCTTTTTTTTGTATCTGTTAACTTAGCTCCTTTTACAGTTAGCCAGATTGCAAAGCTAACTTCTGAAATAACTGCTATAATTATTACCAATAATTCGGTAATTCCAGAGAAAATTGGAAATATAAAATGGGTAAAGCTATCAACTACATAGATGAACCCGGCAACTCCAATCATTAGTCCAAAAATAGATGGGAGATATTTAGATCTGTTAATCAAATAGCCTAGAACCATACAACTAAATCCAAAAAAAATCCCGCTCAGTAAATAACCGTAGGAATGAGTTTCCATTAGATACAAAACAAATCCATTTATCTGTTCCATTTCAAATACTATGGCTAACCCTGTTGAATTAATTAGCAGAATTACACCAAAATGATTCATTAGGTTTATTCCGATGATGATAGCCTGCGCAAATCGGAACATAGTAGCTAATAATGATAGTGGACCACTTATATGTTTAAGCATTATATAAAAAACCAGCGCTACGGAGATGTCAGCCAAAACCATGATAATATCACTGGCAAAACCAAGCCTGAATAACATCTCTGAGTTAGTTATGTTTTCAATGGTTGCCTGAGCATTACCATCCACAACTAGATTTGATCGAACAACTCCTTCACTAAAAATTCCGCTCACTATTATAATGAGATATAAAATCCCTGCAATTCGACCATATCTTTTTTGAGTTTTAAAATCAGTCATTGCCTTCTCCAGATACGTTAATTACTACGTTTCCTCTTTTATGACCTTTTTCTACATATTGGTGTGCAATTGCAACTTGTGGCAACATATAAAACCTATCAATTACTGGGCTCAAAGTGTCTTGCTCTAACAAGTCTTTGATAATTTTGAAATCCTTCAATTTAGACTCATTATCTCTTAATCCTGTAGCTTCAAAAATTGCTTTCTTACCATTCGAACGGTACGTTATAATTTGATCTGCCAACATTCTTAAACCTAGAACAGGATTCATATAGATTCCTTTTTTGGTTAAAACCTTAGATGAATCTTTAAAAGTAGATTTTCCTACTGTATCAAAAATTATGTCGTACTGATTCTCGCTTTTTGTGAAATCTTCTAAGGTATAGTCAATCACTTTATCGGCACCTTTCGACTTCACCATATCTACATTTGATCTGCTACACACTCCTGTAACATGAGCTCCAAAATGTTTGGCTAGTTGGATCGCTGCAGTTCCAATACTACCTGATGCTCCATTTATCAAAATCTTCTGTCCTTTTTTGATATGAGCGTGTTTCACTAAAAATGGAAAGGCAGTTGTAGCACCGTCGATAATGGCAGTAGCTTGAGCATAGTTTAGATTTTCTGGCATTGTAAGTACTACTCCATCCTGAGAAACTTTTGCGTACTCGGCATAAGTGCCACCGTCAATATCAGTAGAGCCAAATACCTTGTCTCCTATTGAGAATTTATTAACATCAATTCCTATGGCTACGATTTCTCCTGCAAAATCTGTCCCTGAAATCTTATTCTTTGGTTTTAATAAGCCCATAAATAATCTTCCAATTATTGGGAAACCTGTCCGCATTGCAGTATGTGCGTTCGTTACAGAGGTCGCATGAATTTTGATAAGAATTTCATTTGCATTAACAACTGGCTTTTCGGTTATTCGATATTTCAAAACATCAGCTGATCCATATCCGGTTGAGATGATAGCGTTCATTGTTGTAGTCATAATTGAAGGATTTATTGTTAGTGTTAATTTCTGACACCAACTTATGACAACATCTAACCCCAAGCGTACGGATTTATAAACCCGAACCTATTGTTGACGTACGGATTTCAAATACTTACTTGGAGTAGTTCCCGTACTTTTCTTAAAGAAGCTGTTAAATACAGATTTAGAATTAAACCCGGATTCAAACGCTATTGCGAGTAATGTAAAGTTCTGCTTTTCAGTTTTTTGAGCTTCTTTTTTGAAATGCTCCAAACGATATTGGTTTACAAATTCAGAGAAATTCTGATCAAAACCTTTATTCAATAATTGAGATAGATGATTAGCAGGAATTCCCAGTTTTTCTGCCAGATCACGAAGAGTTAGATAAGGGTCTAAGTAGGGTTTCATTTCAATCATAATTTTTGAAAGCTGTTTCCTGTACTGTTCTAAATCATTATCCGAAATTAGTGATTTATAATAACTAACCTCTTCTGAAAGCTGTTTATCAACTGGTTTAGGTAGTGGACTTATCAACTCCCGAAACCTTTTATTATTAAACAAGGGCTTTAATAATGGATCTAAATTTAGATACATCAACATAGGTAAACGGTAAGAAACTGCCATTTCTACATAATCAAGAGCCTGGTCTATATTGCCAGAAACTGTTTCTATAAGAATCAAAAAATTAAGCGCTCTTTCCAATTGTTCAGATTGAAGTGCTTTTTGAATACTTTTGATTCCCTTTTGTACGGCATCTTTATCTCCAAGAGCAGCCTGGGCTAGAACCATACCTCCTTTTTTTAGTAATATTGATGCTTCATCTGGTAAACTCTGAAAATGTTTAAGCGCTTCTTCTGCTTTACCAAGTAGAATTAGTACCTGACCCATTTCCATATAAGAAACTTCAGCACCAGGCTTTAGTTCAATACTTTTTTTGTAATAAGTAAGAGCTTGTTCAAAATCTTCCTGCACATAACAAACAAAGCCTTTCAGGTGGTGTGTAATGTCAGAAAATGGGTCCAGTTGTAATGCAATATTAATGTATTGTTCTGCAGCTTTAAACTTTTTCTCTGTGATAATTACAGAGGTCATAGTTTGGTAATAATCAACGATGGGACGTTCCTGATGTACTTTCTGAAGATGTTCATAAGTAGCTTTCAAATCCCAGTCTTGTAGAAAACTCATCCAGGCCAGCTGAAGTTGACATTCCGGTAAATCGGGGTCCAATGCAATCGCTTTTTTTAAATATTCAGATCCTTCCATAAAAGCTTGTTCTGCTGGCATTAACCCTAAGGTTCCTTTTAAGATGAAGCCCATATGCATTCCTAACCATCCATATACATAGCTCGGAAACTCTTCAATTATATCCTTGAGAATAGTTATCCCCGTTTCAATATCTCTGGCATTCATTTTGAGCAAATGATATCGGCTTTTTAAATAGGCCTTGTATCCATCTACTGAAACATCAGGTTGCTCAATAAGCTTATTATCAATTTGAAAATCCCCTAAATGTTCTCTCAAGCGATCGGCAATGATTAAACTTATTTCATCCTGAACAGCAAAGATATTTTCAAGTGTACGGTCGTAAGTCTCTGACCAAAAACTATAATCATCGCTTACATCAATGAGTTGTGTGGAAACCCGCATTTGATTTCCAGCTAATCGAACACTTCCAACTACAATTGTTGAAACCTTAAGTTCATCTCCTATTTCTCTCAGACTCAGTTTTTTCCCTTTAAAATGAAATGAGGAGGTTCTGGAAGTAACTCTCAGCTCTTTAATCTTTGTAAGGGCATTAATCACTTCTTCTGTAATACCATCACTCAAATAATCCTGATTCTCTGAAGAGCTCAGGTTTTCAAAAGGAAGAACTGCTACGGATTTATAATTTGATACATTCTTTGGAAGCCGATCAGCCTCAGGTATAATCAATCCATCTTTCGAAACTGCAAAAACTTCAATCGGCTCTGTAATGTTTTTAAACTCAAAAGTTCCCAATGATACTGTCTGTACCTGTGATTGATTTTTCAGTTCATTGTTGATGTTCTCAGAAATCAGTACCGCACCTTGTTGGCTAATCCCCTCTACTCTTGCCGCCACATTAACACCATCTCCAAATATTTCGGTACCATCATAAAATATATCACCAAGATGTATTCCAATTCTAACAGGTATTTCAATCTCCCCACTTGTAAATTCCTTTTGCAATTCTATTGCACATAAAACAGACTTAACTGCACTATCAAAAAAGCTAAGTGTTCCATCTCCAAAATATTGAACGATAGTTCCATTAAACTGCACATGACCATTTTCAAATATTTTTCTGTGCTTCTGTCTGATCTTGATCGCAGCTTTCTCATCATTCTGCATAAGAGCGGAATACCCGACAATATCTGTAAACATAATGGCTGCTAGGCGGCGCATATTTCCAACTAGAAGTTTTCAGGAAACTACTATAAGAAATTATTAGATGCCTGAGAAAAGACGGTTTTTGGCCCTGCTAAATTTACAAAAAAGAAATTATTTGACGGTTTTCTGATATCTATTGATTGAAATACCCAATAAACCAATTGCCATAGATCCTAGAATAAGAACTAACACATACACTTCTTTCCAGCCAGCACCTTTTAATAATACCATCCGCATAATTTTTATAAAATAAGCTATCGGATTACCAAGAGTTAAATCCTGAGCCCACCCTGGCATACTTTCAATAGGAGTAAATAATCCACCCATTAAAATAAAAACGACCATTATGAACCAAGCGATGAACATTGCCTGTTGTTGTGTATCAGTAATGGTAGATATGAAAAGTCCAAGAGCCTGAATCAGAACCATATAAATTCCGGCGATTATAAGTATGGTAAATAAGTTTCCCAAAAATGGAATTCCAAAGCCAAATCTTGCAAGTGCTAATCCAACCAACAAATCGAACATCCCAATAATCCAAAATGGAACCAATTTACCTATCATGAACTGGGATTTTGAAATAGGAGTTACGTTTAACTGCTCGATAGTTCCGATTTCCCGTTCTCTAACAATGTTCATCCCTGACAAAAATAAACCGATCATTGAAACCAAAACCACTAAAATACCCGGTACCATATACGTAATGTAATCAAGTTGTGGGTTATACCAGTTTACAGGGATCAAGTTAATTGACTTTAATGAAACCCTCTCAAATGAAGCAGTCTCAATATTCGTTTTTGTAACTATATCTCTGCTAAAATCTGCAATAATAGAAGATGCATAAGATTGAATAAGACCTGCTGTGCTTCCGTCAACCGCATCAATAATTAACTGAATTTCTGATTTGTCTCCTGTTTTAAGACGTTCACTAAAATTGTTAGGAATTATAATAATCAGCTTTGCAGATCCTTTATCCATTTCCTGAATAGCATGTTCTGTTGAAGTGTATTCCTCTATAAGATTAAAATAACCAGTTGCCTGCATTCGTGAGATCAGTTGTTGAGAGGCAATGCTTCGGTCCATGTCCACCAGAGTAAAACTAACTTCCTTTAACTCGTACGTAGCAGCAAAAGAAAGTATGAGTAGTTGAATAACTGGCATCACAAAAAGAATAGGTAGCATTGATTTATTTCGAAAAATCTGTAGGAACTCTTTTCTAAGTAAAAAGCGAATCGTACTCATTGCAACCTCACATTAAATTTTTTCATGCTAAGCGCCATAAAAAATAGAGCAATACCAAACAGAATGAGAGTTTCCATCCATAATATTTCGATCCCCGAGCCTTTCAGCATGATGCTTCTTACCACTATTAAAAACCATTTAGCCGGAATAATATGGCTCACCATCTGAAGTGGGTAAGGCATGCTTTCAACAGGAAATATAAAACCTGAAAGCAGCACCGTTGGAAGTAAAAGTCCGGCAAGTGATACCATCATAGCTGTTTGCTGATTGTTAGCAACAGATGAAATAAAAACTCCAAGAGCTAGGGCGGTCAGAATAAAAATAATAGCTTCGATAAAAAACAGAATATAGCTACCCCGGAATGGCACCTCAAAAATGAAATGAGCGAGTATCAGAATGGTAATAACATTTATTACTGAAAGCACCAGATATGGTAATACTTTACCAATGATTATATGTATGGGCTTGAGAGGCGAAACCAGTAGTATTTCCATATTACCCATTTCTTTTTCTCTGGTGATTGAGATCGATGTCATAAGTGCAGAAATCAGCATTAAAATCACTGCTATTAATCCAGGAACAAAAAGGTTCACACTTTTCAGTTCTGGATTATACATCATCTTTATAGTAGGCTGAATTCCTTGTTGTAAAGTTGTGCCCTGATAATTCAACTCCTGAATATAATCTCTAATTATTGCTCCAGTATACGATTGTACAATGTTTGACAGATTAGGGTCTGTTGCATCTGTTATAACCTGGACATTTGCAATCCCTTCTAGCGTCAGTTTTTCTGAAAAATTGGGTTCAAATACTATTATTTCTTTAATCTCTCCAGCTTTGAAAACCTCCTCCACTTCATCATAAGTGGATAAATACACACTGAATTCGAATGCCTCGGACGATGCCAATTTCTGCGTAAGTTCTCGGGTAACTGCATCCTTGGATAAATCTAAAACTCCAATTTTAACGTTTTTGACCTCATTTCTAATCGCAAATCCAAACAAAATCAGCATGATTATGGGCATACCAAATAAAACCACCAGAGTCCGTTTGTCTCGAAAAATCTGTTTGAATTCTTTGACTACAAATCCATTAAATGAATTCATTCTTCTCCTCTTTCAGCTGAACGCGCCAATTGAATAAATATCTCTTCAATAGACTTGGCATTGAATGTTCGTTTGAGTTCATCTGGAGAATCGAGTGCCTCAATTCTTCCATCCACCATAATAGAAACACGGTCACAGTACTCAGCTTCATCCATATAATGAGTAGTAACAAACACGGTAATTCCCTGATTTGAAACTTCATAAATCTTTTCCCAGAATTGGCGTCTTGTAACCGGATCGACACCCCCGGTGGGTTCATCAAGAAATACAATTTTTGGGTTATGAATAATGGAAATAGAAAATGCCAGTTTTTGTTTCCAACCAAGTGGTAATGAGCGAACTAACTTTTTGCGAAACTTCTCTAATCCAACCGAGTGAATTAATTCTTCTTTCTTATGATTTAATTCTTGGCCTTTCAGCCCGTAAACACCTCCGTAAAACTCAATATTCTCTTCAGGAGTCAGATCATCATAAAGTGAGAATTTTTGACTCATATAACCGATATTTTGCTTTATTTCCTCGGCTTCTTTGAACACATCCAGTCCTGAAACTCTGGCTTCACCTGATGTTGGTGTCAACAAGCCCGTAAGCATTTTCATCGCGGTTGTTTTACCTGCTCCATTCGCTCCAAGAAAGCCAAATATCTCTCCCTGCTTTACATCAAATGTTATTCTATCAACTGCAGTAAAATCTCCAAAAGTGCGACTAAGCTCGTTAGTTTGTATTGCGAAGTCATACATGAATTTCCTCCGGCTTCATCAAACTCATAAACATATCTTCAATATCGGGCTCTATTTCTTTAACAACAGGTTTATTCAATCCTTTGCCTTCCAGAAAATTCTTCAATTCACTAGTATTAATCTTTCCCCGACTATCGGTATAGTGTACAAATTCACCAAATGGATGCACTGATTCAGAATATTGAAATTCGCGAAGGTGATTAATCAATGCATATTTATTGGGATGTTTGAGTCCATACAAGGGTTTTTCAAATCCTGATATCACATTATCTGGAGTATTGATATTAAGAACCGATCCTTTATCTATCAGGGCAATACGATCACATTGATTTGCTTCATCCATATATGGTGTTGATGCAATGATGGAAATACCTTCTTCTTTAAGCAAATGAAGCATTTCCCAAAATTCTTTTCTCGAAACAGCATCTACTCCAGTTGTTGGTTCATCCAGTATCAATAATTTGGGTTTGTGAATAAGCGCGCAACTCAAAGCCAGTTTTTGCTTCATCCCACCCGACAAATTACCCGCATAACGATCTTTAAAGGGTTCCAGTTGACGATAAATTGGCTTCACTAAATCATAATTCTCTTCTATCGTTGTCCCAAAAACCGATGCAAAAAATTTCATGTTTTCTTCTACACTCAAATCTTGATATAGAGAGAATGTGCCGGGCATATAGCCCAATAATGGTCTTATTTTTTTGTAATCAGAAACAACATCCATTCCCATCACCCTAACTGTACCTTCGTTAGGTATCAAAAGCGTAGTTAAAATCCTGAATAATGTGGTTTTACCTGCTCCATCAGGACCAATAAATCCGAAAAGCTCATTATCATGGATTTCTAGTGAAATTTCTTTCAGTGCATTAACTATACCAAAGCTTTTAGAAAGGTCAGATATTTGTACCACCGGATTCATTTAAAAATTCACTTCTCCTGGCATACCAATTTTGATGATTCCATCTGGATTTAAAACCCGAACTTTTACGGCGTACATTTGTGTAACACGCTCTTCTTTCGTTTGTATGAGTTTGGGAGTGAATTCAGCTTCTGATGAAATCCAGCTAATGAAACCGCTCATCATTTGATTACTGTTTTTATCTTCATCAATTAATACCTCCACCCGTTGATTGAGTGTTATACTAGGAAGCTGAGCCCCAGAAACATATACTTTGAGAATCAATTCCTCAGTATTGGCTATTTGATAAAGCGGCTTTCCCTGCATTGTTAACTCATAAGGCTCAACAAATGCACTTAAAACCATGCCTTTCACAGGATTTATTATGATTGCCCTATCGATCTGTTCCTCAATCTGTGCAATTTTGATTTTGAGAGTTTCAATTTCAGTGAATACAGACTGCTTTTGAATTTGCACCGAATTAATTTGTTTCTTCAAGGTATTGATTTGACCTTCAGCGTTATCAATTTGTTGTTGAGTAGCGGCATTCTCATCCTTTAAATTTCTAAGCCTTTTAAAATCTTTCTCAGCCGTAATCAACTGTTCTTTATTTATTTCAGCCTGTGCATTCAGGTTATCAATTCTGCTTTTAATCGATACTATCCCCGCATTCAATTCTTCTTTTTGAAGCCTTAACATAGTTGTATCAATGATACCGACCTGAGAATTTGCCTCTAAAATAATTCCTTCCTTCGCTTCAAACTGAAGTACTTTTCCGGATATTTCAGACGATATAGTGATTTCATCCGCTTCAAATTGACCATATGCATCTGAAAGTTTGTTTTGATTGCAAGCTCCAAATAATCCAATGATCATCAATCCTATTCCAAAAGTTCTTAATTCCATGAGGTTCCTTTTTGTGTTAGATATTCATAGTTAGCCTTTACAAGTTGCACTTTATGAATTTCAAGATTCAGCTGAGCTCTGTTCCAGGCATTAAGCTCTATTACATATTCTGTAGAGGTAATTACCCCTTGATTGAGCTGACTGCGTTTCTCTTTTACAATTTCCTCGCGCAACGCTACCAGTTGTTCATCCAGTTCTATTTGCTGATTTAATGCCTCAATAGTAGACTCAATTTGTAACAGTTCTGAATTTATCTGACGTAAAAATGCATCCTCATCAGCATCAATTTTATCTTCCTCCAACCGTATGATTTGATTTTTTTTATCAGAATTTCTCCAGTTCCTAAAACTCCACTGTGCACGTAACCCAACCATCCAATAAAGATGAAGATCATCATTAAATGCATCGAAGCCCGGCCGACCATACGCTCCTTTTGCAAAAGCAGATACAACAGGAAGTTTTTCTGAGCTAATAATATCAGATTGGGCATGAAGTACATTTTTTTTGTGATCAAATAGTTCAAATTCAGGCCTGCCATCAATTTCTGAAATTTCGAATGACTCGACTTTATTTTCAGGCAGATGAAGTTGCCTATCAACAGAAACCTCTTCACCAATCATTTGTGAAAGCACTTCATAGCCCGATTTGGTATTTGACTCTAGCTGAAGTTTCTGTTGTTTCAGTTTTAGTATCTCTGCTTTTATCACCCGTTCGTAACTTGGCAACAAAACACCGTTTTTGACCTTTGTTGAAACCATCAGCAATTGCTCATCTAAATCTTTAAGAAACAAATCAACTGATTCCTTTTGTTTTTGCAGGAGTAATATCGCAAAGAATACCTGATCTATTTGTTTACGGATGTTCCATAACTCTATTTGAAAACCGGCTTGTGCGGCTTGCCCTGATATGAGCTCAATTTCTTCCATTTTCTTAGTTTTCCCAGCATCAAAAACAGACTGCGTTATATCCAATGAAATAGTGTAGTGGTCGTTACTGAACTTCGGTGCCGCAGGACCTAAAAATGAAGGATCGGTAACTTCTGATTGATAAGACATACTCCCACTTATTTTCATTTCGGGATATAATCCAGTTTGCTTCAGTCGGATATTCAAATCTGTTATTTTTCTTTGAATTTCCAGTTTCTGGGCGATTGGGAATTCCTGTTCAATTTTGTTGTAACAATATTCCAGAGTGACTATTTCCTGAGCATAAGTCACCTGATAGAATAGAATTACAATTAAAATCTGAATACCTTTTCTCATAGCTAGACACCTCTATCAGTTGAAGCTCCCTTGAAAATTAAATCAGGGATTATTACTCTTCGTTCTTCAAGAAAACCACCATATTGCTCGTCATCCATTTTAAAAAGACTTAGAACCAGATTCCTAGCTACCAATGGCATCATGCACATACTTATGATATTCATTAAAAACTGTTTTGGGTTAATAGGTTTAATGTTTCCTGCTTCAATTTCTAATTCCACTTGTCGCAAAAAAACATCCGGTATTTCGAAGCTATGATTTTCAAAAAAAGCTCTGAACCGCTCCGGATTTTGATTCATTTCAAAAATCACGAATGATGGCAAATGTGGATTCTCCTTAAAAGCAGAATGATAGAAATCAACTATAAGCGTCGTTTTTTCTATCAGTGAAACCTCTCTACTGAGGATTTCGAAAACCTGAGGAAATATTTTTTTTACCCCAGCCTGGAACACTTCAAAAAATAGATTGTCCTTATTTCGGTAATAGTAATGAAGCATTGATTTATTAATTTTAGCTATATCGGCAATTTCTTGCATCCGTGCCCCATCAAAACCCCTTTGTTGAAACACCGTACGGGCAGCTTCAAATATTTTTTCTTCTGTTTCCTTTTCTACTGGCATTGCTTTGCTTTTAATTCGAAACAAGTTTACAAAATTCAACCAAACAATTCAACCATTTAGTTAAACTACTTAGTTAACTACTTTTTTTAAAATTAAATTCTTTGTTTATGAAATCATATTCACCGATTATTGATCTTATACCCGACGAACAATCATCTTATGGAAAGCAACTATATTTTTGTTTACGGACTTCTTAAATCCATATATGACAACGACCCAGCACGATTCATTCGTAAAAACAGCACTTTAATTGGGGAAGCTTTTTTCCCTGGTATATTGATAGATATTGGAACTTATCCAGGTGCCATTTATGAGCCTGGTTCTCAAACTAAAGTCCATGGAGAAGTTTATCGCATAGATCAGAATTATAAAGAACTTGTTGCTTTTCTTGATCATTTTGAAGGTGTAGGTGATCAGTATAAACAACCCAATGAGTATATACGTGAGGTTATTTCTGTTCAAATTGATGAAAAAAATATTCTTGCATCCTGTTATCTATATAATTGGAACTACGATGTCACGAAAGTGATTGCTAGTGGGAGATATGAAAATAAAAAAGGTAATAGGAACTGATGACCAATAACGGAGAAAAAGCTAAAACTAAATCACGAATGGGACTAGGTTTTTTAGCTGGAATGATCGGGGCTTATGTCCTTTCTGACGGGTTTGTTCGCCTGGCTTATTTGCTTGGGCTTTATGACTTTTTCACTACCACTAATACTGGGTATTTAATTAGCTTATTTACCGGATTGGTAACCGGAATACTAATCGTGTCAATTAGTAAACAACGCCAACTTCGTATTTTACTTTTTGTTGTTGTTACACTTTTAGTAATGGATCACATCGCTTTTTTTTCGAATAGTAGTTTCAGTCTTGCCAGAATGATTAATCGAATGATAATTGATTTTAGTGTATTAATCGGGGGTTTTACCTTCTATAAACTCTTCGGAAATTCCAATTCAGAATCCACAGACCCAGCTACTTAAATCCTTTCCCAGTAGCCGCCCAATAAATGCCACCATAAAGCATTTCTTTAAACATGTTATCAGAGAATGTCTCAGGCATATGCCCCATAGCATTATAATAAGATCTACCGCCATCAAACTCTTGATACCAAGCTATAGGATGAAAATCTCCCATTCCTTCTTTTTTATTATTATCCCAATGAGGTTGAATATTATACATACTTTCATCTATGGTAAGTAAATAATTCAATCCGTCTATTTTCTCCTCGCCGAATGCGTACCACTCATCAGTCCATAAATAAGATTCAGGTACTCGTTCTAAACCCGGAAAGGTGTGGTCAACAACGGTAACTCTTGTAGTTTGATTTGCAGGATGATGAGCGAACATTCTTCCTACCAGTTGAGTATACCATACCCAGTTATATTCGGTATCTGAAGCAGCGTGAATACCAACAAATCCTTTCCCACTTTGAATAAACCGCTCCATTGCAGCTTGTTGTTTTTCATTTAAAATATCCCCTGTAGTGCTCAAAAAGATAATTACATCGTATTGCTCTAGATTCTCATCGTTGATTCGCTGAGCCATCTCTTCCCAGTCGACCTGAAATTGATGCTTTTTTGCGAGTTCACGAATTGCATCCACTCCTTCATTGATAGATTGATGATGCCATCCAGCGGTTTTTGTAAATAGTAGAGCTTTAAATTGAGGTTGGGCAACTATTGCCGCAGAGCTCAACAGAGTAATTAGAAGGGTTTGGAGAACGATTTTTTTCATTATTTCGATAAATTGTTTTACGCATTAAGTGTAGGGAAATTTGAACCTTTCTCAAACCTTACGATCAATTTTGAAGGAAATAAACTTTAAATCTATTCGTGCAAATAACGTATTAGTAGATTCTATCGTGAATCTATTATTGATGTTATTTCACATTAGTAAAACGAGCATTGAAATAGCAATTAATGAGTTTATTCGAACGAATACCTTTAAATATAGATTCTAATATGAAATTATCTTTAACTAAAAAAAACTAATGTTCGGACTATTCAAGAAGAAATCAGAAATAGATAAGCTAAACGAGAAATACCAAAAATTAATGGAAGAGTCTTTTCGTCTATCTACTTCTAATAGAACTCAAAGTGATCAAAAAGCTCAGGAAGCGAACGAGGTTTTAAAACAAATTGAGTCTTTGCAAAAATAAAGTTTAGGTACTTTATCCCACCCTAAACTTCAATTCATCGATTTTAGACATTAATTCATTTCGATCCATTTCACGGTAGCGCTCTGGGAGTAATTCTTTCGAAGTACATTCCAAAACTGCATTTAGTGTCTGAAGTTCCACTTCTTCAGGGTAGGTTGGTGGAATGAAATCATTCAAAGCTAAATCAAGTATTTCAGGAGATACTTTTTTCTCCCCTGCTGCCGCTGCTCTAAATTTCGCACGAGTTAAAGCAGCTTCCATATCTGCACCGGAGAACGTTTTAAAACCTTCTTCAATAATGGCCGGTATATAATCTTCGGTTTGTTTTAGCCCTGTTTTCTTCCGCATTGCTTCAAATAGCTCAACACGTTCTTCATTGGTATGTGGTGGAAATAATGCTAAATGTTCTTCTGCTCTACCTTGTCTTTTTAAATCGATGGGCATTAAATCTGGTCTAGCGGTCATCAAAAACCAAATAATCTTACCTCGATTCTCGGTATCACTCATGAACGTAGCAATCTGTGAAAAAACTCTACTCGAAACTCCACTGTCTCCACTTGAGCTACGATCACCTAAATAAGCATCGGCTTCATCAATCATAACCGCAACAGGAGACATCGCCTTCAATAATGAAAGTATCTTTTCAAGATTCCCTTCTGTAACTCCCTGCCATTGGCTACGGAAGTTTTTTAGTTTTACCATTGGAACTCCAACTTCGCTTGCAAAACAGGTAACTAAAAATGTCTTTCCAGTTCCAACAGGTCCGCAAACTAAATATCCCATTGGCATCACATCTTGGCGACCCTCTTTTAAAGCTTTTACCGCTTGCCGAAGATGCACTTTAACATATTTATGCCCAGCTACATTATCTAGTGAATATGGGTTTTCAACAAACTCAAGCAGTCCATAGGCTTCGGCTTCAATTAGTTCTTTTTTATTTCGTGAAAGGCTATCGAATGTTATTTGCTCTTTATTTTCACGAGCATTTGAAAGTACACTTCGGATATTCACATAATTCAAACCAGCTGTTTGCTGTGCTATGATTTCAGGTTTAACTGATGATATCGCTTTGAAATCATCATTTTTGGTCTCAAACTTCACAAAATCTAAGCGCTCTTTTTCTCCCGGAATCGTGATTTTAATTTCCGTTGTATACGGATTTTGAATTAGTGTTTTATTCAGATCAGGTAGATTTTCAGTAATCAAAACCGTAGTGAAATCTGATGCCAGAAACATGGGATCGTGTGCCCATCTCGATAGGTATACCAGTGAAGTTCGGTCTTCATTTCCTGTAGAGCCCGTGTCGCTCATTGGTATAATGGTTTCAGCATAATCAACAATCAAGGCTACACTTTTCTTTTGATCTAAACGTAGTCTGAAATATTGCTCAAGTAGAGAAAATACGCGAACAGGATCTTTCGGCATTTTATTAGCAAAATCGGTACCTATTAAACTGTCTCTTCCAGCTATGGCTTGATTAAAATCTGCTTGAGAGTCCTTGTCTCTAAAATAAATTCCAGAAGCCCGATCATAAAAAATTACAAAATCGCGGGCGCCAAAAAATTCGTCCGAAAGAAAACTTTTTAGTCTGTGAAATTCAGTGCCTCCTTCATTTTTTAGAGGAACTAAATCATGCACATTCCCATGTAACATAAACGTGTTTATGGTTCGGCTTAAATACTTTCGTGCAAAATCTTGCGACCAAGCTGGATAGTTGTCAAACATTTCTATTGAGTTACACAGGTTCAGAGATTAAAAGTATAAAGTAAAAAAGGCACACTGCCTTTGCCACTTTGTAACTTTATTACTCGATTAAAATGAGCTTCACAGTTTCAATTCTGCTTTGAGTCGCCTTACTTATTATGAACTTTTTATCTTCAATAAGTACCTCTTCGTTCACTGTAGGAATGCGCCCCAAATGATTTATAATATAGCCCGCTACGGTATCATATTCCGAAGGTTCCACTGGTAGCTTAATTTCTTCAAATTTTGCTACTAATTCACCAATCTCAACATTCCCCGAAACAACAAATGTATTTGGGGAAAATCTTTTCATTATTTCGTCATCAACATCATGTTCGTCTTGAATATCACCAACTACTTCTTCAAGCAAATCTTCGATAGTTACCATACCAGCCGTCCCACCATATTCGTCTAAGACAATTGCTACCGACATATTAGATTGCCTAAACTCAGTAAGTAGATCTTTTGACTTTTTACTATATGGAACTAGCTTAACCGGACGAATAATCTCGTTCAAAGTTTTGGGTTTATTAAAGAGGTCGTATGCAAATACAACACCAATTACATCGTCGATAGAATCCTGAAATACTGGAAGTTTAGAATGTCCAGAATTTATAAATAAGTGCAGAATTTCATCTAAAGATGTTTTTTTATCTACTGCTTCGATTTCAATACGTGGAATCATTGAATCTTTAACGCGCTTGGTTGAAAGCTCAAGCACATTATGTAAAATCTCGGAATCATCCTGATCAATATCCTCACTTCCACCGCTTTCTCGCAATTCTTTAAAAATGAGTTCTACATCCTGCCTGCGATATAGAGAAACTACTTGTTCTGCATCAGGTACCAGCCATTTTATAAGAATGTTTGAGGAACTAGTAGCAATTGCTATAAGTGGACGAAGCGCGAAATAACAAACCCGAAGTGGAATAGCAATGATATTTACCATTACATCTGCCTGTGCTCTAAAAATTGCTTTAGGTAGAATTTCACCAAAAATCATTATCAACACAGAAGCTATAATCGTTTGAACGATTAGTATTTGTACTTCTGTAGGAGTATGGCTAAGCCATAATTCCGAATATTCTGTAATTGGTGAAACTAAAAAAATAGCCATAAACGTAGCATAAAGAACGTTTACGATATTATTTCCAACAAGTGTGGTCGTTAAAAATGTTTCTGGATTACTTTTAAAAAACTCAAGAGAATTAGCGATAACACTATTCTTTCTGGAAGCAACTTCAAGTTTTAGCTTATTCGCTGTTACAAAAGCAATCTCCGACCCTGAAAAAAAACCACTTAATACGATGGTTGTAGCTATTAGGAGCCATTCCATATTAATTGGCTCCTTTAATTTTATTTATAGATGTGCTACCCGATGGAGGCTCGTCGCTCATTCAATCAATGTTAGTTCTTATTTACCGGAGAAATTCGGCTTTCTTTTTTCAATGAAAGCTGAAGTTCCTTCCTTAAAATCAGCAGTTGCGAATAAATCTCCAAAAAGATTTGCCTCAGTGTTATATCCTGAATCTCTGCCTGCTTCTTTCGTTGCTAATATAGCATTTTTTATGGCTAGTGGTGCTTGCTTTGTAATATTAGAGAGTATTTTTTTTGCTTCGTCAATTACATCAGTTTCCGCAATAGCATTTAAAAGTCCTAATTGTAGTGCTTCTTCAGCTTTGGCAAATCTACCAGACATAATTAATTCTAATGCTTTTGCCTTACCTACTAACTGAGTGAGTCTTTGAGTTCCACCATAGCCTGGGATTAGACCTAAACTTACTTCAGGTAATCCAACTACCGTGCTTTTAGATCCGATACGAAGATGGCACGAAAGAGCGAGTTCGAACCCTCCTCCAAGTGCGTATCC
Organism: Balneolaceae bacterium; assembly: GCA_040222455.1. Classification (GTDB taxonomy): domain Bacteria; phylum Bacteroidota; class Rhodothermia; order Balneolales; family Balneolaceae; genus RHLJ01. Next base: position 74,400 of record JAVKDD010000011.1, on the reverse strand, counting down.
ATTTATGGCTGCAATTACAGGAATTGTAAGATTTTCAATTCTTTGAAATACTTTTTGACCTCTAAGGGATAACTTAGTGGCTTCATCTGAATTAAAATCTGCAAACTCTTTAATATCAGCACCAGCAACAAAAGCCTTTTCTCCTGAACCAGTAATAATTAGAGAGTTGATCTTTTTACTCTTTTCAATTTCATTAAGTGCTGAACTAAGTTCTATGAAAACCTGATTGTTAAGAGCGTTTAACTGTTTTGGACGATTGATGGTGAGCGTTCCAATTCCGGAATCATCTATTTCCAGAATCAATGTTTCAAAAGTTGTACTCATTCTTATTCCTGAACTCTTTTTTTAGATTTGGTTTCTGAAGTTACATCATCAGAAAGTTCATCCAAAATAGAATCGAAATCGAGTTCAGTTTCCCATTCAGTGGTGTATTCAGGTAAGATATCTTGATCCAAATCGTCGATAAGTTGTGAAGTTTCATCAACTTCGGTAAGTAAATTATCCAATTGAAAACCAATCTCCTCAGGGTTGCTCATGGTCATCGACTGCTCGTAAATATATCGAACGGCATCTTCTATGGTTTCAAGATGTGTTTCACAAACTAAATACTTTTCTTTGGCGATTTTAAACTTTTGTAGACGTTTCTGCATTATCGCCACTCGTCTTGATTTTGTTCGCTTTAATTTTTCAGACTCAATAGATTTTATTTCTTCAATTTGTCGAACCACTTCTTCTTTTAGATTTGTCTCTAAAGAAGTATTTAAATAAATCTCATATCTTTTTATTAAATCTAATAAGGTTAGATAGTTGCCTAAAAGCTCATCAATTTTTTTACCTATGTTATCCAGTAACCCTTGTGAACTATATGGAAGTTTTTCAAAGTTCTCCTGCACTAACTTAGCGAGATGTTTAAGTACTAAAAATCTTTTTTGGCTTGCTGAATCTAGCGATTGGAATAATTCTTTTTCATTACTAGAGGCATGACGTTCTTTAATTTTCTTAAGTTCTGCTTTCTTACGAAATCGAGGAAGTTTTGGTACTACACCCAGATACATTAATTCCATCCCAAAAACGGTAGTTAGAAGTACATTAGAAATATCAACACTTAAGTTGCTAAAAAATAATGCTCCTAATGTTGAAGCCAATAAAACTCCTAAATTAATTGGGTTCAGGAAAGCTTCACGGGTATAATTTATATTTAGTTCGTCTGTAGACATTAACTCTTAGTAGTAGAATCCTTTTTTGGGGAAGCTTCTTCTTTTTTCGTACCTATAGTTTTTTCTGCATGAATTTCTTCTGCATGTTTTTCAATTTCAGAATAAAGCATACCCATTTCAGCTTTAACTTGTTGCAGGGTTTCTTTTGCTTTTTTCTTCTTTAGTTCTGCATCAAGCTCTTCCTGCTTTAGCTTGCCAGAGGTTGTGGAAGGATCATCTTCATCTAAACTTTCCATTGCAACATCCAATCTAGCTTCAGCAAAATTTACTTTATCTTTTACCTTACCAAGAAACTCATCTACCGATTCAAGTAAATTATCAGCATTCATGTTATTTAATGCCTGAGCAATCTTACCTTTCTGTTCGGTTTGCTTTAAACGTTCTTTTGCCTCTTTAATACGTCGGTAGTGATCCTTGTATTCTTCTTTCAGACGTTCACGTTCTTGTTCACTATTAGAGCTCATGATTGAAACCTGTTAGCTTTTTTCTTTACTGCCAACTGATTTTGTTGGAGCTTCTTCTTCAGAAGTAGATTCATCAATAGAAATAGAACCGGATGATTCGCCCATTTCCATCTTAAATTGTTCTACCAGTTCATGAGCTCTTATCTTCTCAGCATTAGCTTCGATTTCCATCGTTTGTGTATCAATGCTATCAAGTGCTATTTCCATACGAGCTTCATTTTTTGCAGATTCTTCATTAATACGAGAAATCATTTCATCATGAGTTTGATCAATCCCTCCTACTTCAAACTGCTCGAGTGTATCTGCAATTTTAGACTGCCATTCAGCTCGTTCACTTGCCCGTAAAGCTTCTTTTGCTTCTTGAATCTTACGGTCTTTTTCACGCATAAACACTTTTTTCACTTTCAATGCTTTTTCATAAGCACGTTCGGCAAATTGTAATTGATCTCTGGAATGTATGATCGTTTCTTTTGCTTTTTCTAATTGAAGCGCATATCCCTCAGCTATATCATCTCTATTTGCTTTAATCGCTGACTTAATTTTAGAAGTAAGTTCGGAAATCTGCTTTTCATTTCGTTTTACTTCTTTCTGAAGCATAATAAGATTCGCTTTTACAGTAGCGATATTCTCATTCATCTGCGGAATCTGATCATTCAAATCGCGGATATTCTGCTCTAAAATTAATTTTGGATTCTCCATGGAGCTTATGACTCCACCGAACATGGATTTGATTGCGCGAATAAATCTTTTAAACATTGTTGTTACCGTATTTTTTATGCCCTTTTTATATCAGGAATTAATTTAACTGATTATTATCATAATTAATATGCTAAAGCTCAAATGCCCTAGTGCTTTGGCTGTCGCAAATATGTGTAACCAAAAGTTCTGGTTTCGGTTGCTCTTTTTTGATTTCAACTGCACCATATAAAATCTCTGTTACAGTTTCAATCATGGTTGGCTTGTTCGTGTATCCGGTCATAATTGTTTCACCTTTTGAAATTTTGTCTCCAACTTTCTTTTTCAAGGCGATTCCTGCTTCCGGATCTATTATATCCGTAATACTCTTTCTTCCAGCACCAAGTTCTAACGAACCCATTCCGATTTCAAATGAATTCATAGAAGTAATATATCCATCTTGCTTGCTAAGGAGTTCAAACTCATATGTTGCTTTTGGATATAATGTCGTGTCTTTAATTACAGAAGAATCTCCACCTTGCTCTTCAACAATATCAATCCATTTTTGAAAAGCTTTACCGTTCTCAATTACTTCTTCACTTATTTTGATGCCTTCTTCTACATTTTCAGCTTTATCTCCCAGATAAATCATCGTACCCGAAAGTAAGTTTGAGAGCTGCATAATATCAGAAGGTCCATTCCCTTGCAGTGCATGAACACATTCTTCCACTTCCAGCCAGTTTCCAATATTAAGACCAAGAGGTTGGTTCATATTGCTTAAATATGCAATCGTTTTTTTATTGAATTGTTCGCCAATACCAACTAATGTTTCGGCTAACTCAATTGCATCATCTATATTCTTCATAAAAGCGCCGGAACCATATTTCACATCCAAAACTAGTGCATCAATTCCTTCTGCCAGTTTCTTACTCATGATACTTCCTGCAATCAAAGGAATTGATTCCACAGTAGCAGTAACATCTCTTAAGGCATATAATTTCTTATCAGCAGGAGCAATTTCTTTGGTTTGTCCAGCGAGAACCAGATCATGTTTTGCAATAATCTCAATATATCTATCCAAACTCATATCGGTATAAAAACCAGGAATAGATTCTAATTTATCTAGCGTTCCTCCAGTATGCCCTAATCCGCGTCCTGAAATCATAGGAACTGGAACTCCAGCAGCTGCAACAACAGGAGCTAGAATCAAAGAGAGTTTATCACCTACCCCTCCTGTTGAATGTTTATCAACTTTCTTCCCTTTAATAGAGGAAAGATCGACTACTATTCCTGAATTTAGCATCGACTCAGTCAATGCCGCAGACTCTTCTGTGTTCAAACCATTTAAAAATGAAGCCATCAAGAAAGCACTCACCTGATAATCTTCAATTTCTGAATGGGTGTAAGCTTTGATGATGTATTTTATTTCATCTGATGTGAGACTTTTTGCCTCTCGCTTTTTGCGAATAAGTGAAACTATGTTATACTTGTTATTCATAGACCAAGTATAGGTCAATTCAGCATTATTTTCTCACTTTAACCCTACTTTCTTTGATCAAAGTTTTAGCCGATCAAAACTTGTACCAGCTTGAAGAGTTTCTTCCTGAGGATGTTATTCTAACCATGTTTGATCCAAATACTGGTTTTCCTGAAACTTCAGGCTTTGATGCACTTCTAATTCGTACAGTAACTAAGCTAAATCCAATCACTTTTCCTGAGATTCCAAGTTCTCTAAAATTTGTTGGAACCGGATCGTCTGGAAGCGATCATGTAGATATTGAGTATCTTAAAACGAACGGCGTTGTATTTGCTGATGCACTAGGAAATAATGCTCGAGCAGTTGCTGAATATGTAATGACATCTCTTTTATTATGGAGAGAGCAAAAAGGAAAATCACTTTCAGATTATACCTATGGAATTATAGGCGTTGGTAAAGCTGGAACTGCAGTTGCTGATCTGTTCGATTCATTTGGTTTAAATTATGTGCTATATGACCCACCCAGAGCAGAACAAGACTCTCAATTTAAATCAGCTAGTTTAGAAGAAGTTCTGCAGTGCGATATTCTTAGTTTTCATGCCTCATTTTCAAAATCAGGAAGGCATCCCTCCTATCATTGGCTGAATAATGAAAAACTTTCTTCACGTTCTTTTGAATTGATTATAAATGCCTCCAGAGGTGGTGTAATTGATGAAACTGCCGTTTCAATGTCTTTAGATTCTGGTTTGATAAAAGATATTATCGTTGATGTGTGGGAACATGAGCCTGATTTTAATCCAGAGTTTACCAAACGGGCATTTATTGCTACCCCACATATTGCTGGCTATTCTGAGCAATCAAAATTGAATGCTAGTAAAATGGTTTGCTCAAAGCTTTGTGATTATTTTGGATTACAATGTCCACCAACAAAAGATCTTTATCTTAATAAAGAGTTAGAATTAGCCCATCTTAGTTATTCGTTTGAAGAGTTACTTCTTCGTCTTCATCCTATCAAAGAATATGATGCAGTACTTCGTAACTTAGTATCAAGACCCGATAAGGCAACTTTATTTCAAAAGCTTAGAACAGATCGTCCTTATCGATATGAATATAGTTTCCTGAAATTAGAGAAGAAGCTTCTAAACAACTTTGAAGATTTGAAAAAATTAGGGGTTAAGACTTTCTAGGAATCAGTCTTTCTTTCTTATATTTGCACCCTTACTTCCACCACCTAAAAACGTACCCACACCCAGCAAGAAGCCGAAATCGTACCAACCACCGGTATTATTTATTGCATAAACTGCTATATCTTCCTTAAACAAACTAATTACGAAACTAAAAGGGGCAATAATACCATGCAATAGTCCGCTCCAAAAACCATAGGGTTCAGTTGTGACTGCTGGGTCTATTGCAACTACTTCTGCACAGGATAAAGTTAGAAATACCATTCCAAGTAATAACAGAGCTCTCTTATTCATCTTTTTCTTTTTTAGTTTTTTTGATTTGAATGTAGGTTATCAATCGAAAATGAAGATTCAATTAAATAACCAGAATAGACGGTGTTACTAATTGGGAGACTGATTGTTACGAGAAAAAATAATTAGCTATTAATTTGGATAGTACTCCAATATTCCAAACATTGGTATTCTATTTAATATAAGTCTTAGGACAGGAATTAGCTTGATACTCTACATCAAATATATGGTCAGTTTACGCTGCAAAATGATGGTTAAGGCAGAGCTTAAAAAACTAGGTCTAAAATATGTTAATGTTGATCTTGGCATAGTTGAAGTTTTGGAGGATATAACTCCTGAACAACGAGAGAAACTCAAAAAAAATCTTCTTAAATCAGGCTTGGAGTTGCTTGATGACCAAAAAGCTATTCTGATTGAAAAAATTAAAAGTGTAATTATTGAACTGATTCACTACACCGATGAGATACCTGATGTAAACTATTCAGATTATATCAGTGAAAAGTTAGATTACGATTATACCTATCTAGCTAACACTTTTTCAGAAGTTAAAGGTATTACTATTCAGCAGTTTATTATTCATCATAAGATAGAGCGGGTAAAGGAATTACTGCTTTATGATGAACTAAACCTCACTGAGATCTCTTATAAATTACATTATAGCAGTGTTGCACATTTGTCTGGCCAGTTTAAAAAAGTAACAGGTTTAACCCCCACCTTTATAAAAACCTGAAGGAAAAACGGAATGGAAATTTAGAAAACATGTGATATATGTAACTATCATATGCTAAGATGTAACAGTTTAGAGAGAAACAATCACCAATTTGATACCGTGAAGATTAATTCACAAAACTCCCACAATCAGGGATAACCAAGTATTAAAATGAAAAAGTTTAAAAATATATCACTGTCAATCACACTCATAACTATGTTTATGGTTGTGTTTATTGGTGGTTGCAAAGATTCAAGCACTGGACCAAATGCTGATGTAACTATACCTGTACAAACAGTTGCTCAATCTAGCGTTAGCCTAGGTACAGCTGGTAATTATGTTATTTTAGCGGGTTCAGGAATATCAAACAACCCCACCTCCGCTATTACTGGAAACATTGGACTGAGTCCAGCAGCAGGCTCATTCATAACCGGATTTTCCCTCGTTTATACAAACGGTAACCCAAATTCTACCTCTGCTCAAATTACCGGAAATGTCCAGGCTTCTGATTACGGAGTTCCAACACCTGCGATCTTAACAAGCGCTCAAGGTGATTTAACAATAGCATACAATAATGCTGCAGGAAGAACTTCTACCAACATTGTACTCTTATCAGGTAATATTGGTGGGCTTACACTTACTCCCGGACTTTATAAATCAGGTGGATCGCTTGAAATATCATCAGGTGATCTTACTTTTGATGCGAAAGGAAATTCAAACGCTGTATTTATCATACAGATCGCTTCCACATTTTCAACAAGTTCTGGTCGTAAAGTAATTCTATCAGGTGGCGCAAAAGCATCCAACATTTTCTGGCAAGTTGGTACTTCTGCTACATTTGGTACAACTTCGGTAATGAAAGGAATCATTATGGCTGACCAATCCATCTCTTTAAATACTGGTGCTTCCATTGAAGGAAGATTACTAGCCAGAATTGCTGCCGTTACCCTTGAAGGCAATACCGTAGTTGCACCTGCTAATTAAGCAGGTATTTGACAGAATTCTACGAAAAATCTGTCTAACCCAAATCTAATTATTAATAATATATAAACAAGGCTACGAATGAACTCTTACATAACTCGCAAACAATCAACTACCTATATACGTGGTTCAGGTATTTACTTCCTAACCATAGCAATAGCACTCTTGCTTGCAATAACAGCAATTGCTCAACCCACTATACCTTCTCTTTCATTATCTGATAGTGCGGCTGTTAATCTACCCCATAAGTTGAACTTAATATGGAATGCATCTGCTACTGCAGAAACCTATCAACTGCAGATATCAGACACTTCTAGTTTCACAACTACAGTTTATGATCAATCCCAACTTACTGATACCGTTGAATTTGTTACTGTACTAGATTTTAGCACTACCTATTATTGGAGAGTAGCAGCTTCAAACGGTACCGGAACAAGTAATTTTTCTTCCCTAGCTAGTTTTACTACCTGGGGTTCTGTACCAAATGGTCCCGACCCTGTTGATCTGGGTTTATTGGATACATTTGCTATAATTGCATACTCAGCAGTAACAAATGTCCCCTCTTCTGCTATAAAAGGTGATGTAGGATTAACACCAACATCAGGTTCATTTATTGACTTAACGGAAGGTGAAGTAACAGGAACTATATTTACAGTAGATGCTTCTGGGCCTGCAGGCTCGGTAGAATCTGCTGTTATGTTGACTGAAGCAAAAGGAGACTTGACCATTGCTTATAATGATGCTGCAGGACGTACCTTAGCACCTGTTGGTATAGCTGGTAATATTGGTGGACAAACCTTATATCCTAGTTTGTACAAGTCTACTGGTACACTCGAAATCTCAGCTGGTGATTTAACTCTTGATGCTAATGGCAACGAAGATGCAGTATGGATTTTCCAAATCGCTTCAAGTTTCAACATGACATCTGATAGAAAAGTGTTTCTTGTTAATGGAGCAAAGGCCGGTAATATATTCTGGCAAATGGGTTCAGCTGCAACATTTGGTACAACAACTGTTATGAAAGGAACTATAATGGCTGGGACACAAGTAACCTTTGCAACTGGGGCTAGTTTAGATGGTAGAGCTTTGGCTTTAACTGAAAACGTAACTTTACAGCAAAATGTAATAAATGTGCCCGTATCTTCTTCCACAGTTGGAATAGAAGAAGTAAGTCAATTCCCTAAAGGCATCAATCTTTCTCAAAATTATCCGAATCCTTTCAATCCAACTACAAATATACGTTTTGGGATTAATGAAACTTCCGATGTTCGACTTGATGTATTCAATATGCTAGGTCAACATGTGGCTACATTGGTAAACGAACAAAAAGCAGCAGGTTGGTACACAGTAAATTTTGATGCATCAAATTTCTCAAGTGGATTTTACATGTATCGAATTACAGCTAATAGCAGTCAGGTAATCAAAAAAATGACCTTGATTAAATAAGAGCTCTTTTTCCATAAAATTCTTTTACTAGCCCTTTCAGTTATTCTGTGAGGGCTTTTTTTATATTATTCAATTCGAGATGTTTACTGTCTCTTTATCATATTTTCCCCTCGCTACTACGCTCAGTTTTGGGCGAACATGGTTACGACGCGGAGCATAGTAACCAGAACGATGAGCTTATTCCCATCCAACTGGTTGGATAAAGTTCCCTCGCACCGACGCTCTGTGTCGGTGCGAACTTAGGGGTTCAAGCCTTCACCTTTGTGACCACTTTCTCTCCTAAATCCCAAACAACTCGATTGCGGTATTACTTGTCTTCTCCACCACTTCCTCCAAACTCAATTCAAAAATATCGGCTAGTTTTTGGGCGGTGAATTTCATAAATGCGGGTTCGTTACGTTTTCCTCGTTTTGGAGTTGGTGAGAGATAAGGTGCGTCGGTTTCAAGTATCATTTTATCTAACGGAAGTTGAGCCACGGTTTTATCAACTCCTCCATTTTTATAAGTAACTACACCTCCAATTCCTAAATGAAATCCTAAATCAATGGCCCTTTTTCCTTCCTCTACCGTACCATTAAAGCAATGCCAGATTCCTGTCACACTTCCATCCTGTTCTTCTTCCATGATATTTAGTAAATCATGCGTACTTTCCCGGTTATGAAGAATGATGGTCTTTTTAGTTATTCGAGCCACTGCAAAATGGATTCTTAGACTATTCTTTTGCTCTTTTACAAAATCCGTACTCCAATAATAATCAAGTCCAGTTTCGCCCACTCCGTAAATGTCATCTCTCAAGCAAAACTCGTGCAGTTCCTGCTCAAAGTTTTTGGTAATGTTTCCTTCCACATCACAAGGGTGAAGTCCGGCCATTTTATAGAACTCAATATTTGGGTGATTTAATTTTTCCATCTGATTAATCGAATTTAAATCAATGGCAGGCATATATATAGCTTGCACACCGGATTCTACAGCACGAGCCATTACTTCTTCTCGATCTTCATCAAATTGTTCTAAATAAATGTGTGAATGGGTATCTATCATAAATTATTTAAGTCAAAAAACTTTATTAGCATACATTTTCTAGGTAAAACCTTCATAAATATTAACACATTATTTTTTAGTGAAAGTGTGATTGTCATATTATGTTTTTGTTCATTATAACCTATATTTCGGGTTCCATTTTCGATTCAGAAATTTGATAAAAATTAAAAAAACAATATAAATTTATGTCTTCAACTCTTCCAATGCTCCCAGAATTTGAAAAGTTTGAAAAAATTCCAACTAAAGTTTTTGATACCGCAAAGTTGGCTTCTAAATATGCAGCCGATGAAATTGCAGATCTCATCAAATCTAAAGAAAAAAAGGGAGAGCAAACTGTACTAGGCTTAGCTACAGGCTCAACACCTACTCAAATTTATGACGAATTAGTTAGAATGCATAAAGAAGAAGGGTTAAGCTTCCAAAATGTCATAACCTTCAATTTGGATGAATACTATCCAATGCAAGCAGACTCTATTCATAGCTATGTACATTTTATGAATGAGTATTTATTCGATCATATTGATATAAAAAAGGAAAACATTCACATTCCGGATGGAACGCTCGACAGAAATAAGGTTTATGAGTTTTGTAAAGAATACGAAAAGAAAATTGATAGTTTTGGCGGGTTAGATATTCAGATTTTAGGAATTGGTAGAACAGGTCACGTTGGCTTTAATGAGCCAGGCTCGTCGGTAAGTTCAAAAACTCGTCTAATCGCATTAGATAGTTTAACTATTCTTGATGCTGCTAGTGGATTCTTTGGAGTAGAAAATGTTCCAAGAAGAGCCATAACTATGGGCGTTGGAACCATTATGAAAGCAAAAAGAATTTTCTTGATGGCTTGGGGAGAAGGTAAAGCTGGTATTGTTCAAAAATCTATTGAGGGCGAAATAACCGGTCAAATTCCTGCCACTTTTCTTCAGGAACATACGAATATTGAATTTTTATTAGATGGGGCTTCATCAGCAGAACTTACAAGAACTAAAACTCCTTGGTTATTAGGCCCAATTGAATGGAACGACCGACTTCTAAAAAAAGCAGTGGTTTGGTTAAGCACTACTTTAAATAAGCCTATTCTTAAACTTACCGATGAAGATTATAGTGAGCATGGCATGAATGACGTGCTTATTGACATTGGCAGAGCTTATAATGTTAACATTCGAATTTTTAACGAGATTCAACATACGATTACTGGTTGGCCAGGTGGAAAACCTAATGCCGATGATTCCAAAAGACCTGAAAGAAGAGAACCACATCCGAAAAAAGTTCTCATATTTAGTCCACACCCTGATGATGATGTTATATCGATGGGAGGAACTTTTATTCGTCTAGTAGACCAAGGGCATGAAGTTCATGTTGCTTATCAAACTTCAGGAAATATTGCCGTATTTGATGATGAAGCTATTCGATTTGCAGATTTCGTTACTGATTATCATAGTAAATTTGGATTTGAAGATGCAGAATCTTCTAAATTATTCGAGGAAGTACGAAATTCGATTGTAAATAAAACTCCTGGTGAGGTTGACTCGGATGAGGTAAAAGCCATAAAGGGGATGATCAGGCGAGGTGAAGCAAAAGCTGCTTGCCGATATGTAGGTATTCCTGACGAAAATATGCACTTCTTAGATTTACCTTTTTATGAAACAGGTAAAGTTAGAAAAAAGCCAATCGGTTCTGAGGATATCGAAATTACAAAAGATATTATCAAACAAATTAAACCTCATCAAATATACGCCGCCGGTGATTTATCTGATCCACATGGTACACACAGAGTTTGCCTTGATGCAATTTTTGAAGCGTTGAGACAACTAAAAGATGAACCGTGGATGAAGGATTGCTGGACTTGGCTATACCGTGGAGCTTGGCAGGAATGGGGTATTGAAGATATTGAAATGGCTGTACCACTTAGTCCCGAAGAAACGACAAGAAAAAGAAGAGCTATTTTTAAGCACCAGTCTCAAAAAGATAGACCTCTTTTTCCAGGAACGGATAAAAGAGAATTTTGGCAAAGAGCTGATGATCGAACACAAGATACTGCTCGGGTATATGATAAATTAGGTCTGGCAGAATATGAGGCGATGGAAGCTTTTGTTAGATGGAAAGAACTTATTTAACTCTTTTTTAAGCTTTGATTAAACGAACAACGGTTTATTAATTCTTAAACTTTACGAACCTTAAGTTTCTTGATTTAAAGTTTTAATTCGAGTAATTATCGAAAAGTGATTTCAAATGAAAAAATCTGTACTTCTTTCCATCCTTACATGTCTTTTGTTTAATTCTTTTGTTTTAGCACAAGCAATTACATGGACTGAAAAAACTGAAACTGTACAACTTCCAGATGGTATTCGGTTTTTTGAGGGAATAAGAGTTAGTCCTGCTTTAAAAGGATGGTACTTTGAAGTTGATCTGAATAATGCTGATATAGCCTTAGTTCCCTATCTGGCAGAAAATGGTACAGAATCTATTTCGAATTTTGCTTCCAGAGAAAATGTATTTGCCGCAATAAATGGAGGATATTTTGGTGGAGGTATTAGTTATTCAACTTTAGTTCACCCAGGTGAGGTTCTAGCTCAGAATGTACCCGCATTGACAAGAAGCTCTAACTCATACCCAGTAATTCGAAGTATGTTTGGTATTAAAAAAGACCGGAGTATGTCAGTAGATTGGATTTATCATTTTGGAGGAGGAATAGATAATTTATACCAATTTGATTCCCCAATGCCTTATACCAGTTCAAATGATAACCCTTTACCTGCTCCAACTAAAGAAAGTGGAGAATTATATTCTGATGCATTCCTAGGTGTTGGTGGTGGTCCAGTTTTAGTAAAAGGTGATAGCTCAAAGGTTACTTATAACGAAGAAATATTTTGGGGATCTGGAGTTGGTCTTAGTAATTCGGACCCAAGAACTGCAGCTGGATATACTAATGATGGTAAGGCAATACTCATGGTAATTGATGGGCGACAAGGATCTGTATCTGTTGGAGTAAGTTTAACCGAACTTGCAGAAATAATGATCTCGCTTGGTGCAACCGAAGCAATTAACCTTGATGGCGGCGGATCAAGCCAGATGGTAATAGGAGACTCACTTATTAACAGACCTAGTGGAAGCACATTACAACGATCAGTCGCAACTTTTTTAGCGGTCGTTCCTGTTGATTCTATCCCAAAAATCTCATCCGTAGGATTCGAACAAATTATTGATACGGGTGACGCACTCGCAGAAGTAAGTAGTGGTTGGGCTGAATCAGCAAATGCAGGATATTATGGAAACACTCCATCCCTACTTACTTTAGGTGGCGATGGTTCTAAATCTGTTACTTTTTCTCCAGACTTACCTGAATCGAATTTATATGAATTATATGGTTGGTGGGTTTCATCTTCAAATCGGAGTAAAAAATCAGCATTTATTATTCAACATGAACAAGGAATAGATACCGTTTATGCAGATCAAAGTACAGATAACTCTCAGTGGGTAAAGTTAGGTGAGTTTCCCTTTTCTGGCACAAACTCAGATAAGGTAATTATTTCAAATATTGGTGGAGATGTCAATAATTATGTTGTGGCAGATGCTATTCGCTTTGTAGGTATAGAAAAACAAATGACGAATAATGAATTTGAGACTCAAAAAGAAGCTTTTGAGCTGTATCCTGCTTACCCAAATCCTTTTAATCCTTCTACAAATATAAGTTATCAGTTACCAGCAAGTGGACAAGTAAAAGTTGAGGTATTTAATATAAATGGTCAACTTATTAAAACATTGTTTAATGGAAGGCAGGGCTCAGGAAATTATCAGCATACTTGGGATGCAACTAATATTTCAAGCGGTGTTTACTTTGTAAAGGTTGACTTACAGACATCGTCGGATCTTTTTACACAGGTTCAAAGAATAACACTAATTAAATAGAACGGGAATTACGACTATGACTTTTTTAGCAGAATTTAAAAAAAATCCATGGTCATGGATTCCCTCTTTATATTATACTCAAGGTATTCCTTATGTAATTATTGTAACAGTATCGGTTATTATGTATAAAGATCTGGGTGTCTCTAACTCAGAAATCGCATTTTATACTAGTTTGCTTTCACTTCCTTGGGCTTTTAAACCAGCTTGGAGTCCATTCATTGATATATACAAGACTAAAAGATGGTGGACATACTTCATGCAAAGTATCATAGCCATTTCTTTTGCGGGTGCGGCAATTACACTTGGAACCAATTATTTCTTTGAAGCCTCTCTGATTTTTCTATTTATTGCCGCTTTCAGTTCTTCTACACATGATATCGCAGCAGATGGTTTTTACATGCTTGCATTAAGCGATGATAAACAATCATTTTTCGTTGGTATTCGATCAACTTTTTTCCGGCTCGCCATGATTAGTGGTGAAGGTCTTTTTGTAGTTCTTGCAGGAGTAATTGCTACTAGATCCGGTAGTTCAACTTTTTCATGGATATCTATACTTGGGATTGTTGCAATTTTGATGCTGATTATGTCTTTTTATCATCGATTTATTCTTCCTCAACCAGCGGATGATTATCCTGTAAAAAATGAAGGAGAATCTCCATTCAAAGCGGTATGGAAAACATTCGTCGATTTCTTTAAAAAGGATCAAATTGTTCTAGCTATTCTATTTGTTCTACTTTACAGACTTGGTGAAGGACAACTTGTTAAACTTGCCGCTCCTTTTTTATTAGATACACGCGATTTAGGAGGTTTGGGTCTTTCAGTTACAGATGTTGGAGTAATTAATGGCACAATTGGTCTTATTGCACTAACAATCGGTGGAATACTTGGTGGTATTGTAATATCAAGACATGGGTTAAAAGCATGGCTTTGGCCAATGATAATTATTATGAACCTTCCAAATGCAGCTTATTGGTACCTAGCTTATGCCCAACCTGAATCATATATACTGATAAGCGCTTTAGTTGGAATTGAGAAATTTGGTTACGGCTTTGGCTTTGCAGCTTTTTTAATGTTTCTGATTTACATTGCTAGAGGAAAATATAAAACAGCGCATTATGCTTTTGGAACCGCATTAATGGCGCTAGGAATGTCAATATCAGGAGCAGTAAGCGGTTTTATTCAAGAATCGGTTGGTTATGAACAATTCTTCATTTGGGTACTTATTTCATCTATCCCGGTTTTTATAATTACGCCATTTGTAAAAATTGATCCTGAATTTGGTAAAAAAGCTAAAGAAAGTAAGGATGTCGAAGATATTTAATGTCTATACCTTTTACCTTCAATTTTCGTTCTTAAATATATCATAGAGCAAATATTTTCAATTACTCTTAAACAAAAATTCACTATGAAGTTTACCCGGTTATCAAATTTAACTCTGATATTAATTATCACTTCTATTCCTTTAATATCAAATGCACAACCCAAAACGATGGGTGATCCAGAAATTTTAATTCAACAAAATGGCATTAATTTCCAATCTCCAGTATGGTCGCCTGATGGAAATACAATAGCAGTTACTGCTGATAGGTATGTTGGAATTTGGCTTGCGGACGCTAATGGTTCCAACCTTCGTCAACTTACCGATGCTGATGCGGGTTTTGGGTTAAGCTGGTCGAACGATTCAAAAGCTATTTTAACACGAGTAAATGCTACTGAAAATCGGCGTAGAAATCACGCCATCACTATATTCCAAGCCGATGGAAGTTCACAGAATCAAATCACAGAGTTCCGCCCAACCATGGATGCTATTCCGAAATGGGCTCAATTTGGAGAGCAAGTTGTACTTATACAAAACGACAAAGTGGAAGCTTTTAACTCTGGAATGAATATTCCTCAACAATTTAAAAGCAGACCAAGCCAAGCTTTTTATGTACTAAAGAGTAATGCCATTGCGAAAGGAATGATCCCTACTAATTCAACTGAGAACATTTCTCCTTTTGAAGATGCCCAATACTTAAATCTTGAGGTTTCACCAGATGGACAAAAGCTCGCTTTTGAGGTTTACGGTGGAAACTTATATGTAATGAATGTAGATGGTTCAAATCTTGTAGATTTAGGAAAAGCCAATCGCCCTTCCTGGTCACCAGATAGCCGCTTTCTTGTTGCTTCTGTTAGTGAAGACAATGGCTATAATATTACGAAAGGAGATATTTATGCTTTTGGTATTGATGGGAGCATCAAAATTAACCTAACTGAGAACACCGATTTAATCGCTCAAAATCCGGATTGGTCTCCAACTGGCTCAAAAATTGCATTTGATGCACCAGACAAAGGTGCTGTCTATACTCTCACAATTCAGCAATAAATTAGGTTAGAGAAAATCGTCATGAAATTCAGATCATTAGAACTTATGCTAAAATCGTTTCCGTTTTATTTTTTACTAAGTATTGTTTTACTAAGCTTTTCATCTGCTATACATTCTCAAGAAGTAACCGGACTTGAAGGTGCTTCAATATTTTTAGATCCAGGCCACAGCGAAACTGAGAATCAAGGTCTTTATGGCTATTCTGAAGCCGAGAAAGTACTTCGTATTGGTTTAGCATTACGTGAAATGTTGTTAACTCAAACTGATATCGACACAGTATATATTTCCCGAACAACTGATCAACAGCAAGTTCCTTTAGGTCAGAGAGATGATCTAGCCAATGCAACTGGAGCAGATTTTTTTTACTCCATTCATAGTAATGCAGGTGCAACATCCACTAATAACACATTAATGTTGCATGGTGGTTGGAGACAGAATGGAAACACTGTTGAAAAAACACCAAATGGCGGTAAGGTTTTCGGTGATACTTTGATCGTAGAACTTACAGCCGCAATGCGAATCCCCACCATTGGAAATTATGCGGATAGAACTTTTTATCAAGGATTCCCAACAAATCACACTAATCAATGGCCCTATTTATTTGTGAATAGAACTACGAATATGGCATCTGTTTTAAGTGAAGGTGGTTTTCATACCAATCCATTTCAGCAAAAGAGAAACCTGAATGCAGAGTATAAAAGACTGGAAGCTCAAGCTGCTTTCTGGACAGTGATTGATTATTTCGGAGCAACTGATCGACCAATCGTTGGAATTGCAACAGGTAGAATTACAGATTTTGATGATGGTGATGCAATAAATGGAGCCGTTATTTCTATCGACGGTAAAGCATATACAACCGATACCTTTGAGTCTTTATTCAATCAATACTCATCTGAACCTGAAGAACTTAAAAACGGATTCTACTATTTAGAAGAACTTTCAAACGGAAATCAACAAATTATTGTAAGTGCTGAAGGCTTTTACTCTGATACAGCATTTATTGATGTGCTGAATGATGACTTTACCTTTCATGATGCTTCGTTGGTATCAACCGTTCCACCATCTATAAATGGATTTGAAGTTGGAGAACCAGTCACGGTGAATCCGGGCGAAAACTTAGTAATTCAGTTTAGCAGAAAAATGGTTACCTCTACCGTAGAAGATGCACTTTCAATCACACCTGCGGATAGTATTCGTTTAGTATGGGTTTCGGATTCTAGACTTGAGATTATTACAAATGAGCTTGAATTCGTAAGTAATTATACATTGAAAATTGATTCAACAGCAATCGATAAGTCATCGTATATGCATCAACTTGATGGGAATAATGATGGAGTAGAAGGAGATTCTTTTATTCTTGAAATTGAAACGGGTCAAGCTGATATCATTGCTCCTGAAATATCCGATTTGTATCCAACTAATACTCAATTAAACGAGCTTTGGCCAATTGTAAGTGCCTCATTCAATGAGCATTTAGATATTACAAATATTGACGAAACTACCATTCAGGTACGATTAGGAACGTATACGGTTCCAGGTATCACTAAATATTATTCTGTAGCAGATAAAAGTGTTCTAAACTTCTTTCCTTCTGAGCGTCTTGAACCAAATAAAAACTATAAACTCCAGTTTTCAGGAACATTAAGTGATACATCAGGAAACAGTCTTGGGTCAAATATTCTTCGAACATTCCCTACTGGAAATCAAGATTTTTTGAATGAAACTACTATTGACAATTTTGATGGAGGGTTAAGTGCATGGTGGGAGCCTTCACAATCGGGGAGCACTACCGGAATAATAGCAGAGCAAACCAGTTTAGAAGTTGAAACTGATATTGTTAACCTTTTAAGTGAAAGCACTCAATCTCTTAGAATTAATTACGGTTGGCGAACATCAGATACGGAACATTTAATAAGAGAATACCGAGGAAGTGTATCTCTTCCTAAATTCAGTAGTACCAAAATTTTACAATCTTATGTTTTTGGAGATGGTAATGGTAATCAGTTTCGATTTGTTGTACGCGATGCTAATAATGAGTTAGAAGCCAGCGAATGGTATACTGTAGATTGGTTAGGCTGGAAATTAATTTCATGGGATATGACAAACGATGAAGTAGTTCCATGGGTAAATGGTAATGGTATCGTAAGTGGTAACGTTCATTTAGATAGCTACCAACTTACTTATGTAGATGGACAGCCTTCTACTGGGTTTATTCTTTTTGATGATTTAAGAGCCGTTGAACTTGGATTACCTACTTCTAACGAGGAGGAATTATTTGCAGATATTCCAACAGAAGTAAAATTAAACCAGAACTACCCTAATCCATTCAACCCGAGTACTAATATTAGTTTTGGCTTGCCGCAGCGTAGCAACGTAAATATCTCGGTTTATGACTTATTAGGTAGGAAAGTGACTACGGTTTTCTCGGGATCTAAACCTGAAGGATTTCACACTATTCAATTTGATGCATCAAATTTATCAAGTGGTATTTATATATATCAATTAAGAACCAATTCTGGAATCATTTCCAAAAAAATGACCCTTCTCAAATAATGAATAATCTTTATAAAAAAGTGCTTCAATGCACTTTTTTTGTTTATTTAACGTAAGTTTGAGATAAAAAAGACAGGTTATTGCGCCACTAAAAGAAGGTTTTAAATTCCATCTGACGGTTTCCTAGTCTAATGGATTGCGAACCAGCTCCAATTAGCTATAAATCCAGTTCAATAGGAAAAAATAATACTCTCGAATCCGTTTAATGGTCAGACAGAGAGTCCGTTAGACCGAGGCTTTCCCTAAAACTGAAACGTATGACCGACTACTTTTTTGAGAACTTATTTCGTACTCACCTTTTTAGTAAAATCTAGATTCCTGCATTCACAGGAATGACCTAATTAGAGTACTCGCAAACGTTTAGTTATCCAATTCTCTGCTTCATATTACTTATCAGGTTGATCAGAAATTGTTTCTAAATAGGCATGCTCTAAGTAAAATTGCTCTAGACCTTTAACTATTTCTTCAGCAATTTTTGATTGGAACTCAGAATCTGTCAATAATATTTCTTCTTCAGGATTTGATAAAAATGCGGTTTCTACTAGTACATTTGGGAATTCGATAGGCTGGCTAAGGGTAAAGTTAAAATTACCGACTAAACCATAGTCTTCAAAACCTAATCCAATCATTTTGTCGTACATAATTGAAGCAAGTGGTTTAAAAGCTAAATGCTTGTAAAAAGATCCTGTTCCTTTAATTTCTAGAGGATCATTTCCATAACCAATTGAGTTTGTATGTATACTAACTAAAAGATCCGCTTTATTTTCCAAAATAATATCCCAGCGTTCAGACATGTACATCGAACGATCATCTGTTCTTGTCATTACCACTTGTGCACCTGCTTTTTCTAGCTGAGATTTTAGAATTTCAGAAATCTGAAGTGTTATCTCTTTTTCCTGAAAGCCTGCTGCACCAAGTGATCCATTGTTTGTGCCTCCATGACCTGCATCAACAGCGATAACTCTACCTGTAAGTGGCATACTAACATCTTTAACAACAGGCGGTTTTTTAATACGAATATCCAATGTGGAACCCCAACCATACCCAATCTCGTAGCCCCAATTCTGGCTATGATCTAGCTCGATCATAAGTCGAAATCTGTCGTTTTCAACCTGTTGCCAATCTACATTTTTGATACCATGTGAGGAAAGATGTTTTATTTTCCAATTAGTATTAGAAGTAGCTCCAAAAACATCTACTATTATCTTATTCGGATCTAATTCCTGATAGGAGATATAAGGTAATTTTTCAGATAAGCTTAAACGGATTAAATCGATATCAGAGTTACCTGAAATTCTGACATTTCCAGTAAGGGAAGAAATAGGTGGTATATTCTCATTTAAAAGTTCGACAAAACCAATTGGAATCCAGGCATCTAAACTTTCTGAAAGTCTCACTTTGTACGCATTTTGCTGTTTTCCGACAATATTTAGTCTGACCCCTTTTTGTAGGTAACCATATTTAGCTCCACCTAATCGATCGGTGCCTAAACCAATATTCAGGTAAGCTTTGTCGGCAGAAACTTCTCCAACAATCGGATTTTTGAGAAAACTCACCCTTGCGTTAGTATCTCTTTTGTGATAACCAAGTAAGCCTCTTTTAATTTTAAAAGTGATTTTCCGATCTTTAGCAAAATCATTGGGTTTAACTACATAAGTACCTCTGTATACTCCTTTTTTCCCATCAACCAATTCTGAAGGTACTTCTTGCATTTTAATATTTCCAGTAACTCCATCTATACTGAATAAAGCTTCTTGTCCAGATTTACCTTGAAATTGAACGGTAAGAGTTTCGCCTTGTTCTATCCAACTATCTTCCATAGGAAGTACCATTAAATCAGAAATTATATTATCTGGCAAATCCATATCTATTTCTGGTGGGCGAATCAAATACATTGTTTTTATAAGTGATTCTCCGGATTTTTCTACTCTAAATTCGATGATTGTAGTATCTTTTTCGTGGTCTATTAAGTCTACAAAAGCACCACTCGAATATACTTTTACCTCTTCCCCATTTATATAAGCAGTTGCTTCTGGATGAGTATTAGCAGCTACTCTATATCTTGAAAAAGAATATAGTACGGTGTCTGTTTCTGGAATTACAATATTTAGAAAAAGGGAATCCTGAGATTCCTGATCCGAATTATTAATAAAAGAAACTGTTTGTGCATCTAATGTCGAGCTTAACACAAAAAAACTTAAAAAAACTGCCCCGAGTATTTTCATAAATAATCAATTATAAAGATAGTATTGTTGTGATTTTTTTCTGAATGAATCCACATCCTTATTTAGGAAACTACGAATATCATCCACTTTATATGTTTTCATAAATCGTTTTCTTACTTCATCTGATCCGGAGACTTTATCAAACATTGACCATCTGTTTTCACCTTGTTCGAAAATGTCTTTGTCAGGGTAAAGTTCTCTATGTACTTGCATAAAATAATATTGTAAAAGCATCAATTCAGCATTTGTATAATCTGAAAAGTGAATCTGTACGCCATGTAATGTTTTACCTTCATCGCGTCCATAAAAAGGTTTATAAACTACTGGCCTGAATTCTACGCCAGATATTTCTAATGCATTCATCTTTTCAGCTAGAGCTCTTTCTTCAATCCATTCTGCACCAATAAGTTGAAACGGCAAGGTATATCCTACCCCTTCTGAAAATACTCCCAGTTCACCCATAATACCCGTTGCTACATAAAAATAGGCCGAGTTTGCATTTGGGATATGAGGAGAAGTTGGAACCCAATGTAATCCGGTTTCTTCAAATGTCATTGATCGACTCCAACCTTCCATTTCAACAACAGTAAGTGAAACGCGTACATCTTCACCAAGCCAACCTTCCTCATTTAACATTATTGCTACTTCACCAGGAGTTAGACCATACACATAAGGAATGGGATATTGACTTACGAATGAGAAAAATCCTTCTTCTGCTATATTGCCTTCAATCTTATTTCCTCCTAAAGGGTTTGGACGATCCAAAACAACAAATTCAATTCCATTTTCTGAAGCGGCCTCCATAGCCAAGCCCATAGTACTTATGTACGTATACGAACGTACTCCAATGTCTTGAATATCATATACCAAAACATCAACTCCTTGAAGCATTTCTTTTGTTGGCTTTCTTGTACTGCCATATAATGAATATACAGTAACACCAGTTACCTCATCTTTATAGTCCTCTACCTTATCACCTGCAGCTATTTCTCCTCTTGCCCCATGCTCTGGCCCATAGAGAGCTACAAGCTCTACTCCTTCTGCCTCATATAAAATATCGATAGTTGGCTTAAGTGAAGAACTTAGACCAGTAGCGTTGGTGATTAAGCCTACTCTTTTTCCCTTTAAAATCGTAAAATCATTCTCAACTAATACATCAATACCTGTTTTTATGCTTTTAGCTTCTTTTATTGATTGGCCACATGCACTAAATGGAACTGCAAAAATCAAAAATAAAATTATTGAACCTGCTCTTTTTGTCATTATGTAATTTGTTAGATTATTGACTTAAAATAGAATTTAGAGTTTCTATTTATGAACTTTTGTAAGTAAATATTAAAAGGAATTATTGCTACTTATGCCATTAAATATTCATGATTTTTATGACCTCTCGTTACGCGAAAAAATTGCTCAGTTATTTATTATAGGATTCAAAGGAAGTAGTACATCCGAGAATCCCGAAATTTTGAAAGTAATTGAATCTGAGAAACCGGGAGGAGTGATTCTCTTTGATAAAGATATGGTTCATCAAAAACCAGTTCATAATATAAAATCACCAGAACAGGTAAGAACTCTTATCAAAAGTTTAACTGACAAATCTGCAATACCTCTATTAATTGGAATTGATCAGGAAGGAGGATTGATTCAAAGATTAAAGCCAGAATATGGCTTTCCTGAAACGGTTTCACATAAATATTTGGGTGATAAAAACGATCTGGATTTTACTCGTACTGAATCTGAAAAAATTGCGGCGACACTTTCTAGTATTGGTATAAATCTCAACTTTGCGCCAGTTGTTGATTTGGCATATGACTCAAAAAGTTCCATCATAGGCAAAAGAGAACGTTCATTTGGAAACTCTCCTAAACTTGTGGCAAACCACGCTGAAGCATATATAGAAGGGCATCAAAAGCATCATATTCTAACCTGTTGTAAGCATTTCCCCGGACATGGAAGTGCCGTTGGCGATACTCATGCAGGTTTTGTAAACGTAACTGATACCTGGAGTGACGATGAATTGATTCCATATCAAACACTAATCAACGAGAACAAATGTCCCATGATCATGACAGCCCATATTTTTCATTCGGAATGGGACTCTTCTCTACCTGCTACATTCTCAAAAAAGGTTCTTCAAGATCTTCTTAGAGATCAATTAAATTTTACTGGAGTTGTGATTTCGGATGATATGCAAATGAGAGCTATCTCTGATCATTATAGCCTTAAAGATTCTCTTTTACTTGGTATTAATGCGGGATTAGATATGTTTTGCTTTGGCAATAATCTACTCCAAGAGGAAGTGAAATTAGCTAATGTTATTGATATTGTTGAAGACTTAGTTACTTCCGATAATATTAGTATTGATAGGATCGATCTATCAGTAAAAAGAATACTGGCACTTAAATCGACTTACGAACTTTAAGTTTATGAGCTTCAACAAGTCTTTCCATTGGTTTCTGAATAATTATATCTGGTTGTAGCCCTTTTTTACCTAGTACTTCAGTTAATATTTCTTGATGTATCGAGGCAATAGAACCTACAAATCCAATTTTTTGACTTGATAAATCACCAAAATATCCTAATTGTTTGTCTACGAATTCAGTAAAACCTTCTCTAACAAGATTCTGAATAAATAGATGATCTTTATACTCACCGAGTAAAATGGAAAAAGACGCTACAAAACGATTTGAGTTCGATTCATTATAAACTTTTTCACGAATAGCAGCCAGACTCATATCATACTTCTCTCTGAGTACTACTTTTAAATCCTCAGGCATTTCATTATAAAAATATGATCGGATAATCCTTTTCCCAAAATATCCTCCTGATCCTTCGTCGCCTAAGGTGAAACCAAGAGATGGAATTTGATCAATTATTTTTCCTCCATCATATAAACATGAATTTGATCCAGTACCCAGAATACAAGCTAGACCAGATTCGTGCCCAAAACATGCAATAGCTGCACAAAGTAAATCGGAGCCAACTTCAATTTCAGCTCCTTCAAAGCTATTTTTTAATACTTCTTTAATGCGGTTTCTGTTTTCTTCAGTTCCACATCCAGCACCATAAAAATAAATTTTCTCAACAGAATTTTTTATGAAATAGAGAGCAACTTTTTTATCAATTACTTCAACAAGTTCCTGATATGTCTTAAAGTAGGGATTTAATCCTTCTGTATAATACGGTTCTACTTTGAGGTTATCTTTTAGCAGAACCCATTCTGTTTTTGTAGAACCGCTATCGGCTAATAGAATGCTCATTGCTCTTTTTTAAATGGTTGAGTCGAAGATAGTTAACACATAATTCCATTACCACTTTACTTGCTTTTTTTTTACTATCATAGTCAATAAGAATAAATTATGTCTACATTAAGCGGAATCTCTTCTGGTAAGCGTCTGGTATCCCTTGATTTCTTTCGTGGTGCTACCGTTGCTGCTATGATATTAGTAAATAATCCTGGATCATGGTCTCATATATATGGACCTCTTAAACACGCCAATTGGCATGGTTGGACCCCAACCGATTTAATTTTTCCATTTTTCTTATTCATCGTAGGGGTATCTATTGTTCTAGCTTTTACTAAAGCAAAAGCAAAAGGAGCTCACGATAGAGACTTGTTAAATAAGACATTAATACGGGCCTTAAAGATTTTCGGCCTTGGTTTAGCTCTTGCTTCCTTCCCTTATTTAACTTTCGTGCCAAATTTTGGGCTTCATCCAAACCTTATTGATATTCGGATACCAGGAGTATTGCAGCGTATTGCCATTTGCTATGCGTTTGGGGCGGTTTTATTTCTTTACACTAAGCCTAGAACCCAAATGATTACACTCATTTCATTTTTGGTTGGTTATTGGGCATTAATGAAACTCGTTCCTGTTCCTGGTTTTGGTGCAGGAGCAATTGATACTCCTGATTCTAATTTAGCTGCATATATTGATCAACTTGTATTGGGATCTCATATGTGGAAAGATACATGGGACCCTGAGGGATTACTTAGTACAATCCCGGCTATTGGCTCAACACTAATTGGTATTTGGACAGGTAGAATGTTAGTCAGTGATCAAAAAACTGAGGAAGCACGAACTCTAGAGTTTTTTAAATGGGGTTTCATCTTAATAATTATAGGATACTGCTGGAGCTGGTTATTTCCTTTAAACAAAAATATCTGGACTAGTTCATACACTCTTTTTACGGGAGGTCAGGCTATGTGTATTTTTGGATTAAGCTATTGGTTTATTGATGTAAAACAGCGAACAAAATATACTAATTGGGGAGTTGCTTTTGGGCTTAATGCCATTACCGTTTTCTTCTTAAGCGGTATCATTGGAAGATTGGTTATTCTGATAAAATTCAATGTTGCGGGAGAAACAATAGCACTTAAAACCTGGCTTTTTAACAATGTATTTAATGCCATTAACTCCCCTATTAATGCATCAATACTCTATGCTCTAACCTGGATTATTATGTTTTGGTTACTAGCACGATGGATGAAGAATAAAGGAATTATCATTAAGGTTTAAAATAACCAGGTATTTTAAAGTATTCCAGAATCTATTATTTATCGATGATTTCTGCGTTATATAAACTATCCTGACGCTGTTCGAATTCTTTTCTTTCCATTATCCGATCTTGCTCTAGGGTATCTTCTGGTTCAAGTTTATGTTCCCAATCGTAGGTTACTTGCTTCCATTCTATAATATCACTCTTACCTAAATTCAAAACAGTGTATCCAGGTTTAAAACCAAGCCAGTTTCCACCCCACCAAGCGGCGGATGCTGCTTGTGATGTTATATACCAAACGTCATTAAATCGAAAATCTTCACTCATATGAGTATGACCTTGTAACAATGCCTTAACCTTATGTCGCTCCAAGATTAAGCGTAAATCTCGATTGTCTTTAAGCACTAAATGGTTCATGGCTTTCAATTCAAAATCGGCATTAATTTGTCCCATTTGATTGAATGCTGCATAATGAGATACCACTATTGTTGGCATACCAGTATGTTTTCCAAGATCATACCTCAACCATTCCAGTTGTTCTTCGCCTATCTTTTGCTCATAAGCAGGACCATGCTCAAATTCTATCTCATGAATTGAATTGAGAATTACAAAATGCCATCCTTTGTGATTAAACGAATAATAAGCTTCGTTCATACCAAGAGCTTCCATAATGTATTTTCTTCCAATACCGGGATGATCAGCAGGAACTTTACGCCTTGAAGAAAGTCCTAAAACATCATGATTACCTAAACAAGGATAATAGGGCATGTTTAGTGAAGAAGTTATTTCCTTAAATAACTCAATTTGTTCGTCATATTTTTCCATCTCTGTATAGAGTCCATCAAATACCATGTCTCCACCCATAAGTACCAAATCTGGGGAAGAATTGAGACTATTAATTGACTCAATACATTTCCGGTATCCTTGATCACCTTTTCTTCTGGAAGTTACATGCGAATCTGTTAAATGTACGATGCTAAAATGCTCGTCATCACTAACCTGATTTTTTGATACCAGGCCACTAAGCCCAAGTGTGCCTAGTCCAAATTTCTTTAAAAAGTCTTTTCTGTTAGACATTTTTATTTAATTAGTGTCATAACTCGATTTAGTGAACTGTTTTTTGTACGAAGGCGATAGATATAAATACCCGACGATAAATTTGTTGCATCAAACTGTACGGTATGATCACCAGCTGTTTTTCTGCTTTCAACAAGTGTAGCAACTTCTCTACCCAGTAAATCAAATACTTTAAGTTCAGTAAAACCTGATTCTGGCAGAGTAAATGAAATGTTAGTAGCAGGATTAAATGGATTCGGGTAGTTTTGAGAAAGTGAAAACTCTTTTATGATGTCTACTTCTTCTTCGCTCGAAACTACAATACCAGCTTCTACAGATTCTACAGGTTCACTTTCTACATTATTACGGCTAACTGCTGTTACAAAATACCAATAGCTATTATTCGAAGGTGGAGCAATATCGGTATAAGATGTCTGCCCGGTAACTGCAACCAGATTAGTAACTTTTTCCATCTCCGAGATTTCGTTTGGAGCCATCTCAGAGTCTACTCTGTAGATTGCATATTTTATAAGACTATCAATTGGGCCTGAAGAGCTTGCTTTTGTTATTACTGATTCAGAGGGTTTATCCCAGCTGAGATCAAAGATATATTCCTTTTCTGAATCTCTATTCACAATCAGATTTTCAGGACTGTTCGGAGCCGATAAGTCTTTCCAACTCATGGTTGGTTGTAAAGCAGGATAACGATAAAAATTATTCTTTAATGAATCGGCAAAACCTTTAGAACTATAGGTAGTAATATTGCTTGATCTAAAAAAAACACTCCCTGTTATATTCTCATTATTTCTATTGTGATTTACTTGCCTTGGGATTTCATTTGCACTAAATAATTCTCCAGTAAACGTGCTACTACTCGATCGATATAAACCATGACCCGGATAAGTATGCCTTCCATTTATGTTAGCTTGTTCCGACCACCAATCCGCAAGTTTCCCATAATCCTGTCCTGTTCCAAATCTGCTGAATGCCCAATATAATTGAGGCGTTATATAATCAATAGTTTGTGCTTCAAGCCATGCGAGACCATCTCCGTAAATGACACTGTAAGCATCCATCCCGCTAATTCCAGAAGGAGTTCCACTTTTCCAAATTCCAAACGGACTAATTCCAAATTTCACCCAAGGCTTTACTTGTTGAATAGAATCATGTAACGCTTCTACAAAAATATCTATATTATTTCTTCGCCAATCACCTTTATTATCAAATCCACGTGGGTAAGCTTCGAATGTAGCGTCATCTAGTGTATCGTTTTCATTACTAGCCATATGATTGGGTGGATATGGATAGAAATAATCATCAAAATGAATTCCATCCACATCGTAACGGTTAACTACATCCATTACAACCCGAACATTATAATCTATTACTTCTGGTAATCCAGGGTCCATTATTGCGATTGCCCCGTTCATTACAAAAAGCCATTCTGGATGTTTATTAGCTACATGTAAAGAATCGCGGGCAGTAGTTCCCGTAGCTTTATATTTTGAATTAGCATCATAATATTTGTTTAAAAAAGGTTCGAGACTTTTATCATCATTTTTAATAATCGTATTAAATGCTTTTTGCGTAAAATCATTTGGTATTGAGCGCATTGCTCGATAAGGGTTTAACCAAGCATGTAGTTCCATACCTCTTTTATGCGCTTCTTCAATAACGAATTCAAGTGGATCCCAATAAGGATTTGGGGCTTTTCCTTCTTCTCCAGTTAGATATTTTGACCAAGGCTCAATGTCTGAATCGTATAAAGCATCACCCTCAGTTCTAATCTGAAAAAATACAGCATTTATACCAACCTCTTTCATATCATCTAATCGGTCGGTTAAACTTACTTTTTGAAAGTTTACTGGTAGTGAACCCGAAGCTGGCCAATCAAGGTTTATAACGGTTGCCATCCACGTTCCTCTAAACTCTTTTTTTGGAGGATCAGATTGCTGGGCTTTTAAATTAAAAGAAAGCACCAATAGCAAAATTAGGGCTATTACTTTTTTAGGCTGCATAAAGAAAATTTTTAGTTATTGAAGAAAAAAAAGGCAGCCTAAGCTGCCTTTTTCTTGAAATAAGTCACTGTTTATTTAATCAGTGTCATTTTGTTTGCTAAACGGATGCCATTCGATTGAAGTATATAAACATATACTCCTGAAGACAGATTTGAAGCATCAAAAGTAACTGAATGCTCACCAGCACTAAGTCTTGAATTAACCAAAGAAGCAACTTCTCTACCTGTTAAGTCATACACCTTCAAAGAAGTAGCGCCAGACTCATTAAGTGAGAACTCAATGTTAGTAGTTGGGTTAAATGGATTTGGATAGTTTTGACTTAATTTGAAACCTTCTGGAACTCCACCATTGTCTTCTATTTCGTTTGAAACGAATACTTGATCAGTAGTAAATTTCTGAACATCAACGTCAGTATCAACACCACTAAATACACTTATATAAGCAGTTTTTCCATCAGCTGAAAAATCAAGACCACGAGGACGTGCATTATCAAATCCCGCAGCAATATCAGCTCCGGCAACCCAATTAATACTGTCAATTGGTGCTTCGTTTTCAGTTCCAATATCAGCTGTATCAAATGCATACCAAGTTTGTGGTTGGTAAGGTGCACCAGGTACGTCATTTAAAGAACCTGAACCTACCCATAGATAGCCTGTTACTGGATGTATATCAAATACTTCAGATCTAATACCTCTAAGTACGGTATCAGGAGTAGCACTAAAACCACTAAATTCATCAGGTCTAGTATATTTTAATACAGAACCTAAAGTATAACCAGCCCACCAGATAGTGTTACCATCAGCAGAAACCTGAAGATCTCTTGAAAAACTACCAGTAAGTGTTACTAATACTTCTTCATTTTCAAGATTGCTATCATATTTATAGATAGGAGAGTCAGCTGCAACTACACAACCAACATAGATATTACCAGCTGCATCAGAACTAGCCTCACCAAGAGAGCAACCAGCAGTTGGGTCAACTTTAGCAAGACCTTGTCCTGTTGTATGGTCTACTTTGTAAACTCGGTTGAACTGAGAAATAATAATATCACCGTTTACATCAGCTTCAATACCACGTCCAGAATAACCTTCATAAGCATCGCCTGTCCATACTCGACCTAATGTATCAGGTGCAGTTGAAGCGTCAGCATAAGTTATAATCGTTAATGGAGAGAAACTTGCAGGAGTTCCGTCTGCATTATACACGTAAATAGCTCGTGTAGTTAATGTATCTGGTATGCCATCACCTCCCAAATCTCGAGAAGCAACAACAGTTTCTGTAGCTCCAAAAGGTTGGATCCAAATTTTTCCTTCAGCATCAACAGCAACTCCGTGAACTTCGGCAAATGCATCACCTGATTCTGCGGCTGGGCCAAATGTATCATCATTTACCCAATTTTGGGCACCTGCCATAGCCGGAATGAGCAATAAGCCCAATAGTGCTATTAGTTTATTAATTTTCATAGTAATCTCCTTTTGTATCTGTATAGACATATAGATTATAGTTATTTATTGTTATTGTTAAAATCCGAATACGCCAGATCTAGAACGATCGTACATATCCAGAAAATTAATGCTTGTTTCGTCGCCCTGAATGGCTACAACTGCAAAATTATCATCACGCCAAGTTATACTATAAGCTCCTGGCTTAATCATACCTTCATATAATTCTTGATGAGTTCCATTTGGAAATACTCTTACAATACTTGGTTTAGTTATATCTGATGCCTGAGTACCTGTAGTAATCAGTAATTCTCCATTCGATGCAAATATCATTGATGAGACTGTTCCATTGTAATATTCTGAAAAGTCGAAATAGAGTTCACCTGTACCTATATTTCCACTAGCATCGATCGTAAATTTCCAAACACTTTGCTTTCCATCTATCAACCCACCCACATATAATTCATTGCCATCGCTTTTAAATGCAACGGAAGAAAAATCTCCTTCAAATGGAAACCTGGTCTCCGACCTATCTGCAACAGTAAAACGATGAATTTCATCACTATCGAAACCAACAACCCATAAATAGCCGTTATTATCATAAATCATATCACGAATTTTTAATGCAGTAGCACCTGAAGCCGTCCAAACACCTTCACGTAATCCATTACCAAACGTTTTTTGAAAAATTGCACGAATATTTTGCTGAGCCAATAACAGAGTTCCACCAGGTCCAACTTCAATATCTGAATAAGCTGTAAATCTCATCGTACTATCTGAAGGGTAAGGGCGAGTATCTTCCACATCTGGTCGAGGTTCGCCAGGGTATTTAACCTGATCAATTTCTTTGGTACCATCTGGAGCAATTTTTGTGTATCTGATTACACCATTAGAGGTAATAATTGCATACACATTATTTTGATCGTCTACCGCAACTGGTGTAGAGGGTGAATCTGTCGACGTAAGACCGGGATAAATACCAAATGGTTGAGCTAAATCATACGGATAAGAATTACTAAAAAAATCAGCTCCCCTAACGGCAACACGAACACTGAGATCATCACCAAAATTTGTACCAGGTCTTACTACTAATCTGGTTTTTGTGGCTTCTTTTATAATTCCAGCAGAGCCACCAAAATCAATTATAAGGCTATCTGGGTCGGTAGCAAAGTTAGTTCCTGTTACAATTACAGAATCAACACCAGCTAAATATCCAACTTCTGGAGAAATATTAGTTATTTCGGGAGCAGGTCTGGAAGGTTCATAATCTGGATTGTAAATACTATTACCATCTTTACAACTTGTGAATAGCAAGGTTGCTACTACAAATAAAACAGGTAAGAAATTATTTTTAACTTTCATTGCTTTCATAAACATTTAAAATCCCAGTTGAACGCTTATTCTATTGACTTCGCCAAATACACCAAACTGGGTGTATGAATAATCAACTCCTAAATCGATTCCTGCTAACGGTTGCTTGATACCAAAACCAAAAGCTAAAGCCTCTTCATCTTTAGGAAATCCGTATCCACCTCTAACTATAAAACGGTTGATAAAGGAATATTCTACTCCAAAAAGAAGTTGTTCATCATAATCTCGAGGTCGATTAGCATCTATACTAACTAGTAAAGAATGGTCATCCAAGTCGGTTAAATCTAGAACATCCATTGAAATACCGATTTTAAAAGTAAGCGGTAGTTCAGAGCTTTCTTCATCGTAGGTAACTTCAGGTGAAAAATTTCTTAGTGCCATCGCAAAATTTAAACTTTCGAAGCCTGTTTTATATAAAACTCCAAAATCTAGCACTCCTGTTGTGGCAGAATAAGACTCACTTGTTAACCCGCCAGTTCCATCAAATCCAGTAGCAACTGAACCAAAGTCTTGTTTAGCATATCTAAAATTAGCTCCTACAGAAAACTGATCTGTAATTGCATTTGCGTAAGAAACCCCAAATACCATTGCTACAGGGTTAATAAATCCATTCTCTCGATACCCCCTACTATCGGTACCGTCAAAAACTGTTGCTTGAATGTCGCCATAATCCACGGATATTACATTGACTCCAAAGACACCAAATCTACCTTCTGATGGTCGGAAAATAAATGATGCTGAGTTATGATTAATATCAGTGATCCATTGAACTGCTCCTACTGAGGCTGAAAATTTAGAATCAATATTAATCATTGTAGCTGGATTATAGAATGCACTATAGGCTCCCATTTCTACTGAAGTCACAGCATCTGAAAGTGCTGAAGCTCTTGCAGAAGGAGAAACACTCAAGAACTTCATGCTTGTTTGCGCCCTCTTCTTTTGACCATACACCTGAGTGGATGTAAGAAGTAAGGCCAGACCAAATAAAATTAATTTACTTATTCTCACTGTTTCGCCTATAATATAATTACAATTTTTCTTATTGCTACGCGTCCAAAATCATCATCATTTGGGTCTTTATTTATAATTCTTGCTATATAAATACCACTAACAACTCTTTGTCTGTAATCTGTTCTTAAATCCCAAAATTCATCACCACTACCATTATCATGTTCAATGGTTTTAATGAGTTCTCCTATTTCTGTATAAATTTGAATCGTACAAACTCCTGGAATTTCATAAAAAGCAATCCGGTCTCGTCCTTCCTGATCCAACAGTAGATTCTGATCAATATTTGGATTATATGGGTTTGGAACTACTCTGATTTCTTCCATCGCTTCACCTGCTGCTCGTAATAATCTTGCAGGATCATAAGATTGAGAATAATATCTGTTACTGATGAGATTAGAACCTGTAGGTGTTAATCCGGTACCATCACTATTTTGATTACCAACACTTACTATATAATAGTAATAGTCCCTTCCTCGTATTGGTAAATCCAATTGATAAAGATTTGGGTTTTCAATTCTACCAGCCTCTCCATCACTAAAAAATCGCTCCGATGTAGGCACTTCAGCTACTAATCGATACGTACTATCAACACGACCTGCAGCTCTATAAACTCTAAATCCTTGAATATCACCTTCATTACCATCAAACTGCCATTCTAGATTAATTCCATCTCCGGCTGAAGTCACTGAAAAAAAGCTAGGAGGTAATGGTGCTTCTGGAATACTATAATCAGATTCAAAATTGGCAATTGCGCGCTCAAACGTTTGAAATAGAGAATCTCGGCTAGTAAATACCCATTCATTCTTAGTCATACTCAATGATTCACCATTTACATCGTACGTAATGTCTTGGTATTCATCTCCACCAGCTAGTACAATTTCTTTAAACTGTTTCCCGATCCCTGTTGCTATGTCTCTTGAAATACCTGCTGAAGCTTCAGCTATTACAATTCGAACACTTTCACCTGGTGCTAAAGTATACGGTCCATAACCGTAGTTATAGGCATAACCTCCACCATCACCAAGGCTTGGATCTTGACTTGCCGGAGGTCTAATAAATCCATTATATCCTGATGGCTCTACAATATAAGCATGGCGTGGAGAAACTCTCCCCTTTGTTATCATATTATATTCGGCAGCCATTTTATTTGCATTGAAGGCACTGTTATTTGCATATAATGGATCATCATTATGCTCTTCTGACATAGTAAATGGTTGGTTTGGGTCGTCGGTATTATCGGATGCAGAAGCATCAGCATGTAAAGTAACCGTACCTACGAAATGATAGGCCTCAAGTCGACCAGTTGTATCACTTTCAGATAGATAACCCCCTGAAATTGTTGCCGCAGCTGGCTCATAAATTGGAGCACCTATGTTATCATAGTTTTGACCAGCAAACGGAGGAAAGTAACCATGCCAAGCGAATTGAGCTCTAAAATCTTCCGTTTCTTCGGGTCTTAAACCATCACCTCTTCGATCGTTCATTGTATTTAATCCCCATCCCGTACCATTTCCAATCGTGTGTCTGGAAGCTTTTACAGGTGCCATTCTATTTAAGAAATAAGGTACAAAACCTTCTACTGTTCTATTAGGGAATTCTATTTCAGGATCGTCATCTACATTTCCTGTATTTGTAAATATATATTCAATAATATGGTAATTATCATGATACTGCTGGCTGAATTGCATTGCCGTTCTTTGAACAGTAATCCCTAACAAAGTATTAGTTACGGCAACTATTTTTCTATCTGCCTTCATGCTAGGATCTACAGCATCATTAGCAACGTCTTTACTAAATGAAACTAATCCATCTACAGTTACTTCAGGAGGATCAAACTTATTAATAGTTTCCATTGAAACTGGATAAAACTCACCTAGCCCAGTTACTCTTGGTCCTGCATGAACTACTCTGAAATCCCAGGTTTGTTGGTCGTCTGTAAAATTAACCGCTCCAAGCCATAATGCTTTCATAGCTTGTGCATCTTGACCTCTGTAAATTGCCGGCCATTGCCACCCACCTTGTTGTTCATTAATAAAACCTTCTTCAATTTCTGAACCTATACTTGAATAGAAATTATGAAATGAACCAGCTGACAACCATCTGTATTCTATTTGTGCTTCTACTTTATTCGAAAAAAGAAATAGAAGAAGAACTAGAACAACACCAAATTTTTTTGAATATATATTTATCATATTATTTAATCATCCTTTAGAATGAAAATCTCACACCTAATCTTATAGTTCTTGGGTCTAAAAAGTTGAAGTATCTTTGATCTGGCATGTTTATGTATGCCTTTTCATCCAACACTTTATCAACAAAACCTTTATCTGCATCC
Organism: Balneolaceae bacterium; assembly: GCA_040222455.1. Classification (GTDB taxonomy): domain Bacteria; phylum Bacteroidota; class Rhodothermia; order Balneolales; family Balneolaceae; genus RHLJ01. The sequence goes on along the minus strand of JAVKDD010000011.1, from coordinate 40,133 downwards.
ACAAAAGAGCTACCATTCCATTGATAGTATTTTTCATCCGTTGCATTGTAGTATAGCGCTCTTGTATTACCCTGTGTAGGTAAGGTTTGTGAAAACTCTATTGGAACATAGGTTACATCAGATGGGCGATAGTCACCTGGTCTATCATTTCCTGATATCCTTTGATTTGCAAGGCTAATTTCTTCGAGTTTATCTTTAGGTAGATGTAGAGAAGCCATGTAATCTAAGAAATCAGTTCCAGTAACTGCTCCTGAATTGTACGGATTAAAATTCCTTCTATTGAATAAATTTGATATATCAGCAAAAAACTTAATAGAACTTCCAGTATTCAGATTTACATCTTTTGTAAGTCTTAAGCTTGATCCCCAAAAATCTCTTAGTTGAAGATTATCAACTATCCCTGGAATTGAGCCACCACCAGTATAGGTAATTCTTGCTCCTGCTTGCCATGTAATAAGTGGAACAATTTGCCAATTTGCCAAAGGCTTACCACCAAGTACTTCAGGTCCAAAATCTATTGGTGATTGGAAGTAGAGTTGAAGTCTGGCAAAAGGTTGAGGTACAGGTCTAAAAATATCATTATCGCTTGTACCTCTCTCATAATTACGTTGGTCAACAGGATTCTCATAATTCTCTAAAGTGCCAAAAAATCCTCTTGAGGCAATACTATAGGTATAGTTAATTTCACCCCAGAAAACTCGCCCTCTTTGTTTACGGAGAGTAAATTCAGCCCCTCTAATATCTTCATAAGAAAAAGCCCGACTAACTGAATAACTACTGTTATCTCTGCTGATATATTCTACCTGAATAGGCTGATTTGAAAGATCTTTATAGTAACCGCTTACTCGAACTAGGTAATTAGTGAGAATATTATGCTCATAACCAAGTTCATAACTCACGGTTTTAGGTATTTTGTTTTCCGGAGAAGCTACTCGAACTACTGTGTTTGTAAAAGGTTCTATTCTTACTAGGTATAGATTTTCCGGATCCGGTAATTGAACCTGATGACCATAGTTAAAGAAAAACTTGCTCTGTTCTGTAATCGGGAAAGAAACTCCAAGTCTAGGTTGTAACACAATCTGAGGTTTCACATCTGATGTAGCCGCAGTATCAAGTGCAGAAGCATTACCTGAACTAAATAAATCGGTAAATTCATTATAATCATACCAACTAATATTTGGATCAGAATAAGTAAGTCTTAAACCTACATTAGCAATCATACCATTAAATTCTAGTTTATCCTGAACAAAGGCAGCCATTCTAATTGGAGTTGTATTCCATACTGAACGTGTTCTCCCTGATGGTAATACTTTATCAAATGAGCCGTAATTAACACGACTATTAGTTCTGATAAATTCAAACCCTGCTTTTACTTCATTTACTCGATCTATTTGACTTGTAATTTTAAAGCTACCACTAATCACTGAAACCTCACTGCTATCTCTAGCGGTGCTCATTCCAACTCCCATTCTCATACCTGAAGCAAGTCCAAAAGAAGTTTCATCAAAGAAACCGAATGGACCCTCATCAAAACTAACTCCTCCAAAAGTGACTACACCTGACGTATCTCTCAATGCACTTGGGTTGGTACTGTTTTTAGCAATGTAGTTATTCAGTTTTACTTCATAGAACGTATTATTTGAAACAGAATGAGTGAATTGAGCACCTAAATTAAAGGTAGTTTGTTCAGTTGGAGCCCAATAGTCAGAAGAATAAATTCTTGATTCAATGAAACTTACCTGATCCATACTTCCTGCTATTCCAGAAGGAGAAACAAAGAAACCAGGATTACCAACTTGACTTGCAGAAGTCCCTACTTCCCTACTGTAAAGTCCATCAAAAGAAAGTTTCATTCCTGATGCTACATTACTAGTTACTTTACTTTGAAAAGTAGTTTGCTTGTAGCTATCTCTTGATAAAGGCACCAAATACATGGTTTGCGTTTCTCTGAAAGATGTTGAAAAACGAAGGTCTCCAAACTTATCACTTATATATGGTACTGGTCCACCAAAAGTAAGATCGATCTCATAATCTGGATCCTGAATTGCAAAGTCTTTCCTATGTTGCCATAAAAATGCCTGTTGTGCAGCTTCTGGAGTTAGATCATTATTAGGATCATTATCTGCTAACGTGGATTGTGCAAAAGCATTCCATCCTTGAAACGAAGGGTATTCACTTTGAGTGTAAGAATCCCAAGCTCCATTATTTGTTCCAGTCCAAGCAACTTCATCATCTAAATAAGGTCGCAACCAATAGGAGTTAGGGTCATTAATTGATTGACCAACATTTTTTGATTGTGGCGGAGTGATACGTACTAAGCCATCAAGAGTATATCTATCTCTTTCTCCTTCTTTGCTTGTTACGTTTATAAGTCCAGATCTTAAATCTCCATATTCTGCGCTAAACCCACCAGTTTGAACCTGAACATTTTCTATTGAAGTAATACTAATGCCTGTAAATGGAGAATTATCTCTTTCAGATCTAAGAGCAAATCCATTCAAATTGAAAGAAACCTCATCGCTTCCACTACCACGAACGCTCAACCCTTGAACACCAGCCTGCAGTGCAACAGCATCGGTAACACTTGCTATTGGGAGCGCATCTAAGCTTTCTCTACTAATATTAGATTGACTAGATGCAACATCTTTTTGAACTATAGGTCTCTCGGCAATTACAACAACTTCTTCCCCTTCTATAGTCTCTTCAACCATTACAATATCTACTTCTGTAGTAAGGTTAATACTAACTTCTACGTTTTCGATTAATACAGAAGCAAACCCAACATAGGAAGCCCTTAAAGTATAGGTTCCGGGCTTAATGTTTAAAATTTGATAATAGCCATCTAATGTAGCAGCGGCTCCCTGACTAGTACCTTCGATTATAACTGTAACTCCTGGGAGAGGTTCCCCTTCGGTATCCGTAACAAAACCTACAATTTTACCAGATTGGGCAAATGATTGTTGAGTAAGAATAAGAAAAAAGGAAAAAAACAGTAGCTTTTTTACAATCATATAAAAAATTTTAATTGCCGATTAAAACATTGTTGTATCAAACCTATGTAATCCACATGATGTTGACGGGTGTATAGTATAAAATTCTGAATTACATTAAAAATCAAGAAAGTATTTTTCTTAAAAAAAAATAACTTTTTATTTATGATTTAGTAATTCAAAGAAAATTCAAAAAAGAAAAATTTATATCTTCATTTACATAAATAACTTAGCTAATCACATTTTTTAATTCTACTAATTTTTCTCTGTAAATTTATAGATTACAATTTTACTAAATAACTCTCTATAATTTCTCTCTGAACTTATATTAAATAATTACTGTGCGCAAATATGAAGCTAACTTATACTAACTATCTCAAAATAGATGAGCTTGTAAAGCTTCAACACCTTAGATCGAATCCCCAAGAACATGATGAAATGTTGTTCATCATTATTCATCAAACCTATGAGCTTTGGTTTAAACAAATCCTTCATGAATTTAGGAAACTTAGAAAGGAATTAGAAACGGGAAATACCTGGAATTCTATAAAGACTCTTCGTAGAATTTTAACCATTATGAAAACCTTGGTCTCTCAGGTAGATATACTGGAAACCATGACCCCTCTCGAATTTAATAGCTTTCGTGAGTTTCTAGGACAATCAAGTGGGTTTCAATCGCTACAATTTCGAGAAGTCGAAATTTTATGCGGACTCAGACTTCCCTTAATGATAGAGGCTCACAAAGATATTCCTAGACACATTGATATTTTAAAGACCCGAATGGAGGAATCAACATTATGGGAAAGTTTTGGAATGTATCTATCAAAAAAAGGATTTATAGTAAAACCAAAGCGGGAAAATGAAGTAGGTTTAATTTTCAATCCTTCTGAAGAAATTCAAAAGATATTAGTTAAAGTGATGCAGACAGAACCAGAATTAGCCTTGGTTTGTGAATTACTAGTCGATTTTGATGAAGGTCTTCAGGAATGGAGATATCGACATGTGAAAATGGTAGAACGAACCATTGGTAGAAAGAAAGGAACAGGTGGTTCATATGGTGTAAAATACCTAAAGACTACCGTCGATCATTCTATTTTTCCTGATCTTTGGGCAATCAGATCCGAATTTTAAAACTTTCTTAAGTCATTTAGAGCGAAAGCGATGAATCTGCAAGGTTGCTAATTTTGCAGATCCTTCGGAAGTATCCTCAGGATGACTGAAATGATAAATCACATTTTATGTCAGAAATAGATCAATTAGCACAACGCCTTATCCCTCATTACTCACATTTCAGAGTTTCTGAAAGACTCCTCTTTACCGGGCACTCTCATCAAGCATGGCCAGATATTGCTCGTGAAGGACAAACTGAATACTTCGACGTTTGCGCAGATCGAGTAGATAATAAATGGGAAGTAGGATTCGAGAAAACAGAAATTCTCAGAAATTACCTTCGAGATTATTACGATGATCCGGATGGTTTATACTGCAGAGAAGAAAGCACCCATTTTCTTATGGTGAGCCTGATGAGTAGCTTTGATCTAAAAAATAAACCCAAAGTTATTACTACTGATGGTGAGTTTCATTCTATGCATCGCCAGTTAAAAAGGCTTGAAGAAGAAGGTTTGGAAGTTATTTCAGTTCCAACCAATCCAGATGATAGTTTTGGGCAAAGAGTCATAGAGCAAATTGATTCCAAAACATCCGCAATCATGCTCTCACGGGTTTATTTCCAAACCAGCTTAATTAATACTCATCTTTCTGAGATTGCTGCTGCTGCTCGCATTCATGATATCCCAGTTATAATTGATGACTATCATGGTACAAATGTTGTTCCTCTATCCATTCGGGAAGAAGCACTTGAAGATTGTTTTATTATGATAGGTGGATATAAGTATCTGCAATGGGGAGAAGCTAATTGCTTTCTTCGTTTCCCTAAAAACTGTGAACTTCGTCCGGTAATAACGGGTTGGTTTGCATCTTTTAGTACACTTGATCACCCAAGAACAGATAGTCTTGTTCAATATGACCATTCAGATCAACGTTTTGCCAGTGCTACTTATGATCCTTCTTCTCAATTCCGTGCTGCAAAAGTAGTAGAATTCTTTCAAGAGCAAGGATTAACTCCCGAAATATTAAGAAATCAATATGAAGCTCAGGTTGGTTTACTAAGATCTCTATTCCTTGAAAAAGATTTTGATCCTCAAATAATAAAACTCACTCATAATGAGCCTCTTTCTATGAATGGTGGATTTCTTTCCTTGACCTCTCCCAAAGCAAGAGAAATACGAGCAGATTTACTTTCCAGAGGAGTATTTACCGATGCAAGAAACGAAATATTAAGAATTGGCCCTGCACCGTATACAACTCAAGATCAAATAGAAGCCGTTATTTCAGAGTTAGAAGAGTCAATTAAAAATATTTTGTAAGGAATTTAAAAGTTTTGAGTCTTACATGGATAAACATAGATGTAACTCTCAAAACCCAAAGCGCAAATTTCAAACAAATGCCAATTTATAACCTTGAAGACTCAAGACATTAATTCGATCTTCTGGTTCAGTTGGAGCAAATTAAATTGAAGTAAATGAGGCTCTTGGAAAGCGAGATTTCAAAATGAGAATCAGAATAGCTAGAAAAGAGAAAGACTTACTGATGAATCGATTTAACTTCTCAAAATTCTTTCCTCTTTTTTATTTAAAAAAGCTTGAAATTTTGATATTGAAATTTGCTTAAATATTGAGATTTGATATTTGGAATTTAAAAATTTCATTTTGCATTTACATATATCGAACATATATTCTTTTTGGATTTTAGAATGACATTGTTTGACACCCCTCCTGATTAACTTTCGGGAAACAAAATTTTAATTACGGTAATAATCATGGCTAACGATAATAAATTAAAAGCAATCGATATCGCAGTAGGGCAAATCGAAAAACAACATGGCAAAGGAACCATTATGAAGCTGGGCGATGATGCCCATCAGGATGTAGAGGTTATTTCTACAGGCTCTATTATGGTTGATTATGCACTTGGAGTGCAAGGCGTGCCAAGAGGAAGAATCACCGAAATCTATGGACCTGAAGCAAGTGGTAAAACAACTTTAGCTCTTCAAGTAATTGCTCAAGCACAAAAAAATGGTGGTTATGCTGCTTTTATTGATGCAGAACACGCTTTTGACCCTCGTTATGCTCGTGCTCTTGGAATAAATACGGAAGAGTTATTGGTTTCACAGCCAGATAGCGGTGAGCAAGCACTTGAAATTACTGAAACTTTAATCCGTTCTGGTGCTTTAGACGTTATTGTAATTGATTCTGTGGCAGCATTAGTGCCCCGTGCAGAAATTGAAGGAGAAATGGGTGATTCCCATATGGGGCTACAAGCGAGATTGATGTCTCAAGCTTTGAGAAAAATTACAGGTATTGTAAATAAAACAGCAACTTCATGCATTTTTATAAATCAGGTGCGAGAAAAAATTGGAGTAATGTTTGGTAATCCTGAAACTACTACTGGTGGTCGTGCACTTAAATTTTATTCTTCGGTTCGACTTGATATTCGGAGAATTGGTGCTCTCAAAAAGGGAGATGAAGTGATTGGAAACCGAACGAAAGTTAAAGTAGCTAAAAATAAAGTAGCACCTCCTTTCAAAGTAGTTGAGTTCAACATCATGTATGGAAAGGGAATTTCCAGAATAGCTGAAGTACTCGATTTAGCAGTAGACTACGATATCATTCAAAAACGAGGTAGTTGGTTCCGTTACGATGGAGAACCCATTGGTCAAGGCGCTGACGCCGCTATGCAGTTTTTGGAAGAAGATCCTGAATTATGTAACAAAATTGAAAAAATTGTAAGGGATCGCTTACGAGGCATTGTTCCACAAGACGAAGCTGTTAAAGAGGAAGAAAAAGAACCAGCCGTTGCAGAAGCATAAGAATACATTAAAATATCAGGAAGAAGTGGCGAAGCTTCTTCCTGCTCCTATTTCAAGTATTACAGTTCAGAAAAAAAACACTTTTCGATTCTCAATATTTATAAACGAACAATTTTTAATTGGTGTTTCTGATTCTACACTTAGCTCATTTAATCTTTCTAAAGGCGTTCTAATAACGCCTTTTTTATTAGCTGAAATTGTTGATAAAGAAAATAAATGGGCAATCCGCGAATACTTTTTACGCCTTCTTGGTAGGCGAGATCACGCTAGAAATGAGTTAAGAGATAAAGCAAGAAAGAAAGACTTTCCCTCTGAGAGAATTGAAGAAATATTAGACGAACTGACCGAAAAGAAGTATATCAATAACGTTGAGTTTGCAAAAAAATATGTCTCCGATAAATTTAAATTCAATAGTTGGGGTGAAATTAAAATTCGCTCAGAGCTTTTTAAAAAAGGAGTTTCAGAAAAAGATATTAATATAGCTCTTCAAGAAATCAGTCCGAATGATAGAAATAAAACAATTCAGGATTTGATCTTAAAGTATAAAAGAAAGTTCGAACGAGTAGATTCGATAAAAAGGAAAAAGAAAATATTCGATTTTTTGTTAAGAAAAGGGTACGATTCAAATACTATATTAAAACAAATGCCAATTTTGTTAGCTATTTTTAAAGAATGAAAAATATCACGCTTGAACGGGTAGTTCGATTTGCAATAGGTGTTACAGCCTTTGGCATAATTGGACTGATACTATATAACTATAGTACACTTGTCGCTTATTTAGCATTGGCTATGATTTTAAGCTATGTATTAGATCCGGTTGTAAATCGACTGCAACGAATGGGTTTAAACAGAACTTTGGGAATTACTCTTACACTTTCAGCAGTTATACTGCTGGTAGTTTATGTTTCAACTAATGTTATTCCGATTTTTGTGGCAGAAATGATTGAACTAACAAATAATCTAAACACCACCAAACTTCAACAAGTTGCTCGAAGTATTGAAACCCAACTTTCTGAGGATTACCAATTTATTCCTGATGGCTTTCTTGAGGATAATGTATCTGCAGTTCTAAGTGAATTATTTGACCTTGGTAAATTATCAACCGTTCTAAGCGATGCCGTTGGATTATTTACGAATATCTTTTCAGCCGTTTTAGTGGTTCCGTTTGCGGCATTCTTTTTTCTTAAAGATGGTACAAAAATTAGACGTGATGTGTTGAGACTAGTTCCAAATAAATATTTCGAAACCACTCTTACACTTATCGATAAAATTGAAAGAAGATTAGGACTATATTTCAGAAGTGTTCTACTACAAAGTATTCTAGTTGCCTTTTCATCTTGGTCTACACTTAGTATAGCGGGATTAGAAAATTCTTTGTCTGTTGGAATTTCAGTAGGTGTGGCCAATACCATTCCGTACTTCGGTCCTATTATTGGGTATATACTCTCAATTGTTGTTTCAATTATCGAAACCGGTGATTTTTCACTTTTACTCGTTTGTATGCTTGCAATTTTCGTTGTTCAAATGCTTGACAACCTCGTTTTTCAGCCTTTTTTATTCTCCAGGTCAGCTGATATGCATCCAGTTGCAATCTTGTTTATCATTTTAATTGGCGCTGAAACTGCAGGCATTCTTGGTATGTTAATTGCTATCCCAATTGCTACTGTTATAAAAATCACGATTAATCAAGTTTCATGGAGCTTTAATAATTATCAGGTTTTTCGTTTAGAGGTCCCCACTCCTCAACCTAGTTCTGGATAACTAACTTAAGTTTATCGTCATATCATGCAAAAGATTTGCTATCTTTAAAAGCATTTCTGAACCGTTAAAAAAATTGTCCACTTGAAAAACATTGTTGTTTTAGCCTCAGGATCAGGCTCAAACTTTCAATCTATTATTGATTCGGTTGAAGCTGGCAAGATTAATGCCCGCATTGCAGGACTTATCTCAAATAAACCGGGTATTAAAGCATTAGATAGAGCTACTAAGCATAATATTCCATGTAGTATCATTTCCGAAAAAGAGTATTCAACTCATTTAGAATTTTCTAAGACCCTTCTGCGTCAGTTGGATAATTGGGATACCGATTTAATCATATTAGCTGGGTATTTAAGAAAAATTCCGACTTTGGTAATACAAAATTATAAAAATAGAATTTTAAATATTCATCCCTCACTTTTACCTAAATATGGTGGAAAAGGATTTTATGGAATGAATGTTCATAATGCTGTACTAGAATCTGGAGATACAGAATCTGGTTGTTCGGTTCATATTGTTTCTGAAGAATATGATAAAGGCCCTATTTTAGATCAGATAAAAGTACCCGTTTATAAAAATGATGCCCCTGAAAAACTTGCGAAAAGAGTGCTTGAGCAAGAGCACATCCTCTATCCAAGAGTAATATCAAAGTACTTAACCACATTTAGTAAATAATGTCTTTAAAACCTCTTTCTTCACTTCCTAAAAACCCAATTCAAATTAAAAGAGCTTTACTTTCTGTTTCGGATAAAACTCATGTACTTGATTTAGCAAAGGCATTAAATAACTCTGGGGTTGAAATTATTTCTACGGGAGGAACTGCTAAAGTGATCTCCGATGCCGGTATTAATGTAAAAGATGTTTCGGAAATTACTGGATTTCCTGAGTGTTTAGATGGTCGCGTAAAAACACTTCATCCTATGGTACATGGTGGTATCTTAGCCAGAACTAGTCATAACCCTGATCTGGATGAGCTCAACCGTCTTGGAATTACTCCAATTGAGCTGGTTGTAGTTAATCTATATCCTTTTAAAGATACAATTTCAAAACCAGATATTACGCCAGCCACTGCAACCGAGTTTATTGATATTGGTGGGCCTACAATGATTCGAGCTTCTGCAAAAAACTTTGCACATGTTTGTGTTCTATCATCTCCTAATCAATACCATAAGTTTATTGAAGAATTTAATGAGGGAAATGGAATTAGTTTTGAAACAAGAAAAAAATTAGCCAAAGACGCTTTTTCACATACCGCTGATTACGATTCAGCGATATCAAATTATTTTAGTAGTATTATTGATGAAGAACCTGCTTCACAATTCAATATTTCTTTACCACTTTCTCAGGAATTAAGATACGGTGAAAACCCACATCAAAAGGCTGCTGTTTACGGAAATCAACAGGATATAATTGATTGCTTCCACGGTAAGCAATTAAGTTATAATAACTATCTTGATGTTGACTCTGCCTTGAATATTATATCTGATTTTGAAGATGGGTACCCTGCGTGTGCTATTATTAAGCATACTATTCCGTGTGGAGTTGGCGTTGGAAAATCTTTAAATGAAGCTTATAAAAAAGCGTTTAGCACCGATACCGTATCCCCTTTTGGAGGAATCGTTATAGTAAATAAAGAATTAGATTTAGAAACAGCTCAATCAATCGATTCTATTTTTACAGAGATCATCATTGCACCTTCTTTTTCAAATGATGCCAAAGAACTTCTAATCCAAAAAAAGAACCGTAGACTAATTCGTATTAGAAAAAGACTTACTGTAGAATCTAGCTTTGCGTTTAGATCAATATTTGGAGGTCTACTAAAACAAGATACTGATCTGGAACCTTCTGATGAAAATGAGTTTAAAGTGGTTACAAAACGTAAACCTACATCTGAAGAAATGGGGGATTTAATTTTTGCCTGGAAAGTTGTTCGACATGTAAAATCGAATGCTATTGTATATGCTAAAAACGGAAAAACTTTAGGGATTGGTTCTGGCCAAACTAGCAGGGTTGATTCATCTGAAATTGCTGTTGCTAAAGCAAAAAAAGAAAAATTAAATCTTGAGGGGTCTGCAATAGCCTCAGATGCATTTTTCCCTTTTTCAGATGGAATTGAAGCTGCGGCTGAAGTTGGAGCCACTGCTATAATTCAACCAGGTGGTAGTATTCGAGATGAGGAAGTAATCGAAAAAGCTAATGAATTTAATATGACTATGATTTTTACTGGAAAACGCCATTTTAAGCATTAATTTTTTGATTATTTATTGATTCGCAAATAGAGTCTCAATATTGTATTTTCCATCCAAAATTTTTCAGCACTAATTTGAACTTCATAACAACATAAAATGTCCGACAGGTTTGGAATTCCATCGCCTAAATCATCTAAAACACCCCCAAAAAAGGGTCTTTTTGATTTTCTATATACAGATATTGCTATTGATTTAGGAACAGCGAATACTTTGATTTATTCGCGCGGTGAAGGAATCGTTTTAAATGAACCATCTATCGTTGCGCTCAATCTACAAAATATTCCAGTTGCAACCGGGCATGAAGCAAGATTAATGCATGAAAAAACTCACCGAAAAATCAGAACTGTTCGACCATTAAGAGATGGCGTGATTGCTGATTTTGAAGTTGCCGAACAGATGATAAAAGGCATGATAAATAAGGTGAAAAAAAAATGGTACTCTACTACTCGTGTAATGGTTATTTGTGTACCAAGTGGTATTACTGAAGTAGAAAGAAGAGCCGTAAAAGATAGTGCTGAACATGCAGGAGCAAAAGAAGTTCATTTAGTTGATGAACCAATGGCTGCTGCAATAGGAATTGGTTTGGATGTTCATGAGCCCGTTGGAAATATGATTGTGGATATTGGTGGAGGAACAACTGAAATTGCAGTAATAGCACTCTCTGGAATTGTATACGCTCAATCCGTACGTTTAGGTGGTGATGAGCTGAATGATGATATCATCAATTATTTTAGAAGAAACCACAATCTTTTGATCGGTGAACGAACTGCCGAAAAAATTAAGTGTGAAATTGGTTCTGCTGCACCACTTGATGAAGAACTTGAAATGATTACAAAAGGTCGTGATTTGGTAAATGGTGTTCCTAGAACACGCCATATTACATCTAAAGATGCCCGTGAAGCTATGGCTGAATCTATTAATACTATAGTAGAATCGATTACTAAATCCTTGGAGCAAACTCCTCCAGAATTGTCTGCTGATATCTTAGACCGAGGAATTATGCTTACAGGTGGTGGGGCTCTTCTCAAAAATCTTGACAAGTTAATTATGGAAACTACCGATCTACCTGTACATATTGCTGAAGATCCATTGACAGCAGTAGTACGTGGAACTGGTGCAATTCTGGAAAATCTAGAATATTATCGTCCTGTAATAGACTAATTGGAATTGATTTGAATGCGATTTCGAGTCTTTAAAGTTGAAAATGCTACAGATTATATAATAACTGCCCTTCTCCTTGTTTGTGCACTATCTATTGCTGTAAATCGTCATCAAGGTGGAATAAATTCGCTTCGTCAACTCTCTATTACTGTTGTTAGTTTGCTTGAAGAGCCTCTTTCAAGCGTACGTGTGTATCGCCAGGCATTAAATACCAATACCTATTTACAACGCCAGAATATTCTTCTTCAGGATGAGTTGAGCCGGTTACGATCTATTGAGCAAGAGAATAAGGCGCTTAGAGAGCTTTTGGATTATCAAGAAGAAAGCCAGTTTAGTCTTAAACCAATTACTTTTGTTTATAAAGAACTTACTGGGTTAAATAACAACTTTACCATTGATGCGGGTTTCAAAGATGAAATAGAAGTAGGAATGCCTGTAGTTACCTCAGACGGTTTGATTGGAAAAGTTGTGCTTACAAGTGGTTATTACTCACAAGTAATGCCTTATTACAATAATTTATTTAGAGTAAGTGCAAGAGTTCTGGAAACACGTTCTACCGGTATAGTGAGTTGGACTGGAGAAAACATGTCTGAATTGGTTATGGATTTTGTTCCTAAAACGATTGAAGTTGATTCCGGATTTGTAATTGAAACTTCTGGATTTGGGAATGAGTTTCCTGGTGGAATTCCAATTGGATACGTTCTAAGAACTGAAGAAGAATCTGGTAAAGATACTCAACGGATTTTCTTAAAACCTTATGCTTCACTTTTTGATATTGCAGAAGGGTTTGTGATTACATTTGAAGCCGATACTTCAATCCAAAATTTGAAACAAAATTATAACGAGTTATTCCGATGAACGCAGAGCTGCTAAAAGATTTTGGGTTAGGCATCATCTTTGGGATTTCTCAAATACTATTCTTTCAGCATTTAGAAGTTTTTGGAACAACTGCCGATCCCGTCACTTTCTACTTATTGTGGCTTGTAGCAAAGTATGATCGCCCTAAATTACTATTAATTGCAGCGCTATTGGGTCTTTTTCAGGATGCTTTATTCGATTTTTGGGGAATGTTCATGTTTTCAAAGACACTGCTTGTTTTTCTATTTTATAGTTTTGTAAAACGACGTTCTGAAGTTCAATTACTCGTTTGGCAAATTTTTATCTTTATATTTTTAGCTGCATTAGTGCATAACATAATTTTTATTGGTTTAAGTAGTTTCTTTGATGCATATGCTTATAACTACTCTCCCATTTTATCAACTTTTGGTAATGCTATTTATACAGCAGTTGTTGGATCGCTAATATATATATTTCGAGTTAAGTAACGATGTACAAAAATCAAACCAATAGAATTCGCACTTCTATTCGCTCTTTGCAAGTGATTATGGTAGGACTTTGTTTAATCGTTATGGGTAGAATTTTCTTTCTGCAAATCGTAAAGTATGAAACCTATGCTAGCCTTGGCGAAGAAAACTCAATCCGTCAAGAATATGTAAGCCCAGCCAGAGGTTTAGTATATGATAGGAATGGATTACTCATCGTTGATAATGAACCTATCTTCTCGATTACAGTTACGCCCGCTAACTTTGATAAAAAGAAAATCCCATTACTTGCAAACCTCTTAGAGGTTGAAGATAGTGCTTTAACTGAAAGGATAAATGAAGCTCAAAGGTACTCTTGGTATAGAACATCCCCTCTTATTACAGACGTAAATTTTGAAACCTTTTCTTTGATACAAGAAAATATTTGGCAACTACCTGGAATTGGACATCAAATTGAAAGTAAAAGGCATTATCCAACCAATATGATAGCCTCTCACATTTTTGGTTATTTGAGAGAAGCCGATCGAAGAGACTATGAAGAATCTGACGATTTAAGACTTGGCGATAAAATTGGTAAAAGTGGACTTGAAATGATTTATGAAGATGCTCTTAGAGGAGATTTAGGGGTTGAGTTCTTAAAAGTTAATGCGTACGGACAATCGCTAGGGAATTACGAGGGTGAAAGGTCTCCCCAAAATCCAACGCAAGGAGCTAATTTAATTTCTACTATTGACGCTGAACTACAGTCTTTTGTGGAAGTTTTGATGCAAGGGAAAATAGGAGCGGTTGTAGCAATGAAACCCAGTACCGGAGAAATACTATCTCTGGTAAGTTCGCCTCATTATGATGTTAATAGACTAGCGGGCAGATTAGATAGAGAGTATTGGGCTGATATTAATTCCGATACTACTCGCCCCCTGTACAATAGAGCCATTTCGAGTAGGCAACCACCTGGTTCAACGTTTAAACCATTAATGGGAATAATTGGCCTTCACCTTGGCTATGTTAATCCAGAAACGATTATCAAAAATACTGGTGGATATCGAAGGGGAAGATTGTACAGAGATATAGCTCCTCTTGGAGATTATAATCTTGAAAAAGCGATTACTTATTCAAGTAATACTTATTTCTATGCACTAATGGATAGAATTTCTTCCCAAGGAGATCTAAATACATGGAGCAAACTAGTAAATGATTTTGGGCTAGGTGTTCCAAATGAGATTGATCTACCAAGTGCTACTTCTGGAATTATTCCTGATAGTAGTTATATGGACCGACGTTTTGGAGTTCGAAAATGGGGGCTTGGCGATTTAATTAATCTTGGTATTGGACAAGGTGTAATTTCAGTTTCACCGCTTCAGGTTGCACAAATGACTAGTTCAATTGCTAATGGAGGGTTCAAAATTCAACCCCATTTAGTGAAATCTATACAACATCAAGATGGTTCAGTTTTAAACACACCTTTGGTGTATGAAAAAATTGATTGGGTAAAACCTGAATATTTGGGAATTGTAAAAAGAGGAATGAGAGGAGTAGTTCAAGAAGGAAGTGGACGCTTTTATGCCAAAACAGAACTAATTGATATTGCTGGGAAAACAGGCACCGCTGAGAACCCCCATGGATTTAGCCATGGTTGGTTTACTTCCTTTGCACCTTATGATAATCCAGAGATTGTAGTAACTGTATTTCTAGAAAATGCAGGTTTTGCGTCCACATCTGCAGCTCCAATTGCTTCATTGATATTGGAAAAATACCTCACGGGAGAAATAAAACGCCCCTATACTTATAATTATGTTATGAATTGGGTTCCGAAAGAAGACCGATCTCAAGGAGTCTCCGAATGAATAACCTGAGAGATTTTAATTGGTCGGTTACCTTTGCTTGGGTTGTACTAACTGTAATTGGTTTAACTGCCATTTATAGTGCCACTCAGGGTCCTGTTTCAGAATTTCTACCCGATTACATACAAGCCAATTTCTTCAAGCAATTAGGTTTTGTAGTCTTATCTATTTTGATACTTATTGCTGTTCAGTTTGTATCTCCTCGAACTTTTCTGCAGCTCTCCTTTGTATTTTATTTTTTGGGGATTTTACTAATGATTCTCACTTTATTTTTCGGGACTGAGATAAATGGCGCAAAAAGTTGGTTCAGAATTGGGCCTTTTGGTTTTCAAAGTAGTGAGTTTATGAAAATTGCTACAATTTTAGCGGTCGCAAATTACCTTACCAGCCGAAGAAATATCTCCGCTGAGAATATTCGTTATGCTCTTATATCTGTTTTGATAATTTTATTTCCAACTGCGTTAGTGATTCTTCAAAATGACTTTGGAACAGCGATAATATTTCTTGCTCTCATTCCAGTAATGCTTTTTTGGTCAGGTCTGCCTTATGGTGTATCTCTTTTTATTATTTCTCCGGCGATAATTCTTTACTTAACAGTTTTGGGTTGGCAATTTGGGTTAGTATCTGCTCTTTTATTAACAGGTATAATTTTCTTTATTCAAAGAAGAACATGGCTTACAATTACATCTTTTGTTACAGGAATTCTTACCGTACTTGGTGTACAACTTGCCTTAAGTAGTGTACTACAACCTCATCAAATTGCACGAATTACTGCATTTACAAATCCTGCTTATGACCCTACCGGTGCAGGATGGAATGTAATTCAAGCCAAAACGGCTATTGGCTCTGGAGGTTTTACAGGTAAAGGTTTCCTTGAAGGAACTCAAACTCAACTTCGTTTTTTACCTGAACAATGGACTGATTTTGTATTTTGTGTAATTGGAGAGGAATTTGGATTCCTTGGTGCAGGACTTGTCGTATTTACCTTCGGATTTTTGTTTATACGATTGTTACGAATGGCAGGAAATCATAAACACCCATTTGCTCAATTAGTAACTGTAAGTGTAACTGCTGTGTTCTTCATTCACTTTTTTATCAATGTTGGAAGTGCAACCGCATTGTTACCAGTAATTGGTATTCCTCTCACTTTTGTTAGCTATGGAGGGTCTGCTTTTTTGACGAACACATTCATGCTTGCGCTCTGTTTAAATATGGATTTTCATAAACGAGAATTTAGTATCTATCGCTAATTCTTAGAATATATTTTATCTGTTCCAAGCTTAAAGCTGTTTCTATGATATTTGGTTTTCCCAAATTCTTTAATTGCTCGTTTATGTAGTGGTGTGGGATATCCTACATTTGTATTCCAACCAAACTCTGGATGCTTATTGCCAAGTTTAGACATCAAATCATCTCGATATACCTTAGCTATAATTGAGGCCGCCCCAATAGTCATCGATCTGTCATCACCTTTTATCAAACAGGTATAAGGAATTAGAGAGGATAAATATCTATTCCCATCAACTAGTAAATAATCAGGTTTAGCACCTGTTTCCTCAACACACTTTTGCATGGTAGCAAGTGATGCCCATAGGATATTCAATCGATCTATTTCTTCGATAGCACTTTCTTTTATAGTCCAAAAAAGTGCCTTCTCTTTAATCTCTTTAGCAAGAGTAATTCTTTTATTTGGTGAAATCTTTTTACTATCTCTGATGTCCTCAATATATGTTCCAGGCTCAAATATTACTCCAGCTGCAACAACGGGTCCCGCTAGGCAACCTCTTCCAACTTCATCAATCCCCATGATTCTCGAGAAACCTTCACCCCATAATTTTTTTTCAAATTCTAATCTTCTCATATCTTAAAATATAGATTTTCAAATCAAATTTTATGGAACTGTTTTAATGAAAGTTATATTCTCTTATACAAAACAAGACTCATGAATTTTAAATATTTCGAATGGAATGAACGTCTTAATGCAAAAAAGGGAACTCAACCTTTTGAAACGCTTTGGGATTTATTCCAACAATTACTAACCATTTCAAGTGGCGATGTTTCTCAAGCGATCCGTTGGTTAACTGAGCTAGATAAGGAATATGGAATTACTGAAAATTTTAAGGGTGATTATTCTATAGGAGATTTTATAGATGAGTTAAAAGAACGTGGATATATTAAAGACGGGACACAAGATGGTCCATTAACGATTACTAAAAAAACGGAGCGTAGTCTAAGAAAAAAGTCATTAGAGGAAGTATTTAAAAATCTTGAAAAAGGAAGTTTTGGAAGTCATAAAACTCAATACTCTGGCAAAGGTACAGAACGACAACCTGAGACCAGAAGGTGGAGTAAGAATGATGATATTGGTCAAATCGACAGCGTTAATACCATGCTTAATATGCTTCATCATAGTAGTTTAGAAAATTTTGATCTACAGGAGGACGACTTGGAAGTTTATGAAACTGATCATCATACTTCAGTTGCTACCGTTCTATTAATAGATTTAAGTCATTCTATGATTTTATATGGGGAAGATAGAATCACTCCAGCTAAGAAAGTAGCTATGGCGCTTTCTGAATTGATTATGACAAGTTATGCTAAAGACTCCCTAGATATCGTAGCTTTTGGAAATGAAGCGTGGCAAATTACTGTAGAAGATCTTCCATATCTAAAAGTGGGGCCTTATCACACGAATACAAAGCAAGGTTTAGAAGTAGCTCGCCATATTTTACAACGAAAAAAATATGCCAATAAACAAATATTTATGATTACGGATGGGAAACCATCATGTATGATTGAAAACGGTAAGCTCTATAAAAATAGTTTCGGATTAGATCGAAAGATTGTAAATAAAGTACTAGACGAAGCTGTGAAATGTAGAAGGGATAAAATTAGCATTACAACGTTTATGATTGCAAGCGATCCATATTTGCAAAGCTTTGTTCGGGAAATGACTGAAGCAAACAAAGGAAAAGCTTATTTTGCTTCGTTAGATAATCTAGGTGGATATATATTTGAAGACTACATAAAAAACAGAAAAAAGAACGTAAAATAAAAAAGGTCGAAAGTAAACTTTCGACCTTTAACTAATTAAATAATTTATAATTGGTTAGAACATTCCAAGTTGTTCCATCACCTTTTCTGTAATATCATACTTAGCCTGATATTCTTCAGAAGCATAAAGAATCACCAAATCACCTGTACTGGTAGTGGTATTTAAAACATAAATCAATCCCATATTTTCAGCCACATTATCGATGGCGGTTCCAATTTGTTCTAAAAGTGGGCCAAGCAATTCGTTTCTTTTATTTTGTAGTTCTTGCTCAGCGGTTTGTTGTGCTTGAACTAGCTCATTTTGTAACAGACCAAGTCTTTCCTCTTCTTGGCGTTGTGCTTCTGCAGAAATAACTCCAATTTTTTGTTGGTAGGCAGTTACTTGTGCCTGAAATGCATTTTCTTTAGTGGTAAGCTCTTGTTGTTTACGTGCAGTGAAATTTTGAAGACGTTGTTGTACTGCCTTCATTTCTGGCATACTAGCAAGAATAGCTTGAGGATTTACATATCCTATTTTAGCCTCATCTGACTGAGCATGAGCATTGTTGCTTAACCCAATTACCAATAAAGTGGCTATCAAAAATATATTAGTTCGTAGTATCATTTTTTCTTTCATAAGTTAAATTCCTATTACTTTATTCTGCCTTTAGTTTCGCAACTACTTGCGATGTTATATTTAATTTTTCTTCGTTTGAGTAAAATATGATAGCATCTCCGTAAGAAGTTACTTCATTTAGTACTAAATCTAAGTTCATTTCTAAAGCAATCGATTTGATAGCTTCATCCATTTTTTGTAGAACAGGAGTCATCATCTGAGATCTTTTTTGTCTTATCTCATTTAGATACGTCTCTCTTTCTTGTTCTAACTCATTATTTCTATTTAAAAACTCTTGCTCTTTATTAGCTCGAGCTTCAGCAGAAAGAACTGCTTTGCCTTCTTCATAGGTTGCAAGATCTTGTTGAAGCTGAGTAGATTTAGCAATCAAATCCTGATCTCTAGTCTCAATTAATGTTTCAATTTGTTGTTCTATCGTTGCAACTTCCTCTAATTCGGAAAGAACCTGAGATGGATTCATATATCCAATATTTACCTGAGCAAATGTTGCGATAGAGAAAAATGCAGTTAGAAGAACTACTAAAAAATACTTTTTCATAGTTTTATTTGGTTGTACGGAAAGTACCGTCTTTTTATTAAAATTTCTTATTCTACTTCTATTCCAAGTTCAAGTAAAATAGCTTCGTTTAGATTCCATTCTCCTCTGGCATAAACCATATAGATATCACCTGATCTATCGAAAACGTAATCATATCCTTGTTTTTGAGCTACTGTTCGTAACGCTGTGAATATTTGGCGTTGAATAGGTTCCAATAAATCCCTTTGATTTTGAAAATATTCACCATTTGGACCAAATTTCTGATTTAGAAACGTATCTCTAGCCTGTTTCTTTTGTTTAATTTCATTTCTTTTTTGTTCCCGAATTTCTTCCGTATAAAGAATTTCTTTAGCCTTGTAATCTTCTTCAAGTGAATTTATCTCTTCATCCAGCTCTTGAAGCTCTTGATTCCAACCATCACTTAACAACTGTAACCTTTGTTCGATCCCATTATACTCAGGAATTTGAGCAAGAATTACTTCTGATTCAAAAAATCCTATTTTCTGGTCCTGAGCAACTATAATCGAAGAATTACTAATAAAAGTAATTAGAAAAAAAAGTTGTATGTACTTTTTCATTAGAATGGTGCTCCTATGTTAAATAAGAATTCCCATTGACCTGGAATCACTGAAGTGCCTTCAACGCCATCCAATCTGTATCCATAACTTAAATCAACAAGTCCAAGAATAGGCAAGAACAAACGTGTTCCAAAACCAACCGATCTTTTCAGATTGAAAGGATCAAAGTCGGAAAAATCTGCATAAGAATTGCCTGCATCAAAGAACACATATGGTATAAGTTGCAATTGCTCTGTGCTAACTGCAGGATATCTCATTTCAAGGGTGTATTTAGCGTAAAGTCTTCCTCCAACCTGGTTACCATTTACCACTGGTGCTATACTTTCATTTAACCCACCTGGGTATCCTCTCAAATCAATATTATCGTATAAGAAGCTTTGGCGCTGTTGTAGTTGAGTTCCACCAACAAGAAACTTCTGAAAATCACTTCTTTTACTATTTGTCAGATACCCAATAAATCCATAATCGGCCTGACTAGTAAGAACTAGTTTACCAACAACAGGTACATGATGCTGGAATTCTGTCTTAATTTTATAGAATTCAGAAAATCCTGGTAATGGTGGTGCAATTTCACCTGACAGGCTTAATTTAGAACCAGAATTTGGTGAAATGAAATTATCTAAAGAATTTCTTTCTAATACCTGTTTAAATGAAATAATACTAGAAGTTCCTTCAGCTAATCCTGTTGTAAATCCTTCTACTACGTCATAGAGCTGATAACTAACGATAGAACGAGTAGAGAAATAATCATCTGGCCATTTTAATCTTTTACCCAAAGAAACACTTGCTGAAAAGAGTTTATTTCGAGCATCAGAATTTCTATATCGAATGTAATTATAGGATAAGTTTACACCTAGTGAAGTTGGTTTTCCATTCAACCAAGGCTCAATAAATCCAAAACTATAACTCTGGTATCCAGTTCCTGTAACTTGTACTCCGAGTGATAGTGTTTGACCATCGCCAGAAGGAAACGGAGTGAAATCGCCTTCTAATGCTCTTTTAAGAGAAAAATTGTTAAAATTGAGTCGAGCTGAAATAATCGCTCCAATTGTTTGACCACCATATCCACCAGAAAATTCGAAGTTACTTGTACTTTGAGATTCGTCCAAGTCGAAGGTAATATCTACTTCTTTTGTTTGGTATTGAGGAACATAATCTGGAGTAATATTTTGAGGGTCGAAATAACCCAAGGTACTTAGTTCTCGAATTGAACGAACAATTGCATCTCTACTAAATGTATTACCCGGCACAGTTCTCAATGTTCTTCGGACAACATCATCGTGAGTGTTGGTATTTCCAGAAAAGGAAACGTTTCTAATAGTAGCAACCTCATCTTCATACAAATCGAAATGGATGTCTAATGAATCTTCACCAACCTTTGTTATTGTTGGAACTGCTTGAAAAAACAAATACCCAATATTTTGATATAAACTGTTTATATCAGTAGAACTCTGATTGAATTCAACATTTTGTTGATACTTCTCTTCATTAAATACATCCCCTTTTTCAAAACCTAAAGAAAGCGAAAGCTGCTCATCTGTGTAAACTGTGTTGCCATCCCAAGTAACATTACGAATTTTGTATTGAGGACCTTCTTCGATATTCACTCTTACTTTAATTCCTCTTTTATCTCCTGCATAATCAAATACCCAAACTGAATCTGAAATAATTCGAACATCAGAATATCCATTGTTTCTATAAAACGAGAGTACTTTTTCTTTTCCCTCTTCAAAGTCTTCTTCTTTAAACGTCTTTTTTGAAAGAAATTTCCACCAAGCGTCTTCTTTAAGAGGTTTAATCTTCTTTCTCAATTTACGATCAGAAAACGCTTCTGCTCCACTAAACTGGATATCTTTTACTTCCAGCTTTTTTCCGCGCTTAACCATAAAGATAAGATTAGAACGGTTTTCAACCTCAGAAGGCTCGGTTTTAACTTCTACCTCAGTAAACCAAAGCCCTTTATCTTTGTAGAATTTATAAATCTTGTTTTTAGCTTGAGCAATGTTAGCCTCAGTTATTGCAATACCGGCAAGTAAAGTTATTTCTTTTTTTAAGTCTCTTCGTTCCGAACGCTTTACTCCTTCAATCTTGTATTCATACATTCTAGGTTGCTCAGTAACCTCAATTACAAGTCTGATTCCCGTTAGTGTTTTTTCTGTTACAAATACTTTCACATCAGAGAAAAGTCCTACTCGGTATAATCGCTTAATAGCCTCCGAAATATCGGTACCAGGGTAAGTTATGGTTGTACCTTCATTTAAAGAACTAGCATTAATAATAAATTGCTCTCTAGTAAATTCATTACCTCTAACTTCTAAGCCTAGTACAGTATATTCTTGAGGAATTTCGAGGGTTGGATCTGTAATCTGGAAATCTTGAGCTTTTAATTCTTCTGAAAAGATGCCCGTACTTAATAAGAAAAGGAAGGTAAATAAAATTCGTTTCGACAATGTGAACACGTGTAATTTAGCCAAAGATTGATTTTTCATTTTTTGTGTAAACGGGAGCTAGTGTCGTTTTCGTCTTTGGATAATTCTACTTTTCCAAATCTCCTATCCCGTTTCTGATACGATGCAATTGCTTTATAAAGCTCATTACGTCGAAAATCAGGCCAATATTGTTGAGTAATGTATAATTCTGAATAAGCGAGCTGCCAAAGTAAAAAATTACTAATTCGATATTCCCCACTTGTTCTAATAATAAGATCTGGGTCAGGAACATTTGCAGTAGAAAGGTGATCGCTTATCATTTGATCGTTTATAAGTTCCGGATCTAATCTACCTTCTTTTACATGCTCCGATATTTTTTTTACCGCCTCTGTGATGTCCCATCTACCTGAGTAGCTAAGAGCCAGACAAAGTTGCAATCTTGTATTTTCTTTGGTTAAGTCAATGGCTTCTTGCAGCTGAACTTGGCAATCCTGCGGAAATCTATCCATCTGACCTATGGTAACTAACTGGATATTATTCTTGTGGAGATTATTTGCTTCTTTTCTAAGTGAAGAAACCAAAATTCTCATCAAACCACGTACCTCTGCACTAGGGCGTCCCCAGTTTTCAGTAGAAAAAGCATATAATGTAAGATATTGTACACCCAACTGGGCACAAGCTTCCGTTATATCACGTACTGAATCAACTCCAACTTTATGTCCATGTAACCTTATACTACCTTTACTTTTCGCCCATCTTCCATTCCCATCCATAATAATGGCAATATGTTCAGGGATTTCACCATTTTCTTTTAAAAGAAATTGGTTGTCCTTGTCTTCGGCACTTTGAGTTGTATTTGTTAGAGTAAGCTCTTTCAAGGGGCTTTTTTGGGCTGATTTTCAAGCTCCCAAAATTAGAGCTTTACTCCTCCTAAATCAAGGAAAAGTATGCTTATTTGTTAGATAACTTTCGTTTTATATCGATCATTTCGAGTAGAGCTAACGCTGCCTCACCACCTTTGTTTCCTTTCTCACCGGCCCGATCGATGGCTTGTTTAACATCATCGGTAGTTAGAACTCCGAAAGCTACTGGTTTTTGGTAGTTTAGATTAAGGTTTAGAACCCCTTGAGTAACAGCATCACATACATATTCGAAGTGAGGAGTGCCTCCACGGATTACAACACCTAAAGCAATAACACCATCAACTTCTTTTTCTTCGAGAATATGTTGCGCAGTAAGTGGGATTTCGAATGAACCGGGGCAACGAACTATGAGAATATTATCGTCTTTAATTCCATTACCGTTTAAAACTTTGAGCGCACCTTCAAGCATTTTTTCAGTAATACTGGAATTCCACCTTGAAACTACAATTCCTACTTTTGCTCCACTTACCATTGTTTTTCCATCTACAATTGTTATTGCCATACTAACTTTTAATTTCTACCAGTTGTTTCCGTTGATCCGTCATTCTTTTCATCTTTTCGGTATGTTTTGTTGCAACACAAACTACTCCTAGATGTCGCTCCGCCATTTCTATTCCGCCATGATAATCACTTCCCCCTGTTAAAAGAAGTGAATGCTGTTCAACAATTTTTGTGTATTTCTTTTGTAGGTCAAAATTATGACTAGGATGGATGCATTCCAAGCCATCTATCCCCGCTTCAATAAACTCGTTTATTTCTGTTAATGAGTAATGTCTGCCAGGATGTGCAAGTATTGATGCACCACCAATACTTCTAATTATTTCTATTACTTCTTTATAATCGGGGTAATTATTTTCTATTTCACCAAGGCGCTCGGTACTTAAGTGACGAATAAACGCATCATTATGATTTCGTGCATAACCTTTGCTAACTAAAACTTTTGCTACATGAGGTCGCCCGATATTAGCACCATTTGCTTCAGCTCTAACCTCATCGTAGTCAACATCCAATCCTTTTCCTTTAAGGGTTTTGATAATGCCCTTTATTCTACTTCGCCGTGCTACCCTTTGAGATTTGAGGAAATCGGAAAAAAAAGTAGTCGATACATCAAAATAATACGCTAGAATATGAGCTTCTATATTTTTGAATGAACTGGTTATTTCTACTCCTGGGATTAATTCAATCCCAAGTTCATTGGCTTTATCTAAGGATTCAAAATATCCATCAAAAGTGTCGTGATCTGTGATTGAAAGCGCAGATAGTTTCCTTTTATGAGCTACCTCTACCGCTTGTTCGGGTAAAAGCCTTCCATCAGAACATTTTGTATGAATATGTAGATCGGCTTTTGGGAGCATTATTCCCGACCGTCTAAAATAGAAGAAATTTGATTCGAATTAGCCAACAAGAGAATTGCTTCTTCCAGTTGATCATCAAAACGAAGAGCTGCGTCTGTTTTTGACTTCTGTCCTTTATATCGAGTAATTAATTCAAGATATAGTGTTTCTTTGATTTCAGCTTCACTTTTTTCAAAGTCTTGCTTTTTTTCCATCCGAATAAGCTCTTTAATCGACTCAATGTGAGCTTTAATTTCTACACTATTTTGTTTTCCTTCAAGTTCGTTGAGCAATAATTCAGAATCGGTTTGGTAGTCAAATTCCGTTTCATTTAAAAATGTCAGAAAATCTTGAAATACATTCTCGGGAAGTTCTTCGGCATCAAAATTTGGATATTGTGATTCGAATTGGGTGGCAAAGTCGAAATAACTGCCTGACTGAAAAAGAGAAATCTCTAGCAAACCTGGGATTGGTGTAGAATTAATAACATCAGGCTCAATACCTCTACCCTCTTTAACATCCCGACCGTTACGGGTTTTGAATATTCTGTTTGCAATTTCTCCTCTCGATATTGATGTATTTCTACCTTGGTGTGTATATGCGAGAGACTGAATACTTCTACCGCTTGGTGTATAATATCTTGAAATAGTAATCTTCATTGATGTATTGTAAGGCATGGGTTTTACAATTTGCACCAACCCTTTACCAAAGCTTGTCTCTCCCAAAATTACAGCTCTGTCTAAATCCTGAAGTGCGCCGGCTACGACTTCTGAAGCACTTGCACTTCCTCCGTTCATTAAAACAATAACTGGCTTGTCAAATAAAATCGGCTCTCGTGTTTCATAAGCCTCATTATATTCTGCAATTCTTCCACGGGTTTCAACAACGGCTATTCCAGGTTCTACAAACTTATCAATAATAGCTACAGCTTCTTGAAGGATTCCCCCTGGATTATCTCTTAAATCAAGGACAAAACCCTCTAAAATAGATTTTGAGGATAGCTCTTCTATGGAAGTTCGAATTTCATTTGCTGAATTAACACCAAACTGTGCCAACCTTACATAACCAAATTCATCATTTTTACCTAAATGAGTGGTATGAGTTACATTTGGTGTTTCAATACTTGCTCTTGTTAATTCAAAATCAATAGGCTGATCCAGTCCAAATCGCTGAATAGAAAGAATAAGGCTTGATCCGATTTCTCCCATAGTAAGATTTTGTACTTCTTCAGGAAGTAAGCCTTCGGTTGAAACTCCATCAATGGCGATAATGACATCTCCTGCTCTAACTCCTTTTTGATCTGCCGGACCGCCTTCAGTTGGGGCAACTACTACTACTTCGCCGTCTCTGAAACCTGCATCAATTCCAATACCTGCATAATTGCTTCGAGAGAAAATCTCTGCTTGCTCATTTTGTGATTCGTTGTAAAATACAGTGTATGGATCAAGCGTTTCAAGCATTGCTTCCATTCCATTTCTCATTAGCAGTTCTGGATCAATTTCATCTACATATTCCAGTGCTACATTTTCGTATGCCTTACTAAAAATTGAAAAGTTTTTTTTAATGAGGAAGTAGATGTCAGTTACTTGAAAAGCGACTGTGCTTATTCCCAATAAAGCTAATAGTAACATTAGCCCATACTTGACCCTGCTTTTCCTCATTGATTTATTACTTAATTTTTAATGATTGACCTACAATTATTCGAGAGCCGTTCAAGTTGTTAAGTCTACGAATTTGTGTAGTAGAAACACCAAATGATTCTGCAATTTCGCTTAGTGTGTCGTTAGTTTTAACGGTATAGGTTACTGAACCATTTTCTGATGTGGTAGTAGCTGAAGCTAGAAAAATATTCTCTCCACGCTTTTGTCGAGTTTCAATGTTTTGTTTTTCTCTAAATGAAAGAGAGTTTACTTGCTCGTAATGAGATTTCTGTGAATTTGGAACATAAATACTCAGGTTTTGTCCTACTCGAATGGTATTACCAATGCCATTCCACGTTCTTATATTCCATGCTCTAATATCATACCATTCTGCAATATGGCCAATCGTATCACCTGTTTTAACCTTGTAACTTAGTTTAGTTGAATTGGCTGGAACACTTACATTTGAGCTTGATGAAGATCTTGATGTATTAGTTCCACTTTGTTGATTGGTTGGTCTATTTGCTGAAATTTTTGAAGCACTACCTGCTGGCAATGGAACGGCAAGTACTTGTCCTGGGTAAATCACATTCGACAGATTATCGTTACTGGCATAAATTCCACTAACGGTTGTTCCATACTTTCTCGCAATTAAACCAATTGATTCTCCACTACGAACAGTGTGCATAGTAATGCTTTGATTTGCAGACTCTTTTGGAATATCATCATACGAAGCCAAAAATTCGTTTTTCTTTCCTTTTGGGATTTTTAGCGGATATTTATTTCCAGGAGGTGTTGCCCATCTAAGTAACTCAGGATTGTATTCTTTTAATTCATCTGTAGAAATCCCGATGATTTTTGCCATTTCATCCAGAGGCATCAATCCATCAACTTCCACTAAATCATATGAATAAGGTTCTCTTCCGTAATTCTTTTTAAATCCAAACTCTTCTGGACTTAAATTGATCATAGTTGTTGCTATAAAACCAGGTACATATCCACGGGTTTCGCGTGGTAAATATGGATAAGCGGCCCAATAATCTTTTACGCCACCTGCACGGCTAATAGCACGATTTAATCCCCTTGGACTAATATTATAATTTGCCATTGCAAGGTGCCAATCACCCCAGATATTATGCAAATCTTTTAAATGTCGAGCTGCTGCACGTGTCGATTTTTCGGGGTCTCTTCTTTCATCTACCCACCAGTTTATCTCTAAACCATAAACTCTTCCAGTTGCTGCTATAAACTGCCACATTCCAACGGCTGCTGCCCAACTTCTTGCCATTGGGTTAATCCCACTTTCAATAAAAGAAAGGTAAACAAGTTCAGGGGGCAAACCTTCTTCTTTGAATATCTGATCCATCATTGGCTTATAAACCTCAGCTCGTTCTCTCCATGTTTCCATTACCTCAGGACGACGAAGCGTATAATAAACCAAATGACGATTTACTTGAGAGTTTTGAAGTAACGGTACTGCAGTTTTTTGGATATCAGCATCTCTAGGAAACTCAAAATCTTCGGATAAGAGAACCTCATCTTCAAGAAAATCTTCTTGAATAGCAAAGATTTCACCTTCCGGTTCATTTTCAGAATCTGTTATTCCATAAAAATTGCGGTATTCTCCAACTACTGCACGAGATAATTCAACAAATCTGCGATCACTACGAATTTCTGGATAATTATCTAAAAGCTCTTGAGATGCGGTTACCGCATCATTAATATAAGTTTCTGCTTGAATTGCATCTTGATCAACTTGTGCATCTAGTGCCATGATGTGAAGACGATATATATCAGAAATTCTGCTGATTATATCTTTCTGAAAACTATCCAGATCGGCGAGAACAGGGGTATCTGTTAGGTTCTCATCATTGTTAACACCTTGCATTGGATTTGCATAGGGTAATAACCGCAATGGCATTTCTTTGTCTTTAATAGTTACTGTAGAATCCTGTGCATAGAGTAAACTTTTGCTTACAAAACATAGGGTAAGACCAGTAAATAGTATCTTCTTGATCATGAATTTCTGTAGATTGATTTTTTGATTAATGTAATAATTATCAGCTTTAATTAGGAATCCAACTATTTTTAGAATGTGCAACGAACAAACAAGTAAAAAAGCATCTAGAAACTTACTTTATCTTTATTTAGTAAGTCTTTGTTTTCTGTAAAAGATTTTTCTTGTCCACTCCATTGTTGAACGATTGGCCAACGCCTTCCAATACCAAATGCTTTTGCCGAGATTTTAAGTCCGGGAGCAGATTGATATCTTTTGTGTTCACTTCTATCCACAAGACGGAGTATTTGATCAATTGTTGCCTCATTAAATCCTTTTGAAACGATTTCTTCTCTTGATAATTGATCTTCCAAATAGTATTTCAAAATGGCATCCAATGTTCCGTAGTCTGGCAAAGAATCAGAATCTTTTTGATCTGGTCTTAACTCTGCACTTGGCTCTTTAGTCAAAATTGAATTTGGTATTATTTCTTTTTGATAGAATTTTTCATTCAACCAGCGACACATATCATACACTTCGGTTTTGTATAGATCCGAAATAACACCAAGTCCTCCAGCCATATCTCCATATAAGGTACAATACCCTACAGCTGTTTCTGATTTATTGCCTGTATTAAGTAACATGTGTCCAAACTTGTTTGAAATAGCCATCAGCAAATCACCACGAGTTCGACTTTGAAGATTCTCTTCTGCTACATTAAATTTTGTTCCTTCAAAAAGTGGCCCTAACTGTTCCAAATAAGAATCAAATACTGGTTTTATGGGTATTTCTTTAAGCTCAATTCCTAAATTTTGAGCTAACATTTCTGAATCAGAAACACTGCCCTCACTTGAAAACTCTGACGGCATTGTTATAGCCAGTACATTTTCTGCCCCAACTGCTTCCTTAGCAATCACACAAACTAATGCTGAATCAATTCCTCCGCTTAGCCCAAGAACAACTTTGTTTCCAAGCTTCGATTTTCTCAGGTAATCTCGAACACCCAAAACCAGGCCATCGAACATAGTTTTTATAGGATTTGGGATAGTACGCTCACACTCGGCATATTTTCCAGCATCTAAAGTCTGATTTTGGGGATCATACTCAACATCAACAAAAGTTGATTTAAATCGCTCATCACGGGTTACTATAAATCCGGTTTTGTCTAAAGCGAGAGAATCTCCATCAAAAATAAGTTCAGTATTAGCCCCAACTTGATTCACATAAAAAAGAGGTAAACCAAGTTCAAGAGCATGTTTCTGAAGCATTCCTACCCGAGTAACCGGTTTTCTTTTAGTAAAAGGAGAGGCCGAAATATTTATAATTGCCTGAGCTCCTTTTTGTGATAGAATTTCTGCTGGATTAGTGGAGTAAGTGTGATACTGAATTTCATTATCATTAAACCAGATGTCTTCACATACTGTAATCCCAAAAGAAATCCCATTTATGATTACAGGATCAAACTCTGTTCCAGGCTCAAAATAGCGAAGGTCATCAAAAACATCATATGTAGGAAGCAAAGCCTTATGAACTCGTTTTATTTCTTTTCCATGTTGAGCTACAATTGCCGAATTAAAACAAACACGCCCCACACCTGTCAAATTATCTGTTATAGATCCAAAAATAACAACCGTTTCTTGTGTTAAATTTACAATATCATGATTAACCGAATAACACATCTCCCGAAATATTTTTCGTTCAATCAAATCCATTGGAGGGTACCCACATACTACTAACTCCGGTAGAATCAGGATGTCTATTTGATCTTTATTAGCATCTTGAATTGCTTCTATTATCAAAGCTTTGTTGCCGGAAAGATCACCAATAGTAGGGTTTATTTGCTGAAGTCTGATATTCATTTAACAAAGATAAGGGAATTTTAAACAGATTCTTTAATGAATCACGCTCTCTTTTTGTTTTATGATGGAACCCTTTTGATGAGTTTATGATTTTCAATTAAAATTTAACACCTATTCAAACACATGCCCAATCGTTTTATAGTTTTAGTATTTATTCTTTTTTTGGGAAATCAATTAGTATTTGGTCAATCTGGAACATTATCAGGTACCATTACTGACTCCAAGACTGGCGAAACTTTGCTTGGGGCTACAGTAATTTTGGAAGGAACAACTATTGGATCTGCAACAAATTCCGAAGGTCGTTATTTAATTCGAAATATCCCTCCTAAAACGTATAATATTAGAGCTTCATATATAGGATATGAGTCTTTGACTAGGTTCAATATTGTTATTCGGTCGGAAGGAAATATCGATATCAATTTTGAGTTAAATCCTGAGAATACAGAACTGGATGAGGTTGTTGTTACTCCAAACCCATTTATAAAAGAGAGTACAACTCCATTATCAATACAGAAATTAAATCAAGAGGAAATTACTGCTTACCCAGGTGGTAATAACGATATCGCAAAAGTAGTGCAAACCTTGCCCGGTGTTTCAGGTTCAGTTGGTGGGTTTCGAAATGATGTAATTATTCGTGGTGGAGCACCAAATGAAAATGTGTATTACCTCGATGGAATCGAAATACCCAATATCAATCATTTTGCAACTCAAGGAAGTGCAGGTGGGCCCGTTGGGCTTCTTAATGTTTCATTTTTTGAGGGAGTGACTTTAACAGCAAGTTCATTTGATGCAAAGTACGATAATGTACTTTCTGGTGTACTTCAGTTTGACCAAAGAAATGGAAATGCTAGAGAATTTCAAGGGAATTTCCGGCTTGGTTCTAGCGAATCCGCTCTAACTCTTGAAGGGCCTTTATTTAAGGGAGATAAACAAGAAAGTAATACAACGGTAATTGCGTCTGTAAGGCGTTCCTATCTCCAGTTTTTATTTGGAATAATAGGATTGCCTATTTTACCTAATTATTGGGATTATCAATACAAACTGAATCATAAAATTGATTCGAATAATGAGATACTTATTACTGGATTAGGTTCAATTGATACCTATGAAGTTAATGAATTAGATGAATTTGATCCCGAGCAGCAAGCAATTCAAGATCAGGTTCCGATTATTAAACAAGAAACTAACACCGTTGGAGTTAGTTGGAGGCATAGATTCAATGATTCGAAAAATCTACTGCAAACAACATTAAGTAATAATTTACTTAACAATAGATTTTTCAGATATGAGGACAATGTAAATGAAGAAGGTCTTTATTTTAAAAATGATTCAAGAGAAATGGAGACCAAACTCCGTTCAAAAATTACTTTATTCCAGGAAAACTGGACATATAATGCTGGAATCGTTATTCAAAACGCCAATTATTCGAATAACACAACCGACTTACTAAACAGCAACGCATTCAATTCATCTATAAATTTCTTTAGATATGGGCTTTTTGGTCAATCCTCGGGAGCTTTATTAAATAATAAGTTAAATTTTTCATTTGGATTTAGATTCGACGGGAACACATTTACAGATTCAGGAAACGAGTTTTATAAAACATTTAGCCCCAGAGTATCTGCATCGTATACACTTAGTGAAAATGGAAAATGGACACTTAATGCCTCATTAGGTCGATACTATAAAATTCCACCTTATACGATACTTGGTTTTCAAAATAGCTCTGGAAGCTTTGTTAATAAGAATAGCGACTATATTCGAAGCGATCATGCGGTTGCTGGAGTTGAATATCTTATTAATGAACGTTCTAGATTTACTATTGAAGGGTTTTATAAATGGTATTCCGATTATCCTTCAAGCTTAAGAGATAGTGTTTCTTTAGCCAATAAAGGAGGCGGCTTTGAGGTGCTTGGTAGTGAACCAGTTGCTAGTTCTGGCGAAGGAAGAACTTATGGGACAGAAATTCTATTTCAACAAAAATTTAATGGCCAAATTTATGGGATTGCAGCATTCACTTTCTATAAAAGTGAATTCTCAGGTTTAGACGGCGTTTTTAGACCCTCCCTTTGGGATAATAATGTGTTAATCTCATTACTTGGTGGATACAAATTACCACGTAATTGGGAAATCAGTGCCCGATACCGATACTTAGGTAGAACCCCGTTCACTCCTGTTGATCTTGATGCCACTTTGAATAATTATCCTGCTGAAATATTTGACTTTTCACGACTAGGTGATGATAGGCTTGATGCTTATAGTCAGCTAGACTTAAGAGTTGATAAAAAATGGAGTTTTAACAAATTAAGTATCGATCTATTTCTTGAAATTCAGAATATTCTTGCTCAGGAAAATCCACAAGTGCCTCAATATGGACTTAATAGAACAGAATCGGGCGATGTGATTACTCCAAGAGAACTGGTTCAGGTAAATTTGGAGAATTCTGCGAATGTACTTCCATCAATCGGGTTAGTCGTAAATTTTTAGTTTCCTAAGTTCAAAAGAGTTTATATCAAAATCAGCTAATTCTATTATCTGATTTAGGTAGAATTCCGTTGCGGAACTTTAGCTTTGGTTCCGTAGCTCCGCTGCAGAACCTTCTTTAGAGGCTATGCCTCATTTGCTATTAGAGGAAGAGCCTCCTTGATTTATTGCGTAGCAAAGCTACAAAACGAGACAAAAACTCTATTGAACCAAAAAAAAGGGATTGAAATCTAGTTCAATCCCTTTTGATACTTTTATTAAAAACTAACTTACTTCAATAAGATCATTTTTTTGGTAAGAAGTTGATTTCCTGTACTTAATCGGTAGATATAAACTCCACTAGCTAAGTTAGAGGCATCAAAATTAATTGATTGTTCTCCAGCTGATTGTTTGCCATTTACAAGTGTTGCTACTTTTCGTCCCATTAAGTCATATACCGCAAGAGAAACGGTGCTGTTTTCAGCTAAGTTGTAGCTAATGGTTGTGCTTGGATTAAATGGATTTGGATAATTTTGATCAAGACGGATTTCAGTAGCAAAATCTTCTGTTTCCGTTTCATTTGAAACGGTCATTCCAAATTCAAAACGAACCCAAACTGGAAAGTGATCAGAAGTTTCACTTAAAAAACTACCGATATAAAAAGGGTTTTCAACACGTTCGGTACCCGTAAAATATTCGTCGCTTAGTTCTGAAGTAAATACAATATGATCTATCATTGAAAATCGAGAATATGAAGTCGCCCCTATTTCCTCCAGGTTTTTTGTGATAATGGTGTATTCGGGGTCGTCATCAAAATTCTTGTATGGAGAATCTTCCCCTTCAACTGAAGATTGAAGTATCTCATCATTAAAATCACCAAGTAAGATCACATTATCATCTGCTCTAAAATTGTCCAGATAGTTTTTAAGTTGACCTGATGCATTTACCCTTTGTGAATAGTCAGATTGTTCTCCAAATGCTTTTGCATGAATATTATATGCAAATATTTCCTGAATCTCGTTGTTAATTGCTGCATTAAAGTGAAGTAGAAATGGGTAGCGCCCGTTTGCCCAATCAGATTGTACCATCCCATCCGTTATTATTCCTGAGTTCAACATTTGAATGGTCGTATTTTTATATAAATAAGCGGTTTTCTGGGTCTGTGAAAATGAAGCGAGAACTCCATCATATCCAGTCAATTCTTCATCTAATGTATTGAATAAGGTTGGATTTGATATTTCCTGGAAAGCATAAATGTCAGCGTCCATTGTTGTGATCAATGTTTTTACGTTCTCGAATTGAACGTTATCGTCCGTTGGTCCGTTAGCGGCATCGCCAAACCATTCTATATTCCAGGTTACTACATCTAAGGTTAGGTCTTTAGAAACATCATCTCCGGGAAATACAACTGCCTCGACTCCTAAATCGGATGAAAAGCGAGGTATTAATTGGTATACCCCTGCAAACTTACCAACTGCACCAATAATATTAGTCGCTTCAGTTGGCGCTTCCGCTCCTACTAAATCTGTATTGTTATCAATTCTGAGTTCCGCGTCATCAAAATTATCACTAATCGCATAGTTCTGGTTTGATCCAAAAATGCCAGAGTGACCAATGGTAGCATTTTGGATTACCACCAATTGACTTTCATAATCTCCTGAGTTTAACTGAGCTAAATTAATTGGTGTTGGAATTATCGGCTTAGGTTCTCCTTCAATAACTTCAAACAATATATTATTATCTGAATCTGTGTTAGAAATTTGAAGTAGGAAATCAGAATCAGCACCTGGAACACCACCTTTAAATACGGTAAGAGGTCCAGTTACGGTAATTGAATCACCAATTTGTGAAGCAAGATGTAAAGGCTCCCAGAATACGGCCATTCCTCCGGTTGCATCCTGCATATAAAGTGGACCCCCAAGCTCATTTGCAACTGTTACTCTTCCTGTAATAGAAACTCTGGTATTTAATGGAAGTGTACGAGCTTCTGAAATTGCTATAATATCACCGTCTTCAAAAGCCTCACCAGAAATGGATAAATCGAAAGTTGCACCATTACTATCATTACTTGTTATAGTTATTGAACCTTGATCTACTCCTGCTGCTTGTGGTTCGTAAGTTAAAGTGAGATTTACAGATTCATTAAACTCGAGGCTATCATCATTTAAAGTAGTTAAAGAATAAACAGCTCCATTTAGTTCTATATCTGAAATTGCTAATGTAGTAGCACCCGTGTTTTTTAATTGAATAGTTTTTGTGGCATTAGTACCTACCAATGTTTTTGGAAAAGATAGAATGTCCTGATTATTTACAGAAGCACCGTCTACTGTAATCGCTAGGGTAGCCGAGTCTTGGGCTTCGACAAAATCAGTTACTAATATATCATCAATATTCATTCGATCAGTACCCGCAGATTGAATGAATTTAAATCGGATATTCCCTTCAATCTCTACAGGAATTGTAAATTCGGTAAGATTGGAGGGAGCAGAGATTTCATCTCCGATATTTTGCCAATTTGATCCTCCATCAACAGAATATTGTACTTGAAGTGCTGCGCCATTCGCGTTATTTCCGTAGTGTGCTAAATAAAAAGAAAGCTCATCAGCGCCATTTTCTTTATCAAACTGCATGAAAATATTACCCATTTTCCCATCTCTACGATCCATACGAACACTTCTTGAACCGTTAAACTTATCATTTGTAAGACTTCCAATAAGAGCATCATCTAAAAACCATGAACCAGTTGCTAAATCAGAGACTGATCCTCCAGTGTAACCAGACTTACCATTTCCAGACTCAAAATCCTCGAAAAATTGTGCGTTTGTAAGAGTAGAAAAACCTAATGTTATAAATAATATTGTTAGAAGAGTACGGCACTGTTGCATAAATAAACCTAGTTTAAAATTGAGCACTAAGATACGGAGTAGATGTTAACTCATCATAACTTCTTTTACTCTTCTTTCAACTCAGGTAAATCCATCCCTTTATTATCCCATTTTACCACAAAAAAAGTTAATGTCTGATCTCCAGTATTTGTAATCCCGTGCATATCCCAAGGTTTTGCGTACATCATATCCCCTTGCTTTGCCTCCGATTCTACCCCATTTAAACTCCAGGTACCCGTTCCTTCTACTATATACATAAACTCTTCCGCTGTATGTTGATGCGGTGGATGAATTTCCATTCCAGGCTTTATTTCTGCAATAGCCGTTAACGTATTTTTTGTACCATAAGTAGATGCAGAAGCTTCATCGGTATAAATGAATAAATCTCCCCAATCTTCATTTAATTCTGTAGCCCCTTCTTTTGTTATTATGGAAGTTTCGATATCTGAATAAATCTCTTTGGCTTCCCAGCCTAACCAAGTAGAAAAGATCATTAGAGTAAAAGTGAGTGCAAGGTAAAGTGATTTTTTCATATTCGTTATTCGTTATTCGTTATTCGTTATTCGTTATTCGTTATTCGTTATTCGTTATTCGTTAAGAATATGCGAAAATAAAAAATTATTATTCTATCTATTGACTCTCCCCTTAGGCAATAGCCTAACTTTAAGAAAAAAACTTATGGAAAAGTAGCCGAATTATATAATTCCTCACAAAGGGATATGTGAATAAATTTTATGTCTTGATTTACTACTTTCCATGAAACTCAAATTCAGATAATGCGCTACATCATTCTTTTAGTCCTTTTTTTTGGAATATCATGTACATCAGAGCTTAAGAATTCGGAGAGCACAGAAATCCCAATTTTTTTGATAGGAAGTTTTCAGGATGACTATGATGTTTCCTATTTCATATCTGATTCTCTGTTTGAAATGGAAGATCATACGAAGCTTCACATTTTGAAATGGGATATTAAAGAGCAATATTTTGTAGGTCAAAACGACTCTTTAAATCCATACGATCCTTTACTTTATACTAAAATCGAATGGATGGAATTTGAAGACATGGCTCCTTTCGAATGGGGATTTTGTATGAGTGTTTTTAATGCCAGTAGTTTAGATTCGGCAATTACTGTTCGTACAGCAAACCGAGATGCACCTAAAACTGGCTGCGGTGGATATCCTTTTTCTAGAATGAAGCGCTCAGATTGATTTATCCTTCTATTAACCATAAAACTAAAACAGTCCTTCTGAGGATACTTCCGAAGAATCTTGCAGAATGATTTACGATTAAAATAATCTAAATGAATATTATGAGATTTCTACCCACCCTGCTCGTTTTACTCTTTTCGGCAAATCTTCTACAAGCACAAAATAATCCTGAAGTATATTTGGCAGATATTTCATTTTCCGATGAAGGATTCACCATTTCCAATGTTAAAAATATTTCAAACAGTCCGGGATACGATAATCAGCCTTCTTTTTTACCTGATGGATCTGGAGTACTTTTTTCTGCAGAAAGAGGTGAATCAACCGATATCAAGTTGTACAATATAAGTACTGAAGAAAGTAGATGGCTTACTAATTCCGAAGGGGGAAAATATTCACCTACCATAACTCCGGATGGAATCCATTTTACTTCAGTATGGCTAAAACCTAATGGTGAACAACTTCTTTGGAAATTTCCTTTATCAGGTGGCGAACCTCAAATAGTTATCCAAAATGAGGTTATTGGATATCATGCCTGGTTTAATGAAAATACTTTATACACTTTCGTTCTTGGTGATAATTTTACTTTTGTAGAATTCAAGCTTGGTAAACGTATTTCCAGAAAAGTAATTGCGACTAGCCCAGGTCGCTCCATCCATAAAGTTCCGGAAATAGAAGAAATTAGTTTTATTGATAAAAATGACTCCACTATCTGGTTTGTTAAGTCCTATAACCCAAATACTAAACAAATACGAACAATTACTTCAACTCCCCAAAATTCTGAAGATATGTATTGGATCGACTCTGATTCTTTCCTAATTGGACAAGGAAATACTTTTCTTGAATGGAAAGAAGGTCATGGGTTGAGAAAACCAGTCACTATTTTTGATGAAGAAGGAATAATTTCAAGGATATCTCTAAGCCCGGATGGAACAAAAATAGCGATCGTATTTACAAAATCTGAGTAAAAAGCCTCGATTAATGAGGCTTTTTAAAGTTATCTAAGACCGTTTGGCAAACCTTTACAAATTCTGCTTACCGCGTCGTGACTATGTAAACTTTCTAAATGAGAACATCTCACAACAAAATCTCGAATACTGTTGTACGTATCCAGCTCTTCATAAAGTAACCGTGCTGCATCTTCAACAAATTTTTGATACGCACCATTAAGCTCTGCGAAAGCCTGCTCATCTTCTCTTTTTACCATTACCTGAGTTTCTGTTTTCAACGCTGTTCTACAAATTTGAACTAAATCTTCCACAAAAAACTCGTCTCTCAAAGCTACAGTTATATCTGCTTCGCTACGCTGACTATGGGGAATGGCTGCAACTCCACGATCTTCACGAGCATGCTCTGCCAGTTCATATGAACAAGGGCAAGCACTACTATATACAAACTTAAGATGCATATGCTTATGAAACTGATCGTAATTATCTAAATGTCCTTCAAAAGATATATCGTAATATTGATAACCTTCCATTCCTGAACGCAGACTTTCCTGAATCATTGGATATGAGAAAGATAATCTTAAAAATGATTCCTGTGATTCCAGATCTTCTTTGTACGCTTTTAAAACCTCTTCCAACATGTCTAAAGAAAATACTCGGTCTTTAAACGTATAGAAGGTTCGCATAATTCTACTCATGTTGATGCCTTTCTTATTTGCATCAAGACTCACATAACCATCTACAGAAACCTCCAGAGTAATTGGTTTTCCATCTCTTTTTTTAAGCTGAAGAGGTAGCTTGAAGTTGGAAATACCTACTTGTTGAATGGGAACATTTGCTCCTTCAATTAGAGATGCAGGTCCATTTTGTAAATCTGGTAATGACTCTTTGTATTCTGGTGTAATAGTAAATGTAGGGTCGTAAAATCTTCGAATTTGATTAGAAATCATAAGTATAAAATGAATAGTAAATAATAATTTATATGCTTCGGTAAGGACAATATTCGGCTATATTTCGTTCAGTTTCGAATAGTTTTACGGAATATAGAATACTTCCACTAGATGCAGATTGTTCTACATCATCCTTTAGTTGGTTAAAAAAGGCTCTTACAAGGTTCTCTGATGTTGGAATGATTCCCTCAAGAAAAGGTACATCTATATTTAAATTCTTATGATCACAAACGTCAGTTATTTTATTTTTTATAACCCTTTTGAGCTCTCCTAGATCAATAACATAGCCTGTCTCTGAATCAGGTTCTCCTGCTACAGTTACTTCAATCACATAATTGTGGCCATGCCAGTTTGGGTAGTTACACTTTCCAAATGTTTCTTGATTCCACTCTTCCGATTTAGAAGGGTTATTTAACCTATGTGCTGCGTTGAAATGAGTTTTACGTGTTACGAATATCAATTGCTTATTAGTTTGTTAGATAGCATTAACCACAAAGAAGCCTACTTCAGTTCCAAAAAGCCAATTATAATTATTATAGTATATAAAAAAAAAGAGCCCCAATTCCTCGGAGCTCTCTTTGTGATCAGCACACCTCACAATGAAGTGAGACGTTTCTTGAGTAGAAAATGATTATTTAATAAGCGTCATTTTCTTAGTAAGTATTGTGTTAGCACCTATCAATCTATAGATGTAAACACCACTTGAAAGTAATGAAGCATCGAATGCAACCGTTCTGCTTCCAGCTTGTATAGTTTGGTTGTTAATCAATGTTGCCACTTCCTGGCCAAGCATATTATATACTTTCAATGTTACTCTTTGAGTAGAAGGAAGAGTAAAGGTAATATTTGTGCTTGGATTGAATGGATTTGGATAGTTTTGGTCTAATGCTATGTTACTTGGAATATCAAATTTTGTCTCACTTTCATTATTTACAAGTTTAGAATCTGATAGATATCCAAGTGCATCTAGGGCTGTCCAACCTTTTAACCAATTACTATTGCTTGAAAATGCCCCTACATAACCCACTTTGGTAAACCAAGAATCAGTATATAAGTCATTATCAGCGGCATTAACTGCTAAACTGTTAAACTCTAAACGCGGATCTAACATGCCATCAACAGTTCGACCGATACCACGTAATGCGGGATCGGTGATTTGGTTGTCAGCAAAGTTTGGGCTACTGCGCACAAAGTCTTGAGGAACTAACGCCTCCAAAGTTGTACCCGCCGAAAAATCAAACCAGAAATTGTTCAATAGTTTCAGATCACCCACTTCTAATCGCTTACGACTGTCTTCTGAAGCTGCATCTGCCACATCTTCTATGGTTAACGCTGGTGCATTCGGCTGACCTTTGAAGTCTCCAAAGATACTGTTGAAGTACGTTCCACCTGAGTTATCTCGGAAAATAAGCCCTTGAGATCCATCACCGGCTACTTGTGCAGGATTGTCTTTGCCATCTCCTAAAT
>JAVKDD010000010.1:0-6572 GCA_040222455.1 Balneolaceae bacterium | reverse complement strand
TCGGAGGGCAAGAATAAGATGTTGGTATTAAATGCCATCAGGAATAAAATCATCCATCGGGTATTTGCCTGTGTGAGAGAAGGACGGAAATATGAAAAAATTTATACTCCAGCACTTGTTTAACCCCTGGAATTCAGCTATGATGAGTGGGGATTGGATAGCACTAACCTCTCGTCTCGCACATAGCCACGCCTTGATTTAAATTTAAAACTTGTGGCGGATTTTCCAATCCCCACAAAAGTATCTTGACCGATGAAACCCCATTCATTCATAGCATATGTTAGGCACTTTATACCAGTTTAAAATGTTGAATATCATTTTTCGAGTTACCAAACTTGGCCATTTTTCCTATCGATAGTTTTGTGAAATCACCACTATTAATCTTGTCTATTAGTTCAGTCTCAAAGTC
Organism: Balneolaceae bacterium; assembly: GCA_040222455.1. GTDB lineage: Bacteria > Bacteroidota > Rhodothermia > Balneolales > Balneolaceae > RHLJ01. The sequence continues at coordinate 6,163 of JAVKDD010000010.1, read as the reverse complement.
TTGAAGTCTGCCATTCAACCTTCTGACATCCTTAGCCAAGAATTTTGCTAATGGAAATTCATCACCTTTTTTGAACTTCTTTAGCTGTTTGTTCAGCAGAGGTTCGAACTCATCGAAATTGTCTACGATTGTTTCTAATGTTCTTTTGGCTTCTTCGTCAATGAGGTATAAGTTTTTAAGTAGATGTTCGACAATGTCAAGTACTATGTATAATGCTTCAGTTTTGGGTACTGACATTTCATGAACTGAATCATTCCCCATAAATCTAATGGAGTGCAACCTTGAGGCTTCCTTATCTGTAATTAGTCGCTCTTTAGCTAGGTTATTTATTTTTATTTCAAGGTTTCTTCCTTTGATGGATTTATCTAAACAAATGGCTTCAATAACCGCACGAAAACCGACACCTGTTAGTAAATGACTTCCTGCTTTGAAAGCATTTACTGATTCATCATAAACTGTCCGAATTTGCTGGGGTAAATCATAAGTTCTATTCAATGGCTTATGATTCTTCAAAGGGCTTGGATAAAGTTTTGTATCAATATCATACTGCCAATTATCGTATTCATCAGGATAAGCAGTTTCGATATCATGAAAGTCTTCTCTGAATGAAATTGTCTCACAGCCATCACATTCAACTACCATATAATGTATGCTATAATGATAGTCTTCAGGATCGGAGTTGATCTGTGAATCATGAAGTACTTTATGATTGGTCTCAAATTGACATCTATTGCAAAAATTCTTTAAGTTCTTCTCTGCCATGATTACTTATTGTGCCTAACGCCAAGCTAAACTCCGTAAGCTTGAACTTTGTAAATATCTTTAAGACTATTCTTTTGCAGAAATTTTGCAAGTACCTCGATGGCTTATGGAGTTTGAGCGTCTGTTATATTCTTTATTTGTTTTTCAGGGTAGATACTTCTTTTTCAAGTTTTTCAACCCGTTCATTTTGTTCAATGAGATAAAGTGTCAGCTCCTCAATTTTCTTTAGAAGTCTCATGTTCATGTCACCAAGATCAATTCCACCATTCGCCAAAATTTCCTTTTCTGATGGTATTTCTGGTAGATGTTTGTTTTCTGAAATGAACTCTTTAGTTTCTTCCAGAGTTGGTCGTTGATATTCAGCTTCGAATACATAATCGGGGATATCTAAAACCTCCACTTTAACCTCTTCGCAGCTCACTTTACCATCAATTATTGCGTTTCCTTGTGGAACAACAATATTGCCATTAGTTTCAATTCTGAAAAGATTTCTTGTTTGCTCACCTCCAGCTCCATTACTCATTTGGCGGTTAAAAGTATAAGAGCCTCCCCAATTCCGAATGTTCCAATCCACTATTGGACTACCTCCATTAGTGCGAATATTTAAATCAACATCGGAACCGTTATTAGTGGAGGTTTTGTCGAATATAATTCTAAGGCCAGCATTATCTGGGTCACTCGAGTTCACATAAAGATTGCCATCGTTTAATTCGAAGTAATCATTCTTTACAGATAATTTTTTGACTCCTCCAGAATATAAGTTGATTTCGTCATTAGTCTCACCTAGGCTGATGTATTCTGAATTCTTTCCTGTTAACCGTCCACCCATAAAGTAAACATTACCGTGAGTGTTGATTTCAAATAGTTTGGTCTTTCCATTGCTTGAGCCTCTGTTGAATGAATAATGACCTCCCCAGTTTCTTACATACCAATCAACAATCGGGGAGCCACTATTGGTGTTAATCATCAAATCAACATCAACTCCATTATTGTTAGTTGTTTTGTCAAATTTTATACTAAGTCCAGCGTTATCGGGATCAGAAGTATTGAAGTTTACATTCCCATCACCTACTTGTAAAAGTGCACTTGGGGACGATACGCCTATTCCAACATTCCCTGATGATGGGAAAGTGTTTGTTTGACTCCAAGCTGTCGAACAGCTAACAAGTAAGAAAACGGTAAGCCTGAATTTTTTCATAGTTTGTTAAATTTTGATCTGGTGGAATTGAATATAACGTCCAAATAAAATGAGTGCGCTCAGGCTCTGCTAGAAGCAAGAGTCTTTCGATTTAGAACTTCAATTTCTACGAAGAAAGCAAGCGGATTCATTTTATTGTCTGTTATATTCTTTTAGTTCTTGTTTAATAGCTCAATTTTCTTTTCAAGTTCGTCAATTCGAGCGTTCTTAGTTTCCAGCTTCTCTAGTCGTTCCAAGAGCTCGATCTGATAGAGTGTTAGTTCCTCGATCTTCTTCAACAGTCGCATATTCATATCTCCAAGATCAATTCCGTTTTTACCGATTTCAGAAGCAGATGGAATCTCGGGCAGGTGTTTATTCTCTGTTATATATTCTTTAGTTTCTTTAAGAGTTCTTAGTTCGTAATCTGGTTCAAAAACATAGTCAGGAACACTAATGTCGGCAAGAACTTTCACTTCTGTCGCTCTAATTTGGCCGTCTACTGAAAGTTTCGATTTGGGGTTGTTTGTACCTATTCCAATGTTTCCCGTGTTATCTTGAAATGTCATGATATTAGTTCCTAAACTTTCATCTCTAAAATGTAAATCACTCCCGCTAGAGCTTTCCTGAAGCCTCCAATCAAGTGTAGTTCCTGTATAGAATAAGTGACCTCCATCGTAGGAATTACTACCTCTCGACACTCGGTAATTAGCGTGTCCACCTGAACTGATCCTTGTAATAGTGGTAGATGTTCCACTTCCGGAAATGTCTAATTTGACGCTGGGGTCTGTTGTTCCAATACCAACATTCCCCTCTCTGAAAGTATATGATGATGCTTGAAAGTCTAATCTTTTCCATTGAGCACCACTCCAGTCTCTTGAGCGTATACGCCCAAAATCACCACTAGTCGTCCAGCCTGCAACAATAGAACTTCCACTAGAAGGGTTTGTCTCGCCTCTCAATGTTATTGATCCCTCTACATCCAATTTCATTTCAGGGCTAGTGTTACCGATTCCTACAAAGCCTTGATCTGTAAGAGTTACCAGACTAGACTGATCAGTATGCCCAATAAATAGTTTACTCGCAGCATTATGAGCCACGTCAAACTTCCATAGTTTTCCATTTCGCTCAAGAGCTAAAGCTGCACCTCCTGAAGGGTCCTTTAGATGCAATTGGTAGCTAGGATCCGTTATTCCGATTCCAATTCTTCCATTTCTGACTAGAAAATTTCCTCCTGATCGAAATTGATAGTTGACATTTCCATCTTGTTTTATTTTAAGTCCATCACTTTCTATCTGGAAATGATAGACTTGACCTGGAGAATAGTGAGTATCCTTAAATGTGAGTAGGGAATTTCTCCAGGTGTTTGTCTCGATCAACAGGTTGCCAGACTTAATTTCCGCATTTCCTGTTGGTGGAAAGGTATTTTGAGCCATTGCTGATGACCCAGAAATGAAGAGAATAATTATCAAGCTTAATTTTTTCATTTTCGAAGAATTTATGATCTGGTGAAATTGAATATAACGCTCAGATATGGCGCTGTGGCCTCCGAGCTTATTTAATTCCTATAAAAGTAGCTTATCTGCCGGTGCATTCAAAGTATCAAAATGGCACTGCACTGTGAAGATTAAAAACTCCCACGAGCAGAAGCTTGTAGAAAGCACTTCAGATTCTTGGCGGTAGATAAGCGGGATGTTTTGCAGACACTTGGCAGATAACTAAGTAAGGCCATGCGCCATCATCGTTTGTTAGCAAACTTATTCCCATTCAATATTGAATTTTCCAAGCTCTTTATCCAATGCGGTTAAAGCAGTTGGTTCGATGAGTTGAGTATTTATCGTAAGTTTTTTGACGTTATTCTTAAATATATAATCACCCGCAAACTTTTTTATTCTTGTTGATTCAGAAAGTTCAATGGACGACTTGTTAAGAAATTCATGCACAATCAACATACCCTCCTTTAAGGTTAAATATGGCATCCAGTATCGGTAAGCCATATGGCTGAAATTAAAGCCACCAATAACCAGCCATCCGATTAACCAGAAGGTGTTCTTGGCAAGAATTAGTTGAGCAATTGTAATTACTAACCATACAATCCCCAAGATTAAGTTAATTCTCAATTGTCGCTTTTTATATCTGATTTTCATGCGCTACGTTGTGTTTGCTAACGCCCAGATATGGCATGTGCCTCTGAACTATTTTAATATCTACAATCTAACAGTTTTGCAGATCAGTTTCAAGTGACTACTGAGAGGCATGTGCTATATCGTTTGTTAGACACAGTCAATAGTCCCACATTGAGTAATGTAGCCATTTTTGATCTTTGACTTTCATTTTCGCAACCTTTTGATCGTATGTCTCCTGTTGTTCAACTATTATATCATCTGAACCACAAGAGTTTGCTAGTTCAATGAGAAGGGTTAGTTCTTTATTGTTTTTGTTAAGAATTACACCTTTGGCATAACAGGATCCATCGTCGTAAAGATTCTCCTGTACCTCACTCGTGAATCCGAAATTATAATTGAATTCGATAGTATCACCCACCTCAAATACTCTAAAGTCACGTTTGTTTTGCTTTTGTTGTTCTTTATCCGTTTTTTTCCAATATTCTTGATAGTATCTGATTTGTTTATTTAATCGAACCGGTACTCCATTTAACCTTCTGTGGTATGAAGTCAATATAATCCCTGACATATCATCAGGATGATAAATTCCTTGCTGATTAAAAAACTTTGCTAACTCCGATCCAGCCCATAAACCCCAGTTGTTTCGCATCCAAATCCCCAGTCCAAAATGGGTCTTTCCTGCCAGTTCTGATTTTGAAAACTCTTTGAACTCTACTCTGGTTGAATCACTTAATAGTGTGTCTAACGACAAGAAGCATTCTTCTAAATTATTTGGCACAAACTTCTCTTGTTCGTCTTCGTCCAGTCCTTCACCCTCTTCTATTGAAATCTCGAAAACTTTATTGTTAGCGTAAAAATTGTCAAGTCCTCTCCAATCTTCTCTATCAATATCACTCCCTATATCAATTGTAAAAGAAAGTCCAATATCATAAAAATTGCAATCGATAATAGCATTCCCATCGTCATCAATGTCATAACCATCCCATTCTCCCTTACCATAAATTTTTGTAACGTCTTTAACTTTTAATGTATCTGAAATTGTAAGCCCATGTGAAGTGCTTCCAATAAAATTATTGCTTACTGAAATCGCAAAAATTGACTTAGAACTATCAGATTGTAAATACCAATAAGAAATTCCTTTGTTGGCATATTTCAGTTCGTATGAATAGGACTGCCATTTTCTAATTTGTCCTTGACCATTCAAGTCTAGAACTTTGGATATTGGCATACCCAATTGTATATCTCCGACACTTATTCCTTCTATGATTAATTCACTGTTAGTCTGCGAGAAAGTTAGGCAGGGTGCAAACAAGACAAGTACTAGGATAGTAGCTATTTTCATATTGTGTCTAACGATCAGATATGGCGAGTGGCCATACCCTTTGTAAAAACCTGTAAAGTAGTGAAACTGCCCAACCCCCGCAACAGTATCCACAATGCGCTGCGTTCTGCAAATCTAAATCCAGAAAGAAGAAAGTCGCTAGAAGCACAAAAGTCAGCAGAATGGGCAGGGTCACGGTCGAATTGCATAGCACTATCAGGTGGGCAGTTTGGCCATTCGCTATATCGCCTGTTACCAGCTTTTGATTTTCGTTCTGCAGTTCACCCGAATAGTATGTAAGCGACTACTAAAAGAGTTGGCAAGGCTCGAAAGTAGACTGGGAATGTAGCGTTCAGGTACTTTGTTCCAGTTGCCTTGAGAATTAGCATGATTACAGATGCAATTATGATTGTTGATCCACCAATATATAGCATCCTCAAATAGCCATCATTACCGAGTTGGAGTGTAAAAAACAGAATTCCAATTGTTGATACAGCCGTGCTGATCCACAAGACTTTAGGAACAATCGACAAGCCCAAGAGTTCGTTGAATCCCATTTGTTCACCGTCCGTAGGTTCGATGTTCAAAGGCCTGTATGCACTCATGAAAAATGTTACACCGAGTCCTGCAAGACTAATAGTCATTAGGATTGGAAGTTCAGATCCAGTTAGTTGGAGTACGTAAGCGACTACTAATGTTGCCAAAAATACTCGTTCGAGGTAGGGAAGTAGTTTGTTCATGAGTTAATATGCGATTTGCAGATAATTGCTGGTAACG
>JAVKDD010000009.1:0-2198 GCA_040222455.1 Balneolaceae bacterium | reverse complement strand
CCACTTTTATATATGTACTGATATCAAATTTTCTTTTTTTATCAACATAGACTCTACAGACTCTACTATTTCCAGTAATACATTGTCTTTCAGTGTTTTAATAGGTAGGAGGTTTAAATGCAAACCTCCTACTTATGATGTATTTAATCTAAATCGATAGGAAAGTGTTTTCTAACGATCCACCAGTATTTAGAGCCATTTGCTTCAGTATATTCGAACTTGTTTTTACTTAATGCTACACCAATTCTGATTTTAGCCGAATGGGCATTGGCGGGAAGTTTATCCCTATAGATCTCTGTTAGAAGTTCGGTTGCCCTCAACTTTTGAGCTAATTGTTCATTTTTAGAGGCTTTCTTGAAATGTTTGAGTAAGAGCTCCTCCTCGATGGTTTGAACTTCGTACTTCCTGTTTTGTGTATTTACCAATTCAATGTCTTCCCCATCAAATCAGTATTTGAATCCATTATTGAATAAATGCAACGCCTGTACATACACCTTGTCCATTGGGATAGAATGCTGGTAATTGATGCTTTTCACAGTGTGTATCAAATATCTCCTTGAGCCCGATGGGTCATGAAGAATAGCACTGTGATTAACACTGCCACATAGGCTAGCATGGCGCACCATTTTTGTTGCATATCGAGCATAAGGACGACGAATACGAATGTCCGCCTTAGTAATCATCTCTTTCAATGCACTTTCTTTATACTTACTTAATGAGTCTAACTCGTCAAGATTACAAAGAATAGACTCGCTAAGCTGTATCACAGAGTCCTTAGAATCAGGGTTTAAGTTCCCATTATAGAAGTAGTTTTTTAGTTCCTTTGGAATAAGACCTTGAATGAAGGTGCTTTTTCCAAGACCCTGTCCTCCTTTGAAAATGAGTACCGTTTGATTGACAATGTTATCCTTAATTCCCGAACCAACTAAAGCAACCAATCATCTCCGTAGGCATAACTCTCAATATGTCTTGTCTTCGGTTTCCACCTGATTGGCAAGTTTTTGTATTCAATCCTTACCATCCCAAGCGGGAAGAGAATCAAAGTATGAGCGGAATGGATGATATCGGGGAACAAAGTTGGATTCTAATAGCCCAAAGATTTTTTGTACAGGTGTTTTGGCTCCGCGGTTAGCTAAGTCTCGAACTATGGAATTAAACTGATAATCCTCCATAAGTACTCAGTGGCCATTTCACTTAATCTCAGTTTTACCTAAAACGACATTATAGCGAACTACATACATGTAGCTAAGATAGTTTTCTATTCAGCTTGTATGCCTGATGCGCAACCCCTCAAGTACTTTATCAATAGTCATCTTCCCATAGGTTTTGTTTTCTGAAGAGTGAATCTGATCTCATTTTGGCCGCATCATAGCAGAAGCCCTAAATACAGAATCGATTACTTTTGGCTGGAATCCAACTTCATTGGCAATAATTTTCACAAACTCAAAATCTCCCCGGCTTTGATCACCATCTACAGGTGTTAAATCACCTCGATAATTGTAGCCAGCGAATTTCTGTCCAGATTGACTATCGGTTATTTTTTTTAAGTACCAATCAATGTTGGTCATATCAAGAGATTCTTGTTTTACATACGATTTCTTACTAGCTGTAGTATTGGATTCTACTCCATATTGGAAGTTAGACAAATCCACTTCTCGGACGGGTTTTATTTCATTTAGTGCTTCACCCGTCATCGTGAAATACCTGCCATGATCATATACTTCCAGAGCTTTAAAGCCTCGGTGAGACATAGACCGTTTATTACGATACCCGTATGGAAGCTTTCCTTTTATTATAATATGTATTCCAGTACCACTAATAGATTTTTCGGTATATGAATCACAGTATTTTACTAGCTCTTGCACAAAGGGGTTAAGGTTATCTTCATCTAAGCATCCATCGCAGTCAATTCCGATATACGGGTCATTCTGGGTGAAAACAAATCCTAACCCGGTACATTTTGTATTTGTAGGATCGTTAACCGCTCGCAAACTTTCTTGGAATGTACTTCAAGTGTTTGGGTCGTTTGTTTTAGCCGGGCTACCACTTGGTTGAAGGGGAATTTTATCTTTGTGACATACTCACTGATGGAGCTGCTTTAATTCGTTATGTATGTTAGTATACATTGTATATACCTCTCTTTGTGTTTATTAAATTAATTCGTCTATATGACTTCTTTACTTATAATCTTAACTATT
>JAVKDD010000008.1:0-317695 GCA_040222455.1 Balneolaceae bacterium | reverse complement strand
TCCCATGGTTCGGTCTTTTTTAGTAAGACCAGGAACTCCCTTACTCCTTACACCGCGTTAGTTTTTTTTATAGGGGCTATTTTCTAGTTCTTTAGCGCTGATGCTGAACTTATGTCACAGGTTCCTCTGCACTTTATTTTTGCTTTCTTCTCTTTCTTAGTTGAGGCAGAGCCTCTTGCTGGCATTCCATAGCGGAGCTATGGAACGAGTGCAAAACCTATTTTGCAGCTACATAATCAGCAGAAGGGTAGTCATTAAGACACACTTTAAATCTTGTTTAACATACTATTTTACAAAGATTAGGGGCAATTGCATTTTGACCTGTCTTGCTATATATAGGAGAGACCTATGAAACCTCACATTCTTTTTTTAGTTCTGTTATTTACGAGCCTTGTATTTCTTACAAGCTGCAAAGACCAGGGAACGACTCCGCCCGAACCCACCATTCCAGAAATTAGCGACGTTGAATTAAGTGCAGAGTCCATCATTGTAAACGATACGGTTCAGCTTACTGTAACGCTGAGTACAGAGCTGGAACAGGAATACAAGCTAAGATGGCAACTAACTGGCTACCAGACTGATACAGATTCAGTAACCACCGAAACAGTCTTTAGCTGGACAGCCCCAAGGGTTCATGGAAACTATGAACACTCGGTACAGGTAGTCTCATCTATGGGAGAACCTGTTTCTGAGCCATTCCTGTTTACTACCGAAATTACTTCGGTTCCGGTAGTGCCGGAGGAAGGGAATAAGCTTGTATTTTCGATGCCTGCGGGAGATGGAAATAGTGAAATCTTTACGATGAACCTGGATGGTTCTGAGCTTACCCAGCTTACTACTTTGGGAATTCACGAAGCATTTGAACCCTCCTGGAGTCCGGATGGTAAACAAATTGTATTTTCCACTCCATATAAAAGTGGTTTTGTGGGGCTAGCCCTATACCTGATGAATACAGATGGAACCAATATGAGGCCGATGAAGCCAACTCAGGATTCAACTAGGGCTCACCCCGGTTCAAATCCTAAGTGGAGCCCTGACGGAACGAAGATCGCATTTACAATTTATTCGGAATTTAATGATAATATTTTTCTTTATGATTTCGAGACCGATTCAGTTATTCAACTGACGAATCACATCGCAGATGATCAGTATCCTAATTGGAGTCCGGATAGTGATAAGATAGTTTTTTCTTCAAAGAGGGATTATTACAATGCAGATTCCATGCGATATCGAAGTGACTTATATACCATTGATATAAATGAAGAAAACCTTCAACGGATTACTGAAACCGGTTTTGCTTTACGCCCAAACTGGCAGTCCGGAAATAAATATATTTCGTATGAGTGGTCTCGAAATGGTAACCGGGTTTTTTATTTGGATATTTCTTCCAACCAAATTCATGAACTTAATACCAATCTTGAATTTGAAGCATCCCCACAATGGAGTGAGAGTAATGAGCTTTTATTCATACATGGTCGAGTTGACGAGAATACTAACTCAGAAGTACAAGTCTATGACTTTTCGCAAAACCCTCCCGTTATGATGGAGAGATATCAGAATATTGAATCATACCGGCTTGGAAGGGGATTTAACTGGTACCACTACGAAGAATAATTAGCTATTTTTTCTTAGTAAAAGCTTTTTAGCAGTTGTTTTTAGGGGTTTTCAGCTTTTCTCCTGTCTTTTCTCTGGTTCCGTAGCTCTGCTGCGGAACTCTTAATTCAGGCTCAGCCTGTTACTTAATTCTCCGTTTGAGGCAGAGCCTCAGGCTGGCATTCCATAGCGGAGCTATGGAACGAGGTTAAGTTTGTAACCTGTCTGCCAGCAAGCAGGCTTCAATGTACCAGCCTTGGACGTCTCCAGACTACCATGATCTAGATGCTCAGAATAAATGAATGAGGGTAAAGACTTTAAACAACTTCGGATTTTAATAATAGAATATTTTTAAAGGAACATCGTCTATAGTCTGAAGTACATTTTTCACCTAGTAAGCACTTAAACCTTGCTTCAAAATTTAGTACCTTCAGCAAACCCATTCGCATAATGACGTTCCGACAAACCACACTTATTCTATTTACGCTTTTTTTAGGTGTTGAGACTCAAGCTCAAACCACAGGAGGAAATCCTCAAAACTCTTTATTGCCTGAAATCAATCCACAGGATATTGAAATTCGAAGTGAGTTCAGAGCTCGTTTTCCTGGACTTCGTCGGCAGCCTATTTTAGGCTTTAATCCCAAGCCACGGGTATTTAGAATCGACCCTAACAGAATGCCTTTTATGGAGTCGCGGGATGAAGCTGTAGCGAGTATTGCAATTACTCAATTAGATAGACCGGATCCTCCACAACGATCTATTCTTAGAACTCCTGACCGTACTACTGGATGGATTAAAGCTGGGATTGGAAATTTTATTACTCCCGAAGCAGAAGGGTACTTTTATCGAGGGTTGAATCAAAAGTCAGCCGTTTCCGGTAATATAAATTATCGCTCAACAGACGGACATCTTGAAGATCAGGAAAGTAGTTTCCGCTATTTTGATGGTGACGTACAGTACAACACAAAAGTAAATGAAAAACTGAATGTAGCAGTTGGCGTAGGTTTTCTAAGTGATTTCAATCGAATGTTTAATCTTGCTAGCACACAGCAAGCATTAATTGGAGAAGAAACAGCTAAAAAAGAGTATCTCGGCTTTGGTGGGGATGTCACCATCACCAAAACAGAAAATGCTTTGGAAGGTTGGGAATTCACCTTTAAAGGAAATGCATTTGATGTAGAAGTACTAGCAGGAAACTCAATTCTTAATGGCGAGCTAAAAGAACAAGTAATAGATACGGAATTTTCTAAATATTGGGCAGGAAGCAGATTGTACGAAACCTTTCGTGTAAATGCATCGGTTTCTGCAGGTAATTACTTATTTACATCTTCCGGAGGCTCTCAACAATGGGTCGATTCCAGAGCATCATTTGAGTATAGAAAGCTACTTGATTTTAGCACGCATATTACTGCAAATGCCGGTCTTGCATATGTTTCAGATGGCTTTTCGAATAGAATCTATTTCACTCCTGAGCTAAAAGTTCGCTATAATTTAAAAGATGCTATTGTAATTACTGGACGTGCTTTTGGCGCTCCGGAAATGACTTCGGCACTTGGCCACCATCAGGTAAATCGTTTTTTAAATGACCAAACAGCACTGAAGCATAGCTACACATCGGGAGTATTTGGTGAGATTGCTTTTCAAGGGATAGAAGGGAATCGGATTTTTGGGGGAATAAGCTATGAGCTAACGAAAGATTATGCGTACTATCAGCGAACAAATCAAAATGTAGGTGCTGCACAAACCTTCGGTTTTTACGAGGTTAATTTTGCCAAAGCTACTATATTTGAACTTTTTGGCGGGATAACACAGCAATTGGTTCCCGAAAAATTTTGGTTTGATGCCCGTTTTTATGCCCGAAGACCTAAGCTCGCAAATGCGGGAGATATTCCATTTGAAGAACGCTTAGGGGTTAATGGTTCTTTTTCTTACAAGCCAATTTCAAAGCTAAAAGTAACGAGTTGGGCTGAGTTCATCGACAAAAGAGTAGCCCCGTCAGCTACGGAAGATTTAAAAGCTTTTGTTTTATTAAATGCAGGTGCTGAGTATCAAATTAATAACAGATTTGGTGTTTATGTAAAAGTGTTGAATATTTTGGGGCAAAAGTATGAAATTTGGGAAGGCTATCAGGAAAGACCCCTGCAAGCTTTTGGAGGATTAACGTTTAAATTCTAAACTATGACTAAAGATTTTTTAAAGGCTTTTGGGATAGTAATTCGTGATCAAGTGATTATGAAAAACACAATAGAAATTGAAAATTTGGGAACATTTAAATCGGTTCACTATAATCAAAAACAAGAGAAAAGAGCCGATGGAACTACGGTAATGAAGCCTCCGAGAGATACTATCGAATTTAAAGCGGAACAAAAGGGGTAGTCATGCATATAGATCATAACCAATTTTTAGAACTACTTACAGAAACATCAGGGATTGAACCTGAAAATGTAGAAAAATACATTGTTGAGTTAACCAATGAAATTAATCAAGCCATTAAAGATGGAGAAGCGTACGAAATTGACGGATTTGGTATTTTTAGCGGTATTGGAAACCGAATTTTATTTATTCCTTCTAAAGAATTAGAAACCGAAATCAATTTTAAATATGTGGGTATGGAACCCATAGTACTTGAAGAGGAACAGATTAAGAAAGAGGAGGTTCCTGAAGACAACCCATTTTCTGACCTACAAGAACTTGAGTCAGAAACAGAATCCTCTAGAGATCCTTTTGCAGGACTTGTAGAAGATTTTGAAGATGATTCATTAGAGGAAGATGATCGTGAAGAGAGTTTAATTTTTGGAGTTGAATCAACAAAAAGTTTTGACGGTGAAGAAGAAGAGTTTAAACCAGGTCCTGAAGAATGGGGCATTGAAGCTCATAAAGAAGATGACAAGGGAGCAAACAAGCTATTATCCAGTTTAATGGGAGAAGAGTTTTCTGAGCCTGATAGCGAAGTAAGCGATGAGAAAATGGATGAACCAGAAGACGATGATATTTTTGGCGAGGATGATGAGGGAACTGAAAAGAGTGAGAACGATAGCGAAGAATCTGGCTCGGATTTAGATGACGAATCTTCTGGTTTAATAGCTGAGGAAGCTCCCCAAATTCCAGCAACCGAGATGGAAGCAGTTTTAATAGACGAAGATTTAACGGATGTATTTGGTGAAGAAGACGAATTAGATGAGGAGTTTGATTTAGATTCCTTTCAAGAAAGTGAAAGCGATGATTCGGAAGATGAGACTGTAAATGAAGTCCTTAATGAACTTATTTCTGAAGATGAAGAAAGAGTTTTTGAAGATAAAGTTGAGGCAGAAGACATCGACCTTGAAGATTTTGATGATCCTTTCCTGGATTTAGAGGAAGATATTTCAAATGAAACGGAAGAAGATGAAACTGAGGATATTGTTCCTGTAATTACAAATATTTCATCCGGAATTGAGTCTACAAAAAAAGAAAAGCCAAAGACTAAGCCAAAGGAAGAAAAGCCAGAAACACCGAAGAAAGAGCCGCAACCAGCTCCCGTTTGGCTTTGGATTGTATTAGCACTCGTTTTAGTAACAGGTAGCACGGTAGGTTTAGGCTATTTTAGTATTATTAATATTCCGGGAATTACACCACAGGTTGCAACCAACATTACAGTTGTTACTCCGCCGCCAGTAATTCCTCCAGTACAAGTCGAAAATACGGAACAACCTCCCGTGGAGCAGGAAAGTACTAATCCTGTTACACCACCGCCAGCTCAGGAACAAGAAGAGGTAACGGAAGTACCAGTAACAGTACCGGTTTCAAATACATCAAGAGAAGTTCCTGTTGATCAAAATAAATATGGAATGAATGGAGTTGTTAATGAAAGCGCAAACGATGGCTATACAATTGTTCTGTATTCGTTAAGCATTGAAGCTAATGCTTTTGCTAAACAACAGGAACTAACAGCGGATGGATATCGAGCATTGTTAACCCCAGTTGCCTCAGAACGATATGGAACGTTGTGGCGAGTGAGTATTGGACAATTTGCAAGTCTTACTGAGGCGGCTATTGCATCAGAAAGCATGGATTCAAAATTCAAACAAAGTTATTTTATAAAAAAAATTACAAACTAAACATCTACATGAACATTGCTCTTTTTCTATTGCAAGACACTACCGCAGTAGCAGACTCTCTTTCACTGGCACTTCAATCCGATCAAATCTCTTTTTTTGACTTAATGGTTGAAGGCGGAGTGTTAATGATTCCGATTTTAATTCTATTTTTGATTTCAATCTATGTAATTGTTGAACGGTGGAGTGCACTTTCCCGATCACAAACCGACACCGCTCGCTTTTTAAGCTCAATAGAAGGAATGTTAAAGTCAGGAAAACAGTCGGATGCCATTGCCTATTGCGATGATTTCGATAAACCTCTTGCACGAATTATTAAAGCGGGAATAAAACGATTAGGTCGACCAATCCGTGATATTGAGGATGCTATCGATAACGCCGGAAAAAAAGAAATTTTTTTCCTTGAAAAGAAAATGAACTGGCTTGCAACAATTGCTGGTGTTGCACCACTTATCGGCTTTACAGGTACAGTTACTGGAATGATCGAAGCTTTTATGGATATCCAATCTCTTCAGGGAAATGTAAACCCCAGCGCATTGGCAGGAGGTATTTGGGAAGCATTAATTACCACAGCAGCGGGTCTGATTGTAGGTTTGATCGCTTTTGGTTTTTACAATTTTCTACTTGGCAAAATCAACCGCTCCATTTTCGAACTTGAGAATGCCTCAGCTGACTTCATTGATTTACTTCAATCTCCTGCACCTAAAAAACAGGCTTAATTATGGCTCGTGATTTTAGAAGAGGAGATAAACGCTTAACCCCTTTGTCGCTGTTTTCACAGTCGTCATTAACAGATATCGTACTTCTGTTGTTGATATTCTTTCTGCTAACTTCATCTTTTGTAACCAATTTTGGTATTAAAGTGAATATCCCAAAAGCCGAAAGCGGTACAGTAGCTGAAAATCAATATATTTCGGTTGCCATTACCAAAGATGGACAATTTTATGTAGAGGGAGAACTTACAGCAACGGGATCTCTTGCAGGTGCTATTCGTGAAGCAAGGAATACTAAACCAGAAGGTACAATCGTACTAAGAGCAGATAAAGATGCTACGGTAGACGATGCAGTTCGAGTTTTGAATATTGGAAAAGCTCTTAATTTAAAACTAGTAATGGCAACAGAACAAGGTTCACTATAAAATGAAAACCCAGTTCACTAAAGATGATCAACGAGCACTAACAGCTACGCTTTCAATAGCAGTAGTACTCCTTGCTTTCTCTCTTTGGTATACTATTGATATGGGTAGAAACCTCCGCCCGTCATTTATAGAGGTCGAATTCGGTGAATTTCAAACAGGTCGACTTACTGAATTTTCGGAAGTTCAGAATGAGCAGGTTGCCACGCGTCAAAATCCATCCGAGTTAGAAACAGAAGACCCTGTTGAAGAAGCGCCCGAACCAGAAGAAACACCACAAACTCCGGCAGAAGAAAATATAAAACCAGTTGATTTACCAGATCAGGTTGAAGAGGTGATTGATGAAGTTATTGAAACTCCAGACACAGAAGTAGTTGATCCTACTAAAGTGGCTGAGCAAGAACCAGAAGAGGAAATTGAAATTCCACCTCAAGCCCAAGAACAGGAAGATCAGAATGAAGGCGCTGACGAAAGTGGCGACCCAGATGGAGCGATTGGGGATCAAAATTCAGACCAGGGAATTGGAACCGATGATGAAAAAACCTCCCCATACGAACTAAAATGGGAAGGCGATATTGAGCGTGCACCAATGGTTCAGCCTCTTCCGAGTAATAATGCTAATACAGAAGCAGTAATTACCGTACGCTTCGAAGTTCGGCCAAATGGAACGGTTGGACGTATAATACCCCTTCGGAAAATGAATCCAGAATTGGAAACTGAAGTGATGAAAACTCTCCGAACTTGGCGCTTTTCTCGTCTCCCTGGAGGTGTTCCTCAGCAAGCTCAATGGGGTACGATTACCTTTAGATTTGTGTTTGATTAGGACTTTTCAACCCAAAAATTTTTTCTCCCTCCTTCCTTTCTATTACTTACATTTAGTAATTAAAAAGCTGCAAAACTAACTAACACAATTTTTTATGAAACGATTGGTCATCGGTTGCTTAGCACTATTTCTAAGCATTTCACTTTCTGATACAACAAATGCACAAATTTTCGGACATGGTGCAGAAACAGACTCCCCAACTTATACCGAAAATCACCTCAAAGATCTTTCCTTTAGGAATATTGGTCCATTTAGAGGAGGTCGTTCTGTAGCGGTAGCTGGTCATGATGAACAGCCCTATACTTTTTATACTGGTTTCACAGGCGGTGGAGTATATAAAACAACCGATGGTGGGAATTCATGGATGAACATCACAGATGATTATTTTAAAACGGGTTCAGTAGGTGCTATTGATGTTGCTGATTCCGATCCAAATGTAATTTATGTAGGTATGGGCGAAACGGATATTCGAGGCAATATGAGCGCTGGTGATGGAATGTACCGCTCAACGGATGCAGGAAAAACGTGGACGTACCTTGGTTTGGGAAAAAGCCAATTTATTGGAGATATCGAGATTCACCCAGAAAATCCGGATGTAGTTTGGGTAGCTGCTATGGGGCAACTTTTTGGCGAAGAGGGTAATCCAGAACGAGGAGTTTTCAAAACTACTGATGGCGGGATGACCTGGAAGAAAGTGCTATTCAGAAATAATAAAACCGGCGCTGTTGATATTGCTGTTGACCCCAACAATTCTCGAATTCTGTTTGCGTCACTTTGGGAAGCTTATAGGAATCCATGGGAAATGAGTAGCGGTGGCGAAGGGGCTGGTTTATTTAGAAGTACTGATGGTGGAGAGTCATGGACAGAAATCACGAAAAGTCCTGGACTACCTAAAGGATTGATTGGAAAAATTGGAGTTTCAGTTTCTCCTGTTAATTCAGAAAGAGTTTTTGCAATTATTGAAAATGCTAACGGTGGTGGACTTTTCCGCTCTGATGATGCAGGAAAAACATGGGATCGAGTTAGTGCAGACCGAAATTTACGTCAGCGCGCATGGTATTATTCAAAAGTTATCGCTGATCCTGGAAATGAAGATGTTGTTTATGTATTAAATGTTGGATTCTGGAAATCTACCGATGGAGGTAAAACCTTTGCGAGAATCAGAACTCCACATGCTGATCATCACGATTTGTGGATTGCCTCTAATAACCCCCAAAGAATGATTGTTGGAGATGATGGTGGAGGACAGGTTACTTACAATGGTGGACAAGGCTGGTCGAGCTATTATACATCTGCTACAGCACAAATTTATCAGGTTATTACCGACAACCAGTTTCCATATATGATTTATGGAGCTCAGCAAGATAACAGCACTTTTGCAATTCGAAGCAGGACAAGCGGCAGTGGAATTTCAGAAGAAGATTGGTGGCCAGTTGCTGGTGGCGAAAGTGGATATATTGCACCCGATCCCGAAAACCCAAATGTTACTTATGGTGGAAGTTATGGCGGATATTTAAACAAGTATGATAAAGAACTAGGGTTGAGCGACAGGATTGATGTTTGGCCAGACAACCCAATGGGTGCTGGCGCTAAAGATTTGAAATATCGTTTTCAATGGACGTTTCCGATTATCATTTCTCCGCACAACCCAGATGTACTTTATTCAACTTCACAACACGTACATCGTTCGTTAGATGAAGGAATGAGTTGGGAAGAAATAAGCCCTGATTTAACCAGAAACGATACTACAAAGCAAGATGAATCTGGCGGCCCAATTACAAAAGATGATACTTCAGTTGAATATTATAATACCATTTTCACTTTTGTAGAATCGGCGATAGAACCAGGTTTACTTTGGGCAGGCTCGGATGACGGATTAATTCATATCAGTAGAAATAACGGGGAAAGTTGGGAAAATGTGACTCCAAGAGGTCTATCTGAAACAATGATTAGTATTATCGATGCCTCTCATCATGATGCGGGTACTGCTTATTTCGCAGCTACCAGATATAAATTCAACGACTTCCAACCGATGATTTATAGAACTACAAATTATGGTCGAAGTTGGGAAAAAATCACAGACGGAATTCCAGAAATGGATTTTACCCGTGTTGTTCGTGAGGATCCAAATAAAGCCGGACTACTTTATGCAGGAACAGAAACCGGACTTTATATTTCTTTTGATGCGGGAGATAATTGGCAAAATTTTCAGCTGAATCTACCTCCAGTTCCGATTACAGATTTAGCGGTTCATAAACGAGATATGGATTTAATTGTGGCTACTCAGGGGCGATCGTTCTGGGTATTTGATGATTTGCCAGTTCTACATCAAATGACAGAAGAAATTGCACAATCAGAGTATCATTTATTTGATCCTGAAGATCCCTATCTGTTTGGTAGAGGTGGCTCCTTCGACCCAAGTGGAACTACGGGTCAAAATCCAACTCCAGGTGCCGTTGTTTATTATATGCTAGGCAATGATGTTGAAGAAGAAATAAAGCTTGAATTTTTGGATATGCGGGATAATGTGATTCAAACATATTCAAGTAAAAAAGATGCTAGAGATAAACCCGTTAAAGAGTCCCCTCTTTTTTATGAAGAAGAAGATCAACGACCTTCATCGGTTATTTCTGATAAAGCAGGATTGAATAAGTTTTCATGGGATTTAGAATACCCCGGAGTTACCGATCTTGACGGAAGGCAGATTTTGTGGGCAGGAAACACTTCAGGGCCAAATGCTATTCCTGGAACATATAAAGTGCGCATGTATATTGCCGATGAGATGGTTGGTGAACAGGATTTTGAGGTAAAGAAAGACCCTCGGCTAGTTGATATTTCACAGGATGACTTCGTGGCTCAATTTGAGTTGGTTCAAACCATAAATGCAAAACTCGATACAACTCATGCATCCATAAATAGAATTCGAAAAGTCCGTGCAGAAATCAATGAAATGATGGATGAGGCCAAGAACAACGAAGAACTTCAAGAGAAGGCAAAAGCGATGTTGGATGCACTTTCCACTATTGAGAATGAATTAGTACAAACAAAAGCAGAAGCAACTCAAGATGTACTCAACTTCCAAATTAAACTGAACAATAAGCTAGCGTCACTAAAAGGAACGGTGGCTACAGGCTTTGGCAGACCTACGGCACAACAATATGGAGTATTCGAAGACTTGGGCGCTCAAGTGGATGTACAGCTCGAAAAGCTAAATGCAATTTGGAATGGTGAGTACGAAAATATTCTGCAGGAATTTGAAAATCCCACCGTACCGATTGAGAATTGATGCACTAAAATTCTTGCTATAATTAGAATAATGCGCTTAGCTGGACCGCAAAAACGTTGTCGTCTAGCTTTGCGCCATCATCGCTAGAGAGTAAATAGGATATTTTTAAAATCACGTTTCTTTGGAGTTTGTAGCCTGCTACAAATTCAAATCGCTCTCGGTTAAATACCCATGGAGTGAAGGATTGATCAACTTTATCGTTATTTGCATCTCTCCTGTATATTTCAATTTCTCCCTCAGTCATTTGCTCATATCTAATTCCAGCATAACCACCCACGGCAAATGGGAAATCATAGATAAATTCACCTGAGAAATGATCAATTGTTGCTTTTCCAGTTCTACTTGTCGCTGCAGTTGATGTTGTGGGATCGTAAAATGGAGCCTTAAAAAAGCTTTGGTTCCATTCAATTAGCAGAGTGTAGTATCGATAATTGAATTTCAGATCAGACCCAATAGTTGTGTTTGGATATCCAGAATCACTATAAATTCGTAAAGTATCATTCGCCTCATCTTCTAAAAGAAAAGCGCCCTTGCTATATGAAAAGCCTAATTCTGCCCAAATTACGGGTTTAAAAACAGCGCGCCCAATCCAGGAGGGATTTTGATGTTCGTTAAAATCAAGTTGAGATGAAACAGGAGCGTTTGTAGCGGCAACATCTAAACTTAACCATGATGATTCTCCAAATGAATGAGATACTTTTATTCCCTGCGTGTACATCCGCTGATAAACCATGTTTATCCCTTTTTCATCACCTCCGTAGAGGTTTTTGATAGAAGATGGATCATTCATAGTGTACTGAAGATGCCCAAACCGATTACTAACAGGCAATCCACCTGCATGAGAAAGTGGTAAATGAACGAATGGGTTAACGTTAGACAGGAAACGGGTTGAATAGGAACCATAGGGAGTTACAAAGCGACCGGCCGTAACTAGAAATTTAGAGTCAAAGTTGGGAGTCCAGTTAATATTCATAACAGAAAAGAAGGGTGAGCTTAGCTTCTTGCCTTCATAGTGGTCAGCTTGGAGTGATCCATTTACAAACCATTGTTCTGATAAATTCGCAGAAAAAAACAGGCGAATAGTTGGAGTAAAAAAGGATAACCCGCTGCCTGGAGTTTGATTAAGATAAGGCGAGGAGTCATGGCCAGCCATTCTGATTTCGAAATCTGCTAATCCCGAAATATTAATCTGAGCAGTAGTTCTTTGGTTAAGCCCAAAGCCCATAAGAATGATTAATAAAATAATATGATAAGGTTTCATCTTAACCCTCCTTCAATTCGAGTAATTCTTTCGTTTGATGTTGCCAATCAATTTCAAAAATCTGTACAGGATGTTTAATTCCTTTAGCCTGTATTCTTTCCAACTCTTTAGTTGGTATTTTTCTTTCAAGATTTAGAAAAACGTTATTAGAAATCAGAATTTGATGCTTTTTTGCAGCCGAACAAAGTCGTGCCCCAAGGTTTACTGTATTTCCTAATACGGTATAGTCCATTCTGTTTTCACTTCCCATGGCACCCATCACAGCTTCGCCACTATTAATCCCAATACCTACAGCTAGTTCCATTTCTTCTTTATTTAACATGGATGGAAGTTGTTGTTGAATCCGAATGGCAGCTTCGACTGCTTTTTGATCTTTATCTGGCCCTTGAAAAACAGCAACAAGTTCATCACCGACAAACTTATCCACGTCTCCACCAAATTCGTGTACTAATTCGGCCTGAAAGCTGAGGAGGTTGTTAAGCATATCAATTACTTGTTCAGGTGTATGCTTTTCGCTCCATGCAGTAAACCCTCTGATATCAGAGAAAAAAACAGTTATTTCTCTACGCTCACCTCCCGGTTCAATTCTACTCAGGTTTTTTTGAATGGCATCAAGTGTGGCTTCAGATACAAACTTAAGCATTAATAATCGTTGGCGTAAACCATCTACCAAGCCGTTAAATGCAGAGGTTAACGTCCCGATTTCATCATTAGTAGTAACAGGTACTTTCTCACTAAAATCTTCTTTTTCTACTCGCTTTACTCCTTCAACTAATAAGTGAATTGGGCGTGTGATTTTTCCCGTTAAGAAAATGCTAATCAAAATAGAGGCTATAATTGCCAAAAGGCCAATAATAAAAATTACTAACTGTAGATTTTGAAGGGGAATTAGTGCTTGGTTTAAAGATTTAGCCACTCCGTAATATCCTTTAATACCATCAATCTCATCCTGCATTTTGAACATTGGAGCGAGATAAACTAGCCATGTTTCGTTATTTAAGGTGATTTCCGAAGTTTGGGCGCGTCTGCTTTTCAATACCTCATAAGTAGCGTCGTGCATTTTTTTATTTAACACACTTAAATCATCACTATTAAGCCCATCTAAAGTAGTGGCAAGGAGCTGATCATCCACATAGAAAATGACTTCCATGTTTAAATCGCTTGAAAGTTGTTGGGTTTCAATTTGTCGGATTGGTAGCCCATAATTTAGCGTTCCAACAATGGTATAACCGGCCCATATTGGCACGCTAATTACATTGAAATACCGATCATTTTCTTTCCAAATGTAAGGTTGATTGAGCATTTCTCCATTTAACGCATCTGTTACACCAGCCCTGTCAGCAATTGAAAATGAGGGAAGTGGGCGCGTAGAGAGTTGACCTAATGGAAGTCCAACTTTATCAGAAACCAAGATTAGACCAGAAGAATCAGGATCTAAGTAATAATTTTCAGGAATAAGTGAATCAGGGATAATAGGGTCAAAGTCGAGAAGGTACCGAATCTCATTTTTTATTTTGTGGGACACTGTTGAAGTATCTCCCGTTGAAATGGCGGCCTTTAAACTTGGAACATCTGCAAGTAGAATTGCGGTTTGCCGTAATTGACGTAAACGAATATCCTGAATTCTTTCAAAAGTAGTTCCCGCTTGTTCAAAATTAGATTGAATATCATTTTTGATTCTGGTTTCTACCAATTGTCCAACACTAAGTAAAAGAACAATTACCGTAATAAGTATGAGCCCTACAAAGCCTGAAAGAAGCTTCCATCTAATACTGAAAAAAGAAGGCTTCATAGTTATGGATTTATAGTTATCGCTCCGGTTTGAAAAGCCTCACCGTCATGAACATTTATTTGTGTAGTATTTTCTTTATAGCCCAATGCAAAAAGTGATAGTTCATAAGAACCAGCAGAAATATTTTGAAAAGAAAAAGAATCACCACTTTTTATTTTTGTCCAGGCAACGGTTCCTTCTGGTAATACATAAATAATTGCGTACATATTACTATGTATATCACAGAAAACATCTACAACGCCGGCTTTATCAAAAGTAACATCGAAATGTTCTCCTTTGGGTCGTCGACCTACATCGAACTTATTAGGGCTGGTTAAGCTAAATACGTTGTGATAAACAGGGTCTGAGTTTTTTATTCGAACCTTTTCACCAAGAGTAACAGGTAATAAAGATGGCATAAACTCCTGATCCTTTTGGTTTAAAACTTGAAATCTATCCGAGTTTTCTAAATGTACTGATTCTCCTTTAAGCACTACTAAAATCGAATCTGAAGAAGCCTGACTGGAATTAGATGAAGTTGGTCTACCATAAAATCCACCACCAAATCGAACAGGTTGATTTTTAGGTGCTAACAAAGCGACGCCTTCGACAGAGCCTGTATTAATTGAAACATTCTTGGTTCGAATATCACTTGCATCAGAACTAAATAGACCGATGATTAGTGCAAATAGAATTGGAAGTATAAAAGCGTGTAATTTCATCTGAAAAAGTTTAGATGAATTAAGCTAAAATACTAGAAAACAGCAAGAATCAGGAGCTAGAATCTGATTCCTTTGGATTCAAAGGTTTGTCTTAATTTGGAATCGAATTCCTGAAATTTATATCTCGTTGTGGGAATGGAATTTCGATGCCCATTGCTTTAAATTTTCGAACAATCGCTTGATTCAATTCATTTTGAATGATGTATTTATTTTTCACATCAGGTATCCATACCAAAAGCTTCATATCCCAGGATGAATCACCAAAATTACGTAAATGTACATCATGCTTTGGTGTCTTAAGTACATTACTACTTTCTTCAGCAACTTCATTTAATGCTTTAAGAACGTCTTCTAAATCGGAGCCATAGGCAACGCCTACATCAATCGAAAGTCTATAAGTTGGATCTCCATGAGAATAGTTTACTACATTTTGTGAAACGAACTGCGAATTTGGAACAATAATAGAGATATTATCTAATGTTTTTACTTTGGTAGAACGAATGTTTATTTCCTGCACATCGCCCTCTATATCGTTTACCTCTACCCGATCTCCTACACTTATGGGTCGTTCAAAAAGTACTATTAACCCTGAGATAAAATTTGAGGTCACATTCTGGAGCCCAAAACCAATACCAACGGAAAGGAAACCGAATATAACGGCTAACCCAGTTAAATCAATTCCCAAAAACTGAAAAGAAATAAACAATCCCATTATAACAATCACATATTGAGACATTCTCGCAAGTGTATATCGTAGCCCACTATCTTTGATAAATTTGGGAAGTACTCTTCGATTCAAGAGCCGTTTTATAAATGAGGCTAGAAAAGAAAACCCAATAATGAATAGAATAAAAATAATCAAAGACATGAATGTGACGGGCGTATTTTGAATCTCAAATAGCGTCACATTCAAAAAATCTTTTAAATAAATAAAAATCTCGGAAATGGAGTAATCAGTAGGATTTGGAATAACAAGTGTAGAGTCGGATTGACTGAACAAAGAATCGTTTGCAATGGAATCAGGAGTTTGGCTTAAAAGCTCGTTCATTTGTTAACTATTAATATCATTGAAAAAGTTTAATGTACAAAAAAACCGAAGTAGGTATAGTTCTACTTCGGTTTCAAGTATTTAGTACAATAAATTTACTTCTTTAGTTTAACTAAATCGGTATGCCAAATCTCATCGTTATAGTCTTTGATGGTTCGATCACTCGAAAATTTGCCAACTCGTGCAACGTTCAAAATGGCTTTTTTATTCCATTCAGTTTCTACCCGGTACACTTGGTCAACTTCTTCTTGTGCTTTTACATACGCTTCGTAATCAGCAAGAACCATAAAGTAATCACCTTCATGAAGCAGGGCGTTAATTATTGGGTGGAAAAGAGTTTTATCTTCTGGAGAAAAGAACCCATCACGGATTTGATCTAAGGCTCTCATCAACTCTGGATTACTATTATAATAAGTTTGAGGATTATACCCAGATCTTCGAAGCTCAGCTACATCCTCAACTTCAAGTCCAAAGATAAAGATATTATCATCACCTACTTCTTCTTTAATTTCCACATTGGCTCCATCTAATGTTCCGATGGTAAGGGCTCCATTTAAGGCAAATTTCATGTTTCCAGTACCAGAAGCTTCCATTCCAGCCGTAGAGATTTGCTCAGAAAGATTTGCCGCAGGAATCATCATCTCAGCTAAAGTAACTCGGTAATTCTGAAGAAAAATGCACTTAAGTTTATCTTTAGTTGCGGGATCGTTATTTACTTTTTCACCAATAGCGTTTATCAACTTGATGTGATTTTTTGCCATGGTATAACCAGGAGCCGCTTTTCCACCAAATATCACAGTACGAGGAACAATGTCAAGATCGGGATTTTCTTTTAGTCGATTGTATAAAGTAATTACATGTAACGCAGCCATTAATTGACGTTTGTATTCATGAATTCTTTTAATCTGAATATCAAAGAGCGATTTTGGATCAACATCAATATCCATGGTGTCTTTGATGTACTTAGCTAGTTTTTTCTTGTTGTTTAGCTTAATCTTCGCAAATGCCTTCTGGAATTTTTTGTCTTCAGCAAGTGGAGCCAGCTTTTGAAGCTCATCAAGATCAGTAATCCATTTGTTACCTATGTTCTCTGAAATAAGAGCAGAGAGTTCAGTATTACATTGCTTCAACCAACGCCGTGGAGTAATCCCATTTGTTTTGTTGGTGAATTTATCTGGATACATTTCATCAAAATCTTTAAACATCGATTCTTTAAGTAAGCGCGAGTGCAAAGCGGCAACACCATTAACTTTTTTCGCTCCAACTATACCGAGATGCGCCATGTGAACCACAGGGTTTTCCCCCTCACTAATAATACTCATCCTGTTCATTCGCCCTTTATCATTACCAAATTTTACTTTGATACTGTCCATAAAGCGATGATTTATTTCATAAATGATATTTAAATGACGTGGAAGAAGGCTCCGTACTAAAGAAACTGGCCATTTTTCAAGAGCTTCTGGCAATAGCGTATGATTGGTATAAGCCATCGTGTTTAACGTGATGTCCCAAGCTTTGTCCCAGGTCATATCAACATCGTCAAGCAATACTCTCATTAACTCAGGAATAGCCAGGTTCGGATGCGTGTCGTTACATTGAATGGCTACTTTTTGAGGAAGTTTAGTCCAGTCATTTGTTTGGTTTTTAAACCTTCTCAAAATGTCTTGCATCGAGGCAGAAACTAAGAAATATTCCTGTTTCAGTCTCAACTCCTGCCCTACAAACATTTTATCGTTAGGATAAAGTACGCGGGTAATATTTTGTTCAAGCTGATTGTCTCTAACAGCATCAATGTATTGGCCTTGATTAAAACTCTGAAGATCGATAGCGGTATCCGACTCAGCTTTCCATAAACGGAGATTATTTACAATGCCATTATCATAACCGGGTATTGGAGTATCATAAGCTACTGCGAGTACTTTTTTCGTGTTTTCCCACTTGTACTCAATTTCACCTGATGGTTTTTCGAACATGTTTTGATGTCCATAAAACTCCACTGGATACTGAATCTTAGGACGTACAACATCCCAAGGGTTCCCATATCTCAACCAAAGATCCGGCTTTTCAATCTGAAAACCATTTTCAATTTTCTGATAGAACATTCCATAATCATATCGAAGACCATAACCTGTAGCAGGCACTCCAATTGTTGCCATCGAATCAAGAAAACAAGCTGCAAGACGTCCTAGTCCCCCATTTCCAAGCCCGGCATCCCACTCTGCATTTCTGATTTCATCATAATCTAAGCCAAGATCGGCGCACGCTTCGGCTACTTCATCCTGAACATTTAGGTTTACAACCATATTATCGAGTAAGCGGCCAATCAGATATTCCATCGACAGGTAATATGCTCGCTTAACTCCAGTTTTATGATAGGTTTGTTGAGTGTTTATCCATTTATCATGAAGACGATCCATAATAGTTAACACTACACTTCGATAGTTATCCCAATTCGTTTTTGAGAATTCATCTTTAGCAAGGGTATGCCTTAAGTGTAATTTAATGTCTTGTCTTAGCGAATCTTTATTTAAGCCGGAGCGCACGGCGATATTGGTTTTTTTTGTTTTGCTCATTATTCTAAAGTGTTGTTATTCCGTAATTTCGTGTAAATAATTTTAAATACTACACAATCAATATTCTTTTTTATAAACCCCTAAATCCGGCACAAAATGTGGGCGGGTTAAATTAGCTGGAAAGTCGAGCTTATGAAACGACTCATAGGCATTAATAGCAACAAAATCCTGTATAAAAATACCAAAAACAGAGGAACCGCTTCCACTCATAGAGGCATACGCAGCACCAAAATCATAAAATTGGTCTTTGAGATTTCCAACAAGTTCTAAACGGGGGAAAACGGCTGGTTCTAAATGATTTTGAAGTAAGTAATGCCATTCTTCAATGTCGTCTTCCAAAAGAATGTTCTTTAGCGAAAAATCAGGCTCACCTAAAGGTTCACAGTACTGATAAGCCTCCGGTGTTTTACTTTCAATATTTGGAAATGATGTTACGATATATGCTTCAGGTTGAATGTCCAGGATTTCAATTTCGTCTCCCAATCCAGTTCCGATACCCGGTTTACCATGTACAAAGAAGGGTACATCAGCACCTAATTGTTTGCCAAGCGAGGCTAAATCATTATTTGATAAACCCAGGTTAGCAATTTTATTAATCATTCTGAGGGTGGTTGCTGCATTACTGCTACCTCCGCCCAAACCAGCACCAGAAGGGATGTTTTTTTGAACTGAAATTTTGAACTCGTCTCTAAGTCCAGCTTCTTTTTGTAGAATTTTAACAGCTTTCACAATCAGGTTAGAATCATCAACGGGTATTTTTTGATCACTCATTTCCAGTTCCATTTTACTAGACGTGCTGATTTCAAAACGATCACTCCATTCAATAAAACAAAACCCTGTTTCAATGGTATGATATCCATTCGGAAGGCGTTCAAGTACATTGAGTCCCAAGTTTATTTTTGCATAAGAATCGGAAATCCAGAGTTCTTTCATTTTAAAAAAACCTCTTTATTTTTCATCATGTATTCGAAGGCGGCGTCGTGGTCATTTGGAATTTCACCATTCAAAATAGCTTCTTTAATTGCGTTTTTAATGTCACCTATGGTTTTACTAGGCTCAATTTCCAGTGCGCCCATAATCTCATCTCCTGTTAACGGGTTTTTCCAGTTTCTAATTCGATCTTTCTTTTCTACCGCAACTATCTTTTTCTCAACCTGATTAAAGTTTTCCTGAAATCGCTCAACTTTATGTTCATTTTTGCTGGTGATATCAGCTCGACATAATTTCATTAAATCATCTATATCATTTCCGGCATCAAAAATAAGGCGACGAATTGCACTATCACTTACTTCTTCTGAAACTAAGGCAATGGGTCGTAAATGAAGGCGAACCAATTTTTGAACATATCGCATCCGTTCATCTAAAGGAAGATTAAGGCGCTTAAAGATGCGCTTAGTCCATACAGCGCCAAGTGCATCATGCCCATGGAATGTCCAGCCTACGGTTTTATCAAAACGTTGAGTGGGGGGCTTGGCAATGTCGTGCATAATGGCTGCCCATCGTAACCAAAGATTGTCGCTAACTTCAGCAACATTATCTAACACTTGTAGAGTATGCCAGAAATTATCTTTATGGCGTTGTCCGTCAATTTCTTTAACTCCATGAAGGTCTACCATTTCTGGAAAAAACTGATTCAAAAGCTCGGTTTTAAAAAGCATTGCAAAGCCAACAGAAGGCTTTTTAGACAGAATAATTTTATTCAGCTCTTCAATTACTCTTTCTTTAGAAATGATATTGATTCTGTTCGCCATATTTTTAATGGCTTTGAATGTATCATCATGAATATGGAAATTGAGCTGTGTAGCAAAACGGATGGCACGCATCATCCGAAGCGGGTCGTCGCTAAAAGTTTGTTCGGGATCAATTGGGGTTCGAATTATACCATCCTTTAAATCTCTCATTCCTCCAAAAGGATCGTTTAAAAGCCCGAGATCGTCTTTATTTAAAGACCAAGAAAGTGCATTAATCGTTAAATCCCGTCTCAGTTGATCGTCTTTCAAAGTTCCATCTTCAACAATGGGTTTTCGCGAATCTCTGCGATAGCTTTCTTTTCGTGCACCTACAAATTCAAGCTCAAGATCATCTATTTTAACTTGAGCGGTACCAAACTGTTTATAAACGGCGAGTGATGCCCCCGGAAGTTTAGAGTGAATTTTTTTAGCAAGTTTAATTCCTGAACCGAGTGTAACAAAATCGATATCAGGATCATCTTTTAACCTGTTTAAATAAAAATCACGAACATAACCACCCACCACATAAACAGGTTGGTTTAAAGAATCCCCGGCATCACTTATAATTTCAAAAACAGATAGATGTTTTTTTGGAATATCGTACTCAAAATTCATAGGGGGTAAAGATAGTAATGTTAGGAATGGCTTTCAGCGGATATGTTGGAAATTTAATTTCAACTAATGAGTAGAAATAGTAAAATGTACCTAACAAAAAAAGAAAATGTATGAGTTTCCCTACAAAATGGTTAATAGCTACAAATGGTAGTAAATATGCAAGTGAAGCAGTAAAGCATGCGGGCTTGTTAAGTTCTCAGCTTACTAAAAAGCCAGAGGTAACACTCTTAGTAATAGCTACTGAAAAAGAGACCGAAGATATAGCGCTTGGTATTGTAGAAATGGCGAAGTTTCTTTTCGAGGAAGAGGGAGGAGCAGACTTAGAACCAAAGCTGGAAGTAAGAATAGGACCACCGGGTCCAACAATTGTTGATACTGCCAAAGAATTAGGATGCGATCACATCTTAATTGGTGGAGCTGATTTTAAATGGGATATCCATGATGATAAACCAGGTGGAGTAAGCAACTACATTATTGCTCGCTTTGATGGATTAATTACAGTTGTGAAGTAGGGTTTACACTAAACACCAGCCTTTTTAATAACCGATAGAGTTTTCTCAAAGCCTTCTTTTGCTACTTCAAGCAAATCTCGTTTATGGTATTCAGGATTATATAGTTCTAAAGAAATACATCCCCTGAAACCAGTCCCATATAAATCGCGAAGGATTTGTGGTAATGGAAGAACACCATCCCCTGGAAAAACTCTGTCCGCATCTGCTAATTCCTGAGGAGGTTTATATCCGGGAGCGTCTGCAAATTGGAATATACTTATCGCATTTCCATTCATGAGCTTTAATCCCTCAAACCCTCCCTCACTAATATACATGTGGTATGTGTCAGGAATAATAGACGCATTTGGGTGATTTGCATCAAGAGCAACCTGCATGGCTTGCCCCATAGTTTTAAGAGGGAAGAATTTTACGAATACCAGCGACGCTTTAAGTCCAAATTCTTCTTCACCAATTTCAATCACTTGTCGATAGCGTTGAGCTACTTTTTTAACATCGTAGTTTTCCCCAATTGTATTTGGAATGGTTTGAATATGTTCAGAACCAATAGCCTTAGCCAATCGCATACGATTTTTAGTGCCTTCCAGTGATGAAAGAAAATCTTCTTCATTTGGAGGAATTGCATTCCAAAGTCCAATTACACTGGGAACAAATAGACCAAGTTCTTTAATATAATCTCCTAACTTTTCAACATCACCACCTTCTTGTTCATACTGAATAAGTTCCCTATCCCAAGGCTCGATGGCGTCATACCCTGCTTTTGCCGCAATCTCTACTTTTTCTTCTAATGAAGCAGGAAGAATAGTATATGTATCTAAGCAAATAGGCCACGGACTGGCTCCATTTTGCCAGCGTTTTTCAGGTTGTGAAGACTCAGCTTTTCCAGAAATATGATAAGGTAATGCAGCACCGACCATGCTTGCCGAACCAAGAGCGAAGAATTTTTTACGATCCATGAAGTGAGGTTGAATGGTTAAGGGATGTATACCTTATAGAAAACGTATTGAATATATGATTTAAATTTTTCCTGATGATCAAAATTTCAAGATAAAAGAACTCATTACTCGAATTTAAGCTAACTACTTAATTTCAATATTTGAGTGGTCTCCAACATCTATTTTCCCAGTTACGTTTTTCAAATCAGTAAAAGCACCTATAGTAGAACCAGATGTGGTAACATTTTCTAATGAAGCGTTTTCTCGTATAATCGAGTTCTCAACAGTAGAATTTTTAATGATGGTTCCCGATTCGATACTAACTTTTGGCCCTACCGTACTATTCTCAATTACCACATCATCTGCTATAAAAACCGGTTCTATGATATTAGAGTTAGGATATTTAGAAGCATCAAAAGAGTGGGCTTCTTTCTCAACAATTTCGCCCGTAGTTTCTAGCCAAGCCGGAAGCGTACCACAATCCAACCATTCATCAACGGTAGCAATTTTAAACACTTGTCCTTCATTAATCATATTATCGAGCGCAACGGTAAGAAAATATTCTCCTCCCGGACCTTTGATGTCCTCTTCCATAACCCGGTTAACTTGGCGTTTTAATTCTTGCCCATCTTTAAAGTAATACACGCCAATAATTGCTAAATCTGAAATAAATTCTTCTGGCTTTTCAACAAATCCTGTAATGGTATCACCTTCATGAACAGCAACTCCAAAGCGGGATGGATCATCAACCCTTTTCAACCAAATAACGCTGTCTGCTCCTTCGAGGTTAAACTTTTCATTGCTATCGAAAAGAGTATCGGCGAAAGCGACAATAACTTCGCCATCTAAATCTTCATTTGCACAAGAGACGGCATGAGCAGTTCCAAGTGCAGGAAATTGCACTCTAAAAGTAGCCTTAGCTTTATGTCGAGAACTCATTTCTGTGAGTTGATCTTTGATATCCTGACCAAAATCAGGGCCTAAAATGTACACAATCTCGTTAATCTCTCTATCTAGTGTTCGTATAAAAGTTTCTACAAGCCGCTCAATAATCATTGTACCAGCTACAGGTAGCAACGGTTTTGGAACAGTATGAGAATGTGGTCGAACGCGGGTACCCCTTCCCGCCATTGGGATAATTAATTTCATATATTTGTCTGCGATTTTTTTGAAACTTTAGGCTAATTAAACAGTGAATATACCGCAGAGTTACTATAAATTCGAGCAGGATTTATTTGCTCACTAAATCATCACACACATTTAAAAAAGACTGTACTTGTACTATACTATTCTGGATATTTTTTCGATCATTTTTTGTTTGATTTTTGCACGCTATTATTGGTATCGAACGCGGTTATTTTTGCATGTATTTCAACAAGTAGGTTATAAACCAAACGAATATTGGCAATGGCTTAGAGAGCACTGGGAGAAAAAGGTAATACCAGCAGATTTGGCAATTTTTAATATTTTGCTATTTGGAGTAGTTGTTGGATTAGACTGGTTTGAAATAGAGATTACGAACTCATCTAAGACCGTTGTCTTATTTACACTTTCCTTATTTTGGTTTGGAACGGTAAAAAGATATAAAGCCGATAAGGTAAAAAAGCCACTGGTATTTACATCAAGAATGAAAAGGCTAGTAATCCCGGTAGCAATAACCTGTCTTTTTATTCCTCTCTATTTTACAACTTGGTCATATTCAGGTCTACTTCCTTTTTATTGGATGAGTGTCCCAACATACGATCCGGGTTTTTTATCCTTTGATGTAATTCTACTGGTATTTGGGTGGATATTTGGAGCAATTATTATTCCATTCTCAATTTTCTTGGGCAGTTTTCTTACAAAACCCATTGAAAAAAGCATTCAAAATGGTTTTAAAAACAAGGCAAGAAAGAAATTAGCTTCTATGCCTCATCTTAAAGTAATTGCACTAACTGGGAGCTATGGGAAAACCAGCACTAAATTTATGGTGAGAGACTTATTGAAAGAGCGTTTTAATGTATGTTCAACACCAGGTAGTTATAACACTCCAATGGGAATTTGCAAAGTGATTAACAATGATCTTCAATCACATCATCAGGTATTGATTTTAGAGATGGGCGCCAGATATAAAGGAAACATCCAAGAACTTTGCGACATTGCTAAACCCGACATATCAATAATAACCAATGTTGGGGTAGCTCATCTCGAAACCTTTGGTTCACAAGAAATAATTGCCTCAGAGAAAGGTAAGCTTGTAGATAATCTTGAAGCAGGAGGAGTGGCGATTTTAAATGCAGATGATCCATTAGTTGCAAAAATGGGTGAAAATCGACCAGAGATTACAAGGATTCTGGTTGGGCTAGATTTAGGTGAAATTCAGTCAGGGGAGATTTCATATGATACATCAGGCTCTAGTTTTGAAGTAACTTTTGGAGATGAAAAAGAAGAATTCAAAACGCGACTCTTGGGGGCGCACAATGTTCAGAATATGTTACTGGCAATAGGAACGGCGCATCATTTGGGAATAAGGCCAAAAACAATGGCGATTGCAACAAAAAATATCGAACCAGTGGAACATCGACTGGAATTAAAACAACAAGGAGATTTATTTATAATCGATGATGCCTTCAATTCAAATCCGGTTGGAGCAAAAAATGCAGTAGAGATTTTAGGTCAGTTTAAAACCGGAAGAAGAATAATCATCACTCCGGGTATGGTAGAACTTGGGGATATTGAGTACGAGGAGAACAAGAAATTTGGGAATGCAATTGCAGAAGCAAATCTTGATTTGGTAATTTTGGTAGGTGAAGAACGCGCTAAACCAATTCAAGAAGGGATTGAAGAACAGGCTGAATCGACTGAGAATGTAAAGGTTGTTAATAGCTTATTTGAGGCAAATGATATCGCCCGGGAATTCGCTAAAGCCGGAGATGTCATCCTTTATGAGAATGATTTGCCAGATGTTTATAATGAATGATTATTCAAACCTAACCGCTTCTGCAGGTTGAATTTCAGAAGCTCTTTTAGAAGGAAACCAACTTGCTGCAAGGCATAAGAGAAGACTTCCAATAAGAATGATTGAAATATCCAGCAAACGAACGTCTACGGGATAAGCTTCAATAATAAAAGCAGAAGAAAGTTTTATGATGCCAAATTCTTGTTGCAACCAGGTGAGTAAAAATCCTAGTGAGCCTCCTATTCCACATCCAATCAAGCCAATATAAAGACCTTGTTTTCTAAAAATAGCTTTAATGCTGGATTTTGAATATCCCATTGAAATCAAAATGCCAATATCCCTGCGCTTTTGAATCACAATCATGGTAAGGGAACCAATGATATTTAGAACAGCAACTACAACAATAATCATCAAAATTACATAAGCTCCCCATTTCTCCAGATTCATCACATCATAAAGTGGTTTCTGGAGATCGTACCAAGTAGAGATTTTATAATCATTGCCAAGGCGTTCAGCCAGAATTGCTTTTACATAGGCTGCATCTGCATTATTGAATAACTTTACATCAACACCAGAAATACCATTTCTAGAATTAAAAAGTCGTTGAGCAGCTTTTATGTCCACAAAAACCTGAGGACTATTTGCAACTTGCTGCAAAAAATAGGCTCCTCGTACATCAAACCGATATGAGCGAGGAACCGTAATTTGAGTGAGGGCTTTTTTCATACCAGAAGCACTTAAAAGTGCTATTTCATCGCCAGGGTTAAGTAGCATCTCCGACTTAAGCTGTTCTGGAATTACAGCTCCGGGTTTGCGGTTTCTCACTTCTACTTCAAACACTCCAGTGGTAACACTTTCCTCGATGTTAACAAGTTCGTAAAATTTTTGGGTATCGATTCCTTTTACATCCACCACGGAATTTCGGTCATTCCCATAACTTAGAAGTGCTTTACCTTCTACATAAGGAGAAAACACACTGATTTCAGGAATGGATGCCAGTTCGTCAATTAGTTTTTGGTTCTCATTGAAAATGGGTGCAGAAGAGGATTCAATTCGAATATCCGGGTCGTAAGAAAGTAAAAGGGTTTTAATTACATCAAAAAAACCATTAAAAACCGACAATACTACAATCAACAATGCGGTACCTATAGTAACACCAGCTATACTAATATAGGTAAGGGTAGAAATTAATGAGATATGTTTTCGGGAAAACAAATATCTGCGAGCGATGAAACCAGTATTATCCATAGAGTAAAAATAGAGAATAGATGAATTGGAAACACTCCGAAATCTGACAAAACGCTTTATTCTAAAATTGTTATATTTTTTCCCCTTCTAATACAATTACCTATGAGTACAAAACTAACTACAAAGATTATAGAAACGATATCAGATGGATCGCATGGCGACCCTTTCTCAGTGTTAGGGTTACACTCTGTTAAGATTGATGGAAAAGAGAAGTTAGTAATACGCGCATTTCGACCCGAGGCTGAAAAAGTTTTTGTGAATGTTGGTAAAGCGAAACCCATTGAACTAAAAAGGATTTCTCAAGAAGGATTATTCGAATACCTTTTTCCAAGACGTAAAAACCGGTTTGAATATACTTTAACAATTAAGCCATATTCTGGCGAAACGTTTACTATACATGATGCCTATGTATATGGCTCATTAATTAGCGATTTTGATTTACAATTATGGGGAGAAGGAAGTCATCATCAGGCGTATCATTTTATGGGTGCTCATCCAAAAGTACTTGAAGGTGTTAAAGGAACTCATTTTGTGGTAAGTGCGCCAAGTGCAACACGGGTTAGTGTTATAGGTTCTTTTAATAACTGGGATGGACGTGTTCATCGCATGAGAAAATTTCACGATCAGGGTTTATGGGAAATATTTATTCCACATGTTGCGGTTGGGGATCATTATAAGTTTGAAATTAAATCTCCTGTTCAAGATCCTCCACTGAAAAAAGCCGATCCATTCGCGTTTAGTGCAGAGTTAAGACCTGGAACCGCCTCTAAAGTATATGATTTAGAAGGCTATAAGTGGGGAGACAATGAGTGGACAAAAAATCGTCCAGCAATTCAAGCACAGGATAAACCGATTCTAATTTATGAAGTTCATCCTGGGTCTTGGAAAAGAAAAGTAGGAGAAGAGCCCGGATTTTTAAGTTATCGAGATTTAGCAGAGCAACTTGTTCCTTATGTAAAAGAGATGGGTTATACTCACATAGAATTATTGCCAATTGCTGAGCATCCTTACGACCCCTCTTGGGGATATCAAATTACAGGATATTATGCGCCAACAAGTCGTTTTGGCTCTCCTCACGATTTAATGTATTTCGTAGATGAGTGCCACAAAGCCGGGATCGGAGTAATAGTAGACTGGGTTCCTGCACACTTCGCAAAAGATGAGCATGGTCTTCGCCGTTTTGATGGAACAGGACTTTATGAGCATGAAGACGCACGTCAAGGTGAGCATAAAGATTGGGGAACATGTATTTTTAACTTTGGACGAAGTGAAGTTAAAAACTTCCTTATTTCTAACGCTCTTTACTGGTGTGATAAATTCCATATTGATGGTTTGCGAGTAGACGCAGTAGCGTCCATGCTTTATTTAGATTATTCCAGAGAAGAAGGTGAATGGATACCCAATAAATACGGAGGTAGAGAAAATATTGATGCGATTGAGTTTTTAAGAAAGTTCAATGATTCGATTCATCATCATTTCCCGGGCACCATCACTTTTGCAGAAGAATCAACTTCTTGGGGAGGAGTTTCTCGCCCAACCGAAACAGGAGGCTTAGGTTTCGACTTTAAATGGAACATGGGCTGGATGAATGATACACTTGATTACATTGAGAAAGACCCGATTTATAGAAGATATCATCAAGGAGAACTTACCTTCTCAATGATTTATGCATTTAGTGAGAATTTTACGCTTCCATTTTCGCACGATGAAGTTGTGCATATGAAACAAGCAATGTTAGCAAAAATGCCAGGCGATGACTGGCAAAAATTTGCAAACTTAAGAGTGCTATATACCTATATGTATGCACATCCTGGAAAGAAACTGTTATTCATGGGGTGCGAATTTGGGCAATGGGAAGAGTGGAGCGAAAATAAATCGTTGGATTGGCATTTATTAGATTGGCAGACTCATCAGGGTGTTCAACAGCTCGTAAAAGATTTAAATAAACTGAACAAAAATCAGCCTGCACTGCATGAAGTAGATTTTGACTGGAGAGGCTTCGAGTGGCTTGATATCAATGATGCAGATAATAGTATTATTTCTTTCGTGCGTCGCGCAAAAAACGTTGAAGATTTTGTAATTGTAGTCTTAAACTTTACTCCGGGTGTCCATTACGAATATACAATCGGGGCACCGATCGCAGGAGAATATGAAATTATAATGAATAGTGACTCCGAGTTTTATGGAGGAAGCAATGTTGGAGATATTTCTCTTCATGCAGAATGGGGTGAATGGCAAAATCAGCCCGCTCAAATAAAAGTTACTATTCCTCCACTAGCAGGAATAATTATAAAACCTAAGAGATAAAAATTTATGAGATTTCCTCGTTCTTGTGGCACATTGGTACACCCAACTTCGTTTCCCGGTAAATATGGCATTGGCGATTTTGGAGATGAAGCACGAGTTTTTATAAACTTTTTAGAACGGACTAATCAAACTATTTGGCAAGTTCTTCCACTAACTCCTACAGGTTATGGTAATTCACCGTATGCAAGCTATTCAGCTTTTGCTGGAAATACCTATCTGATAAGTCCGGATATTATGGTTTCAAAAGGTCTGTTATTGCCAAGTGAAGTAGCAGAAATAATTTTACCATCTGGGATAGAAGTGCAGTATGACGAAGCTTTTGAAAATAAAGATCGGTTGTTTAAAATAGCTTGCGAACGCTTTTACGCCCAACTGAATAAAGAAGAAGAAAAAAAGTTCAAGGCGTTCAAAAAAAGAAATAAACACTGGCTAGAGGATTACGTGCTTTTTATGGCTTGTGCGCTTCATTACGAAAAGCAACCATGGAATACATGGGATAAAGATATTGCCCAACGAAAACCAGAAGCACTTAAAAAGTACAAGAAAAAATTCAAGTACGAGATAGATTTGCAGTATTGGATGCAATACGAGTTTGAAAACCAATGGATGGAGCTAAAGAAATATGCCAACGATCGAAAAGTGAGAATTGTAGGTGACATTCCAATTTTTGTAGATCATAATAGCTCTGATGTTTGGGCAAACCCAAAGTATTTTGAAGTTGATGAGCAAGGAAATCGTGTATTAGTTGCTGGCGTACCCCCAGATTATTTTAGTGAAACCGGACAGCTTTGGGGAAACCCTCAGTACAACTGGGAAGAATTAGAGAAAGATCAGTTTTCTTGGTGGGTAGATCGATTTAAGCACATGTTCAACACTTGTGATGCCATTCGTGTAGATCACTTTCGTGGATTTGATGCGTATTGGGAAGTGGCTGC
Organism: Balneolaceae bacterium; assembly: GCA_040222455.1. Lineage (GTDB taxonomy): Bacteria > Bacteroidota > Rhodothermia > Balneolales > Balneolaceae > RHLJ01. Next base: position 288,172 of record JAVKDD010000008.1, on the reverse strand, counting down.
TACAGAAAAAACGGCAATTAATGGCAAGTGGGTTGATGGGCCTGGCGAAAAGCTTTTTGATACCATATTGAAAGAATGTGGCGAACTTCCAATTATTGCAGAAGACCTAGGCTTTGTAACGGAAGGAGTAGAAAAGCTTCGAGACAATTATGATTTTCCAGGCATGAAGATTATACAATTTGCCTTTGATTCGGACTCAAAAAACTCATTTTTACCACATAATTATCCTCAAAATAGTGTTGTTTATACCGGAACTCACGACAATGATACCTCTGTAGGTTGGTACGAAAAAGCACCTGAAGTTGAAAAACACAGAGCCAGAACTTATACCCGTAGTGATGGCGCTGATATTAGCTGGGAGCTTATTCGATTAGGGATGATGTCTGTTTCTGATCAAGCAATATTTCCACTTCAAGACTATTTAAACCTTGATGGAGAACATAGAATGAACTTTCCTGGTACATCATCAGGAAACTGGCTTTGGAGATACACAGATGACATGTTTTTATCACTTGATGAGGGCTTAATTAGCGCTTTAGTAGAGCATAGTAATCGCAAAATATAGTTTGTTAAAGCTATCCTTTAAAAGAACTGCTATTTTTAGTATATTCGGAGCTTCGATTTAGAACAATATATCATGTCAAGTTCACTAAATAACCTACCAAAAAGATCTCTAAAACCTAGAAAAGATGGCATTACCCTCGTACTTGATAAAGGGTATAGCGTTCGACAAGCAGAAGATTTTTGCAATGTTAGCGCCGAATATACAGATGTAGTCAAGCTAGGTTGGGGGACCTCATACGTTACACCAAATCTCGAAGATAAGCTAAAGGTTTACGCTAATGCAGGTATTCCAGTATATTTTGGAGGAACACTATTTGAAGCATATTTGCTTCGAGATCAGTTAGGAGCGTATCGGAAGCTTCTTGAAAAACATGAGATCAAGTGTCTTGAAGTTTCAAATGGAACCATCTGGATATCCGATGAAAAGAAGCAAAAGATTATAAAAGAACTAAGTCAAGATTTTACTGTTTATTCAGAAGTAGGAAGTAAAAACCCAAACGAAGTTATACCGCCTTATAAATGGGTTAATGTAATTAGGCAAGAGCTTGAAGCAGGCGCTTCGAAGGTTATTTGCGAAGCTAGAGAAAGCGGGACCGTTGGAGTATTTAGACCAAATGGTGAGGTGAGATCGGGTTTAATCGAAGAAATTACAGATCAAATCCCCGTTGAGAATTTGATTTTTGAAGCACCTCAAAAAGAACAACAGGTGTGGTTTATTAGAAAATACGGGAGTAACGTAAACCTTGGAAATATTCAACCAGAAGAAGTAATTCCGCTGGAAACACTAAGATTGGGACTGAGAAGCGATACGCTAATGTATTTCTACTCTCTTGATGAGGGTAATGAACTAGACAAAGTAATAAAAGAGAATAACATCTCTAACGAAGAGTAAGTACAAAAACATCTATGAAAATATTATACGCTGCGGCCGAAATTTCCCCTTTTGCAAGAATGACTCATACGGCCGATTTGCTTCGGTTTTTACCAGCATCTCTACAAGATAAAGGCTTTGAGATTCGAATCTTGCTCCCTAAATATGGCACTATAAATGATCGAAGAAATCGACTTCATGAGGTAATCCGACTATCTGGTATTGAAGTTGAAGTTGGAGATACTACAGAAAGCATGAAAATTAAAGTGGCGAGTATTCCCAATGCCAAGCTGCAGGTTTATTTTCTTGATAATGATACCTATTTCAAAAGAAAAGGATTATTTAAAGACCCTAAAACTGAAGACTTTTATCCAGATAACGCAGAAAGATTAGCGTTCTACAATAAAGGGGTGCTAGAAACAGTTATGAAGCTCGGTTGGGAGCCTGATATTATTCACTGCCATGATTGGCCGGCAGGTTTAATTCCATTGCTCGTAAAAACCAAATATAAGGATGAGAAGATTTTCGAAAACACAAAAGTGATTTACAATCTTCACCATCCTGAAAATGAAGGAACCGCTGATACAGCGAAAATTTTAGAATTACTCGGCTTACCTGATGATGTAAACATCAATGAGTTAACCGAAAATGGGAAAGTTGATTTATTGAAACTAGGATTAATGTTTAGCGACCATGTTGTAACTGGAAATTACCTCAAAGAAGAATTTGATGAGGTATTTAAAGAGCTTGGTATTAATCCGAAACAAATTCAGGGATCACCTGAAGACGTTTCAAGTAAATTTGCTGATTATTACCGTGTAATAGCCGAATAAAAAACATCAAGATCGTATTTAATGAATATTAAAACTAAAGCTGCCTCTTTTTGGTGGCTTGCTTTTTCTATAAGCTTTGCAACGTTATTTGTTGCCTGTGAAAACCCGGGTTCTATTGGAAGTGAGTTTATTGAAAAATCAGAGATAAACGTGGATACCATACAGGTGAGTAATCTCATCGAGTCTAATCAAGATGCATATTTGGGTAGGCTCAGCCGTTCTGCTATTGGGCGTTTTCAAGACGGATTAGCTGGAGAAATAGAAGCCATTTCTTTCTTTAAACCTTCTATACAGCGCTCTTCTGATACATTAATTTTTGATGATAACACTAATCTCAGTTTAAGATTGCAACTCTATGAAGATGAGGTTTACGGAGATACCTCTTCAACTGGAACCTATTCTATTTATAGAGTTAGCTCTTCTTGGAGAGGTTCCACATTTAGGAATAGTTCGGATATAATATTTGATGAAGGAGAGCTAATAGGTCAATTTTCTGATGCTACCGCAGATACAAACGGTATAATTTATGTAGAATTAACCGGTTCCTGGAAAGATGATTACATAAACTTTTTTAATATGGCGGATGATACCAGAGACGAAGCCTACAAAGCCGGTGATTTTGGGTTGGCAGTTATTCCAGATGCTGGAAATTCAAAAATTGTATATGCAAACTACACTTTAAGTAATCTCACTTCATTTGACAGCGATACAACCTCGAGGTTTATACTAGATTGGGGAGTTGATATAGATAGAACAGGGGAAGTTGATAATCCGGAAAGAATTATTCTGGATAGTAATTTTGATAAAATTTTACGCTTTAATTTAGCAGAAATTGCAGATCAGATCGGAAATAAGAATTTTGCCAGGGTAGCAATAGAGTTCAAAATAGATACATTAGCTCTTTCATCTAGTTTAGCAGATGGAGAAGTACGGAGTTCTGCCCTCGGTATGAGCCTCAAATTCGGTCCACTTAGTGATATTCCATTTGATTTAGGCTTTGGTTCACTAGAATTTTCTACAGTAAATAACAATGGTTTTTACAGATTCAATTTAACAGGCCTTCTCAATAATTATCTTTATGGAGAAGCCTCTGTTTCAGATGCGTACGTATATCTAACTGCTTCTTCAGGTAGCCTTGCATATACTTCTATTTATTTAGACGATTCAAATCCCGAGAATAACCCAAAATTAATAGTTTATGGAATTGAGGGGGAAGAGTAAGATGATAAAAAAAATAATCGCACCCATTACAGTTTGTGTCTTATTAATACTAATCACAACAGAATTTGCTGTTTCACAGGATACGGAAGATGGCATTGGTGGCTCTCCTTATTCAGCATATGGAATAGGGATGCCTCAAGATATTACCTCCCATAACTTCAGAGGGCAAGGGTTACTTGGTGTTTCAGGTATTACAGGTGAGTTTACTACGCTGTCTAATCCGGCACTTTGGGGAGCCGCTTTTTTAACGCAAGCTTCAACAGGGTTACAGCTAAGCAAGTTTACATTAAACGACGGCACTTCAACAGAGGAAACTTCAAATTTATCTTCAGAATATCTTCAGATTTTACTTCCTCTTTCCAGAGGAAAAATTGGGCTTTCATTTGGCTTATATCCTGTAACTAGATCTAATTTTAGAATTCTTGACTTCGATTCTTTTACTAGCGCTATTTCTGATACCGTTAATAGTTCTAGTGAGGTAAGAAGTTCGGGTGGAGTTAATAAGTTTGAAGCTGGTTTTGGTTTTAAAATTACGGATAACATTTACTTTGGATATGCTCCCTCGGTAGCTTTTATAACCCTCGAAAATAATGAGGAAATATTCTTTGACACACCTGGTTTTTTTGCTCAAAGTCAAAGTACAAGTATAACAGGCGCTGCGTTTTCACAAAGATTTGGAATCTCAGGAACCTTCCGTAGGCTGATTACTGAACAGGATAAAATATCTTTCGGCGCCACGATTAACCTACCATATACAATAGACAGTAAAAGGGAGTTTACTTCTTTAAAAGAAATAAATGGAATTGAGCAGGAAGTGAATTTAACATCTCTAACTAATAATGCTGAAGGCGATGTTCATATCCCACTAGAAGCATCGTTTGGCTTAGGTTATGCTCCATCTCCATTAGTTAACTTTTCAGCTGAAGGCGTATTTCAAAAATGGAGCGAATATAAGAACGAAATTGAGCCATCAGAAGAGGCAGTAATGAGCGACCGACTTAAAGTTGGGTTTGGTGGACAGTTCCATCCATACAAAAAAAATTCACCCGCATTTTTTTCAAGATTTAAATATTCTGGTGGAGTATCTTATGACACAGGCCACTTGACTATTCAAGGAAATGACATTAGTACTTTATGGATAAATACTGGACTTGGAATTATAGGAAGGAACTCAGCATCGAGCTTTCCATCTGTTGATCTTAGTTTTCAGTATGGGTTTAGGGGTACAACTGATAATAATTTGATAAAGGAAAGGATATGGACACTTGGTTTTTCAATAAACTTAAATGAACGTATGTTTGTCCGACCAAAACTTAGATAATTCTAAAGTAATAAATTGTGGATCTGTAGAGTTTTTAAAAGAGAAACTAATTAATAAACTAAGAAGTGATGAAAGTATTAGCTACAATATTAGGGATTTTATTTGTGAGCACATCTTTAGTGTACGCGCAAGAAGATTGTAACCCAAACCCACCTGATGGTTTATCCGAAATTCAGGGGTTTTCAATATTCAATGGAAACTATAGAAATAAAGACTATCCTTTTGCATTGAGATATGGCCGGTGGATGCTTTGTAAAAAGCCAACTGAAATAGAAGGAATTCCTCCCGGAAGATTTAGCCTTTCTACGCAATATGATAAATTAATTACGATTTATACAGAAATTGGAAAAACGAAACAGGATCCAAGTGAAAGAGAAGCATATATAGATACGGCATTAGCTCTTTATGAAGAAAGCTTTGAGTTATTTGCGAGTACAACTGAAGAAGAATATGAATTATATCAAAGACGAGGACGCTTTTTTCTGGAGAATTACAATTCTATCAATGATGGATTGCAAAAAGCGTATACCGATTTTGAAAAAATGTTTGAGCTTGACCCTGAGAAAACAACAAACTTAGCAAATGGGTATTACATCAAAGTTACTGTAGACAACATGGTGAGTAAAGACAGAAAAGAAGATGTAATACAGGTAATTGAAACGGCTACACCGTATGCTTCGGATGATATCTTAGCATTTTTTGATGAAAAGCTTCAAAAAGTATTTAATACACCAGAAGAAAGAAAAACATTTTTTGAAGGAAAAGTTCAGGAAAACCCAAATGATATAGAAAGTCTACAAGCATTAGCCGAAGCATTAGAAGACCTGAATTTGCAATCAGATCTAATAGCTACAATGCGTAAAATTCATAATTTGGAACCTAGTTTCGATAGCGCATTAAAGCTTGGTGATATTGAAAAAGGAAATGCTGAATATCAAGAAGCGACTGTTTTTTATAAAGAGGCATTAACTAAAGCACCTACTGATAATGATAAAAAAGAAATCAATATTGATTTATCAGATGTATATACAAGTATGGGGCAGCTTCAAACAGCTAAAACCTATATAAATGCAGCACTAAAAATTGATCCAAATTATGGATTAGCTATCATTAAGTTAGCTTCTGTATATGGTCAGGCAGTTAGTAGATGCTCTGAAGGAAGAAAGCTCGAAGCAAAAGACAAGGTGGTTTACTGGGTAGTTGTAGATTTACTCAATAAAGCAAAACGAGTAGATCCTTCGGTTACTAACACAGTAAATTCTCAACTTTCAACTTATGAAGCTGTTACTCCTTCTACAGAGGATAAATTTTTCACTTTAGGTTACGAAGACGGACAGTCTGTAAAAGTTGATGGTTCATTAATGAGCTGTTACAGCTGGATTAATGAAACTACTACCGTTAGATAATTTGCTATCTAGCTAAACATTTGTATCTTTTCTCATCTTCTGATGACAATAGGTGTGGAGATAATGCTCCACACCATTTTTTTAAAGCTCTCCTTTTTTTACCCAAAACAATACTGACTCGGTACTTCCAAGAGGAGAATAATCAAATTTATATTTTTTGAATGGCACGGAAAAAGAATTATAAAAACCGTAACAACAATAACAACAAGAATAGAAATAACAAGAATAGGAACCGCAATAATAAAGGCGGAAATGTTTTCATTCCTAAATTCTATTGGAATAATAATCTAGGTATTTCAGGTAAATATGCCGGAATTTTAGAGATTAATACGAAAGGTTGGGGATTTATTAGAAAGCTTGACTATGAGTTTAGCTATAGCCCTAAAGATCCTTTTTTAAAACCGGAAGAAGTAAAAGCATTAGATTTGCGTCAAGGTTTAATACTTGAAGGGGAGTTTGAGGAAGATAATCAAGGGAATAAGCACGTTCATTCTGTTGAGTTAGTAAATAGAAAGCCCCTAGATTTCTGGACAAAATGTTCAAAATTTGAGCGTCAAACACCGATTATGCCTACAGAATGGATTAGAATGGGTGATAATCCGGAAGATACTGAAATGAGGGTTATTGATTTAGTAGCACCAATTGGAAAAGGTCAACGAGCTTTAATTGTAGCACCTCCAAGAACAGGAAAAACAGTTTTACTAAAGCAAATTGCCAATTCACTTTCTACACATCATAAAGATATTCATCTAAGTGTTCTACTTGTTGATGAGCGCCCAGAGGAGGTAACCGATTTTATACGATCAACTGACGCTGAAGTATTTGCTTCGTCAAATGACAAGAAAACACAAAGTCATGTTCGTATTTGTGAAATGACCCTCGGGTATGCGAAAAGAAAAGCAGAAATGGGTGAAGATGCTGTTCTACTTATAGATTCGATGACAAGATTAGGAAGAGCATACAATGCCATGCAAACAAATAGTGGTAGAACTCTTTCCGGAGGGCTTGATATTCGAGCGCTTGAAATCCCTAAAAAAATATTTGGGTCCGCACGTAAAATTGAAGGTGGTGGTTCATTAACGATTATTGCAACATGCCTTATCGAAACCAATTCTCGAATGGACGATTTAATATTTGAAGAGTTCAAGGGCACAGGAAACATGGAATTAGTACTGGATAGAGAGCTTGCTAACGACCGAATTTATCCAGCTATTAATATTACAGCTTCGGGTACCAGAAATGAAGATAAATTTATCACCGATTCCCTTGAAGAAAGAAATATGGTACGTCGCTACCTACTTAAAAAATCTCCAAGAGAGTCGATGTTGGGACTACTTAAAGTGCTTAAAAACACAGAAAGTAATCAGGAATTATTAAATCAAATTGCAGCTATTGCATAATTAAGCAACAGGAATTGATGGGTCTATTTGTTTAGACCAAGCAGTAATTCCACCTTTTAAATTTGAAACATTTGAGAAGCCTTTAGCACTCAGGTATTGGCACGCCTTTCCACTTCTCCCACCTGAACGACACATTACAACGACTTCAGCATCTTTTCGATCTTCAATTTCAGAAAGACGAGCATCAAGCTCTCCTAGAGGAATATGCTCACCATCAAGATTTGATACCAAATATTCAGTCATTTCACGAACGTCTAATAAGAAGAAATCTTCTCCGTTCTCTTTTTTAGTTTTCAGTTCTTCAACAGTTATTTCTTTCATTAATTTATTGATTTGTTGTATATCGATCTAGTTTAAAAGTCTCTCCAAGATAGAGTTTACGCGCATTTTCATCATTAGCTAGTGTGTCCGCATCTCCTTCCATCAAAATCTTACCTTCGAACATTAGATAAGCCCTATCCGTAATCGCTAAGGTCTCATGGACGTTATGGTCGGTGATTAGAATCCCAATATTTTGAGTGCGCAGTTTAGATACAATTTCTTGAATATCTTCAACAGCGATGGGATCAACACCAGCAAATGGTTCATCAAGTAAAATAAATTTAGGATTAGTAACCAGTGCCCGGGCAATTTCGGTTCTTCTTCTTTCGCCACCCGATAAACTGTATCCTTTATTCTTCTCAACTTTTTGAAGAGAAAATTCTTCAATAAGTCGGTCACATCGCTCTTTAATTTCTTGTTTTGTAAAAGATAAAAATTGAAGTACCGATTCTAGATTTTGCCGAACGGTGAGGTTCCGAAACACACTGGCTTCCTGAGCTAAGTAACCCACACCCTTTCTGGCACGTTTATACATTGGAGTATGTGTAATATTTTCGTCGTTCAAAAAAATCTTCCCTTCGTTAGGGGATACCAGTCCCACCATCATATAAAAAGTAGTGGTTTTTCCAGCTCCATTTGGCCCAAGTAAACCAACAATTTCTCCTTGACTTACATTTATAGAGACATCATCAACAACGGTACGCTTACGGTAACGTTTAACTAATCCCTTGCTGTGAAGTTTTAAGGTTGAAGATTCTATTCCCATTCAGTGAAGGTACTAAATCTTAAGTTAGTGACAAGGAGTTGATGATAGATTCAAAAATTGGTTTTCCATCTTCTGAACCTAATATTTTTTCCATAGCTCGTTCAGGATGAGGCATCATACCAAGAACATTACGGCCAGTATTTGTAATTCCTGCAATGCTATCGATAGAGCCGTTAAAATTAGCCTCTTCAGTTAGATTACCTCTTGAATCACAGTATCTGAATAGTACTTGATCATTGTCTTGAAGAGATTTTAAACCATCATCACTAATAAAATAATTGCCTTCTCCATGAGAAACAGGAATGTTGAAAATCTGACCTTCATTTAATCCCGAAGTAAATAATGAATTAGTAGTTTCACAACGAATATTTACGCTCTTGCATACAAAGCGAAGTTTATGATTATGCATCATCGCACCAGGTATTAACCCTGCCTCCAGTAAAATTTGAAAGCCGTTACAGATACCTAATACAGGCCCTCCCTTTTCCGAAAATTTAATCACTTCTTGCATAATGGGAGAAAAGCGGGCAATGGCACCTGACCGAAGATAATCGCCATAAGAAAAACCACCGGGTACAATTAAGAAATCTATTCCGGTAAGGTCAGTATCTTTATGCCACAAAAACTTTACCTCACAATTCATAACATGCTTCATTGCATGATATGCGTCATGATCACAGTTAGAGCCAGGGAATACTATTACGCCAAATGTTGCCACTTTTTATCCTTTTATTTCGGTAACCAATTGAATTTCTTTTAATATGCTGTCTGCACGGAGGCATTCTTCGAATTCTCCTTCCAAAACCATTGCTTTCCCTTCGTTATGAACTTGCCAAGTAAGTTTATCAGCTTGTGAGTATGAACAACCTACCGCTTTTATTAATTGCTCAATCACTTCATCAAAGGTATGAATATCGTCATCATACAAAAAAAGGCGCCATGGAGTTTTAACCTGTTCTTCAACATCAGTTTCTGAACTTGTATCCGTAGCGTGCTCTATCTCAGCTAATATCGTTTCATTATAGTTAGTATTAAGAGCATTATTTTGCATTTATTTATTGATTTCGATTTCGAAATCTTCCATCACTTCGTTTGCCAGTAATTTAGTACATGCAGCCTCTACAATTTTTTTGGCAGATTCTTCAGAGTCAGCATTTACATCCAATTCGATAAATTTACCAATTCGTACCTGTTTAACCTGATCAATGCCTAAGTTTTCAAGAGCGTGATGCGCCGCCTTTCCTTTAGGATCAAGAATCGAAGGACGTAATGTTACATTTACTTTCGCTTTGTACATGATGGAGTTTTGTTTAAGTGAAGCTCAAATTTAAGGCTTCTTATCCTTAGCTGCTAAATGCATTTAGGGATTTTTTTGAGGATGAGATTAGCCGACGGATTAATATGAATTCTAGAAAAAAATCAAGAAACAGAATTTAAAACTCTCTCTTTCATCTCATCGGTAGACAGTTTATCAGCATCCAGCCACGTAATAAAATCCCAACGCCGAAACCAGGTAAGTTGACGTTTAGCATATCTTCTTGTATTCGTTTTGATTTTCTCAATCATTTGCTCTTTTGTATAAATTTCGTCCAGATAACTAATAACTTCACGATATCCAACTGTTTGAAGTGATTGCAAACTTTTTGAATAACCATGCTTAAGAATAGACTGAAGTTCTTCTACTAATCCTTTTTCTAACATCAAGTCTACCCTGCGATTGATGCGTTCATATAGCTTTTCTCTTGGATGATGAAGTCCGAAAACGAGTGTGTTTTCTGGTAAAACGAGTTCCTTTTTTTGGTGAAAAGAGCTGAATGGTTTTCCAGTTTGCATCCAAACATCCAATGCACGAATAATTCGTTGTCTATTCATACCATCAATACGTTTTATATAATCCGGATCAACTTCATTCAGCTTATTAAATAATGATTCGATTCCATTTTCGCTAATCTGTTGGTTTAGATGATTTATGTTTTCTGAATTTGAATCTGGAATATCACTAAATGGTTGAATCAATCCTGTGAGATGAAGCGTGCTTCCACCGGCATAAATAATATGCTTACTTTTTTGTAAGATTTCAGCTTCCCACGTTTTGGCGCGCTCATTAAACTTTATTGCGCTATCGTCTTCATTTAAATCTAAATTTGAAATGTTGAAATGCTGAACTCTACCTAATTCATCTTCAGAAGGCTTAGCTGTTCCGATATCAATAAGCTTGTAGCATTGACGAGAATCTGCTGAAATGATAGAAGTCTTTAACTCCTCAGCAAGTTGAAGTGATAATTCTGTTTTACCAGAGGCAGTAGGACCTAAAAGAATTATTCGCAAATTATTAGGAGAAAATTTAAGTGGTTCTATAGGACAATATAGATCATATTTATGATTCGCGAGAAGGGCATATTGCAACAGATCAGTTTTATAGAAGCTAATTTGAAAAAATTCAGAACTTTTCTCTCCAAAAGAGAGGTCTAAATGAATAATGGAGAAACATAATCACAAGTTCTTTCTCAAAATGATATCTCTTTTTCCCGTTAAAATATGGTCTTCAAAATTCAGACTCATTATTCCATTACTACCTCCCCTTGGCATAGGGTTATTAACTTGTTTATCGCTCAAGTTTGAATCGCCCTCAAAAAGAAACGCACCTAACCAGTAGTAACTCCCATCTGGTTCAAGAATAGTTAAATGGATATGGGCAGGCTCATTTCCATAAAAGTGCGGTTTCTGAGTATAGAAAGTATACGCTCCTTTTCTTCCTGTTTTTGCCCAACCTCGAAGATACCCATGGCGACGAGCCCATCCTGTTTCATTTCCTTTTTTGGGATAGACTCCTTCTTCATTAGTTTGGTAAATATATAGAATAACTCCTTCAGCGGGAGTTTTTCCGTCTTGTTGAAAAACGGTTCCAGTTACCTTAATCTTTGTTCCTTCAGAATTAAATTCAGGTAAGGTATCAACAGGGGTAAGGTGTAAATTTCCAAATTCAAAAACAGCTTCACATCCTTCGCAAGGTCCTCCTAGAAGAGTTTCTTGAGAGAACCCAAGTTCGACCCCAATTAAACTAGCGATCATGAGAGCTGCAATTTTAGTTAGTATATGTTCTTTCATATCAATTAAACCAGTAGTTCATTTTAAATACCATACCCCTGTTTTTGACCCCAAAGTTTTCAGTACCATAGTTATCGTTATAGACAAGAAAAATGTCGCTCATAGCTGCAAAACGCCATTGCAGCCTACTGTTGATGTTAAAGTTCTCTGCTTGCGTATTGTATTGCATAAAGGTTGTCCAGTTCAATGAATTAGAGAAGCTGATTTCAGCCTGAGGCCCTACCAAATGAAGTGTTGCTTCTCCATAATTATCTGGTAACTCAACTCTATTTCCAACATATCTAATACCAAAATTTCCCCAGGGTTGAGTGCGCATGGTAAGGGTTCCTCCAAATTGGAAGCGGGTTCCATTATAAAAACCTCCATATGTAGTTTCTAAACCTCCAGCAAAAATTCCACGTGGATCAGAATCATATCGAAAACTAAAGGAATTGAAAACATAAGTTTCTGCGGGTAGGAATTCTTCTCCACCAATTAAATCTGTTTCAAAAAGAAGTCGTTCTTTATTATTTCGAAATGAAATATTGAAATAGCCTGCATTTAATGTTGCTAAGCCGTAGCTAAGTTGGTTTGTTTGATCAATTGATTTACCGTTCGTTTCCCAAGAGAATTGGGTCCAAGCATTAAACTCATGGTTATTAATCCAATTAGATTCAGGACGAAGAATATATCCCGCCCAGGCATTCGTAAATAAATATCCAACTCTAATTAAGCTATCCCTAGCTGCATCATATTGAAAAGAACGACGAGAAAAACCAAGATCATTTATAAAATTATTTCCTAATCGGTCACCTGTAATTCCAATGTACAAATCTCTACTATCGTACATAAGTGTTGCTCCTATAAAGGAGGCATCCTCTAATTGATCTTCTGTTTGTGACCAATGATAGCGGGCATTTCCATTAAGGCGACCGTTTTCTGAGGTAAAGTGAAACTCCGTACCTATTGTCCGGTTATAATCTTCAGCACCTTCTATGGTTCCGTCAAAAGCACTTCTATTAGTGAGTAACGCTTTAATGCTTGATCTCCCAAAGACTTTTTGTTGAACTGCCGCAATGGTATAATTATTGGCACTTACCTCGTCCAAAGACCGAGTTTGTACATTCATCGCTCCAACTCTAAGGTTTTCATTTACGTTTCCAGTTGTTCTTGCTCCGAATAAGATTGGGACAAGTTCGCCATTATTAATCCCAATTTGACGAGAGAAAAAAGGTTTAACACTCCAAGTACCAAAGCTAGAGAATAAATCACTGTTCTCGAGAAAAAAGGTTCTTTTTTCAGGGAAGAAAATGCTAAACCGCGAAAGATTTGTTACCTGTTGATCTACATCTATAGTTGAAAAATCTGGGTTCAATGTAAGGTCCATTTTGAAGCTTGAACCCAGAGGGATTTTGGTATCTAGTCCAATATCAAAGCTAGGATTTAGGTCTTCATTATCCTCAAAACTCTGCTCAGCTGAGCTAAGCACGTAAGGTTGAATTACAATCCTTTGTTTTCTTTTTTTAGGAGGATCTTCGAGTCTTAGAATACCTAAATGACCAATATCAATACCAGGAAAACCTTGGGGTACATGGCTCCAGGTTGAATATTCATTTCTTTTCATATCATTGCGAACAAAATTAATTCCCCATTCGGTGCTTTCAGTATTGTAGGTTATAGACTTGAACGGAATTGCAAATTCTGCAATCCAATACTCTTCATAAACTTGAACAGAGCTTTCCCAAGTATTGTCCCAATTGAAATCGGGTTGAGTTCTTGAATTCTCAATACTAATTACCCCATCAACGCGGGCACCTGCTGCATTCACCCCAAAAAGAAAGCCAGTAGTTTGTTGGTTAAAAGGATCAAGAACTACGGTAAATGCTTCGCTATCCCAATGATAAGAGCCATTATCTCTTTTTAAAGACTTAATGACTAAATCTGCTTTTTTTTGGTAATTGATAGCCCCTATATATATAAATTCATCGTCGTAGGTTATCCACGTTTGAGTCTGATTCTGAGCAAATCCAGTATCTTTTGGCCATTTGTTTAAAAAATCTGAACTAATTACTGCAGATTTCCATGCAGATTCATCTAAAACACCGTCTATAGATATTTTATGTTCCTTTGCTTTCACTTTAGCCTCTAAAATAAAACTAGTTATTTCAGATTGTTCCTGACTTAACAACGATATTGGAAATAGAAATATGATTAAGTAAAGGGCTAAATATCTCATAGTACAGGCTTAATTATTGGATGCTCTGAGATATAAAATCTATTCGTATTAATTTGGGTTCATCGGCATACGACACTTTTAAACAATTAAAAACCTGCTCAAACCGTAGAAATAATATTCGCATACAAATGAGTGACATTCGCAGTAATTAGTATGTAGTATGCAGAATCTGAGATATACAAGTACACTTTAGAATGTTAAGTTCAGTATTATTAAGGCTTGTATGATTCAATTCATTCAGAAATATCAATCGACCGGTAACCGGATACTATGGCACTTGCTATTTTGGGTATGCTATATTGCTATGTATACTATTATTTATGGGAATTTTGAAGATACTTATGGAGCAGAGTTTTTTTGGGCGATGGCTTATTTACCTCTTAAAGTAATTGCCACCTATTTCACCCTTTACTTTGTTATCCCTAGATATTTTATTCAGAAAAAATATGTTACAGCCACTATAATAACCACGGTTGCCATTGTACTTGCAGGTTTTACACAGCGCTTTTTAGATTACTATGTATTCTATCCAATTTATAGTTACGATTGGATGTCGGGCAGCCCACTAAATGTCGCAAAAAGCCTTAAGAATGTTTTATCTATTTATCCTGCCGTTGCATTAGCTTCGTTTATTAAGATAACAAAGTATTATTACAGTGAAGAGAGCAAATCTCAGGAGTTGCAGCAGCAAAAGCTCCAAGCTGAGCTAAATTTTTTGAAAGGTCAGATACACCCACACTTTCTGTTTAACACATTAAATAATTTGTATGCTCTTACACTAAAAAAGTCTGAGTCTTCTCCAGAGGTAGTTCTAAAATTATCGGAGTTACTTAGTTTTATGTTATATGAGTGCAATTCAAGAACGGTACCTTTAAATAAAGAACTGAATCTTATTAAAAATTATATTTCGCTTGAAAAAATACGGTATGATAATCGTTTATCTGTTTCTTATGAAACTTATGGAGATGTCTCACAAAGCCAAATACCGCCCATGTTGCTGCTTCCTTTTGTAGAAAATGCATTTAAGCATGGCACTAGTGACACCCTTGATGATGTTTGGGTAGAAATTAATGTAGTTATTCGAAACCAAATACTTTCTTTTTCCGTCAAAAACAGTGCTGGTCAAAATCCTGCTCATGTAGAATTCGATTATCAACAAGGTATTGGATTGAAGAATGTTAACCGAAGACTAGAGCTTTTATACAATGGATTTTATGACCTTAAGATTGTGGACGATAGTAAAACCTACTCGGTATCACTAGAAATAGAACTTGATAAATTGTTAACGCCTGAAACAAGTTGAATTTAAGCTGTTATATCATAGATGATGAACCTCTAGCTATAGAAGTGATAGAGTCTCATGTGTCTAAAATTGATGGTCTTGATGTAATGGCGACTTTTCAAAACGCAGTTAAAGCTTTTCAAGAGCTTCGTAAGTCAAATGTGGATGTTCTATTTTTAGATATCCAAATGCCTCGACTCACCGGTATTGAATTCCTAAGAACCTTAAAAAACCCACCAAAAGTTATTTTTACTACAGCGTATAGAGAATATGCTATAGAAGGTTTTGAGCTAGATGTTGTCGATTATCTTCTAAAACCCGTTTCATTCGATCGATTCCTTAAAGCAGTAGATAAAGTATTTGACAGTTTAAATTCCAGACCTGTTATTACGCAGCAAGAAGAATATCAAGACGATCATCCCTTTGTTTTCGTTTCTTCCGATAAAAGAAATGTGAAAATCTGTCTCGATGAAATCCTATATATCGAAAGCAAACGGGATTATATTTTGATAAAAACAGACTCAAAAGAAGTTAACACTTATCAAACGATTACATATATGGAAGAACGACTGCCAGATAGTCAATTCGTAAGAGTACACCGCTCTTTTATTATCAATTTGAATAAGATTGAAAGCTGGAGTAATAATGAAATTGAGCTTAAAGAAGCAAAGATTCCAATCGGCCGGACCTACAAGCGAGAAGCGCTGAGGAAACTTGGAGAGAAATCGGAAGTTTTGTAATGGTTCTTTTTTTCTACATCTAATCCTTCAACTCTGTTATGCTTTTTGTACATTCTTTGCGTTAGCAAAAGTGATGAAAACATGTCAGAAAACTACCGCGCTCTTACCAGAAAATACCGACCAAACAGTTTTGAGGATATCGTTTCTCAGGATCATGTAAGTAATACTTTACTTAATGCGATCAAGCAAAACCGATTGTCTCATGCGTATATGTTTTGTGGCCCTAGAGGTGTTGGTAAAACAACCATGGCGCGGGTTTTGGCCCGGGTAATCAACAAAATTGACGCAGACGTTGATGGTGAAGCGTTAAACCAAACGATGAGCATCACTGAGATGGATGCTGCTTCAAACAATAAAGTCGAGGATGTTCATCATCTGCGAGAGATTGTCCGAATTCCACCTCAAAATAGCCTCTACAAAGTGATTATTGTAGATGAAGTGCACATGCTTTCTAAAGCAGCTTTTAACGCTCTTTTAAAAACGCTGGAAGAACCTCCCGAACATGTCATTTTTATTTTTGCAACCACAGAACCACATAAAGTTCTTCCTACCATTTTATCCAGAGTTCAGCGGTTTGATTTTAAAAGAATTGCTGTTGAAGAAATCGTACATCGACTACGCAAGATTTCTGTTGATGAGCAGATTTCGATAGATGAGGAATCTCTTCACGTAATTGCTAAAAAAGCAGATGGCGCATTACGCGATGCTTTGGGTTTGATGGATCAAGCTATTGCTTTTTGCGGGGATATAATCACGCACAACGAACTTTTGCAAGCTCTTAATGTGGTTGGAACAGATCGACTTTTTGAATTTATGAACTGTGTAAAAGAGCATAACGCAGACAAAGGACTCGAACTCATAAATACATTACTACAAGAAGGCTATGATATTCAGGAGTTTTTAATTGGACTTACTGAACATCTTCGAAACTTATACATTGCACATCATTCCCCTCAATTATATTTGGTGGAAGCATCAGAAGAAACGAAAGCGAAATACACTTCAACGGCGGAAGAGTTTTCAAGAGATGATTTAATGCGTATGCTTCATATTGTGAGTGAAGCTCAAATCAAGCTTAAAGATGCCAGTCAGCCTCGTATTCAATTCGAAATTACGCTTCTTAAACTTATTCACATGGAGCGAAGCGAAAATCTAGGGAAGCTACTTGCTGAACTTGAGGGCTTAAAAAAAAACTTTAAGAATCTAGTAGTAAAAGAAGAGGCAAAGGATAAGAGTGATAGAATTTCAGAGAATGAAATTAAAAGTGTTGCTGAAGACGCCCTTGAAAACGATGTTAAGCCCGAACATGTAGAAAGTGCTCCGCCTAAAACTGAACCAGAACAACATTCAGATCATACAATAGTTCCGGAACCAATCAACGAAGTTATTCCTGAACCTGTTTCAATTCAAGACGAATATGGCTTAGGTGAACCGGCTCTGGTTACTGAAGTCACTCAAAAAGCTAAAGTTCTACATTTTCCAAATGGAAATGGAAATGGAAATGGAACACAAAATGCAGTTCCAAAAGCTCCGGTAGAAATTGATGAACCAATTCCCTCAAAGAAACTACTTGTAGAAGATGTTCGCGCTGTTTGGGACACCTTTGTAGCTTCACTAGAAAATGAAGTGCCTAAGGTATTGGAACTTCAAGTACAACGGGCACACCCTGCAAAACTAAAAGGTAACGAACTGCTTTTAGAATGTGATAATGCCTTTGCTCAAAAAATGCTGGATGAACAAGCACAGGATTTATCTATCCTATTAAAGGAACATATTGGAGTTAAGTTACGTTTTAAAACAGAAGTTAAACGAGGGGTCGAAAATACCTCAAAAGCTAAAAATCCATACGAACGATTTAAAGAAATCCAACAAAAAGATCCTATAATTCGTGACTTAGTAGAGCGATTTGGGGCAGAATTAGAATACTAAAAGGAATTAATTATGGCAGATTTTAATATGGCCGATATGTTCGGCAAAATTCAAGAAATGCAATTAAAAGTACAAGAGACTCAAGCACAGCTTGGTGAAGTAGTTGTAGAAGCTGAAGCAGGTGGGGGAATGGTGAAGGTGAAAGCCAACGGATTACGTCAGGTGCTTTCTATTACTCTTGATAAAGATGTAATTGACCCAGACGACAAAGAAATTTTAGAGGATTTGGTAGTAGCTGGAGTAAATAAAGCGCTCGAAAAGGCAGATGAAGAAGCAAAAGCAAAAATGCAAGATGCATACAAAGGAATGATACCCGGTGGTGGAATTCCGGGGATGGATCTTTCAAAATTTGGCTTATAAAATTTTAAATGTTCAGTGGTAAATATTGAATGGAATCCATCATTCAACATTTAAAACTTAACACTAAACATTCAAAATGCAGATAACTTCCGAGTATTTAGAACGAGCAATAGAACAGCTTTCAAAGCTTCCGGGTACAGGACGCAAATCGGCTCAACGAATAGCTATTCACCTGCTCAAACAAAACGATGAATATGCGCTTAAACTCGCTAATGCTATTATCGATTTAAAGAATAAGGTTACCCGATGCAATATTTGTGGAAATGTAAGTGATTCGGATCCATGTAAAATCTGCGAGAATACGAAAAGAGAAAATGGGCAAATTTGTGTAGTAGAAGAATTCAATGATGTATATATCATCGAGAAAACCAATGAATTTCGAGGTCGATATCATGTATTGGGTGGGGTTATTTCACCAATGGATAATGTAGGTCCTGATAAACTCAAAATTCAGGATTTACTTAAACGGGTAGGTGGCGATGAAAACATCAATGAGGTAATCCTTGCCTTAAATCCGGATGCAGAAGGTGAGGCAACTTCCTATTATATCAACAAGTTATTACTGCCATACGAAGTGAAAGTAACTCGTATTGCATATGGAATTCCAATGGGTACTGAACTCGAATTTATAGACGAAGCCACATTAAGTCGAGCTTTTACGAGTAGGAGTGCTTTTTAAACGCATAAACTTTAACACCTCTACGGCTCTTATTTTTTTAACTTCACAAATAAATATTAATACCGCAATCACTTTGCGATACTTGTGAACTCAACGGATAATTAATTACTTATGAAAAAACTATTCACTCTATTTCTGATTTCTATTTTATTTCATTCTGTATCACAGGCCCAAAAAGCTGGTTACTGGCAACAGGAAGCAGATTACACCATGGTAATTGATGTAAATACTGAAAAGCATCAATTAACAGGAAGTCAAATTTTAGTCTATACGAATAATTCGCCAGATGAGCTTACTCGTGCATACTACCATCTCTATTTCAATGCGTTCCAGCCTGGAAGCATGATGGATGTTCGATCAAGAACTATTGTAGACCCAGACAGTCGTGTTAGAGATCGAATATCAAAACTTTCTGAAGATGAAATTGGATATCATAATATTCTCTCACTTACTCAAGATGGAGAACCCGTTGAATTTGAAGTTGATGGTACTATTCTGGTCGTAGAATTAAATAAGCCAATTGCTTCTGGTTCTTCTACTACATTCGAAATGGAATTTGAAAGTCAGGTGCCAAAACAAATTAGGCGATCTGGTTGGGCAAATGCTGAAGGTGTCGAATTTTCGATGAGCCAATGGTATCCAAAACTCGCTCAATATGACGAAAGAGGCTGGCATCCAAATCCATATATAGGAAGAGAATTTCATGGGATTTTTGGTGATTTCGATGTTAAAATTACTATTGACCGAGATTACATAGTTGGAGGAACGGGAATTGTTCAAAATCCGAATGAAGTTGGACATGGATATGAAGATGAAGGTGTAGAAGTAGAGTATAAAAGCGACAAAATCACCTATCACTTTATGGCTGAAGAGGTAATTGATTTCTTCTGGGGAGCCGATCCTGACTTTGTTCATACTACTGCACAAGTTCCAAACGGTCCAAAGCTCCATTTCTTCTATCAACAACCTGTAGTTGATATCGAAGCCACCGATGAAGAAAATGCTACCTACAAAGAAAATTGGGAGCAACTACCAGAATTAACTGTAAAAGCTTTTGAGTATGCAAATAAGCATTTTGGAGTTTATCCTTACCCTCAGTTCTCAACCATACAAGGTGGTGATGGCGGAATGGAATATCCAATGGGAACTCTGATTACCGGAGGGCGTTCGCTTGGAAGTTTAGTAGGTGTAACCGTTCATGAAATGTATCATAGCTGGTACCAAAATGTTTTAGCAACAAACGAAGCTCTTTATCCTTGGATGGACGAAGGTTTTACAAGTTTCGCCTCTTCAGAAACAATGGCACATCTTTTTGAAAGAGAAGGAAACCCTCATGCGGGCTCATATAGAGGTTATTTTGGAATTGTAAATGCAGGTATCGAAGAATCACTGACAACTCATGCCGATCATTATAATACAAATGCTGCTTATGGCCGGGCTTCGTACTCTAAAGGATCTGTTTTCTTGAATCAATTACGATATATAATTGGCGAAGAAGCATTTAGAAAAGGGATGCTAACCTATCACGAAACATGGAAGCTTAAGCATCCAACCGATCTCGACTTTATTAGAGTTATGGAAAAGGAATCTGGAATGATTCTGGACTGGTATTACGAATATTTCGTACAAACAACTAAGACCATTGATTATGGAATTACTTCTGTAACTGGTGACGAGACAAATACAACAGTGGAAGTTACAAGAAATGGCTTAATGCCGATGCCATTAGATATTGTTGTTGAATACAATGATGGAACTTCTGAGCTATTCTATATTCCACTACGAATCATGCGTGGCGAAAAACCTGTCGAAAACATGATGAAGAGAACTTCCCTAGAAGATTGGCCATGGGTTGAGCCTTCGTATTCGTTCGATATTCCTACTTCTAGGTTTAATATTAGCAGCATAACTATCGATCCGTCTCAGCGCCTTGCAGATATAAATGCATCAAATGATCAGCTTATAACTAAAGAATCAAATAAAGAAGAATAATTCTCAATTTGTTATAAAGCCGAAGATAACCTTCGGCTTTTTTAATATATAGCCTAAAAATTATGCCAAAAAAGGATTACGCAGCACTTTCCATCGAAGCTCATAAAAAAGCAAAGGGAAAAATAAGTATTGAATCTAAGCTTCCATTAGAAACGAAAGATGACCTTAGTATTGCCTATTCACCGGGAGTTGCAGAACCTTGTCGTGAGATCGATAAAGATGTGGAGAAAGTATATGAGTACACCGCAAAAGGGAATTTAGTAGCGGTAGTTAGTGACGGTTCTGCAGTGTTAGGATTAGGCAATATTGGACCCGAAGCAGCGCTTCCTGTGATGGAAGGAAAAGCAGTGTTGTTTAAGAAATTTGGAAGAGTTGATGCTGTACCAATAGTTCTAAATACTCAGGAAACCGAAGAAATTATAGCAGCAGTAAAAGCTATTTCACCTACTTTTGGCGGAATTAACCTTGAAGATATTTCGGCTCCTCGTTGTTTTAAAATTGAAGATCGACTAAAAAGTGAATTATCAATTCCTGTTTTTCATGATGACCAACATGGTACGGCAATAGTTACATTAGCGGGAATGATGAATGCTTGTAAGCTAACGGAACGTAAATTAGAAGATTTAACGGTTGTTATAAATGGGGCAGGTGCTGCCGGTGTTGCGATCGTAAAATTACTGTTTGAAGCGGGTGTTAAAGAAGTAATGATGTGCGATAGTAAGGGAATTATTCATAATGAGCGCGAAGATCTAAATTCAGTTAAGCAAAAAATCTCAGAGCTTACGAATAAAAGTCAGCGTAAAGGTGAGCTTATTGATGCCGTAAAAGGTGCGGATGTATTTATAGGCGTTTCTGTTCCAGGTGTGTTAACTCAAGAAATGATTAAAACGATGACCCCTGATCCTATTATTTTCGCGATGGCAAATCCGATTCCGGAAATTATGCCCGAGGAAGCGAAAAAAGCTGGGGCGTATATTGTTGCAACTGGTCGTTCTGATTTCCCAAATCAGGTAAATAATGTATTGGCATTTCCTGGTTTATTTAGAGGAGCTTTAGATGCACGTGTTAGCAATTTAACTACTTCCATGTTCATTAAAGTTGCAGAAGCTATTGCAGATTGTGTAGAAGATCTTTCTCCAGAAAAAATTATTCCAAGTCCTTTTGATGAACGAGTTCCAGAACGAGTTGCAAAAGCCGTTACGGAGTTTGATGGGTAGCCCAATGTAATCCGTTTATCTGAATTTATAAGTCCTTCCTCAATGGAGGTGTCCAAATTTGGCGGTCTAAAGATGTTGTGAGGATTCGAGCTTTCTAATCCTCACAACATGATCACCCAGAATTACTTCCTAATTACCAGATTTAACCGGACGTTTCCATCGTATTGGATCGGCAGGTGTTTCCAAGATTTGATTTGGATAATTTTCCAGTAATCTAAGCGCTTCATTAATTGCGGCATCCAACTGAGGATCGCCCCCATTCATGCTTTCTTTCGGAGTATCCATTACTTCAATATCAGGGGAAATTCCAATGCCTTCCACATCCCATTCACCATCTACATTATAAAAACCACCACGAGGAGCAACTATTCTTCCGCCATCTATTAAGCGAGGTGTATCCCAGGTTCCAACTAATCCACCCCAGGTTTTTGTGCCAATAAGTGGACCGATTTCTTCTTTTTTGAACATAAATGGAAGTAAGTCGCCACCAGAACCAGCGCGTTCGTTGATGATCATCACTTTGGGACCCCAGATTCCTGCTCCCGGAGATGGGAAAGGCCTGCGATCACCGGCTTTACTGTTAAAAAAACCGTGTAAATCTCTATTCAGTACATCAATAATATAATCAGCGGCAGAGCCACCCCCGTTATTTCTTTGATCTAATACTACTCCTCGTTTATCCTGTTGAGAAAAATAATATCTATTGAAATAAGTATAACCACCATTTCCAGTATTAGGAATCCAGACGTAGGCCAATTGACCGTCAGACATTTCATCTACTTTACGGCGGTTTTCTTCTACCCAATGTCTGGTTCGTAATCCACTTTCGTTCGAAATTGGCACTACCGTTACTAATCGAGCACCAGAAGTATTTGGTGTGTTGTTAACTAATAACTGAATCTGCCTATTTTCGGTACCTTCAAAATATTTATAAAAATTTTGTTTCGAATCAATTTCCATACCATTTACAGCCAGAATGTAGTCTTCTTCATTTACGTCAATTCCTGGTCCAGAAAGAGGTGCACGTAAATCTGGATTCCAGCTTTCTGCGGTAAAGATTTTTTTAATTCGATATGCTCCATTTTCCAGTATAACATCCGCACCAAGAAGTCCCGCCGGAACGCTTTCTAAATCAGGGTAATCACCACCACTCACATAAGAATGTCCTACAGCAACTTCACCGCTCATAATATCAATCACGTAATTTAAATCTGAGCGATGCTTGGCATGTTTAACCCAAGGTGCATACCATTCATATACGTCATTCCAGGGAGCACCATGCATGTTATCTACATATAAGAAATCTCGCATAAATCGCCATCCATCTCTGAACATTTGTTCAAATTCTTCTGATGGATTTATTTTTAGATTTACTCCTGAAAGTGACAATCTTCCATCACCAACATTCTTCTCTCCGCCTGAGGTTTCTAAGATGCCCCAGGTTCCTCCAGATCGGTATAATAAGTTTTTTCGATCTTCTGAAACGACCGCACTATTTACACTAGATAGAAATGTTGAAGCTTTCTGATCTTTGATTTCATACTTATGAAGCTTAGTGCCTTCATTGGGTACGGATTCAAATATAAAAACCGTTCCTTCCGGTCCCTTCAATAATCCCTGATAATCACGAGTCGGTATATCCAGACTCAATGTTCTTTCTGCAATTCCATCTAAATCAATAACAACAGATTTATCAGTTTCTTTTTCTTCTTCTTTTGAGTCAGAATCCTCTTCTTTTACTTCCTCATCATCACTTTTAGGAAGAAGAGGAGAAGGTTCGTTATTTGATAGTACTATCATATATAATCCACGAGTTACCGACATATCGTAAGAACTCATATCAAGCCAACCTGTATTTAATCCAAAATCGGTACTAGCTAAAAAGTATAAATACTTACCACTTTCATCCCAAACTGGAGTAATTGCATCCGACATTCCATCGGTGAGCATGTGTGTTTTTCCAGTTTCTATATTATGAACATGTACGGCTTTGAATTGACTATCCAATAATTTCACATACGCAATCCATTTGCTATCGGGCGACCAATAGGGATTAAATGTTCGATTTGGATGAGCGTAACCATCGCTATCAAACATTACTGTTTTACCCGATTCAACATTTACATACCAAAGATTGTAATCAGTATCAGTGTATGCTATGAACTTGCCATCAGGCGACCAATCAGGTTGAAAATAATAGGTAGGATTTGGTAGTTCTATCGATCTAGGTTCTTCTTGCCCAAATTGATCAGAAATCATTAACGAATATTCTCCACTTTTGTCTGAAAACCAAGCAATTTGACTCCCATCGGGCGACCAAACCGGAGCACGATCAGCATTGCCAGATGAATTGGTAAGATTTCGCCACGTTCCTTGTTCTTTTGGTACCGTGATAATTTCTCCTCTCACCTCAAATACAGCTCGTTTGCCAGTTGGCGAAAGTGCAGGGTTTGTCATTTGGAAAGCAGATGGTTCTTCCCAACGCTCACGTCCCCAGCTCATATCGCCAGCAACGGTTACAGAAATTTGCTTACTATCTCCAGTTTCAGGATTTAAATGATGGAGATAGCCGCCGTATTCATACACAATCATTCCACCGCCGGCATCTAGGCTTTTTACATCAAAATCAGAATGAAATGTCCATTGTTTTTCTTCATTACTGGCAGGATTGTACGACCAGATATTACTTGCAAAATCTCTTTCAGAAAGATAGAAAACAGAACCATTATGCCATACGGGATCTACGTGGCGTTCGTTATCGGTTCTAGGAGTTTGAATCAACTCAAAGCTTTTCAAATCTACAATCCAAATAGGCTGTGCTTGTCCTCCACGATAATTTCTCCATTCCGCATCCCAGAAAGTGATGGGATTATAAGCTACATATTTTCCATCTTGCGAAATTTCACCAGAAGCGGCTCTTGGTATTGGAAGCATAGTTGGCATTCCTCCCTCTGTACTAACCTTCCAAAACTGATTTGAAGCTGTAGGATATCCAGATCGACCTGATCGAAATAACACGTCTCCTTCGGGTGTCCAGCCAGTAACATTATCTGAGCCGGGATACCATGTTAAACGTTTTGGTTCGCCTCCTTCAATTGGAACGATATACACATCCGAGTTTCCTGCGTATTGACCTGTAAAAGCTATCCATTTTCCATCATTTGAAAAATGTGGTTCAGATTCTCCACCTATATTACTGGTCAGTCTAGTTGCCATTCCACCAGCTTTGTCTACTTTCCATAAATCGTTGGCGTGAACGAATACAATGGTTGATTCTGATATAGTTGGTTGCCTCAATAATTGAGTGCCTTGTGCATAAACTTGTTGAAGTGAGACTGTAAGTACAGTCAAAGTCAGAATAAACCCACCTATTCTTTTCATAAAATCCCCTGCGTTAATTTGAATTATCACTGAATATAATCAATCAGAGGAGAGGGGCAATCTCGTTTGAAAATTCTTTACAAAATGGAAAGGCAAGAAAAAATAGCGGCGACTGTTCGTCATCCTGAATTTATTTCAGGATCTGTTGGGAGTGGATTCGTTGGTTAAAGACTAAGTCTAGAACAAAGTTCTTGTTACCTACAGATGCTGAATCAAGTTCAGCATGACAGTATTAATTAGTCTTCCCTTGAGGGGGGTGGATCGTTGAACGTGAGTGAAACGAGACGGAGGGTGTTGTGAAGATTCGTTTTAACTAAACTTCACAACACCCCTCAGATAAATCAGGAACTGCTGATTTATTCATCTCCCCTCGAGGGGAGATTTTATATTTTCTATAAAATCACTTGATTCCAGTTGTCAGCAATTATTACTGGCAAGCAAAAAGTTTCAGTTTTACCAGCTCTACCCCTAAAGAAATTAATTTCTTTTCTTACCCCAATCGTACTAGTGCACCTCTCAATCTTTAACTCATAAAAGACTATTCTTTTTTTGTAGCTAGGGCAAAGATCTCCACAAGGATAAATAACTTTTACTTTTTGTCCATTATGGAAACCAAGAGTTTCTTCTGTATTCATCTTGGTTTCTTTATCATATGGTGTGGTTGCATACTTTAGAAGTTCTTGATCTGAAATGGGTTTATATGTACAGTTGAGAAATAAAAAAATCAAATAAAACCAGAGTTTTCTTTTAACAAAACTCATCTTAAAACAAACTCGTCTGCTCTTTATCTTTCTTTTGTGCTTGCTCAATTTTTGGTTCTTCGGGAGCGGGTGCGTGAGTCAACATTTCAGGCATAAATCGCTTTTCAAAAATACGGCGAGCAATACCATGCAATGCTTTTTCGCCTCGAGGTGTAATGCGAACAAAGCCACCTTCATCTTCAGATAAAAATCCAAATGTGCGAAGATCACTAACAATTAGATAAGCCAGTTTTTCTGTTATGCCCGAACTTTTTTCCACAAATTCCCGATGAGGAGCTTCCTCCTCACTTATAAAAACTTGACCCAATACATTTAGCTCGATGTTGGTAAGCGGAAAACCTTCACTTCCTTTGGTAAGCAGTTCATCCCAAACCTCTTGAGAATAATAAACACCAAACCACCATTTCCCCTCTTTAATAATTTTTTGAGAAATGGCACAACCAAAGTATTCACCACCGGGAGCTTTCCGTGGCTCTCCTCTACTTCTATACATATTAACCATCGTAGCCAAATCTAACACATGTATGTTAGGTGGATACTTAAAATGAAAATTATTCCGCTTTTGCATGGTGATTTTTTCCCTTTGGAAAAAGAGATTGCTTCGTCGACTAGAATTTCAAACTTATCAGAAAACTCAACTCCTCGCAAAGATAGGAGTCTTTGGTCGGTGATCAATTGTCGTATTAAAATACTTCCCAAAAGCGGAGCTGTCAACACAACAATTAACCTTTCTCAGCAATTAAACTTATGGCATCTCCAAGTGTGAACTTCTCAGCTTCTGTACCTTTAGGCAAGCCAATATTCTTTTTCCCATGCTTGATGTATGGTCCATATCTTCCATCCATCACCTTTATAGGTTGCTCTGTATCTGGGTGAGTACCAAGATCTTTAAGTTCTGAACTTTTTCGTGATTTAGCTTTTTGTTTGAGTAATTCTACCGCTTCGTTCAATTGGATTTCGAGCACATTTCCATCTTTCGGAATGGATTTAAACTTTCCATCATGAACCACATAAGGTCCAAATCGACCAACACCTGCTTTTACTACTTTTCCATCTTCAGGATGTTCACCAAGATTTCTTGGAAGTGTAAGAAGCTTCATTGCTAGTTCTAGATCAACATCTTCGGGAGTCATTCCTTTAAGTAAAGAAGATCTCTTTGGTTTTTTATTTTCTTCGGTTACTTCTCCAAGTTGAACATACGGCCCATATCTTCCGGTAAGTAAAAATATTGGCAATCCTTCTTCCGGATGAATCCCAATCGGTTTGTCTTCTTCTTCCGATAGTTTAATGAGTTGCTCTAGTTTTTCAACGGTTACATCACTCGGGTCCATATCGTGAGGTAACGATGTTGAAACTTCTTCGCCGTCTTTCATCATTTTTGCATAGGGTCCAAATCGACCTACAGCAACTTGAATTCCTTCCAAACCTTCCAAAGGCAGATCCAATAACTTCGCCTTCTGAGGATCAATTTTATCTTCTTGACGATCTACTTTAGCACGAAGTCCGTTTTCACCTTTATAATAATCATCTAGATATTTAACCGGATCTTCGGTGCCATTAGCAACACCATCTAGTTTGTCTTCTAACGCAGAGGTGAAATCACTATCCACTAAATCAGGAAAATGTTCTTCCAATAAAGCCGTTACTGCAAAAGCTGTAAAAGTTGGTACCAACGCTTTTCCTTCTGTTCGGCAATAATTTCTGGATTGAATTGTAGAAATAACGGCGGCATAAGTACTTGGCCGACCAACGCCACTTTTTTCTAATTCTTTAACCAATGTAGCTTCTGTATATCGAGCGGGTGGCTTAGTTTCGTGAGAGTTAAAATTAAGATCTTGTAGATCCGTTACATCTCCTTGTACTAGTTCGGGTAGAAAATTCTCTTGGTTTTCTAGTGCTGCTTCAGGATCATCACTCCCTTCAACATAGGCGCGGAAGAAACCCGGAAATAAAATCTTTTTTCCACTTGCTCTAAAATCCGCTGAGGTTCCATTATTCTTGGCAGTTATAGTTGCTCCAGTGAATTCCAGTTCTGCTTCAGCCATTTGTGTAGCAATCGTCCGTTTCCAGATCAAATCATATAATTTAAATTCACGATCTTTCAATCCAGATTTCTCTGGCAAGATGAATTTAGAACCTGATGGACGAATAGCCTCATGAGCTTCTTGGGCTGATTTCCCTTTCGCCGTGTAATTTCTTACTCGTTCAAATAGATATTCTTCTCCATACTGCTCAACAATTCCAGTTCGGGCAGCGTCAATCGCCTGACTTGATAGTCGGGTTGAATCCGTTCTCATATAGGTGATAAATCCTTTCTCATAAAGCTTCTGAGCAACACTCATTGCATCGCGAGCACTCATACCTAATTTTCGGTTCGCTTCTTGTTGAAGCGTTGAGGTAATGAAAGGAGGCGATGGATTCCTTTTCTGAATATTTACTTCAACATTGGTAACCGACCAATTGGCGGCTTTTAAATCATCAACTAATGCACTTGCGTTTTCTTCATCTAAAAGAACAACGGAATCTGGCTTTTTCAGTTTTCCGGTATTCTCATCAAAATCTTTACCACTGGCTATTCGCTTATCATTCAAATGAGTTAGATCTGCTTTGAACTCATCATTTTCACCAGTCTTTTGAAGTGAGGCCTGCAAATCGTAGTAGGTTCCACTTCTGAATTTCATCCGTTCTCTTTCTCTCTCAACAAGAAAATCTACTGCAACAGATTGAACCCTGCCCGCTGATAAACCAGGAGATATCTTTTTCCAAAGTAAAGGTGAAACGGTATATCCTGCTAGTCGATCTAAAATTCGTCGAGTTTCTTGAGCATAAACCAGATTCATATTAATATCGCGAGTATTTTCCAGCGCATTCTGAACTGCTTCTTTAGTAATTTCCCGAAATGCCATTCTTTTAACTGGAACTTTTGGCTTTAGTACTTCTAGTAAATGCCAGGAGATGGCCTCTCCTTCACGATCCTCATCCGTTGCTAGTATTAGCTCGTCGCAATCCTTGAGTTTAGCTTTGAGACGTTTTACAATCTTCTTTTTATCGGGTGGAGTAACATAAATAGCGAAATAACGATCATCAGGGTTAATCCCTAATGTAGCCCAAGATTCTTTTTTATATTTTGCCGGAATCAACTTCGCCGACGAAGGAAGATCACGGATATGTCCCATCGAAGAATCTACATCATATCCTTTAGGCAAATATTTACTGATCGTTTTAGTCTTTGTTGGGGACTCTACAATTACGAGGCTTTTCATAGATAACTGTTTTATTACAAGGCATTTACCAGAGCTTTCAACTCTTCGGCATGAGCTTTCGTATCAATTTTTTCAATAGATGCCAAAATAGTACCATCTGTATCAATAACAAAGGCAGAACGTGAAGGACCTGTAAAAGTCTTACCGTACATTTTCTTTTCTACAAGTGATTCTGTTGCTTTAGCAAATTTATATTCTGGGTCTGAGGCGAGCATATAATTAATACCCTGCTTTTTTGCATAATTCATATGTGATTTACATCCATCTTTACTAATCGCGATTAGATTAAATCCCGCTTTTTCAAACCAACCAGAATGTTCTGCCAGATCAACGGTCTGTCGGTCACAACTTGACGTATTATTTTTCATATATACAGAAACAATTGTTGGTTTGTCTAATAAATCTGAGAATGTAATTTCCTGTTCTTCTTCACCCTTAACTACTTTAAAAGTGAAATCGGTATTCATTTTTTTGCCAGTCTCTATCATAGTATCATTTTCGAGTTTTCTTGTCACCCAAAGCACAGCGAGTAACCAACACATATATTCTCTTACAGAGGTTATTATGTAGATGCTTCTCCGACAGCAGGCTTATTAGGATGATTGTCAATATTAATTTGTATCAGATATAACTTTATAAGTTGATTTATGTCTAACGGGGAAATTGCATGACTTTGCAATAAAGCACATCTGATTTGCTTTCTGATGAATGGAATCGAGTTTGGTTCCCATTCGTTCCTCTATCACAGTAACTTTTGGACTAAGAACAACTTCTGTAAACCTTCCGCGCCCATCTTTTTTTTCCTGCATAGTTCCTTCAGCGATATCAATATATTCAGTTACCACAATTCCTTCAACCGAACATAAATGTAAAAACCAAAGCATATGGCAGGATGAAAGCGAACTTAGAAATAACTCTTCTGGATTGTGCTTGGACGGATCGCCTCTAAAAGATGGGTCTGAAGAGGCCTCAATAGTTGGTTTGCCTTGGATATGGATGGAATGACTTCGCTCATATTCATTATAACTAGAAGTTCCAACCCCAAGGTTTCCAGACCATTCAATGGTAGCTTGATAATTATGTGATTTCATTGTTATTTACTGACGCTTTGAAACTAATTACTCTTAGAATATGAAAGATTATTCTCAATACACCTATCCGGAATTGTACGATATGTTAAATCATATCAATCCATTCAAATATCAGGATAAAATCGAATCTGTTCGAAAAGAAATCGAACTAAGGAAGAAAATTGGTGAAGTACCTGAACAGTTGGTTCCTGAGACGGATTGGGAGCCTTTAAAGTTTTGGAAAAAAGAAAAAGATGAAAATGTCTAAATAGAATTAAGGTCTATTTAAGAGTCAATTTTATCCATATTCGCCATCTTCTTTAAGAACACCTCATTATTCTTCATTAAGGTTTTAGCATAAAAAGGTTTAATAATATATTTGGTAAGAAATTTATTTACAGCGTGTGGGGCTTTAGGTAGTGGGCGTAATATATCAACGATTAAAACAACACGTTCTTCGGTAGCATTGTTAATTACTTCATGGTCCCAGCTATCATCAAAAATCACGCCTTTTCCTTCTTCCCAAGTATGATAAGTATCTTCGATGCGAATACATGGAGGATTTTCTTTTGGAATTTTTACACCAATGTGATAGCGAAGATATCCTTTATATGGACCTTTGTGAGCGGGTATCGATCTTCCGGGTTCTAACACAGAAAACATAGCCTGAAAAACATCTGGGACTTGCCGTATCATTTGGCAGATTTCAGGACAAAGTTTCTCAGCAACCTCATCAAAGTCTCCCATCATATTTATTACAAAAACTTTCCATTTGGTCTGAGGCTTGTTGGCATCATATTGAAACTTATCCAAGTCTTCATAAGCAGGAATTGCATTCAGCTTTTCAACATTTTGATGCTCTTTCTTTATTACCTCAAAATTCTCTTCAAAGGCTAATAATTCAGGTTTGGTTTCTTTAGTTGGGAAATAAATTGGACGATCTTTTCCACCAGTATATAAATCAAAGTACCCGTTTAATGCGTGAGAAGGGAGTAACGTTATTTCCTTTAGAATATTCATTATTTGAATGTAAGAGTGAGAATAAAAGTATTAAAATAGTTCTGCAAAATAAGAAGCCTAAAACTTTTTAGCTGTGCACACTTAATAAATATTTAGCCACGGCCGCTACAACTAATGAATGTTTGATTTCCCCTTTACCGACCATATCTAAAAACTCAACTAAAGGAAGTACATGAACATGGATGCGTTCATTTCCATCAAGTTGTTGTTCGGAGGTTTTCAAGCAGTCTTTTGCTAAATAAGTATGCGTGTAATTGGTTTGCATAGCTGGGTTTGAGCTCACATTCCCTAAGCTTAACCAGTTTTCACTTGAATACCCGGTTTCTTCAAGCAACTCTCTTTTTGAAGATTCAAAGGGACTTTCGCCCAGATCACAAACACCGCCGGGTAGTTCTAACGTTGGTTTTTCAATTCCATAGCGATATTGTTCAACCAGAATAATTTCATTATTAGAGGTTAAGGCAATCACATTGATCCAATCAGGAGCATCTAGAATGGAAAAAGTAGCCGTATGATTCTCAGAATCAATCTTCATATCTCGTTTTAAAACCTTGAAGATATTCGTCGTATATTCCACACGTTCTTTTGTAGTTATCCAATGTTCTATTGTATATTTAAACGATTTTATGCCCATGTCTGATTCTCTTTTTTTACGCCATTCTGAATTTACTTCTGCTGAAGAACTCGCCAAAGCTACGGAAAATGCGTGCGATGTGATGGAAGAAATTTATGAGCGTGGTATGTATCCAAAAATGATTGTTCATCGCGAATACTCTGAGCATAATCCTAATATTAAAGGAGAACTGGCTCAACCTAAAGCATTTCGTTGGTATTTAAAGCGTGAAATAAAAAGGCTGATTGCTAAAAAGGCAGATCTCGAAATTAAACCATCCCGACCAGTAATACCTTTGAATGACCCCAAATTGATGGATCATACCGACGAAGAGGAATGGGATTTCACCAAGAAAAAAATGTTTCTTTTTTCGCCAGAACGAACAGATATTTCCTTAAATAGACTTTCTCATTATACAGGAACAGACCCGGCTGATTTTCAACGGTATATTCTGTTTACAAATTATGCCATGCATGTGGAAGTTTTTCTAGAGAAATATCCGGATTGTATGAAACCAGTTCGCGATGGAGTACAAATGCCGGCTTATCATCATAAATTGGATAATAATAGCGGTATTACACTCATTAATATTGGTGTAGGTCCTTCGAATGCTAAAACGATAACTGATCATGTTTGTGTACTTCGACCTGATGCAATGATTATGGTTGGCCATTGTGGGGGGCTTCGAAATCATCAAGAAATAGGTGATTTTGTGCTCGCCAACAGCTACTTCAGAGATGATAAATTGTTAGATGAATTATTCCCGATAGGGAATCCGGTAATTCCTAACTATATGTTAAACTTATACCTAAAAGAAGCACTTGATTCTCATGGATTAAATCACAGAATTGGAACCGTTTTTACGACAGGAAATCGAAATTGGGAGTTTTCTGCTAAACATACTGTGCAACAGATTCATCAAAGTAGAAGTTTAGCTGTAGATATGGAATCTGCTACGGTTGCAACAAATGGATTTCGATATCGCGTTCCTCATGCTACCCTTCTTTCTGTGAGTGATAAACCTCTACACGGAAAACCAAAACTTACCGATGCAGCTCAGAAGTTCTACCAAAACTCGAAAGAACTACATCTTCAAATTGTAATTGATACGATCAAATTAGTGAAGGCTAATTTCCCAAATGGATTACCAAATTCAAGCATCCGGGCATTTAACGAGCCATTAATGGGTGGTGGGGAATAAAAATTCTGTTTTCTATTCTTACTTAAACACAGACTTCAAAAAAATTGTAAGGAATTCTAAATTATCTGGTCTTACCTGTTAAAAACATACGTAAAGACTAATGGATATAAAAATATACTCTCTTGAAGAATCATTCACGGCTAATGATTTTGTTAACCGTTCCGTAAAAGATATGCGCCCGGATGAGCAACCCCGAGAAAAGTTGATGAAATATGGGGCAGGGTCGCTTTCAGATTCCGAATTGCTAGCCATTCTTCTGCGAACAGGAACTAAAAAAATGAATGTTATTGAAACGTCACGAGCTTTGCTCGATCATTTTGGTGGCCTGCATTCTCTAATTAAAAAAGAGTGGCTTGAATTGGGTGTTATTCCAGGTATAGCCAAAGTAAAAGCGATTACCCTTGAAGCTGCATTTGAACTAGCTAGAAGAATTCAAGTTGCAGGACTAGGAGAAGAAATTCAGATTACTAGCCCCGAAGATGCCGCGGCTTTTTTCGGACCAAAACTTCGGCATCTCACCAAAGAAGTGTTCATTGTAGCATTTCTAAATAATAAAAAAGTGATGACTGGCTTCCAGCAAATTAGTTCAGGTGGAAGCAATGCTACCATCGTTGAGCCAGCGGAAGTAATTCGGCAAGCTATCTTAAATCAGGCAAATTCAATTATTTTACTTCATAACCACCCCTCTGGAAATAACAAAGCATCTACGGCAGATATCAACCTTACAAAGCGTATCGCAGAATCGGGTAAGTTATTAGGTATTCCAGTTGATGATCATATTATTATTGCTGGATATGAGTTTGTTTCTCTACGCGCAGAGCGGCTCTATAATTGATCAATTAAAAAATAAGAATGATTCAATGAGAACTCAGAATATTATCAAAGATAAAAGCTATGATTTTGCTCTAAGAATCGTAAAGTTATACAAGTTTCTTAGTGAAGAACAGCGAGAGTTTACTTTATAAAACAAATTGTAAGAAGCGGCACTTCCATTGGCGCTAATGTAGAGGAGGGTGTCGGCGCTTTTTCTAAAAAGGATTTTAGATATAAACTTTCAATAGCCTACAAAGAAGCAAGAGAAACTAAGTTTTGGATTAAGCTTCTAAGAGATTCAAACTTCATTGATGCTAAATTAGCAACATCCCTTTTAAGGGATTGCGAAGAGCTTCTAAAAATACTTGGCGCTATTCTAGTAACTACTTCAAAACAAGAATAAAAACATTCTTAATTGAAGCATTCTTAATTTTTAATTCTATTATCTTTGAATGTTAGAAATAGTTACAAAATAAGAAATGAACGAATACCTCGAAGAGATTATAAAAGCCTCACTGGCACAGTTTGAATTAAAAGAACAGCCGGAAATTAAATTGGAGGCTCCAAAAGATGCTACTCATGGAGATGCCTCTACAAATATTGCGATGATGCTCGCAAAACCATTACGCTACAATCCAAGAGCAATAGCACAACAAATCGTGGATGGAATAATCTATAACGACCGGAAAATCTCTTCTATCGAAATTGCCGGTCCTGGATTTATAAACTTTCGGTTTGCCGAAGATTATTTATTTGATGAATTGGCTTCCATAATTGAAGCGGGAACAGAATTTGGGAAAACAACTTCCAGCAAAGGGAAGAATATCCAAATTGAATTTGTGAGTGCAAATCCAACCGGACCTCTAACAGTGGGTCATGGTCGAAATGCAGTTCTTGGCGATACCGTAGCACGCCTCATGGAATGGACAGGTGCAAAAGTTGATAGAGAGTATTATTTCAATGATGCAGGTCGCCAGATGAGAGTTTTGGGGCAGAGTGTACAAGCACGCTATTTAGAGCAATTGGGAATAGAAACAGTTTTTCCTGAAGGAGGTTATGAAGGCGAATACATCAAAGATATTGCTACAGAGCTCATCAAAGATAAAGGAGAACAATTAGTTGAATCTGATGACTGGACTCCGTTTAAAGAAAAAGCTGAAGAAGAAATTTTTGCAGATATAGACCGAACACTAACTCGAATGAATATCCATATGGATAATCATTTTAATGAGCATAGTTTGTATGAAAATGGAGATATCGATTCTGTGGTTTCTAGACTAAGAGAAAAGGGTTTGGTGTATGAGGCTGATGGAGCAACTTGGTTTAAAACCACAGAGTTTGGGAAAGAAAAAGACACTGTACTAATCAAAAGTACAGGCGAACCAACATATCGATTACCAGATATTGCCTACCACGCTAATAAATTAGATCGTGGCTACGATTTATGCATCGATATTTTTGGGGCAGATCATATTGCAACTTATCCTGATGTGTTATCTGGAATATCTGCACTTGGCTATGACCCTGAAAAAATAGATGTAATCGTTTATCAGTTTGTAACGATTGTGAAAGATGGACAGCCCTTTAAAATGAGTACTCGAAAAGCCAATTTTGTTACTCTAGATGAATTGATGGACGAAGTTGGTTCCGACGTAACCCGCTTTTTCTTTTTGATGCGCTCTCCAAACACGCATTTAGAATTCGATATAGCACAAGCGAAAGAAGCTGGGGAGAAAAACCCTGTTTTTTATCTTCAATATGCACATGCACGTATTCATAGTATTCTAAGAAAAGCGGAAGAAGAGTATTCATTTTCTGGAAAAGCTAAACTGAATCTATTACAAGAAGAAGCGGAAACGACACTTATCAAAACGTTATTTAAACTCCCGGTTGCAATCCAAAGTGCTGCCGACGCTCGTGAACCTCACCGATTGATTAATTATTTAAATGACGTGGCTTCAGCGTTTACAAGCTTCTATCACGATTGCAGAATTATGGGCATGGAAGAGGATTTGGCACAAGCTCGAATTGCTCTTGCTAAAACAACGGCTCAGGTTCTCAATAATGGACTAACAATTTTAGGAATAACTGCGCCTGAGAGGATGTAAAAGTGAAACCACTTTTCTTCGTTTTATTAATACTTTGTTTTATTTCATCTTGTGGAGTATTTGAGAATGAACAGGGCTTAGAGATTCCAGACCCAAGGTGTGAGGAAAGCTTTTTAGTTGTTGCAGAAACAATGCCTCAACTTATTGGAGGCTTAAGGGAGCTTCAACGTAAAGTCCATTATCCTAAAGAAGCAATTTCAAGAGGAATTGAAGGTAGAGTTACCGTTCAATTTCTTGTAGAAGAAGAAGGAAATGTGATCTGTGCAAATGTAATACGTGGTATTGGCGGTGGTTGTGATGAGGCAGCATTAAAAGCAGTAAGAAATGCTAAATTTCAACCGGGAATACATCAGGGCGAGCCAGTTATCGTTCAATATTCCCTTCCTATCGTATTTCGATTGCAAAACTAGGTTTACAATGAAAGTTATGTCAGCACATATTTTCATCGCTACTTGCTTCTTTTTGTTGGCTTGTGATTTAGGATTTAAAAATGAGCAATATATTTCTGAGTTCTGCACATAGGTTTTTACAGTGGTTGAAAAGCCGCCTGTCCTAATTGGAGGAATCGCAAGCATTCTAAGTCAAATAATTTACCCTGAAATGGCAATAAGAGCAGGAATTGAAGGCAGAGTAGTAACTCAATTTATTATAGATAAAAAAGGAGTTGTAATTGAGCCACGAGTCATCAGTGGAATAGGAGGAGGAGCCGATGAGGAAGCTTTGAGAGTTACTAATCTCGCTAAATTTAGACCTGGTTCGAATCAAGGAATTGCTGTTTGTACTCAATATGCACTTCCTATTTCTTTTTCTTTGCCTGATTAATCTACTTAATCAACACCATCGAACGAATTTGGATAAAATCCCCCGCTTCGATTCGGTAGAAATATACCCCACTCGAAAGCTGATTAGCATGGAATAGAACCGAGTGATTTCCAACTGATTTCTGCTCATCAACCAATACCGCTACTTTTTGGCCAAGCGTGTTAAAGACTTCGATTTTTACTTTTTCCGATTTTGGAATACGGTAAGAAATATTAGTCGTTGGATTAAAGGGATTCGGATAGTTTTGCGAAAGCTCATAACGGATTGGATTCTCAGTTTCTGAATCAGTGAGCAATGTGCGCTGAATTAAAATCTTAAATCTTGGTTTTGTACTTTTAGAAGTCTCTTCACTAAAAAAAGTATATTCTGAATTAGTATACATATCCAATTTTTCCCCTGAAAGGATATCAAGAAGTTCTAATTGCCAATGGCTAGGAAGCTGATTCTGGTTATCCCAATTTATAGTGAAGATTCCTTCTTTTGTGGTTTCAACTATCAACTCAATGTTATCAAATTCTATCAACGAAGACCTTCCCTCAAATACTCTTTGTTCATTTTCCTTTCCTAAGAAAGAAATATGATCACTTTTTCCTACTAAAGATTGAATCCTTAGTGCATCTGAATCATCTACTCCAGTTCGACTATTTTCTGAAAAAGAAAGATGAGCCTGATCGTCTAGTAGAACATAATTCTGATCGAACAATTTTATATTTATAAACGAAACTGGCTTAGAAGAACTCTTGCCATATTTGTTTGGGGTTGAACTTGATTTCTGATCTTGCCGAAATACGACTTCCGCATGTTCATCAATCGCCTGCACAAAAAAACCTTGCATTGGAGTGATATATCTGCTTGCTCCACCTAGTTCGGTAATCGAATTGTAATATTTGAATCCACTACTTCCACCAGTTGTAATTCCCGATGGATCCCAAACGGCATATGTAGTCCCCATATTTACTCCATCATTTACAATTTCATGCCAGTCTAATGTTCCAGCAAAGGGATTTCCTACTAGATTGTAGCTCAAAGAATCATGTGCTCCTCGATGCAAATCTAAAGTAACCGAATCCGGTTCTGAGCCTGTGAATTCTAAAAAGCCTGGAAGTTGAGTTTCTTCTGGAGATTCATCAAATAAGTAGAATAAATATCCTTCACCGGAGGTAAACGAAGAATCAGCCCCAGACTGGCCACCAAAAGTTTGGGAAGAAGAATCAAATAACCAAAGACTAGATTCAGTTTCAGGTACAGAATAATCAGCCCAAGCCCCCCCTTGTGTATGAAAACTATCGCTTAACGTACTAAATAGTTCGTTTTGTACTGGAGATGAAATCATTCTCCAACCAGAACTTTCTTCGCTATACAATCTTGAGTACGTTAGATTCCCTGAAACTTTTCCCGACGTTTTTTCCAGCCAAGCAGTTTTAGTAGTATTTGAGATGAGTTTTAAGCCCGCTGTGCTTGCATCAAAAACTCCTGAAATTAAAGAGAGTTTAGAATAGACCCTGAGCTCCGAACCTAGTTTAATTGTATCTCCAGTAGCACTGATTTTGAGCGAATCTAAATTTTGAAAACCACTTCTAAACTTGAGTGAGTCTGAGCCAGAATCCCATTTGAAAATATTGAGAGCAGAAGATGTATCACCTGAAAATCCTAATCCACCAGAATCATGAAAAACACCTCCATAGAGATTCAATGATTCTTCATTCAGAATTAACTCACTCGAGCTCCCTTGAAAAGTAATTCCTCGAAGGGTTAGCGAGGTATCTAGCGTTACTGAATGTTTCAATGTCGCCCGATGTAAACTGGTAGATGGAGCGGTGCCTCCCGACCAGGTTGAGGCATTTTTCCAGTTTCCACTGGCTATGGTTACAAATTCAATTTCTGGCTCCGATTCTCCTACTAAAATCGAAACCCTTTGACTTCCGGATTGTAAGTTTCCTTCATGGGATATAGTAATAGAATAAGTTCCTGATTCAGCATCTTTTATAAAAACCTGTTCAATATTATCTACATCATTATCTCCAGTTGTTGCAGAAATATCGGGGGTCGAAGGATTAAGCTTCCAGGGAAAAAGGGTTGTTGAATTTGGATCTGAAACGGTTAAATCCAGATCGTTCACAAGCAGTGTGTCAGAGGGATCATTTGAATCTACTGGAGGAGTTCCCGCTGGATCTGTCCAAGCAATAGTGATAATTAAGGGCCGATTTGATGTATGTTCAAAATCAAATTGAATAGTGCTTCCGTTATTAAGTACAGTATCTTTCAGTACGGTGTTAGAAGTACTGGAGCTATGAGAAGAAATAAATCGAGCCGCTCGTTCAGTATTAAGAAGACCCCATCCTGTTTTGTAATCTGGCCCCTCATTTCCAATGTCTTCTGCAGTTTGAGCTAAAAGCGCTCGAATGGAAGCTGAAGAAAGGGTGTCTGAATGTAGATTCTGATAATGTTCTCTAAGTAATGCGATAGAACCGGCAACAATTGCTGAAGAAGCTGAGGTTCCACTCCCGGTGCTATATGAAGTATTTGAAGAGGAAGTGGAGGTAAATACACCTGTTGGAGCAACAATATCGGGTTTAATACGACCATCATCAGTGGGACCAAACCCAGAACTAGAAGTTGGAGAAATAGAATTCAAAGCATCAAAATTATCGGAACTGCTCTCTACAGCCCCAACTATTAATACATTTTTAGCCAATGAGGCTCCATTTGTAGATTCGAAACCATTGCTTCCTCCATCCAATTCACGAACGGTTGTAGAATCCTGAATACAATTGAAATCGGAATCATAGGTCCAGTGTTTAATGGGTTGAGATGAGGGCCCTTCTCCTCGCTGGTTTCCCGAAGCTTTTACAATAAGATAATTTGGAGCTAAATAAGCTACTGAGTCCCATTTTTGAGCTTGAGAATCGTAATAACCAAATTGATATGCTTTGGTAGAATCTTCTGATTCTAATGAAAACCACATCCATTCTACGTCGGGATGGTTAGAATTTGGATCACAAATACCAGTGTTAATTGTCCAACCTGCAGTTTCGATATATGGGTGAGATGAAAGAGTTAATCCCGAGGCTGCTTCTGTTGCCATTTCAGCTATATCACTATTCCAATTCCAAGCTTCAACAGTAGCTTGATTGGCCATTCCTTTGGCATTAGCATTAACCCCAGTTGCAATCATAGTTCCAACCATATGTGTAGCATGCACATTGTTAGACCCAGCTTCAGAATCTTCAAAAGTAACCCGATTTAAATATTCCTGATGTGATAATCGGGGCTGATCTTCATCCCAATATCCGATCAGAATCGCTGAACCAGAGAGGCTTAGTCCTGTAATTCCACCACTCCAAATCTGATGATTATGTACAGCCTTAGCGGCTCCGAGATTAGCGGATTGATAAATTATTGGAAGTTTCTTTGATGAATCTACTTGAGTCGTTTTTTTCTTTTGAAGCTGATTTCTGGCAAAATCCTGAAGTGTATTCTTGTTAAAAGTCTGAGCATTGACAGAACACAATCCTGCTACTAAAAGAATAAATGAAATTATTAATATGGATAAGACTTTCTGCATTATTCGCAGAAAATACTAAGGCTTAAGCTAAAAGACTTAAATCAATTTGGAACCAACTTCGTGAAACAGACAATTCCTCGAGTGATCTGTTCAGCTACTTTAAAACCTGCCTGAGCAAATAATTTGTTACTCTCTTCAACCGACCAAAAACTAATGCCTCCCAAGGAAACTGATTCTTGTAAAAGTCGCCCATACCAAGCATCACTTTTGATTAAGTGCATCACAAAAAATACGCCATTTTGCTTTATAACTCGTCGAGCTTCATAGAGAACCTTGAGCTCTTCTGAAAGTTCATTTAGGGTTCCTCCCATTACAATTCCATCGAATGTTTTGCTGAAGAAGGGAAGTTCTTTCCCATCTGCGCGTACGAGATACAAATCCGTTTCATCAGCTTCAGCTTTAATTCGGGCTTCTTCCAACATTTGTGAAGAAAAATCAAGCGCAACAACATTTGCTTTCTTTTGTGCGGCTTTTAATGCTCTTGCGTAGAGAGCGGTTGAGCAACCTAAATCTAAGTACAAACCATCAGATTTTGGGGCTGTCCACTCAATGAGTAATTCATGCTCTTTTTCAATTGGGAAGTCCTCTCCAGATAGAAGTGAGAGTGAACGTTTTCTCCAAATATCTTCATAAATAGAAGCGGTCAACTTAAAATGATTGGTGCTTTGAGCAATAGAACTGAACGCAGGCTCTTTGCCTAACAGATCAATAATATTATTTTTTACTTTGTATTCGTCTCCTTCTTGAGAACATACAGAGCCATTGAATGGGGTCTCTAACTCGGCAATATTTTCTGGAACGTGAATGGTTGCTCTCTCATCAACCGGTGATCGTAATTCTA
Source organism: Balneolaceae bacterium (assembly GCA_040222455.1). Classification (GTDB taxonomy): domain Bacteria; phylum Bacteroidota; class Rhodothermia; order Balneolales; family Balneolaceae; genus RHLJ01. The sequence continues at coordinate 246,489 of JAVKDD010000008.1, read as the reverse complement.
AATTCATATCCTTCGTATTAATTTGTGATCAGCGTACGCCTTAGATTCTTTAGTGTTTCGCTACTTCTGTAGCACTAATGAAATCTGAGCACCTTTATCAACACTTAACATCTTCGCAGCATTTCCTTTGTTTATGCCTACTTCTAGCATTCCAGAACTTCCGATAAATGCAACGGGCTCTCCAGGTTCCACATCGCCAAAAGTATTCACTAAGTGATCAATAATTGTATTCCCAACATAAATTTTCACTTTTCTTCTCCCGGCGGTATTCTCAAGCAAATCTTCAGAAATATTTGTGATTAGGTTCCCAAAGCGATCAATATGAATTACCCAACCCTGAAGTCCATCTTTATCACCAAGCGGTACAGCCCAGTGATAATTCACCAAATCTTTAATTGGTTCTCCCAGTTCTTTAAGATCTACGCCATTGCTGATATGCGCAGCAACAGGAGCGAATATATCTCGCCCGTGAAAGGTTCTGGAACGATCTTTTCGCCAGTATTTAGAATTATTAAGTTTATAGGCTTTGTATTTAAACTCCTTGTACAAGAGAGAGAAAATTCCATTATCTGGACCAACAAAATATTGATCTTCGATTTTTAGTACGATTGGGTTTCGGTCGGTCCCAACACCTGGATCAACAACAACAAGATGCACAGATTCGGGGGGATAGAGAAAGGCAGAGTTACGGATAACCCAAGCTCCAGCCATAATATCTTGCGCCGGAATTTCGTGGGAAACATCGATAAGGCGGGCTTCAGGTACAATCCCTAAAATAACCGCTTTCATTGCACTTACATAGTGATCTTGAAGTCCAAAATCAGTAGTAAAAGTAATTATTTTGCTCATTAAGCATAACTGTTCAGCATCACCGGCATAACCAACATAAGAATGTCTTCGCTCTCATCTTTGGTAGAAGGTTTTACAATACCCGCTCTGTTAGGAGACGAAAACTCGAAGCTCACTTCTTTGTCATCTATATTGCTAAGAACATCACCTAAGTATTTAGCATTAAAGCCAATTTCCATACCTTCGTTCGAATATTCACAGTTGATAGTTTCCTTTGCTTCACTGCTCATATCTAAATCTTCAGCTCGTATGGTTAACTTATCAGATTCTAGTTGAAGACGTATTTGTCGAGTTGTAGAACTAGAGAAAATAGCTACCCGTTTTACAGTAGAAAGCATTTGTTCTTTACTGATAGTTAAGAACTTGTCATTATCGCGGGGAATAACTGAATCATAATTTGGGTATTGCTCATTAATCAGTCTTGTAATGAGAATGGTATTACCACTTTTAAATCGGGTATGATCTTCAGTTACTGTAACGTCACAATTTTCGCCAGAAATAGTTTTTTGAATCAAACTAAGTGCTTTATCTGGAATGATAAAGTTAACATCTTTATCTGCAGTTATTTCACGGTTTGTATATTTCACTAAACGATGGCCATCTGTAGCTACAAATTTACTTTCTTCGGTACCGATCTGGAAATATACACCCATCATTGCAGGGCGAAGGTCATCACTTGAAACAGCAAAAAGTGTTTTGTTAATAGCTTTGTGTATCAGCTCTGAAGTAGATTTGATGTGAGTACCTTCATCAAGATTCGGAACTTCTGGGAACTCATCCGCCTCATCACCTACTAATTTATAAGTACCTTTATCAGTTCTGAAGTTGATATTTTTTCTATCATCTACATCAAAAAACACTGTTATATTTGGTAGTTGCCTTAGTGTTTCAAGTAATCGACGAGCCGGAATTGCTACGGCACCTTCTTCCTCAATATCGGCCTCAATATACTCAATAATTGAGATTTCGAGATCTGTAGCAGTTAATTTCAGTTTTCCATCTTCACATTGAAATAAGATGGTTTCGAGAATAGGCAGGGTTGCTTTCGAAGGTACTGCTCCTATTACTGCAGAAAGACCTTTATTTAATTCGCTACTTGATACAGAAAATTTCATGAATCCGAGTGTTAGTATGTTTTAAGGACAATCTTTTTCATAATCTTGCCCTTTCAAAATGATGTGCTTATACTAAGAAATTGTTGTTCTCTCCGCAACCAAAGAGAATGCTAAATTATTATTCAAATAACCCAGATTTCTTATCGTTAAAGCGCTACTATTTATTATTAATTGATCTATTTTTTGATGAAACGACTCGTTTCGGCGCTCTTTATTTTTAGCTTGATAAGCTCACCTATGTTTGCTCAAACTACACTGGCAAAGTATGGAAATGATTTTTTAAGTACCGGTGCGGGTGCAAGAGCGCTAGGCATGGGTGGCACTCATACAGCGCTAGTAAACGATGTTACCTCAGGGTATTGGAACGTTGCAGGGCTCTCTTCATTAAATAACCCCGAGATAATTTACATGCACTCAGAGCGATTTGGAGGAATTGTTGGATACGATTATGGTGCCGCAGCCCTTCCACTTAGCTCCGGAAATGGAGTAGTTGGAATTAGTTTTTTCAGGCAAGGAGTAGATAATATCGCAAACACATTAAATGCTTGGGATGCCGAACGTGGTGAAAATGGCGGACCGAAAGCAGACCCTGAGAGTTTTATTACGAAATTTAGTGCGGCGGATGTTGCCATTTTTCTTTCTTACGCCAAAAACCATTCCGAGCAACTTTCTTATGGAGTATCAGCGAAGATTATTAACCAGCGTTTAGGGCCTTTTGCCAATGCATGGGGATATAGCTTAGACATTGGCGCTCAGTACAAAACTGATTTTATCGATCTTGGAGTTTCTGTGCAAGATGTTACCACCATGCAGAAAATGTGGACAGTAAATGAAGATGAATTTCAAACTGATACCTTAAGTTTTCAAGAAATCTTTGGTGATGAAGTTCCCTCTGGTCAAAATGAGTTCGTATTACCTTCTGTACGCCTGGGAGCCTCAAAAGCATTCTCTTTGACAGACTTTGAGTTTGTTACCGCCATAGATTTAAACCTATTGTTTGAAAATAGGCAAGCCTATTATATGAATATTGGTTCTATGAGTATTGAGCCTCATGTTGGTGGAGAGGCGACCTATAAGAATCGAATTTCTGTCCGAGCAGGTTTAACCGATTTTATAGATGATCCCCAATCCGGATTCTCAGTTTCCCCAACTCTTGGTTTAGGATTCCGGGTTGCAACTTTATATATCGATTATGGTTTTGCTAGCTTTGCCGGCACTTCAAGTAATCTTGGCTATACGCATCGCATTTCTTTGAAATTCAATTTGAAAGAGAAGTCATAAACTCAGATTTATTCTCGGATTAATTTTTCACCTTCACCAAGAAGTATAAAATTTTCGTCTCCAACTACTTTATTAAAATCTAGAATAGGCTCTCTTTGTCCATCATCTGCAAGAGGAAAAGTGCCAAAGTGCATCCCTATGCTCAATTCTGACTTCAAATCCTTATGAATTTGAACTGCCTGAGCAGGGTCAACATGAACAGGACTCATAAACCAACGTGGAATATACGCTCCAATAGGGATTATTGAAGTTTTGATGGGAGCATATCGTTCTCCGATTTCTTTAAAAAAGGTATTATAACCAGTATCACCTGCAAAGTAGATGTTTCCATTTTGTGATTTAATCACAAATCCAGCCCAAAGTGTTTTATCTCGATCAAACATCCCTCGACTTGAAAAATGCTGTGCCTCTACGGCAGCAATTTCTACATTTTCTGAAACAATAGTCTCTTCCCACCAACCCAAGGATATTGTTTTTGAAATGCCTTCATTGTTCAGGTACAAATCAATTCCAAGGGGAGAGATAAAAGTAGGATCGAACTGCTCTTTAATCCGTTTTAACGTAGCAATATCTAAATGGTCGTAATGATTATGGCTTAATAGAACGAAATCTATTTGCGGCAAATCTTCAAATTTGATTCCCGGAGGTCGCATTCTTTTTGGACCGGCAAATGAAAATGGGGAAACTCGTTCACTAAAAACCGGATCAGTAATAATATTTAACCCATCAGACTGAATAAGAAAAGTAGAATGATTTATATAGGTGATTACCTGAGTAGAATCTGTAATTCGATCAGCTGGTTTTTCACCAAACTTTACCTCCTCATCTGAAAGTTCCGTCCATTCACCAGGTTTTCGGGTGGTCATCCATTTGAGTAATTCTGAAAATCCTTTTTCTTCATATCCGGGGCCGTTCAGGAATTTTTTACCATCAAAGTGATCAGACTTTTGTCCTTGATACCCAGGCGAAGAAGTCCATAAACCAAGCCCAATAATGATAAATATGATTAAGCCAAGCATAATAACGATGGACATAGAGATTCTTTTGATGATAGATTTCATAATGCTCAGAAACTAAAACATATACCTTAGCATTCATTACATCGAACTTGTTGCTAAAAACATACAAAAATGTAATATTGTAGGATAACCTACAATATTACTTAAAGTTAGTTTTATGAGTATAATGAGTATCAGAATTCCTGATGAAAAAAGAAAACAACTCAAAGCCATTGCTTCATTAGAGGGGAAATCTATGAGCAACATTGTTAGTGATTTGATTGAAGAATATGTTGTTGAGGCACAGGAAAGGCTTCAGGAAAAAGCCGAGCTTGTAGAAATTATGAAGGCAAGTGAAGGTGCTTTTTCAGAGTGGGATAATGATGAAGATGAGGTCTATAACGACTTATAAAAAGTGGGACATCGTTCTGCTTCCATTTCCTTATACAGACTTATCTTCCTCCAAAAGAAGACCTACTGTAGTTATTTCTCCCGAAAGCTATAATTCTGGACTGGATATCATGCTTCTTTTTCTAACCAGTAACTTAAATACTGATAGAAAAGAGGGAGATTATGAACTTGTTCAATGGCAAGAGGCGGGGCTACCAAAACCTTCTAAGACTAGAATGAAAATAATGACACTTGATAAGGATTTTGTCATCAAAAAGATTGGAGAAATTCAGTCATTAGATAAAGCCGCGTTGAAACAAACTCTTCAAAATTTCTTTTCATAAATCTCCTTAGGATTGCCAATGTTGAGGCCCTTAAGAGAAGCGGGAGCCTGACTTTGTCGGCAGACAGGCTTCTAAAATGCATCACGCAGCAGAGCTACGTGACGAGGGGAATGTGTCGAAAAGAGAACTAGTCCAATTGGTTAATCATTCAATGAGAGCAAAGAAATAAATTAACTCTTCATCAATGCTTCAATTTCACTGATCTCTTTCGGTACATTCGTCAGGTTTTCAAAACCATCTTCAGTTACTACAATATCATCCTCAATTCGAATTCCTCCAAAGTTGAGTAGAGATTTTACTTTTTCAATATTCAGGAACTTAGCTTTTTCAGGATCTTCCATAGCTGGTTCTAAAACTGCTGGCACAAAGTAAATTCCCGGCTCAATGGTAATCACCATTCCAGGCATTAGTTCACGGCGTGCTCTTAAAAATTGTATCCCTGGGCGATCGATACGGTCTACGCCTTTAGGATATCCGCCAACATCATGAGTATCTAGCCCTAAGAAATGACCAAGACCATGAGGGAAAAATAAAGCAAAAATATTCTGCTCCATGATATCGTCTATTTCTCCTTTCACAATTCCAAGTTTTTTTAATCCACCCATCATAATACGAGCAGCCATCAAGTGTAAATCTTCCATTTTAACACCGGGGCGAATGGATTCAATAACTTCGTTATGAGCATTCAATACCGATTGGTAAATATCGGCCTGAATCGGTGTAAATTTTCCATTTGCCGGAAATGTGCGGGTATAATCAGTTGCATAGCCATTGCATTCAAAACCCGCATCCATAAGAAATAAATCGCCGTCATTAATCAGGCTGTTGTTTTCTACATAATGTAGAATAGAAGCGTTAACTCCTGAAGCAAAAATTCCATTATAAGCATCTTGTAGGAGTCCGTTTTCTAGCTGTACTTTGTTAAAAATAGCTTTGATTTCGAACTCATTCATTCCCGGCTTTATAGACTTCATAACTTCCATATAAGCGAGATCATTAACTCGGCAAGCTTCCCTCATTTGATCCAATTCCCAGTCAGTTTTTAAAACTCGACAGAAAGTTAAAGCATCAACTAAGGCTTCTGTTTCTACATTAAAACCGCGATCTAAATCCTCTATAAACTCAGCTTGCTCATCGGTAAGGCAGTAAACTGTTTCAGGCTTAATCTTATTTAGTACATGCAGTATATCATTTTGGTAGTGAAGATGATCTGGGTTGTATTGCTCCTGATATTGCTCTTTAGTTTTAACGTATCCATGCCAAACTGCATACTGAGCATCTCTTTTTGGAATAAATAAATGATACTCTTCTTTTCTAAGATCAAGAATAAGTGAGCAGTCCGCCTCATTTGCACCCGTTAAATACCAGAAATTAGATTCTTGCCGGAATGGAAACTCATAATCCGTTTTATAGCGATACATGGTTTCAGCTCCCTGAATAAAAACAACTCCACTCTGGTTGTCATCAAATAAAGAAAAAAGTTTTTCGCGGTGTAGGTGATGCATGGTAGCAATTAAAAATGTTCAATGATTCAAATAAGAATAGGGAATTGGCAAAGGAATATCGAGTAGGAAAAGTACAGCCACAGAAATATAAATATGTAGACCTCAACCCTGGTCCCTCTCCTTCATACGGAGAGGGAGACTCATTAAACAAGTTCAAGTTTGATAAAAGAGTTCTCCTCCTTACTAAGGTGGAGACAGAGGAGGTTGGGGCTGGTTAATTATTCATTTATCATCTTATCACCATTTCCAACGAAAACCCCAAGGAAACCATCTTTAAATGTAATTATGGCTTCTTGTTTCGTGATTTTATTTGAAGTCCCATCCTGACCACCCATTTCTAATACGCTATTAGTTAGTGGGTACAGAACTCCATTTGAAGTGAACTCTTCAACAGGATTTCGAACAGGGAAAAAAGAAATAACAGAGCCAACAGAGAGGTTTGGTTCATAAGGCGATTGTACCAAAAAAGTATCCCCATAATCATCTCGGAAAATAATGCTCTTAAATTTCGGCCAGAACTGCTGAAGTACAGAAAGATTCTTCATTAGGTGATCAACTCGCTTTCCTAATGCGCCAAGAATGATACATTCATTAGCCCGTTGTTTTATGGCATAATGTAAAGCCTTCTCAAGGTCATTCGTTTCCTGATCTTCGTCTTTCAGTATATTAATTCCTTTGTGGCGAGTATAGACAAAGCTGTCAAGATCGCCGACCACGATATCGGGAGTAAATCCGTAGCCTAGAAAAACATGACCTCCACTGTCTGCCCCGATTAATAAATCAGCAGATTCAACTTCTTGCTGTAGTAATTTTTTTGTTGGAGGCGTTCCTCCCGCAATAATAAGTGCGCGCATTTATAATCCTTTTTCAAAAAAAGATAACCTTCTTTTAGAAAAGAACATGGAATTGCTTTCTTATTCAGCTATTTTTGGTAAAAAGAGTTTTATGTTTGCAGAGTTTATTTCAAAAGTTTTATCCCACAAAAAAGTAGCTGTATTTTCACATATTCGTCCAGATGGCGATTGTTTGGGCTCCCAAATTGCTTTATGCCTTTGGCTAGAGAAAAATGGTGTGCAAGCGACTGCATTTAATGAAGACGATCCAGGTAACAACTTAGGCTGGCTGCTTGATTTTTTCCCAGTGTTAAAGCCCAAAGAGGATTTATCTGAATTTGATGCCTTTGTTGTTGTTGATGGCAATGCTTTGCATCGGTTTGGAAAAACTGCAGAGAATTTGGAGTCTCTTGGTAAACCAGTTTATATGATTGATCATCATCCACAGCCCGATGATATTTATGAGGCATTTGTTTCCAGAGTAGATTATTCTTCAACTTGTGAATTGGTCTTTGAACTTTATAAAGAATACGATCTGGATCAAATTGATGAACAATCCGCAAAAGCGTTGTTTACTGGAATTGTAACCGATACTGGTTCATTTCAATTTGAAAGTGTAACGCCAAACACTCTAAATGCGGCTTCTGTACTATTAGAAAGAGGAAATTTTAAACCGAATGAGGTTGTAGAACGGATTTATTCGACTAAAACACTTAACCAAATTCAGTTGCTTAGCAGGGCATTAGAAACAATAAGTTTGTACGCCAACCAACAAATTGCGATTATTTGCGTTACTCAATCCATGTTTGATGAAACTGGCACTAGTAATGAAGACACAGAAGGTTTTGTGAGTTATCCGCTAAGTATTGAAGGAGTAAAAGCATGTGTACTTTTTCGTGAAGATGGCGACAGAATTAAATTAAGTCTTCGTTCCAGAAGTGAAATTGACGTAAATATCTGGGCAAGAAAACTAAACGGTGGCGGTCATAAAAAAGCTGCTGGTGCTTCCCATGAAGGACCTCTGGAAAAAGCGATTGAAGAAGTAATTAAGTTGGGAGAAGACCAGCTGTAGAACTAAAAATGGACTAAATGAAGTTAAACGCTACCATTCTTTTTTGTTTTTTATTGATTTCAACCCATTGCACCAAGAAAAATATAGGTGGAAATGAGGTAGGTGCAACCTCTTTAAATGTGGCTTCACCTAGCGCTATGGCCATAGAATCGAAGCAAGTATCTGAGCAAGACGAGGATCAGACTGAATTGATTTCAAAAAGCAGAACAAATGCGATTACCACAGCAGTTGAGAAAGCAAGTCCTGCAATTGTAAGTATTACAGTTACTGAGCTTCAAACCGGATATACCCGAAGTAATGATCCATTCTACTCATTCTTTTTTTCCAGACCTGTTCAGCGAGAAGTACAGAGTATGGGTTCAGGTTTTATTATTAGTGAAGATGGTTTGATAGTTACTAATCAACATGTAGCAAGCGAGAGTGCAAAAACAATTATGGTTTCTCTTGAAAATGGAGAGACGCTCGAAGCAGAAATCCTAGGTTCTGATGAACTAGCCGATCTTGCACTTTTAAAAATCAAAGGCGACCGTGGTGATTTTCCTTTTGTTAAATTTGCAGATTCTAAAAATGTAATGGTTGGAGAATGGGCTATTGCAATGGGAAACCCTTTTGGGTTATTTGCGGACGGACAACCTTCTGTAACAGTAGGCGTGGTTAGTGCAACAAAAAGAGATTTTCGCCCCGATCCGAATGAACCCAGATTATATATGGATATGATTCAAACAGACGCGTCTATTAACAGAGGGAATTCTGGGGGTCCATTAGTAAATAGCGATGGTGAGGTGATTGGAGTAAATACATTTATTTTCACTGGTGGAACCAGCAATGGATTTGTTGGCTTGGGTTTTGCTATCCCAAGTGATCGAGTTCAAAAAATCATAGGTCAGCTAAAAGAATCGGGAAGTGTATCTTTGGATTTTGATCCAGGGCTTGAGTTCACTCCTATGACAACCCAACTTGTTTACCAGTACGGGCTTCCAAGATTGGCGGGGCTTTTAGTAACTAGTGTAAATAAAGATGGCCCAGCTTATGAGTGTGGAATTATGCCCGGAGATATAATTATTCGTATTGGTGAAGAGAGGGTGGCAAGTGAAATGCATGCCTGGGCTTTGATGAGGGAATATCAAGAGGGAGAAAAAATGAAAGTGCATCTATTCAGAGATGGAAGTGAATATGAAGCAGAAATGACGTTAAGAAAGAGAGTGGCCGGGAGGTAATTAATTTCCTTGAACTTCAAATATAGTAATTGAAGTTCATAAACTAGCTTTTAATGCAAAACATTTTCTAAGTGTGATGTATTTTCTATCTTGTTGTGCAAAATTTGCTCAAAATTAACTAAATATTTGATGAAAGTTACGCTCAACGATATTTCCAAAGCTACGGGGTTTTCTGTTTCTACAATTTCCAGAGCAGTTAGAGGTGAGGGGAGAATATCTGAAGAAAACAGAAAAAAGATACTAGCAAGTGCTCATGAATTGGGCTATCCATTACCAACAAATGGGCGTGTAATTCCAGAAAATCAACCTCCATTTATTGCTTTGATTACCCAGTTTAGTGAGGGAGAGTTTTATTCATCTTTCGCTCTTGGATTCATGAATGCTGCAGTGCAGAAAAAAGTAAATTTAAGTCTCTTTGGGGTAGATCATGATATAAGTTCTATTCCAGCACTTCTTGAGCACCTACGCGCAATTGGATATACTGCTGCTATACTATTTACTCCGGAATTAGATGAAGAGGGTTACAAGCATATCCTTTATTCAACACCAAAAGATTTTCCAATTATATCCTGTTCAAACATTGATAATTCTGTAGTAGACACCGTAACCTTTGATGCATACCAAGGTGCTACGCTTGTTGCTAAGCATTTCCACTCAAAAGGTTACGAGAAATTTGGCATTATTGAAGGTCCGGCACATATGCCTGAATCAAGGTTTCGTTCGAACGGGTTCAATGACTACGTAATTCATATTGCAAAAAAGAATATGGTATGGAATTTTCGGGGAGATTACACCCTAGAATCAGGAGCCCAATCTTTTGAAGCCTTCCATAATTTAATTGATAAACCCCAAGCTATTTTTGCCACAAATGATGCAATGGCAGTAGGATTTATGGAAGCTGCTAAAAAATATAAATACGAATTGCCTAAAGATGTTGCAATTATAGGTTATGATAATCTTCCTATCTGCAGGAATCATTATCCTAAAATTACCTCTGTTAATACCGATTACAAGAGATTGGCAGAAAATACAATTGACAACCTGTTATCTCGGTTGGGAAAGCCAGATGAACATCAGGGGATTGTCAGTATGGTTCCGGTGACATTAAAAATAAGAGAATCAGACTAATGGTATTGAGCAAAATTATTTCTTTTTTTGAAAAAATTTTGCTCAATACTTGTTTCATTTTCCCTCATATTTAAATATACTCTAAAACCCATTCTTTCTAAGTAATAGTTAGTATAGAAATTTAAATACGGAGTATGTTTTTAGGTATAGATTTAGGAAGCTCTTCAATAAAAGTATCTTTATTTGATGCAAAACAGGGGAAAGTTATTTTTTCTCTTTCTTATCCCGAAGAGGAGCTAACGATTGATTCTCCACATCCTGGTTGGGCAGAACAAAACCCAGAACTTTGGTGGGATAACTTTCTAGAAGCGTATCGCTTATTAATGGAAAAGAGCGGAATTTCTTCATCAGAAATAAAGGCGATTGGGATTTCATATCAAATGCACGGCTTAGTGCTTGTTGATTGCAATTTAAATGTGCTTCGACCTTCTATTATTTGGTGTGATAGTCGAGCTGCTGAAATCGGAAAAAAGGCATTTAATTCAATTGGTAAAGAATACTGCCTGTCTAATTTATTGAACTCTCCTGGAAATTTTACAGCCTCAAAGTTAGCTTGGGTAAAACAAAATGAGCCTGATATATATAAAAAAGCGTTTAAGTTCATGTTACCCGGAGATTATATTGCAATGCGCTTATCAGGTAAACCAACAACCACAGAAACAGGACTTTCAGAAGGAATCTTTTGGGATTTCAATAGTCGTAGGGTTAGCACTCAAGTTCTTGGCGAATATGGAATTTCTGAAGCATTAATCCCTGAAATAGTACCATCTATTGGTTCAGAACTTAAAATTGATAAAAGTATAGCCGAAGTACTAGGGTTGCCTGAAGACGTGAAGATTGCCTATCGATGTGGGGATCAACCCAATAATGCATTTTCACTTAATGTTTTAAATCCGGGTGAAACAGCTTCTACAGCTGGCACCTCGGGAGTAATTTATGCAGTAACTGATAAGACTGTATTTGATAAAAAATCGCGAATAAACACATTTCAACATGTGAATAATTCTAAAAAAGCTCCAAGAAACGGAATTCTTATTTGTATAAACGGAACAGGAATTCTGTACAATTGGCTAAGAAAAATTTTAAACACAGGAAATGGAAATATCGATTATAACCAAATGAATGAGAAGGTAGAATCGGTTAAACCAGGTTCAGAAGGTCTAATTTGTCTTCCTTTTGGAAATGGAGCGGAGCGGGTTTTTGAAGACAAAGTTATTGGTTCTCACTTATTACATTTGGATTTTAATCGCCACAGTACAAGTCACTTGTTGCGGGCTTCGGTAGAGGGAATTGTTTATGCACTAAATCTCGGTTTTGAAATGCTTAAAGATTTAGGAATCGAACAAAAAAGAATTAGAGCGGGCTATGCAAACTTATTTCTGAGCAAATCTTTTAGAGAAGTTTTTGTAAATGTAACAGGGATTCCTTTAGAGCTTTATAACACAGATGGAGCCGCAGGAGCCGCTCGTGGAGCCGCTTTGGGATTTGGATTTTATAAAACACAAGAAGAAGCTTTCACAAGTTTAGAACGTATTGAGGTAATTGAACCTAAACCTGAATTAGTTGCCAAATATCAAATTTTGTTTGCGGAATGGCAGGAAGAAATAGAAAAACACTCATTTAATATAAAATAGTAAGGATTACTCCTTAAAAATTGTAAGTACTATGAAACCATTGATTGGAGATAAAGAATATTTTAAAGGTATTGGACAGATAAAATTCGAAGGAAGAGAATCTGATAATCCATTAGCATTCAAATACTATGATGCAACTAAAGTAGTAGCCGGAAAGCCAATGAGAGAACACTTTAAATTTGCAGTAGCTTATTGGCATACGCTCACCGGAACAGGGGGAGATCCCTTTGGTCCGGGTACGAAAGAGTTTCCATGGGCAGTTAATAGCGACCCATACCAAAATGCTAAAGACAAAATGGATGCAGCATTCGAGTTTATTACCAAATTGGGTGTTCCGTATTATTGTTTTCATGATTTCGATTTAATTCAAGAAGGTGATACCATTGAAGAATCGGAAAAGAGATTGGATTTCATAACGGATTATGCGAGTGAAAAACAAAAAGAATCAGGTGTAAAGCTACTTTGGGGAACGGCAAACTGTTTTAGTAATCCTCGTTATATGAACGGAGCGGCTACAAATCCTGAATTTGATGTTCTTGCATTTGCAGGTGCACAGGTTAAGAATGCACTCGATGCAACTATAAAACTTGGCGGCGAAAATTATGTGTTCTGGGGAGGTCGCGAAGGGTATATGTCACTTTTGAACACTCAAATGGGTCGCGAGATAGATCATTTTGCAAAATTTCTTCATATGGCTAAAGACTATGCGAGATCTCAAGGTTTCAAGGGTACATTTTTTATAGAACCAAAACCAATGGAGCCGTCTAAGCATCAATATGATTTTGATTCCGCTACCGTAATAGGATTTTTGTCGAAGTATGATTTATTGAATGATTTCAAGTTAAACATTGAAGTAAACCACGCAACTTTAGCACAACACACCTTCGAACATGAACTCCAAGTTGCGGCTGATAATGGGATACTGGGGAGTATTGATGCGAACCGCGGAGATTATCAAAATGGGTGGGATACTGATCAATTTCCTGTAGATGTTTTTGAAATAACGCAAGCTATGCTTGTTATTCTCCAGTCAGGTGGCTTACAAGGAGGGGGAATTAATTTCGACGCTAAAACACGCCGTAACTCAACAGATTTGATGGATCTTTTCCATGCACATATTGGCGGGATGGATGTCTTTGCGCGTTCTCTTATTGCCGCAGATGCAATTTTAACGAAATCTCAGTTTAAGTCTCTTCGCGAAGAACGCTATAGTTCTTTTGATACTGGAAAAGGAGCAGATTTTGAAGCAGGAAAACTTTCGTTTGAAGACCTATACAATCACGCCATAAATAATCAACATATTGAGCAGAAAAGTGGAAAACAGGAGATGTTTGAGAATATAATTAATCAATATATCTAGTCGGGGAGAGACGAAAGCTTTAAAAATGAAAAACCTACTCGTTTTCGTAAGTCTGATTTTAACTGTTAATGCATGTGATGTATTTCAGAATAAAGTTGATACACAGAACTCTCTTTCCGAATCCTATAAAGAGCATTTCTATATTGGTGCAGCGTTAAATACAAGACATTATCACGGCACCGACACAATTGGGATTCCAATTGTTGAAAAGCACTTCAATTCTATTTCACCTGAAAATGATTTGAAATGGGAACAGATTCATCCTAAACCAGAAGTTTATAATTTTGTGGAATCGGATCAGTTCGTAGCATTTGGGGAAGCAAATAATATGTTCATTGTGGGGCATGTCCTGGTTTGGCATAGTCAAATTCCAGATTGGGTTTTTGAGGATGAAAACGGTAATGAAATTTCGAGAGAAAGGCTTTTAGAACGAATGGAAGATCATATTACCACCATCGTTGGTCGATATAAAGGTAGAATTAATGCTTGGGATGTGGTTAATGAAGCACTGAACGAAGATGGCACACTGAGAAGGTCAAAATGGTATCAAATCATTGGTCCGGATTTCATCGAGAAAGCATTTGAATATGCTCAAGCTGCAGATCCTGAAGCAGAATTATACTACAACGATTACAACATGTTTATTCCTGAAAAAGCGGATGGAGCCGTTCAAATGGTAAAGAATATTCAGGAAAAAGGAATCAAAGTTTCGGGAATTGGTATGCAAGGACATTATGGCTTAGAAGGTCCTACTCCCCAAGAAGTTGAAGCTAGTATTTTAAAGTTCAAAGAACTTGGAGTTGTCGCAATTACTGAATTAGATATCGATGTTCTGCCTCCTGCGTTTCAATATGTAGGTGCAGATATTAGTATGAGAGCAGAGCTAAGAGCAGAACTAAATCCTTACATAGAAGGTATGCCCGACTCAATAAAACAGGCACAAATTGATATTTACACGGATTATTTCGAAGTGTTTTTAAGGCATTCTGATAAGATTAACAGAGTAACAACTTGGGGTGTAACTGATGCGGACTCCTGGAAAAATGGATGGCCTGTTTCAGGGAGAACAAATTATCCACTTTTATTTGATAGAGAAGGAAAAGAAAAAGAAGTAGTAGAAGTGTTAATGGAATTAGCCACAAAAAAAGACAAGCAAAAAACTAACTAGGTTAAGAGTACTAAAAAGTGATTTATAAAGATGCATCAAAACTTCCTGAAGAGCGAGTAAAAGATCTACTATCTAAAATGACTTTGGAAGAAAAAGTCGCGCAAATGATGGGTGTTTGGAATGAAAAGAAAGAAACACTAATCGATGAAGAAGGAAACTTTGATCTAGAGAAAGCTAAAAAAGCATATGCTCACGGTAATGGAATTGGACAGGTGGGCCGCCCAAGTGATGCGGGAAAGGATGAAGAAGCTAGCCATGAAGCTGGATTTAATGCCCGCCAAACAGTAGAGCTAACTAACGCTATCCAAAAGTTTTTTATTGAACAAAGTCGGCTCGGAATTCCGGTCATATTTCACGAAGAATGTCTTCATGGGCTGGCATCGAAATGGGCTACAAGTTTTCCCCAACCTATTGGATTAGCAAGTACTTTTAATCCTGATTTAGTAGAACAACTTTATGCTATGGCTGCAGAAGAAACCCGAACTCGAGGAGGTCATCAAGCGTTAACTCCTGTAGTTGATGTTGCGCGTGATCCGCGTTGGGGGCGAGTAGAAGAAACATTTGGTGAAGATCCCTATTTAGTTTCTCAGCTAGGAGTTGCTGCCGTAAAAGGATTTCAGGGAGATGGAGAATTCAACAATAAAAAACATGTATTGGCGACACTTAAACATTTTGCTGCACATGGAGAGCCTGAGTCTGGGACGAATTGCGGTCCAGTGAATATTTCAGAAAGAGTTCTTAGGGAAACTTTTTTGATGCCATTTAAAGAAGCGATTGAAGAAGCAAATGTTGTAAGTGTGATGGCTTCCTATAACGAAATTGATGGGATTCCATCTCATGCCAATGAATGGCTTTTACAAGATGTACTAAGAGGTGAATGGGGGTTTAAAGGTTTTGTAGTTTCAGATTATTATGCTGTACTAGAGCTTTTTGATCGCGAAGCTACCCATGGACATTTTGTAGCAAAAGATCGTAAGCAGGCTGCTGAACTTGCAATAAAAGCAGGAGTAAATATTGAGCTTCCTGAACCAGATTGTTACTTGCATGTTGTCGAGTTAGTAAACCAAGGGATTCTTACGGAGGAAATGCTTGATAATTTGGTTCGGCCAATGCTTTACTGGAAATTTAAATTGGGATTATTTGATGATCCATATTTAGATCCCCAAAAAGCGGAGGAAATTTCGGGGTCAGAAAAAAATAAAAAGCTCGCTTTACAAGCCGCTCAAGAAACAATAATTCTGCTTAAAAACGAAGGAAACTTACTTCCCCTTGATCCTTCAAAAACTAAAACTATTGCAGTGGTGGGACCGAATGCCACCCGAAGTTTATTAGGCGGTTATAGTGGATCACCAAGATCAAATATTTCTATTCTTGATGGGATAAAAAAGAAAGCAGAATCGAAAAATATTGAAGTGATTTACAGTGAGGGTTGTAAAATAACCATTGGAGGACGTTGGGAAGAAGATGCGGTTGTGGTTCCAACGCCAGAAGAGAATAGAAAGTCGATTGCTTTGGCAATTGAAGATGTTGAAGATGCGGATGTTATTGTTCTCGCTATCGGTGGAAACGATCAGACCTCACGAGAGTCTTGGGCTAGAAATCACATGGGAGACCGAACAGATTTAAATCTAATAGGAGAACAGGATGAGCTGTTAAATGCAATGGTAGCTACAGGCAAACCGGTAATAGCGTTAGTTGTAAATGGTCGCCCACTTAGTATTAATAATGTTGCCGAAATAGTAGATGGAATTCTTGAGTGTTGGTATTTGGGGCAAGAAGGCGGAAATGCCGTTGCCGATGTTCTTTTTGGAGATATAAATCCTGGAGGTAAACTCCCGATTTCTATTCCAAAATCAGTGGGTCAATTACCAATTTATTATAACTATCGCCCATCAGCTCGAAGAGGTTATTTATTTGATGATGCAAATCCTTTATTCACTTTTGGCTATGGGTTAAGCTACACCAGTTTTGAATTCTCAAATGTGAAAATAGCTGACCAAAGTATTGGAGTTGATGGATCAACTTCAGTATCGGTAGATGTTACAAATACAGGAGAACACGAAGGATCAGAAGTGGTTCAAATGTATATCAGAGATTGTTTTAGTTCAGTAACCCGTCCAGTAAAAGAACTAAAAGGATTTAAAAAAGTGTGGCTGAAACCAGGAGAGAAAAAAACTGTTTCCATTCCAATTCATAAAAAGTCATTAGCCTTCTACAACGTTCGAATGGACTTTATAGTTGAGCCGGGCGAGTTTGAAATTATGATTGGGAACTCCTCTCGCGATGAAGATCTGATAAAGGCAATCTTAACGGTAAAATAAAAAGTATTCTAAAAACCCAAAGGCAGGAACTATGAGTTTAAATGGAAAACAGGTCCCCTTTATTGAAAAAATAGGCTATAGTGCAGGTGATGCTGCCTCCAACTTGTTCTTTCAAACATTCATTGTTTATCTGCTTTTCTTCTACACAGATATTTTCGGTTTGCCCGCAGCTGTTGCCGGAACTATGTTTTTAGTTACTCGAATATTCGATGCGGTAAATGATCCTTTAATGGGAATGATCGCAGATCGGACTCAAACCAAATATGGTAAATTCAGACCGTATTTGCTTTGGTTAGCCATTCCTTTTGGGGTCCTTGGCTTCTTCATGTTTTTGACTCCAGACTTTAGTAATGCTGGAAAAGTCGCTTATGCTTACATCACTTACACATTGATGATGATAATGTATACCATGATCAATGTTCCCTATGCAGCACTTATGGGTGTGATAACTCCAAATGCGGAGGAACGGACAGTTGTTTCCTCTTATCGCTTTGTAGCAGCTTACTGTGGCTTGTTAATTGTAACAGGGTTCACTGAACCACTTGTTGATTTTTTTGGCGGTGGAGATGATATCGCTAGTAAACAAATAGGTTGGATGTGGACAATGGGACTGTATGGAGCAATTGCAGCAGTATTATTTTTGGTTGCATTTTTTACAACCAAAGAACGGGTACTTCCACCTAAAAATCAGGAGATAGATTTTAAAAAAGATGGAAAGGATTTATTCGCAAATGGTCCTTGGGTATTAATTGGATTGTCAACCATCTTTCAGCTTACTTTCTTGGTGATTAGAGGTGGGTCTTTCGCTTTTTATGTAAACTATTATATTGGTGATCATTCTATTGTTTTATTCGGATCTACTATAGAACTTGGGTTAAATTACTTTCTTACATCCGGAGCTTTAGCAACTCTTGCAGGTGCTATTCTAACAAATTCTATAAGTAAGCTGTTTGATAAGAAAAAAACTTATGGATGGTTTTTAGGTTTAGCCGCACTTCTAAGTATAGCATTCTTCTTTTTAGATAAAGAACAGGTTGGTTTAATTTATCTAGTTAACATATTCGCTGGCTTTTTATTAGGACCTGTGGCGGTTCTACAATGGGCGATGTATACTGACACAGCAGATTATGGAGAATGGAAATTCGGACGCAGAGCAACGGGACTTATTATGGCTGCTTCATTATTTGCATTAAAACTTGGAGTCGCACTTGGTGGTGCAATCACTGGATGGGTTCTTTCAGCATATGGATTTGAGTCTGGGCAAATCCAATCCACAGATTCGATAAGTGGAATACTGATGTTGGTGAGTATAATCCCCGCTGTATTTGGTGTTACTTGTTATGTGATCATGCTTTTCTATCCGCTTACCAACGAGAAAATGAAAGAAATAGAAGCAGATTTAATCGCTCGAAGAGTAGTAACAAATGCGCAGTAGACAATCTTAGATACAAAAAAAATTAATTTTTTCAGCGTATCGATTGGGTAAGGAAAAAAGTTTGGCTGCTCAGTTAAATCTATCGAGATTCTTGAAGTAACCAATCCAGATATTCTTTATTCCCCTCATCTTCTGTAATTGTCAAAGAAACAATACAAGGGCAGTCGTAACTGTGAAGCTCTTTTACCCGGTTAGTAAGTGATCGTACTTTTGAGTAATTCGTTTTAGCAATTAATACCGTTTCATGGGCTTCTTCAATTTTTCCTTTCCAGCGGTAAATAGATTCCATTCCGTCCAAAATATTAACACAAGCAGCTAGGCGCTCTTCAACTAAAACCCTGCCTATTTTCCTTGCTTCTTCTTTATTGGAAGTAGTAATGTGGATATATCTAAGGTTGTAATACATGGTTTTCTAAAGGATAAAAGTGTGAACTTGAAAATACCAAAGTTAATGTGATTGAGAAGCAGAATAATTTGAGTGAAACGTATGGATTTTAAATTCAATAAACCTTAAATTTGCAAGCTCTGAAATTTGCGAGAGTGGTGGAATTGGTAGACACGCTAGATTTAGGATCTAGTGCTTTAACCGGCGTGGGGGTTCGAGTCCCCCCTCTCGTACTTTCCTTTCCAAACTATCCTGTTTTTTATTTATTGAATCCACAAAACATAGCGGAGCATTCGTGAACATTTCTGTGAAAGAAATTACTTCTGTAGACAAAGAAGTAACTTTAAAAGCTAACCGACAAGAACTACAACCTAAATTTGATAAAGCACTTAAGAAGTATCAAGGTCAGATTACCATGCCGGGATTTCGCCCGGGACGCGTGCCCCTTTCTATAGTGCGTAAGCGATTTGGTAATGATATCGAAATCGAAGAAATCAACAAACACATTCAAGAAGTATTTGAGAAGGATATTGTTGAAGAGCATAATCCTGTTGGAGAAACTCAAATGATCGATTTCCAATGGGAGAATGATGAGTTAGAAGTTGTTTTCAAAATTGGGGCAAAGCCAGAAGTTGAACTTACCGATCTCAAGAAAATTAAAGTGAACAAAATGGTTCACGATGTTACCGACGCTGAGGTTAAAGAAGAGATCGAGCGTACGCTTGAGCGCCAAGGCGATTGGGAAGATGTTGACGTGAAAGTTTCAAAAGACGTTAAAGTGATTGTTGATGTAGAATCAGTAAATCATGGCGATGTTGACGAAGATCAAACGCTGGATTTAAGAGAAGAGGGAAGTGCAGATTTTCTCAAAGCTTTGAAAGGTCATAAAATTGGCGATGTAGTTGATATGAGCATCCCACATGGCGATCATGAAGATGATTTGAAAATCACAATTAAGAAAGTTCAAAAACCAATTAAGGTTGAGCTTAGTGAAGAATTCATCAAAAAGAATAGCAATGGTGAAGCATCAACAGAAGATGAGTTCAAGAGTTTTATTAAAAGCAGAATGCAACAATACTACGACCAGTCTGCAGACGACTTGTTTAAAAACGAGGTAGTGGAAGCACTAGTTGATGCACATGAATTTGAAGTTCCCGATGCTTTTGTTGAGCAAGTGAAGAGTTCTTATGTTGATCAATTGAAGCAACAGTATGGCGATAAGCTCCCAGAAAATTTTGACGAGTTGGCATACAGAGAAGAAATGACCGAGCAAGGCAAGAGAGAAGCTAAATGGTATTTTATCAGCCAAAAGCTTCAAGAAACATTTGAAGATATCGAAATAAAACCCGAAGATATTGACGAGTTTATTTCTATTGAAGCGGCACGTTATGGAGCTACAGTAGATCAACTTAAAGGATACTATGCTCAAAACCCGAACTTGTTAGAATCTCTAAGAGGCAGTATCAGAGAGAATAAAGTATACGAAAAGCTTCAGGACGAGGTAAAAATAGCAGAGTTAGATAAAGATGCGTATCGTAAGTATCAGGAAAAGAAGTCAACTAAAAAGAAATAATTTATAGTACCGCCATGATAAAGCAACCTATTTTCGAACAGCCTTTATTTGAATCAACAAACCATGCCATCGAGAGTAATCTCGTACCTATGGTTATTGAAACTACCAGCAGAGGCGAGCGAGCCTATGATATTTATTCTCGATTACTTAAAGATCGAATTATCATTTTAGGAAGCGCAATTAATGATGTGGTTGCTAGTACGATTGTAGCCCAGCTACTATTCCTAGAATCGGAAGATCCTGAAAAAGATATCAATCTATACATAAATAGCCCTGGTGGAGTTGTTTCTTCCGGTTTAGCCATTTATGATACCATGCAACACATAAAGTGTGATGTTGCAACTACATGTATGGGAATGGCAGCAAGTATGGGCGCAGTTTTACTTACAGCAGGTACTGCAGGAAAAAGAAATTGTTTACCAAATGCCAAAGTAATGATCCATCAACCACTTGGTGGAGTTCAGGGTCAGGCAAGTGATATAGAAATTGAAGCTCGTGAGATTCTCCGAACCAAAAAACAGCTAAGCCAGATCATAGCAGATCACGCTGGAAAAACATTAGAAGATATTTTAAACGACTCTGATCGTAACAATTGGATGAGCTCAGAAGAAGCAAAAAAATACGGTTTGGTCGATAATGTGATTGCAAGAGCAGAAACTGCGAAATAGCCAGAATTTTATTAGATTTATCAGGGATGAGCGAGAACGAAAAAAATAACGATATCGTAAACTGTTCGTTTTGCGGGCGATCTAGTCTGGAAGTAAACAGTATGGTGGCAGGCCCTGGGGTTTATGTATGCGATCGTTGTGTTGAAGATGCTTCAAGTATTATCAAAAGCGACCTTGCCTCGCTAGCCAGAAGACGTGAAAAGTCGTATAAACCCATGCTCAAACCGGTTGAGATCAAAGCAAAACTGGATGAGTATGTAATTGGACAGGAGCAGGCCAAGAAAACTCTTTCTGTTGCCGTTTATAATCATTACAAACGAATTAGCAACGAAAGCCTAGAGTTTGACGACACCCTGATCGAGAAAAGTAACATTGCATTACTCGGTCCTACGGGTAGCGGAAAAACCTTGCTCGCCCGAACACTTGCCAAAGTGATTGATGTTCCCTTCACCATTGCGGATGCAACGGTATTAACTGAAGCAGGCTATGTAGGTGAAGATGTAGAAAGTATTTTAAGCAATCTCCTTCAAGCAGCAGACTATGATGTAGAACGTGCAAAGAGAGGAATCGTTTACATTGACGAAGTTGATAAAGTAGCGCGCAAAAGTGATAATCCTTCTATAACAAGAGATGTAAGTGGAGAAGGAGTACAGCAGGCATTACTTAAGATTTTGGAAGGAACCGTGGCAAATATTCCGCCTAAAGGAGGAAGAAAGCATCCTGAGCAAAGTTTTATTCAGCTTGATACCTCTAACATTTTATTTATTTGTGGTGGAGCATTTGCAGGATTAGAAGAAATCATATCTCGCCGACTATCAACTAGTTCGATGGGATTTACAACTAGAGAGCAGGTAAAGTTTGATAAAGATGACCCTGCAATTTTTACCTATATCGAGCCTGAAGATTTACAACGCTTTGGGCTGATACCGGAACTTATTGGACGTTTACCTGTTGTTTGTGGCCTTCATGAACTTTCTGATGAAGCTCTTCTAGATATTCTTCAAACACCAAAAAATGCCATCATTAAGCAGTACAAAAAGCTGTTCAAAATGGAAGGAGTTGAGTTGGATTTTGAAGATGAAGCCCTTCGATCAATTGTACAAAAAGCCAAAGCACGTAAAACCGGCGCCCGAGGATTACGATCTATAATGGAAGGGGCAATGCTGGACATCATGTTTACGCTTCCTTCAATGAAAAACGTAGCACGGTGTGTAATCACAAAAGATACGATCGAGAAAAAAGCACCTCCAGTCTACGAAAAACAAAAAGCTTCTGCCTAATTTTATAAACCCTGCTCATTTTTTGAAGCAGGGTTTTTTGTTTAGGGAGTTCCCTTAAACTCGTTACCCTCGTTCCGAACGTCTCGTTCGGAATGCAGTCTAGAAGCTCCCAAAGATATATTAAGTCTGTAGCGAATGCGGTGACTTAAAACTAGAAGATTAGCAAGTCTCTGACTTGCATTAAGGCTTAGTTCCTGTAAATTAGCCACTAGATTATGGAAGTCAGGAGCCTTCCTTTTCAATATCATTCAAGTTACAAACTTGAAAGATCATGCGAGGATTATACTTTCAGTATTACAGACTCGAATCCAGACTGGGTGGATAAACCCACTGAAAATTATATGGTTCTTAATAATATCTTCAAAAATTAGCGACAACTTCATTGGAGCATCTATCGTGGAGAAAATGATTAAATCATGTATAAGATTAAACTTTTAAATATTTTTTTTCTCGTATTATTGCTATCTGGATGTGACATTTCTTTCCCTGGTTCAGCAGGAGATCCCGAACCAATTTTTCAAACAACTATTTTGAGTATAAATTTTAGCCCTGATACACTCATTGTGGGTGATACTCTTACTATTCATTGCTTAATTAGCGATAGCCTAGACGAAAGATTTAAATTTAATTGGAATTTAGGTTCTGACAGGACATTACCTGTTAATGGTGTATTAGATGGAAATAAAATAAGATGGCGATCAAAAGAAAATGATCTTAACGGTTTTGTTGGAGAAGTAGTACTCTTTAGTGGTTCAGTAGAAGTTGTTAACCCGTCAGATACAATCAATTTAAAGGTAGTAGAATCATTTGTGATAAAAATCAAACAAAGAGAAAACTAAAAAATAAGTAGTATTTGATACTCAAAGTATACTATGGTAATGGACAAATGCTTCTGGCAGTTATTGAATGGTTTTAAAAGACCGCCCAAGATATTTTAAGTCTGTAGCGAATGCGGTGACTTAAAACTAGAAGATTAGCAAGTCTCTGACTTACATTAAGGCTTAGTTCCTGTAAATTAGCCACTAGATTATGGAAGTCAGGAGCCTTTCTTTTCAATATCATTCAAGTTACAAACTTGAAAGATCACGGGGGATTGCGTTGTCGCATTCGCTCCGCGCAAATGTTTCCATTCACGATCCGCCAGCTGGTGGAGAAGTGATCTTCTGAATCTTGCCCTTCCTTCCTTCTTTTCGAACAATTTAACCTCGTTCCGAACGTCTAGTTCGGAATGCAGTTTAGAAGCCTGTCTGCCGATAAGCAGGCTCTAACTTCCATGGACATAAAACGTGAAAGGTGACTTCACCTTTGAATTACAAAAATAAATAAAAGAATCCTCACTAACTTTTATTTAGACCTTCCCCTCACATTCCTATATTCCAACCAATAAAAAAGTGTACCTATGAATCTTTTCGCCCAATCTGGCTGGATAAAATTACTGCTAATCATTTTTCTGCTTTTACTAGGTGCAGCCTCCTTAGTGTATAACAACTATTTGGTAGGAAAAATCTTGGAGCAGGAAAGGATAAGTGTTGAGCTTTGGGCAAAGGCATTAGAATTCAACTCGCTTCCGGTTCATGAACAGGCAAGTTCAAAGTTATTGCAGATAGCTGCCGAACTTCAGCAAAAGGAATCTGTTCCTGACAGTATAATTGAAAAGCTATATGAAGTTGAAAGCCTTAGAAGTTCACAGGATTTTGTTACCGATGAGTTTATTCTAGACGATGGAGAACGGTTTAAAGTACCAGCCGTTTTAGTTGACTCAAACGATGTTCCTCTAGAATATGTATTCAGTTCCTTAGATCCTGAAAACCCTGATTCTATAATTTTAGAAGTGGAATATGGGTTTAAAAACGTTGTCTCAAAAGATATAAATACAGAAGAGAAACGAATAAAACTTGTAGAACGGTTAAAGGCTACAAACCCTCCTATTAAGATTATAATTGGTGACGAGAATACCCGAATTGCGCAATTTGTATACTATGGGGAAAGTCCTACGGTTCGTCTACTTCGATATTTTCCATATATCCAAATGATGATTTTGAGTTTGTTGCTTGGCATCGGGTATACCACTTATAAAAGTATTACCAGAACGGAACAATCAAATCTTTGGGTTGGAATGGCTAAAGAGGCAGCTCATCAATTAGGCACACCTATTTCGAGCTTATATGGGTGGATTCATCTTTTTAAAGACGAATTTGAAGATAATGTAGAAGCGAATAAGATCATCCAAGAAATAGAAAACGACGTTCAACGACTAAGTGGCGTTGCAGAGCGATTCGGTAAAATTGGCTCATCCCCAGAACTTACCACAATGGATATAAAACCAAACTTAGACGAAGTGGTTAGCTATATGGAGCGAAGGCTTCCAAAATTGGGTAAGGCTGTAGAGGTTCGTAAGTCTTTAATGGCAGAAGCTAAAGTAAAGATGAATCCAGACCTATTTCAGTGGGCAATTGAAAATCTGGTTAAAAATGCCATGGATGCTTTAAATACTAAAGACAAAAATGCTTTCATCTCGATAAAATCGGTTTTAAAAGGAAACGAAGTAATTATTGATATTGAGGATTCTGGCTCAGGAATTGAGACAAATCAATTTAAAACGGTTTTTAGACCAGGTTTTAGTACCAAAAAAAGAGGTTGGGGACTAGGATTAAGCTTAACCAAAAGGATTATTGAAGAATATCATTCGGGAAAAGTCTTTGTGTTGAAATCGGAACTTGGAGTAGGTACAACAATGCGGATTATACTGAATACAGATGATTAATCGTCGGTGTAACCATGCTTTTTAGCGTATTCATAAAGCTCTGTTTTAAGTAAATTTCTCCCACGATGAAGTCTGGAACGAATGGTTCCAATAGGAACGTCCAGCATATTCGAAATCTCCTCATAGGTAAAGCCATCAACATCGCATAAAAGAACTACGGTTCTAAAATCTTCAGGTAGTTTTGATAAAGCTTTAGAGAAATTATCATCCATCAAATCTCTAAAGATAAGATGCTCTAAATCGGATGTATCCGTTCTTTCAGCACGGATATTTTCGTAGAACGAAGAGACCTCATCGTAATCAACTTCTTGAGGCTTCTTTAGATTCTTCCGATAATTATTGATGAACGAGTTTTTTAGAATCCTGAAAAGCCATGCTTTAGCATTCGTGCCTTTTTCATAGCTATCAAAAAAACGAAAGGCTTTAACAATGGTATCTTGCACCAAATCTTCAGCATCGCTAGGATCTGTGGTAAGCCTTAAACCAAAATTATACAAAGAATCTAGATGAGGAATGACTTCATCATTAAATTCTTGTTGTTTTATTTGGTGTTTTTTGCTCAATGTAACCTTTGCCTAAAAAATGCTTAACTGAATAACGAACTATTATTATAACTAATACTGCCGCAATTGGTAAATAGAAACTTTTGATTGAGTGATTAGTATTTCTCTAAGCTCCCAAAAAACTAATCACTATTACATCATAAATTGCGTGCGTCCATGCGGCGACTCCAAAGCCTCTCCAAATATATATTCCATTTAGTATTAAGCCAAATAAGAATCGATATAAAAATGAACTTAAGGTAAATAAATCTCCCATAGAACCCATGTAATGCACCGCACTAAAGAGAAGAGCAGAAAGTGTAACTGCGGCAACTACTGCCGCCCATTTTTTTCCAAATATTTTATTAAATATTAGCACAAGTAAAGAGACAAGAATGACTCTAAAGAAAAGTTCTTCATACAAACCGGCACCAAGTGAGAGTGCTAACTTCTGTAAATAGGAAAGAGATTGAACTGGATCAGAAGCCGATAAATTTAAAATTAAAGAAACCAAAGTATTACTGATAAAAGCAACAACTACAGCATAGATGGTACATTCTAGCAACATGAACGGGAAATATGAGAACCTTAGTTCTTTAAGACGTTCACGTTCTCTATATAATATAAAAAACCCAAGAAGTAGCATCACTAAAAGAGAAAATGAAATGGCATTTACCCCGAAATAAGTGAAAAGCGTTTTCATCCAAACATCGACACTAATGCGAACAATGTGTTCTGCGTTAGGTTGAGAGATAAGGATTAATCCTTCGTAAATTAAAAAAAGAGGAACGCTTAATAAGAAGCTGTAAAGCAACGTATGAGTGTTGGAAAAATATTGCTTGACGGAGTTAACCATTAGCTTTCAGAATAAATAGAAACAATTGGGTTTGTAGAATTTTCGAGCTTTAATATTCGGTAAGCTCGTTCAGAAAGTTTCAGTCCCGATTCAGTTATTCGATCATTTATTCTAACATAAACTCCGCTTTTATTATCAGGGTTTTCAATAAAAATGATGGTTCCCAAAGCGATGTTTGAATGAGCTGCAGTTAATTCTGCAGGATTATACAATTCACCATTAGTAGTTGTATTACCATATTCTTCATTTGCATATGATGTAGCACCAACCGTACCTAATTCTTGAAGAGAGGCATTATTTTTGTATGGATTATCAAAAGAACGAGATGGTGGAAGTAATACTGTTATTTTTTGCTGGCGATCTAGTGCAGAAATATTGACTTCTGGGTTTAGCTCCTGAAGCTCACGAAGTGTCATTTTAAATTTGTTCAGGATATCTGTAGAAGTTTCTCCACTCGATACGGTATAAATTGCAAAGGTTCCCTGAGGAGAAGAATCTTCCGAAAACTCTGAAGCCGAGGGTGCTACACTATCAACTAGTTTTCGAACGCTTAAGCGTTGTCCAATGCTTATTAAATCGGAGGAAAGTTCGTTCAGGTTTTTAAGTTCTTCTACAGTCATGCTATGATTTCGAGCAATTACAGTAAGGTTATCCCCACTTTTTACCGTGTAAAAAACATTTTCTTGGGGAACCAAATTCGAAATTAATGAAGCTGGTGGCTCTTCCTGAGTTAAAGTCGAATTTAAATCACCTTGAGTAAAATAAATGAGTTCTTGACCTATCGAAATACTGTTATCAGAAAGACTGTTCCATTGTTGCAACTCAGCAACAGATACATTCAAGTTTTTGGAGATAGCATAAAGTGTTTCGCCTTTCTGAACGGTATAAATATTTTTTTCCTGGGCAAGCACTCCAGCACTTAGAGTTAAAGCTAAGATGAAAAAAGCTAAAAATGATTTCATAATTGATCTTCTAAATTTAGTTCAAGAGCGAGTAATGCACCTTGCAGCTCCGATTTCGCATGGGGATGGTTTCCTTTTTCTGCAATAGAAATTCCATCTTTATAGGTTTTTACTGCTTTTTTGTTCTCATCAATTTCGATATAAATTTTTCCCAGATGATAATAAACGCCAACATAGTCGGGATCAGCGGTTACAATACTTTCAAAAAGCACCTTTGCTTTATCCATTTGATCAATATTCAGTAATTCCAATGCCAGTGCAAACTTCGAAAATGAATCATTAGGATTTTCTTTTATCCGTGCAGCTAATATTGAAATTTTGGAACCCACTAGGAAGTATAACTTTTAATTCGTTCTTCTATTTCAGCGATGGAATCTCCACCGAATTTCTCAAGAAATGCATTTGCAATTACTGGTGCTAAGGCGCACTCTGCAACAACTACAGCCCTAGGCAATGCACAAACATCAGAGCGTTCATAACGGGTTTCAGTTTCTTTAAGTGTATGCATATCTACCGTTCGTAAAGGATTTAACATAGTGGGAATTGGCTTCATCACCCCGCGAACAATAATTGGCATTCCCGTACTCATTCCACCTTCGATTCCGCCAGAGCGGTTCGTTCTTCTTTTGAAGGTATTTCCATCATGTGTTATCTCATCATGAACGTGATGGCCTGGTCGAGCACCAGATTCAAATCCAAGGCCAATTTCTACACCTTTCATTGCCTGAGTTCCCATAATGGCTTGGGCAATCATTCCATCAAGTTTTCGATCCCATTGTGTAAAGCTTCCCAAACCAACAGGTACGCCAGTAATGATGATTTCATAAACTCCGCCTAATGAAGAACCTTCTTTTCGGTACTTTTTAATCTCATCAATCATTTCTTCTGTTAAGTTATCATCAAGACAACGAACATCAGATTTATCGGCAGTTTTATAAACGTGTTCTCCACCGTGTTCAGCTAATGGATCTGCTAAGTTGCGCACTTGATCCCAATTGTCATATCCAGCCTCTCCAATTCTTAGAACATGTCCACCTATTTCAATGCCAAAATGTTTCAAAAACTTCCGAGCAACACCTGTACAGGCTACGCGCATACCCGTTTCACGAGCGCTGGATCGCTCAATTACAGGGCGAATATCATCAAAACGAAACTTTTGTGCGCCAACTAAATCAGCATGTCCAGGTCGAGGAAGTGTTATTTTTTCAATTCCTTCTTTTTCGATTTCTTTATTCATGACCACCGGCCAACCGTCTTTGTCTTTTTTAAAGGCTCGGTTTTCCATATACATTGCAATCGGACCGCCTATTGTCTTACCAAATCGAACACCGGAACTAATAATAGCTCGGTCTTTTTCGAACGCCATACGGCCTCCGCGCCCATACCCTTCTTGCCGGCGTGCTAAATGTTCTGCGATTTCGTCTTCAGTGATGGGTAATCCTGCCGGAACTCCCTCAACAATTCCTGTAAGTCCGGGTCCATGAGATTCTCCGGCTGTAAAATATCTGATCATCAGTTAGTTTGTTCTAAATTTTCAATTTGTTCTGCACGCTCTGCAAGAGTGCGAGTATCGTTACACATTTCTGATCTAAAGGATTGAATCTTTTTGAGATCACCAAGTATAATCAATGAATTTCCTGTTTCAATAACATCGCTACTTTTTGGATTAAATTTGATGCGTTCTCCTTCAGCAATAATAGCGATAATTAACACTTCATAGGTACTGCGAACATTAATTTCTGCTAGAGTTTTTCCGGATAATTTTGAGCCTTCTGAGATTAATACTTCATCAAAAGTGTGATCTTGACTGTCATCGCGTGTCATTGTTTCAATGAACTGCTCAACATTAGGTCTTAAAATTACATTGGCCATTCGATCAGCTCCAATATCGTACGGAGAAATTACTTTATTAGCTCCCGCTCTGGCGATACGAAGTTTGTTTTTATTCTCATTCGCCCGAACTAATATGAATAAATCCGGATTCATTTCACGAGCAAGTAAAGTAGTAAACACATTATCTTTATCGCTCGATAAAGTACATATTAAAGCTTTGGCTCTATCAATGCCCGCCTGGTTAAGACTGTTTTCATCTTGAGCATCGCCTTGTATGTACACAAACCGGTCATTCTGAATCCTTTGAATACTCGAGTCTCTATTTTCAACAATTACAACAGGTAAACTAGCCTCGGCAAGCACATTAGCAATACGATTACCAATTCGACCGTAGCCACAAATAATATAGTGATGTTCCATTTTTTCGAGTTTTTTTCTCATGGCACGTTCCAGAAATAATTCGCTTTCAAAAAAAAGCTGCGTTGTTTGTGAGGCAATATATGAGATCACTCCTATTCCAAATATAAAGATTGCCATTGTGAAAATACGACCTTCTATGGTAAGAGATTTTATTTCTCGGAATCCAATGGTCGAGATTGTAATAAAAGTCATGTAAAAGCTATCAAAAAAGCCCATTCCTTCTATAAAATGATAGCCAATGGTGCCAATAATAAAGATAAAGACCATTACAGCAGAAGCAATTCCAATCCTGATTACTGCAGGGTTTTCAACAACTGCCGAATAAAGTCTGTTCTTCATTCTAGTTTAATTGTGAGCGCACACTAATTTGAATTATACCACCCAGTTTGCTATACGAGCTTCTACTCAAATCAATATTTAAACTTTTTATTTTTAAGCCAACCCCAATACTTACTCCGGCTAAATCAAAAGACTGATTGGTTTTTGTTTGTTCATGCAATAATCGATTATATCCCAAACGAAATAAGAAATTTTCGCTGAAGGCAGCTTCACCACCAAAAATTACATGCCGGAAAAGATTATCAAAGAATGCGGGGTCTTCGGTTTCTCCAACTACTCGCATACTCCAATCATTAAGTTGACGAAGGGTTAAGTTAAGTCGAAAAGGAAAATTTGCGGGCTTTTTTGAGATACCAGCCGAGATATCGAAAGGAATTTCTTCTCTAATACCATCATAATAATCTAACTGATCGCCAAGGTTACGGAATGAAAGTCCAGCGCTAAAATTACTTTCTTTATCTAAATAATAAATCCCCCCAGAAGCGGTAATTGCACTAGAGTTATATATATGGTAAGAAGAGTGAATTAGATCAATCCCAGCTCCAGCCGACAATTTTTCTGAGAGCATGGTACTTAAAGCCGCGGTAAGTGAAAGATCAGTTGCGTTAAAACTTCCTAGGTTATTTCCATCTTCATCTAGTTCATTTAAATCTCCGTAACCAGCATATCGAATTCCAATACCAAGAGTACCTATATTTTTAATTTGATAAGCTCCGTTCGCAAAACCGATTCTCGAATCAGATAAATAGTTTACAAAGGTAGCAGAAACAAGGCTAGAAGATTCAGGGGTTATGTAAGCAGGGTTTAAGTATAATAGCGAAGAGTTAGCATCAAATATTCCTACATGATTCCCACCAAGTGCCGAAGCTTTAGCTGAAGGTGTGATTTCCAAAAAACGAAATATGGCAGAATTATTAGTTTGAGCATAAGCCGAAGAAGCGGCAAAAAATAAAACCAATAAACAAATCTGGATGCGTATTTTGATCATGGATCTAGAAATGATAATTATGAACTAGAATTTTTAATATAATTAAATGAAAAGGCAACTATTTAACATTATTATTACTAATACTAGAGAGAACTAAGTACCTTTATTTGATGAAATCTATTAAACAGTTCGGTCAATATTCATTACTTCTCTATCAGGCGTTACGTTCCGTACTGGAATTTAGTACGTATAGGAAAAATCTTTTTAGTGAATTCGTTAAAGTAGGATACGAATCTATTCCTATCATTATATTAACAGGGTTTTTTACAGGGGCAGTATTAACGCTTCAAACGGCCTATCAATTAGATACTGATTTGTATCCCGTTTCAATAGTTGGCTCTATTGTAGGTCAATCAATCTTGATTGAACTGGCCGCTGTAATTGGTGGACTTGTTTTAGCGGGTAAAGTTGGCGCAAGAATTTCTACCGAACTTGGAACTATGAGAGTAAGTGAGCAAATAGACGCACTTGAGTCGATGGGCTTTAACTCAGTTACATTTTTAGTGGTGCCAAGAGTTTTGGCAGGCATATGTATGTTTCCAATATTATACATAACGGCAGCTTCGATGGGTATTACAGGAGGTATAATTGCCGGTGCTTTAGATGGAATATTGCCATCAGCAGAATTTATGATTGGAGCACGCGCCTTTTTTTACCCTGAAGATGTAGTTTTTGGAATGTTAAAATCGATCGTATTTGGGTTCGTAATTACCTCGATAGCATGTTATAAAGGCTATTATGCTTTTGGTGGGGCAGAAGGAGTTGGGAATGCAACTACTCAAGCTACTGTATTAGGGTGTATTTTTGTAATTCTAACCGATTTTATTCTTGCGGTGGTACTACTTTAAAAAATGATAGAAATTAAAAATCTTACGAAGAGTTTTGGAAGAAACCTCATTTGGAAAGATGTATCTTTTAAAATTGAAGATGGCGAAACCGTTGCGGTTATTGGTAAATCTGGATGCGGAAAGTCGGTGCTTTTAAAACATCTAAATGCGCTTTTATACCCAGATTCGGGCAAAGTGATTATAGACGGACAAGATATGTTTTGCCTTTCATACTCTGAATTGCGAAAGATGAGGCAAAGATTTGGAATCTTATTTCAGGGGGCGGCATTATTCGATTCAATTAGTACATTCGAAAATATTGCATTTCCTCTAAGATATTTTACAGATCAATCGGAGGAAGAAATCCGTGAAAATGTTAACCGAGCACTTGAAATGGTTAATTTGGAGGGGGCAGGTGATAAATCTACATCCTCACTTTCTGGCGGGATGAGAAAAAGAGTAGGGGTAGCAAGAGCAATAATTCTTAAACCTCAATATCTGCTATATGACGAACCAACATCAGGATTAGATCCACAAACTTCTGATGAAATAAATGAGTTAATTGTGCACATGGCTGATAGTTTAGATATTACTTCAATAGTAATTACACACGATATGCATAGTGTTCTTAACATTGCAGAGAAAGTTGCTTTTTTGAATAATCAGCAACTTTGTTGGTTTGGCACGGTAGAAGATATGCAAGAAAGCGACCAGCCAGACCTTGTGGAATTTATTACAGCAAGCGAATATCAAATAAAGAAAGATAAAAACTAAGGAATCACCATTGAATAAGCTAAGTAACGAAGCAAAAATTGGGTTGATAGTACTAATATCTATGATTGTTGTCTTTCTAGGCTTTAAAATCATGGAAGATCAACCTTTCTTTTCCAGCTCAAATTTGTTGTACGCCAAATATGACACTGTAAAAGGATTGTTGAAAGGTGGACCCGTAACAATGAAAGGGATAAAGCTTGGAACCGTGAAGGAAATAAGGTTCCTGCCAGAAGAAGATAGCATACTTGTTACGTTAAATATTACCGAAGATATTGAAATTCCAGTAGGGTCTAAAGCAATGCTTGTGACTCCATTAGCATTGGGTTCTTCTTCTATTGAAATTATACGATCTGAAAGAAAGGAGAGGCTAGAGTGGGAGGGATATTTAAAAGGAGTTAGAGAGGCGGGTCTGTTAGAAGGGCTTAGCGATAAAGGGGCTTCAATGGCTGATTCGGTAAGTGTTTCTATAAATAAATTGAATAGAGTTTTATCTAAAGCAGAACAACTAAAAGAAGAGGATATTAATGCAACTATTAGCAGTTTTAAGGAAACGAGTAAACAGGTTCAAGAGCTAATAACCCGACGACAAGGAGATATTGATGCACTGATTTTAGATGCACAAAATTCAATGGCAAATCTAAGCACACTTAGTGATTCAAGTTCAGATGATATTGAGAGCATGATTGCTAATATGGAAGAGTTTAGCTCAAAGCTTGATGCTCTGAGCAATGAACTTCAATTAAGCTCAGAATCTATAAACAGTATCTTATCCAAAATAGATATAGGAGAGGGAACAATTGGAAAGATGGTAAATGATCCGTCACTTTACAATAATCTGGATAGTTTAACCATCAATTTAAATGAACTTATTAAGGGAATACAGGAAGATCCCCGCCGTTATCTGAAGCATATGCGCTTAGTAGAGATATTTTAACACTTATAGCGCATAGCAGGCTTTCAATTACTTCACTATTGGCTTATATTTGCAGGCTTATGGTTTGAGGATGTTGTTGCCTTAACCCAAAATTGAAATACAAATATTTAAGTACGATTTAGAGGATACCTATTATGGGTGTAATGGGAAAATTTAGAGATAACACTGGTGTTGTCTTATGGATTTTAATTGGTTCTTTTGGGCTCTTATGGGTAATTATGGATGTTTTTGATCCTAATGCCCTTTCAGCAGGTCCAAGATCTTTAGGGGCTGTTAACGGCGAACCAATTAGTTTTGATGAATATAATAGTAGAGTTCAATACTACTCCAATGCATATACTCAGCAAACCGGCGCTTCAATGACCGCTGAGACACGGGCAGTATATGAGAATCAGGTTTGGGACGATTTAGTAAATGCTCAACTATTAGAGCAAAAAATGAACGAGCTAGGAATAACAGTTACAGATCAAGAACTATTGGATATGGCTTATGGTGACAATCCTGATCCATTAATCAGCCAATATTTTGCCAGAGAAGATGGAACTATCGATCGTTTTATGGTTCAGAATGTACTTCAAGACGAGCAATACAGCCAAGAGGCCATCGCAATTGAGCTACAACTTCGTCAAAAAAGACGGCAACAAAAACTAAGCAATTTCATAACAGCGGGCCTTCAAGTTACTGATCAAGATGTAATGAATGAGTATATCAAGAGAAATAGCTTTGCTGAGTTTTCATTTGTTCGTTTTCCTTATAACGAAGTTGAAGAAAGTGAAATTTCTGTATCAGATTCTGAACTAAATGACTATTACAACAAGAATAAAGATCGTTATAAAAGAGAAGAATCGTACCGGGCTAAATATATAGCATTTAGTACCTTACCCACTAAAGAAGATACTGCTCAAATTATAAAAGAAATAAGTGATCTATCAGAGGATTTTTCAGTTGCGGAAGACGATTCCTTATTCTTACTACGTCAACAATCTACTACTCCTTACAATAATGTATTTGTTGCAAAAACGGATCTACGTGAGGATTATGCACCCGTTTTGGATATAGAAGTTGGAGAAGTTACTGATGTATTAAACTTAGGCACTTCTGCCGCAATCATAAAAAAAGTTGATGAAAATAGAACGGAAATAAAGTTTGCTGTACTCTCTAGAGTTTTTGAAGCATTGCCATCAACGATTGATGACGCAGCTGAGCGCGCAGATGAATTTCAATATTTCGCTTCTGAAGAGAGCAGTTTTGAGGAAGAAGCTGAAAGAGCAGGATTAGGAGTGCAAGAAATTTTTGCGACTAAAGGAAGTGCCTTCATCTCTGGACTAGGTTCTAGCCAACAAGCAATGGATTTTTTCCGTGGAGCTGATGAAGGGGATATTTCAACACCTATAGAGCTTGCTTCTCAGATTGTTGTAATTAAACTAGAAGACAAAACCCCGGAAGGCTTCAGGCCATTAGATGAAGTTCGGGCGCAAGTTGAAAATCAAGTTAAAAATGATAAACGGAAAGCATCTACATTAGCAAATGTAACTGCATTGCTTAGTTCTAATTCTTCACTTGAAGGAATTAGTTCTGCTTCTTCGAAAGAGATTCTTTCTATGGATAATCTTGCAGCTAGTAGTACTGTAATTACAGGAGCAGGAAGAGAGCCTGGCGTGATTGGTGCTATCTTTACTATGAACGAAGGGCAGACTTCTGGAGCAATTGCAGGTCTAAATGCAGTTTATGTTGTTGAGGTAAGCAGTATTACACGACCAGATCCATCTACACTGGACTCTGCTACAGCAGGCACATTGAGAAATGAGCTAGAGCAAAAAGAAAATCAGCGATATTTAAACATTTGGCTAGAAGAATTAAAAGAAGAAGCTGATATCACAGACAATCGTAGTCGCGTACTTCAGTAAATAGAATAGTTCAATGATTTTTAAGGGCGGAAACGATGTTTTCGCCCTTTTTTATTGGATAAAGTTTTTCGGGAGCAATAAGGTTGGTAATTTGTAGCTATGCAAAATTTTTCTCAAACTAATAATGATGAATTCTGGATGAGAAAAGCCTTAGACTTAGCTAAGAAAGGCGAGGGCTTTACTTCACCCAACCCAATGGTAGGTTGTGTAATTGTTTCAAAAAATGGGGATATGATTGGGTCTGGGTTTCACGAAAAATTTGGAGAAGCTCATGCAGAGGTGAATGCGGTTGAGTCAGTAAAGAATAAGAAAAGCCTGCAAAATGCTACCGTTTATGTAACATTAGAACCTTGCGCACACCATGGGAAAACTCCGCCATGCTCTACCATGTTGAGTAAACTACCAATTTCACGCGTTGTGGTAGCTCACCAAGATCCTAACTCAAAAGTTAATGGAGCAGGTTTTGCCGAGCTTAGAAATGCTGGAATTTCAGTTGATGTTGGTATTCTAAAAAAGGAAGCGGAGACGTTAAATGAGTTTTTTATTCACCATCAAACATTTGGCCGACCATTTATCACCTTAAAAATAGCTCAAACTGCAGATGGGTTTCTCTCAGCACCAGATGGAGATTCTCAGTGGATTTCAGGGAAGGAAGCAAGGAAGCTGGTGCATAAGTGGCGCAGTATATATGATGCTGTTTTAGTTGGCAGAACAACCGCAATTACGGATAACCCATCATTAACAGTTCGCCATGTTACTGGGCGACAACCAAAACGTATTGTAATTGATGGTCCCTACGAGTTACCAAAAGAACTGAATCTTTTTTCAGATAAGTTTGAAGAGAAGACCATGGTATTGACTTGGAATACAAAAGCTTCAGCAACTGATGCCGATCCAATGCTAAAACTTATGAAGCATAATTATTTTAGAGGTGAAGTAATTCAGGTTTCTAAAAAGGAAAATCATATCGACCTTCAACAAGCATTTAAAGAGCTTGGTCAACGAGGGATTAGTTCCGTACTTGTTGAAGGAGGACAGCAGCTTTCTTCTGCTTTATTAAGAGAAGGTTTAGTGGATAAACTAGAACTTTTTATAGCTCCTAAGTTGTTAGGTGGTGGAACACGATCGGTTTTAAATATTGGTATTAATAAAATGCGCGATATTTGTAAGCTTAAAGAAGTAAGTTGGGAAAAAGTTGGGAACGATATTCTGCTCACAGGATACTTATAAATTAGAAAATTATGTTTACAGGAATAATTCAAGAAACAGGAAGTGTAAAAAAAGTAGCAAGTCTAAATGGTGGAGGTCAAGAGCTTACGATAGAATGTTCATTCGCCAGTACTTGTCATATTGATGAAAGTATTGCAATTAATGGAGCATGCCATACAGTAACTTCTTTTGATGATCGTAGTTTTACGGTTCAAAGTGTGGAGGAAACTCTAAGGAAAACTACAATGGGAGCTCTTGAAAAAGGAACGGACGTAAATTTAGAACGCTCACTAACGTTGCAAACAGGTATTGAAGGGCACATGGTTCAAGGGCATGTAGATACAGTTGGGGAAATATCAGCTATGGAGAAAGAAGAAACAGGCTGGCTCATTTCCGTTACGTTTCCAAAAGAGTTTGAAAATATGATTGTGGGTCGTGGAAGTATCACATTAGAAGGAATTAGTCTCACTATTGCTCGGGAAAAAGAGAATGAGTTTACCGTTGCAATTATTCCATATACGTGGGAGCATACAAATCTGAAAAACAAAATAGTAGGCGATAAAGTAAACTTAGAATTTGATGTTATTGGTAAATATGTAGTAAAGTATTTAGCGAGTATTGGTAGAGATAGCCTTTAATCAAAAAGTAGGTCTTGCAGACCCTCTTTCTAAGTTTTTGAGTACTGGAAGTTTTTGGAATAAGGTTTGAATCTGTGAACTATTTACGGTTAAACTGAAGAAGTAAAATTGATTATCTCCAAATGGACTAATTCTGAATGAAAGATCCCAGCACTCCAGATTCCTATTCAGATTGAATTGAGTGGGTGTTAGCTTTTCATCAATAAAGTCGTAACCAAGACTTGTACTAAAACGCCATTTAGGAGTTAGATTGAAGGAGATATTACTAGCGTTTAAAGTTGCACTTTTTATGGGATCAGCATTAAAAACATACCTCCAGTTATAGCTGAAATTAAGTGTAAAACTCCAAGGAGAATTAAATGAAGCTACTGGTTCGTAACCAAACCCAGAATCAAGACTATTAAAAATAGATTGATTAAAAGGGTCGTACGTTTTTCGATAAATAGGTGTATAAGAGTTTACTCTGCCATTTCCACCCCGAAAAGAAGTTCCTGCCGATATATTAAAACTCTCAAGTTGGGCCAGCCTGTTTTCAGTATCTAATAAAAACCGGTTGATCCTTCTTCCATTAGAATCTCTTTGATAGAATGAGAAATTTGCTCCAGCCCGTATGTTTATTCCATCAATAGCATTTGAGCTTAACGAGGTAGAGAGTTGACTTAAATTCAAACTATCAGCTGCAAAATTGTAGGAAGAACTAAGAGAAAAATTATCAATCAGACGTAAATTTTTCTCTGTTACTTCTCCAGTCGTATCTCGTTTCACAACTTTCGTTTCAAACACATTTTGAAGGCGAAATGAAAGCGCTCGTTGCTCTCCTGCACCAGGACCATTAAAAACTTCATCCTCAAAAATACTATAGCGTTGAGTGTTGCCTAGCGTATCACTTTGAACGGTACGGTAAAATCCCCATTTCTCATCACTAAAATCTGGGCGATAGCTTAAACTGATGGAGGGAGTCAAGGTATGCCGAAACCCCTCAAAATTTCCAATTTTACGATTTGTGAGACCATAAAGTATAGTAGAAAATGAAACCGAAGAGCTAAAATCTCTTCCTGAAAAAAAACCGACTTCTTTCTCTGTCAATATCTCGTTTGAGTTGGTATCGAAAGATTTACTGATGGAAGTAGGAAACCAGTATTCATTATAGCTAATACTTGCTGATGAATTAATAAATTGGCTAGGAAATAATTGTCCTAAACCTATTGCAGCGGTTTGTTGAAGCCCAATTCTAAAGTGATCATTGTCTCCAGTTGCTTGGCGATATTCATCGGGATCAAATAGTGCTTCAAGGAAGCCAGTTTCAGCAGAATCAGCATCTATAGGTTGATAATCAAATTGAGATTGAAGTGAGTTATTATATCTGAGTGTTACATTTTCATACCATTTAGGAGCGTTTCCAGAACCCGATTGTTTGAATGGGGATAACGTTTTTAGACTAAATGTAGCACTAGGGCCTCTCAAAGAAGTTATATTATTAAAGAAGTTTTGATTTAACTGAGCACTTGTACCAAGACTAAATAATCCCTCAGGTTGTTTATAATTATAGCTTGCCCTGGAATTAGATGTTTGTTGAGCTCTGTCTTCTATATCAAATGAGTTTAACCGATAGTAATTGGCGGTTCTTAAATTTATACTAGCCGAAGTTGAAGCATAGGGTGAAATCGTTTGCTGGTGATTTATCACTAATGATTTATTGATTTGTCTTGTAAAATCCAGATCAGTCGATTCTAGACCTTGATCTAACGAATAACCAATATTTATTGAACCACTAAACCGATCTGCTTTATTATATCTGTTGTAACTTTGAAGCGCGAAAGTACCTGATGTAAAAACATCAGCAGCTATTTCGGTTGTAAAATAGTCATTAACATATTGGAACCATCCTACATTTCTCAAGCCGATACCGCGAGAAGCTTGTGCGTCGTATACATACGTTGGTGTAAGTAGTCCTGACTGTTTTTGCTCAATACCTGATGGTACATAACCAAAGGGAAAAACTATAGGATAAGGTATATCAAGAATATAAAGCCGCGCGTTCGTAAAGAAAATCTCATCTTGATCTACTACTTTCATTTTCTTGGCTTTGATATAGTAATACAAATAGTCTGGAGGGCAAGTAGAGTAGATTCCGTCTTCAATAAATACTTCGGTCTCACTAACATTTTTAACTTTCGATCCTATTAAATTTCCTTCACCAACAGTTACTCTGGCGGCCTCAAATTTCCCTTTTTTTGTTTTATAGTTGAATAAAATTCTATTACTCCGAATTTCTTCGCTTCCTCGAGTAAGTATGGGCATGGAAAGGGTGTCTTCAGGTGAAGAAGAAGTAGCTTCAACCGTATTTATCTCCAGATCCATTTCTATTTCGCCAGAGCTGAGCTCTCCTGAGGGATGGGTTACTTTTGAGGAGCCAAAAAGGGTAGCGGTTCTTCCAGATCTAAAATCAACAATCAGAGAATCGCTAGATTGAAATTTAACAGCATCTGCAGGAATTGATTGGGTAGCTTTTTCTGATGTATTAGGAGTTTTGGTAACTCTAGAAGAATCCGGATTTGATTGCTGGGAATAGGCAACGGTAGAAAGTAGAGCACTTATCAGGCAAATACTGAAAACATATCTACCTGTATGTGACAAAAATCCATCCAGCATGTGTTGTTAATTATGTGAAGGAATCGAAGGCTAAACCAGCTGCACCAAGCAAAGAACTATCGTTTCCTAAATCTTCATATACCAATTCAAAGTCTTCTTGAAAAGGTGCCATCATATGTTTTCTTATTATATCTCTGGCAGGTTCAAATAACCATTTACCAGCTTTAGAAACGCCTCCACTTAATACATATTTTCTAATATCCATCATGTGCGTATAATTTATTATCGCATACCCTAAACGCTGCCCAGTCTTCTCCAGGATTTCAATTGCTAACTCGTTACCTAAATTGGCTTCCTGACTTAAATCTATAGGTTCTAATTTGTCGAAATTTCGATGGAATTTTAAATAAAGATCATTATCAGGATGTTGAATGATCATATCTGATGCAAAACGGCTCAAAAAGCGCTGCCCCACATAAGCCTCAATAGTACCACGGGTAACACTATTCGAAAGAGGACCGTGATAATCGATAATAACATGGCCAAGTTCTCCAGCCATGCCTTTTGTGCCTTTGAAAAGTTTTTTCTCAAAAATTATTCCACCACCCACACCCGTACCAAGAGTAACCATGATAAAACTTTCGAACTTTCTGCCTACACCAAAGTGTAAAGAACCAAGAGCTCCTATATTTGCATCGTTCTCAATTCTACAACGCAAACCTGTACGTTTACTAATTTCTTCAGCGGCATTTACATTTTCCCAACCAGGCAGGTTTGGTGCTTGGTAAACTATTGTTTGCTCCGCGTTAATCATTCCAGGTAAACCCATTCCAATTCCAATAGCGCCTTCTTTTTTCACAAGATCACTAATTGTTGCAGAGATGCGATCAAGTAAATGATCTCTACCAAGATCGGCATGGGTAGGAGTTGAGGTTTGCTCTAAAATACCAAGTTTTTGATCTACTACGGCAGCTTTTATGTTTGTACCGCCTAAATCTATCGCAATCGCTTTCATTCAAAAATAGTTAATAAAGTTCTTAGAAAAGCCAAGATTATTCGCAATTACTTTGAAGGTTTAACCTTATAAACGGTTTCTCCAGGTTTTCTCATTCCGTATTCTTCCCGCGCTATTTTTTCAAGCAGCGCAGGGTCGTTCTTCAACAATTCCGTTTTTTCCCTAAGGAGCTCAGACCGCTGAGTAAGTTCTTCCGTTCTTATTTCTAGGTCTTTCTTGCGATCATTAAGATCCCATCTGGTTTTTACACTATAAACATCAATAAAAGAAAACCAGATAACCACAAAAGTAGTTAGTAAGGCAATTAGAAACCTTTTATTCCATCTAAGAGGGTTCAATAAATCTGTCTTCATCAATGATTTATATAGAATTAACTTTGAGGTTTTGAAAAATACATTAATTTGATATCTAATAACAATTCTTAGCTCATTAATCCATGTACTTTAAGAGATTTATTGTTTTTTGTATAATCACAATTGTCTGTGAACAAATAGTGATTGCACAAAAACAGCCTCAAGAGTGGATTAAAGTCTATTTTAATATGCCTTCTGGTATTGAAAGTGCTGATGGA
This sequence comes from Balneolaceae bacterium, assembly GCA_040222455.1. GTDB lineage: Bacteria > Bacteroidota > Rhodothermia > Balneolales > Balneolaceae > RHLJ01. Next base: position 204,762 of record JAVKDD010000008.1, on the reverse strand, counting down.
AATTATAGTTGGGATTTAATCGGAACCCTCGAATCTCTTATCGATTCAGCAAATTCAAGCATTGATTTATGTATTTATGATTTGGAGCATCCCAGAGTAGCGCATGCATTGGTAAAGGCAAAAGAACGAAGGATTCGAATCAGACTAATAACGGACAACCATAATCGCTTAGATAATCGAGAAATTGATGAAGAAATGTGGCGTATTCTTGGTGAGGCAGAGATTATTTCATTTGATGATGATGGCGACATTTATAAAAGTATAAATGAAATAGAAGATAATAATCTGGTAAACGCCGGGGCTGATATGCATAATAAATTTGCTATCATCGATTATTTAAGCTCTTCAACTCATGACGATATAGTTTGGACTGGCTCAACAAATCTAACTTATACCGGAGCTTACAATACTAATAACGTAGTTGTACTTAAAGATTTTGATATAGCGAAGATTTATACAGAAGAATTTAACCAGATGTGGGGAGGAGAAGACGATAAGCCAAATCCAAAGAAATCGGTATTTCATAAAGACAAACAGGACGTAAGTCAGCATATATTTGATGTAGGTGGAACTAAAGTTGAGATTTATTTTGCCCCGATAAATAGAGATAAAAGTAAACCGAGTGTTAGCGATCGGCTTGTGGAGTTAATTAAGAATGAGGCTCAAAGCGATATTAAGTTTCAGGCATTTTCAATTACACCGAATATCAATTTGAGTAAAGCTATTTGGGAGGTAAGCACCTCTGAAGAAATAAAACTGGAAGGAATAATTGACCCATCGTTTTATAGCAGGTATAAAAAAGCAGGAGATATTTGGGGGTTGCCAGAGGCAATGGCAAACAATAGATTTATTTTACCCGCGAAAGAAACAAGAAAGCTTCATCATAAAGTTTTGTTAATAGATGCTCAAAATCCAGATACTAATGATGTGGCGGTGGTAGTTACTGGTTCTTATAACTTCTCTAACAACGCTGAAGTAAATAACGATGAAAATACGATTATCATTTTTTCTGATGAAATTGCTGATCAATATGCAGCTGATTTTGCAGGAGCAATGGCGCGTGCAAAAGAAGAGATCGAAGCTCCTTCTCCGCCAATAGCGCTAAATACATGGTATCAAATTTACGCAGTGCGTGATGGTGGATATTTCGAAATTGAAATACTTCCTGGGTTTGGCTATCCAGTTAGGTTGTTAGGTGTTAATGTGCCTTCAATTTACGCTGGTGAAGACTCATCCTATTATTTTTCGGGTGCATCCGCAGATTATTTAAGTAATTTGGTAACGGGAAGAAAAGTGAAATTAAAGGGAGCTGGAAGTAATACTCCAGAATCCAGATATGGAGCCTTTCGGGCATATGTTGAAGTTGATTTTGATGGAACGAGTTTACCTCTAAATCAAAAGATGCTTAAAAACGGGTTTGGAACATTCACTAATTATTTTGCACAGCATCCAGATTCAGTAAAAGCTTTTAAGCGATATGAAGAGGAAGCCAGAGAAAGCAAGCAAGGTATGTGGAAGTCTCCTTTAAAAGTGGGAAGCGTAGTTCCAAGATTGAACGAAGCTTCTAAAGGAGATGCTGTTGAAGTAGTTTATCCCATTAATATAAATACAGCCGACCAAGCTACATTACAATTATTGCCGGGTATTGGAGAGGCCTATGCAAAAAGGATTATAGAATATCGGTTATTAAACGGCGGCTTTTCATCCATAGATGAATTAATCAAAATTCGTGGAATTGGAGAAAAGAGACTTGAAAGACTAAGACCAGTTGTAACACTATAAAAAAACCCCATCCGAGATCAATCGAACGGGGCTGGTCAAGAGAGAGTCAATATGAACTCTTTTGGGGATACAATTGTGATTCGGGTGGGACTCGAACCCACGACCCACGGCTTAAAAGGCAGTTGCTCTACCAACTGAGCTACCGAATCGGTTACAGACTCCAAAGATAAGGCTTTTAGTTACATTTTTTCAATCTAAAATTGAGAAAACCTGATTAAAAATTCCTTATTGGTCTGAAATTGTTTCGGATTTTAAAATTAATACTAAATCTTGCTCCAAACTTAGTCTTGGTTCTTCAACTATCCTTCCATATTCCGTACCATTTTTATAGATAATAAAAGTTGGAGTAAGCTTCAAGTCCCAACGTTCTATGATATCTATTGGCTCTTTTTTCTTCCTGCTAACCGCAAAATATTCCACTTCGATATTTGAGTTATCAGCTAATTCCATCGTTTTCATAAAAGCAGGAATTTGTTTTTTGCTATCATGGCACCAGGTTCCAAATAGCACATAAATACTTACCGAGTCCTGTATTTCACTCAAATATTTAAGAGATTCTGAGTTTGGTTCATATCTTTTTGTGTAGATATCGAAGATTCTGTGTTGTTCCCGAACTTCTTTGGCGGAGGTTTTCCCTACCAGGTCGGGGGTTTGAGCATAACTCTTCAGTGATGAACCCATCATAAAAATAAAAACAGAAAATAAGAGCACCGACTTAGTTGATTTGTACATAAGCAATTATGAGTTCCAGATAGTATCTTCAGAAAAAAGTATAATAATGTAAGGTACAATGGCGAGTATTTTTACCAAAATCATAAATGGGGAAATTCCCTGTTATAAAATTGCAGAAGACGAGCATCATTTTGCCTTTTTGGATATCAATCCCATAGCGGAAGGACATACGCTGGTGGTTCCAAAAAACGAAGTCGATTATATTTTTGAGCTATCAGATGAGAATCTAGCTAGCTTAAATATTTTTGCAAAGAAAGTTGCAAAAGGTATTGATGATGCACTTGGAACCATTCGAACAGGAGTGATTGTAGAGGGGCTAGAAGTACCTCATGCGCATATTCACCTAGTACCTATATATTTTGAAGGTCAAACAGTAAGCCTGGGCAGAAAAACTGAAGTTTCGAAAGAGAGAATGGAAGAACTGTCAAAACTAATTAGTAAAGCAGTAAAAGCATGAGAATTCTAATAATAAATGGACCAAATTTAAATTTGCTAGGAACAAGAGATGCCAGTATCTACGGAACGGGTACTCTTGATGAACTAAATACCTTTTTATCTTCCAAATTTTCTGTACATGAGTTACACTTTTTCCAAAGTAACGTAGAAGGCGAGATTATTAATAAGCTTCAGGAATCGATGAAAGATGGTACCGAAGGGTTGGTTACTAATTTAGGAGCATATACTCACACCTCTGTTGCATTGCGTGATGCATTGGAACCAATCACCTTCCCGAAAGTAGAAGTACATATTTCCAATATTCATGCTCGTGAAGAATTTCGAGAGAAATCATTGACTGGAGAAGTAATGAACGGCATTATTACCGGTTTTGGTAAACACAGTTATGTGTTGGGCATTCAGGCTATTGAACATCTATCCTCTAACGAGTGAGAAAACTCAAAGAATTAATTTCTGATACTCTTATTTATGGTGTGAGCAGTGTTTTTGCTCGCTTTATAAACTATTTATTAGTTCCACTCTATACTGGAGTGTTTGACCCTGACGCTTATGGAATTGTAGGTCTGGTATATGCGGCTATAGGATTTCTGAATGTTGTTTTTACAATGGGAATGGAATCTTCGTATATCCGATATGGAAAAGACAGAGAACTTGCGCCTAGCTACTTTAAAACTCTCCAACTATTTCTATTTGGTTCATCTGGAATTTTAGTTCTAATTCTGTTTCTGATGCAACCTCTTATTTCCCCAATGTTAGGCTTAGAAATTAATGGGGACTCGATATTCCTGATGATGCTGGGAATTCTTTTCTTTGATACACTTTCCATAGTCCCTTTTGCAGAACTTCGGTTATCACAAAAAGCGTGGATATTTGCTCTAGTGAAAACACTAAATGTATTAATTAATATCGGGCTAAATTTTTATTTAATACTTGTACTAGATTTTGGAATTGAAGCTGTATTCATAAGTAATTTAGTAGCATCGATTGTTACTGTGGTAATTGTATGGCTCTATACCTTTTCGTTACTAAAAGGGCCATTAAGTCAAGATGTTCTTCAGAAGGCGCTGGTATTTGGACTCCCATTTATTCCCGCAGGAATTGGACATGCTATCAACGAAACTCTTGATCGGTTTTTCTTAAAAGGGATGTCAGAAGCTTCAATTCTTTCCATTTATGGAGAGGCACTTTCCTCTGATTATATCGTTGGTATATATAATGCGTGCTACAAACTTGCAGTTTTTATGTTATTGCTGGTTCAAATGTTTCGGATGGCATGGCAACCATTTTTTATGCGTCAGTCCGATCAAAAAGATGCCCCAGAATTATTCGCTCAAACGTTCAGTTTTTTTAATATAGCAGCAGCAGTTCTTTTTTTGACCGTCTCTCTTTTTTTACCACAAATCGTTTCGATCAAGATTCCATTTTTAGATGCATATTTAATCGGGGAAGAATATTGGATGGGACTTTCCATTGTCCCTATTTTACTACTAGCCTATTGGTTTCAAGGTTGGTACGTTAATTTTTCTGCTGGTATTTTTATTGCTGAGAAGTCAAAAAAACTAGCTCAAATCACTCTAATTGGGGCGGCAGTCACCATTATAAGCAATCTAATTTTGATCCCGTTATATGGAATGATGGGATCTGCAGTGGCAACATTGGCAAGTTATCTAATTATGGCAATGCTAATATATCGCTACTCTGTTCAGTCATTTAGCGTGCCATACAAACTCTGGCAAGGTTTTGGTGTGGTTGGAGTTGCGGCCATTACCATTTTTGGAAAGTCTTTTTTATCTAATCAGTTTTTTTCGGACCTTATCGCATCAGTTGTAGCATTTATTATAGGAATAGTATTAATAAGTTTGCTCAATTATCGAGATCTATTAGCAGTAAAAAGAGACCGCTAGTACTCTCTTTCGAAAGGTAGTATTTTTAAAATTCGGGATTAAAAAATGAGTAGTAAAGTTGGTATTTATGTGGATGCCGTAAACGTAACAATGAACGGCGGATATGGATTGCGATACGATTTGTTAAGAAAATTTGCATGTAGAGATGGTGGGCAAGCTTTAAGGCTTAATGTTTATCTTTGTTATGATGAGGAGCGCTTAAAAACGGATACAGACTATAAATCTCGTAATAAACGGTTTTGCGAAATGCTCAGAGATTTTGAATTTAAAGTAATTGAAAAGCCAATTCATGTATATACCAATAACGAAACTGGAGAAAAGACATCCAAGTCGACCATTGATATGGATTTGGCAGTTGACATGCTGGTGCAAGCAGATAATCTAGATAAAGTTGTATTGTTGAGTAGCAACGGGAGTTATTGCAGCGTAGTTAACGCGATTCAAAATAAAGGCTGTAAAGTAGAATTAATAGGATTCGATAATGTCTCTACCGGGTTAAAAAAAGCAGTAGATTCAGCTATCTCTGGTTATTTAATTCCTAAAATGCTACCTGTAGAATCGCCCAAACATTGGGGTGAAGTGAATTCAAGAGTGCGGGGAGTTTGCTACGATTTTTCACATCAAGATGGATATGGGTTTATGCGTTTCCTTACCAAATTTAGTGATAATTTATGGGTTACGGATTCCAGAGACTGTGACTCTCCATATAAAACCGTTTTTGCCCACATCTCACAATTCGAAGAAAACCTTGATTCTAACCACATCCCGAGTCGCGATTTAATTTTCGAATTCGATCTTACCGAAAATGACAAGGGGTTAGTAGCTGAAAATATTGTTTTGATAAGTGGGCATTAAATATTTCCCAAAACCATATCTATCACCCAATTTGCTTTAGCGCCAGATTTACCAGTACTCGGTGATTTTCCAATCCCTCTTAGCTCATTAACAATTGTTTGTATGAGTGGTTGCTGAACATGCGGAGGATAAGGAACGATAAATTCTTGTTTATTAGACTCAGTTTCTATGATTATGGGAATAGAATCACTAAAACAACAGAATGAAATCTTTCCCTTTGAACCAATGATAGTTACTTCGTCTTTCCACTGTTTCCATAATGATGTAAAAGTCCATACACCATTTCCAATCAAACCACTTTTAAATTTAAAGCTTCCCGAAACGGTATCTTCTACTTCATTTTGATGAAGAGCATTACTTGACATTCCTTTAGCTACAATAATATCTCCGAAAAAATAAGCCAGTAAGTCAAGTTGATGGGAAGCAAGATCATGGAAATGCCCTCCGCCCGATATTTCAGGGTTAACACGCCAGTTTTCGAGTGGATTAGAATCGGCAGGTTTTGGAGATTTAATTAAAGTAAGATTCACCAAAGTGATTGTACCAATAGCTCCAGAGTCAATTAACTCTTTCACTTTTAGGAAGTATGGTAATCGCCGACGATAATAAGCTACAAAAAGTGAGACATCGGACTTATTACAAGCTTCAACCATTTCCTGGCATTCGGCATAGGTTCTGCCCATTGGTTTTTCAACATACACAGGTTTTTTGGCTTCGGCGGCCTTAATCACATATTCTAGATGGGAGTTAGGGGGAGTTGCTACATAAATAGCTGTTACATTTGGATCATTGATCAGCTGCTCAGCATTTGAATACCATGTTGGAACATTATGTCTGAGCGCAAAATCTTCAGCTTTTTCAGAATTCCGGCGCATAACAGCAACTAGATTTGAATGCTCGATCTTTTGAAATGCAGGGCCACTTTTAACTTCACAAACATCACCACAACCAATAATACCCCAGTTAATTTCTTTCATGGTCAGTTTTTCGTTTGTAAATGCGTTTCAATCAACTTCTGTTTTTCATCTTCATTTAAATTTCGATCGAAGTTAAAAATTGCATCATTCCAAGAGCCATAAATTGGGTTTGGAAGAATAAACCATTTTTCTCCAAAGTTTGCTCGATGTATCTCTAAAAGAATATCTCGATCAGTTATAGTCATATTTTTAGCGGGAAGGAAGTCGTTAAAATCATCACCGAATAGCATTATAACTCGAAACTGAGAAGCAACATGTAGTCGGCGTTCTATTTTTGAGGAGGTCCAATTTTCTTGCTCACCTTTTAATAAAACTACATCGGAGTCGTTAGAAAGTGGAAAGCCTAAAGACTCAAGGTTTAAGCGCGTTGCTTGTTCAGTATTTGCTTCACGATTACTAAGATAAATAACTGTAACTCCTGCTTCGGCAGCAAGCGTAGTAAAATTGATAGCCCCTGAAATTGCGTCAGCATTCCCTTCCAGTACCCATTTTTCCCATTCAACAGGATCATACCCCGAATTATTCTCAATCATTCGGGCTTGAAAAGGTGAGTTATCCAGTACAGTTTCATCAATATCCAGAATTACAGCAGGTGGAAGATTTTCAAAATCGGAATCTATTTGAGATAACTCGGCAGTCCAAGTTTTATCCATAAGAGCTTCACGAAGTTTTGTTTCTGCAGTTTGGTAAGTCATAATTGCAAGTGCGTCAAACTCGGTAGAGTTTTGAACCCAAAGGGTAGCTTGTAGGGTTGGATGAACTGGTTTTGTGTTTGAGCAAGCGGTAAGAAGAAATAAGGAAATAAGGAAAATGGGTAATTTCATGGAACATTGATTTCAATTTAGCAGATCAATTATTCCAAAAATAACCAAAAACATTAACTAAGTGTAAAGGAGGTAAAAATTATCTGTTGTATCGCTCTCTTCCTTCTCTAACGATAGCGTTGAGTTCTTCTTTGGTAAAATCAGAATCAATCCCTTCAATATCTAATGGAGATATATTCTCTTGTAGAGGTTTAAGAATGTATGTTTTTCCATCTCTTCTTTTAATTCGAACTTCGCCTTCGTTTTTAGCTTCATCGAGTAGTTTTGAGAGGTTTTGCCGAGCCTGAGAATACGTGTATACTTTCATGTTAAACCTCAAGAATATTTAATCCGAAATTTTTTGCGTGTTGAATAAGTGTTTGATCTAGGCTTAACAGTGTTCCTTTGAAATTTATTAAACAGCTTAGCATATACGCATCGTATGCATAAATATTTAGCTTTTTACATAAGTCGATTGAATGCTCAAGTTGTAATTCTGTTTTTCGAATAGGGATTAATTCAAATTGACTGATAACCTTGTTAGCAAGAGAAAGATTAATTCTTTCCCTTTTAAACATTGCTGATAATGCATTTCCTATTTCGGCATTTAAGCTTTGTGGAGCGATCAGACTTTGTCCTTTAGTTAATGAAAGAATTCTATTTTTTGAGTCTTCATTAAGAAGTACTGCTAAGACTGCTGAAGTATCAATTACAATATTCATCTTTGAATATAACAATTGTACAAGTCTATGTAAAATTCGCTCTTTTAATTGAGGGGAGGTGCAACGTTGAACAGGTTCTTCAACTTTTCTGAGGGGTGTAAATAAATACATAGCCTTTGCTCATGGTTAGTAAGACCTATTAAACTACCAATCCTTTCAAAAGATCCTGAATCAAGTTCAGGATGACCAGATATTGATTTAGGGTGGTAAATAAATAATTAGTGTGATATAAGATGCTCGAATTGCTACAAAACAAAAAATCCCTTACATGTAGAACATGCAAGGGATTAAAGTGCAAGTAGTGAAGACCTTAGTCCTCGTTATTTTACTTATTATTTTTGAAGCGCTTTGAATTCTTCCAAAGTACCTCGCACTGCTTTCGCAGATGCTTTCATAAGATCGGATTCTGATTCGGTTAATTCAACCTCAATAACTTCTTTAATTCCACCTTTACCAAGTTTAACGGGAACACCGATATACAAATCATCGATACCATATTGCCCATCAATATGTGCACAAACCGGGAAAATACGATTTTGGTCTAGTAAAATTGCTTCTACCATTTGAGCTGCTGCTGCTCCAGGTGCATACCAAGCAGAAGTTCCCATCAAGCCAACTAATTCTCCGCCTCCTTTTTTAGCTCGATTTACAATTTCTTCTAATCGCTCATAAGAAATAAAATGAGTAATAGGCATTCCCGAGAGCGTTGTAAAACGTGGAAGTGGAACCATAGTATCGCCATGACCACCCATCAATAAAGCCTGAATATCTTTAGGAGAAACGTCTAGTTCTTCAGCAATAAATGCGCGGTAACGAGCAGTGTCAAGAATACCTGCCATTCCCATTACTTTTTCGTGAGGAAGCCCTGATGCATCTTTAGCAACCTGAACCATGACATCTAAAGGGTTTGAAACAACAATAATAATTGTATCAGGAGAATATTTAACTAATTCTTCGGTAACGCTTTTTACAATATTCGCGTTTATAGAAAGTAAGTCATCACGGCTCATGCCTGGTCGACGTGGAACGCCAGCAGTGATCACACAAACGTCAGAATTTGCTGTATCGGCATAGTCGGTAGTTCCTTTAACTCGTGTATCAAAAAGGTCGATAGGCGAAACCTGCCATTGATCAAGTCCTCGTCCTTTCGAAGGATAAAAGGTTTTATCTCCATCCTTTCGTTCTAAATCTACGGCAATTACTTCTTTAGCGAAATCTTTTTGTGCAACGCTTAATGCTACGGTCGAGCCAACGTTTCCGCCTGCTCCTACTACTGTTACTTTCATGGTGATGTTAGATTTTTGATTTAACTGTTTATTTAGAAATCAATTTAAAATTAAAAATTAAGAATGTAGAATTGATGAAGACAGTTTTACCATTCTTAATTTTTTTGTGTTCAATTCTTAATTCTTCGAGAGTCTTGTCCCCACATTAGTTTATTTCGGAGCGTTTCAAAATAATTCTGTCCTTCTAATTGGATCAAATTAAAAGATAAGTTCGATATTATAATTTCAATTTCTAATGGGTCTTCATCTTCTTCACTAATAACTCCATCATATGAAAATAAAATACCACATTGCTGTTTCTCGGCTATAATTTTCAGTGGTTTATCTGATCTCAGTACTAATGGTCTGGTTGTAAGTGTATGTGGATTTATCGGAGTAACAAGAAGTACATCAGAACCTGGGGCAACAATTGGCCCACCCGATGATAAATTATAAGCTGTAGATCCTGTTGAAGAGGAAACGATCAGTCCATCAGCCCAGTAAGTATTAATGAAGTTTCCGTCATATTCTGCACTTATATTTACCATCGAAGTAGAATCTTTTCGAGTAAAAAGAAACTCGTTTAGAGCATAAAAAACGGTTCCCTTTTTATCAGTAGCTTTTAGATAGTGGCGTTTGTCGATGGAATAATTTCCTGCAAGAACATCATTTAATGCTTCTTCTAGTTCTTCGTTTTTTGTATTAGCCATAAACCCAAGCCGACCACTGTTTACACCTAGAATAGGTTTTTCAAATTGCTTTGAAATTCTAGCTGTGTATAGAATTGTTCCATCTCCACCCATAACAACTACAATATCACATTTGGCAATAGAATCCTCATCAGAGTTGGTAATGGTAAGAGAATCAGAGGCCGTAATACCTAATACTTCACAAACTTCCCGGAACAGAAAAAGATGTGCATTACTTTTTTTCGCCCATCGTAATGCGCTGTGAATTACGTCCTTAACTTCATATTTTTTGGGATTCGCTATAATTGCAAATTTCTTCATAACCAAAGGTAACGATCTTAGCCTTTAATTCCCTTTAAGCCTTTGATCCCCTTGGCTGCTTTTTCGCTAAGTAAATTTGTGTCGTAGCTACGAATTCTACCATTTTTAGCTTGATGTTTTTTGATACCGATTTGGATGAGTTCTTCCATCAATTGTGTGAAGGTAAGATCAGATTTTTCCCAAAGGTAAAAAGAGAATGAACCAGGAATGGTGTTAATCTCATTGAAGTACACATCTTTTGTATCAGAATTTATAAGAAAATCGAGACGGGCAACTCCAGAAGCATCAAAAGTTTTAAAGATATGAACAGAAAGAGATCGAATATGATCGGTGAGTTCAGAAGATATATCGGCAGGAATAATTCGATCTGCTGAAGCCATCCCCTTTTCTGAACTACCTCCACTTTGGTATTTATCTTCAAAAGAGAGTGTTTCTGTATTTCCAAGTGGGCGCTCACATACACTTGCTTTACAATTTTCGGCAGTTCCAAGTACAGCACAGTTTATTTCCATCAAAGGCTGAATGCCAACTTCTACTAATAAGTGGGCATCGTAGCGGAAAGCAGTTTCAATTGCTTCTAACAATTCATTTTTATTTTCAACCTTTTTAACTCCAATGCTACTTCCTAGATTTGCTGGTTTCACCACTAGTGGGAACCCGAGAAGTTCAGCTTCTTCAAGTATTGTTTCTTGATGAGCTTCCCAATCACTTTCGTAAAAATCGAGACTGGATGTAACGGGTATATTATTCGCTTCACATAATTGTTTGGCTTTTACTTTATCCATTCCAACGGATGAACCGAGAACGCCGCTACCAGTGTAGGGCACATTAAACATCTCACAAATACCTTGAAAAGAACCATTTTCACCCTCACTACCATGAAAGGCACAAACCACTGCATACACGGGAAAAGCCTGTGGCTTTGAAAAAAACCCAGATTTATTTTGCTCTTTTAAAAGGGTTCGTCCGATTTCATCTTTCACAAAGGCACAAGAAGAAGCTGCATGTTCGAGTTTATTAAGTTCTTTGTATTCAGATAAATCCTTAAGTATCTCTCCAGTAAGCCAGCGCCCTGATTTAGTAATATATAACGGTACGATTTGATAAGAACTGTCTTCAAGCGATGACATTACCTGCATAGCAGTTAATACCGAAACTTCGTGCTCAGGAGAAACCCCTCCGAAAGCAACAACTAGATTTTTATGCGACATTGAGTTGGATTAGAAAAAATTCAAAGTAAAGTGCTCAAATATAGGAGAAAATTTTTCTTTCTTCTTTCTCCTTCATCCTATTTGAACTCTTAACATCTTGTTCCGAAGTTAATAACTTTCGATCTTAATTTGTTAATCACAAAAAAGTCCATAAATGCCAAAAGTAATAACTACAGTAAATCAGTTAGATTTTTCTTTATCTGATCTTGAATCTATGCCGTTGCCGGAGAAAGTTCTAATTGTAAATCCTTCTCAATTTGATGTAGAATATGTGATTAATCCACATATGAAAGATCATATTGGAGATATTGACAAAAATGTGGCAATGGAAGAATGGATTGCATTAAAGGAAGGCTATGAAAACCTAGGATTATATGTACATGAGATTGATGGGGTAAAAGGTTATCCGGATATGGTTTTTTGTGCAAATCAAAGTCTCCCAAATATTACTGCAGACGGAACCAAGCAAGTAGTTATGAGCGTAATGCATGCCCCGCAAAGGAAGGGGGAAGTATCACATATTCAAAAAGTGTATGAGGACAGCTCTTATCATATTGTACATCTCGATGAAACTAAATTCACCGATTTTGAAGGGATGGGAGATGCGATTTGGCATCATAAAAAAAGATTAATTTGGGGAGGATATGGGTTTAGATCTTCTGTAGATGTATACGATCATATTTCGGAAACCTTTAAAACCCCGGTCATAGCACTAGAATTGGTGGATGATAAATTCTATCATTTAGACACGTGTCTATGCATTTTAAATGAAGAAACGGTATTAATATACCCTAAGGCTTTTACAAACGATGGTTTAGCGAAAATTCGTAAACTTATTCCTAATGTGATTGAGGTAAACCAGCACGAAGCTGAACACTTATTTGCATGTAATGCTACCTGTCCTGATGGTAAAAATGTTTTTATTCAAGCGGGGTGTACAGAAGCAAATAAAGCAATGGAAGACGCGGGGTTTATTATTCATGAATACAGTACGAATGAATACTTAAAAAGTGGTGGAAGTGTTTTTTGTATGAAGATGATGTTGTGGTAATTTTTTTAAAAAAGTGATAGTATTTAATTATGGTACAATTCTTAGATCGATTTCTATATCCTAATTTTAAAAGCAGCATAACAGCTTTTGCAGAATTAGTAGGCAAAAAAACCTCAAAATCTTCTTGGGTTCTTGATTATGGAGCTGGTAGTGGAGTCCTTCCTCAATTAAACTATAAAGGGAAAGTTGCATTTATAGCAGGCGTTGATCCTGATGAGATAATCAAGACTAATGCAAATTTAGATGAAGCAAAAATTATAACCCCTCCTACATATCGTATTCCATATCCTGATAATACGTTTGATTTTGTTTTCTCACATAGTGTGTTAGAGCATATAGAAAACCCGGAAGATACATTCTTAGAGATCAATCGGGTTCTCAAGCCAGGAGGTTCATTTATAGGGAAAACACCAAATTTATGGCATTATGTCCCTTTATTTGCCTCATTAACCCCAACTTCATTCCATGAGTATTTTGGTAAAAAAGTTTTCAGTAGAGAGCCAGAGGATACTTATCCAACAATTTATAAGTGTAATACAAAAAGAAAAGTTCAAAAAATTGCTTCTAAAACAAATTTCAAAGTTGACTGTATAGTTACTTGGGAACCTAGACCTGACTACCTCCGATTTTTCTCCTTATTTTACATTATTGGGTTCTTATATGAGAGGATAGTTAACTCAACAAAATATTTAGGTCAATTTAGATCAGTGCTTGTATTTACACTGGTAAAGAAATAATTGAATTATTGGTGTCTTATATTTATCAAGCTAATTAAGACAGGTAAAAACAAACAAGGCTTTTATTGCTAATGAACATAGTTAAATCTCTTACCTCCTTTTTAATTCTTATTGCCGTAATACTAAGCCTAAATACAAAATTTGGAAATATTCCTCCGTTAGGTAAGTTTTTTGATCCTGATGCCGGTTTATGGGCCAATGCAGAGACTTCTTTACCAGACTCAGAAGTATTTTCATTTAAAGAGCTGAAAAAAGAAGTTACTATTTACTTTGATGAACGAAGAGTCCCCCACATTTTTGCAGAAAATGAGCACGATCTATATTTCGCTCAGGGTTATATAACTGCCAGAGATCGGCTTTTTCAAATGGAGATGCAAACATTTGATGCTGCAGGGCGACTTTCAGAAAAGCTTGGAGCCCGAACACTTAATAGAGATTTGAGAACACGTAGACTTGGAATGCCTTATGGAGCAGAAAGATCGGCGGTGGAATTTGAAAAAGACGAGGTTATTAGCGCTTCACTACATGCATACTCTGATGGTGTAAACGCATATATCTCATCTTTATCACCAGAGTATTATCCTGTTGAATATAAAATTTTAGATTTTGCACCTGAAGAATGGGCTCCTATTAAAACAGCTCATATGCTTAAAAATATGACCAGAACTTTAGCAGGAGGTGCGCAAGACGATAGAACAAGTAATACCTATGCCTATTTTGGAGATGAATTTATTGAGAAGTTTTTTACAAAAAAACCTGCTTTAAACGATCCAATTATTCCACCTATAAGAAAATGGGATTTTAAACCGATTCCTGTTCAAGCTCCGGATTCTATATTTAAACCAAATTCAGTAATGGGATTGGAATCTTTCGAACGGCCTGAAGGAATTGGAAGTAATAATTGGGTAGTTAGTGGTTCAAAAACAGAATCAGGGTACCCCATTTTAGCTAATGATCCTCATTTGGGACTAACCTTACCTTCCATTTGGTACGAGGTTCAGCTTCATGCTCCAGGATTAAATACATACGGGGTTTCTTTACAAGGCGTTCCTGGGGTGATTATTGGTTTTAATGAACACGCTGCATGGGGTACTACAAATACAGGCGCTGATGTTATGGATTGGTATGAAATTCAATTTAAAGATGAGACCAAGAACGAATATTGGCATGATAATCAATGGAAGGCAACTTCGACTCGGATTGAAGAAATTAAAGTAAGAGGACAAGAAACGGTGATAGATACAGTATTCTATACTCACCATGGACCTGTTTCGAAAGTGGAATCACAAAATCCCAAAGAAAGTGAAGTTAGCTATCATGCTCTTAGATGGATTGCACACGAATATTCAAATGATCTAAGGAATTTTTATGGTTTTAATCGTGCTAAAACCTATTCCGATTTTGAAGATGCTGTCAAATATTGGACAGCTCCTGCACAAAACTTTGTTTTTGCGACTAATGAAGGAGATATAGGTATTTATGTAAGCGGAAAGCTTCCGAATAAATGGAAACACCAAGGTAGAACAGTTAGTGACGGAACTAACCCTCTTTATGATTGGCAAGGATGGATTCCAACAGAACAAAATCCGAACATTAAAAATCCAGATCGAGGATTTGCAAGCTCAGCAAATCAAGAATCGGCAGCACCAGATTACCCCTATTACATAGATGATGACTTTGCACCATTTGAACGGGGAAGAAGAATCAATGAGCTACTTACAGAAATGGAAGACATTACCATCGATGATATGAGAATGATGCAGATGGATGACTTCAGTTATACCGCCGCAACCATTTTACCAGAACTTTTAGCATGGATTGATAGAAGTGCGTTAGATGAAAGTAATTTGCAGATACTAAGTGAACTTGAAAACTGGAATTATCACAATAGTTCTAACCTTAAAGCACCAGGAGTATTTCGTTGGTGGTGGAGTAATTTCTATTATGGAATATTTAGTGATGAATATGGAACTACTGAAGCTTCATTGAGATATCCGCCACGTGATCGTGTGATTGAGGTGATAAAATCAGAACCGGATTTTGAATTCTTTGATGATATTGAAACAGAAGAAATTGAGACCAGAGAAATATTAGCAACTCAGACTTTCCTTGAAACTACTGAAGAACTAACAAATGCTTACGGAGAATTCGGAGAAAATTGGAATTGGGGAGTGGTAATTAATAACGACTTCGATCACATTGCATTTATTCCAGGATTTGGAGAACAAAATGTGTATTCAAGTGGAAGTTCTGAGTCTATAAATGCAACCCGCGATAGCTGGGGACCTTCCTGGAGAATGGTTGTAGAACTTGGACCTGAAGTAAAGGGCTATGGCGTATATCCTGGTGGAGCTTCAGGAAATCCGGGCTCCCCGAATTATGACTCAATGCTTGAAACTTGGAGAACCGGTGAGTTATATGAGCTAAAGTTCATGAAAGAAAAGCCAAGTGATTTCTTGTTTGAACTTAAATTCTCCCCAACTAACTAATTTTAAATGCCAAATTTTGGATTTTATACTGAAGATTTAATTCAAAATTTAGCATTCAAAATTTAAAATTGAAGCTAAACATGCTACTAACTTTACTAATATTAATCACTTCTTTTCTTTTAAACCTCTTCCTTCCTTGGTGGAGTATTGCCTTTCCAGGTCTGTTATTTGGATACTTATATAAAAAGAAAGGACTTACTTCATTTGGTTTGGGATTCTTAGCTGTTTTTCTACTTTGGGGTGGGCAAGCGCTGTACATCCATTTTGCAAATAATGGTATTCTCTCAACGCGTATAGCAACTATGCTGGGAATCGGCTCACCTTATCTGGTCATTTTAATTACAGGAGTTATTGGAGGTTTGGTAAGTGGATTGGCTACACTTACCGGAAGTCTATTTAACAACAAAGATTCAAAAAATTAATATTCATTTTACCTTCACAAAGTTTAGTTAGCTATCCATTTAATGGAAAACTTAACGTAAAAGAGAGGAAAAGATGGTTACTAAAACAAAAGTGGGCTGGACTATTTTCGCCTTACTTCTAATCCCATTATTGGTCTGTGGTCAGGGTCGTCCTAATCGAGGAATGATGAACTGGAATAACGATTCCACATTTGTGAAAATGTACAACCCAGCATTGGTGCAAACTGTTAATGTGGTAGTTAAAGAAGTACAAAATTTTGTTCCTATTAAAGGAATGACTGTTGGTGTAAAACTTCTTACAACAGCAAACGATGAGCAATTAAGTATTCATATTGGACCTGTATTTTATCTAGATTCTGAAGGAATCGAATTCAAAGCTGGAGAAGAACTCAAAATAGAAGGAGCCTTTGCCACATATGAAGAGCAAGAAATCCTAATCGCCAAAATCATCTATCGTGGAGAAGAAGAGATTGTTTTGAGAGATGACCTTGGTCGACCTAAATGGGCAGGATGGATGAGAGGACAAGGAAAAGGTAGGATGAACTAATTTTCTAAAGTTCTATAATTTATATCCTAAGTTTAGTACACTACTTAAAATAATAATTAGTGTGTGGTTAGATATAGTGCTTAAAATACCATATCCGTTTTGAAATGTGTATTAAATGTGGAAAAGAAACGCTGATTCTGCATTGAATCCAATCTCTTCAAGTTGTATCTTTTTGAAACCTCAAGTAAAGGATTCGATACAATCGAACAGTTAGCAACGCATAGCTTAAAATCATTAGTTAGTCAGCCTCCAAAAAGGATGTCCAGCTAATGATTTTTTTATTGAATCATATTATTTCAAAAATCCGGCGCGATATTCGTAGTCGGATTTTTTTTGATCTTATCAATAGTTCGAACTTTGCGAAGACTTTGGCGAACAAAGTGAGCAAGTCTGTGGCAATCTCATGGCAAAAGCTTTTATCAGGAGATTGCATCGAATTATGCTGGCGCAGTATTTCTCGCAAAGACCAGCTAATATTAGAGGTCATACGAATTCCAATCACTCAAAGAATTATCTAAACATGTCACTCCAACCAAGAAAAAAAGCCATCCTTGCACTAAGTGATGGAACGATAGCGCACGGCTGGGCAGTCGGGCACGAAGGTATTACTGGCGGCGAATTATGCTTTAATACAAGTATGACTGGTTATCAAGAAATTTTTACCGATCCAAGTTATTACGGTCAATTAATGATGATGACCTATCCACATATAGGAAACTATGGAACAATGGCTCGGGACGATGAACATCGGAAAGTAATGGTTGCTGGAATTATTACCAGAGCTTTTTCGTGGGAATTCAGTAATCCCATGGCAGACCGAAGTCTTCAGGAGTATTTAGAGGATAATGAGATTGTTGGAATTTCAGGAGTGGATACTCGGGCTTTAGTACGCCATATACGAGAAAAAGGAGTGATGAATGCCGTTATTTCTTCTACAGAATTGGATGAAGAAAAACTCGTGCAAATGGCAAAAGATTGGGAAGATATGGATGGGCTCGAGCTCGCTTCAAAAGTAACTCGATCTGAAGCTCAAACCTACGAAGCCGCGGGAGAAACAGAATTTAGAGTAGCTGCTTTTGATTATGGGATTAAACAAAATATCATAAATAGTTTAGCAGCTAGGGGATGTACACTACGAGTATTTCCTGCACAAGCGACTCTTGAAGAAGTAAAAGAGTGGGAAGCAGATGGATTCTTTTTTTCTAATGGACCTGGAGATCCAAATCCTACAGGAGAGTATGCACTCGATATTGTGAATTATGCAAAATCTACAGGAAAGCCACTTTTTGGAATATGTCTCGGACATCAACTAATTGCAATGAGTGAAGGAATTGAGGTTGAAAAAATGTTTGTAGGTCACCGGGGAGCAAATCACCCCGTTAAAAACTTACAAACAGGATTAGTTGAAATTTCAACACAAAATCACGGTTTTGCCGTGAAAGAAAATAGCGTTAGACCGGAGGTTGCCGAAGTAACCCATATCAACTTAAATGATCAGACAGTTGAGGGATTGAAGTTTAAAAACTTTCCAGGCTTTTCAGTTCAATATCACCCGGAAGCATCACCCGGACCTCACGACTCTGCCTACTTGTTCGATCACTTTATTGATTTAATGAAAGACCAAAAGCCAGTAACTGTTTAATCGATTTAAAAAGAAACAATGCCAAGACGCGACGACATACATAAAATTCTCATCATCGGATCAGGCCCAATTGTAATTGGCCAGGCTTGTGAGTTCGACTACTCAGGATCTCAAGCATGTAGATCACTGCAGGAAGAAGGTTACGAAATTGTACTTATCAATTCGAATCCAGCTACTATTATGACCGACCCGATCATGGCGGATGCAATTTATATGCTCCCGATGACTACAGATTCGATTCGGGAAATTGTTGCCAAAGAAAAACCGGATGCCGTGCTCCCAACAATGGGTGGTCAAACGGGATTAAATCTTTGTCGCGATTTGGAGAAAATGGGATTCTGGGAAGAGCAAGGAATCAAAATTATTGGTGTTGATATTGCAGCGGTAGAGTTGACTGAAGATCGACAGTTATTCCGTGATAAGATGGAAGAAATTGGGATTGAGCAATGTAAAAGTCGACAAGCAGAATCTCTTTTAGATGCTAAAGAAATCAAAGAAGAACTGGGTGGACTTCCTATCGTAATCCGGCCTTCATTCACAATGGGTGGAGCAGGCGGAGGTATTGTTTGGAAGGAAGAAGATTTCGACAAAATGGTACTTCGTGGACTTGAAATGAGTCCGGTACATTCTGTGTTAATAGAAGAGTGTATTTTTGGCTGGAAAGAATATGAGTTAGAATTACTTCGTGATGCCAATGATAATGTTGTAATTATATGTTCTATCGAAAATATGGACCCAATGGGAGTTCATACGGGTGATTCTGTGACTGTAGCGCCAACCCAAACGTTGACGGATAAACAACTTCAGATTTTGAGGAATGCAGCTATTAAAATGATGCGCTCGATTGGGACATTTGCAGGAGGTTGTAATGTACAGTTTGCAATGGAACCCGGAAGCGATCGTTTTGTGGCGATTGAAATTAATCCAAGAGTGAGTCGATCTTCTGCACTCGCTTCTAAAGCTACCGGATATCCAATTGCAAAAGTAGCTACTAAACTTGCAGTAGGGTACAATTTAGACGAGTTAAAAAATCAAATTACTGGAAATACTTCCGCCTGTTTTGAGCCTTCGATAGACTATGTAGTATGTAAAGTGCCACGCTTCAATTTCGATAAATTTCCCGGCGTTGATGAAGAGCTTTCCACTCAAATGAAAGCAGTTGGTGAAGTGATGAGTATTGGGCGGAATTTCCCAGAAGCGTTGAATAAAGCATGGCAAAGTATGGAAGTTGGTCGTGATGGCTTAGGGGCAGATGGCTTTGAAGAAATTGATCGAAAACAGGTTCGAGAGCGATTAATGAAACCTTACTGGGACCGATCACTTCAGATAAGAAATGCATTCAAATTAGGAGCTTCAGTAGAAGAAATTGCGGACATTACAAAAGTAGATCCGTGGTTTCTCCAACAAATCAGGTATATGGTTTCACTAGAAAACAGAACAGAAGGATCTAATCTGGATGAAATTTCGAAAGATGAGTTGTTCGAGTTGAAACAGGCAGGATTTTCTGACACTCAAATTGCTTGGTTACTAAGTAGAAGTGGAGATGAAATAACCGATAATGAAGTTCGTGCAAAACGATTGGAACTAGGGCTAAAACCATCATTTAAATTAGTAGATACCTGCGCGGCAGAGTTTCCAGCACAAACACCTTATTACTATTCTGCTTATGAAGGCGAGAATGAAAGCGTAGTTACTGATCGCAAAAAAGTAGTGATTTTAGGAAGTGGCCCAAACAGGATTGGGCAAGGAATCGAATTTGATTACTCTTGCGTTCATGCGGTACTTGCTGCCAAAGACATGGGTTACGAAGCTATTATGATCAATTGTAATCCTGAAACAGTTTCTACTGATTTCGATTTTGCAGATAAGCTCTATTTTGAGCCGGTTTATTGGGAACGAGTGATGGATATCATTGATCATGAGCAGCCCGAAGGTGTCATCATTCAAGTTGGTGGTCAAACGGCTTTGAAACTAGGAAAGCGTTTTGTAGAAGCGGGAATCAAGATTTTTGGAACAGCATTTGAGATGATTGACTTCGCTGAAGATCGAGGTGAGTTTTCGGATTTATTGATTCGATTAAATATCCCATTTCCTGAATACGGAACAGCAACCGATGTAGACGGAGCGCTCAAAATTGCAGATCGAATTGGGTACCCAGTTTTAATTCGTCCAAGTTATGTGCTAGGTGGACAAGGAATGCGAATTGCTGTGAAAGAATCGGAACTCCGTAGATATGTTGATAATATTCTGAAATCACATCCTGAGAATGCATTCTTAATAGATAGATATCTGGAACATGCAACAGAAGTGGATGTAGACTCAGTTTACGATGGCGATCAACTTCATATTTCTGGAATGATGCAACACATTGAACCAGCAGGTGTTCATTCAGGTGATTCAACGGCCGTTCTTCCTCCTTATTCTTTAAGTCAGGAAGTTCAGGATACGATTAAGATGTATCAGGAAAAAATTGCAGCTGCAATGGAAATTCTAGGTTTTCTTAATGTTCAATATGCTGTAAAAGATGAGCAAGTATATGTACTAGAAGCCAATCCCAGAACAACCCGAACAGTTCCATTTTTAGCAAAAGCGAACCAAGTACCAGAAGCAGCTATTGGTACAAAAGTAATGCTTGGAGCTAAACTTAAAGACTTCGATCTCAAATCAAAACTCAAAAACTGGGCAATCAAAGAACCAGTATTCCCATTCGATAAATTCCCAGGCGTGAAAAAGGAATTAGGACCCGAAATGAAATCTACGGGTGAAAGCATTTACTTTGCCGATGATTTCGATGATGAACACTTTAGAAAACCGTTCGAGTTTAAGAGTTTATATTTGAGCAAATAGTTAAGTTAGTTGTTTGGCGTTGCTCTGATATTAAATAATGGGATATCAACAGAAAGCCCAATATTGAACCGGATTGAAGCCGCGTCCAAGCCATCTTCTATTTTTCTTACTTGTGGACCATACTGAACTCCCAAGTGCCAAGCCAATGGAGACTCTTTAATTCCTCTTATATAAAATACACCGGGAGCAATAATATTTTGAAGTGTAAACTCAGGCAAAGCTTCCTCTGTATTTCCCAGCCTGAAACTTGCAAAAGCACCAATATCAAACATACTCAGAAAAAAAGTATTTGAAGCTTTACCTTTTGAAAATCGATGTCTGTCGGTTCCACTAATTGATATTCCGAGAGGCGCCCACGCGCCAAAACCAAAACCTGGTTTTCCTTTTTCCGAATCAATTTCAGGTCCTAAAAATGCCCCTAAATATGCGTTTATATCAATGCTGGTTTTCGAAATTCTTTTTATACGATAGCTGGTCACCGGAAGCACAATGGCCTCGATCGCTTTTTTTACTTGTTCTGCAGAATCTGCTTCAGCTATTATTGAAATGAAAGTACCATATTTAATGAGTCTCTGTTCTATGGTATTTATATTCTTATAGATTTGTAATTGTTTTAAATCTTCGTTTAATGAGGTAATATCTAAACCTTCCTCTTCGAGCTTTTTGATTTGACTTTTTAAAGACTGTATTTGTTTATCGATAGAATTATCGATGTTAGTTACCGAATATTTAGTTTCTAAAGTTTGCTTTAGCGTTATAAGCTGTCCCTTAAATTTTGGATTTAGATAAATCCTATCAAGTAAAATTGAAGCGTCTATAACAGCCGCAGTATATTTTTTAGCCTGTAAATTCTCATAGATTGAAAAGCCCTGATCTATAACCTTGATGAAATTATCGTAGTCCTCATTTAGTTTTGTGATATCATTCTTGTTTATAATTATACCAAATGAATTAAGTTCGTTTAGTAGATGGATAATTGAGGATGTGAATGTTTTAACGGATGCAATATCAGGAGTCTTATTCTGAATGGTAAAGTTATCAATTTTAGTTCGGGCACGATCTAATTTATTGAACGCAGCAGAAAGCTGTAAAAAACCAGACTCAATCTGGTTTATATCAGTCGCAAATTTTCCAAGATTTACTTGAACTGTATTATTACCAACTTGTATAGTATCAAGTTTATGGTATACCAATCCTAAATAAAGCTTAAAAGTAGTAGGGTTTTTAATTAAATCTTCAAGCTTATCAAATGGTACCCAAACAGAAGCATTATCTTTCGAACGGACACTTTCACTAAGTACTTTACTCAGTTTTAAATACTCATGAAGTGTTTGGTACTTTCCCGTCATTTTTGATAAATATGGATTGCCTGACGAACCCAGATGGTATAAAACCTCTGCAAAGTTATCTCCATCATCTACCGACTGAGCGACATCTAAAGCGAGTAAAAATAAAAGGCCTTCATTTTCTTTAAAAAAAGATTGATAAGGTTCCTTTTCAAGCGCACTTAAGCTGGATATGTTATTTGGGAGTTTGCTGAGATCTTCAATAAATGCATCTCTGAGAGCATGTAATAATGTAGCATATTGATATGGGTCCAGAGTTAAAATATAGGTTGAAGTAGTAGGGAATAGAAGTTCGATTTCTTTTTGTTCTTCAAATACCTTTTTGAATCCACTAAAATACGCAAGCATGATTTCTTCTTTAGCACGTTCAACCAGAAACTGAGCCGCACCGTCAGCGATAGTAGTAATATTAAAACTAGATACTGAAGAAGCGATAGATTCTATCTTATTTTCAAAGGTTGTATTTGCATCATCATCTGCAGATTGAATGGTTCCACTAAAGCTAATAAATGGATTGGGGTCACGCTGAGGATTCGAAATGTGATCAAAAGCATCAAAAAGTTCTTTTTTTGTATTTTCTTTTGATGGATCAAGGTAGAAATCAAGTATTTCAAACACCTCTGAACTAAGTTTAAGATCATTGGTACCCGGATTTAAATGCTTAGCTAATTCAATGGCATCGTAATAAGCAATTTGAGAGTAACCAAGATTAAATGTTAGTAGAGATAGTAGAACGAAAAGTAGAGTTTTCATTTTTGATGATCATTGAATTAGTTAGAGGAAGATTGTTACTAAAAGAGTGGCTAATGCCGTCAATACTTTGAATAACTTCAACTGCATTCATTTTTGATTTGGAAAGCAGTCGTGCGACAATACCTGAAAATAGAGCAACATTCATACTACTTCCTTTGTCAGACTTATAAAAATCAGATTGCTCAATGCTAGTAGAGCAATAACTAGTTAGTGGCATTATATAATCTAAGGTCTCATGAAGTGTTTCCCCCATATTCAACCTAAAATCATTTTTAAAAGCACCAACAGAGATTACATAGGGAGAAGCAGCAGGTGTAAAACAAAAATCAATCAATTGTTCTTTAGCATCATTTGCAGCTCCAACTAATATAATACCTTTATCAAAAAGCTTGGATAGCGTTTGGTTTAAACTATCTAGGTAATTAGGATGCGTATTTAAACTTAGGTTGATTACATCTATTTTCAGATCGGATGCTAAAATATAATCCAATGCCTTGATTAGTGAAGCTGAATTAATATCTCCACGCTCATCAGCAACTCTTAGATTCCATATTTTAGCCAATGGAGCGACACCTTTTACACCAATTCCATTATCTGGATTTCCACTTATCAAACCAGCAATATGTGTACCATGCCCATTTAAATCATCTGGGGAATGATAAGAAGGGTGAAAATTCTGTGATTCAAGTAATTGGGAATTACTACAATTTTTTAGATCGGGATGTGATTCAAAAACTCCAGAATCAAGAACCGCAATATTAATTCCTTGACCAAAAAAGTCGTCTAATTCAAGGTTTGAAATTATAGGTTTAATATTCTCATAATGATCGATAAGGTTATTTTTTGAGCAATTAGTATCTGGTAATAAATTATGATCTAATTTTGACTGGCTTTCGTTAATATTTGGATTTTCAAATCCACCACTCCAGTAAAAGTCCCCATTCCGATCTTTATACCAGACATTATTGTCATCGATTTTTTCACCGGTTAGGGTTTCAATCACTTCTATTTCAAATCCCTTAAATATTACTCCTTTCTCATTACGTTTTCCATCGCGTTCAGCTTTATCGGATCTGATGACAACTTCGTCTTTTATAACCCTTTTTTTCACTAACCTACCCTCTCTTTTCCTGTTGATTTCCCTTTCAACTCATTTTTAATATTGATCACTTTTCTTAGAAGGTCATACCAAAAAGGGGCGCCCATACTCAGTGCAATTGCGGTTATTAACCAACCTGTAATTCTAATTAGCCAGTCTAATAATTTATTGGAGTGATGATCATTTTTTAGGTTATTCCAACCTAAACCGAGTACAGAGGAAATTTGGTTAATATCTTGAGCGACCAACCTATCTAAAGCCTGATATGTACTATCAAGTTTTACTAGTGTTGGATACTCTGAGCTTAGTTGTTTTGAAATCTCTTTCTTTATCGAATCTGCTTTAATTGTAGAATCTTCAGTATTGATAAATTTAAAGTCAGAATCTTTTTTAAATCTGGCCTCCACTTCATCAGTTAGATAAACTCGTAATGCGTAACCTCCTTTTATTGTGCTATCAACTACTTCTGAACCAATAGTTTTTTTTACCGGGAAACCATTTTCATTTTCATAATTATCAATATATGATTGGGCCTGTTCTACAATTAAAACTCTTGTCTCGGGGTCGTTTGCCAAAGTTTTGAAGATGGAAACGGAATCGACATTGAAGGATAACGCAATTACAAAACCAATAAAAAGAAGTATATATTTTAGTTTGCGTTTATACCAATCCACAAGAAACAACATCATTTCATCGTACCATTTTCCTAACTCATTTTGAAAGTGGGTTACAGAGGTAATTCCTTGCAGTAAGATTTTTTTGATCCGCTCATTTTTTAAAACTTCACATTCAATTTGATTATTTCTTACAGCATCAAGTACAATTTGTAACTTAGCGGGATCTCTTAATTCATTAATCAGAAACTGGAAGGTATAAGGAGTTTGGTTAGACGAATCTATTAGTTTTCTTATGGGCTCCTCACATTTCAGGAGCTCGCTTTTAATCTCTTCATATAATATCTCTACAAAAGTAGTGGAGTCAATTTCGCTGGGTAGTACACTTCGATTATTGGTTTGGTTCTCTTCGCTAGCGGTAATGTCTTTATTTTTATGAGGGTCATAAATAGTTTTTGCAAATCTAAATCGAGATTTGATCATCCCTTTTTTTATTCGATCATTATCATAAAACGACTTCAATAATGTTGAACCCAGCATTTGAAAAAGTACAAACTGTAATTCTTTCCCCCGGATTTGAAAAAGACTTACAATCATTTCATTCACAATTGTCACAAATAAACTGAAGAGCAAATAAATAAAGATGAGCCCTATCACTACATCTAATGCTTCAATACCGAACATAGCTTTCTCAATTATTTAAAATTAATCCCGATAATTACCGGGAAGCAACAATGACGAAAACCCTTAACCCACTATGTCCTTAAGTCAAACAACCTATTTTAGCTAAAAGATGATAATTAAGCGATATTAAACATCAAAATTAAAATAGCTATCTAACACTTTGATAATAAAGCCTCTCTTTTTATAGATTTCTTAGGTATTTTAAATACTTAGTTAAAGTGAATAGAGTCCAAATTTCTACATGATTCAACAAGCGCAGAGTATTTTAAAGGAGACGTTCGGCTACGATAATTTTCGTCTTCAACAGCAAGCAGCGATTACCCAGATTTTAAATAAAAAAGATGCGTTGGTGATTATGCCAACAGGGGGAGGAAAATCAATTGTATACCAAATTCCGGCTATGATTTTCGATGGAATGACCATTGTCGTTTCTCCATTAATTTCATTGATGAAAGATCAGGTAGAGCAACTTCGGGAATACGATATTCCTGCTGTATACCTAAATAGCTCGCTTCGCCCAGAAGAATATGATTATAACGTAAAACGAGTATTGAGAGGTGATGTAAAACTCCTGTATTTAGCTCCCGAAACTTTAATGATGGAGAAAACTCGTGAAATGCTTTCAGGGATTACCATCGATTGTTTCACGATTGATGAAGCGCACTGCATTTCCGAGTGGGGGCATGATTTCCGCCCTGAGTACCGACAAATGGCAGAAGTTCGAAAAGATTTCCCTGAAGCAGTTTGTATTGCACTTACAGCAACAGCTACTCCACGTGTTCAGGAAGATATTAAACATAGTTTAGAGCTTACCGATTCAGAAGCATTTATTTCCAGCTTTGATCGGGAGAATTTGTTTCTCAAGATTGCAGACAAGAAGGATCCTGAAAATCAGTTGTTGGATTTCCTGTACACAAGAAAAAATCAATCGGGTATTATTTATTGTTTTTCTCGCCGTCAGGTAGATGAGATTGCTTTTTTGCTAGATCAGGAAGGCTACTCCGTTAAACCCTACCATGCAGGACTGAATTCAAGGGATAGATCCATCAATCAGCGTGAGTTCATTAGAGATGATGTTCGGATTATTGTAGCAACCATTGCATTTGGGATGGGGATTAATAAGCCGAATGTACGCTTCGTGGTACATTTTGATATGCCACAAAATATTGAATCCTATTACCAGCAAATTGGACGTGCAGGCCGAGATGGTCTTCGTTCTGATTGTATTTTACTCTTTGGCCATGCCGATACTCAAAAGATTAAATACTTCATTAATAAGAAAGACGGAAATGAAAAAGAGGTCGCAGAAAATCACCTTAAACAATTAGTTAAATATTTAGAATCACTTGATTGCAGGCGAAAACCCTTGTTAGGCTATTTTGGGGAAGAATATCCAAAAGAAGAATGTGGGATGTGTGATAACTGTCTTTCTGTAGATGATGATGTGGAAGATTTGACAATTCAGGCTCAGAAATTCATGAGCTGTATGATTAAAAGTGGAGAGCAGTTTGGCGCAGGACATGTAATCGATATTCTTCGCGGTTCAAAAAATCAAAAGGTATTGGAACAAGAGCATGACCAAATATCAACGTACGCGATTGGATTGGAATGGTCGAAGGATCAATGGACGCAACTATCGAGATTACTTTTGAGACAGAACTACATCAGCAAAGGCGAATATGGTAGCCTGATTATGGGAGAACGAGGACATTCTGTATTAAAAGGAGACGAAAACGTATTCGGTACACTTGATCGCTCAAGTACTTCTATAGATGAGGAAACGGTAGTTCGAACATCAAGCGATGTAGAGAACGACTATAATGAAGAGTTGTTCGAACTACTTCGAGTTAAGCGAAAGCAATTGGCAGATGACGATGATGTCCCTCCATACGCTATTTTCCCAGATACCACATTGATAGAAATGGCGTATTATTTCCCTCAAAACAAGAATGCACTAGAAGCATTGTATGGTGTTGGAAAAGTTAAAAAAGAAAAGTTTGGAGATGCATTTGTAGGGATTATCAAAACGTTTACAGCAGAACACGACATTATGGAGCGTCAAAAATCGCTTCAAAAAAGAATTAAGAAAACTACCAGTTCTGAAAAGCACGAAATTGTAGGAGAAGCTTTTAATGAAGGTTATTCGGTAAAACTATTAGCAGAAGAACACGGGGTAAAAGAAGTAACCATTTTAATGCATCTTAAAAAGTTTTTAGATGAAGAGAACGAACTTCGGTTAGAAGGACTTCTGGAAGCCTCGAACTTATCAGATCGACAGCGAGACCAAGTGATGAAAGCTATGGATAAGAAAAGTCCATTAATGCTTCGTCCCGTTTACGATTTATTGAATAAACAGATTGGTTACGATGAACTTCGGATTATGCAGTTATATTATTTGGCGAAAGGGAAATAACCAAACTGAACCCCTAACAACAAAATAGCTCCACCTCCTACTTCCTCACCTTCGGTGTGTACATTGATTTCGTATCCAAAAGAAAGCGAAGGTTTAAAGAAGAACTGCTTGGAAACTGGGAATTGATAAGCAAATCCCAGTGAAGGTTGAAGGACTAATACGTCGGTACTTCCAGTACCAGATAAATAGGGAGCGCAATTTGCATTTTCAGGACAGTCGAAAATTCGTTCTTCATACCAATCAATATTCATAAACCACAAATCGGTTCTGAAGTTTAGAGAAAGATTTTCTGCCAAAAAATTAGTTTGCTCGAATCCTAAACCAAAACCAAACCCTCGCCCTTCTTCATTATCGCGTTTTCCCCAATCGCTTCGATTGGTAAATTTATATCCAATCCTTGAATTGAAAGTCAGGTTTTCAGTAATTCCTAAATCATATCGAATTGAAGGAATAACACCTGCAGGGTATATGTGCGACTCAATTCCAATCGATGTTTGAGCTTGGGCGGTTAAGGATAAAAAAAGTAGGGAGAGAACGAATAAATTTTTCATGCTAAAAAAATAGACTTTTTAACTTTCAAATCACCATTTAAAGACAGAAAATTGAATCAGTAGTTCCTGTTTTATTTGGAAGGTTCTTCAAGGATCTAAAGTTCTGTAAACCTAACTATTCTTAACTGGTAATAGTATTTCGAATTTTGCGCCGCCATCTTTTTTATTAGAAACCCTAATAAAGCCCCCATGTTGGCGAATTATTTCATTTGAGATAGCAAGACCTAAACCTAGCCCAAATTTTGCGCCCTGATTTTTAGTAGTAAAGTTCGGTTCAAAAATGCGATCAATGAGTTGTTCAGGTATTCCGGGACCATTATCAGAAATTTCAATAATTATAGCATGTTCACCTTCCGTTTTAGTAGCTATTTTTAAGGCGCCACCGTTAGGCAAAACATCACAGGCGTTCACAATAATATTGGTCCAAACCTGATTTAGTTCTCCGAGTTTGACCTGAGTTTTTGGAATTTCTTTCAAATCTAATTCTAAGTTCAGAAATTTAAGTCGATTGCTTAGCACCAAGATTGTGTCATTAATTCCATTTCGGATATCAACTTCTTCCGCTTCATTTTGATCTTGCCGACTATAACTTTTCAAACTCTTTACAAGGTTGGCAATTCGTTCACTCGACAGTTGAATATTATGGATAAACTTTCCAGCTTCATGTTGTTGTACAAGAGATTTAACGGGGATTTTCTTCCTAACCGACTCAATAATCTCATATCCTTTATCAGATATTTGAGCCAGCTTTCGTATCAATGATCGTTCAGAAACCCAGGGAAATCGTTTCTGAACCTGAATCATGCGCGCTCTTATCTCTGTACTACTTAATGGCGCAGACTCTAACCCTAATTGAAACATTTGCCCTAAAGGGTTCTTATCAGAGTGTTCTAGAAAATTAGCTATTAAAGATTCTGACGAGCGAAGCAACGAAGAGGCAGGATTATTGACTTCATGAGCAAATCCGGCAACAAGTTCACCAAGTGTGGCCATTTTCTCTTGATGTACCAGTTTTTGATGGGAATCTTCCAGTTGCTGATAAGCTTCTTTAAGTTCATCCCCTTCTTCTTCCAAGGTATGATTTAGGGTATGTAACCTTGATTCAAGTTCCAGATTTACCTTAAATCGCTCAGTCATATTACTCATCATCAGCTGCTGGAGTGGAGAGCGAAGGGAAGGGTGTTGGTTTAAGTATTTCTCAAAATCATCCTGTCCAAACCGCAACGTTTTTATTTTTTCGATAGAAGTAGCGGTGGTTAGAGAATTATTTCCAGTATTAAAAGCAACGATTCCTATAAAATGGCCGGGCTGCAATTTCAAAACCTCAAACGAAGAAAGATCTTCTTTTTTATGACTTAATGATACAGTGCCATCTAGTAATAAATACAAATATGAAAGAGTATCGCCTTCTTTAAAAAGAATATCTTTTGGATTAAAATGAACAACTAAAGATTGAAGTTCGGGCGTTTCATCAACAGTTCGGTTGATAAGTGACAATACTTCTTTGCGGTCCGCTTTCTGAAATCCTTTCAGCATCAATTATCCGTTAGCGTATTATTTCTCATGGCTTCTGCTAATCGAACAGCATCAAGTGTAGCCATAAACTTTAAAGGATTATATTTTTTGTCAATGATAAAGTCGGTAAGTTGGTTAACTACCACTTTTTGGAATCCTTCCTTGGTCCATGGTTTTGGGATGTAATGATTTAAATTAGCATTATTAATAGCTTTGACGGTATCCTCAAGTCCAGCCTGACCAGTAACGAGCACTTTTCTCGTTTTGTGAAACTCTTTTCTTGATTCAAGACTAATCAAAAAATCTACACCATTTTCGCCAGGTAAAACATGGTCACAAAGGATAAGTCCGATCTCATTGCCCGACTCATAAATTTGATTAACAACTAAATTCGCTTCATCGGTATTATTTGCCGATTCGATTGGAAAGGTTTGCTCAAATTCTTCGAGATCTTTGATAAGAGCATCCATCACCTCTAGTTCGTCCTCAATTACTAAAATATATATTTGATGATCCATGATTTCCTCTCAATTTAACATTAATGGCCAGTAAAAAATGGCGTAAAGTACAACTAGTACAATCCCAAAAACTCCAATTGAAATTCCTGCTTTTGCCATATCTTTGGTTTCAATGGTTCCAGTACTCATTGCTATTGCATTTGGTGGAGTAGAAATTGGAAGCATCATTGCCATGCTTGCACTTACACCAATCACTAGACTTACAATAATTAGGTTAAATCCTTCACCAGCTACTCCAGATGTGGCAAGACTAACAGCAAGGGGAATTAGGAGTGTAGCTGTTACCGTATTAGATAAAAAATTAGACATCAGTACCGCAACAGCACTAAATACAACAAGTAAAGTGATAGCACCAAAGGCACTCCATTCAATACTTCCTACGATCCATTCGGCAAGACCAGTACTTTTCATGGAAATGCCCAATGAGATACCACCCGCAACTAACCATAAAACTTCCCAGGGAAGTTTTCTAATATCCTCTTTTGTTACTACTCCTGTAAGTGTTAAAAATACAACGGGTACTAAAGCAATAATTGCACTTTTAACTCCGTGGAAACTTTCGGTAACCCAAAATAAAACCGTTAACCCAAATGCTACATAAAGTATGATTGCATTTTTTGAGGTGTTAAATTTTCCACTCATATCAATCGAAATGGAATCGGTATCTGGCTTAAACATGCGAATAAGTAAAAACCAGGCAAAAAGGAGAGCGATTACCACAAGAGGTACAGCAAGAGCCATCCATTCTCCAAATGGTATATTGATTCCTTGCTGAGATAGGGCGCCGATTACTACAGCGTTTGGGGGAGTTCCTATCGGTGTTGCAATTCCACCAATATTTGCTGCAAAAGGAATAGATAGAGCCAATCCGATTTTAAGTGGATCCGCTTTATCAAGTTGCACGATAATAGGGATGATAACCGTCATCATCATTGCGGTTGTCGCTGTATTGCTCATAAAGGCAGACAGTAAACCTGTAACAACCATTAAACCCAGTACAATAAATTTTGGCTGACTTCCAAATGGACGAAGTAGAATTCGCGTAAGATTTTTATCCAGATTGTATTTAACAGCTGCATCAGCAAGTACAAAACCACCTAAAAAAAGAATGATTATTGGATTTGCTAAAGTTCCGATAAACGCAGTATAAGCGTCGGGGATGTATGATTCTGTAACCGATGTAAAAATAAAGCCTTCTTTACTAAGCAAAAGAATTTGAAGTAAAATAACTAGGACTGAAGTGGCATAAATAGGTACAGGTTCTAACATCCAAAAGGCAGCGGCAAGTAAAAAAATTCCTAGAGCTACATGGCCTGCATACGAAAGACCTTCAATGTTCAGAAAGAATGGGATAATTAGCCCAATGATTCCAATGATTAATCCAGCGAGTTGTTTTTTGTTTACTTTCACTTTTATTACCCTCGTTCTTAAAAACTTATGCTAAATTGAGAAAGAATTTCAATATAAGTTCTCGAATTCTGATTAAGAAAATCTTCTTCAACAAATCCTAGTTGGGTTTGAAATTTTATATGATGACCTACAAAGAAATAATTTAAACCAAGAATATATTTTTCTTTTCGAATAAACTTCCCTGAATCATTATGATTTTCGTCATTCGGATTTAAAAAACTAACCCTGAAAGTTGGCTCAATATACTTTGAGATAAATTTACCTCCTTGAATATAAAACCCTTCACCACTTGCTTTGTTCGAAAATAAGTGCTCTGTTGGAGAAATCATGATTCTTTCATTATCAATAGAGCGATGAATATATTCAGATAGAATTGAAAACCCATTATACTTGAAAACGGCATCGAAATAATATTCCATGATGTCATCTTCCATTCCGTCCCAGGCTATATTTCCAAGTTTGGTGTAGGCATCATTGTTTAGATAATAAGCTACCCCTAAGGAAAGCTTAGGTGTTTTTTCTCTGAATAAATCACTTTCAGAATAATCGCCATTGGCATTAAACATTCCAAAAGGAAGAACTTCAAATCTTCCCATATAAGCCCAGGCTCCTGGCGCAGTAGAAACATTTTTCCCTTCTCCATGGGTAATTGCAAGTGCTGTTTTAAAGCCAAAGTTTTCAGAAAGAGAGAAACTTCTTCTAAATGCTATTCCGATGTCGTAGTCAGTAAAAAAGAATCGTGTTACATCAGATCGATCTACCATTTGGAGGTTTTGCGAAATAGTTTGAAACTCTCTGCCTACAGGAGGGAAAAACTGACCAAAAGAAACCATGGTTTTTGCATCGGGTTTCCAACGGTATTCTGCATTTAATAGAACAACATTGCCTTTATCTTTTCCGAGCTGGATCAAATACTCAAGTTTTTTGTGGAATAGATATCCCATAAATAATGACCGAGCTCTACGTACAAGAGCTTCTCCTTCAATTTGCCCATCATGTGCGGTTAACACAAGCTGTTGTTGTAACCGAAACCCAATATGATAGCCCATAAATCCATCGGCACTTTCAATCCAAAACCCTTTTTCTGGACTTACAGTTATTTTAGGTGATTCGATGCTCTGGGCTACTAATGGAGAAGCAATGAACAATAATGTGATAGCTAAATAGGTTTTTGAAAAGCCAAAAAAGGAATTCATGAGTACGTGAGTGATTATTTAAAACCTCTATTTTTATTCTTTAAACTAAGGTTATCCTCTTTATGAGAAGTTTATGTGAAGGAAATGCAGTTAAAACAACGGGAAGCGGTTCCAATTCAAAAAAAGTTCAATTTCTCTGTAATTAGCTTTACCATACAACATGATTTTAAAGCCCGACATACTTTCGAAGCTCTCTTCTCTTGAACTTCGTGCTAAAAAAATTGTAGAAGGATTCATTTCCGGATTACACCGGAGTCCATACCACGGTTTTAGTGTAGAATTTGCAGAACACCGACCATATAATCCTGGTGATGATTTCAAACATGTTGACTGGAAACAGTACGCAAAGAAAGAACGTTTTTATGTGAAGCAATATGAGGAAGAGACAAATCTTCGGTGCTATGTACTTTTGGATACAAGCTCATCAATGTATTTCAAGCATTTTGGTGAGTGGAGTAAACTTAGGTATGGGGCACATTTCGCGGCTTCACTATTGTATCTAATGCATCGCCAACGAGATGCAAGCGGCTTAATTCCGTTCAATACCAAAGTTGAGACATTTATTCCTGCAAAAGGAACTTACGCTCACCTTCGGCAGATTTACATAGAGCTTGAAAAACAGCTGATTCGTGAAGAAAAGAATGATGAAGAAAAAAGAAAGACAGCATCTGCGCAAGTAATTCATGAAGTAGCCGAGCGACTCAATCATAGAAGTTTGGTTATAATCATAACCGACTTATTCGAAAATGTAGAAGAACATGATGCGTTGATTTCAGCTCTTAAGCATCTACGGCATCGAAAACATGAAGTGCTACTATTTAACGTGCTCGAAAAAAGAAGTGAGCGAGAACTGGATTTTGCAGAAACACGATTTGTATTTGAAGACATGGAATCGGATGCTGAAATTGAGGTAATTCCAGCTCAAATTCGGGACGACTACAAAGCCAAAGTTGCAGAATACACCCACAAGTTTAAAATGGCGTGTAGCGAATTCGAAATAGATTTTGAGGAAATCGACACCGAAGGTCAGTTTGATCAGGCTTTATTGGCTTATTTGAATAAGCGAAGAAGGTTGGGTTAAGTAACCTTACTATTCTTCAAAATGAAATTCAGTAATCTTGGAGAAATTCGCTTTACTAATAACGCCAGTTTCTCTTTAGGACTGGATACATAAATCTCTTCTTTTCTTTTTTTGATTTTATTCCAAATACGGGAAACCATTTCATCAGCATCCATCGCTGTTTTGTGAAGATCACCCATTTTACCAAAATCACTTCCATCAGCTGTTAGGGAATTTTGAGTGATACTCGTTTTAATAGGCCCTGGGCAAACCATCGTTACGGATATATTATATTCGTACATCTCTTGTCGAATACAATCAAACAAGCCTTGAAGCGCATGCTTACTTGCGGCATATCCAGATCTGTATTTGGTTCCAAATTTTCCTGCGACACTACTTGTTACTATAACATGTCCTGATTTACGTTCCATCATTGAAGGAAGTACAGCTCGTGTCAATTCCGCAGAACCAAAGAAGTTCACCTCCATCAATTTTCGAATGGTTTCCATATTGGTTTCAGCAAATAATGAGCGCTGGCTTATGCCACCATTATTAACTAAAACATCAATCGTACCAAAAGCTTTAAGTGCTTCTTCAGCTTTTATAGGAAGTGATTCTGAATCTGAAAGATCAAGTGGTAGGATATAGCAATTACTTGCATTGCCACCTAATGCCTCTCTAACTTCATTTAATGCTTCTATTCGGCGTGAAGACAGGATGAGTTTTGCTCCTTCTTTAAAAAAAGCACGAGCAAAAGCTTCACCAATTCCAGAAGATGCACCTGTTATCCATACAATGTTATTTTTGTAGTTCATTCTGTGTACTTTTAAGTGAACTTAATCAATTTCTAAACTTCAAGTAAAAATGAATTATAAACATACTCTGCTACTCGTTGAAGATGAAATAGAGTCTGGCGAAATGCTGGCAAATTTTTTAGAGCTCAATGAATATCATGTTTATTGGGCTAAAGATGGTAAAGAAGCACTAAGTATTATTGATGATCATGCTAATGAACTAGAGTTAGCTATTTTGGATATTATGGTACCCTTTCATGATGGTAAAGAAATATGTTCTCATATTCGTAAACACCCCGTAGTAAATGAAATACCGGTTTTATTCTTAACGGCGAGAGATGAGGAACAAGATGAAATAGAAGGTTTAGAACTTGGGGGAGATGATTACATAAAGAAACCTGCAAGCTTGAACTTGATAAAAGCACATGTTGAAAGTCAGCTGAGAAGGCAGAATCCAGAAAAAAGTAACTGGTTGCAATACGATCATGTGTACTTAGATGTAGATACGAAAGAGATGTATATTTTTGAAAAGAAGATTGACTTGACCCATACGGAATATATTATAGCAGAGTTATTCTTTAAGCATCCGAAGTTGGTATATAGTAGGCATGAAATTTTAGAACATATTACTGATGAAGAGAAGTATATTTTTGATCGTACAGTGGATGTTCACATCAAAAACCTGCGAATAAAAATGAAAGACGAAGGGAAATTAATCAAAACCTATAGAGGTGTAGGCTACGGTTTTAATCGCGATTATCTTCATTCATGAATTTACAAGCTAAACTAGCTTTCGTTTATATTACTCTCCTCTCAATTGGTGTGATTGTAATTAGCTCGTATGCCATTTTAAGCATTCGCTCTTTTTTATTGGATGAAGCCATTCATAAGTTTGAAAATGATGCATTCACCATTTCTAAGTCGTTAGAAGAGGAATCAAGTAATGATGAACTCTGGGAGAAAGTTTCCTTTGTTTCTGAGTTAACAGGGTATGATGTAGCCGTTTTTGATTCTATTGGTAATAAAATAGCTTTTGCCCCAGACCCAGCCCACAGATTTTACAACCCTAGAGAAGATTTAACAAACGACTTAATCCAAAAGCTAGATACAACGGAACCGCAAGTACTTATTAATGAGGAAGACTTAGGTAAAATAATTTTTTTCAGAAAAATTGATAAGAATGAATCCAGTGCACGATATCTGAGAATAAGCCAATATAAAGACGATTTATACGGCGCAGAAGTAAGTATCCGCCACTTGATTTATGGTGCAATGATTGGGTCAATTCTGGTGGTTATAATAGTTAGTTTTTTCTTTGCCAGATATATAGCTAAACCCATAAAGCAACTAAATGAAGTAGCATTAGATATTGCAGGCGGGAATCTTGACAGAGAGATTAACATAAGTCGAAGAGATGAGTTCGGAATGTTAGGTGAATCACTAAATAAGATGGCTGGAACACTTAAAGCAGATAATGAGAAGCTTAAGATCGCAAATGAAAAACAGAATCAATTTTTTGCTGATATCGCCCATGAAGTTCGAAATCCCCTTCATACTATTTCCGGGTCATTAGAAATGATTCAAGTACCTAATCTGGATCCCGAGAAAAAATCACAATATATGGCTACTGCTCAAAAACAAGTTCAGCGTGTAGTGCGATTGTTTGAGGATATAAAGTCGATTCAGCGATATGATTACGATGAAAGCTATATCAATAAAACAAAATTCGATGTATCCAAGGTTGCACAAGAAGTTGTAGAAACGTACAAACCGCTCGCTTCAGAAAAAAACATCAAACTATATTTAGCAGAATCAAAAAGCAGTATGGTTGAAGCTGACAGAGATAAAATTGAGCAGGTTCTGGACAATCTGATTACAAATGCAGTAAAATATACTACAAAAGGTGAGATTAAAGTTTCCT
The DNA here is from genome assembly GCA_040222455.1 of Balneolaceae bacterium. GTDB lineage: Bacteria > Bacteroidota > Rhodothermia > Balneolales > Balneolaceae > RHLJ01. Next base: position 167,436 of record JAVKDD010000008.1, on the reverse strand, counting down.
GTTCACATAAAAGTAATCTGGTTGAAATCTCTGTGTCAGATACGGGAATTGGAATTGGAAAAGAACATTTGGAAAGGTTATTTGATCGCTTTTATAGAACTGATAAAGCGCGCTCTAGAGATAAGGGTGGAACAGGTCTTGGACTAGCCGTTGTAAAAGGAATACTGAATGCTCACCAAAAAGATATTTTTGTAAAAAGTAATCCAGGTAAGGGCTCAATCTTTTACTTTAGCCTTGACCTTGTAACTATTTAATCATTCAGATATTGATAGAGAAGAGTTGCTAACGTGCCACCAGCTATTGGTGCGATAGTATAAAGTGGAATGTACTGGAATGAAGCGCCCTGGATAGCGAGAAAATCTACGGCTGATGTTCCAATTGAAATAGCTGGGTTAAAAACAGCACCGGATATATTGAAGCCTAGATAAATCATTCCCGATAAAACTAGACCAATTACAAGTCCATATGATTTACCTGAAGCAAGTACTTTAGTTGACGCGACATTTAAATAGGTGAGTACCAACGCCATCGTTAAAAGGAGCTCAGTAATTCCTTGTTCATAAATATCTGTAGAAACCGGAGGCTCCAGATAAAAGACGTCATTTGCGAGAAAAAGGATTACTCCGGCAGCGGCGAATGCTCCAAGAGATTGGCTAATCAAATATCCCAAAAATGTGTTGAGGGTAATTTTACGACGAATAAAATAAGCAAATGAAACAGCTGGATTAAAATGAGCACCCGAAATATGCATTCCTGTATAAATCATAGCTGCAAGCATTAATCCTATAGCCAACGCATTTCCTGTAAGCCCCATGGCAATAGCTAAAAAGAATGTACCAATGGCTTCCATCACGTATTTACGCATTCTTAACCCGCAATCTTTTAGTGTAACTCAAGTCCTTCCTTATTTATCGGAAACTACTTGCCCCGAAAGGGAATTGCAAGATATTTCTGATTGTTTGGTTGTAAAAATATGAATCCCATAATTATTTCACTTCATTAGAGCTATTAATACGCTATTTTCAAAGCTTTTAAATCAATCACTGAATGAAATTAATCAACAAACTAAAAAAGCGTTGGCAAATTGAAAGCAACTGGCAAGTGCTTGTCATTTTAATTGTGTTTGCTTGTACGGGTACTACAGCTATGTATGCTAAGGAATTTGTTTTTGATATTCTCGGAGTCACCCCTAATATGCCCTTTTGGTTACGTTCGATTATCTGGATCGTAACTATACTACCGCTTTATAATGTTCTATTAATTATTTATGGGACATTATTTGGACAGCGTAAGTTTTTTTGGTGGTTTTTAAAGAAAACTTTTGGTCGTTTCTTGCCTGGCAAACAAAAGCATTCTACCGTAGAGAATTAAGCTCATCTTTTTTCTTTTTTGGTAAACCAGATATAATAATATCGTATGAATGTATGATTAATTCTTTAATGAATTCATCGTCTAAAGTTCCATGAGTGAAAACCGAATTCCAATGTATTTTGCTCATATGCCAACCAGGTTTAATCTCTTCATACTGCTCTCTCAGAATGATAGCTCTTTCAGGATCACATTTAAGATTTATAAATTCAAAAGTGTCAATGTCGGTTAAGGCAAACATTTTGCCCATTACTTTAAAAACGAGCGTTTGACTACCAAATGGAAAGCCTTCTGATACTCCTGCAAAAGAAAGACAAAAGTCTCTGTATTCCTCAATATTCATAAATTTATCTTGGTAAACTCATCTTTAAATAGATTAGAAATGTACACCGCTTCTTCAGCTATAACATGGAGCATATTTTCCGTTACAATTCCAAGCTGACCTTTGTTCCAGGTTGAAGCCATTGATTGCAAATCTCTATTCAAAACCAGTTTTACAGGTTGATAGAGATTGATCTCGATAGAAAAGGGATAAGTTCGATTAGAAGCTCTCATAATGTTGATATGTACATGAAGTATTGGAAACTCATCAGATTCTCGAAGGGTTTTATCAGATAAAATAGAAATTGGGAGATCAGAAAAATTCTCTTCAATAGCTTTTCGAATTATTTTAGTATGAAGTGCTTCGTTGCTTAGTCCGATAGGTTGTTCAACATTCACTACAATTCCAAGCTCCTGAATTCCTTTTAATGAGCTACGTTCTCGGGCAATTTCATTTTGTGCAAACGATAGTTGAGAGGTATAAAAAAGTATAAATAGGGTAAAAATCAGCTTCATATAAGAGAGTTAATCAAATAAATAACGCTCTTTTTTTTGGTTACGTCAAATTAAGTTGGACTTCCGGAAGCAATAATCAATGGACATCTTATTTTTGGATGAGGAATAATACTTACAGGGTAGTCAAAAGCTTGTGCTATTATTTTTTCTGTAAATACTTCAAACGGAGAGCCAAATACAACAGTTTTTCCATCTTTTAGAATGTGAACTTGATCCGAATATTGAGCCGCTAAGTTGAGGTCATGAACAACAATTAGTATTCCAACTTGATGTGCGCTTAAGAACCTAAGTACCTGCATCATTTCATGTTGGTGAGTTACATCTAAACTAGCAAGAGGTTCATCTAAGAGGAGATATGACGGCTCTTTTTTTTCAACTGAATTCCATATTTGGGCTAAAGCTCTGGCAAAATGTATTCTTTGCTGTTCTCCCCCAGAAAGTGTGGTAAAAGTTTGATCTTTCAGATGTATTACATCAGCTTTTTCCATGCATTTGAGAACAATTCTTTCATCTTCTGTTGAAGTAACAGTCCCCCAAAACGGGTTTCTACCAAGAGCTACTATTTCCTGTGCCGTAAAGGAAAAATCAATGGTCGTTTTTTGAGACATAACGGCTCTTTTTTTGGCGAGATCACTAATATCGATATTCGAAATTGGTTGATCTTCGAAATAAATTTCTCCTTTTGTCTTTTTTATATCGCCACAAATTGCTTTTAATAGACTTGATTTCCCAGCCCCGTTTTTGCCAACAATAGCTGTAACGGTTCCAGGTTTAACAATTAGAGAAACGCCGTGAACCAACACCTTTTTTGATGGTAATTTCACAGATATATCATCTACTTTTATCATAAATATTCGGCGGTAGAACGGTTTCTAATGAGTAACCATAGGAAGAATGGAGCCCCAATAGTTGCGGTTACAATTCCAATTGGAAGTTCTGCAGGAATTGCGACCATTCTTGCAAAAAAGTCTGCTGAAAGTAACAAGAGTGCCCCAAGTAAAATGGAACCAGGCATTAAGAACCTGTGATCAGGACCTATAAATAAGCGGAGTAAATGCGGAACTACTAATCCTACAAAGCCAATAATTCCACTTACAGAAACTGCAGTACCAATTCCTAAAGCAGCTAATAAAATGACTAGTTTTTTGATACGTTCGGTATTCATTCCAAGATGTTTAGCCGCTGTTTCTCCGAGTAACATCAAATTCATTTGTCGTGATAGTAAAGACAGACCTATTATTGAAAGAGATAAAAAAGGAGCAGTTTTAAATACTGTGTTCCAAACGGATCCCCCGATACTTCCTAGAGTCCAGAAAGTGATATCTCTGATTTGAGTGTCATTGGCAGTAAAGATCAAATATCCAATACCAGCTGCTGCAAGAGCATTAATAGCTATTCCAGCTAAAAGCATAGTTGTAACACTGGTTCTACCATACTGAGTTGAAATTATGTAAACCAACCAAGTTGCTATTAATCCTCCTGAAAAAGCAGAAATTGGAAGGAGCATTGAAGCAATAAAGTTGGGTAGCAAAGCTGTAAAGCTCCCCCCTAAAATGATGACCGCCGCTGCTGCTAATGCAGAACCACTTGAAACGCCGATAAGAGTAGGATCTGCCAATGGATTTCTGAATAAACCCTGAAGAGCTGCACCTGATATTGCGAGTGTTGCTCCTACTAAAATAGCCATGATTATTCTGGGCAGACGAATACTAAACACAATAGCAGAAAATTGTGAAAAAGTATCATTAAGCTCTATCAAACCAAGCTTGCTCACAAGTATTTTTAGAACTACAGAAGGCGCAATCGAAACAGGTCCCATGCCGATAGACAAGACAGAAAAAAATAGAAGAACTATAAAAAGAACGAGTAACGTAATTACTTGTCTTCTGTTCTTTATAATCCAGTTTGATTCAGCAATAGAAACCGTTGATAAAAACACTATGGAGTTACTTTTTCCTCAGGATGAATTCTTTGCATCAATTCCAGAATAGCAGAACCAAAACGAGGTCCAAAACCAAGGAGTAAATTCCCATCCATACCAATAATCTGATCTTTTTGTGCTGCAGTAGTTACGTTAACTCCCGGAGAATTTTTCACACCACGGATTATTTCATCATAACGGGATTGAAAAACCAGTATAAAATCAGGATTTGCAGTCAGTATAGATTCCATGCTGGCATTCTTATAACCTTCAAAAGAATCAAAAGCATTTTTACCACCAGCAAGTGTAATTATTGAAGCTGCCGCAGTATTATTTCCAGCAATCATAAACGAGTTTTCTCCACGAACTGAGAGTATAAACATAACCGTTGGTTGATTGGAAAAAGAGGAGCGCAATTCTTCAGCTTTTTTAAATTGTTCTGTATTTAACTGAATTAATTCAGAGGCTTTTTCTTCTTCATTTAAAATGGCACCAATAGTTTTTAAATTTTGAATTACACCTTCTAATGACTCATTCTTTTTAAGTAGCACTAAATCAACTTCTGCATCTCTAATTTGTTGAATTGCTGAAACAGGGCTAGCATCATCACTAGCAAGAATCAAGGTTGGATTAAGAGATAGAATACCTTCTGAGGTTAAATTTCTTACATAAGGAACTCTTGGTAATTTAAATACCTGACTAGGATAAGTTGTTGATTGATCTGTAGCAACAACTAGTTTTCCCTGCCCTAATGCAAAGACAGTTTCAGAAATGGAACCTCCAATAGTGATTATACGATTTGTATTTTCAATAGAAACAGAAACACCATCAGCACTTTCAACGATGGTTTGAGCGTTTACATGTTCCAGTGATCCAAGAAAAAATAAGCTAGCTAATACTATTCTTATCATGATAAAACCGATTCAGCCTTAAGTTCTGAAACAAGATTTCTCCAGCTTTCCAATTCAGGGATTCCTGGTTTGCGAGCGCCAAAAAAGGTGGCAATATTATTCAAATTGCTATCAAAAATTTCTAAGGAGGTAACAATACCATCATCGGTTGGTTTTTCGACAATCCATGAGTGAGCAATATGATCTTCTCTTAGATGAAGGTTAAACTCTGGATCAAGAACATTTAGCCATGCATCCATTTTTTTTACATGCTCAATTTCTCCAGTATGAATTTGAATAACAGGTCCACTGCTTACAAAAACCATGATAGAGACATTTTGCTTCGCAGCTTTTAAAAGCATTGTTTCAGTAGATGCATTGGCTACTTTTTGAGTAAAAGTACCTTCTGCTAATTTAAGAGCTTGGGTTCGTTCAACTTTGTGTTTCATCAATAAAGGATAAAAATCATGAGTATCCTTTAACTCTGCCCAATCTGAAAGCAGAGCATCTTTATCAATAGGTTCAACACTTGGTTGTGGTGAAGATTCTTTTTTGGGAGCAACTTCCAGTTCAGAAGTTTGGTCTTCGTGTTTGAAGGTTTCGACTAATGCATAATAATCATCAATATGATCTTCATTCATCAAATAAATCTTATGAGCAGCAGTTCCATGTTTATCAAAAAATTGAATGCTCAGCAGCTTTCCTCGTGGGTTTTCTACAGGTATTGCATATGCAAAACCAAACCGGTTTTGAAATATTCTTAAATCGATATTCGGATCAAGTACTAATCCTACATGTCCCTCAAAACTAATATTATGATACTCTCCTTTTCTCTCATGTACTACCGACTCATTTCTGGTGAGTGCCATAACATATCCGAGAGATTCGACAGCTTTAAATAAACCTGACCAATCTTCTTTTAGCTTTGTAACATTTTCTTGAGTAGATAGGAGTTCTACTTCACTAACTCCAAGCCTTTGTGCGGCATCTTTAATTCTTAATTTTGGGGATTCTTCTTTAAGCTTTTGCCATTGTTGCTTGAGTGAGCTTTTAAAGGACATAAATGAGTGAGTGTATATGTTATTTTAATTTAGACTGTTTCTAAATTAAGAACTTTTATTCAAAAAAAAAGCCCCATATCAAATCATTTGTCTATGTGAAATCTTACTATTTAGTTCAATCAATGGTTCTGTATTCTTTTTAATGAGTTTTGTTTGTGTTTAACTTCAGTTTAAGTAAATAGAAGTTGCTTTATCAGTGAGACAATAGATGGGAAGTATATTCTTAAGAAGCTGATAACGAACCTCACAAAACAAAAAGTAAAAACTAAATCAACTAGCAAATTTAGAGCAAAAAAAAGGCGAAGAGAAAATCCCTTCGCCTATTATAAATAACATATAGGTAGTTAATCCAATACTTCAAAGTTAAATGTATAATATCCCCCTGCAGGTCGGGTCATCATATTTGCAAACTCTGGAGTAGAAGTGTCAGGATTTCCTTCATAGTAACTTATGATTTCTAATTTGGCGTAATCCCCTTCACCAGTTCGTATCAAAATAGTGTGAGGTTCTTTTGGAAGAATCGCAAAATTAGGCTCAATTGATTGACTAGTATAAATAAACCAACTTCCTGCTACATCAGGTACCGAAGTAATAGCAAGTGAAGCACCTGTATCAACTGAAAATTGATCATCATTCGGTACTTCAGTAATAGAATTAATGTCTACATCCAGAACAATTGCACCGCCATTTCCAGGTCCACTTGTTCCATTATTGGTTAGAATTTCTAATCCACCTCTTCCGTCATCAGTAAATGCTAAATCCCATGTAATGGATGTTGAATCGGTAACAGCTGAGTTAGTGTTTAAATCATAAAATGTATAGTTCCCATTGTTTCCGGCTTGAATATCGGTAGCGGTTTGAAATTCGCCTGTAAAAGTTACCACATCTGAATCATTCTCAGAACATGCGGTAAGGAGTACAGTAGTTAAGATGAATAGTGTTAATAATTGTCGTCTCATTATTTTTATTGAGTTAGAATTCAAAGGTTATTTTTGTGAAAAATGTTGCGCCAGATTGATACCGTAAGAACTCTTGATCGGTATGATTAAACAAGTTATTCACACCAAATTGTGCCCTTATACCTCGATCAAACTGTTTCGCTATATTGATATTCCAAATAGAATAGGCATTTGCGTATTCGTCGGAATCGGCTTTCTTATTTACGTTATCGTCGTTATAAAAATATTTACTTTTCAAAATTCCACGGATAGATAATTCAGTACCAAAGAAAGGCTCTTCATAAATTAGCCGTACACTTCCGGAATGCTTAGGTCGCTTAGCTAACGGGACTTCAGATTCAACTTCATTACGCACAACATTTCCGTTTTCGATAACAGTTAAAGTGTCTGAGGTTAGTTCAATAGCTTCTAAATATTGATAGCCAATCGAGATAGATATACTTTCATCCAACAAAAAGCTTTGCTCTGCCTCAATACCCTGTGTTCTTGCTTTATTGATATTTACGTAGCCATAGATTCCGCTATTATCGTTAAGGCGGGCTACTTCAATAGCTTCAATTAAATTACGTGCGTTATTTCGAAAAGCGTTTACCTTTCCAATGATCTGGTCTGAATAGAATTTATAACTTAATCCAACATTTATGGCAGAAGAATACTCTGGATCTAATGAATTCAGAGTAGAAGGATTTCTGAAATACTGTGCTATCGCATTATTCGATTCAAATTCTTCGAGTTCCGAACCAATATTTTCAACCCCAAAAACTCGATAACTACTTCCAGCATTATCAAAATTTAAATAGAGGGTTCGTAAATCAGGGGCTTTGAATCCTTTTCCCCAAGATGCGCGAAACGAAAGGTTTTCAGATAAATCATATTTCGCAGATATTTTAGGGCTTAAATATGAATTATAGGCAGAGTGATTATCAAGTCGGGCACCTGTGGTAAGGTTAAATTTATTGCCAAACAGAAATTGGTGCTGGCCAAAAATAAATGATCCTTCCTGGTTTCTCTTTCCCTGATAACGTTCAGCATTAACAAATTCTTTAGTAGCACCAAAACCAAAAGTCGAAATATGGTTGTTAAGCCAAATATAATTGTTCTGGATTTCAGCTTTGTCTAACCCTTGAAAGTTGTTATTAATAATATCGTCTTCATTAAGATCAGTGAAAATAGTTTCAGAAAAGTCTTCATATCTAGTTGAATAAAGAATTGCTTTTGTATCAAATCGACTGAATGGGGAAGTGTTTAGTTGTAGCTGAAACGAAAGGTCTTCCTGCCATCCATCTTCATCAACTGCAATATTTTGGCCTAAAATACTTGCTAATGTTTGGCCTGAAAATGAATTCTTAAAATATCTTCCGTTTAATGAAACGGAAGTAAGTTCAGAAAAAGAGTACCCGATAGAAGTGTTTATGGTGAAATTATCATATGGATTTTGATTATTTCCGAATTCTTCATCGCTCAAATCAAATCCTTCACTTCCATCAACAGAAAATCCGGCGCTTCCATTAAGTTTGTTCTTATTAAAAGAGATGGAACTTCCAGCATTATAAGTGGCTCTTGAACCAATCTCTGTAAATGCTGTTCCCGAAAAATCCTGCGTTGGTTTTTTTGTGATGATATTAATAACACCGGCAAGAGCATCACTTCCCCACAAAGCTGAAGAAGGACCTTTAACAACCTCAACTTGTTGAATATTTGACGTATTAATCCTACTCACGTCAAAAGCTCCTCGAATTCGCCCAATAAGAGGCTGACCATCAATTAAAACTAAGGTATAATCAGACTCAAATCCTTGAATCTGGATCGCATTATCTTCACCAGGTGATAGTGAAATGCCTGCTTGCTCTAATAAAATATCTCTGAGGGAATTGGAAGCAGAGTTTAGAATTTCTTCTTCTGAGATTACATCCACCGAAATCGGAACACTTTCAATATCTTGTGAAGACCGAGTTGCAGTTACTACAGCGGTATTACCTTGGTAGATTTGAGGAAATAGAGTTATTTCGAGTTCTAATACCTCGCTAGAATCTATGAAAATAGTTTTCTCAAAAGATCGATATCCGATTTTTCCAATTGTAATGGTGTAAGTTCCTTCAGGAATTGCACCTATTTCAAATGAGCCATTGACATCAGAAATTGCCCATTTCGATTCATTCAAATAGATGTTAGCATCAGATATTTTCTCTGAGTCTTCGGTTTGTACAATACCTTTTATTGCACCTGTTTGTGCGAACAAAGTTGTACTAAGTGCAAAAAAAATACTTCCGAGAAGGAAGTGCTTTATATAATTCAAAAGTAAAAAAACTTATGCTGTTTAGATTCAGTCCAAATAAACAAGAGTTTTATGAAGATTATGTGAAGATGGGCGAATTCTACCTTTTAATAGTAAATTTTATTTATGAACAGATTGTGAAGATTGAGAAAGGAACTTTATTCAGTAATCTGAACACCCTTCCAAAAGGCGACATGATTTTTTATCTGGCTAGCGGCTTCTTTTGGCTCTGAATAATACCAGGCTGCATTTTGGTTTACACTACCATCTACTTTAATAGAGTAGTAGCTTGCTAATCCTTTCCAGGGGCAAGTAGTATGATAATCTGATGCTATAAAGAATTCTTTATAAATCGATTCATTTGGGAAATAATGGTTGTTTTCAACAATAATGGTGTTTTCGCTTTCAGCTATTACTTTGCCATTCCAGGTTGCTTTCATAATCGTATCTAAAGTTTAATAGTTTTTGAGCCCTGTGCACCTTTACAATTTGTCCAAAAAAACCAAACTGATTCAGCATTTTTATGCCAACCAGGTATATCAGAATATGAAATTTCAGTTCGTTGCTTTGTTTTCAAAGCTAGTTCAGGATTATCACATGTAAAAGCAAAATTTACTAAGTAAGAAGTTTGAGTTTCAATCACAAAAAAGTAAACATCCTTATTACTCATATTTTGAACGCTTAGAATAGGGTCGTTGGCTTCTGTAAGTATATCACTACTTGTAATGTCTTGTTCGTTATCAAAAACTGAACAGCTGGACAGAAGGATGATTAGGGAAAGAACAAATAGTTTCATTTCAATCTTTTTTTGTAAATAATTTCCATCCAAATAAACTCCAGCCTAAGATAAATAATACACCACCAATTGGTGTGATTGCGCCGAGCCAACTTAAATTCAATAAGCAAAGTAAATATAGGCTACCTGAAAAAACAAAAACACCACTAAGAAGTAAAATGGTAGCATATTTAACGTCAACAAAAAAGGTATTACCCACCAATACCATTAAAATAATACCCAATGAATTCCAAGCCTGATATTGAACTGCAGTTTCCCATGTTTGGAGTCTATCACTACTCAAAATGTTTTCTAGTGCATGAGCACCAAAGGCACCTAAGCCAATTGCTAGTGCCATTAAAAATCCTGAAATAGCTATGGTTTTATTTAGTGATGTCATGCCTTAAAGTCAATATCCCGATGCGAGCCATCACAAAAAGGTTTATTTGATGATGCACCACATCTACAAAAACTCATTTTCTTCTTTGTTTTTGTTTTTTTGTCACCACCGTTTAACGTATAGTTTCCTTCAACTACTACCGGACCATTCGGAACAAGTTTTGCAGTTAACTTGCCTCCCGTTTCTGAGGAAGGTTCCAGTTCCAGGCGTTCTGGATTAAATGCAGTTCCTGCTTTGAAGTTTTCTTCAATATGAGAGTTATCGCAAAATGGTTTATTTGAAGAAGCTCCGCACCTGCAAAAAGCTACACGAGTATCCTGCATGATCAAATGGTCTTCCATATCAACTATATGAATGTCTCCTCGAGCATATAATGGTCCATCAGTTGCAATCAAGAGAGTATTTGTATTATCGGGAGATTCGGAATTTTCATTATTCGTAAAGTTATAATGGAGAGCCCCGGTTGGGCAGGCTTCAATAACTTTTTTCAAATCCTTTAAATTAGTTGTGTTGTCAGGATCAATCCATGGATTTTTTGATATATCAAAAACATTGGGAAGTCCATGGACGCATTCTTTGGCGTGAATGCATCGTTTTTTATCCCATGTTACTTCAACGTCTTTGTTTTTATAAGAATAAATTTTTGAATCCATAATTCTATCGAAATAATAATTTTTAAGGGATAGGATATTTTATATTTGATACCGAAGTTGGATAAAAGTTTATATTAGTAAACATGAATAATAAAAATATAAGATGTTTATTTTTTGAACGAGATACGCTTTTATCAGGTTTGAATAGTATCTTTAAGAACTAAATGTTAAGTAACTAAGTAGGAATGACAAACACAAAGATTTTAATTTTAGGTTTACTTTTTACGGCAGGTTTTTCTGCTGCTTTATTTTGGCCAGAAAGTGAAGTAGAGCCCGTTCAACAAATTGTTGATGGTAAGTTAGAAGTAATCATGTATAAAAATGAAGGATGCCAATGCTGTACTAAATGGGCCGAACACATGAATGAGGATGAGTTTGCTGTGATTGAAAAACCCATTCCTAATTTATATGAAGTAAAACAAGAAAAAGGTATTTCTTCTGAATTGGCATCTTGCCATACAGCATTAGTTGACGGGTATGTAGTTGAAGGACATGTTCCGGTTAAAGAGGTACAACGGTTACTTGAAGAGCGCCCCGATGCAATAGGCTTATCTGTACCAGGTATGCCTATTGGTTCACCTGGAATGGAAGTTCCTGGTCGCGAAGCAGATAATTATGATGTACTTCTTATTGCAAGAGATGGTAGTACAAGTGTATATGCGTCATACTAAATCAATCCGGTGCTAAAAGAAACTCGTACGATAAATTAAACACGAAATAAGTGTTTTTTATTCGTACATCGAATAACTGAAACCGACAAAAAACCCAAGCCTGAACCGTTTGGGTTTTTGTTTATTTACTAATTAAAGCTGCGAATAGGTACTTTTAAATCAAATTTGGTCATTGAATTGAAGAATAATTTAAGAGAAAGACTGTCGCCTTCAAGTAAGTCGTTAGTAGGTTGAATTATCATTACATGTAACCCGCCTTGCTTAAATTCTACTTCTGATTGAGCCGGAATAACCACATAAGGTTGTTCTTCCATACTCATTAACCCATCTTCATTTTGAAAAGAAAGATGTATCTGTGTATTTGTGGAAGCATCACTTTCAACACTAAATAGTGTGTCTGCTGAGCTTGTTCCATTGATAATTTTGAAGTAGGCAGCGCTCATCATTCCTGCTTTTCCGGGCCTTGCCCAGCCGTCAGATATAATAATTTCATCGCTAGATTTCGGCAGTTCCTTTTTTTCTTGAGCAGAACAAAAAAGCAGAAAAGGGAAGATAATTATAGTAATAAATATAGATTTCATCGTAGTTTTTGAAAGTCTTCAATAATTAAGGTTGGTACTTGGGGCATACTTCCTCCGTACTCAATAATCACACGTGATTTTTTATCAAGCACCATGATTTTGTCTGAGTGATTCATAAAGTAGAGTTCTTTTCCATCTTCTGTTGTTGTAGAAAGTGAAACTTGGCTACGAACCCTAACGCTATCCATAAAGGCGCTTATCGTAGAAGCTTCGCCGGTTAGAAAGTCGAAGTTCTTATCAAGCTTAAAAACCTTCTTGTAGTTTGCGAGCACGGAAGGAGTATCTCGCGTTGGGTCAAAAGTCACTCCAAGAAATTGCACATCTTCAGGGTATCCCAATTCGCGTTGAATTTTAATCAGGTTTTGTGTGATGATGGGACAAATATCAGGACAATTTGTATAAATAAAGCCCATAACCACATACTTGCCTTCATAATCATTTGGGAAAGTAACTTCGACGCTATCTTGATTTAACAATTTGAAAGAAGTATCACTTAAATCGTCAATAATATCTGGACTTGATTGGCAACCTGTAAAAATGGTGACTGCAACAATCAAATAAATAAAATAGGTTTTCATAACGCCATAATGAATCGTGAATTAAAGACTAAAGGTAAGAATTACTTTGTTCAACTTTTGTATTTCATCAATATTTTGACAAGCGGGAAGAGCGAAGTTTATCCTAAACAAAAATCAAATAGTAGACTTTCGGAGCCATACATATTCAAGCTTTTAATGGTGTTGATGTTCGGCTTCATGATGTACTGCATTGCAAGGTTCAAACTCAAATTCCAATGTTGAATGAAAGATCTCAAAGTCATCATGAAGAAGTTTCTTCAATGTAGATTTAATCTCCTCCATTTTATGAAGATCCTCTTCTTTGATAGCCACATGACATTCCATCATAATTTGTGTTTCATCTAATCGCCAGGCATGTACATGATGAACACCACAAACACGTTCAACCCGTTCCATTTTAGTCTGTAGTTCTTTCAAATCTAGTTGTTCAGGTTTAGCTTGCATCAAAATATCGATGGTTTCCCGGAGCATGTGGTAAGAGTGATAAAGAATATAGGCGCCAATCCCAATAGTCAGGAGTGTATCAATAATAAACCACTCGTATTTATAAATTAACCATCCACCTATAATTACACCTACCGAAGAAAGGCCATCGGAAAGTATATGAATATAAGCGCTACGCATATTTAAATTCTCTTTCGATTCTTTAAATAAGAGAGCCGCGGTTATGAAGTTCCCAAAAAGTCCAACTATGGCAACCCAAAACATGGTAAATCCGTCGATGGGTTGTGGGTTAAAAAAGCGTTCTGCCCCTTCCTTAATCAAAAATAGAGCAACTATTACTAATGTGATTAGATTAATAAATGCACCAATTATTTCAGCGCGTTTATACCCAAACGTTTTGCTTTGATTCACGCCTTTTTTAGAAATCTTACGTGCAACCAAGCTTATTCCCAGAGAAAGAGTGTCGTTAAGATTATGAACTGCATCAGATAACAACGCCAGACTATTTGATAAAATCCCACCTACAAACTCAGCGATTGTAATAGCAAGATTCAGGAAAATTGAAATCCACAGCTTTCCAATTGATGTATCATCAATATTTGGGTGATGATGGTGGTGGTGATGCTTATGTGAATGTTTTTCTGCCACGGTAGCTATTATAGAGATAATCTTACTATTTCAACCTAGAAACCAAATGAAAAAGCTAACAATCATTGACACTAGAAATAAAAAATATGCTTGTTTTACAGGTTTATCAGGTAAAAAAGTATAGATAGGTTTTTCAGAAAAAATTTGAAAGAGTTGCTCTTTTATAGCCAGTTCCTTCTCGTTCAATTCATATTCAGGTTTAACAAGAACTTCTGTATTTGCTGAAAGTTCAGGTACTTGTTTATTTAAAAACTGAATAATAGTGGATACATCAATTTTTGCAAGACCACTTAAAATCAAATAAGTTGGAATCCCAACCATAAAAATTGCAATAGAAACGATTGTTTTATCAAAAACACTTAGTTCGATAAATAACCCTAAAATCATACTTATCATCGCCGCAAGACCCATTATGCAAAGTAATGCACTTAGGATGAGCCTCAATTTCCAATTTTTTAATCCTTCAGAAAGCAATTCCATGTTTTACTCATTTATCAAGTATTTGATATAATGATGAATTTAAGACTAAAAAGTTTCAATTATTATTTGCGGTATTCCATTCCTCAATTAATAGTTTCATTAAGGAGCGGGCTGATTCTACGCCAAGTGTTGACGATTCGGAGCTATCCAATTCATCGTCAACTTCGAAGGTAACAGCATCTGATCCAAATGTTTTGTAAATCCAGTTTTTCGAAATAGGAGAGCTTGTATCAAATTCTTCACTTACAAAGTTAAATTCTGGAAGTTTTTCTTTTACAATCTCTGCCCAACGCTGCGTAAGGTTTTCGGGAAATGTTTTTACCTCTTCATTGATAGGGTAAAAAATATTCTCGTTGGTAGAATGAAAATCAATCCCGTAGTATACCTTATTGATAGGATCGTTTTGGAATGGAAGTAAAGCATCATGAATAGCTTGAGTTTCTGGCTGATTGAAATTCTCCCAGTCACGATTTAAGTCAATTCCATTGTTATTATGTCGCCAATGCCCATTTACAACTCCATCTGGATTAACGATAGGGTACGCTTTTATGATAAAGAGCTTCCTAAAACTGTTTGCAAGCTCAGAGTCTGAATTCAATTCATCCCAAAATGCCTGATAAGTTCGATATCCAGATATTTCTGGTGGATGTTGTCTGCTCAACAAAACAAGAACTCCTGCTGGTGTATTAGGTGTAGTTTCGTTAGTAGTAAACTCTAAAATAGGTCTGTTTTCAGGAGAGAAGCCTACCGTATCAACAGCAACGAATTCAGGTAGACCGCCTTGTGCTTTTTTAGTTAAGTCAGAGTATCTGATTTGTTCCAAAAAATGTGCTGAGATCACTTGGGGATTCTCAGTAATATGAATTGGGAAACTTGCAGCTCCATCAGTTGTATCGAATTCAACAGAATTGATAATGTGAGCGTATGAAGTGGTTCCTAATGAACTCCATACTTTTGGTTTGTAACGATGCCTACCGGATTCATAAACAAGTCGAAGATTTATAGCGCGTGATGAATCTGTCCAAATTTTAAATGCATACCAAGGGCTGTTATTGATTGGAGCATTTTCGGGAGCAATTACTACCTCAAAAGTAGTTTCATCCACTTGATAAAAATCAGAGAGGCGGGCACTTTCAAATTCATTACTAACCCATATCTTTTGTTCACCTGCTCCAATAACTCGGCGTTTTTGTGGAGCGGTAACTTTATCTGTAGTATTAGTAACACCTGGTGGATCGTAGGAAAAACCTGTAAAATTCGAACTTGATTT
Source organism: Balneolaceae bacterium (assembly GCA_040222455.1). GTDB lineage: Bacteria > Bacteroidota > Rhodothermia > Balneolales > Balneolaceae > RHLJ01. Next base: position 151,625 of record JAVKDD010000008.1, on the reverse strand, counting down.
ACAAGCCATTAATAAAATCGGAACAATAATTAGTAATTTAGTTTTAAACATATAGGGGATTCTTTTGAATGCAGAATTATAGTAATGAATAGTGATAAATCTTTTTGTTCATTTTATATAATAAAAGATCAGATTATACTTTGTAATTAACATACTTTAAGGATTGATCATTTACAGCGCCAAACATATCACTCATTTTATACTTTTTATAACGGGGATTCTATTTTTTTCTGTAGAGTTGATTGCCCAGGATTTAGAGGAAGGTAAAACAGATCGTACTTGGAAGGTAAGTGTAGAGGGTAATAAAAGGTTTGAAGATATTGTAATAAAGCGACATATAGCAAATGAACAACCGTCTATATGGAAAAAGCTTACCTTTTTTAGAAGAAGTGGATATTCAGTTTCTGAGTTAGAAATTAGAAAAGATGTTATAAGAATTGAGCGCTTTTATCAACGTCGTGGCTTTAATGATGTTGAAGTAACCTACACGCTTAATTCTCTTGGAAAAGACTGGAAGAAGCATCTTATCTTCAAAGTAATAGAAGGCGTCCCAATTCGAATCGACTCAGTTGAGGCTCAACTATCAACCCCAACTACAAGAGATAGCGTTTTTATAAAAGAAGAAGGAGATTTTTCCAGAGTATTGCAACGCTTACCATATCGAAAAAATAGAGTGTATGAACCTATTGAAGAAACGGAAGTAATTGCTAGAATTGATCAGTCTTTAAGGCAGGATGGGTATCCCTATGTATCAACGAATATCGAAGCCACCGTTGATACGGTAGCAAAAAGAGCAGATTTAGTTTTGAAAACTAAGTCGGGACCAAGAGCTCGTTTTGATACTATTAGAGTAGAAGGACAAACCACTCTGGATGAAGAATATATAATTCGTGAAACGGGAATTCGCACCGGAGAGTACTTCAGCGAATCGGCAATGCGAGAAGCTCAAAGAGAGGTTTTTAAACATCATTTATTCAGATTGGCATTAGTATCTATTCCTGAGCAAACACAAGACACAACATTAAACGTGCTACTCAGAGTAAAAGAATTACCGTTAAGATCGGTACAACTACGTTTTGGTGCTGGAGATTTTGATCGCCTTGAGGAGCGAATCTCAGTATATAATTTCTATAAATTGTTTAGAGCTCAAGCAACTTGGGTATACAGAAATGTTAGAGGAAAAGGAGAGCAGTTTAGCACTTCGGCCAGATATTCACATTACGACAGAAAATTAAGTGCTGAATACTTATTTCCATATGTATACAATACTAAAAGCAGTGTAATTGTAAACCCATTCTACCAATTTAGAGACGAGCGTAGTTACGATATCACTACATTGGGTTTAATTAATACCTTTGGGTACGAATACAGCAGAAACCTTACGGGTACATTTTCTTACGAGTTTGGAATTAATGATGAGTCGAATGTGCAGAGTACCGAGCTAAGAAATACTACAGTTGTTCTTCCTGATAGTATTCTATCCTATAATATCTCTTCATTCACCTTTAATTTATATTATACTAAAGACTTAAGAAGAGGACGAAGGGGATTAATAGTACAGCCATTTGTAGAGTTCTCTGGCTTATTTGGTGAGTCTACATTTAGCTTTCAAAAAGCATCGCTGGATATTAGAAAATACACCGAATTGAACCGTACTTTAGTGTTGGCAACCAGAGTACAAGGTGGAGCAATTTACTATTCTAAACAAGATTCTCTTCCATCCGATGTTCGATATTATTTGGGTGGGACAAACTCTGTAAGAGGTTGGGTTTCTCAAAGTTTAGGACCCAAACGGGCAATTACAACCGTCGACACTACAGGAGCTGAACAGGTAAGTAGTAGAAGATATGTGCCAGTTGGTGGTCGTGCTCTATTTAACTTTAATGTAGAATTAAGGCAAGATCTAGACGGTTTGTTAAAAGGTTTTGGAGTAGCGACGTTTTTAGATGGTGGACAAGTATGGCGAGGATTATCATCAATTGATCCTTCGAGTTTACAATTTGGTGTAGGAGCCGGAATACGATATGAATCACCTATTGGTCCTATTCGGGTAGATGTTGGTTACAAAGTAAATCCAACTTCACAGGATTTGCGACAGTTTGAAGATGGAATTGATAATGGAAGTTGGCAAGACCGTTGGGGATTGCACTTTAGTATAGGTCAGGCTTTTTAATGTCAGAACAGCAAACACATAAAAATCATAAAGCATTAAAAGTGTTTCTAATTGGACTAGCCATATTTGTAGGTGTTCAGTTATTAGCCCGATATATGTTAAATACTAATTTAGTTCATAATTTTGTGAAAGCGAAGGTAGAGTCTATTGCAAATGATCAGTTAAATGCGACATTCAAAATTGGTGATTTAAAAGGGGATTTATGGAAAGAGATTTTATTAACAGATATCTCGATTTCGAGTGAAGAACCAATTTTGTCGGTCGACACCCTATACGCTAGCTACAATATTTGGAGCTTCTTACAAGATATCTATGTAATTAACTCAATTAAAATAGCGGGGATTAAGGCTGATATTAGTGAAGGTCAAGACACGGTATTTAATGTTCAAAAAATAGTAAGAATAGATTCTTCGGTAGTTGAGTCTGATGAGAAATCTGAACCCATTCAATTAATGCTAAATTCGATTAGACTTAGCAATGTGAATGCGACAATTTTCTCCCCTTCTTATCTTCCGGATTCTGTTCTAACAATAAGAGAATTATCAGCAGATGGGTTATTTCAAAAAACCGACTCGCTACAAGCAACACTTTCTTCCTTAAGCTTTTTAATTGAAGAAGGAAGATTGCCCAAAGCAATAAAGGTAAAAACCTCAGGTAAAGTAGTTGAGGAACAAATCACTTTGCAAGAAATGGTAGTTGAAACGGGACGCTCACTAGTAATAGCAAAAGCTACTACCAGTTTTTCCGACTCTACAGTAAATGCTGACGCCTCTACCTCACCATTCTCGTTAGCAGATATTCAGCCCTATTTTGAAACGGAAATTCCTAACGATGAGTTGAACATCCAGCTTTCAGTTTCAGGTTCATTAGAAGATTTAAGAATTAAGGTAAACGCTGACCATCCCTTTGCATCAAACATAGAAATAACCACGGGCTTAGATCTGAAAGATATCAGTGAGCCTACGGTAACAGAATTTGGCTTGATTGGTGAAAAATTGAGTATATCTCATTTTACTAATGATTCGATAAATGCAGAACTTGGAAATTTTAGAGTAACACTTTCTGGAAAGGTAAGTGCAGATATTGCCTCCTCAGACTTCACATGGGGTGCGACTTTAAATCGCATTCAATATGAAGAATACTACATTGATCGTGTGATTGCTCGTGGAGCACTTCGGGAAGATAATTTCACGGGTCAAATTGGAATAAATCCTCACCTTAATGAACAGGCGAACCTAAATGCAGTAATAAACCAAATATCATCTAAAGCGCCAGATTGGAGGGTAGATTTTCAACTAAACAAATTTGATATCTCAAACTGGGCAGAAGTTGAAGAATTAGGTTCAAAAATTACGCTTTCAGGATTTATAAAAGGACAGGATTATTCGCTATCCGAAAGTCCTTGGGTTTATTCAATTAGTAGCAAAACAAACTCTGGAACTTCAACAAATGAAAGAAATCAAATTGCAGGCGAATATTTAAATGCCTACGAATTAAAAGGGCAAATAACGGAGAATGCAGTTGATGCAAATGGTCACATAATTTTTGATGAAAGTCGAATAGATTTCGAGTTTGATGCCATTGATTACCTCAAAGATATGCCAAAGTACGATTATTATATTAGCACAAATGACTTTGATTTAAGTGAAATTGATCAAACTGCAGACTTCCCAACAGCTCTTAATCTAGATATTTATGGAGAAGGTGAAGGTTTTGATTTAGAGAATAGTTTTCTCTTATCCACAATAATTATAGACTCAAGTATCATAAATGGTTCAGAATTTGAAAAACTAGATGCCTCTATCAAATTCAGTGAGGGAGTACTATCAATCTCAGATGGGTTATTATTGAGTGATATTATTGAAGGAGAGTTTAGTGGTAGAAAAAACGTAACAGACGAGAGCGATCCTGAAAACTGGTTAACAGTAGATATGTTGGTAAAAAATATTCAACCATTAGCACCTTTAGCCAATGTTGAATTGCTGAGCGCAACAGGAAAAATTTTAGGTCGGGTAACTCAAGATACAACTAAAGTACTTCATGGGAATATGGAACTAGACTTTGAAGATATCATTGTTGACACCATATTTAGTGCTTCCAGAATCAGTGGGAAAGCCGACATTTTGATGAGTGAACTCAGACGCTTTAATCTAAATCTGAGTATAGAATCACCAATTATTTCAAGCATTAGTTTTCAGGATATTGAGTTGGTTTCGGAAGGAACTGCAAATGAGGATTCTCTACAAAGCACTTTTGATCTGGATATAATTGGAAGTGATCGAGGTAAATTAATTCAAGGCGGGTTGATTGGTGTAAATTTCAATGAAGAGATAATTGATATTCGTTTCGATCGATTCGATTTTATTTCTTCAGAATCAGAACTCACAATTCAACGCCCATTTAATGTTTTAATTGATAAACAAAGTATTAGCACCGATACATTAGATCTTCGGGCTAATTCTGGAGCTTTTTTCAAACTTGCTATTCCATATGCTGATAGTACGGAACAATATGGGTGGTTTAATGGCGAAAACTTTGATTTTGGAATTATCCAAGAAGTAGTATTTGGAGAACGTTATTTCGATGGAGTTCTTTCTGGACAGATGTTTTTTAATCGTTCGCTTGATGAAATTACAGGAAATGGCTCTTTTAATTTGACGAGAATAACTTATGGAGAAACAGTAGCAGACTCCATAGATATTACTTTTGATGTTCAGAAAGAACGCCTTTTTGCCGAAGCTTCTATAAGCTGGGATCAGGAAGAAAAGGTGATCGGTAACATTGATGTACCCTTTGTACTAAAAGATGCCTCAGAATTGGATGACACATTTTTTGACCAACCAGTAGAAGGTTCGATAACTATTAACCCTTCCGAAATAAAAAGGTTTAATGCGCTTTTAAGTGAGTTCGGAATTACAGAAACGGATGGGATTTTAAGTTTTTCCGGAAGCGTATCGGGAACAGCAGGTGAACCAGATTTTAAAGGTGTTTTTCTTCTAAACGACCCCGTTTTATCAGGTATAAAAGTAGATTCTGTTTCAGCAAATTTCAGCTATGATAACGTTAAAGGCGGATTACAGGTGCAAAGTAAAATAATAGCAGCAAAACAAAAAGCAGCTGAAGTTAACATTGTCTATCCGGTTCAATATGATTTTAGAGCATATCAGGTAATATTACCCGATGAAAAAGAAACGATAACTGTAACTGCTAAAACTGAAGATTTTAATATTGCGGTTTTTAATGATTTTCTTAATGAAGACTATTTGCGTGAATTAAAAGGAACATTAAACGCTGATCTTTCACTTGAGGGTACAACTGAAAAAATGGTACCAAAAGGATTTCTCAGGCTATCAAATGCAAAAGTATCCGTTCCTGTGGCGGGGATTACCTTGGATGGGATTAAATCAGATATCGAATTCATACAGTCTGGACTTCGGATAAAAGAAATGACTGCAAAAAGTGGGAGAGGTAGCTTTAATGCGAATGGCACCATACGATTAGAAGGCATTGTTCCACAAACGATGGATTTAACAGCTAAAGCTAGTCAGTTCAGACTGGCAAATACCGATGATTATAATATAGTAATAGATTTAAATGGTAAGCTAACAGGTAAGGCACAAACGCCAAAGGCAACAGGAAAGCTAACGGTTCGGAATGGCTTTGTTTACTTACAGGATTTTGGTGAAAATACTATAGAAGATGTTCAATTAGATGGCGAGGAACTATCATCATTTAGTCCTTATGATTCACTGGCATTAGAAATGGTATTTGAAATTCAGCGCGATTTTTATGTGAGAAATAGAACGTATTTAGATATGGAAATTGAACTTATAGGGACGTTAGATGCCCAAAAAGAAACCGAAGGAGATTTATCATTATTTGGCAACCTAAATGGGGTACAAGGATACGTTCGTCCTTTGGGAAAAACATTTAATATGGAGGAAGCTAACTTTACCTTTAGTGGGCCTGTAGAAAATCCAGATCTGAGTATTAAAAGTAAATACACTCCACCAACAAGACAAAAAGGAGAGTCTGTTGAGTTATATTATTTAATTGAAGGAACAGCACAGGAACCTGAATTTAGTTTTGATAGTAATCCACCGATGGAGCAGTCTGATATAGTATGTTATACTCTTTTTGGGAAACCTTGCTACTCTTTAGAGTCGTGGCAAAGTGTTTTTACAAGCGGTGGAAGTCCAACAGCTACTGATGTTTTAACGGATGTATTATTAGATGAAGTTGAAGCTCTAGCAACCAGAGAATTAGGTGTAGATGTTGTTCAGATTGATAATACTGGAGCTAATGGAGGCACTTCGATTAAAACTGGTTGGTATATTAATCAGAGAACTTTCTTTGCAATTATAAATGAAATCACAGGATCTACCCCTAAAACACTGTTCATGTTAGAATATATTTTAGCCGAAAATTGGGACTTAATCGTCACCCAAGGTGGTGATACCCGCCGCGGAATAGATTTCCGATATCAATATGATTACTAATTCTGAGTAAAAGCACAGTTCTCACCTTGGCAACATTCCTGAGTGTTAACTCCACAGGAAGAACATTGTCCATGTCCGTGTACCCCCAAGATGTTTTAAGTATATGACTTGAAACACCTAGCTCTTGAAGTTTGTAACTTCATACAAAAACTTACACTTTGCACTAAGTAATTATCTTTAATACAAGTCTGAGACTTGTTAATCTTGCACTCTTAAGTCACAGACTTAAGAGATCATCGAGAAAGAGGTGAATGATATTCGTAGTGGAATCACATTTAGATACCAATTCGATTTCGATTATTGATTTTGGTAAAAAGCACAGTTCTCACCTTGGCAACATTCTTGAGTATTGATTCCACAGGAAGAACATTGTCCATGACCATGCACCCAAACTAACTCAGCAAATTGTCCGCAATATAAGCAACGGCGTAAATGCTGAGCGTGTTTAGTGACTTCTTTTAAATCATCCTTCGAGTTCATCGTACGCTGTATTGATATTGAACTCTAGGGTTAATCCCCAACCTGGCGCTTGAAAATCCTCGAAGCCAGGAAGTACCGGAGCACTGGCAATTTCTTCTTTCGATTTTCCTGCATTAATACCTCTCTGTGTAAATGCCATCAACTCCTCAAGAAAATCACTTTTGCGAAGTACATCTCCTTTTGAAGCTTGAATTCCAAAGTTGGTATTTCCATGACCACAAATATAAATAGCATCTGAAGGCAGTTCGTCAGCCGCCATTCTTAATACTTTCACCCAATTTTGGATATTCGCGCCTGCACCAGGATCGATATACGGATATGCACGATTGAAGACCAAATCCCCCATATGGGCAACGTTCGCCTTTTCAAAATAAATAACAGAATCGCCTCCAGTATGAGCTGGACCGTAATGAGTAGCATGAATAATTTCATCGCCTACATTCTGGCTCCATTTTTCCGCAAAAGTCATGTCGGCGGTAACTTGAGCATCAACAGCTTCTTGGTTACGAGCCCCTGCAGCTTTCATTTGATATCCGGGAACATTTTCATGAGCAACTATGTGGTTGGTATACTCTTTAAAAGCTGAATTACCTGCAGTATGATCTCCATGGTGGTGCGTATTGATAAGGTAATCCATCTTTCTTGAAGTACGTTCTTTCAATCCTGCAATACAATTGGCGGCTGAATCCGGAAATTGAGAATCTACTGCAACCAGAGCATTATCATTTATTAACCAACCAATAGTTCCCCCTCGTTCGGAATACACACCCACGTTTCTTCGAATGGTATCAAAGTCTCTTCGGAAAAAAGTTTTTGAAAGCAGGTTTAGAGGGAGCAATGTTCCTGCTCCAACAAGAGCGGTATTTAAGAGGAAATTACGTCGTTTCATAGGTTTTTATTTAGTTAATAAGTTATTTAGCCTTCGATATCGTCTCTAATTAATAGAAGAATGGCACCATGTGGAACAATTAAATACTTCTCGTTTTCAAACTCAATTTCGAAAGCCCTGCTTTTGAGAAAAATAGCGAGATCACCTTCAAGAGCTTGCAAGCCTATATATTTGGTGTCTTCAGCTCCTTTCCAGGATTCTTCGATATCAGTACTTGGAATAGGATAGCCGGGGCCAGTTTTCAAAATGTACCCACTTTGAATCTCCTCTTTTTCCTTAACGGATGCAGGCAAAACAAGCCCACTTCGGGTATGGGTATCCATATCACGAGGCTTGATAAGCACCCGATCACCAACCACTACAAATTTTTCAATTGAATTAAGGTATTCCTGAATCATTGCGGTATTTTTGTGTAAAGATAAGCATTATGAACCTTTTCTTTCATTCTTCGTGTTAACCTTTACAAAATAAGAAGCATTCAAAAAAATGGATATGAATAATAAACTGTGTGTGATTACCGGTGCAAATTCCGGAATTGGTTTTGAAACGGCCAAAGAACTTGCAAAACAAGGCGCATTTATTGTGATGGTTTGCAGGAATGAGGATAAAGCCGAAGTAGCCAGGCAAGAAATTTTAAAGGAAAAAACGGGAAGCGGAGTGAAGATCATTTTATGTGATTTTTCCAGTCAGGATGAAATAAGAAGAGCGGCTGATGAAATTAAATCCACCTACCAAAAAATTGATATACTAATCAATAATCATGGGTTTGTAGCAGCGGGGTATAACGAAACCGTTGAAGGTCTCGAGGAAACATTTGGAGTAAATCATATCGGTTATTTTCTATTTACCACTCTTTTGTTAGATAGAGTTAAAGCCGCAGGCACAGCAAGAATAATAAATGTAGCTTCAGAAGCTCATCGCTCGGCATCAAAATTTGATATTAACGACCTTCAACTGAAAAATAAATTTAACATGTGGAAGGCTTATGCAAACTCTAAATTATATAATATTTTATTTACCGTTGAGCTGGCTGATCGTTTAAAAGACACGAAAGTAACGGCAAATTCTTTACATCCAGGAGTGATTGCATCCAACTTTGGGAGTAATAGCACAACTCTGGTAAAAATATTCTGGAAATTGGCAGGTCCATTTATGAAATCGAATAAAGAAGGTGCGCAAACAACCATTTATTTGGCGACATCAGATGAGGTTGAAGAAGTAAACGGCGCTTATTTTAAAGACTCGAAAGTAGTAGCTCCTTCCAATCAAGCGTTTGACAAAAAAGCTGCGGAACAACTTTGGGCAAAAAGTGAAGAATTATGTGAATTAAGCTAGAGTTCTTGTTTAACGAGGCGAGTTAATTTTTCTATTCCTTTTCTGATTAAAGAACGCTTTTTCCATCGAGATTTTTCTAGTTTATCGGAGCATGATAGATCTTCTTCAAAATGATCACTTAAGATATTTGAAACTTTCGAATCAATAATAACAAGGTTTATCTCATCGTCTTTAAGCATAGAGCGTTGGTTAAAATTCGCAGATCCGATACAAGAATATTCCTCATCTACTAAAACTACTTTTGAATGAAGCATCGTTTTAGTGTAATAATATATGTTCACACCTGCTTTTAATAATGCCTCAAAAGAATCCTCTGCAATTACTTTACTAATTCTTTGATCGGTATGATTACCCGGAATCATGATCTTTATATCAACACCTTCTTTAACTTTTTGGGAGATTAGAGCAATCATAGCATCATCGGGATTAAAGTATGCAGTACAAATCCAAACCCTGTTTTTAGCAAGTGCTATTAGCGATTGATATAAAAGAACGATATCGCTCCACCTTACAGAAGAAGAAGTACGAACAGTTTGAATAAGACTATTTCCCGTATTATTTGGAGTTTCATCAGAAACCAAAGCTAGTGAAAGTTCGTCATTGGCTTCGATCCAGTTTTCTATAAAAGCAGATTTTATTCCATAGACTGCAGGGCCTTCAATTTTAAAGTGAGTGTCGCGCCATTCTGAGGAATTTAGAGCATTTCCTTCCCATTCTTTTGCAATTCCAACTCCGCCTGTAAACGCAATTCGATTATCACATATAAGAATTTTGCGATGAGTTCGGTTATCTGTCTTCCAAATTTTCCAGCGAATAAGAGGTCTAAACCAAACCACTTTAACGCCAGAACTTTTCATTAGCTCTACTAATTCCTGATTCATGGGTAATGAGCCATAGGCATCGAGCAATACGCGAACTGCTAAGCCCTCTTTAGCTTTACAAGAAAGAGCTTCAGCAAAGCGATCAGCAATATCACCTTGCCAGTATACAAATGTTAAAAAGTCTATGCTATCAGTAGCATCTTGAATCGCATTTAACATAGCAGGGAAAATTTGATCCCCATTTTTCAAAATAGAAACGGAATTCCCTTTAGAAAATGGAATTCCGATTGTTTGTTCTAAAATGTGTGCGTTATCCAAGAAAAAGGTTTTATACTTTTGGCTTACTGCGCATTATAAGAGAAATCAAGAAAAGAATTAAGAAAACAAGGAAGGCAATTTTAGTTAGACCAACAAAAGTTCCAGCGATCCCACCAATCCTGTCATATTTGTTATTTAGTTCTTGATAATACGATTCCTGCAAGCATTACTACTGCGGAAACTAAAATGGGAACATAATTTCCCGTACTAACCGCAATATCTGCCCCAAATGCTTCAAATGATTCTGAATCTTGGAAATATTGAAATCCAAAATAGATAACTCCTAATAATCCTCCACCTGCTAAAACTCCACCGATTGTCTTTTTCATAATCTGTAATTAATTATTGTTTATTCATTTAAGAGAAAGCAAGAACTTTTGTTTCCTATACTAATCTTCGATGGTTTGATTACGGGTAAATTCAACTAGTTGGAAAAAGAAAAAATAAGCTGATATTTACTCATTAAAAGGTCTGGTCAACACTTCGCTCATATAATCGAAGAAAGGCCGTATTGCTAGAAATGTTTTTGTTACCTCAAAAACAAAATCTTCAGATAGAGCTTCTTCATCCTTAAAAGCATGCTCGAAATAGAAAGATTTATAACGGATTAAATCAATATTCGGATGCTCTTTATCGAAGCCTCTTGGCGCAGTTTTTAAGGCGTCTCCTTTTAATTCTCCAAATTCTTTTTTGAAATTCGGTTCCTCGAGAATAGTTCTAAGCCGGGTAGCATTATGAGCAAGCTCGTCACGAATTAATTTTAAATCATCTTTATTGGGTTGCCAAAAACCACATGCAATAAAAGTGTTTCCTGGTTCAAAATGGATATAATAACCACCTCTAAGCCAACGCGTTGCTCTGGTAAGACTTGCGCCAAAATGAGTTTTATAGGGATCCTTATTCTGTGAAAACCGAACATCCCGATAAATTCTGAATAATGATTTCTTGCCCGACTCATTTTCAATGTTGTCAATTTTTTTCATCTCAACAATCAAACCTTCCATAAAATCAGCAAGGTTCGCATGTGCTTTTTGGTAAACAGATTTGTTCTCGGTAAACCAATCCCGGTTATTGTTTTCTTTTAGTACTTCGAGAAATTGATAAGTGGAAAGTTGAATAGTAGACATTGTTTTCGAAAAATAGCCAGAATTTAAATTTGATAGATTCTAATAATGTTACGTAGGAAATAGAAATATTTAACGTGATTTTTTCTCTTCCTTCAAGAGCTCAATAGTTTTTTGAATTCTCCGTTTTCGAGTTTCTTCTTTTTTAGCTTCATGAATCCACCCAACATATTCTCGTTTATGGCTGAAAGAAAGCTCATCAAAAAAAGCTTTAGCCTTAGGTTGATGAGCAAAAACCTCTAACAAATCATTGGGTGGAATAATGGTTTTAGATATTCGGTCTACACCTGGAGGGTCTTGTCCAAGCTTGGAGGGAGCTTTGCGATCTTTTTTTCTAACTACCCTCATACTTGACCAATCTTCATTTACAGATATTAATCGTACTGGATCAAAGCCGTACCCTTGAATCGCTTTCCAGGCTTTATCCCGGTTTAGGTCAGTTTCAATATGGCCCGACTTCTTAGGGTAGCTAAGCCAAAACTGATCTGTTTTATTATGCTTCTTCGAAACTTCGGGCACCCATTTTCGAAGTTCGCGTTCATTTTTTGTGAAAAGGATTACGGAATCAAATTCTTGATCATTAATTTCAGAATATTCAACCCTAACCCCTTCAAATAACGGGTGAATTGAGGGATTAGAATTCATCAAAAGAACAGAGTATTCTTCTTTTAGCTGAAATTTTTTTAATAATGGGTTTTCCATAAAATCAATTAATGACTAAAAGAGAGTAAAACCTAATTACTTCAACTTCAACAACAGTTCTAAGGAAGACTTCAAAAGTCTTTGCTGTTGCTCTTCTTGCGAAATAGTCGCAGTGCCAGAACCAAGTTGGGTTCCATAATATCCAAACTGGGAATGATTGGCTCCCTCAATTAGGACATAATTGGTATGATTGGGCAAATTCTTAGAGAATTCCTCAACTTCTTCTTTTGAAGCCAAACCATCTTCACTACCATAAACTTTAGTAATTGGAATAGCTAGTTGAGAAAGGTCAATTCTTCTGGGATGAGAGGTCCCAATCAATAAAAGTCCAGAAATATGATCTGAATAATCTTTTGTAAAATTAGATGCCATAGCTCCTCCTTTCGAATGCCCCGCAAGAACCCATTTAATTGAATCAGAAGATTCAGAAATTAAGTCCAAAGTCCTGTTAAAAACTTTTTTTTCTAAACGTTGTGTAAATGCCAACCGAAATGGAATTTTTTGGATAATAACCAGAAATCCATGCTCTGCTAAATCCCTCGCAAAAGGAGCATAGGACTCCGCTTGAACAAGCGCTCCCGGATAAAAAATTACCGATGGGTACAATAATGTATCAACAGTTTGTTCAGCGACAGGGATGGGTGTAAACCGAATGTAGTCAGAGTTATTTTCAACTCTAACAGTAGAGCTTGTTTCTAGTATAGAATCATCAAATCCAGAAGCTTGCATTTGGAAGAACATCCAAATTACTACTGCTCCCCAGAATAGTAAAAGAAATCGTCGGAAAAATGTTCGTTTTCGAGATTTTGTCATTAAGTTAATTTATTCAGTCATCCGCTACGCCTGAGATCTGAAAAGGTTATTAAACTTCTTCATCTCTTCTTTTAATTTTAAGAGTTTCTTCATTACTTAAGTACCGGTTTTGAAGACTCTTTTCAAATAAACAATTAGATCAAATTTAGCTGTAGAGATATGAAGAATAGAAGACTAAGAATGGGGATGATAGGTGGAGGAGTAGGAGCTTTTATTGGGGCGGTTCATCGTCTTGCGGCTAATCTTGATGGTCAAATTGAATTAGTTTGTGGTGCTTTTAGTAGTAGTCCCGAAAAATCTAAACAGACAGGGGAAGAGCTTTTTCTTGACCCCTCTCGTGTTTATGGTTCGTATAAAGAAATGATAGAAACAGAAGCAAGTCTTCCAGAAGAAATACGGATGGATTTTGTTTCTATAGTAACTCCAAATCATGTGCATGCCGAGCCTGCGATACTTGCTTTGGATCATGGTTTCCCAGTAATCATCGATAAACCTCTTTGTTTTGATATGAATGAGGCATTTGCCATCAAAAAGAAAGTGGAAGAAACCGGGTTGCCGTTTGCTTTGACTCATACATATACTGGATATCCCATGGTAAAAGAAGCACGCCAAATTGTGAAGTCCGGGAAGTTGGGTGATGTCAGAAAAATTATGGTTGAATATCCTCAAGGTTGGCTTTCAGAAAAATTAGAAGACACTGATCAAAAACAAGCAGCCTGGAGAACTGACCCGAAAAGATCAGGTAAAAGTGGTGCGTATGGTGATATTGGAACTCATGCTGCTAACATGGCGGAATATGTTTCTGGATTGAATATTGTAAAGGTACTTTCTCAGTTAAGTAAAGTTGTTCCCGGAAGATTATTAGATGATGATGCCAATGCTTTACTAGAGTTTGAAGGTGGAATTCCTGGCATTCTTTCTGTGTCACAAATATCAGCTGGAGAAGAGAATGCAATAAAAATGAGAGTTTATGGCGAAAAAGGTGGAGTGGTCTGGACGCAACGAGACCCCAATTCATTGATCGTTACCTGGAATGATAAACCACACGAAACCTATCGAACAGGAACAGGATATGTTAGTGAAGCAGCTCAGGCAAACTCACGAACACCTGCAGGACATCCGGAGGGTTATTTAGAAGCTTTTGCAAATATCTATCGGAATTTTGTGTTTCACCTTCGGGCACATTCTGCAGGTGAAGAGCATAACATGGAGATTTATGACTACCCGGAAATTGAAGACGGTGTGCATGGTATGAGTATGGTTGATGCGGTAGTCGAATCTACCGAAAAGGGTAATATTTGGATTAATGTTGAGCATTAGGAAAACTGAATTCTCCCTCAATTAAATCAAAGTTGATAATTAAACTAAAAAAGAATTAAGTGATGAAGACAATTAAAGGACCAGCGATATTTTTAGCTCAATTTATGGACGATGTTGAGCCGTTCAACAATCTGAAAAGCATTTGTGCTTGGGCGGCAGGTTTGGGGTACAAAGCCGTTCAAATTCCAAGTTGGGATGGGCGGGTTATAGATCTTGAAAAAGCAGGAACGAGCAAAGATTACTGCGATGAAATCAAAGGAATTGTAAACGAAGCTGGACTAGAAATCTCTGAGCTTTCAACCCATTTACAAGGTCAACTGGTGGCAGTTCATCCTGCCTTCGATACCATGTTCGATGGCTTTGCGCCAGAACATCTTCATGGAAAACCAAAAGAGAGAACAGAATGGGCAAAACAACAGGTAAAATATGCAGCTACTGCAAGTAAGCATTTCGGCATTGATGTAATGGCGAGTTTCTCCGGCGCTTTGGCGTGGCCATTTGTATATCCCTGGCCACAACGGCCAGCAGGATTGGTAGAAAATGCATTCGAAGAATTAGCAAAGCGTTGGAAGCCTGTATTAGATCATTGCAAGGAAGAAGGGGTAGATGTTTGTTATGAAATTCACCCTGGTGAAGATTTGCATGACGGGGTTACTTTCGAACGATTTTTAGAAGCGACTGGAAACCATGATGCAGTAAAAATGCTCTACGATCCAAGCCATTATGTCCTTCAACAACTCGATTACCTGCAACATATCGATTTCTATCACGACTATATTCGCATGTTTCATGTAAAAGATGCCGAGTTCAATCCAACCGGAAAGTCAGGAGTGTATGGGGGATATCAGGATTGGGTAGACCGGCCTGGTCGTTTTCGTTCTTTAGGAGATGGTCAGGTTGATTTCGCAGCCATTTTCTCGAAATTAAGTCAGTATGGCTTCGATGGCTGGGCAGTTATGGAGTGGGAATGCTGTATAAAATCGCCGCAACAGGGAGCCGAAGAAGGAGCTCCCTTTATCGATGCACATATTATCAACGTAACCGAAAAGGCATTTGACGATTTTGCCGGTGGCGAAGTTGATGAAGCGACTAACAAAAAGATATTAGGGATCGATTAATCCAGAATAATAATCTCTGCTAATAATTGTTTCTAATAATATTATTTTGTCCCTTTAGAAGTACTTTGTTCGCAAACAAGAGAAATAAGAGAACCTAAACTATACATCAAGTAATCATGAGACACCTTAAAATACAGAACTATCTATCGCTGTTCTTAATAATCCTTTTCGTAAACCTAGCCTGTAGCGATACTGGAACTAACGTAGAAGACGAATTAGCACCAGAAATTCCAGATTTAAGCCAAGGAATTCCCGAGTTTGATTTTTTTAAGGGTAAAGTAACAAGTTCGATTGAACAAACTGCTGGAGAAAATTTTGTAATAGCATCTTCTTTGACCTCTGCAGTTGAAGCTATAATGATCAGTTTCAGTACGCTTCCTACAAGCTTTACTGCTTCAGCAGATGGAGTTGAAGCGTCATTCAATAATGGGATATGGGAATGGAGTTATACAAGTGCTGGAGCAGGAGCTTCAGTAACGATACGGTTAACTGCTGAGGTGAAAATAGTCCAAACTAATTGGGCAATGTACCTATCGGCATCTAATGGAGAGATTTCTTTTGACAATTATAAGTTTATTGACGGATTCGTAAAAAATAGCTCAAATGGAGGCGAATGGAATTTTTATGCATTTAAAGAAGAATCTACTACTCCAGTAATGAGCTATACATGGGATGTTGAAAGTGAAACGGACGCAGTATTTACAGTAACTTTTGGTGAAAGTTCATTTTCAAGCTTAACCTATGTTAAAGATTTACCTGATAATACACTTACAATTACAGATGAGGCGTCTTCAAGTTCGATTATTTACTGGAATTCGACCACAGGAACTGGATATGTAGAAACATCAGCTCAAGGACAAGTTTGTTGGGATGAAAACGGTGACAACGTAGTATGTCCTTCTTAAATATACGTTAAAATATAAGCGAACCCAATTTATGGGTTCGTTTCTATATCAATTATCATAATTGTTTGGGGAGTTAAAGCCAATTCTTTAATGATTCCTGTAGATTATCTCGAAGAATAAGGTCCATGTATAGATTTAATAATCATCTCTTCGTTCGAATTGTCAAGAACCAGAACATGAAAAGTTTTTCCTCCAGGAGAAACTCTTACTACAATATGCCCATTATCACTAGCAAGTTCATCAAGCCCAACAACAACTAGTTTATTGGCTTCATGCATTGAGGTAGCAAAAATATCTCGTTTTCCAGTATATAGAAACTCAGATAATAATCTTTTGTAAACCATTGGACTAGGATGCGCTGAGTCCCATACGGGAATAATCCAGACTTGAGGTCTGAGCGTTTCAACAAAAAAGGCATTTTGAGAATCAATATACCCATGATGATTTAAAACACTCACTTCTACAGGGCCAACAGCTTGAGCAATTGGAGTTTCTACGTCATAAAAAGCAGGTTTTCCTTCTAAAGCAATCCCCGCAATATCTCCACCAGTAAAATAATCGAAGGAACCATAGCTCATACGTAAAGCAAGGCTGCTTATATTTTCATTTGGGTAATTTGATGGGTTAAGGTCTTCTAAAGGTGGGAAATTGTTTTTCGTATTTGTTGAAACACCAGTCCAAACTTCTCCATTGGCTGCTATATTTTGCACGGTGAAACCTGGATACTTCTCAGGTTGATGTTTAAGGACAATTTGATCATTCCTACCTGGTATAAATCGTACTGCATTCATTGAATTATTCTTAACCTGCCAATCAATGAATTTTCTATAGTTTAATAATGACCTGTCATTGGGATCAGTCAAATAATCATAATCTGGCCAGCCACGGTCTAACATAGTTTTAATAGGGACATATTCTCCAATCATAGTAAAACCCGTAAGGAAATAATCGCCTTGTTTTGCTTTTGGAGAGCTATCAGTAACCTGTCCCATGTGGTCCCAATGAAAATGGGAGGGCATCGCATAATCAATTTGTTTAGTAGGTCCGTGTTCGAGTACACGTTCTATATATCTGGTAATCCACTCACTCGAAGTTCGACTTTCATCCGGTTTAGCATCCACATATCTCGGGATTCTCCATACTTGATTGGTTTCAGTAAACTCTCCAGCATCAAACAACATTGTAGTTCCATCCGGGAGCATAAAAAAAGTAGAAGCACCTCTACCTGTAGCTATTTCATGGATGTCAAGCGTTCCTGGTGTCCATTTAGGTAAAGGGTCACCTATATTTTGGGCATTTATTGGAAAAGTAATAATTAGAGACAGAAGGAAGAATAAACTTATCGTCAAATTTTGATTAATAAAAAGCTTCATAATATTGTCCTTTTAGTAACTGTTAGACAAGTGGTAATGTAAAAACCCTTAATTAATTATCAATGGTATTGGTTTTTTCAATTCGAGACTATCTATTTGATCTCGCTCCAATGCGGAAATAAATACAGCATGATCCAGTAATAATGCACCCAAAAAAAAGATCGGAAGAAATGCGGTAGGAAGAACAAAGTGCAAAGGAAGCACCCAGCAGTAAAAAAAGAAAACAACGCCGAGTAAAAATGCCATCTTCATTTCTTACGACGACTTTTGGATACTTTTGATCGCTCAAAAGTATTAAATGTAAAAGCAACGAATACCTAAAGTGGCACAAGAAAATAGTGCAAAAACGTCAGCGAATAACCGTCAAGATTCTTCGTCAAGAATAGTCCGTACTCAAAATTACTAGAATCTTGAACAAGGGATATTGATAATTCAATATTAAGAACCATTCTTATTTCCTTGCTCACTATTTGATATTAAAAAGACCTTTCTTTAGGGGTTTGTTCCAATATGTATCATCAATCCTCCACCTTCTTCAGCGGCCGTCTATTATCATCCGAAACGGTGTCAATGAGCTTATTGTAAGGATCGATTCCAGCCGATTTTGGCTCCTCATCAACAACTATTGTAATCGTACTTTCAATGGAATCAAATTTATGCTTTTTGAGATAGAGTACGGTTTCATTTCCATCATCATCGGTTCCGAAAACACCTACGTCAATCCAATCTTGAAGAGGAAGTGACTGTATCGGTTTTGAAAGCCCTTCCACTTCTATACTCAAACTGTCGCCATTAGCATCTTTATAAATTCGTCGTCCTTGTGGACTATTAGCATATTTCGAAGTTTGAACTTCCAGTGTTACTTCATAAGTACCCTCTGAAGTAGCAGAAAAGCTTGATTCCTTAACCTGATTATCATAGAGTGTGATGTTTTCAAACATATCGGTAATCAGATATTTTAGTGAATCTGGAGTAGCTTCATCTAAGTAGCTCACAAATTCAGTAGAAGTGGTATAAGGTGGCTCTTGGAATGCAACTGCGTCAATATATTTGCTCACAGCGTTGTTCATATTCTCTTCGCCTATGTAATCACTTAGTGCATATAACACCAACGAACCTTTATTGTAGTGAATATATTGTTGATTTTCGTTGTACATCAACGGGCGTTCTTTGATTCCTTCAGAAGCCCGACCGAGTAAATATCTATCCAACGCATCTTTCAAAAAGGTTCTCATTTGATTTTCGCCATATTCTTTTTCGAGAACTTTTAGCGAGCTGTATTCCGACATACTTTCAGACATTACTGTTGCGCCTTGTACATTTGCCCCAATAACTTGATGTGCAAACCACTGGTGGGCAACTTCATGAGCAGAAACACTAAACGGATAATCTACACCGGAATCATCTTCGTCATCAACCTGAGCAATAAAACCGATTGCTTCAGAGTAAGGGATCGTATTTGCAAAAGATTGAGCAAAACCACCACTTGTTCTTGGAAACTCAAGAATCCGAACTTGTTTGTGTTGGTATGGGCTGAATTCTTCTGTGAAATAATCCAGACCTTTTTTCACACCTTTAATCATGCGGTCAATGTTATAATCATGATCTTTGTGATAGTAAACTTCGATAGGAAGTCCATTCCAATCATCTTTTGCAACTTCAAACCGAGCGGATATAAAAGAGTAAAAATTGAGCATCTTGCTATCCATTTTATAATGGAAATATCGGCGTCCATCTTCCTCCCATTCTTCCTGAAGGTAACCGGGAGCAATAGCAATTTGATCGGGAGAAGTACTGATGGTTGTCTCAAAATCAATCCAATCTGCATCGTAAGAGATATAGTTATTTTGAAGAGCAGCACTATCCGTTTGAGGAGGCATTCGATCTTTTGGAGGAAGCCCAAATTTCTCACGAGACTCTTCGCCAATCAGTTCACTTTGCGGGTTATATCCAATTCTTGGGAAAAGTCCATTATTGATAAAGGTTCCATTTTCAAGAATCGGTGAGTTATTTCGAAGAATCGTATTTGGGGAATTCCAAATCTCAAAATTAAAAACTACTGAATCGCCTGGTTGTAAAGCCTGAGTAAGTTGGTAGATGTCGTAGTTCATGGAATCGTCTTCCATTACCAATTCATAGTCTGCTTCAAAATTAAAAATAGACTCATCATTACTGTGATCGATGTGAATGGAATCAATAGCAAAAGGAGTTTTGTTTTTTAGAATGTAGGTCCCTTTTGCCTTGAAGTCACGAGTTTCAGGATAGATATCCAGATTGATAGTAGAACTTACAATTCTAGGTTGAGGAACATGTTCAAATTTCCCATAATTGATTTCCCATTGCGCACGTTGAGCCTCTTGTTCTTTCGAAGAGAAGTATTCATTTTCAATATTATTTACATAGTAAATATATCCTCCGATAAAAAAGAACGAACCTAAGGCAAACATAAATAGAGAAGATAAAACGGGTGTAAATTCTCGTTTTGCATTTTCCCAACGTTGTTTAAAACTATCGGGCAATCCTCTTCTAAAGAATACAATTGAAAGAATATAAAAGGTGATACCGAGTAGCAACCAGTACGTTTTATAGATATAATAAAGAGCTAATGAGCTTCCATATCCATTCATATCGGAATAGGGAGTTCCAGGCGCTTGATTATACTTGTAGATGTCTTGCTCAATACCCACTCCATCTAAGAATGTAATTCCGATCGAAATGAGTAGTAATAAGAAAAACCCAATGTAGAAGTTCTTAAACCAAGTGTGAACGAATACGGCAAGAAGAGCCCAGATGATTAAATGAATAAATTGAATTCCATATAAATCAAAAAGATATAATCCTATTTCGAGATTATAGTATCCGTTATAAATTTGAACACCAACACCAACAAGCAAAATTGTACTTAACAGAATCGCTTGC
Organism: Balneolaceae bacterium; assembly: GCA_040222455.1. Taxonomy (GTDB): domain Bacteria; phylum Bacteroidota; class Rhodothermia; order Balneolales; family Balneolaceae; genus RHLJ01. Next base: position 130,836 of record JAVKDD010000008.1, on the reverse strand, counting down.
ATTTTTAACACAGCGAGTAAATTTGATAATAGAATTGCCCAGTTAGGAATAGGTGTTACATGAAGGAGTTGATCTACATTATATGTACGACTACGATGAAGTATTATTCCAGCGTATAAAAAAGTAAGTAGATTGGTAAACAGCCCAAAGAATGTACCAGGAAGAGCTAGCATCTGCCAGGTTACAGGAAGTGTATTAGTGCCGAAAATCTCTCCACTAACTGTAATGGTAACCAAAGATATCAATACCCCAATGATAGAAATAATAATGAAAGGCCACCCTTTTATGATGTACAGCAAATCGGTATTAGAAATGCTCCACGAAAGCTTTAAATGCTGAAAAAAGGAATGATCGAAATGTACTTTGGGAAGTTCTACTGATAAAATACTGCCAAAATTCTTTTTAGTTATAGACTCCCCTTCTTTGCGAAAGAAGTTGAACGAAAAAGCTTGTTGGCTAAAACTGAAAGTTCGATAAACAAAGCCAAAAACTAACAGGCCTATTCCAGACCAAAGGAGTCGGTTGTAGAGAATAATTTCTCCAAAAGGAAGTGGATTTTCATTCTGTTCATACACCGACCAGTATTCCGTGTAATATTGATTCGCTGCAGAGCCAAACGGATCAATCATAGCTGAAAGAATCTTATTGTCTAAATCTGCTGTTAAAGAACCTGCTACTCCCTGCAAAAGTACTAGCGCAAGCACAAATATAAAGCCAACACTCACACTTCTTGTAAAGGTCACTACAGCAAATACAATTGCACCATAAAAGAACAAGTTCGGAATAATATAAATAAGGAAAGACTGTACGTAATTCATGAATATGAAAGGACCAAGTAAGTCTTGATTGGTACCCGGAAGAACACTACCCAGCATTATACCAATTGCGGCAAAAACTACAATACAAAGCGAGATAACCAGACCACTAGAAAACTTAGCCAGTAAATATTCCCACTTCCGGAATGGATAGGAAAAGGTGATGGAATGCATCTCGTATTTGAAATCTTTATAAATCGTACCGCCAACAATAGAAGGGAGTAAGAAATATATGAACAAGGTCATTTCATTGAGCAGAGCATTTATCGAAGTAGCTGAGTTAACAATAGTAACTGAATTGATTGCAACGGTAATGCCTTCAAAAATACCTGCCGCTGCTGCCATACTAAAAGCAGCAAGTAAGAAAATAATTGCCCCGTAGATATAGAAAAGAGGTCTTTTGAACCATGCTTTTACTTCATAAATAAAAATATTCAGAAACATGATTAAGCCTCAGTTACTGTAACGTTCTCGCCTTCGTGCAGGGTCACAAAGTAAACATCTTCTAATTCGGGCGTTTTTTTGGAAAAGCTATCATCAGGTTTTGTGAGGCTGTGAACCCGAATGTTGAGGCTATTATCCGAATTAAAATTAGATGAAATTACATTGAAGGTAGCTTCGGTTTCTTCGAGTTCTTCGCGCGCAATATTTTTAGTCCAAATCTGGCCTTTCAGCTTTTCAGTTGCTTCTTTTGGCGTTTCATGCATTAAAATTTTTCCACCATTCAGAATAGCCATATCGGTGCAAAGTTCTTTTACATCGTCAACAATATGGGTAGAGAAAATTACAATGTTATTAGTACCGATTTCTCTTAATACATTTAAGAACCGTTGGCGTTCAGCGGGATCTAACCCGGCCGTTGGTTCATCCACAATTATAAGTTTTGGGCTATTTAATAGAAGCTGTGCAATCCCAAAGCGCTGTTTCATACCACCTGAGTAACCAGCCACACTTTTTCTTCGAACTTCGTACAAATTGGTTACTTCTAATGCAGCGCGTACAATGCTTGTTCGTTCATTTTTGTCAGCAATTCCTTTTAGTTTAGCGAAGTAATCCAGTAAATCTTCAGCACTCATATTTGGATATACTCCAAAAGATTGTGGCAAGTATCCTAACACTTTACGAAGCGAAATTTGATCTTCTAAAATATTAAGCTCATCTAAAAAAGCTGAACCACTATCTGGTGCCTGGAGCGTTGCAATAGTACGCATCAAAGTTGATTTACCAGCCCCATTAGGACCAAGAAGTCCAAACATGCCCGATTCTATTTCTATGGAAACATCATCAAGTGCTTTAACGCCGTTTTTATAGGTCTTTGAGATATTGGATAAAGTGAGCTTCATAAGTAGTTGGTTTTTATCTGAAATGTAATCTGGGTACAACAATACTGTATTAGTTATAAAACTGCACGAATTATTACAGAAAAATTTGAGGAATTAAAGGGTAAACTCGACGTTTTTTAAAAAAACTATTATGCTGAGCTAAGTTCAGTATAACAGAAAATTAAAACCCAAACACACTTCTAACCCCAAGAATAAAGGCATCCTCAATTCCAGGGGCTTGATTTGGATTTTGAATGTATTGTGTGTCAAACTGAAAGTTCACATGATCCGAAACTATCCATAGGTAGGTAAGTTCAATATTAGTTTCGTTTTGGGAAAAATCATTTCCATTTCGTTCTTCAACAAAAACAAAATCATCACTATTAATAGGAAGAGAGAATGCTAAACCAAAGATATCATCGGGTCGATTTTTAATCAAACCGGAATAATTAATCCCACTACCTAAATAGTAATTATATCGATTTATATCGCGATTTGTGGCTCCAGTTCGACCATATACAGAAAACCCATTTTCAAAACTAAGTTCACCAATAATATATACGCCATGATCTGATTCCATTTCACCCAGCCAACCAATACGCTCTTTGGTATACTTCCATCCTCCAAAAACTAGTCGGTACGGAGTTGTTTCATTAACTCCACGCTCTAATAATGAAGCTGCTTGATCACTAAATTTTGTAAATGAAATCTCTGAGATCAACAATGCGCCCTCATTTTCACGAAGATAAACGGAGGTTCCTTTTGTGTGAGTTGGGTCGGAAGGGACGCCATCCAAAACAGCAAATTTTAGTGAAACACCGCTAATAGGGTTAATTTTGAGCCTAGCCGAAAGCGAAGTTAGCGGAAAAATTGATGGACCTGTAATTCCACTCGAAGAGAAATCAGGGCCTATTCCATGAGAGCTGTTCAAAAACAATCCTCCGGTATTAACTACATCAAATTCGGTATTGAGATCATACAGTCCAACTAATATTGAACTGTTTATCAAAGGCATAATTTTGTGAGTCCAAGCTTCATATAATCGCCAAGAATTTTCTGTGTCAATATTTGAAGCAACTTGAACATCCCCAACCATTTCAGAGATACTTTTTCCTTGATTACCTAAGCCATATAAGTAAAATGAAAAACCATTTGATTCGAAGCCGACTTCTACATCAATATTATCCATATATCGTGCGCCAGTTTCTAATCCACCATGAATATTAGCAAAAATATCGGCGGTGTATGTAAACCCAGTTTCAATATTTTTGAAGAAGGCGTCATTTTCTTGAGCCTTAGCAAAATGAAACGTGCTAAAGATGAATAGACAAAATAAAAAAGCTCTAGTCATAGTAAGAATCACTTAAGAAGAATCATTTTTTGAATTGATTGAAAACCATCTGCAGATAATGAATAATAATATAACCCGCTAGGAAGGGATTTAGCATCAAAAGTGATGGAGTGCTTTCCAATACTTTTATTTCCGTCGAATAGAGTTTCAATGGTTCTGCCTAACGCATCAAAAACAACAACTTTAACGTTAGAATGTTTCTCTAGTTGAAAACTAATAACCGTAGAAGGATTAAATGGGTTAGGATAATTTTGATAAAGCTCGAAGTCTTGCGGGTTTTCAGAATCAATCTCAGATGAAGTAAGTGTTTTAAGTACAAAATCACCGACTACTGGTAAGTGGTCGGAGGCAAGTATTACATCGTTTCTCTCTAACCCGTAAGCAGCTAAAGAATCTGAATTCATTTCCGGTGTGAAAAGCGAAAAGCTATTTTTTGCCTCCAATACAGAGCCCGAATACACGATATAATCTAAGCGACCAGCTCCAAAAGAGGAGCTTGCAGAATACCAAGTAAATGTAGTTGGAAGTCCCGGGTTTGTAGGCTTTAAATCTTCTAGTGGTGTTTCATCCCAATCTGGATTAAAATCAGCACCAAAGCTGTCTTCATTAACGATATCACCAGTAACCATGGTAGTATATTGCTGAGAAAACCCGACTAAATTCATATCTCCCATTATGATAATGGGAGTATTTTCTTTGATATCAAATTCTGAACCAGATTTCGAATCTCTAATAAATGCCATAAACTCATCAATTTCCAGTTGTCTACTCTCATTGTTAGTACAACATGGTGGATGAGCAACAACTGTCAATAACTCACGGTCTCCTAAATCAAGTAGATACGCTGAGTTTCCTGCAATACTGGTTTGTTTAAGAACAGGAAAGCGGCTTACAATTAAATTGTCAGTTCCTGTATCACCGGAATACCATTGTTGATTTTGTTTTGAGGGAAGAAATTCTTCAATCAAAGCTGCAGCTTGTTGCCCACTATTATTATAGACCTCCTCAAGACCAATAATATCTGGCTCTATCGCTTGGAAGATTCGGCGAAAATTGTCTTTAGCAGAGGCATTAAAAAGATTGTCTCGTTCTACATTGTACGTTAAAACACGAAGATCTGAAGGGTCATTTTTTTTAAGGGAGTAGGGTTCGGCTCCAAAAATGAGTTCATTATTAAAAGTATAGCTGAGTGTGCTTGATCCATTATCAGGGAGTAAGTCGCCATTAGAACTTGCCGATCTAATTAAAAAATCAAAGGATTGTTCATTAAATAATTGATCATCTTCCAACTCGGCATTTCGGTTAATTTTAAGTTCAAAAACCGTTGAGGTAACTGTTGGGGCTACAAACAAACCAATGTCATATGAATTAAAAGAGTTTTCATTAGGATTATAATACTGACCATTTCGTTGCCCAAAATTGAAAATCAGCTCATATCCAATGCCTAAATAAGACTCACCGGTTTCAGAATTCCTATCCAGATCAATTAAAAGAGAGATAGAATTATCTTGTTGAATATTTATTTCAGCACCTACCTCTAAATAAAGATAAAGATACCTATCGTCATTCGTAATTTTTAGAGTTTTGAAATCCACCGAAGTTCCGAGATTATCTCCGGTTGCATCCTGGTAGAATGTGGGGATGTCGTCCCAATCTGAAAAATCCTCATCTATTTGTATGGTCTGAGCCAGACTTATCTGAATTACATAAAATGGAGACAATAGTAGAAGTATTAATAAAGTGTTATAAACCTGTTTCATGCTTTAAATTTCCCACAAACAAGTGCTTGTTCTATACCGGGCGCTAAATTCTTAAGCCCCTTTATAAGTTCATCTTCACCCAACAATATTTCAGCAATTTGTCCACTGTATTTTATCGCCGTTTCACGCATAAATCCCATCATAGGCCAGCCCCAAAGTGCAGAGAAAAGAATTCCATCTTCTTCAAAATAAGGATCTGTGAGATACGTGCATTCCACCACATTTTCAACGGCGCTTCGGTTTGTAGCACTTCCTCCAACTAAATCAATTACAACACTTCCTTTTTCAATTAAGTTTTTAGTGTGGTCTCGAGTCACCAAGTAATTAATTCCTCGTAAGTGAGCTGGTTGTTCTGCTCCATTTATAATGAGATCTGATTTTTCTAAATAGGTTTCGATCACTCCTTTTTTTGTTTGAGCTTTTCCCAGAATGTGAATCGTCCTAACACCAGCTTCATAGCATTCATGGATTGCACCCATACCAACATTCCCATATCCCAAAACAGTAGCAGTTGCATGTGAAGCAGATTTCTTTTTTAAACTGACTTCTTTGAGAAGTTTCAATCCATATCGTGCACCGGCTCTTCCCGTTTCGTGTAATGCCTCAATTTTACGTTTTCCATATTTAGGAGCAGGATTTACATTTCGATAGTACTTCAAGGCTTCATATCCGTGTTCATCAGCAAAAGAATGAACATCATAATGTCGGGCATTATACTTGGTAAGTTGCTCAATTAGTAGTTCGTGATTATGGTAAATCTTTGAGTCGAATACGATAATGGAGTTTCGATTAAGTTTCCCAAGCTCTTTAATGGTAACATCAGGTGGGTAAAGAGCGAGTTTTGCGGGAGTGTGATCCATTAATCTTCGTATAACGCCACTCATTCGATCAGAATAACCAATTACATTAAACTCATCCATATCAACTCCTGCGCGACGTAAATCAAATTCGATACAATTGTCGGCGGCAAGAAAACCGAGAAGTAATTCTTTGGGTAGTTTTTCTGGAGATTGCACTACATATTCCATTGCAATCACGTTGATTTTAGACGCTTCCAATAGTTTAGCACGCTCGGGAAAAGAACTAAAATGAGCCATACAAAAAAGCGTGCAACCTGGTCTCATTAAAGGAATACTTTCCATTGCTGGTCCTTTAAACTTTATGATCAGATCTTTGTTTTGATAAAGCTCGGTATTCACCTGAAGTTTAGCGCCAGCTTTAACATACTCTTCATCGGAAAAACCAACGCCACTACCGGCGCCAAATTCTACAAAAACATGGCAACCAAAATCTACCAATTTCTTTACATCTTTTGGAATTAAAGCTACACGATTTTCAAGTGCACCGGGATTTTCAGGAGATTCAATTTCTTTGGCTAAACCTATTGTTTTGTACATGTATGCATCTATTTAATATTTAGAAATACAAAATTACGGAAAATAGGACAGTTCTTTGAATCGTTATTTGCATTTACTTTTTATGGATTATAAGTGTTGCAAAATAATCTTCTTTCGATGTGTCCGAATTAATTCTTATTTGTGGAGAGAGGGTTTTAAATTCAATCTTGAATTTTTCATTTGAAGTGGAGTGTACATTCCACGAGTGAATTTCTTTTGGATAATATAAATTATGCTCACTTCTTGAGTTATCAATTAAAAGGGCAATTGTTGCATCTCCAGACCATACACAAACGATATTTTCAACATTACACCTGTTATCAATTATATTTATTAATTGAATTTTTTGTCCAGTATCAGCGATTAAGAGAGTTTCATTTAATCTGATTTCAAATTCCTCACCTAAGTCAATAACTTTCTCAGAATCATTAATGCTAATACCTTTGCAGCTAAAGGCTGCTATAGTAATGAATAAAAACAATGACAATTTCATAATCGCAAGGTTTTATATGTTTCTAGAATTTGAGAAAGTTAATTTTTTAACAGTTCAACCGCAGTACTAACTTCAGAACTAACGGTAAATCCTTGATCAAGTAACACTTCTTTCGTGCTTTCCATAACAACCGTTTTAATATCCCCAAGATTAGAAAAGGCTGAAAAAGTGTTAATCCAAAAGAAAATTTCGAGCTGTATATAATTATCAGCAAAAATGGAAACTTGTACATTGGGAGCTGGTTCTTCCAAAACGCCCTCTATTTTTTTAATGGATTCTAAAATCAGCAAACGAGCTTGTTTAGAGTCATTTCTAAAATCTATTCCGATTGTAAACTTTCCACGACGTAATCCATCTCGGGTATAATTATTTAGCGGGTTTTTGAAAATGATGGCACTTGGAATAAAAATATCAATTCCGTCGCCAGCACGAACATGAACATCACGAATATTAATCGCCTTAACTACTCCCAGAATGCCATTACTCTCAACCAAGTCGCCAACGTCAAAAGACCTGCTAAAAGACATAAACAATCCAGCAAGCAGGTTTTCGCCTATCTCTCTAAAAGCAAAACCAAGTACTACGGTTATTACTCCACCCGCAGCTAAAATCCCTGAAGCAGCTTTTGTGAGTCCCATTATTTGTAGCGCAATAATGATTCCCACACTGTAAAATATCCAGCGGGCGATTCTTCGGATGAGTAATATTCGTTTTGGTGAAGTGCTTGTTCGCTCTAGTATATTTTTTAAGGTACGCCCGGTAGCCAAACCCAAAGAAATGAATATTAGTAAGACAATAAAACTGACAGTAATTTCGGGAGCTGCTTGCTTCACCGAATCAAAAAAAAACTCAAAGCTTTGAACAATTTCGTTCATAAAATCAGAATTGTAGAGTTGAACTGAATATTGGAAGGTAATAATTAGAATTAGTATAAAATAATGCTAAATAGCTTAAAAATGTTCATTTAGAACGTATTAGATTTGTTTTTGGCGATAATAAAGGAGACCTTTGTAAGGCAAGTTATAGGTCAGGAATCGGTAATTTCACAGTACAGTACAAGTTTTCCCTTCTCTAGTTTGTTTAACTAAATTTTAACCCCACAGCCGAATTGAATACAGAACATATATTTAAGTATGTTTTAACTGTACCTGAGGGGCCCAATACACAATATTTTATATAATGGAATACGGTAAGATTAAATGGTTTGATGCTGAAAAAGGTTTCGGTTTTATTCAACCAGATAATGGTGGCAAAGACGTTTTTGTACACCGCAACAACATCGAGAATCTTGGATTTGAAGAAAGTTTAAAAGATGGAGAGGAAGTAGAATTTACTATTTCTGAAACACCAAAAGGCTTAAGCGCCGTTGATGTTTACAGACTTCAATAAGAGCTTTTAAAGTTGTTAAGCCATTCGTTAACCAACGGATGGCTTTTTTTATGCCTATCAGCTTTTAGCGAGCTTCAAAATTAGGGTTTTGAATAATGCCTAATAAGTTACCGAAGGGATCGATAACAGTGGCAACATACACGTCGCCACCAACATGCATAATTTCTTCGTCCGGAACCGCTCCTTCACTAATAAGTAAATCCCACACTTTTTTGATGTCCTCAACTCCCCAGTAAATTGCGCTTCCCTTTTTTACGGGCACACGATCAGGTTGAAGCCCAAGTTCATATCCACCCACATCAAAGCCTACATAATAATCTTCATCAAAGTAAGGCTTTTCCCCTAAAATTCGTGAATACCAATGTTTAGCTTTCTCAATATTTGGAGCGGCGTATACCACAGTACGTAATCCTAGAAACATAATGGGAGAATAAATTAAATGAGCTAAAAAGTAATCAAATTTTAGTTCCTTATAAGAATGAAATAAAAAAAGCCTCAATGGGATCAACCAGTTGAGGCTTGGGGTACAGAATAAAAATTCAAAGGAAATTAATACTAGTTTTAATATTTGCGGTATAAGAACCCCGTAAAATAGCTTGGTTCGGGTTTTCCACCTTAGTACTTAAATCAACAGAGTGCGTTCCGTTCTTGCTTTCATGTATACTGCTGGCTACAAGTTTTAATTTATCTCCGAACTCGTTTCGAGCAATTACTGAGTTTTCAGTAAGTACAGAAGTCTCAATATTTTTCGGGGCGATAAATTTAAAAACCCTTCTAGACTCTGTATCTCGTTTAAGGTTTAAATTCATTGCATCAATACTATCAAGAGTAGTTCCGCAGACAATTGTTGCACTTATTTTCATTGTGGATGTAGCAACTTTTTGAGCAAAAACTTCTAATTGAAGTAAAGAAAGAAGGATAAAAAGGGCTAGTAAGTATTTCATGAGCTGATGTTTTAATGCGCTCATAATATATTAAAATTTTCTAACATTAAAAAATTTTAATATTTAGTAATGTTCAAAAATATTGTTCAAACCATTGTTTTAATTTAAAATAGAATGGGTAAATTATTTTTTAAATCATTTAGATTGAAAAGCACAGGCAAAAAAAAGTCTGCACATCATGATTGATATGCAGACTTACTTGTGAGTCGGGGCGACAAGATTTGAACTTGCGACCTCTCGGCCCCCAGCCGAGCGCGCTACCGGGCTACGCCACGCCCCGAAATAAATAAATGGAGATTAAAAGATACGTATCCAATTACCCAAAACTCAAAGAGTTATTTTTTAGTTTGGCAAAGCTCCACTAAAACACCATTATTATCTTTGGGATGTACAAAAGCTACAAGTTTGTTATCAGCACCTTGTTTGGGTTGTTCGTTAAGTACAGTAAAGCCCTCTGCTTGTAAACGATCTAATTCAGCATGTATGTCTTTTACTTCAAAAGCTACATGATGAAGCCCTTCGCCTTTCCTCTCTACATATTTAGCAATAACAGAATCGTTGGAAGTAGCTCCAAGAAGCTCAACTTTCGATTCACCTGTTTGAAAAAAAGCTGTTTCAACCATTTCAGATTCGACCAACTCTCGTTTCGTACAGGAACTGTTAAGTATGGTTTCATAGGTTTTAATAGCAGAGTCTAAATTTTTAACCGCAATTCCAATATGATCGATATGCATAGTTTTACCTTTTTATTGAGAAGTAAAAGTATTGTATTTTAAGCCTTCATACGAACTAAAATCAATCTAATAAAAATCGAATTTCTCTAATGAAGAACCTTGCAATACTTTTTATACTAATTACATTTATTTCATGTAATAAAAATGAAGAATCATCGAATGAATTAACTACCGACGAAATAGCAATAATTGATACCGATTTTGGGGAGATGTATGTAGTTCTTTATGATGAAACTCCATTACATAAAGCCAATTTTCTAAAATTAGCTAACGAAGGATTTTACGACAGCACTACTTTTCATAGAGTTATGCAAGAATTTATGATTCAAGGTGGAGATCCAAATTCGAAAGATGATGTCCCATTCAACGATGGACAAGGTGGCCCAGGGTATACTATTGATGCTGAATTCAATTCAAAATTTATTCATAAAAAGGGAGCTCTTGCCGCTGCAAGACTAGGGGATCAACAAAATCCAGAACGTAAGTCAAGTGGATCACAGTTTTATATAGTGCAAGGACTTTCAGTTGAAAACACTCAATTGGATGAAATCTTGGAAAATATAAACGGGAATAAGCGTCAGGTTATGATTCGCGATTATGTTCAATCACCAGAAAACATTGAACTATTACAGCAACTTCAACAGTATCAAGCGGCAGGTAACGTAGATAGTTTACAAGCGATATTTGCAAGAGTTGAACCGATAGCAACACAAGGTTTTACTCCATTTGAATATACGGAAGAGCAAAGAGCTGTTTATACAACTATTGGAGGATATCCATATTTGGATGCGAATTATACGGTATTCGGAGAAGTGATAAAAGGATTAGCGGTTGTAGATTCAATCGCAGCTCAACAAACAGGAGCTGCTAACAGACCTACTGAAGATATCATAATGAAAGTAAGAGTAGAAGAAATGGAGAAAGAGAAAATTACCTCAGAATTTGGGTATTCTTATAACTAAAGGACAATGAAAAAGCACCCAATTCATATTTCCATCTGTTTATGTATAATATGTTTGGGGTGCAATTCTAATTCTGACCCTGTAGAAACCTATTTTTTTTTAGACGGATATCCTGAGTTGGTTTTTACAGATAGCTTATTAAATCCAGTTCTACCCGTAGAGTACATACGGCATGTACCACAGAATGGTATTTCGACTTACATAGTTAATAATCACTCGTTAGATTTACGATACCGGAAGTCAAAGGAACTTTATTCGGGTTTTATTCGCACTTATCATTGGGGTGTATATAATATTGAAGCCATTTTTGATGAAGGTAAGATCAAACGTCTTCGATATTGGCATCCAAACAGGCAACTTGCTATGGACATGGATTTTGAAACAAAAATTGGGAGTGCCTGGAATAATACAGGAGTGCTCTTAATTACCTGGGATGGAAATGAACGTCAATACAGAAACCCTTCCACAAATAAAATCCGGCAGATCACAAACGATAGCATAAGCTACTATTTCGATTTCGAAGGTGAATTAAATTATTACACCTTCAGAAATGATACAGCTTTTATGCAATTTTATGGGGATGGAAGCCCAAGATTTTTATTTCCAATTAGAGAAGACGGTATCCGAGAAGGTGAAGTAAAAAGATGGCATCGAAACGGACAAGTTCAAGTTATTGGACAATACAAAGATGGAAAAGAATTTGGTACCTGGATTGAGTATGACTCTTTAGGAAATGAAGTAGAGAGACAAAGTTGGTAGTACAATCAGTTGATTTTTACATTGACAAAATGCTAACCTTTTAACTTACTTGGTATTATGAAGTTATCAATACCATCGGTTGATCAAATTACTGAAGCGATAGCAAGTGTGCTAAAAAGATTCCCATTAGTTGTATTCGTTTCTATCGTGGGCACAATTTCGGCAATCTGTTTGACCGATTTATCTTTTGCATCTCAAGAGGAATATCCAAGACTATTAGCGGTTTGCTTTGTCTCTGGATTAGGAATATCCTTTTTATTAGCGATTGCTACTTTTCTTGAGAGAAAAGAATGGAGTACTGCCGGTAAAAGTATGATCAATACTACTGGTATTGCACTTCTTATAACCTACTATTTTATACTAAGTGATCATTTTATAGAAGGTCCAAATGAAATCTGGTATCGATTTTTCTTGTTTATTCTAGGATCTCATCTATTTGTGGCATTTGCTCCTTTTACTTCTTCCAGTAAACTCGATCAGTTTTGGGAATACAATAAATCTCTGTTCCTAAGAATTCTACTTTCTGTTCTTTATTCTGGAGTGTTATTTGTGGGACTGTCTATTGCGTTATTGGCAATTGATAACCTATTGGGATTAAATGTAGAAGGAGAAACCTATTTAAAACTGTTTCTTTTTTTAGGCGGGATATTTAATACCTGGTTCTTCCTGGCAGGGGTTCCTCAAAAAGAAGAAATTCAAAGTAAGGCCATCATCTTTCCAACAGGACTTCGAGTCTTTGTTCAATATGTACTTATTCCCTTAGTAACTGTATACATTTTTATTTTGTATCTCTACTTAGGTAAAATTATCATTCAATGGGAATTACCCAATGGCTGGGTTTCCAATCTGGTACTTAGTTTTTCGATTGCAGGGCTATTATCACTATTACTTCTTTACCCAATTCGAAATAGTAAAGAGTTTAAGTGGGTAAGTTTCTATTCCAAATACTACTATTTATTATTGATCCCGCTCATAATCCTTTTAATGTTTTCCATCTGGGTTCGCATTTCTGAATATGGAGTAACTATAAACAGGTATTTTGTAGCCACACTAGGAGTTTGGTTAACAGGAATTGTGATCTATTTCATTTTTAGTAAAGTGAAAAACATTAAAGTGATTCCCATTTCACTTTGTTTAATCACACTTGTAGTTTCAGTAGGTCCAATGGGGGCTTTTGCTGTTTCAGAACGGAGTCAGTTGGGGAAGTTTGAAGTGATTTTGGACAGAAACGGAATGCTGGATGAAAGCAATAAAATCATCCCCAAAAAAGAAGGGGAAGAAGTAACCTTTGAGGAGAGGAAAGAGTTGAGTTCAATTGTAGATTATGTGGTCGAAAATCATTCCACAAAGGAATTTGGAAAGTATTTTGACCAATCAATTCATGAAATAATTAAAGATTCTACTACATACAAAGATTCAGAGAAGATAGTTAATGCGTTAGGTATTAATTATGTTGAATATTGGGAAAATGAAGAAACAGTCTCTCAGTTTTTTAGAATAGCATCAAGTGGTGAGTTTTTGGTTGATATTAAAGACTATGATTATGCGTCGAATGAAATTTTATTTACACGAGAAAAAAACTCAATTACTTTAGAATCTGAAGAAGAGATTACCACCATTCAGTTCGGCTTTAATGAGATATCTATTAAAATAGATCAAAGTATTAGTGGCGACACCTTAGAGATCCCATTATTTAACTTTGTAAATTCACTTCACAATAAATATCCTAATTGGACTTATAATGATTCTTTTATTCCAGCTTCGGAGATGAAAGTTGAAAGTGAAAACAGTGCAATAAAGGCGTTAGTAATTATAACTGATCTATCTGGTGAAAGTCATGATGAATTAGTTTTGGATAAAATTTCTGCAACATTTTACATAAAAATAAAACAATGAATCACCACCCATTAAAAACAGAACGAGTTTATCCATTTTGGCTTAAAGCATCAGTAACTCTAATAGGGTTATCCCTGCTTTTTGTGATTATGAGTTATGGAAAGTTCATTTTGATGCCTCTAGCATTTGCGGCTTTTTTATCGATGTTACTCAATCCGATTGTAAATAAGCTAGAAAGCTGGAAGTTAGGAAGAGCCATAAGCATTATTATCACCATTTTATTAGTACTGATCGTTTTTGCAGGAATCATCACATTAATCTCTGCTCAGTTTGTACAATTTGCAGAACGAATTCCTGAAGTAACGGAGCGACTAAAATCGGTAACTACTGAAGGCATCAAATTTCTAGAGGAAACAGTAGGACTTTCTCAAGAACAACGTACCGACTATTTACAGCAGGGACTTACCAACCTAATTGATAGCAGTGGACAATATGCTAGCTCATTTCTTGGTGCAACCACTAATGCGTTTACATTGATGTCTTTGATACCCATTTTTATCTTTTTCATGTTGTACTACAAAGATATGTACCAGATTTTTTTCCAGAAACTTTTTGAACAAAAGGAAGGCGATTCAAACATTGATGAATTACTAACTGATGTTCAAGATGTTACTCAAAACTACCTGGTGGGCATGCTAACTGTGATTGGAATTCTTGCAGTGCTGAATACGACAGGACTTTTATTAATCGGTTTAGATCATGCTATTTTCTTCGGAGTTTTTGCTTCATTATTGGCCGTTATCCCCTATATCGGAATTATAATTGGAGCACTCCCTCCACTATTGTTTGCATTTCTTTTAGGAGACTCTTTAATCACTCCACTTCTTGTAATCGCAGTTTTTGGAACCGTCCAATTTCTGGAAGGCAATTTCATTTCGCCTAGAATAGTAGGCTCTAAGGTTTCGATTAACCCATTTATGGCAATGCTGGCATTAATTATTGGTGGAGAAGTATGGGGAATTTCAGGGATGATTCTCTTTGTGCCCCTTATCGGAATACTACGGGTAATCTTTGAAGAAATTGAGGAGTTAAAACCCTACGGTTATTTACTTGGGAATAGGATTGAGTATTAAATATCCTATTACTTAGTTGCATTTCGCATCTATAACAAGTACTTACAGGTAGATAAAAAAATAGCCACCCGCAGGTGGCTATGGATGCTCAATTGAGCAGAGCCTTCAGAGTCTAATTCTCTTTGTTAAGAGAAAGGATCAAATCCCAAAAAAAGTGGCTGGAAAATAATCCCATGAGAAAACTTATCTCATAAAACCTCTTTTTTAATCTCTGCAAAGCAAATATATTAACGGTTCCCATTCAAGAAAAAAGAAAAATAGTGAAAGAATTTTTTTTGCCCATTTTACTTAGTGTATGTATTACAATAAGTCTGCAAGCCCAGTCAGCTGAGCAAGATAGTATACATGAAGTCCCATTTAGTAACGGGGTTAATTTAACAAACTGGTTTCAGGCTTCTTCTCCCCGACAGATAGATTTCTCAAAGTATACAAAACAAGACTTCGAGAATATTCAAAGTTTAGGGGCGAATGTGATTAGGCTTCCTATTAATCTACATTCAATGGTAGGGGAGGCACCAGACTATAAAGTGGATTCGTTATTTTATTTCTTTTTGGATCAGGTAATTGATTGGGCAGAGGAAATCGAAATAAACTTAATTCTTGATAATCATACATTCGACCCCATTGAACCAACAGATCCGGATATTGGAGATATATTAGTTCCTGTTTGGACTCAAATGGCAGAGCGCTATGAATCAAGATCAGACTTAATATATTATGAAGTACTGAACGAGCCACACGGTATTTCTAACGCTGTATGGAATAATATACAGCTAGATGTAATTAATGCCATTAGAACCGTTGATTCTACCCATACGATTATAGTTGGTCCGTCTGATTATAATGGATTACGTAGCTTACAATATATGCCAGAATATGAGGATGACAACCTGATCTATACTTTTCATTTCTATGATCCTTTTGTGTTAACTCATCAAGGAGCTAATTGGACAGATCCTTCTATGGTTGATTTAACAGATATTCCTTTTCCCTATGATGCATCAAAAATGCCAAGTTTTCCTTCTTCATTGGCTGGTACATGGGTTCAGAGCGCATTCAATAATTATCAAAATGAAGGAACGGCTGAAAAGGTTAGAGAATATCTTGATATCGCAGTAAACTTTGCCGAAACAAGAGGTGTGAGAGTATTTTGTGGAGAATTTGGGGTCTATGCTCCCAATAGCGATAACGATTCTCGAGTAGCATGGTACGGAGTTGTTTCAGACTACCTTACAGAAAAAGGATTAAGTTGGACTATTTGGGATTATCAAGGTGGATTTGGGATTTTTGAACCGGGATCGAATGAACTTTTTGATCATGATATAAATGAACCACTAGTAGAAGCATTAGGTTTTACAGTACCCCCACAAACCGAATTTGTTATAATGCCAGATACATCAAATATAGAATTATATATTGATTACACGGCATCAGGTGTATCAGGATCTCATAATGCGGGTACTGGAGAACTTGATTTTTTTAATCAGGTTGCTTTAGCAGATGGTAAGGGCGATTTTACTATTTATTGGGCAGGTGCTTCGCAGTATAATCATATTGGATTCGATTTCAGACCGAATAAAGATTTATCACTGCTAGTTGAAAATGAATATGAGTTAGCTTTTGATTTTATAGGAGTAAATGGGGGTTCATTTGATCTGCGCTTTATCGACACGAAAACTCAAGAGGAAGGAGATCATCCATGGAGAATGAATATCAGACTAACTCCATCTGAACTCTCTTGGGATGGAAGTTGGGAAGAAGTAGTGATCCCCTTATCTGATTTTTGGGAAATGGGAAGCTGGGACAACGAAACATGGTATGATCCTCAAGGTGATTTTGATTGGGAAGCTGTAGATGTTCTTCAGATTGTTAATGAGGAAGGCTCTTTAGCCGAAACACAGCTTTGGTTTGACAATATCCGGATTCAAGGCTTAGGTGTGAATGTTTCGAATGAGGAAGAATCTGAATCAGTAAATAAATTTAAACTAGATCAAAATTATCCAAATCCATTTAATCCGTCTACCAATATTCGTTTTGAACTACCGGTAACAGGTGTTACTTCACTGAAAGTATTCGATGCAATTGGAAGAGAAGTAGCAACTTTGATTGATGGAATCAAAACTCAGGGAATTCATACCCAAAAATTTGATGCTTTCGGTTTGTCTTCAGGGGTGTACTTTTATGTATTAAAATCTGGCGATTTTACACAAACACAAAAGATGTTGTTGGTGAAGTAGTTACTTCTTACCAATATGTAGTACTGCTGAGAAATGAATACTCATATTATAATATTGACCATTAGTATTATAGCTCTCCGTAGAGTTTAACATGTTTCTTAAGGAAAGAGTAACTAATAAGGAACGGTCGATTAACCATGTTTTAAAAGAGGCATTTAGCATTTTAATTGGGCGGACTCTTGAGGTATATGAAGAAGAAGAAGCTTTGAGAGATTCATATTCATGAATCTCCCTCGGAGATATATATCTAAAGGACAGCTCATAAAAAGCATTTCTATGTGCTTTGTATATAAGTGATTGCATAAATATGAAATTATTAATCCCTTTTGAGTTTTCTAAGTACTCATTACTCCCATAGGTATGCAATCGTCCCGAAATCGAGCTTCGTAAACTAGTTTTATGTATTAGGTTTAGGTTTAAAGAGCTAAAGAATCCAACAAATCCGACATTCTGTACATCAGAATATGTAATCTCAGAGCCAAGTTGCTGGGATCCGCTAATAATATCATAGTCGATATTTGTATGCACGAATTGCCAATAATGGACAGGATAAATATTCCAGGCTAGCTGGTATTTATTTGTTGAAATATGTGAACTGATCTTAGCCGTTGAATAGATATTTGTGAAAGAAGAAGAGTTTAGAACGCTATGGATTGAAGGATTTAGATTTGAAAACCCAATCCCTTCATTCCAAAAAGTATAATTATAGCCGGAACTTTCTAAGTTAGATCTAAAGGTTGATACATTTAATGAATAGTTATTTGAAAGCTGCTTTCTGTATTCAAATCCTACATTGTAATTTCCCAAAAGAAGACTTAGTGAGCCATACTTCTCCGACAAATAATCAATATTAATAGAGTTGTTTAGTAGTGATTTTGAATTTCCTGTTACTATATCCTCCCAGTTATAGAATATATTATTCAGATAGATATTAACTCGGTCGTCTTTGTTCTCAAACCCAAAAGTACTTGTCTGATGAACTTGTTGCTCAATAAGATTAAATTTTGGCTTATCGATTTCTTGAAATTCCAGGGTGTCAGCACTAGAATAAGAGTAGTTGAGTTGAGTGTTTTTATAAAAACCTTTCTCAACCGTTTTAAAATTAGCACTAGTTTGAAATGTCTTATGACTCGCAGGAACCTCAATACCAGACAGAGGATGCCATTCGTAATACTGACTTTTTGAAGTCAGGGCAGAGGTAAGGTTTAGGGTAAACAGTGAATTTTCAAGGGTGTTTAAGAGTAAAAAATTAGTTTCTTTATTGCGTTGGAAAACCAAATTACCAGAAGGTTCAAAAAACTTTGTTCTATCAAATAACTGTTTGTTTGTATTTTGATTGTAGTCCAGCGTGTTCGTTCTTGAAAACCAATCCAGATTATGTGAAAAGGTAGTACCCAAAATATCCGGTAAAGAAAATACGATTACTTTTTTTTTGCTTAAATATTCAACATTAGGCGAGGAAAATTTGGAACGAGCTTGAGGGCCTGGGTCATTTACTTGATTTATATAAGTAGCGCCATAGAGTGCTCCGGTAGGAAATTCTTTGAGAAAAATCTGAATACTGCCACTAGCTGTAAATTCTCCATTAGTAATTTTTCGATAGGGTTGAACAATGATCGAATCAATTTGCTCAAACGAAATCTCTGGGAAAGTAAAAGTTCCATTAGTTAACCATGAGGTCAGATATCGATCACCATTTATATATAGAGCAGGCTCATTTTCCAAAGTACTGGAAAAATTAGGGCTGAAAGCTTCAATACTATTCAAGTCATAACTATCGTAACTCCAATTTGCGTTATTATATATCCATTCTTCAAGGCTGTAGTATGGGAGTATGTGATTTTCCGGTTTGAGTACGATATCCTGACTAAGTACAGTTGCTGTAATCACCGTTATAATCAAAATTGAAAGTGACAGATATTTAACTATTGATTGTGTGATTTTAGTCAATATAACCCCTCAGTTTATCACCAATTTTAAATCTAAATTTAACTCCAGCTCCTATTACTAGTAAGTTCTGGCGGTGGTAATTGAACACTCTTCTGTATTGAAACTCAGAAAAAAGGATAAAACTTTTAAGTTTTACTTGAGGCTCTAAGGTAAATGCTAAGAATAGCTCGCTTTCTACAGGGTTTTCTCCGAAATCAGTTGATTCAATTTGTTGAATACCAATAAGTACTCCGGATGAAAGTATAATGCTCTTTGTGTCAATCGTATTCAACCCAAAAAATGCAGAAGCACTTAGCGAGGAGATTTCAGAGAAGCCTTCTTTGCTTGTATAAGTAAAGAAATCGAGGCCAACTCCAGCAATTCCCAGATAGAATGGGGTTCGAAATTGAACAGAGTTAACTGAAGACAACTCCCATCGATCGGAATAAATATCAGAGAGTTGATTAAAGGAGCTTCGCGATATACCTACATCCAAATAATGAAACGGTTGACCGGTCGCATCTTTACCAAAAAAAAGGAATAACAGTACCAATGAGAATATTCGATATTGAGTTTTTAGCGCTTTAATCTATCTACCTCGCTTTAAAAAACTCCATTACTTCTTCTGCGCTTTTGGTATTCAGCACTCGCTCTTTCTCATATTTTCCTTTTCTGGCAATACGAACTCCATATTTCATCACATCAATACCATCTATACTATGTGCATCCGGGTTGATGGAAGTCATCAAACCTACAGATTTCGCTTTGTTTCCAAAGCTCCAGTCTAAATCCAGTCGCCATGGGCTCGCGTTAATTTCAATGGCAGTGTTATGTTCAGCGGCTAAGGCAACCAATTCATTCAGGTCGATGTCACTACCATTTCGCTTTAGGAGCAAGCGTCCGGTTGGATGACCAACGATACGGGTATACGGGTTTTTAATCGCGTTACGAAAACGCTCCATCATTTTCTCTCGGGGCATATCCAATGTTTGATGTACACTCGAAACAATGAAATCAAAACCAGCTAGTATCTCCTCATCATAGTCTAGACTTCCATCAGCTAGAATATCGGATTCAATTCCCTTAAAAATCACAAAATTGGTACCGGCGCTTTTGAACTTTTCGTTAAGTTGATCGATTTCTTCCCACTGTTGTTTTACTTCATCAACTGAAAGTCCACCCGCATAAGCTGCTGTTTTGGAGTGATCCGAAATTCCTAAATATTCATAGCCTCGTTCTAAACAAGCTTCTGCCATTTCTTTGATCGAGAACTTTCCATCACTCCATGTGCTGTGAGCATGAATTACTCCTCGTATATCTGAATCCTGAACCAAAGGGAGTACTTCCCTTTCTTCATAAATTTCAAACTCTCCCCGATCTTCACGGAGTTCTGGAGGAACCCAATTTAAGCCAAGTAGTTTGTATAAGTCGGCTTCTTTTTCAAATGGATGAGGTGCTTCCCAGTTAGTTTCTCCATTTTCTAAGAGGTTATACAACCCATATTCATTTAAACTCATTCCTCGTTCTCTGGCACGAGACCGCATTACTACATTATGCTCTTTACTTCCTGTGAAATACATTAACGCTACCGCAAAATGTTCTGGTTTCACTATACGAAGATCAACTTGCCGACCTTCTTTCGTTCGTACAGAGCTTTTGGTATCGCCTTTTCCAAGTACTTCGGTAACTCGTTCGTGCGTAGTAAAAACTTCGAAAAGGCCAGGAATGAATTCTTCATTGGCAGCAATCAGAATGTCGATATCGCCAATGGTTTCTTTTGCTCGACGGAGTGACCCAGCGACTTCAATTTCTTGAACGCCTTCTAAATTTTTCAAGCTTTCAAAAATAGCTTCGGCAATATTGGTTGCTTCATCCAGTCGACAACGTTCGTCAAACTTCTCCATCCATTCGATCGACTTTGCTATTTTCTCTGCTGATTTCCCTCCAAGTCCAGGAAGTTTTGCTAGCTCGCCATTTTCAATTAATACTTTCAACTCATCAATTTCAGTAATGCCGAATTGCTCGTGTATTTTGAGAATATTCTTTGGCCCAAGCCCTGAAATATCCAACCACTTTATCAATCCAACAGGTACTTTTTCCTGAAGAGCATCAAGCACAGGCATACTGCCAGTTTCAGCAAATAAATAAATATCTTGAGCGATTGATTTTCCAATGCCTTTGATATCCATAAGATTTTTATTGCTGATATACTCGTTGATGTCTTCATCTAGTCCCAAAATAGTTTGTGAAGCTTTATCAAAAGCGATGGCTTTAAATCGGTTTTCTCCAGCCAACTGCATGAGTTGGAAAACGAGATTCAACTGGTCAGCTACTTCTTGGTTGGTTGGCATACAAATTAAATATGTTTGAGTTTTAGGAAGTATACACAGCTAAAACCATGTGCTCAACCTTAGAATTCAAATAAAATCTATTAACATAAAAAAAGGCAGATGGTCTCCGTCACCTGCCCTTGTCTCTATTCACTAACTATTAAGTTAGTCACTAGTCAATAATTATGTTAATTAAATAGCTAATTCAATGATTGAGGAAGAAGAATCAATATTCTTCTTCCTCATCATTTTCACCTTCTTCATCATTGGATTCAGCATTTACTTCCGGTTGACCACTACCAGAACCACTATATGTAGTCCTAGTAAATGAACCACTAGAATTACTTCCTCCACTTGTACTGCTAAAGACACCAAAAGAACCTGAAAGGGCATGGTCATTCACTAGGAAATCAAATGAGAGCTCATCACCAAATGAGAATTCTGGGCCGGCTAAAGTTTCTTGATAGACATCTCCACTTATATAAATGATTTTGTATGTGTTGAGATAGTAAGTGAATTGTAAACTATTGCCAGTTAGAAAAACACCTAATTGAACACTTCTACGTCCTCCGGGAGCAAGTACTTCATATATTAAGTATCTAACACCAGGGAAAGGAAAAGGAACTTCATTTAGAATGTAATCCTCTTCAACGATTGTAGTACCCGATGTAGTTATGATTGTACTTACGTTAATCTGTCCATTGATCGGTTCAGGCATACTTTTTGTACCCTGCACATTTATTCTATAGTCAGTGATTTCACTATTGAAGTTCATTCCCATAAAATTCCGGGATTCAGATTGGTCATAACTTCCATTGATATTAGCTGACCAGGAAAAAGAATTGGGTCCAAAACCTGTAGAAGGTTCAGTAACTGTAATAGTAGTAAATGAACTGTTGTTTGAAGAGTCAAAATCACCAGGAATTACATCTTCAGCAGCAATAACAATATTTTTATCTCCAGCCTCAGAAAAGCTTGTAGTGAATTGACAACCTACTACATCGCCTGCATTAACCCAGGCATTATTTATACGATCGGACTCAATCCCATCTATGTAAAGTACGCATGAAGTAGCGGCTCCCAAGTCTCCATTGAGTTCAGCAAGTCCTGCAATAATAGTAACGGGAGTATTAGTAAATACTTCAAGTTCGGAATCAATAGTAGTAACAGTTATATCTGGACGTGCTTTGATAGTCTCATTCATAAAAGTAACCGCAGTACCGCGAATAATTCCTTTCACATTGGCATGGACATAGATTTCCTGTCCTCTTTCCAATCCGGTATAGGAAGTCGAGAAATACCCACCGTTGCGTAGTTTGTTAAAATTTTTCGTCCAAATAGAATTTTTTTTGTCCGGATTACCTAGTGTTAGTGCTTTAACCTGGAGTTTGGTAATGGTACCAGGAGCATTTTCATCGCTGTCTAACTCACCAGTTGTAACTTCCAGATCTACGTTTCCTTCTGAGTCAATAAGTGCTCGAGAAGTTACTATTACTTTCCCGTCTCGTCCGCTTGCTGAAGGCATGCTGTTATCTGCATAGCGTCTAGAATTAGGATTGAGCCCATTATGTTTGTTTCCATGGCCTATCTGTTTGGATTTTTCAATTGCAGAAGATAAGGATGAACCCATTTCCTCATTATCTGAACTGATATCTTGGCAGGAAGTCAGAAACATCCCACTCATTACTATAACTCCTAAAAGAAGAGAACCGATTTTTTTCATGATATACCCTTTATATTTTAATAGGCTTTTTTGAGCCAACGTATGTTAAATGCAAAGCAAAAAATTTGCTAAGTAAAGATACTTCAACTGTGAATACTCGAAAATGTAGGTATGTATCATTTTTTGGTAAGCTTGTATCAAAAAAAACTACTTTGTACATATTTAGCGAATAGAGCTAGTAATATTGTTTCAGAATAGAAAATGCGGAGTTCACATTAAGTGTTTTTAGTTCTTAAGCTTAGCATGTAATTAATGACCTGCAATAATTTGTAATATTGTATCAAACCTTTCTTTAGGAGATCTTAACTCACTTTTTTTAAAATTCTATTGTATAATCAATCAATTAACATAGCGATATAACTCATCGTTGGTAAAATTGCAGTTAATGACACTTAAACTCTCTGAATTTTAAAAATACCTTGAGAATAAAAAGCCTAGTAAATATTAAAATTGGTATAGCTACAGGCTTAATAATGTTATTCGTACAGGGATTTGCATATGCATTTCAGGAGGGGTACCAAAGTAAAGAATTTATTATATCCCATTTTGGCACTCAGAAGGGACTTCCAACAGAGACTGTAACAGACATTGAGATCTCAGCAGATGGTTATCTTTATGTAGCCTCAATCAGTGGTCTGTTGACATATGACGGCTTTAAGTTCAGTACCTATACTGCAGGTGAGATGTCTGGATTTGCTAGTAATCGAATTTCAAATATTGTAGATGTTGGAAAAGGCAATGTCCTGGTAAGGAGTCAAAATAATACTCTATATCTCTTCAGCGATCAAAAAGCAAAGCTATTGACCAATCCGATAAGTGATGAGCCTATACTAGCAATAACCATTAAAGAAACGATTGATGGTGAAATTATTATTGCTGATCAGAATACTGTATATAGGTATGAGGATGAGAATATTCAAATACTTAGTTCTATAAGATCAAATAGTCCGATCTGGGATGTTGAGTGGGCTGATTCCACATTATATGTATTGAATACAGAGGGATTATTTATAAGTAAAGATGATAAGCTTATAAACATTGAAATTCCCGAGGCTTATGGTCCTGATCTCGCCAATTTTGCCCGTATTATCAGAACAGGTGAATATATTCATCTGATAGGAAAAGGTGCTAAAGTAAGTCTCTATTTTGACGAACAAAGCTGGTTAATTGAACAGAGTACTATATTCGATGAAGAAATAGAGGTACTGCACTTAAGTGAATGGGATAATCCGGAAACCTATTTGTTGGCCACGTCTAAAGGATTATTCATTCAGAATAATACTGAACTTACTAGGTTTGGATATACTGAAAAAGCATTGAGATTCGAAAGTATATTCACCACAAGAGAGGGCCAGTTTACTGTTGGAGAAGATGGAGTATGGTTTGATAATGAAAAGATTTTCGAACCTAATACATACATCTTAGATGCAGCAATCGATGAGCAGGAAAATCTTTGGTTAACTACCTCAAAAAATGGAATCTATCAGATCAGAAAAAACTACTTTCAGAATATAAACAGCGATGAACTCACCAACTCTTATGCTGTAGCTAAGGATAAGGCAGGGAAATTCTGGGCGGGTACTTTTGATAACGGACTATTCTATTGGGACGAATATGCTACTAATCGTTTGTATTCAGGAAATAGTGAATTACCAAATAATACTATTCGGATGATCTTCCCTTTAAATGATGGTCGAATGCTGGTTTCTCTCTGGGGTGTGCCACCTCTGATCATTGATGAAAATCGTATCATACAGATGAACGAATTCGGACCATTATATGGAAAAGGTACTAATGTTGTTGAAGCCTTTCATGAAGATGAGGACGGAACCTGGTGGCTTGGTTCAATTGATGGTTTATATATTAAAAGGGGTTCTACTTTTACAAATTACATCGACAATGAAGGTCGAACTCTACGACATGTGACTAGTATCCAACAATCACCGTATAATTCAGACCTGTTTTTTACCACAGTGAATGATGGAGTTGTGATATTACGTAATCAGAAATTTTATTTTCTGAGTAAGTCTCTTGATGAAAGAGCCCAACATGTTAGAGATATTCATATAAGTGGAATTGACACATTGTGGGTGGCGTCTTATAACGGAGGTTTACAACGATATATAATATCGAAAGAACTCGATAAACCTGAAATCCATTTGTTGAGAGAAGTTGAAGGTATACCAGCTGCAGGGTATCATAAAATGATACCTGATACAACAGGACATATTTGGATATCGTCCAATCAAGGATTGCTCAGAGTCTCTAAAAAAGAATTGAACAAAAGTGCCGATGAGAAATCAAAGGTGACCATGAGAAAATGGTTTGATCAAAAAGATGGGATACTTAATCGTGAATTCAATGGCGGAACACAGAGTACTGGATTTTATGACACTCATGAGAAACGGATATGGTTTACCAATATATCTGGATTGGTTTCTTTCAACCCATATGAATTAGAAAGAAGTAGAATCATTTCGGAGAACTTCAGTTTGAATGTCCCTGAAGCTGACCATATACAAAATCTAGAAAATGGGAAATATGTTATTCATCTGAGTTCGGAAAAAAGAAATACTATGTTGGAATATACTCATGTTGCATTAAGTAATAATCAAACAGGACAAATTTGGATTAAAATAGGGGATAATGGACAATGGAGCTTACCGAAAGAACCCGGAATTATTCACCTCCAGGATTTGAAAGCAGGTACTACAAGATTAATATTAAGTCTTGGTTCTGATATGTCGGTTATATCTACTATTGAGATAAAAATTGAACCTTACTGGTTTGAAAATAAATTGGTATGGCTGTTTATAACTTTAGTTTTTATTGGAGGAGTAGCATCGGTTTATTTCGTCAGAAAAGAACAAAAATTTGTCTATTTAGGTGGAGATAATAGTGCTGAAGTTTCTCAGAGTTTAATAAACGAAGATTCTCAAGAGTCAGAAATAAAAGATCCCATTCAACTATACATCGATCATAATTATCAATACGCAGGTCTAAGTACGCAAATTATATCCGAGGATTTAAGGATGAGTCGCTCCAGCCTGTATCGGCAATGGAACAAAAAAAATAAGAACACTATTTTGGACTATATTCTGGAGATCAGATTGAAGCATGCGAAACAGTATCTATTAGAATCTGAGATTTCAATAGCGGATGTAGCAGAAAGAACAGGATTCAGTTCGCAGTCGTATTTCACTAAGGTCTTCAAAAAGAAATACAGAATTTCACCTAGTGAATATAAAGACAGTATTACTTCTGGCCTTGAAGTAAGTCAAGAGTGAGTTGATCAGCTACTTCTTGGTTGGTTGGCATTTTCTATCAATCTATTTATTTCTATGATTTAATGGAATGTACAAGGATTGAAGTTGAAATTGAAGCTCTAGCTTAGCAATTTCAACATCGTACCTCAAAATGATAAAATCCTATTAGTAAAACTTCAACAAAATGGTTGTTCATTCCATTTTGAAGCAGTACAATTAGAGAATAACTAACAAAGGAATAGGTTTATCTGAATCTGGTCAATTTGGCCAAACTGACCTTCCTTAACATTACAAATAAAACCAATGAAAAAAGCTGTTTATCTATTCTTGTTGATGTTTTTAATCAACATACCATCGAATGCACAAGTTCAAAGTCCTGCAGAGTTTTTAGGCTATGATTTAGGTGATCAATGGACCCCACATTATAAAGTGCTCAATTATTTTAAGCATGTTTCTGACAACTCTGACTTAGTAACCTTTCAGCAATATGGTTCAACTTACGAAGGAAGAGAGCTCGTTTATGTAGTTGTAACTTCTGAAGAAAACCATTCTAATCTTGATGAAATCAGGTCAAATAATTTAAAGTTAGTTGGATTTGAGGAAGGAGATCCAACGGATAATAAAAAAGCAATTGTATGGCTTAGCTATAATGTACATGGTAATGAAACCTCTTCAAGTGAAGCTGCTCTTTATACCATTTACGAATTAGTAACTAATAAAACAGCTTGGCTCAATGATGTTGTTGTAATCATGGATCCAATGATTAACCCTGATGGTAGAGATCGGTATGTAAATTGGAATCGAACTCAAATTGGAAAAAATGCGAACGCAAATCCTGATGCACGAGAACATAATGAACCTTGGCCGGGTGGACGGACAAATCATTATATGTTCGACTTAAACCGTGATTGGGCATGGCAAACTCAAAAAGAAAGTCAGGAAAGAATTCAGGCATATCTTACGTGGATGCCTCATATTCATGTTGATTTTCATGAGCAATCATACAACTCACCGTACTATTTCGCTCCAGCAGCAAGACCTTACCACAAAGCTATAACCCAATGGCAAAGTGATTTTCAAAAAACTATAGGAACAAATCACGCCAAATATTTTGATGAAAATAGCTGGTTATATTTTACTCGTGAAGTATTCGATCTTTTTTACCCAAGCTATGGTGATTCATGGCCGATTTTTAACGGCTCTATCGGAATGACTTATGAGCAAGCGGGAGGAGGAACTGCAAGTCTTGCAATTGAAACTGCTGAAGGAGATACTTTAACGTTGCACGATCGACTTCTTCATCACGCTACAACTGGACTTTCTACCGTAGAAATTACTGCCCAAAATAAAGATAGAGTAGTAGATGAATTCACAACCTATTTTAATAATGCTCAGGAAAATGGATCGGGAGAGTACAAAACCTTTATCGTAAAGAAAAGCAGTAACCCAGATAAGGTTGCACAATTAATGCGCTATTTGTTAGAGCAAAAAATTGAAGTTGAAGCTGCCGCGGGAAATAGTAATTCCACTGGATATAATTTTTCAAATGGAGAAGTAGAACGAGTTTCCATATCAGAAGGAGATTTTGTAATTAAAACAACGCAGCCACTTGGTAATCTTGTACGCGTTTTATTTGAGCCAAAGCCGGAATTAGAAGATTCTCTTACCTATGACCTTACTGCTTGGGAAACACATTATGCTTACGGAGTAGAGGGTTTTGCAATAAAAGGAAATGTTGCGACTACAGGAGTAACTTTAGATACCTTGCCAATTAAACCTACTAATATTGCTAAACCATATGCTTATCTGTCGAAATGGAATTCTATGGATGACATGAAGTTTCTTGCGCATATTCTTAAACATGGAGTAAACGCTCGTTTTGCAGAAGATAAGTTTTCTATGAATGGAGAGAACTACGAGGCCGGTACTTTGATTATTACAAGAACCGGAAATCAAAATCTTGGAGATAATTTTGATGAAATTGTTAAAGATGGAGCCTCACTTTATAATCGTACACTAACACCTGTTGCCACAGGAATGGTTAGCTCAGGTAGCGATTTTGGTTCTTCAAACGTACGCTTTATAGAAGCTCCCAATGTGGCTCTAATAGCTGGTGATGGTACAAGCTCAAACACTGTTGGTCATATATGGCACTTCTTTGAACAACGCCTCGATTATCCAATTACTCTTATTGATATGGATGAAATGGGAAGTGTGAATTGGGATAATTACGATGTCATGATTCTACCCTCCGGATTTTATAATGAAGCCTTAAGTGAAAACGGTTTAAATGAATTAAAAAACTGGATTCGCGGTGGTGGAACATTAATTGCAATCGAAGGTGCGAACAGATTTCTTGCAGGAAAAGATGGTTTCCATCTAAAAATAAAGAGTAGTGAAAGTGAAGATGATGAATCTGATTCAAAACTAAGAACATATGCAGACGCTCGAAGAGGATCGGCTTCTAATATTAATGCTGGGTCCATTTATGAGCTTTCAATGGATACTACACATCCACTAGCTTTCGGTTATGACGATACTTATTTGTCACTTAAATTAGGATCTACAGCATTCGAATATCTTGATAGTGGCTGGAATGTTGGGGTAGCCAAAAGTGGAGCGCCTAGGAGTGGTTTTGTAGGATCTGAAGCACAGAAAAACTTAGAGGGCTCGCTTTCTTACGGAGTTCAGGACATGGGAAGAGGTTCTGTTGTATACATGATCGATAATCCATTTTTTAGAGGTTTCTGGCACAATGGAAACCTTCTAATCGGGAATGCCGTGTTTATTGTTGGCAACTGATCCATCTCAATAAAAATGAAAAAAGGAGCGGTGTAAAATTCGCTCCTTTTTTTATGGAATCAATTTCCTAAAAGATTCAAAACTTACTAGCCATCCCAACTGAGTAGCTAAATGACTCTCTTTATTATCAAAGAAGCGGTTGATTATCGATTCAATCTTAGATTTATCATAAAAGGATTGCTGAACAACCGAAGAAGAATTAAAAGTGTCTCGAATATATTCTTCAAGCGAAGAAATAAGTTCGATTGGTTGAGTATTTCTATAGCCTAATCCAAGTTTTCGTTTCGCCTTTACCCAGACAATTGAGGAAAGATCTTTCAACCAAAAAGGATAAATATCATTGCCTTTAACTAGTGGAATTTTAGTAAGTGATGGTGCTTGCTCCCTAATAATTTTCCTGAAAATTTGAGCATTGGATCTTTCAACTTCTGGTAGGCTCAGAAACCTGTTTAGTAAATCGGGTTGTAAAAAAGGCATTATATGTATTACTGTTGAATCACTAAAACCTTGATTTAGACCAGGCAGATTTTGGACTCGGGAACGAATTACAAAAAGATCAATCCAATTACCAACTCCGATTTTATTGGCATCAGGCATGAAGTTAACTTCGGTTTCGAGTTCTTCAAAAAGCCCGGACTTCATTTCGTGAATAACATCACTGTTAAAAATATCCCCTTTATTTGCAGAAAGATATGGAAGTAATCCAGAAATAGATTTATCAGTTACAACTTGATGAGCTTTCAATTCCAAACCTCTCAAAAACCTTCTTCTGCCAATTTCGCCAAAAGCCCCATCTATGGTATTTGCATCTAATGGACCTAATTGTTCATATCCTTTTAAAGCATCGACATTGAAAATAGAAGAAGCGAGCATACTACGAGTGGTTTTTTCCCCTAACTCTGATAGTAGTTGATTGCTACTTTCAGATTTGATTGGAATAACATTATGCTCGAAATTATAAAACGCATTTAAACGACGTGCAAATTCCACATCAGGATGGTCGTTTACCTCGAAAGTATATAAATCAAAATCAGATCTTTTTTGAGAAGCTAAAAGAGCAAACAAGACTCTTGAATCTAGTCCCCCCGAAAGGCCCAACGAAGTTTTTGAAAAGGTATTCAATGCAGATAGTGAAAACCCTTTTATTGAATTTTTTACAGATTCTACTGAAGATTGGACAGGTTTTGGAGTCCATCTTTTATTCTCGAGATGTACGCTCGATTTAGAAATACGTGCATATCCTCCTTGTGCTAAGCGATCAATTCCATCTAAAAAACAAGAAGAAGATAATGGATTTAGAGAAAGCCAGTTGCTACCGAATAATTTCCAATTAATGGATGTTTGGCTAACTAATTGTAGTAACCAATCGAGGCGTGTAGTAAAAAGTGTGAAATCGTTGGTTTGATGAATAAAGATACTTCTCATCCCTAATTGATCAGTAAAGAGCTCAATTGTATTGTGATCCCATTTCACGATTGCAAAATGACCGTTTAAATCATCATGAAGATCAATGTTAGTTGCAAAAGCATGTTCCCAATCCTGCTGCTTATAAATAGTTGGAGAATCCCCCGATGAAATCCCAATACCGCAAGAAACCCATCCCGAATTAGAATCTGTGTTTGAATTAAAATAAATATTAGACGAGCTTTGTGCAGAACAGATGAAGAGATTTTGATTTTCAAAAGCAAAAACAGGACTTGGAACTAGCTTTTTTATGGTAGTGTTTAAAGCTTCATTCTTTCCAATAAACCCGATGAAGCTACTCATACAAGCGGGCGAGTTCTACTTCACTGGCAATATATCCAAAAGAAGCCCAGCTTTTACCTTCATACACTTGTTCCCAAATGGATTGTGCTCTTTCTTTTCTATCATTGATGAAATGCCAGTTTCCAATTCCGTAACCAATGGTTGCATTCGACAACGCATCAGAACTTTCATCAATAAGTAGTTGAGGGTCGAATTCAGCTTTAAACACTAATAGTAATTTCAGGTAGCTATCGTTTTCTATGATATCCATTTCTGAATGAACTCCATTAAGAATTTTTCCTGCAAGCTCATCTTGTCCATTTCTTTTTAAGGTCATGTACTGCCAGTATAATGCAGCAACTAGCATATCATCATTTGTACTTGCTTTAATGCATTGTTGATATGCGAATTGAGCTTTTTCAAATTCGCCCGTTACATAGTAGGCAAGCCCTAAATGATACCAGATATTGGTATGAAGCGAGCTCGTTGGAAAATTACTAGCGTTTGGTAAGCCATCCTGTTCTACAATATCATCTGTTCCTTCGATAAGTTCGCTCGCCTCTTCGAAATCAAGAATTGCTTTCTCAAACTCCCTAATTGAAATAAAACGATGTCCTCGGTGACGCAGAATTTCAGCACGATTTAAACCTTCCATTTCATCTAATCCAGAAGTAAGTAGATCAATCGCCTCTCGATATTGCCCATTATAACCAAGTAGTCGTGCTTCCCAAATTAATGCAGTTGACGTTTCTCCCTTTGTATTTGCAACGTTGATTAGTGAGTCTATCCGAAGAGTTAAATTTTCGGGAAGCGATGTATTATCAGATGTTAAAGAATCACCTAAAAGTGAGATGGCTTCAACACCTTCAGGTAATGAAGTAGAATCTTTTCTTAGACTATAAAAAACAACGAAAAGTGATAAAAAAGTGACTAGAAATAAAAACTTAATAGGGCTCATGTTTTTGAAATTAAGGTAAAAGTGATTCTAATAGAAAAATTTGTATAAACATAAATCCATTTAATTAGCTCTGGCTTTTAAGATATACCATTTAGTTTGTAAGGAATAACTTTTTTACTGGTCTTACCTACAATTACATTTAGCGAAGACCTAAAGGCCTTCGCTTATGAACCTGAATAAAATAGAAGTATGCCAAAAACTTATAATTCGATATGGGTTCATATATTGTTTTCTACTAAGTATAGAGTCCCATACCTAACATGGAATATACGTGGAGAAATATGTACTTGGATAAAAAATAATGGAAATGCTAAATCTATTAATATAGATGTAGTATACGGTGTTGATGATCATCTTCATGTTTTAGTAAAACTCAAACCAACACAAAGAATATCGGATATTGTTAACTGGAAAAAGGGCGCTTCATCACACTGGTTAAATACGAAGTATACTTGGGAGAATAAATTTGCTTGGCAGGAAGGGTATGGTGTGTTTTCAGTAAGTCAAAATGATATTAATCATGTTAGAGAGTACATATATACTCAAGAATTCCATCATAAAACAAAAAGTTTTATAACTGAAATTAAAGAACTAGTAAAAGATTAATAAAGCACCCAAGCGAAGGGGTTTAGCCCTTCGCATATATTCAAGAAAAATTATAGCTGCAAGTCTTTAGTCATTTCTTCGCCATCTCTAATTATAGTGATCGTTGTAAGCTGGCCCTTTTTTAGATTATTCAATGCACCCATGTATCCATAAATATCCTCAAGGCGGTCATCCCCAAGTCCTACAATAATATCTCCACCTTTTAGTCCAGCATTTGCGGCGGCTTGACCAGGATTGGTACCTGTGATTTTCATTCCTTTTCCGTCATATCCATAATCAGGAAGTACTCCCAATGTTGGTCCTTCAAGCCTCATACTTTGACGTTGTTCGCCAGGTGCTTCAATAAATTCCAAATCACTTTGATCCAACACATCTAACTGTTCAATTACTCTAACTAAATGATTTAATACCAGTACTTCTCCATCAGCATTGATGTATTCAGTATCGTCAGATGGGCGATGATAATCTGAATGTGTATCTGTGAAATAATGAAGAACGGGAATGTTTTTGTAATAAAAACTGGTGTGGTCACTCGCTCCGGTTCCATCTTCAACTAAATCAAGATCCAGTGAATCAGTATTTGCTGCTGTATTTATTTCTTCCCACTTATCGGCAGTTCCATTTCCAAAAATAAGTAGTTTTTTTTCGCTCATTCTCCCAATCATATCCATGTTAATCATGGCAAGGGCATCTTCTAGTTCAACCGTTGGTTCATCTGCAAAATGTGCAGAACCTAAAAGTCCCATTTCCTCCCCAGAAAAAGCGAGAAAAAGAAGATCAGTTTGAGGTCGGTTTTCTGAGAAATATTGAGCCAGTTCTAATAACCCGGTTGTACCCGAGGCGTTATCATCAGCGCCATTATGAATGCGTTCTACCTCGCCACGATAAAGTGAACCAAACTCGCCGTACCCAAGATGATCATAATGAGCTCCAATAATTATAAATTCATCTGAATCACCAGTTCCACGAAGCATTGCCCCAACATTTTTTGAAAGTCTTTTTTCTCCGGTAGTATCGGTCGAATGTGGATTACGAAGTACGGATGTATTTATCGTAAACTCCTGAAAATAAGTACGATCATCACCAGCAGGCTCCAATCCGAAATCCCTGAAATAATCGGCAATATAGTTAGCTGCTTTGGCCTCATCAGCGGTTCCGGCCTCACGACCTTTGAGCTCTTCAGAGGCTAAAAAAGTAATATGAGTTTCTACATCAGCAGAAGTGATATTTACGGAAAGATTCGTTTCGTTTTCATTTTGTGATGGTGAGCAAGCTATCAAACTGAGTATTAATAGGCTACTTGTAACGGCTAATCTGGTAAAGTTCATTGGAGAATAAGATGAGTTTTCGAAAGCTTAAAGTTAAGGTAGTTTGATGTATTTATTGTGAAAAATATTGGTAAAGAATTCTGGGAATGTTTTAGCAAGAATAGAACTAGAAATGTAATGGCTTTAAAACGACTTCCCCACTATTCTCTCCTTATTAAGGAGGGGAGGAATTTTTTGAGCAAAAAATATGGCTAAAACTAGTAGAGGTCAATTGTTTAAAAAAGGATGTGATTTAACCACTAATCTCCCTAACTTTACCTCAACGGTTAGGGGTGCTTCCTCAAAGTGTGGAGGCTGAGAACATACCCTGCTACCTGATCCGGATAATACCGGCGGAGGAAAACCAGTGCACTTCGCATTTTTGTTGACCTCCTCCCATTAATTAATCACTATTTAATTGGAGGAATGATGTTTAATAAGACATTTTTTTCTACGTCGCTTTTGGCGACAATTTTTTCACTATTTATTTTTTCACAAAGCTATTCACAAACCATTTCTGGGTATGTGTATGATGTGGAGACAGGAACTCCTCTTCAAGCAGCGAACATCCTTCAAAGTGGAACCACAAATGGTGGTGTGTCAGATATAAATGGTTTTTTTGAATTTGAGTTGATTTCTGAGAAATCTAAATTAATTGAAGTTTCCTTTTTAGGATATGCAGTTCAAGAAATTCTACTAGCTGATTTTGGTGAAAAACTAGAAATCTACTTAGTGCCTATTGATTTTTCTTCGATTACTATGGCAATTGATGATATATCAGCACCTTCAAGGCTTGAAGAATTAGTAGTTGAAGCTACTAGAGTAGATGATAGTACACCCTTTACTTTCACTAATATTGATAAAGCTGAACTTGAGGAGAAAAATCTAGGGCAAGATGTGCCGTATTTGCTTAGAGCTACTCCTTCCGTTGTTTCTACTTCAGATGCAGGAGCAGGAGTTGGATATACAGGCATTCGAATTCGAGGAGTCGATCCTACAAGAATAAATGTAACTATTAATGGAATTCCGGTAAATGATGCGGAGTCACAGGGCGTATTTTGGGTAAATTTACCAGACATCACTTCATCTATTGAGAATATTCAAATTCAACGAGGGGTTGGAACTTCGACAAATGGAGCAGCTGCTTTTGGAGCGTCCATTAATCTGCAAACAAGTACTTCCAGAACAGAGCCTTTTGCTGAAGTGAATACAGGAATTGGTTCCTTCAATACCCAAAAAGCAAATATCATATTGGGTTCAGGCTTAATGGAACATGGTTGGATGTTTGAAGGGAGATTATCTAAGATTGTCTCTGATGGATTTATTGATCGAGCTAGTGCCGATTTAAATTCATTCTACTTATCTGGTTCAAAAAGAGGAGCGCGAAGTTTACTAAAAGCGGATGTGTTTTCAGGAAAAGAAATTACCTATCAGGCTTGGTATGGTGTAGAGCAAAGCATATTAGAAAATGGAAACAGAACTTTCAATGAAGCAGGAACAGAAAAAGCTGGCACACCTTACCAAAATCAAGTAGACAATTACCGGCAGGATTATTACCAGCTGCACTACTCGTATGAGCTTGCCTACAATTGGACAGCAAATGCCTCCCTACATTACACAAAGGGACAGGGTTATTTTGAGGAATACAAGGCCGATCAAACGTTGAATGATTATGGGATTACTTCTATTGTAAATACAAGCTCAGATTTGATTCGCAGAAGATGGCTAGACAATGACTACTATGGTGGAGTTGTATCCTCGAAATATCAAGGCTATAATTGGGATTTTACACTTGGTGGTGGAATTCATCAATACGATGGTGACCATTTTGGAGAAGTAATCTGGGCTAGAAATGCTGGCGATAGCGAAATCGGAGATCGATACTACGACAATGTTGGAAATAAATTCGATGCTAACCTTTATGGAAAATTCAATTATGAGTTATCTGATAAAGTTAATGCTTATGCAGATGCTCAGATTCGAACCATCAATTATAACTTTGTTGGTTTGTTTAACGATCAATCAACGATGAGTTTAGTTCCAATTGAGGAGAATGATAAACTGACATTTTTTAATCCAAAAATGGGGCTTGTATATAGGGATTATGATGGCGATCGAGCATTCATTTCTTTTGCAGTAGCAAGTAAAGAACCCACCAGAGAAGAGTACGTAAATTCAACGCGACAAAGCCGTCCAACTCAGGAAACATTATACAATGTGGAAGCTGGTTATCATAAAGAATTTGATTCCTTTTACGCTGGCGCAAACGCTTATGGAATGTTCTATAAAGATCAACTCGTACTTACTGGGCAAGTGAATGATGTTGGGGCCTATATTCGGGACAATGTTGAGAATAGTTATCGAATCGGTTTAGAGCTAGAAGGAGCAGTCCGATTTACAGATCAGTTCCAATGGGCATTGAATGCTACGATCAGCCAAAATAAGATCGAAGAAATCTCGGAGTTTATTGATGATTATGATAACGGTGGACAAATTGAAAGAGTTTTCAACGATACCGACATCGCTTTTTCACCTAATTTTATTGGAACTTCTGTACTGAGTTTTACAGAATCCGGGATTATAGGAGAATTATTATCTAAATATATCTCCAAGCAATATTTAGACAATACGCAGAATGATGCCCGATCCATCAATCCTTATTTGGTGAATGATCTTAGAGTAAGTTATAAGTTTACAGAACTGGGAGTTCTCAAAGCAATTACCGGAACATTGATGATTAACAATATTCTGGATGCAGAATATGAAACCAATGGTTATACCTTCGGTTTTATATCGGGTGGAGAGCAACGATTTAACTACTACTACCCTCAGGCTGGAAGAAATTTCTTATTCCAGGTGAAGTGGGAGTTTTAAAGTACTTAAACCTTCATTGCGAGGAGAAGAATTTTCTCTATTGAAGTTGAATAATTAATCGACGAAGCATCGAACTGAATAGAGTGCGTTCCTGATAAATAGTTCGAATTTGCTAGTGTTTGAACTAATCTTCCTTCAATGCTAAATATTTCTAAAGTAACATTCGAAGCTTCTTTCAATTGAAAAGTAATTGTAGTAGCTGGATTGAAAGGATTAGGATAGTTTTGGAAGAGTTGAATATCTGAAGGGGTGCCATTTTCAGTTTCAATAGGATTGATAATTCCATTTGAAGTGCCAGGCGTAGGAGCATCAAAAAATACAAATTGATCACTGCCATCTACATCTCTACCATAAGAGATATCATCAGATTGAGGACCAAAACTCAGCGTATCAAAGACCAGAACATTCTCACCATCTTTGAAATAGATACCGATTTCTTCCCCGTCATTATTTAGCCCAAAATTAGTATGTAAAATTCCTTCTTCATCATCGCTATCCGCCCAAATAAGTAAGAAATGACCAGGCTGTATAATAGTATCAGGCAATGCCCATTTTAGTTCGTCTTCAAAATCATCAGTAAGATAATAATCGGTTAAATGTATGGATTCATCTGTTGGGTTATACAATTCTATCCAATCTTCATAAGCCGAAAATTCATCCTGAATTCCAGACTCGTTATCTGCCATAAATTCGTTAATAATAATTGAATTGATAGAAGACTTGAGATTAAAAACTTTAATATTCGATTGATTAGTTTCCCCATTTGTATCTTCCGCCTCAACCCAATAAGAAAGCCAATCGCGATCAATAAATTCAGTTAACGAGCCAGAATAAATTCCATCATTGGCCACTTTATCAATGTTAGAGCCATTATCAGAAAGAGTTATTTCCAATGGATTTGTAAAATCAATTCCTTCAATCTTTGGAATAATAATTTTAACTGATGCTAATTCTTCATCTAAAACATCTACAAAAAAATTAAGAGCAGAATCTTCAATAAAATCTATATAAACAGACTGAATTATTGGAGTGATATTCTCCAGTTGTAGCTGATCTAAAGCCGAATTCATACGAGTAGAGATATAGGGCTTTAGTCCATAATCAACATGACCACCTAATGCAGAGTTAAATGAACTGTGATAATCACTAATATCATAACCATAATCTAAAGTACGATAGGTATCTTCTTCAGCAGCATCTTCGGTGAGCGCTTTAAGCCGATCAATTTCAGGAAAAAGAAGTTCTTCATTAAATATTTCCTCAATAATCTTATCTATATAGAAATGGAGTCGGTTTCTATATTCTTCGACCTCTAAAATACGATTGGTTAATGGGCGATTTGCTCCACCAGGACCCCAGTCATTGATATCACGAGTCCCCCAATCTGGACCAAGCCAATCAATGCCAAAGGTATTGTCATAATCGTATGGTATAATCTCGAATCGATTTGTAGCTGGGTTATTATAGAGATAAAAATTATTCTGGTTATACCAATAGTTGTCCCAATTTCCTGTTAAAATATCTACTGCCATCCAGCGAAGAGCCCCATCTACATTAAAATAATCGTCAAATTCGTTTTCAAAATCTTGAGTGGAAGAATTTTCAAGAAAACTAATTAGCGAAGCAAGATCTGAATAATCATCCTCCTGATTATTCGTTTTCAAATCATATACTCGCCGATCAGCCCAATCAGGACTCCATTTATAATCGTCAGGGTTTTCACTTATATATGAGAGATCTGCAGGGTATAGAGATTTATATAAATTACCCGCATCGCTTCCAAAACGAACCTTAACAAATTCATTATCGATGTGCTCAACATTTAAATAAAGCCCAAAGTATTCATTATTAATGTACAACTTCACGTGGTTTGAACGAGGGGCAGGAACATCAATATGCTCAAAAATATCCCAACTGAGTTTTGCCCGCATTATGGTTGGATCGTTATGTTCTCCGTTTAAATTCATCTTATCCAGCCCTCTATATTCTCTTCCATTTTCAAAAGTATTAAAGGAAACTTTAAAGGATTTTTTTGCTGAAGCTCGCGAAGTATTACCTCTGAGTCTGAACCCAATATTATAAACGGTGTCGACCGCTTCACCTTTCGAAAATATAAAAGTAGCTGGAAATTCGTAGTCACTTTGGGTGTCCCCAAAAAGAATGATATCTAAAGAATCGGGTTCAATAACAATATCAACTCTTGGAAGTATAGAATCGTCAAATAGCCAATCTGCAGAAGATTGAGCCAACGTGAACGAAGCTTTAAAGGCCAATAGAAGAGTTAGAACGGCAAATTTTTTCATAAAAGAAAGTACAGAAAAGGATTTAAAATTCTTTTTTATAAAAAGAACATAGTTGTTACGATAAATTGAATTTCATCACAAAATAAAGCGCTTTACATTATTATATAATCAGTTTGTAACAAAAAAAGGTGTTTAGGGTACTTTTTTACGAAGTTAAAAATCTTTTAAAAATTTGTGGATTGGCTAAACATTTAGAATACATAGTAATTGCGGTTACCGCTTTAATCTTTACTTTTTATCATGCTATACTTTCGAGTTTAATAATAGCAAGATTTGATTTTTTAGATTACACCTTCGCATATATATTTGTGGTTGAGATCATCGCATTTATCCCAATGGCAGTGGGGATGTTCGCGGTGATGTGGGCAGGTAAAAAATGGCCCTCATTATTTACCTCTTTAACGTATCCAAATTTGCTAAAACATACTGGATTTGCCCTCCTGCTTTTCTTAATTCATGCCTTGTGGCAGCCGTTAGTAAACGCCTATTCATTTAACGAAAAGCTAGAAGTATTGAACTTTACTTCAGATTTCATCTCTTTTTTTGAAATGAGATTCTTGGTTTATGTAATCATTGTTGGACTTGTAAGTGGGCTTATAAAACTTAGAGAACAACAACTATTTACTGCGAAAGAGTCAATATTAAATTTAAAATTACAAAAAGCTCGGCTCAAGGAATTTGAGCTGAAAATGAATCCAGAGATTATTTATCCAAATCTTGGTTTCATTAGAGAAAAAGCAACTACAAGTCCCGAAGAAGCTTCTCAAATGGTTATTTTAATGGCAGGCATTCTTCGACGCTTGGTCGACAACATTGATAAAGAAAAAGTAAGACTTTCAGAAGAAGCGGCTTTTTTTTCCATGTATACAGATTTAATTAAACTAAGACTTGAGACTACCAGTACCGTTACTATTTCGTTAGAACAAGAGCTGGAAAAAGAAAAAGTCCCGTCGATGATTTTGATCATTCCATTTTTTGAGGAGTTATTTTTTGGAAAATATGCACCAATAGTCAAAAACTTCAGTGAGATTACTTTTACAGCGAAGAAACTTACAGATCATATAATAAGTGAAGTAATTACGATTAGAGGCGTTTTAGAAACGCAAAATCTTGCCAATGCACTAGCTAAAGAATCTTTGATAGATTGGATTAATTTCCAACTTCAGACGCTAGTAAAAGGAAATTTTGCATTTAAAACTCAGGTAAAAAGAGATGAGTTAATACTTGCACTGGAAACTGATAATAGATTATTCGAGCTAGATTATGAGAAATAATACTTTCGAATTAAACGATTTCAATAAAATCATTCTCCTGGTATTAGGCGGGTTATTCATAGTTACTTTTATTGGAAATTATAATTTCAGAATGAGTTACTATGATCATTCAATCCAGTATACTTTTATCCGTTCGTTGATAACAGTACTTATCCCTGTTTCTACCTTTCCCATTTTAATGTGGGTTTCAAAACAATTTTCAATACTAAAACACTGGAAAAATGTACTTCTGCACCTACTTTTAAGTATTATTTATGTCTTATTGTGTACCATAGCTGTACAATTTATTTTGTTGCTTATAGCTGGTTATTATATGTTCGACGAAAGTATAGAAGACATTGCATATATGTTAAGACGTCAATTTATATCTACTGGTTCTTCATCCTTTCTTTTGTATTGGGGCATTTCCATTATCGTAACTGTCAGTAGATATTATAACGATGTTTCATCGCTTGCTGAAAAGACAAATGCTCTGCAATCGCAGCTTTCAAGTGCGACATTAGCTACGCTTAAAGCACAGTTAAAGCCGCATTTCTTATTTAACACTCTGAACATGGTAGATTTTTTGATTCATACTAAGCCCGAAAAAGCGGTAGAAACGGTAACAAAACTGGAAGATTTAATAAAAACTACTTTCGATAAAACGAAGCCAACATCGTGCACGATTAAAGAAGAAGTTATCTTTTTAGAAAAGTACTTAGACATTGAATCGGCAAGATTTAGTGATAGACTATCAGTTATTTTTAATATTGATAAATCTACTCAAAACATAGAAATACCATGCTATTTAATCCTGCCATTAGTTGAGAATTCGATTAAGCATGGAGTAGGGAAAACCATTGACAAATGTACGATCTCGATTTCATCGAAATTTCAAGGAGAATTTTTGGTGATTGAAGTTAAAGACGATGCCAAAGGATTTAAAAAGAAACCTGAAAGAGCAAATTGGAGTATAGGGCTAAAAAACATAGATGAAAGAATTAAGCTATTCTTTGGCAAAAAGGCTTTTTTAGATTTAAGCTCGTTTGACCTGGAAGGTTTTAAATCTACCATTCATGTCCCCAAAAAATACTTATAGTTATGGTAAAAACAATTATAGTAGATGATGAAGAACATGCTCGAGACCGACTTAGTTATATGCTTGAAGAGGAAGAGAGTATTGAGTTAGTAGGCGTGTGTAAAAATGGAATTGAGGCCATCAGAGAAATTGAAAAACAAAAACCGGACTTAATTTTTCTAGATATAGAAATGCCTGAACTGAGCGGCTTTGATATCATTTCTCATATCGAAGTTGAAAAAATGCCAATGATCATTTTCGTAACCGCATTTAGTGAATATGCAGTTAAAGCCTTTGAGGTAAATGCCCTAGATTATATTCATAAACCATTCGACAAATCTAGACTATCGAAGGCAGTTGAAAAAGCAAGAAATACGTTAGAGTCGTACGATGAAGTTAAGATGAGAGAGAAGCTTAAAGAGCTTATTAATTCAGATTTTATTAAAGCTGATAGTATTGAGCGGTTTGTGATTAAAACTGGATCCAATATTTATATTGTTCGGGCTTCGGATGTACTTTGGATTGAAGCAGCAGGCAATTATGTGAATATTATTACAGAAAATAAAAAACATCTTCTAAGAAGTACTATGAGCGGTTTAATAGAGAGACTCGATAAAAAAATATTTTATCAAATTCATCGATCTACGATTGTGAATTTAAATGAGGTAGAAAGAGTAGAAGAGTGGAACTACGGCGATTTTAAAGTAATTCTTAAAAATGGAGAAGAACTAAAAATGAGCAGAAACTATAAGTCTTTAATACAAAGCTTTTAATTTTACCCCAACATATAGCAGGTTATCACATTCATTATTCTGCATTTTTAAACCCATGTATATTAGGTCAAAGCTTGATGCTCAAGCCCTAATATATAACATAGATGACCAACTATTGTATAATAGGAAACTTACCCACCGAGCATCAAGCTTATTTTTTTATCAAAAAAAAAGGCGATCCAAACTGAATCGCCTTTAAAACTAAGCTCAAATTTTATTTAACCGTAATCGGTACTGC
The DNA here is from genome assembly GCA_040222455.1 of Balneolaceae bacterium. Taxonomy (GTDB): domain Bacteria; phylum Bacteroidota; class Rhodothermia; order Balneolales; family Balneolaceae; genus RHLJ01. The sequence continues at coordinate 88,518 of JAVKDD010000008.1, read as the reverse complement.
TACTTTTGTAGTTCCCCAGTGTAGATTTAGGTGAGCCTTTTCAGCTGAGAGCGTATCAAAATAGATTTCAAAAAATTCTAGATTTGAACCCTCACCCACTGAAGCGGTTGTTCTCACAACATCCATTTCTGGATCGTATTGAGTTCCCCAAGAAAGTTTACTATTAATTATGATAGTCCACTCTTGAGCGCCAGGGATGGTATACAGCGAATATGTACCTGCTTTCACTTCTTTATCACCAAACATTACATCTGTAGAAAAAGTAATTACAGTAGATTCATTAGCTCCCGTTCTCCAAACTTGACCTAATGGAGCAAGTTGAGAAGATTCAGCAAAATAGGTGCGTTCTTTAATTGCTGGGCGACCATAAGTTACGCTAACAACAGTAGCGCCAATATTTTGGCTATTTGCAGCATTTGGACTTGGTCTTACACCACCACCACGTTCTTGAGCAATTGTAAGTTCAGACGTTAGTAACAGAGCAAATACTAAAAATGCTCCTATTTTTAAAAATGATTTCATAGTTAGTAATTGTTGATTAAAAAGTTGATTTAAAATAGTGTATTGATAGTAAACAAAAATCACGTTTTTGTAACTTATTTCTGCAACATAAGTTTAATGGTGCTCATTCCTGAGTTTGAGATTAAACGAACAAAATAAACTCCACTTGCATATCGTGAGGCATTCCATTGCATTAAATGCATTCCCGAGTTTTGTTGACCAGAGAAAAGCGTTTCAATTTTCTGTCCGGTTATGTTGAACACAGAGACTTCAATATTTTGAACGCCATCGAGCTGGTACTGAATGTTTGTAGATGGATTAAATGGATTCGGATATGACCCAATTAATTCAGATTTGAATGGAATCTCTATACTGGTTTCATCCTCGTTAGAAGTTACGATTCCTCCGAATGCAAGATCGTCCCAGTAGTAAACGGAATCATCTCCATTACTTTCATAATCAAAGAATATAGAGGCCATATCAAAATATGTATTAACATTAAATGGATTCGTACCCGTTGCAACTGTACTAAAATCAAATTCAATAGTTTGCCAAGTATTTGCCAAAGTTACTTTGGCATCAGTTTCTGCGGTTAAGGTATTATTGTTATGATCCTCAACTTTTAGCCGAACATTAATATTCGCCTTTGGTGAATAAACTCGAACCGACATTTTTGTTTCTAATTCCGTAAAAGGAATTCTGGATGCGAAACCAAATTCAGTACTCACAGTAGTTCCAGCATAGTTGGGAGAGCCACTTGTCTTAGTTGTAATCGCTACCGTATTTGAAGCATTAGCCGGATCTTCACCTAAAACAGTGGAGGCGCCTTCAAAATCTGATAGAGTATAATCTATATTTGTTTCTTCGAATGTAACGGGTAAGTCAATTTTTGATTTAGCATCTGCATCATTAAAAAAGATTACGTCATCAAACAAGAAAGTGAAATTATCTGAACCATCACCAATGGTACCAATATCAAACATAATAACAAGTTGATCGTATTTGTTGCTTTCAACATCGGGGTAATTCCAGACAATCGTTTCCCACTCATTAGCTTTCGTTGTATTTACGATATTATCAGGCTCTGCTGCACCAACGGTTTCTAATTTAAAGAGAATCGGCATATCTGCTCTTGGTGAAAAAACTTTCATTGAGAAAGAATTATTGGTAGAAAAGTCTAATTTTTCCTCTAATATTAATTTACTACCAGCCCAAGGAGCGCCTTCTCCTTTCACAATTTTTGCCACCGTAGAACTGGTATTAATTCCCGACGATTGAGGGTTAGGTATCACACTAGCAACTCCTCCATCAAAATCAACAAAGTCATAGGGACCTTCTTCAAAATCAATTGGTAGTGTTAATGGAGGAAAAGAAGAAGCAGGTAATGTAAATACAACCGAATAGGTAGCTCTTGTAAATCCGTCAACCCCAGTAACAGAAAGAAGGGTTGTTCCTGGAATTGTTTCTGCAGGAGTAATTTCCAAAACACCTGCAGTATCCGTTAGTGTTGCAGTTACTGTAGGAACAACTGTAGTGCCAGAATCCAGCTCAACACTATAATTAAAAACTTCTGGAGAAAATTCTTGAAGTGATATGCTGTCAATTCGTAAGTCAGAAAGAGTTACATCAGAACCAGGTACTCCTTCTCCAAAGCGAACATCGTCCCAATAATAGACATCACCAACTCCAATGGCTCCGAAATCAAAAAAGATAGTGAGCATATCGAAATTCGTATCCAAGTTAAATGGACTTGTACCTGGTGCCACGTTTGCAAAATCAAAGACCAGTTTTTGCCAACCAACGGCTGTTGTCGTTGTTTCAGTTTCTGCAGTAAGAGCATTATTAGTATGATCTTCAGCTTTTAGTCTCACTTTTACGCCAACTTTTGGAGAATAAACTAATACACTCATTTTTTTTGAATCGGAAGTAAACGGTATTGCATTGATAAATCCGTTATTAGTACCGATAGTAGTTCCGGCAGGTGTACCAGCACCGATTGGCTTTGTAGTTATTGCAAGTGTGTTTGTAGAGTCGGTTGGATCAACTGATATCTCGGTTGATGCTCCCTCAAAATCTGTAAGCGTAAAGTCTGTAGTATCTCCTTCGAATGTTACGGGAAGATCAATTTGCTTAAGCACTTGTGCAGATACAGAAGAATAAATAGAAAATGATAGTAAAAGTACGATCCAAAGAAGATGGCGTTTCATAGTGGAGGTGTTTTTTAATAATTGAAGAAGCCGCCGTTGATAAGGCAAGAATCAATTATAAAAATGACGAAAATAAAACTAAGAACCTACTTTAATAATTACTTAGTCGGTTGGGAATAGTGAAGGATCAATCCCGGGGACGATTTTCAGAGCATTTTTATAGTAAACCTTTTTTAAGACTTCATCTGGTAAATTTAAACCATACATTTTCCAGAAAGCATGACGTTTGCGGAAGTAATCAAAATACTCATCGTCACTTTCCAGAACTCTAAAATAGGTATAGTATTCATGAGGCCGGTAGGTATCTTTTCCAAAAAGTAATCGATCCTGATACTTGATAAAGAACTCCCTTGCAAACCTGGGCTGTCTACCAAGTTCGGCTATAATGGCAGCGATTTCAGCATATACATTTGGAAATTCATCCAGATGTTTACCCAAACGATCTAAGTCGTTTGCCATCCAGCCAAAATGCGCATTTATAAATTTCGTTTCTGGGTGTTTACGAAAGACGTTCCATTGTTCAGCCATTACAACTTCCCAACTAGGGTATTTGGTAGAATCTCCACGATGGCGATCCGGAAAATTCTTCATTTCAATCCATCGTTCATTTTGTTCATCAATTGGCTCCCAAAAAACTGCAGGTTCTCCAGTGTGAATTAACACGGGGATGCCAAGCTCACCGGCTTTTGCCCAAAGAGGGTCAATTCTAGGGTCATCGGTACGAACACGGTTACCTTTGGAGTCGGTTATGGTAAGTCCGAGATTTTTGAAAATCTTAATCCCTTTGGCACCGTTATTATAATCTTCTTGAAGTTGTTCAACACTCCGTTCCGACCAGTCGGGATCATCAATGTTTTCAAAATCTATATTAGCAAAAATGATGAAACGACCAGGTGCTTGAGCATTTGTAGCATCAACCATGTCTTTAAGCATATCACCTGATCGCCCACTAAGATTAACCAAGATTTTCATATTCAGGCTATCCATTTGTTTGGCAATAAGTGCATTGTCTTGGGTTGCCATACGCCATTGATGGCTGTGTATATCTATAAAAGGGAATTTTGCAGCTTTGATTTCTTCACCCGGTACAACAAGAGTAGATGTTGGATTATATTTTTCAAAATCCATGCGAAGATCTTCGTTTTGGGCATGTACACAATTTCCTGTGAAAACAAGAATGATTGAAAGTGTTAACAACACAGATTTTAAAATCATACCAGGTCTATTTATAGTTTTTAAGAATAGAATAAAGTATAAAATAAAAAAGCTCCGGGATAGTCGGAGCTTTTTTTAATTTTGATCTAAAGATTACAAACCAAAAGCGTCATGTCCTAAGAAGATTGCTGAATCGCCTAGTTCTTCTTCAATACGGAGAAGTTGATTATACTTAGCAATTCTGTCGGTTCTACTCATCGATCCCGTTTTAATTTGGCCGGCATTGGTTGCTACTGCTAGATCGGCAATAGTAACGTCTTCAGTTTCGCCCGAACGGTGTGAGATTACAGCTGTATAGCTATTTTTATGTGCCATTTCGATCGCATCAAGAGTCTCAGTAAGTGTACCAATCTGATTCACTTTAATAAGAATAGAGTTAGCAATTCCTCTTTCAATTCCTGTTGCAAGGCGTTCAGTATTAGTTACAAAAAGATCATCTCCTACTAATTGAACTTTATCGCCGATAGCATCAGTAAGTTTTTTCCAAGCATCCCAGTCGTCTTCTGCCATTCCATCTTCGATTGAGATGATAGGATATTTTTCTGCCCAACCAGCCCAGAATTCTACCATTGCATCAGTATCTTTTTTAGAACCATCGCTCCATTTGAACTCATACAATCCAGTTTCTTTATTAAAAAATTCGGAAGAAGCAGGGTCTAATGCGATCAAAACATCATCTTTTGGAGTGTAACCTGCTTTTTCAATGGCAGTCATAATTACTTCCAGAGCTTCTTCATTAGACTTCAGATTTGGTGCGAAACCGCCTTCATCGCCAACTGCAGTACTGTAGCCTTTATCTCCAAGTACTTTCTTTAACGTGTGAAAAATTTCAGCTCCCATTTGAAGAGCATGAGAAAAGGATTCTGCACCAGCAGGCATAATCATGAATTCCTGTAGATCAACACTATTATCGGCATGTGAGCCACCGTTTATAATATTCATCATTGGTAGTGGCATCACTTTAGAATTTACACCCCCAACATATCTCCAAAGTGGCATTCCAAGCTCGCTTGCAGCTGCTTTTGCACAAGCAAGTGAGACTCCTAAAATTGCATTTGCACCAAGATTGCCTTTATTTTTTGTACCATCAATATCAATTAATAAAGCATCTAATTCAGTTTGATTGAAAACGGGTAATCCTTCAAGCTCTTCTGCAATTATAGTATTTACATTTTCAACAGCTTTAGAAACTCCTTTCCCTAAATAAACTTCTTTGTCACCATCTCTTAATTCAACTGCTTCATGTTCTCCGGTAGAAGCTCCAGATGGCACTGCAGCACGACCCATTGCTCCGGTATCCAAAATTACATCCACTTCAATAGTTGGATTTCCCCGCGAGTCAATAATTTGACGTGCATTAATATCTTCGATAAAACTCATTATTTCTCCATTATGTTTACGATAAGTAAGTGCGTTAAAGGTAACACGATTTAATATGTTCTTAAAGTGAATACCTACTAAGTTTGTGTAAATTATTTTGAGAATATAAATTTTGAATGAATCATTTTAACAATGGCTGAAAAACACCCCTGGATTATTCTTTTCGATATTGATGGAACACTACTAACAGTAAATAGTGATTTTAACCGTCCACTGCTGAGAAGTATAATTGATGATTTAAATATTGACTATCCAGATATGGAGTCTGATCCTTTTTCAGGGCGAACAGACTATGATATCATCACCTCTTTTTTAGTGCACCATAATTTTGATAAAGAGCTTTACGAAATATTTAAAAAGACCTATTTAACGAGACTTTCTGAAGAAATTACAGAACATCATGTTCTTCGTCATAATCATGTAGATGAAGCCATTGAATACTTTTTAAATCCAGATTTTATGGTAGGACTTTTAACCGGGAACTATCCAGATGCGGCGATTATTAAGCTAAAAGCTGCAAATATTCATTATGAATTTGCCGTCGGAGCTTTTGGAGAACACCATAAAGATCGGAATATGTTACCTCAACTTGCGTTAACATCAATCAAAGAAATGCTAGAAGTTGAACCTGATCCATCCCGATTTATAATTATTGGAGATACTCCAAGAGATATACTATGCGCACAAAGTGCAGGGATGAAATCCGTGGCAGTAACAACAGGCAATTTTAGTTCAGAAGAACTTTCTAAGTATAACCCCGATCTTATAATTACCAGTTTAGAAAATCCAGAAGAATGGTTCAGTAAACTAATTACGGGTTAAGTAGATCACCACATCCACCCAAAAATAAAGGTTACTTGAGCAGAGCCAAAGTAATCGGTTGGGTCGTTTGCTTTTTCTAATCCATCATCATCAACTATAAAATTTCCATCTGTATCTTTATAGTTTCCATTTTCATCTCTTATGGGTCTGAATGGCTCAAGAATTTGAATTCCATCTTTGAAATAGTTGAAAGTGTACCCAAACTGAAAGGTTTGAAGTCGCGCAAAATTATTTCCGAAATCAATACCTAAAACAATGTCTCCGGTCCAACCCCATTGAGTTTCTGCATCTTTTAACCCCTGAAAAATATCTAATACTGGCTCATAAACACTAAACTGTCTGGTATCACTTTCTCGAAAACCATTTTCAGATATACTGGTTTCTTTAAAATATGGAGTTGTAAGTGCAAGGGTAGGTCCAAAACTCATCGCTGTGTGAACACGAAAGTTATCCGATATCTGCCGGGCAAAAACTCTTCGTTTTAACCCAACAGTGACGGGGAAAGTAACAACTCTTTTATATTTACTCGGTATGGTTCTTCCACCAAAAAAGTAATCAATATAAGTTTGTTCACTTGGGTCTCTTAACCCAGCAATTTTAAAGTTTAAAGTTCCTTCAGTATAAGAGCCAAGTCCTTTTCTAAACTGAGTACCTACTCCAAATCCAAAATCATTCAGATTAAAGCTAAACCCAAAACCCGTTTTGTAACCTTCATCAAAAAGATTCTTTGGAGCTTCAATACTTTGGATTTCTGGCTCTCCATATTGTGCATATGCGGAATTGAAGCCTAAGACTAATATAAATAGTAAGAAAGAAGATATATTTTTTTTCATAGCTGGGAATAGGTAGCACATTATTAACTAAATAACGAAGTTTAAACGAAAAAAACTTCAATTTCTTATTGTGTTAAGTAGATATCCTGTTATTTTCCTCTCGATTTTTTAAATAAGATAAACAATTGAATCTTAAGTTTTACTTACCGGAATGAATTCACACACCACCTATTTAGTTTTTGGTCCATCCGCAACATTAAAGCGAATGGCTGTAAAGCTCTTCGATGAACACGAACCAAAATTTTTATACTCTCGCACTTTCGAAGAACTACAGAGTGAGTTCTTTGTAGCCGTTTATGAAGAGTATGAAAAACAAATTAATTCAAGTACTACACTAACATGTATATTGGAGCAATCGCCAAAATTAAACAAGATTGTTCTGAAAAAAACCGGCGGAAGAATGGGTTTTCGTGGTAGTTCTCTTTCAGAAGAAAGAAATGTTGAAACTAACGTAATTGAATTTATTTTTGATTTTTCAAAACGTTTTGGTCTTACGGTTCAGGAAGAACAGATTTCGGAGCAGCCCGAAGAAGAATAATTTATGAATACACCTCCATCGGAATGGACGGTACTAACAATGCTGAAGTGGGCAACCTCCTATTTTGAAGAAAAAGGGGTTCGTAACCCGAGGTTTAGTATTGAATGGCTTCTTGCCCACCTATTACAAGTAAAAAGGCTGGATATTTATTTGATGTACGATCGACCTTTGGTTGAAGAAGAGCTTATAAAACTACGCTCTTTAGTTAAGCGACGTTCATCTCACGAACCTCTTCAATATATCACAGGAAGTACAGACTTTTTAAATACAAAGATTAAGGTTTCTGAGGATGTTTTAATCCCAAGAATGGAAACTGAGCAATTAGTGGAAATGATTTTAAATAATCACGCTTCTGCAAAAGACTATTCATTACTGGATATTGGTACAGGATCGGGATGTATTCCTATCGCTTTAAAAAAAAGCAGGAAGGATTGGGACGTTTATGGAACAGATATTTCTGAAAAAGCTCTTAGAATTGCAGAAGAAAATGCTAAATCAAATGAGGCAGAAGTTACTTTCTTAAACGATGATCTTTTTAATAGCGTACATGTTTCAGAAAATCAAAAATTTGATCTTATTGTTTCAAACCCACCATATATTTTAGAAGAAGAGAAAAATTCATTAGATAGAGAAGTAAAAGATTTTGAACCTGCCGCAGCTTTGTTTTGTAAGTCTACCGCGTTAATGTTTGGTGCAATTAAACAATTTGCTGACCAGCATTTGAAAGAAAATGGATATTTATATTTAGAGCTTCATGAGAATCATGCTCAAGAAGTTAACGATTTATTTAGCCAACCAAATTGGGAAACCGCCATACATTTAGATTATGATAAAAAAGAGCGCTTTTTGATCTCAAAAAAAATTAAATAAAAAAGTATTCTAATTTTGAAAAGTGTAAAAAGTTTTAATGTCAGAAATGTGGAAAACTTGTGGAAAAGAAATTGGATTTTTTTTTACTCTCCCGCCGAATCACTTTTTTATGTGTTATGGGAATGTTATGGGGAGTCAAGTTAAATTTTGAGGTTACATTAATTATTTTATAATTGATTGCCTAACAATAGGTTAAGACGGTTTTGTTATTGTGGATAACTTTTTAAAAAATAGTGAACTCGGGTTTGACAAGTCGCTTATAATTCGTCATTTTCAATTCAGCTTTAGGTCAAGAAACACTTTTTTGGCTGTGGATAACTGAATTTAAGTTTTGAATTAAAAACTATTTTCCGGGAGGATAAAAGTACATTGCAAATGGTATCGGCTGAGGCGGCTTGGGATAAATGCCTGGATATTATTAAGGACAACATTAGTTACCAGAAGTACAAATCTTGGTTTGAGCCAATTAAACCAGTTAGTCTGGTCGAAGATACCCTCACAATACAAGTACCCAGTCAGTTTTGGTATGAATGGCTTGAAGAGCATTACTACAATATGTTGCGATCAACTTTAGCAAAAGTACTTGGCTCGGAAGGAAAACTAGAGTATTCTATTTTAATGGAAAAATCTGAACAATTTGAAAATAACCGTTCGGTACGTCTTCCTCAGCGCCCTATGCCTCCTGTTCAGGCTCAACACATTCAGGGATATCCTGAAAGCTATCCAGAAAGAATAGAAAATCCATTTGTAATCCCTGGAATCAGGAAAACAAAAATCGATTCTAACCTGAACAGCTCGTATGTTTTTGAGCGCTATATAGAAGGAGATTGTAATCGTTTAGCCCGTTCTGCTGCGATGGCAATTGCTGACAATCCAGGTAATAATTCATTCAATCCGTTTTTCACCTATGGCCCAACAGGTCTTGGGAAAACTCATCTGATTCAAAGTATTGGCAATAGAGTTAAGCAAAAATTTGGGGACGAAAAGTCGGTACTCTATATCTCTTCCGAAGCCTTTACTAACGAGTTTGTGCATGCGATCAGAAACAATAGAGCCAGCGAATTTTCAATGTTTTACCGCAACATTGACGTGCTGATTGTTGATGACATTCAATTTTTTAGTGGTAAAGAAAAAACACAAGAAGAGTTTTTCCATATTTTTAATGCTCTTCATCAAGATGGAAAGCAGATTATTTTAAGTAGTGATCGTGCCCCTAAAGATGTACCCGATATTCAGGAGCGACTGATTTCAAGATTTGGCTGGGGCTTAAGCGCCGATCTTCAAATGCCGGAATATGAAACGCGTTATGCTATTCTTGAACGTAAGGCAAATGATAACGGCATTGAGATTGATCCCGAAATCATAGAATTCATTGCGCATAATTTTAAATCAAATGTTCGCGATTTGGAAGGTGCAATTATCAAATTGCTCGCTCATGCATCCTTGCAAAATATAGACGACGTTGACCTTGCAATGGCTAAGCGTGTTTTGAAAGATATGGTGAAGGAGTCTCATACCCAGATTTCTATCGAATCCATTCAAAACTATGTTTGTGATTATTTTGGTATAGATACCAATAAAGTGAGAGAGAAAACTCGTAAACAAGAAATTGTTGAAGCTCGGCAGATTGCCATGTATCTCTCAAAACGATTCACTAAATCCAGCTTAAAAACCATTGGTCTCCATTTTGGTGGAAGAGATCACTCTACCGTTATTCATGCAATATCTACAGTAGAAGAGCGAATGACAACGAGCCCTAAGCATAAACGTATACTCGAAGAACTTCATCAACGTATCGAAGTAGCAAGTCTTTAACTATGGATAAACTGGTTCTTAAAGGACTTAAGTTTAGAGCACTACACGGCTATTTTGAAAACGAGCGCTTAGATGGCAATGACTTCGAAGTGGATGTTACTTTTAGCATATCACTAAGTGAAGCAGGGAAAACAGACGATCTTTCCAAGACCATAGACTATTCTAAAGCTAGAGAAATCATTGCATCCGTGATGGAAGGGGATTCTAAAAAATTGATAGAAACACTTACTTTCTTAATAGGACAAAAATTATATACTTATTTTGCAGATGCAGAATCGATAGAAGTATCAGTCCGAAAATTTAACCCGCCCATGCCCGGTGAAACCAAATACTCTGAAGTAACTATGAAATGGCCGCGGTAATAATAGCTCTTGGTTCTAATCTAGGTGACCCACTTAGTCAACTTAAAAAAGCCAAGGAATTTTTGAGTTCTATTTCAGAAAGTTCAATTTTGTGTTCACCAATATATGCCTCCGAGCCTGTTGGCCCATCAGAGAATGATTTTTTAAATGCAATTATTTCAATAGAAATAAATAAAAACCCCGAAGAGCTTATAGAACTACTTAATGCCCAAGAAAAAAGGCAAGGTAGGCCATCGCGTTATCCAAAATGGACAGCTCGTACGTTAGATTTAGATATTATTGCTTATGATGACTTGGTGCTTCAAACAGATACTCTTATCATTCCTCATAGCGAATACACTCAACGGTTATTCGTTCTATTGCCTTTAAATGATGTTTTTCCAAATTGGAAAGATCCTAAAACCGCTCACTCAATCAGTGAGTTAATAGAAAAGGCACCAACATTAAAGATTTCGAAGACTCAATTGAACTGGTAACATGTCTAACCAACTCGATTTTATTGCGGTAGAAGGTGTAATTGGAGCTGGAAAAACATCGCTTGCAAGATTATTAGCTGAACGAAGGGGCGCTCGTCTGGTATTGGAAGAATTTGAAGACAATCCATTTCTCCCGAAATTTTATGAAGATAAAGAGCGTTATGCTTTTCAAACACAGCTAGCTTTTCTGGCAAGTCGATTTAAGCAACAGCAAAATATGATGGATCAGGATTTGTTCCATCAGATTACAATTTCGGATTATATTTTCGAAAAAGACCGGATTTTTGCCCGACTAAATCTTCAGGAAGATGAGCTTGCACTATACGACTCAATCTTTAATATAATGACAGGAATTGCCGCACAACCTAATTTAATTGTATTCATACAATCTTCTGTAGATCGTTTACTAGATAATATTGAAAAGAGAGGAAGAGATTATGAGCAACACATTACTCGTGAATATTTACAAGATTTGAACAAAGCCTATAATCACTTTTTTTATCATTTCAATAAAACACCGGTCATTTTTATTAATACCACTGAAATTGATTTTGTGAACAATCCAGATCATTTGGCGTATATAGAAGAGCAAATTTTTGAACGGCCCATTCATTCCAATACACACATTCATATTGCTCCATAGTTATGTTATTTAAATTTCTATTTTTTATGGCTCTTTTTTTCGTTCTGATGAGATATATAGGACGAATGTTCTTACCTTCAAGGAGTCGAAATCAACAGTTTAATCCCTTCCAAAGAGGAAGTTCAAAAGGCAAAAATAAGTTTGACCAAATAGAAGAAGCGGAATACGAAGACTTATCAGATAAAAAAAAGTAGATATATGAATTTTGAAGAGAAATTAAACCGTGGCTTTGAGCTTTTACAAGATAAAGACATTGATCACAGTTTAGATATAGCCAGAGAGTTACAAAAAGAAAACCCAGAAGCTCACGAAGCTTTTTACCTAGAATCATTAATTATGCAACAGCTCAGTCAATTTGATATGAGCTTTTCTTCCATTACCAAAGCAATGGAAATTAGTGATGATAATGCAGTCTATTTTAACTTAAGGGGAAACCTTTATCTGCAGAAAGAAGAGCTCAAAGAAGCTGAAAAAGACTTCGATAAAGCCATTGAAATTTCTGATTCCTCGGCAGCTCATCGTAATAAAGTGATGCTCATGTTGATGACGGATCGTGGGCCAGAAGCACTTCCATATTTAATTGGCAGAATTAAGGCAGATCCTCAAGATGCAGAAAACTGGATTTTAATGGGTGATATGATTAAGCGAGGGGGTCAAGAGGATAAAGCTCGAACCTACTATGAGCAAGCGCTTAAAATTGATCCGGGCAATGAATATGCACAGCGTCAATTAGAAGAATAATTTTATTCTCTAAAACTATTCAGAAAATCAGTTCGTCATACATTCAACGTTACACGCTTGGTCTCAAATTTAACATTGAATATTATGAAACGAACAATCAAAACTGTCTTAGCATTAACTATACTGACATTAATCGCATCTTCTGCTTTCGCACAACCGAGGCAAGGTGACCGCGATAGAAATCCTGAACGCAATATGTTCAGAGATGTACCAACCGAAGTGAAATCTGATGCGCATATTGCCGTGTTTGATCAATACCTTGATTTAAGTGAATCTCAAGAAGATCAGATTAAAGCAATTGACGAAGAATTCGCTTTGAAAGGAAAAGCACTCAGGGATGAGAAAATCAACCGTAGGAAAAAAATGGGTGCAACAAAGGAGCTCAGAAACGAGCACCAAAAAGCTTTACATCAGATTCTAACTAAAGAGCAATACGCAATTTACTTAGATAAAAAAGAGGCAATTCAATATGATATTCGCCAACGCCTGAAAGACCATACAAAAGATGGTGAATAAAGCGTAGAACCCTGCTTAATTATGAGTAGGGTTTTTTATTTGTAGATTGAAATTTGGGAGATAAAAGAAGTATCTTTGCAACCCTTTCCTGCTCACGTGGCGGAATTGGTAGACGCGCACGCTTGAGGGGCGTGTGGGAGAAATCCCGTGATGGTTCGACTCCATTCGTGAGCACCTAATAATTAGGCTAAGTAATATATAAATATATACTTAGCCTTTTTTATTTTTATCAATGTAGAACATTGGTGGAACATACTTATCAAAAACTGCTTAAAATTAATAGCGTGACAAGATGAATCAAAATGATCTTATATAGCTAATTTGGTATTCTTTCTAATTAAATGAAGGGTATAAATCTAGAATATTATGATCAAGATCTATTTCGAAAGACAAAAATTATTTAACCAAATTTGGACCAGACAATTCGAGACAGTTGCCAATTACTACAAAATATCTTGGAAACAGTTGGATGAGGTTTGTAAGAAATTAAATATCCCTGAACCTGATCAAAGACAACGATATAAAATTACATTCAGACAAAAAGTTGAACGTCCAGTCTTACCAAATCATGAGCTTGACCAATTTGAATTAGTATTAGATCGGTTGCACCCTGATGACATCCCAAACCACTTACCAAGTGAATACCAGCCATTGGTTGTATCTAAATATTTAGTAGCCCCACATCCGATCATTGTTCGCACAAAAGAACACATAGAATCTAAAGCAAAAGAAAAATGGACTAGCTCTGATAAGTATAATCGATTAAGTCCGTGGGGCTCAGTGTTCGCAGACATTCTAGCAACTAAGAAGATGCTGCCAAGAGCTTTTAGAATTTATGATTGCCTACTTAAAGAAATGGAACGACAAGGTTATTCGATTCAAACAGAAATGCATAACAAAGTTTCAAAACTTAGTGTCGAAATCGATGGAATACCTATCTATTTAAGAGTCCAAGAGGAAGGGAAACAAAACAGAAAGAAAATATCAAATAACCGATGGCCCGAGTATGAGTATAATTACCAAACTACTGGAAAACTCAAACTGGTAATCTCTGACTCTGTTCATTGGGGAAGTCTAAAAACCATTTCAGATACAAAAACAAAAACTTTAGAAAAACAGCTCGATAAATTTTACCCAATGGTTTTTGAACTCGTTGAAAGAGAAAAGGAAATAAATGAGGAAAGGGAGGTTGAGCACCTAAAACGGAAAGCTATTCGTGAGGAGAATGAACGCATTCAAAAAGCCAACGAGTTAGAACTAGCAAGACGATCTGAATTTGAAGAGTATGCAAAGAAGTTTACCACCTCACAATTTCTGTACCATTTTATAGAAGAAATTAAAGCCCAACAACAGAAACTAAAACTTTCTGATGATGATAATTTAAAATTTGATAATTGGATTATCTGGGCAAAAGAACACGCAGACAGATTTAACCCAATCAAAACACAGATAGAAAGCATACTGGAGTCAGAGATCTAGTTAGCTCTTTAAATTGTAGAAATCAATTTATAAGTTTTAAGATGGTTATATATAACGAAAACCATCTTTTTGCTACACATTTGCAAAATCCCAGGATAAAATTCTAGGCAATTATTCCCTTAGTACAAGTTAATAAAATATCCCAGTAGAATACACCAATTCACCTACCGGGATTATTATACTGTATTTTTTATTATCAAGATTACTAATCTTCCAAAGTTCGTTACCTTTTTCCCAATAGACCTCACAATCATAAATAGATTCATGTCCATTTAGGGTTAATGCCCCGTTAACCCACTCAGCATTAAAACCGTCATTTGATGCTGATACAGCAAACTCTCTTAGTTCCTCAATTTCAATTTCTTCGATACTCATATTGCCACTATATTTTTTGAAATTTTTCAAAATAACTTCATATTATCATTAATATAAGCTATATTAGATTGTAAAATTACAAGTAAATTAAGTAACCGTGACTGATAAAGCTATTCTACAAGATATTAATGATATTCTTTCTGCATCAAAGCATAAGAAAAATCTTAGAGAATTATATACTGAAAAAAGAGATAGCCTAGAATTATCTGATAACCAAATTTCAGACGTTTTAGGCATTCAGTATAAGTCTTTGATGAGGATTTTAAATAACGAAGCTCAAAAGATTGATTACGTTACTCTTTATAAATTTAGCCGTTTTTTGAATGTTGATATTGAGGAACTTGGTAAAATATACATGAGTGATGACTCAGAAACAGTTGTCGAGATAGATTTAGCAAGACGCAATACTTATATAGTTGAAAATTTTGATTTAAAGGATCTAAAAAATATTGGTTTAATTAAATCTGTATCTAATCTTAGAGAAATAGAGAAAAGACTTTTAGATTTTTTTCAGTTCGAAAAAATTACAGACTACGACGGTCTAATGACTGGTGTAATGTTTAGCAAAACAAAACTAACTCCGCATGATAAAATGCGTTCTTTTTGGGTAAAATCGGCTCATGCCTTATTTAAAAAGATAGATAATCCTAATGACTACTTACGTTCTGATCTCGTTGATCTCATACCAAAAATTCGTCCTTACACACAGAACGTTCGAAAAGGCTTTTTAATAGTTGCCCAGGCTTTATACAATATTGGTATCACAGTTATTTTTCAAAGATACCTAACTAATACTCAAGTAAGAGGCGGGACTTTTTTTGTAAACGGAAAACCATGTATTGTAATTACAGATTTTAATAAAAGTTACCCCACTCTTTGGTTTGCACTTATCCATGAATTATATCAT
Organism: Balneolaceae bacterium; assembly: GCA_040222455.1. Lineage (GTDB taxonomy): Bacteria > Bacteroidota > Rhodothermia > Balneolales > Balneolaceae > RHLJ01. Next base: position 72,838 of record JAVKDD010000008.1, on the reverse strand, counting down.
GTCTTATATGACTTAGATAGAATACAAAAGAACATTTTCCATTTAACTGGAGAGCCAGATATGCTCTTAATAGAAGAGGAAAAGGCAAATGATTTTGCGCGTGAGTTTCTTTTCTCAAATGAGAAAACCAAATTTATTGCTTCATTAATTCACAATCATGTTGTTGTTTCAAATTATGCCAAAGAAAGTCAAGTTCACCCGTCATTGATTTATGCTTTCTTTCAACATGACAAAAGCATGGATGGAGAAGATTATTGGGGTGCTTTTAGGGATCATATTCCAAAATCAGATATTGCTGTTGAGCACCTAAATTTAGTCCCGTGGGAAAAAGAGACTATTGATCAATCGGTAGAAGAGCTTAAGGAAATACTAATAAAATTTGTGTAGAAATGTCAGAAAAAAAAGAACAGAAAAAGTCAATAATAACTAATGAAGAGCTTGAAATATCTGAAATATTCAGAAAGGCAGACTCCGTAAAAGGGGAGCAACTTTTTATCGGTTCAGATAATAGATTTGAGTCAAATAAAGAGATAGAAAATTATGTTCTAAAGGATATAGATAACCCAGAAAAAAAATATGATGTCTATTATAAAGGTGTTGAAAAGCTATTAAAAGAGGAACTCCCTAAAGGTGCGTCATTCAAAGAGGCACGTGATTTAATTCGAGAAGAGAAAATAATACTTCTGACAGGTGGAAAGAAAAAGGACTCTAGTGGTCGACGTGGTGCAGATAGTAGAATGAGTTATGTTCATGATTTAGATGTCGCTTTAGGAATAATTTCTAATTGGATAATGGAACGTGGAACTTTATTCGATTTATACACAAGGTTTCGGGAAGAGAATATTAAACGAGGTTACCATGATTCTACATCAAAGTGAATTTGAAGAGAAACTTAATAAAGTAACCAGCCCTGACACGACGAAGCTGGAAGATTCTGAATAAGACTAACTTGGTCTTTTCTGTAATTCCATTTGAACGCATACTCATTAATGTAAAGTTGGAAGTATTTCATAGAAATAGTTCATATAAGACCTATTTGATTCATAAAACTGCTAATAATTCTTAAAGTAGCTGATAATCTAACTCTCCAAACTCCATATCTCTTTGTAAGTAAAAGTACAAACCCGCTATCATAGCATTTTATGCACTTTGGCATTCTAGATGAATTAAACCAAGTTTGAAATCCTCCTTATTTTGGAAAAACTTAGATTTGAGAAACTCATTTCATATATCATTTTATTGTACAACTTAGCTAACCATTCTAGTATATCGAATAATTTAGCATCAACCTCATATCCTTGAACTTGCTGTCATTACTTATTTTAATCTTTTATGAGGATATAAATACAAACCAGTGCTTCCGAGTAACTTTGCTTAGGTGAGCATTACTGACGAGAATAAGTGTACATTAAAGATTTAAACCGATTTATATAAAACAATAAAATAGTTCCAGAATAGTGTGACACAAGTTGACACTCTTCTTGAGTAGTTTACTTGAAAACACTTAACATATTGATTTATATGTATGAATTTACTTTCTTTACCGGAAACCATCAGCAATTCATGAATAATCTTTCTAAGCAAGGGTATTTGAATTTAGTCCGTACAATTCGAGACCCATTATATGGTCCTATACACCTAACTGAACAAGAGTTGCTAATAGTTGACCACCCCCTATTTAGGCGTTTACATAATGTGAGGCAAAATGGTTTACTATATTATATTTTTCCCTCCGCAACTCATACAAGATTCGAGCACTCTCTTGGTGTTGTTCAATCAGCAACCTATATATTAGAGGCGCTGTTCCATAATTGTTTAGTTTCAAGTAATAAACCAACCACTGCAATTAAGGAAAGTAAATGTAAAAATAATAAGGCTTACAATCTAAAACTCTTAAATGACAAAGAAGTATGTACTCTATTTCGGATATTAAGGCTAACTGCACTTATCCATGATATTGGTCATGGCCCACTATCTCATACTTTCGATTCTTTCGCACCGCTAAGGTCTAATATCGTTGATATTCTTAAAAGTGAACCGGTACTAAAACCACTCCAACCTTTCATCAACCATATTGCAGGGCAGGATAAAAATAGAATTGAACACGAAGAGATGTCATGTATTATATTTACTAAAATATGGAATGACATAGAAGGTGATAATATAATACCACAGGTTATATCATCAATTCTACTTGATTATGTACCTAATTGTATTCCAGAACAATATATAAGGTTCATTCCTTTACTTCGTGATATTATTGCATCCGCTCCTGTTGATGCCGATAGAATGGACTATATTGAACGAGATAGTCTAAGTTTTGGTGTTAGTTATGGTATATATGACCGTCCCAGATTACTCAAATCTTTTTTAGTCTATTGTGAAGAAACTGATTATGATTCATTTCATTTTCGATTAGGCATAAAGAAAAGTGGTATTCGAGCAGTAGAAAATTTTATTCAAGCTAGATTTGAGTTGTTCGTTCAAGTATATTATCATAAAACAAATCAGGCGCTCGAACAAATGCTCCAAGAGGTTGCCAAAATAGCTTCAGAGGAGAGCATTGATATATTTAAAGAAAAATCTTTGTCACTCATCCTTACTACTTACTTAAAACTTACCGATAAACATTTTGTCGACCTATTGTCCGGTGAAGACAACAAGATTCAAAACGCAAGTATCAATGAGATAGGTAAAGAGATTCTTAATCGTAAATTGTGGAAAAGAATATTTGATGCTGATAATGAAGAACTAGTTGATAAAGTATATAGTCATATCAATGGCAATGAAGAATATAGACTCAAGAAAGTTCAGATAGATCCAAAAGCAACTAAAGACCTCGATAAAGGTGCCAAAATTCTTTTTCGTGATAAAGATGGTGTTTATACTGTTTCAGAATCAAATTGGCTTGATCATTCACCAATGATGGAAGCACTAAGTACCGAAGAGAATAAAATTCACAGGATCTATCTTAAATCATCCGACAAAGAACTAGCAAAAGATTTAAGGATAAAAATTAGAAATTACGAACATCAAATAAGGAAATAATCTGACTATGGAAACTCATGAAATTGAAAGCAAATTTGAATTATCAAAAGAAGATTTTGTGCGTGTTAAGGAGTTTAGTCAGGTTAAAGAACTTAAAGAGCAGTTAAATATTTACTTTGATTTTAATAATTCCTTATCTGAGAAAGCTATCACTTTTCGTGTTAGAGTAAATGGAACTAAGAATCCAAAAATGACTCTTAAAATACCAATAGACTCCACATCTGGTGCTCGTGAAGTAATCGAAGTGGAACAAGAGCTTAATTCAGAGTACGATGCAAGAAACATCTCTGTTATCAATATTTCAAAAGATTTACCTCAAGAGTTCAAGAAATATCTTCGATCTTTAAACTTGGACTATTTATATAAGGTTGGTGAAATGAGGACAAATCGCTGGGTTACATCGCTCAACAACAAATTCGAAATAGAAATGGATGAAGTTCTACTTCCAGATGGTAGAGAGTTTTTTGAAGTTGAGATTGAAAACGATGAATATAACTATCGTAAAAAAGCCGAAGCAATATTAAAATCCATCACTCCCAATCTGATCCCTTCACATTGTAGTAAATATGAACGCTTCACCGACGCTATTTTGAAACTTTCATCAGATAAAGAGTTTTCCATTTAACAATTCACTCAGTCAGCTTAAAACTCTTATTATACAGAATCTGTTGATTGGTTCGCCACTCCAAATGGTATGTGAACCAAGGCGATATTTTCCATACTTTCATCTAGATGAGATTCTTGATCGTCGACAAAAAGATGTGGCTTAAAAACTTCCAATACCCTTTTCTTTTCAATTCCACCCATAAAAAACATTTTATCAACAGTAACTTTCCAATGTTCAAGTGTATGAATTGCTCTTTGATGAGATGGAGCATTTCTTGCAGTTACTATTGCAGTCTCTAATATCTTCTCATATGATGGATCTTCCTCTTTTCTTTTCGTCTCCATCCGTTGGAAATATGCAAGTTGGCGAAAGAATTTTGCTAAGGGGCCTGGAGTGTGAGGGGTATCCACATTTTCTACCTCATACGCGTGGTATGCTTCGATACCTTTATCTTTGTAAACCTTCTCCGATTCATCATCGGCAATAACCGAATCGAAATCGAATGCAACTCGCAAAGCGGTATCCTGTTCTTCGTCTACTACCTGTGTTTGTAGAATTTGACCTGCTGCATATCCTGTTTTAATTGCTTTTTTGACATCTTCTGAGTTAGTTGAAAGAAAGAGCGACACATTGAATGAAGGTAAATATTCATAAGGCGAATCACCAGAGGTGAAAGTAGCGCGAGTAATGTCGAGTCCTTGTTCTTCGATTGAATTAAAGATACGGATTCCAGTTTCAGGACTATTTCTGGAAATCAATACAACTTCTACTGGTTTTTGATCTGAGTAAACCTCATTGATTCTCAAAAAACGCTTTATGAATGGAAATGCTGGTCCAATTGGGAGGGCAAGATTTCGATTTTCAATTTGATGTATTCTGTACGCCTCGATACCTTCAGATTTGAAAAGTTCATCCTCATCGGTCAAGTCGAATAATGCATTTGAAGAAATTCCGACAACCAGTTTTCGATCAATTGGAAAAGGGGGCATATTTTAGACTATGTATAACATATCATTGATGAACATTTCATCGGGGATAAAATAGTAAATCTGAATTCAATTACAACTTCTAAGTGTTCGTATTACTTATATTTGAGCCTTTGTATGTGTAAGGTGTGAACTTGGTGAATTAAACTACTTCGTATAGATTTGCAACAAGTTATGTATTCCTCTAGACCTAAAATAAGTATCAAAATTTCAAGAAAAACCCTTTGGGTTAGAAATAATCACTAAACGCACTAAAAACGTTTATTTCTATATCTCAACTCTCTATTGGTTAAATATGCTCTAGGTATATTAGTCGATCGATTTTTTTGGTTTTGAATAATTAAAAAGTTTCGTAATTGCTGAATTTGTTCAGTATAAAATTTTTCAAAGCCACAGGTTTTATGTAGTTCGATAAACTCATTTTTAGTTAGAAACATTAAAAAGCATCCTATTTTTTGCATTTCAGGCAGAATAAACCATAATTCAGAGTCTTTATCATGAAAATCAAAAAAAACCATTGAAGAACTATTGCTCCATTCATCTAATAGTTTACACTCCTCTATATATCTGACACGTTCAATTGTGGGGTGCCTATTTACAGTATCGCTTTCCTCAAAAATTTTTTGAAACTGATTTATATCTTTTTTCCTCCTAAGACCATCAACTACCCAAACTAATTTCGGATAAAACGAATCACGTGATTTACGCTCCTTATTCTTAAGAAAAGAATGCTGGAACTCAATTACCCATCCATTCTCAGTTTTAACATCTGCTATGTGCTTTTCACCATCATCTGCAACGTGAACCACCTCTTGCCATTCTTTTGGAAAATGATCTTTCCATGCACGATGCCAATGAGTTTCATTCTCCCACCAAATATCACAATTTCGCGTTCCTTTGTGTGCCCAATGATTTACTTTGATCTCACCACATTTAGCAATTAATTCTGATCCGCAATTTGGACAAACCCCGCGAAGCCCTTTCATGGCTTCAGTTTTAGTATTACTTATTAGGGCAAATTTCATTGTCTTTTTAAATTTAATTTAATGAAATAGGGTGACATTACGTGTCACTCTAATAAAAATTAATATTGAACCCATTTGAATCAGACTATAATAATATCAGAAGAAGTAAATACGGCCACTCTTCTTAGATATGTTTTTTTAGGTTTGTGTAGTCTATTTATTATGAACCCATTTATAATTGTACTTAAGTACTGATTTTGTTAGTCTAAGCCTTACCAAAATCAGATTTGATTATGCAACTAAAGACATTAAAAGTTCGGCAAGGGATAAATAAAGCTTATCTAAAAGTTAAGCCAAATCGGACAGATATTGATCAATTCAAAGCGAGCTTGATACAGCTCATTGATAGAACAAATGATGTTGAATCAGAAGAGTTTCATAAAAACCTAATTGCTGACTTCCTAAAAGAAACCTACTACTCACCCAGTCACTTTATAAACACCAAAGGCAGAAACGATCTGGTAATCCATAACGGAAAAGATCCGTCAAGTTCGGTGGGGGTAATTATTGAGGCGAAGAAGCCTACCAATAAAACCGAGATGTTGAGTAAAGACAACATCAACTACAAAGCCTTTCAAGAACTTATCCTTTATTATTTACGAGAACGTATTTTCCATAAAAACCTCGAAATAAAATATCTGATAGCCACAAACATAAACGAGTGGTTTATTTTTGATGCTGCGATATTCGAAAAGCTATTTGCCCAAAGTAAAACATTGGTTAAGCAGTTCGAGGATTTTGAAGCAGAAAGACTTTCAGGCACCAAAACCGAGTTCTTCTACACCGAAATTGCTAAACCTTTTGTTGAGGGATTATCCCAAACCATCGAATTTACCTATGTTGATTTAAGAAATTACGAGAAACCGCTTCGTAATAACGACAAAAAAGACGACGCCAAACTCATAGCGTTGTTTAAATTACTTTCTCCCGAGCACCTTCTAAAACTTCCATTTGCGAACGATAGTAATTCGTTAGATAAAAAATTCTATAGCGAGCTCTTACATATTATTGGGTTATCAGAAACCAAAGATAAAGGAAAGAAAGTAATTGGGAGGAGTAAAGCAGGTGAACGTCATTCTGGAACATTGCTTGAAAATGCCATTACTCAAATTGATAGCCATGACAAGCTGAGTAGATTACCTAATCCTTCAGCTTTTGGAGCTAACAAAGATGAACGGTTGTTTAATGTGGGGTTGGAACTATGTATCACTTGGGTGAACCGCATTCTGTTCCTCAAACTCTTAGAAGCCCAATTGGTTTCATATCATAGTGGAGAAAAGGACTATACTTTTCTTAATCAGAAATTAATAAAAGGATACGATGATCTAGATAAACTATTCTTCCAAGTACTGGCGAGGAAACACAAAGAACGATCTGACGATATCCAACAAGAATTTGGAAACGTACCCTATCTGAACAGTTCGTTATTTGAACCTACAGAAATTGAACACAAAACCTTATTCATTAGCAATCTAGGTGAGGACAAAACCATCCCTATTTTGTCTAATACTGTTCTAAAAAGTGATACTGGTAAGAAACGAACAGGAGAACTAGGTGCGCTCGAGTATTTATTCGAGTTTTTGGAAGCGTACGACTTTAGTAGCGAAGGCTCAGAGGATATTCAGGAAGAAAACAAAACGCTGATAAGTGCCTCTGTACTAGGGTTAATTTTTGAGAAGATAAATGGCTATAAAGATGGCTCCTTCTTTACACCCGGCTTCATTACCATGTATATGTGTCGCGAAACCATTCGTCGCGCCGTGGTGCAAAAGTTTAACGAAACCAAAGGGTGGACGTGTGAAGCACTGGATGATTTGTACGACAGGATTGAAGATCGTAAGGAAGCAAATGAACTAGTAAACAGCATAAAATTATGTGATCCAGCGGTAGGTTCGGGGCATTTTCTGGTTTCTGCACTCAACGAGATTCTTTCCATAAAAAGCGACCTCAAAATTCTGCAAGACCGAGAAGGTAAACGCCTGAAAGAATATGTATTAGAAGTAGTAAACGATGAACTGATTGTTACCGACGATGATGGTGAACTGTTCGAATACCATTATTCTGCTGCTGGAGCTTCAGAAAGCCAACGAGTGCAAGAAACCCTCTTTCACGAAAAGCAGACCATAATAGAAAACTGTTTGTTTGGGGTGGATATAAACCCGAACTCCGTAAAAATATGCCGCCTCCGTTTATGGATAGAGCTACTAAAAAGTGCGTATTACAAAAACAAAACGGAGTTAGAAACCCTGCCCAACATTGATATAAACATAAAATGTGGCAATTCGCTCATAAGTCGATTTGATCTCGACTCCGATTTAAAAGAAGCGCTAAAGAGCAGTAAATGGAGTATTGATAGTTACCGTTCAGCAGTAGACACCTACCGCAATGCTCAGAACAAAGAGCAAAAGAAGGAAATGGAGCAGTTGATGGAAGACATTAAAAACGACTTCCGCTCCGAGATAAATAAAAACGACCCGAAAGTACTGCGCCTAAAAAAGCTAAGTGATGAACTGGTAGTATTAACTACCCAAACCAGCATGTTTGAGCAAACCGCAAAAGAAAAGAAAGAATGGAAGGCGAAAACCGAGAAACTCACCAAGCAGATTAAAAAGCTTGAAACTGAGATTGAAGAAATAAAGAGCAACAAGATTTACGAAAACGCCTTTGAATGGCGCTTTGAGTTCCCTGAAGTATTAAACGACCAAGGCGACTTTGTAGGCTTTGATGTGGTGATTGGGAATCCGCCATGGGGTGCTAGTTTATCAATTAGTGCTTTGAAATTTATTAAATCATGGAATGCTGATATAATTGTCAGAATGATTGATACATTTATGTTTTTTGTAAATCTCAGTTTTAGACTAAAAGGAAATAAAGGAATTATATGTCAAATAGTACCAGACGTAATTTTATATCAAATTGATAATATTAAACTAAGAGAGAAAATACTTAAACAATTCCAGCTTCATCTCGCGGTAAATCTTGGAGATAATATATTTGAAGATGTCGCTAGACCATCTTGTATAATTTTGATAAGTGAACAGAAAAATAACATTACAGACGTTTTTGAATACAAAATAAAAAGTGATGTCCAAATCGATGAGTTTAACAAAAACACTTTAAAAACCTCTTTCTTCAGTTCTCTTCCTAATAAAATATTTGCGACTAGAAATTTAACAGGTTATCAAATTCTTAGTAGATTTAAAGATTCAAAACTTTTTGATTTAATAGATAGCGATGGAATTCAGAGAGGAATAAGTCCAGATTTAAAAGAAGCTTTTATTGTTACCCAAGAAGAAATCAATAGTTTTAGTCTTGAAAGTCTTTTTGTACATCCTACGGTAACTGGAGGCAGAGATTTAGACAAATATTATGCTAAGGATATTGGGAAAAGAATCATTTATACAAAAAAAACGGATGATGAAAGAGAGATAAAAAATATTATTCGATACTTATCGAAATACCAGAATAAAATTACTTGTAAAGAAGTCAAGCAGAATAAGCATCCTTTTTGGTCATTGCATAGAGCTAGAGCTAAATCAATTTTTGATAAAAAGGAAAAAATTCTTGGTGTAATTACTAGTGATAGAATTATCACTTCAATTGATACTAATAGATTATATCCGACAGATGGAATTTATCTATTTTCTGCAAATGAGAAATATTCAAATACTTTTCTTGTAGGTCTATTAAACTCTAAACTTATTACGTATTTATATAGATTGGTTTCTATGGAAGAGAGTCGAACTTTAGCTCAGATAAAGCCAAGTATTTTGAAAGATTTACCAGTGAGTTTACAATTTGATAAGAATGCAATTTCCAAATTAGAAACTAAAACTAATCAAATCCTCTCCCTCAAAAAGGAAAACCCCAAAGCCGACACAAGCAAATTAGAAGCCGAAATAGACCAAATGGTTTATGAGTTGTATGGGCTCACCGAAGAAGAAATTAAGATCGTAGAGGAGAGTGTGGGGTGATTAAGAAACCCAAACAAATAAAATCAGTATTAAACCGAGAAAAAAATGCTTTTGATAAAGTATTTGATTCATTTTTATTTGTAATTGTTCAGGTTTTCTTAACATTTATTGCTCTTCATGGAAAAAGCCTTTCTGCTGAAATTTTAAATAGCACAGAATCCTCCTTTATCTTTAATGATATATTTCAATCAGCTTATAACAACCTTGAAGGTTGGCTTCTCATATTGGTGTTTCCATTATTTACTCAGTTTCTTAGGTATTCAAGACTTACGCTTACTGATTTAGGATTACTTGGAAGTGCAGCAGGTGTTTTCGTATGTTGTTTTTACCTGATTTACTTTGATGTGAAATCTCCAATCATTTTTTTAACGCTCGGCTTTCAATACGCTATTGGTGTTGTGGTAGTGGGTGTAGACAAAATTCTACAGTTTGAACATGAGGCTAGTTTTTGGGAGCTTATTTTTTCCACCATATCCAGGTTAGTTGGTTTTATAATTATTCTTTATGGAGCGGGGTCAGCGATCCTTCAATTTGTTTCAGAGGGGACTGGAGAACCCATTGAAGGTTACCTTTCTTCGTTTTTATACCCAACCATTATAATAGTTGGTATTTTATTTATGATAGGGTATTGGATTTTAATTCCAACATTGATGAAAATTCATGAAGCCAAGAAGTTGGAGTCAAAGCGAGAAATAAGATCAATAATTAGGCACAATAAAGTGAAGTAACTAACTAAATCAGAATTTTAATATAGAATAGTTCCACAATTTCTATTAAATATTTAACCTCATCAAAGAAGATTAACACGTTACATTGATAACATTCATAACTACAAATCGAATTGTTTTAGAACTTGAAGAACTCATCAAAGAAGAAAATGTTGAGTTAACTCTTGTAACTCCCTTTTTAAAAATTAATCGAATCATATTAGATCATTTAATCGAAAAGAGTGAACAAGGGGTAAGAGTAAATATCATTTATGGCAAGAAAAAACTAACAAATGAAGAAGCAGAGAAAATACTTAAGATTAAAAATTTAAATCTTTATTTCTTGCCTAACCTTCATTCGAAATGTTACTTCGGTACAAATGTGATGATACTTACCTCGATGAATTTGTACGAATATTCGGAGTTAAAAAATCGTGAAATGGGAATCCTTATTAAAGATCACGAGCAGATTTATGAAGATATTGTAGATGAAACAAGATCCATAATTAAAGCATCTGAAGTAAAAGTTTCAAAAGGCGGAGAGCCTAGCTATTTAGAATCTGGAATTGAAGAAGCCAGAAAATATTTTTCTGAAAAGTATCGAATACAGAATTGTAGTATAAAAAAGCATGATAATTCTTGGGGTTCCGGTGGGAAGTACTTAGAAATAGTGGATAGTCCTTTAAGAAATTTCACCACAACACTAGACTATAGACTCTCCATTACATGGAATGGTAGTTTGAAGGAAATGGAAAGAATATATCCCCAATTTAAATCAGAAAATTTAGAAGATGGTGAGTATCGAGTTTATTGGAACCACCCGACGGGTTCAATATATATTTACATGAAAAAAGACTTAGACTGGGATATATTAAATATTCAGGAAAGAGTAACCTATTGGGATAATGGGATTGAGTTTGTAAAATCAATCTTGAAGAAATTGTTATGAAACACGAAATGATAATCAAGATTGTGAGATGATTTATCGAGTAGAAGAAATAACAGAATTCGAGAAGAGATTACTCAAAAATTTAGAGCCATATGTTGAGTATTGGTATAGTAATGAAGAGTCTGGAACCAACAATAATTGGACGGTTCATAGCAGGGTTAAGAATGGAGTACATTTCCAACAACTACGAGCATACAAACTTGAACAGATTAGGCAGGGATTTATTGCAACTGATTTCGAATCGGCAAAGAGTATCTCTTTGTACTTAATAGACCCTTCATTTAGTTTAAAAATAGAAGAAGAAAATGATTGGTTGAAATCATACGTCACAAAGCATGGGGAAAAAAGTAGTTTGAAATTCATTGCAATACCGATAAGCGATTTTATCCAAAAGTATTCAAATAATTTTAATATGCTTGCGACTGTTGACTTCAAAGAATTATTTAATTGGCATAATATAACTGTACCTGGGATTACAGATGTCAAATAAAGTATTGGTTGAATATTATCAGGTTGAATGTATGTGATTAATAAAGTGGTAAAGTTTTATGTAATGACTACTCAATTACAAACTCTTTCAAGTACCTAAAGCACCTTAAACTGCCTCAATCAAAATCCTTCCGGTTGGGGTGGTTTATAGTGCCAAATCCTTCTAAACCCTCATGATAGAAATTCTTACTCTATGACCTTGGCAAAACCCTAAAGGCTCAAGTTGTGAGTACTTTACCACTCTAACTTCCATATCCTGAATAAAAGTGGTTTCACCCGTTTTGTATGCTTGATAAGCTATATCGTTAATATCATCAATATCTAGACTTACGGTTTGCCCCAAATCTGGTTCAATATAGATCTCATCATCTGAGTACATGGTATGTAATGGTTTACTTTACATTCCAAGATATACAAGATAGGTGACATGGGGTGGCATTCAATACTGATAAATATTAAAACTTAGAATACTGTGCTATCAATGCTTCCAGATCGACTTTACCAGAGCTATCCTGCAGATTTCTTAAAGTCATTTTTAAATGAGTGCCGTTATTAACCAAACCAACAGATTTAAGAAGGATTTCAATAGCCTTCAATTCATAATTCTCGCAATAATGTTGATGAACACCAATATCTATTAAACGCTCAAGCGCTTCTTTAGCACCGTTAAAGGCTACATCTTGAAGTTCAATTATATTAGCCTCGGCACACTCAATTTTTATAAGATCGATATGAGAATCATAGCTACCTGCACGGTAAACCCATTGGTATTTACTACTCCAGGTTTCAATCTGGCGTTTATAACCAGGTTCCTTTTTCAAAGCATTGACTACATTACTGTATGACCTGTTGGCTCCTAGGTCACGGTAGATTGTAAATGCATGGAATGCTATTTGAGTTTCATTACTTAGCTTAGTCCAAGGAGTATTTGAAGTCATAATTTTAAGTTTTTTCAGTTAAAAAATTGGGGTATATAATTCATCGAGCTTTTACCGCGTTTAATTAAATTATTCTCCGATCCTTATCGAGATTATGTTGGAAAACCTGTAATTACCTTTACTAAATCGGGGTGGCTAAGTTTATCGATGTTTTATCCATGTTTTGTCGAGTATCTGTTTTTATTGAATTGTCAACTGTTTACAATTTGCTTCTATAATATTCATATCAATTAAGGTTCAAGGTGGTTTCTTAATGCGACTAAAAAATTCTCCCAATCTAAGTCGTCCCAATTAAGTCTTGAGATAAACTCATAAGAGTGAATCACATATTGTTCAACACCTATTTTAAGTGATCTCCTTATGGAATCAAGATCTTCGATCAATACATGTTCAGGGCTAGTTATTATTCTATTTGGAACCCCAGTAAGTATTTCATTCATAGCTGTGCTAGTGGTAATGTCTTTGTTTCCGTTATTGGATATGTTATTGTTAAAGGTAAAGGACCCAGGCTTAACCTTGCCCAGCCCCAGGTCAGCCCCAGGATTCTGTAAGCTTTTGGGAATGGGTAATCCTACTAAGCTTTTCTCTTTATTTTGAATAGCCTCAACAAAACCCTCAATTTGAATACATTGAGGAAACTCTCTTTCGAATCTATCTAAAAGACTATGTTTTACGAGTAAAGTATAACACGATTTACCAAGGTTATTATTAGGGGATAAGTTTTTCCAAGTTTCTTGTACAAACTTCGGCAACCAAAATTTCTTGTTGGTCAAAGGTTCAATTAGGACTTCATCAGTATTCATTTTTGATATAAACGAATCCAAATCCAAACCCTCACCACAATGAAACGCTGCTAATTTTGGGTTATGTTGATATACTCCCACATTGTCACAATGGCAATAAACAAACCAGTAGAAAAGCTTTTCAGAATATGAAAACTCAGAGAAGAAAGAGTAATCCCAAACTTTAATTTCTAAGTGCCTTTTTTTAGTATCCACGATTTACCTCTTTAGCTTTGTAATAACCAGAATAGAATGAGTCTACTTCGTAAAAGCTATACTTAAGTATTAGATGTGCTTTGATTCTGAGTGATAAATGAAATCCTGATACAAGGGTAGTTTCCATCTCAGCAAATTGATAGCCATCATCATAAGCTTTGTCAATAGCCAAAGAATTAGCTATTTTTATTGAGCGATTTCGTACTGATTTTGCGATTTTAAGAGGAGTTCCATTCCAGTGGAAGTCCTCTTTCTTTTTAGGGTTCATATTCTATACCCCTACCTTTCTTGTCACTCTTCTATCGAGTATGAATGCTTCAATGTCATCAGTCTTATAAAGGATTCGTCTACCTTCTTGAGAAAATTCAAGATTTCCAGCATCACGGTGATATTTTTGAGTTCTACTTGTCATACCTGTTAACTCTTCAAGTTCAGAAGTAGTTAGGTATTCTTTACGGTTGGCTTGTCGCATTATTTGTGGGATGCGGCGTGCAAGAATTTCCTCTACAGTTACCGAAAGGATTTCTCGAAAATTTTCACTTGTAGCTATAATTATGTGGTTTTTCATATTACTCAACTAGAATTGTTAATTGTAAATTGAGCAGAAAATATTCCTAGATTCACTTAATGATCCACATAAGTGATTATGTCATTTATTAAGTGGTATCTTTACTATCATTTATAATTTGTTCAATCTCTTTCAGCTTTTCATCCCTGTTGTGTTTAAGGTGTGCAGACTTTAAAGAATGAAGACTATTTTTACTGTTGTATAGAAGACGATGGTTTAATTTTAAATGTATTTTATTTGCTTCTTTTAATGCGATTTCATCCCTAATATAGTTCCCACTTGATTTAACTATTCCAAAAAATGCTAACTTAATTGGTATAATATGATTGTTTGATTCAAGAACCCGTTTTAATCTGTTCTCTAGAAAATTTTGGTTCTTTTCATCATTATTATCTACTTGTTTATTAGTAATATATTTGTCAACAACTAGGTCAGTATTTATTATTTTAACATTCTCAAGAGAGGAAATATATGCTTCTACATCTAGTTCACTTCTAACGTATTCGATTGCAAGTAAATGTTTAAACAATTGTAATTCCCACCACTCATTATTTGCTTCTATTGTGTTAATGTTTTGATTCATAATTTCAATACCACAGAAATAAACAGCTCGATCATCATGTAATTCCTGATTTAATATATTCTGTATTTCATTTGATCTAGGATGATAATAGTCCTCTCTATTATTTTTTATATGCAATCGATTAAAAATTTCAAAGTAATCTTCCCATTTTTTTGTTCGTAGATTATAAGTAATAAAATTTTTCTCACATTCTTCTTTCGCTTGTGTATAAAATGTATTGGATTCTTCCAGCCCAATTGTGACTAGTGTCTTACAGTATAATTTGAACCTAATATTTATTTCAGAGACAGTCTCTACGCCATTGATATGCTTTGGATAATCTTCGAAATATTTACCGACTGCAGCTGAATATTTTTGATGTGCTTCTTGACTCATAAATTCTGTTTTTAGAATATTTTCCTTAAAGTCTCATTAGCAACCTTCACATTTATTGTATCTAAGTACTGTTCGGTAGTTTTAAGTGAATTGTGACCTAATAACAGCATCATTTTATACATAGAAATTCCCTTTTCAGCCATATGCTGAGCAAAACTATGTCGTGCAACATGCATTGAGATAGGTTTTTCAATCTCTGCTAACTTTGCTAATAGTTTAAGTCCTGAAATCTTTCCTTTATTCTGTCCGTTAATAAGTGCATTCCAGGAACTTATTTTTTGTTTTATTTTCATTTGATTATCAGAATTAGTATTGGAACAAAAGGGGTAAATGTAATCATCGTTTGTAGCTTTTTTATTTTTATATAGTCTTAAAATTTTTTCTGCACCATTAGGTATTTCAATATGAATGGACTTTCCTGTTTTATTCATTTGATATTCAAGTAGGCCATTCACAACATTTTTCCATTTAAGGGTAGCAATATCTCCAAATCTCATTCCACAAAGATAAAATGATAAAACGAATGCATTTCGGGCATGCCAAAGAGTACTTTCTTTTTCTAATTCTATATTTTCTAAAATTTGAATTTCTTCAAGGCTAAGTTTAGTCTTGTATATAGTCTGACCCAATTTAACAGGTTCAAAATTTTCAAAAGGATCTCGAAATATCAACCCTCTTCTGCGAGCTAATTCGATAACTGTACGAATATTTCCAAGGTTCTTTTGAATGGTTGAACCTTTATTTCCTTTGACAGTCATTAAATGCTTTTTAAAGCGTTCTAAGTAGTCACTATTAATTTCTGTGTAAAGAAGATTTCGGGAGCCATTAAAATCCTCAAGCTTTCGAATGGAAGTTTTAACATGCCTACTAAGATGATATTGTTGGTTTAGTTCAAGTCCATTCTGATACTCGTCAGCAAGCGAGAAAAAATTATTAGTGGAGGCACCAATAAGTCGATCTTTTATAGCTGATACTGTTTCTTTTTCATCTCTTCTAAGTTCTCTTGCTGCCTGTTTGGCTTTATCGAGTAACCTTTCGAGATCATCATTTATCTTTGAATAGGTTCTATGATTTTTTCTGACTAATTCACTTTCATCATTCCAATATTTCGGTATCAGTCTTACGCCTGTATTATGGTATTTCTTTTTTCGATCACAAGTGATCCTAAGGTAAATAGGGCACTCACCTTTCCCATTGGGTCTATCTTGTCTAATAACGAGCTTGAAAGTAGAAGGCATTTCAGTTTAAATTGTAATATTTGTTCCACCAATTTAATTAATTTGTAGAACATTGGTGGAACAAATATTACAATGAGGGTAGATTTAATAATACCTATACATTACAAAAACGCATTTTAATGTATAAATAGACAAGAATTGAGTGACCTTGATTTCGTATTTCGACTCCATTCGTGAGCACTTACTTTTAAACCAGCTTTTGCAGTGCAAGAGCTGGTTTTTTTGTGCTCGTGAATCTGAGGTTTCGGTATAAAATCCTGTTTCTAAGTAGCAAAAAAGCAGAAGACTCATTCAAAGAATAAACTTTTTACCACACCAGAGCTCAAATAATTTTTTCACTTCAACACATAGTGTTATAATAAAAGAAAAATTTCCTATGTGTGGACGTTATACACTTACTTATGAGCAACAACAGGAACTTGAGGATTTCTTGAATGCAGTTGATAAAGGAGTTTATCAAAAACCTGGTATACAGACTGACCACTACTTTGCAAATTACAATGCAGCTCCGACTTCAGTAATGCCCGTTTGTTATGTGAATGATGAAGCTGAGCGAGTCATGGAATCTATGTACTGGTGGTATATGAAATGGCTCCCAAAAGATGGAAAACCTAACTTCAAATATTCGACTTTTAATACGAGAGATGACAAGCTTTTAAAGAGTAAAATGTGGGGGAAAGATTTTCAGGAAAAACAGATTCGTTGTATTGTTCCTATGAATAGTTTCTTTGAATTTTCAGGGGTAAAGGGCAGTAAAAAAGCACATTTATTTAAACCTAAAGAAGGTAAATTTATAGGCGCTGCGGGTATTTACTCCAAAGTTAGTCCCAACGACGGGATGGGTTCGTTTTCAATTATTACTACCGAACCCAATACTATGGTTGAAAAAGTACATGATCGAATGCCCGCTTTCTTACACCCAACTGAGTTTGATGACTGGTTGAATCCAGATCATACCCCTGATTATCTTATTGATATGTTAAATCCGTATCCAGTAGATGATATGGAAACTTATATTGCTTCTTCACAGGTTAGCAACTCTAGGAATAACTTTGCAGAGCTACTTAATCCATCTACCTTATTTTAGCTTTCGCACGAAGAAAAACTGCTCATCTACTTCCTGCATAAATCTCCAATCTAAAAGGTCAGGAACAAAGAGTACATGGTAAAATCTTCCATCGGTATCTTCGACCACATAATTTAGGTTCTTCTCAGTAAGTTTGGGTTCATTGTGCTGAGTTTCTATTGATTTTACTTGAATAGAACCATGCTTTCCCCGTTTAAAGCGATATGGTTTAATTCGGTCGATTAAGGCGAGTTCAATAGGAGTTTTTCGTTCAATCAATTCAACTGGAAATACTTCAAATCGAATGGGCACAATTCGGTGAGAATCGGAAGCGCTATGCTTATGCCGTTTACAATGTACCAGCACTCGATCAATTGTAAAGCCTTTGCTATGCCCAGATTGTTCTAAACACCAGAGTAAATCTTCTTGGTTAAATTCTAAATTGAAAATTTCTCCTTCTTTAGTTTCTACACTATAAAAGCTTTTTTTAATTCCACCCTCTACTTTAGAGTGACTTGATCTTACACGCACTACTTGCCGAACATACTCCAATCTCCATACGGGAACATCCATTCGGATATGCCTAGAAAAAAAAGCGAGCATTTCTATTAGCGGGTACTTATTCATGACCATTTAAGTTTGGTCATTTTAAACTACACACATATATTATACATATCAATATGTGAGAAAATAAAATGCCAAGAAAAAAAGGAAATCCATTTCAACCAGAGAACGATGTACACCGAATTACGCTCTATAATACCGTCTATCCTGAGCACCAACACCATAGTAGAAAAGAGAGATTATACCTTCATTTTGATTTTGCCTGTTTCTATGCTCAGGTAGAGCAACTCAGGAAAGGACTCTACGGATTACCTATTATTGTTGGTGGTTGGAGAAAACCGAATGGAACGGTAAAAGGGATCGTAGCAACTTCTTCCTACGAAGCCCGAGCCTTTGGTATTAAAACAGGAATGAGCGCTCTGGAAGCGTACCAGCTTTGCCCGTATGTGTGCATGCTTCAGGTAGACTATACCGCTTATACTGCGATTTCAAAACAAGTACATCATATCTTTAAAAAGTATTCTCATCAGGTAGAGCGCTATTCGATGGATGAGTATTTCATGGACGTAACGTTCTTAAAAGATAAAGGAGCGAAAGAAATTGAAGCTTTTGGTCAGCGTCTTCAAAATGAAATCTACCAGACTACAAGGCTATATGGGGCAATTGGAATTGCACGCTCTAAGACCTATGCTAAGCTATCTAGTAGCCTAGATAAACCAAAGGGAATAAGTCTTGTACTTACCAGATTTGAAGAACGGGCTTTTATTTATCCTTTAGAAGTAAACGAAGTGTGGGGCGTTGGTAGTAAACGCTATGAACATATTTTGAATGAAGGATACAAGACCATTGGCGACGTTGCTGAAAAAGGAAATGTACTTACCTTCATTCGGCTTTTTGGAGCTAATTTTGGGAAGATGCTTTTTGAAACTATTACGGGACAAGACCAAGCTAGAATACTGGAGGAAAACGATGAATACTCTCCTAAATGGGGGGTAAGTTACGGGCATACTTTTTCGGAAGGCAGTACCGACGTAGAGCGAATTTTTGGAGAGTTTGAGATTGGAATACATCAAATTTGCTACCGAATGAGAGCTTACGAAATACGGGCGAATAGCTTTTCCGGCGCCTTCGGATTTAATAAAAGCGAATTACCTTCCGTGGGGTTTAGGTTTGTAACCGATGGGTATACCAATATTGATAAATATGTGTATGAGAAGTGTATGGATAAAATTGGCGAAGCTATTTATAAAGCCTGTGATCAAGGCTTAGAGATTCGAAATATTATTCTTGGGACTCATAAGATTGATAAGACCAAACAGATGAATATGTTTTTTCAGGATGAGCCCGAGCACGTTGCTCGATATGAAGCCATTGATAGCATTAATAACCGTTATGGAAAGGGGACACTGATAATGGGAAGTACTTTACATCGGGTTGAGGGAAAAACACATTTTCTGGAAAGAAATGCCTAAGGCTTATATTTAAAAACGAAGAACAAGATTGAACAGTAAAGATTTTGGAAATTTCCCAATCTTAACTATTAACCTTACTTAATGCTTGCCCGCATTCAGGTTATCGAAAGTTAGAATAAGCTAATATTTTTAATAATCTTGCATTTTTTCTGTTTACTCGATTAATTAGTGTACTAAAATCTAAATTGGTACAGAGAAAATTGAAGCTTGTGGTATAGACCATTCTAATTAATATTTCGAGGTGAGATTATGAGAAAATTATATGTAGGTGTTACCATTATACTGGTAACTGCATTTTCGCTATTGTCGTGTAAAAACAGCCCTGTTGGCGCGCAACTGGATGAAGACATCCAAGAAGAAAGTGTAAAGAAAACGGTTAATTCAATAAGTGCAGAGATGTCGAATGCTCTCCCAACAGTTGAATCAGCTAATGCAGAAGAAAATAGTAACAGGTTAATGGCTGATGCCGGAGAAGATCAAACACTAATGGCAACGAGTGTTGAAACACAAGTTACATTAGATGGATCGGGTTCAACTGATCCCGAAGGAGACCGCTTAACATACCAGTGGATATTAAATGGTAATGAAGTTTCAACGGAGGAAACATTTACTTTTAGTCTTGAAAGAGGCACATTCGAGTTTGTTTTAACAGTAAGTGATGGCAATGAATCAGCCTCAGATGAAGTTACAATTATAGTAACAAATACTCCTCCAGTAGCTGATGCAGGCGAAGATATTGTAATTAACGCTACAGAATTGCTAACAACCGTTGATCTGGATGGATCTGGTACATCAGATGTAAATGGAGACCGAATAGCAATAAACTGGTTATTAGATGATGTTGAAGTTGGCAGTGGTGCATTTCTCACAATTGATCTTGAAGTGGGTACTTATAACTTCACACTTACGGCCGATGATGGTTTTGGTGGTACAGATTCAGATGATGTAACTGTAAATATTGTAAACCCAATTCCAACAGCATCAGCTCATATTGTTGCAGCAGCTTTAGGAAGTTCATCCACTTTTGATGCAACTTCATCTAATGATCCAAGTGGCGGGTTACTTACTTATATCTGGGACTTTGGAAATGGTGAAAGTTCAAGCGAATCTATAGCTTCCTATTTCTATCCAAATAGTGGTAGTTTTGAAGTAACTCTTACTGTTACGAATGTATCGGGTGTATCTGATACCTATACCGAAACCATAACAGTAGAAGGACGTCCTTATGTTGATTATAATGAGAACGGGACTTTTAATAGAGGGATCGATCAGATTATTCCGTTATCAGAATTTGCTGATGGGAAGTACAAAAATGATAGAAATGCAGTTGTTATACCCGCATTAACTCCGCTGATCTCTTCTGAAAAAATAGATATTAAAGCTGAAAGATTGACTGTCAGAAGTAATATATATGCAGATAAAGACATAAAATTAGAAGCAAAAAAAGGAGTGTTAGACGTATCAGGTAGTGATCTGATAGCAGGAAAAAAAATAAAATTAAAAGGAGATGGATTGCTAGCAGATAATGCAAATTTCATGGCTCGAGAAATTGATTTTAATTCTAAAGAATCCCTGTCATCAGTCAATTCAATACTAACTGCAAGTAAAAAGATTGATTTAAAGTCTAAAAGATCTATGGATATAAGTTATTCCACCTTTACTTCGAAAGAAGTTAGTATCAAGTCAAATGCAATGATAGATCAAACAGGAACTATTATTGATGCTGATAAGATCAAAATTAAAGAAAAGGACAAAGATCATTACGACGATGACGACGATGACGACGATGATGATGATGATGACGATGACGACGATCGAAAAAAGGATAAAAAATCTAAAAAGGATAAAGACCGAAAGAAAAAGGGTCGTTCATAAATAAAATGAATACCTGAAATTAGGTTTTCAACATAGATTCATTTAATAAGCAGCTGAACAATATTTTCAGCTGCTTTTTTTATCTATACCTTTCCTGAAGAGGGCTTTTTCTAACAATCATTCTACTTATTTCTTCAAAAAACTGAATATAGAATATTCTATCAGGTAATGAGATAAGGTATCTTTTCTCATTAATCAAACCATAACCCGCTAGTGCCTCTTTTCTATTATCCCAAAGCGCGTAACTTAATCGTAGTTTAAATTCAATTCTCTGTACAATATTACCCCCTACCGGCTTGGTTTGCTCTTCCACTGCTGTAGTTTCCCAAACTATACTTTGAATTAGTAATGAATAATCAGTTGGGTTGTCTGTTTGGAATAGCTTGCCTTTATCTGGAATCAAAAGAGAAAGTTCTGTTTTTTTATCTAAAGTTAAAGTGGTATCAATAAAATCTAATTCATCAACAAAACTTAGTTGATCTGCACCCACTAAATTTTTTACTTCTCCGGTAGTTGTTTCTGAAAAAGTGAGACCAAAGTAATTATTAAAAATATCCCGATTTGTTTGACTAATCAGGCTACGTTCGGCCGGATTATTTACCAGATAATTATTAAGTGTTTCTTCAGTTACAATTTTATCAGTAAATGGTAATAAGGTAATTGAGGTGTCATAGTTTTTTGTAGGGGTGTTGTACTCATCATTTAGTACTTGTATTGTTTTGAATGGGCTACAGCTAATAAAGAGTAAAACAGACCCAAGTAATAGTAATTTTGTTTGCATCAACTTTGATAAGAGAAATTTAGACGAATAGTATTTATTCTTCGTAAAGGTAATTTTTGTAAAATAATACGGTTATTTATCAAAAATTTTGAGTGGAGATAGAGTTTTAACTTGATTTAATATATTTATTCGAAAAGGACTTATTTAAAAACGGAATATGTTAACATTTAGTGATACTCATCAAAGGAGTATTTCGTTTATTTAAAAAAAATAAATGAGTCGGAATGATTATGATTAAAAAAATACTTATTACAGGGCTATTACTTAGCTTTTCAACAATTAGTTTTGCGCAAGACATGGATAAGAAATTAGAAGTCGCCACATTTGGCGCAGGTTGTTTTTGGTGTGTGGAAGCAGTTTACGAATTAGTAGAAGGCATTGAACATGTAGAATCTGGGTATTCTGGTGGACATGTAGAAAACCCATCTTACCGAGCAGTAACTTCTGGGCGAACAGGTCATGCAGAAGTAGCGAGAATTCATTTCGACCCAGATGTGATCAGTTATAATGAACTTCTCACGGTACTTTGGCATACACATAATCCAACCACATTAAACCGTCAAGGGAATGATGTTGGAACTCAATATAGATCTGTCATTTTTTACCACAATGAAGAGCAAAAGAAGATAGCAGAAACATCTTTGAAGGAAATCGAAGAGGAAGGGCTATGGGATGATCCGATAGTTACTACCATCGAGCCGTTAAAAAACTATTACGTTGCTGAAAACTATCATCAGAACTATTTTGAAAATAACCCAAATGCGGGCTACTGTTCCTATGTAATTGCCCCTAAGATTAAAAAGTTTAAAAACGAGTTTAAACATTTATTGAAAACTTCATCATAACTTCTTACCCATTTATAAAGTTCTGAGAAAATCTTTCACCTTAGAATTAAGGCTTAAATATCCTATTTTGATTACTTAGTACTTATTAAGTACTAAGTAATAGTTAAAAAGAGATTAAGAATATTGGTTGCACCACTAAAATTAGTAGTGCTTTTCTTTGTGATAATTTTATTATCGATTGAAAATGTAAAAGCACAGATTGTTATTAACGAAGTAGTAGCTAGCAATAGCCAAGGTATTTCTGACGAAGACGGGGATAACCCTGATTGGATTGAGTTCTATAATCCAACCGACTCTACTATCAATCTGTTAGGGTATGGTATTTCAGACGACCCGGAGAATCTATTCAAGTTTACATTTTCCGAAACCGAAATTCCAGCAAAAGGCTTTCACCTTGTTTTTGCCAGTGATAAAAACAGAGGGAATAGTTCAGGGTTTAGTAGAAGTTTTTGGGAAACAATAATTCAAGAAGGTGACGTCACAAAATATATTATTCCTAATGCCCCGGTATCAAATACTTGGATTCAAAATAGCTTTGATGATTCAAGTTGGCAGAATGGAACCTTTGGAATCGGATATGGAGACGACGACGATGCAACGATAGTACCTAATGGGACCGTTTCTATATTTACCAGAACTTCTTTTACGATAGATGATTTGTCTATTATTGACAGTTTGTTATTTCATATCAGTTTCGATGACGGTTATGTGGCCTATATAAACGGAGTTGAAATTTCTAGATTTAACTTGACTGGGGCCGCTCCAATTGCTTATAACGCTTTTACAACAACGTTTACTGATGATCCAGCACTAGTAAAGGGAGAAGAGTTATCTGCAATTACTATAAGTGACTACAAAGATATTTTGGTAGAGGGAGAGAACACACTGGCGATTCAGATTCATAATTCAGGTACTGCATCATCTGACCTTTCACTGGTACCATTTCTTACCATTTCTAGGTCAGAAGAACCGGAAAGCTCAAGAGGTATTGCAGATCAAATTAATATGACAGCAAATGGGATTAAAACCACTCATTTAAACTTCAAATTAAGCGCAGAAGGGGAAACAATTTGGTTGAGTAATCCCGACTCAAGTATTGAAGATTCACTTACTTTTCCCGAATTATTCTCCGACGAATCATTTGGAAGAGGTGCTGATGGTAATGTATACATATTCTTTGACCCAACTCCTTTATCAGCCAATACTTCGCAAGGTTTCATGAGTCGTTCGGCTGAACCAGAGTTTATTAATAAAGGAGGCGTATATGCTTCAACAACCTTACTTGAACTAGTAAATGCAAGTATTGGTAACACGGTATACTTTACAACAGATGGAAGTGTACCTACACAGAACTCACAGGTATTGGGCACAAATTCGAGAACAATTACAGAGACTACAGTTTTTAGATTTATTTCGATAGAAGAAGGAAAACTTCCAAGTAAAATTATAACGCAAACATATTTAATTGCTACCGATCATAATTTGCCTGTAGTTTCAGTAAGCACGAACCCAGAGAATCTTTGGAGCGACCAAACGGGTATTTATGTCGAGGGAACGAATGGAATTTCAGGTAATTGTACTGGACCCAGGAACTGGAACCAGGATTGGGAAATACCAATACATATTGAATTATATGAAAAAGATGGAAGCCTAGGGTTTAGCTCAGCAGCAGGGGCTAAAATATTTGGAGGATGTAGTAGAAGTCTGCCACAGAAATCTTTATCTATTTTTTTTAGAGGAGAATATGGAACCGCTGAACTAGATTATAAACTGTTTGAGGAAAAGGATATAGAGAAATTTCAAGCTTTTGTACTTAGAAATTCGGGAAATGATTTTAATGATACTCACTTACGTGATGGTCTCATGAAAACATTAGCACAGGGTACAGAGATCGATTATCAAGCTTTCCGGCCATCAGTAGTATATCTGAATGGTGAATATTGGGGGATTCATAACATTAGAGAGAAAGTGAATGAGCATTTCCTTGCTTCAAATAGTAATGTTAGAAGTGAAGATGTTGATTTAGCAGGCCCTTTTATTGATGATTATATTTATGGTAATGAAGGTGCATTTCGAGAGTTTTATAATGAAGTGAACGCAGCAAATTTGCAAAATCAAGCCGAGTATGAGTCTATTTTAAACCATGTAGATATAGATAATTACATAGACTATATGGCGGCTCAAATCTATTATGCAAATACCGATTGGCCAGGCAATAATATCAAGTATTGGAGAGATGGTGCCAATAATGGTAAATGGCGATGGATTATGTATGACACTGATTTTGGCTTTAATCACTATAATGGCGGTAACCATGATGGATCATTAGGTAGTTGGGAAAACCATAATACACTCCGTTTTGCATTAATTTCGAACAGAGATACTTGGCCTACCTATACTTGGTCAACACTAATATTTAGAAAGTTTGTCCAGAATGAAGAATTTATAAAAAAGTTCACAAATCGAATGGCAGATTTGATGAATACCTCCTTTGAAGCTGGTTATGTAAATACAGTTATAGATTCATTATCACAGATAATTGATTCCGATATGCCAGCTCATAAAGATAGATGGGGAGGTTCCGTTTCAAATTGGGAAAGTAGAATAAACGGGCTTAAACATTTTGCGAATATTCGCGGAAGTAATATGGAAGAGTTTTTAATCGACCTTTTTAAAGTCACAAACCCGGCAAGTATCAGAGTAAATACTTCAAATACTGAACATGGAATTGTGAGAGTAAACAGAATAGAACCTAAATCTTATCCTTGGGCAGGTCGATATTTTATAGGTGATTCTTACACAGAAAACTCGGTAACCTACTCACCTGTTCCAGTAGAGTTAAGAGCAATTCCCAAAAGAGGGTATCGATTTACTGCATGGAGTGGAGCTTCAACTTCAACAAATCACAAAATTGAAGCGACATCCAGAATTACCTATACAGCAAATTTTGAAAAGATAGAAGGAGAGGCAGCGGATATAATAGTAAACGAAATTATGTATAACGCATCAGAAACAAATGAATCAGGCGATTGGATAGAGCTTTATAATCCTACTGAAGCTATCATAGATATAAGTGGATGGATTTTAAAAGATGATGATGATTCGCACACTTTTGAATTTCAAAATGGCACTGAAATGACGCCCAATTCTTATTTAGTTATTTCAGCGGATTTAACGGCTTTTAATTCACAGTATGAAAGTATAACTCCGTTATTAGGAGAACTTGGATTCAATCTTTCAGGAAATAGTGATCAAATACGGTTATATGATGATACTGGTTTACTGGTAGATTCACTTCAGTATGATGATGAAGATCCTTGGGATAGTAATGCAGACGGCACTGGATATAGCCTGGAGTTAATCGAATCAGAATCGGATAATTCATTGCCAGAAAATTGGACAGCGGCTATTAAACTTGGTGGCACTCCAGGTTCCATAAATAGCATTTTACCTGTATCTAACGAAGATCAAGAAGAAGTTCCTTCAGAAATTTTATTAAAACAGAATTACCCAAATCCATTCAACCCCTCTACAAGTATAACATTTGAGTTGCCAAAACAGTCGAGAGTTAAACTATCTATATTCGATATGCTTGGAAGAAAGGTGTCTGTTTTAACCGACGAGATTCGCACCCAAGGAGTACATACATTTTCATGGGATGCTTCAGAACATTCTAGTGGGGTATATTTTTATCGTTTAGAAGTAGGTAAAAATGTATTTACCAAGAAAATGTTATTGATAAAGTAAACTAAGAACTCCATTGAGTTTTCGTAAAGTTGAAGCTGTATCTTTAGCGAAACAAATTATTCCATTTATGAAAAAAACGCTGTTAGTAGTACTAATCACCTTTTTATGTATTCCTTTATTTGCCCAAAATGAAAGTATTGCACCAAATCTCATTGAGGATGAGCTAATTACTTTTTTACAAGAAAATTATTCGGTAACAAACCCTCTTGGATATAATAGTGCCCGTGATGCTATGTACGGTTCAATTGATAATAAAAATGGTAATATCGTTTGTGTTTATACCGGGTTCACGATTACGGCAAATACAAGGGGTGACGCATTTTCGAAAGGAATTAATACAGAACATACCTGGCCTCAAGGTAAGTTTGATAGCGATGAGCCAATGAGAGGCGATATCCATCATTTATTTCCAACCCTGGTAGAAGTAAATAGCGCTAGAGGAAGCGATCCGTTTGCAGAAATACCCGATAATGAAACTACTACTTGGTGGTATTTAGGAGATACTAATGGACAAAGCAATATTCCTTCTTCGAATATAGATTTATACAGTGAAGATGCTCCAGGTCGTTTCGAACCCCGTGAAGATCATAAAGGGAATGTCGCTCGAGCAATATTTTATTTCTGGGCTATTTATCAAAATACCAACGATGTTAGTGATGATGCTTCTTTTTTTAATGGTATGAAAGATGTGCTTTTAGCATGGCACGACATGGATAAAGTAGATTCCGCAGAAGTTGCCAGAAGTTTAGGTGCTGAACAGGCACAGGGAAATCGCAATCCATTTATACATGACACAACACTAGTTCGAAGAGCCTTTTTTGATGGAGAGGTTATTCAACCTGATCCTGTTCCTAACCCAGTTATAGGTATGATTACTATGATTGAAGAAACAACTTTTGATCTAACCTACACTGAAGAAGATAAAGAACGAACCATTGAATTTAAGTATACGAACGAGCTATCTGCAAAAGACACCTCTGATACCGATTTTAACTTATCAGACTACGAATCAATAAAAGAAGCGGAAGTAAGTTGGGAAGAAGGAACTGACCAAACAGAACTTATTGCAACTTCAATTAAAGTAGTAGACTTTGGAGAATCAAAACCTGATACAGTTATTACAGGCCCAAGCGCATCTTTCGATGCTTTAATTATTACTGGCGTAATGGATGGTACGCTTTCTGGTGGAACTCCAAAAACAGTAGAACTTTATGCAACGGCAGATATTCCAGACCTTAGTGTTTTCGGATTGGGTTCTGCAAGCAATGGAGGAGGTACAGATGGTGTGGAATTTATATTATCAGGTTCGGCTATAAAAGGTGATTTCATTTATATAGCTACTGAAACGGATAATTTTAATACCTGGTTTGGTTTTTCTACCGACTTTACGGACAATTTCTCAGTTGCTGTAAATGGGGACGATGCCTTAGAATTGTTTTATGATACAACTAAGGTATTTTCGGGTAGTGAAATTGTTGTAGATACATTCGGTGAGATAAATGTAGATGGTACAGGTACAGATTGGGAGTATACCGATGGATGGGCATACCGAGAAGACTTTACAGGACCCGACAGTTCCAGCTTTAATATTTTAAATTGGACTTTTTCTGGTGTTGATGCGCTAGAAGGAGAGAGCTCAAATTCGACAGCTACAATTCCGTTTCCAATTGGGAGCTATCAATTTTCAATGGGAACTTTTGCAGAACCTGGTAATGAAAAACCAAATGGAATTACTCTTTATCAAAATTATCCTAATCCGTTTAATCCAACTACGCAAATAGTTTACTCGATAGATAAGCCAGGGTTTGTTTCCTTAAAAGTTTTTGATATCACAGGGAGAGAAGTTTCTGTGTTGGAGCAAAGTCAAAAATTTGGAGGTAGACATTCTGTTAGTTTTGACGCTTCAGGTTTATCTTCAGGAGTTTATATTTATAAACTTCGGGTAGGGGGAATTTCAATCGTAGAAAAAATGCTATTAATTAAATAAGAATTAAATGATGCCTACTAATTATGAAGTTTTTTCGGTATCATAATATGTTAGCAACAAAAAAAGGTATGATTAGAGAAATGCAATCGCAAAAGGTAGGGTCAAAGCCTTCACTGAAGAACGGTATTTGGGAAATTACCTTGACAGACCCTAGTCTTAATAAGTTTAATTTCGGACACCAAATTACAGATAGATATATCACTACTGATATAATTTCTCCATTTGGCGAAAAATCTATTTTATATAATACAATCCAAAATAGATCGGTTAAAGTATCTTTAAATTTTGAAGAAATAGATCAAACTAAGATTGCTAAACTTGCTTTAAAAGCAACCGACTCTTTTTTCGAAAATTGGAGAGTTTCAATTAAAGACAATAGAACCAATTCAACCGTCAAAATTATTGAAGAAACTGAATTGTATGTTACTCCTATTATTGAGTTAAATAAATTATCATATATGGGCTTTACGGAAGGAGCTATAGAAAAAGGGAAATCTTTTTTTGAAATACATCTTCAGTTGAAAGCCAAATAATTCCTTTTCTTATACTTGGTTTAAAATTTTTGAAAGGCTTCTATTTTTCTTTAGAAGTAGTTTTTTTCTGAGACGGTACCTTCCTTGATTAACATTTTTCGGTGAAATACTCATAATTCCGAGATATTTTTAAAGACTCTGGTAAGGTTATAAAAAATGAGGTTGAGTATTTTATAACTCACCGATTCAATAAATCGAGACCCGATGAATAGAGTCAAGCCGGATAATTAACCGACGGGCTTTTTTAAATCAAGCATTTAATTCCGCATCAATTATTACTACTATTGATGTATGTTGATTACAAACCTCGAAATCCTACACTTTAGAAATCATAAAAAGAATGAAGTGGACTGGGCGCCCCACCTAAATGTTATTACAGGATCAAATGGTGCCGGAAAAACCAGCTTGATCGATGCAATTCATTACCTTTGTATGTCTCGAAGTTTTGTATCTTCATCTGATATGTATGTTACCCATCAAGGGGAAAGCTATTTTATGTTGAAGGGGAAGTTTGAGGGACAGATCAGGTCAGAGTTTGAAGTTAGCTGTTCCTACTCAAGAGGAGAAGGCAAAAAGATATTCGTAAATGACGGCCCGTTAGAGCGACTCTCAGATTTAATAGGAATGGTTCCAGTGGTTGTACTTTCTCCGGACGATAAAAAACTTACACTGGAAGGTCCCATAGAACGGCGTTCGTTTTTAGATTCGTTTATCAGCCAAATTTCAAAAAGTTATTTACGAGATTTGTTGGATTATCGGCGAATTCGTAAACAGAGAAATACACTTTTACAGAGTTATAGTAATGCAGCAAATATGCTAAAGATGTATTTAGAACCTTGGAATAAACAATTAGTTGAGGTTGGTTCTAGAATTGTTGCTAAACGCTTCGAAGTTTTGGAAAAGTTTAAAGACTATCTAGCTAAAGATTATGCCATGATTTCAGGGATGAACTTAACTACCGGACTTGAATATCAAACTTTTTGTACTCCATCAATAGATCCAAAAGAAATAGAAATTCAGTATTACGAGGCCCTTAAGAATAATCATGAAAAGGAATTGGAAAGAGAACAAACATTAGTTGGACCTCACAGAGACGAAATAGTTTTTTATCTAGACGACTTTGAACTTCGTAGGTTTGGTTCTCAAGGACAACACAGATTGTTCGCATTATCACTAAAACTGGCCCAACTTCACTATTATTCAGATGAACTTGACGACCTACCTATTTTTATGCTCGATGATGTTTTCGGAGATTTAGATCTCGCAAAAACAGAGATTTTACTTAAAGCATTACAAGAGCATAAAGGCCAAACTTTTATCACAGCCGCTAATCCTATTCCATTCGAGAATTATGTACATTTTGATGGAGAACGAAACCGGTTTTTTTCGGTAAAAGATTCGGTTATTGTTGAATCAAAGAATCATTAACGAATAAAAAATAACGAATAACGAATTGCGCTTCGATAAACCAAAACCAATTGGGTCAGCACTACAAGACTTTCTAGACAAGTTTCCACAAAAGAAGAAGCTTCGTCAGGGAATGATTCTATCTGCATGGGAAGCTGTGGTTGGCGAAAGAATTTCATCCCAAACAGAAGACCTTCATTTTGAAGGCGATAAACTTGTTTGTAGGGTAAAAAACCCTGTCTGGAGGCATGAAATTCATGCGAATAGGTTTTCAATTGCAAAACGGTTAAATGCAAAAGTTAAAGGACAAGTAGTTGGAGATATTATCGTACGTGGGTAGTTGTATAAACCGAAGTCTGACTCTATATTCATTTTATGGCGACTAAGTTTTCAGAACAGATTATTGAGCGGATGAAGCGCGTATTTAAGTTCGGTATCCCTCCAGGAATTACAGAGAATGATGCGCGTGCTGCCCGCCGTGAACGTATTGCGGTTTTTGTAGTTGCCTATATTATGGCGATGAGTCTTTGGTTTATTGTAAACTTGAATGGAGATTATAACATTAGTATTAATGTCCCAATCGAGTCAGGGAATATTCCACCTGATATGGCATTGGTTGAGGATTTACCAGAATTCGTACAAGTTGAAGTGAGTGGAGATGGCTGGAAATTAGTGAATCTTTTCAATAATCCTCCAAGCGTTCAGGTAGATATCACTGAGGGAGAAGTAAACTTATACGATCAGGTTCGCCAACGATTTACAGTTGAACAAGATGTTTCTGTTTTAAAGGTCCAGCCTTTTTTGATAAATATTGGATTGGAAGAAAAAATATCTAAAAAAATTCCAATTCGATTACACACTGAGATTGAATTTATGACTCGCTATGGGTTGATAGGAGATACCAAAATTACTCCCGATAGTTTAACCATAATGGGCGCTTCCTCTCAGGTTTCGGACATCTCTGAATGGATAATTCCAGATACCTTAGTACTTCGAGATGTACGGGATGATATTCTTTCAAGAGTTGTAATCAAATCGATCGATCCTTTGATTGTACCCGATGTAGACGAGATTATACTTTCAGCAAATGTCTCTGAGTTTACGGAAGGAGAAACCAGCGTTTATATTAGAACGAGAGGCTTGCCTAGAGGTCAGGTAATAAATTATAATCCTTCGGCAATACTCATTCGTTTTGATGTGCCTTTAGAGCAATACGCAGAAGTTCAGAATACACGTCCATACGAAGTATATGTTCCTTACTCAAAAATAAGAGACGACTCTACAGGTTTTGTAACTCCTGATATCGAATTAATAGCGACCCAATATCAGATTAAGCTTCGCAGTTTTCAGCCCAAAGCTGTTGCTTACTTTAGTGTAGTAGATCAAAACTAGCTTTGAGTTTTGAAGGATGAGTTGTGAGCTAAGAACTAGTCATCCTGATCATGTTTCAGGATCTTATAGATTTAACTCGAAAGAGAAATTATAGTATTAGCCTTCAAAAGCTTCAAAAGGAGCAATTACCTCATCTACTTCTTTTGCATCATTAAAGAATTCGAGTAGACGAAGTAGCACTTCATCTACTAAAATATCCGGACAAGAGGCCCCGGAAGTAAGTGCAATTTTGAGCGGTTTTTTATCACTTGGGAGCCAATTCTCAGTTTCAAGGATTTCCTTTTTCCATTGATTAAAGTGCTTAATCAAGGAACCGGATTTAATTTCATTGGCATCTCTCACATGAAAAGTTGGAAATGAGTGTTCAAGGATTTCTACCAAATGCATAGTATTTGATGAGTTATATCCTCCAACAACCAATGCGATTTCGGCATCCGTTTTCGCCAAAGTAAGCGTTGCAGATTGATTCTCATTCGTAGCATAACAAAGTGTATCGGAAGTATCAGCGAAGTGATTTAAAATATCTGTTTCACCATGAATTTTAACCGTAGCTTCCTTTAGAATATCCATAACTTCCTGCGTCTCTGTAGCAAGCATAGTTGTTTGGTTAATAACCCCAAAACGATGTAAGTCTTTGTGTGGGTCAAATCCAGGTGTTGCTTTATGTCCAAAATATTTATCAAAATCTGTAACTGGTCGATCACTAGTCATAATTTCTGCGAGGATAATAGCTTCACCAGGATTCAAAACAACGAC
Organism: Balneolaceae bacterium; assembly: GCA_040222455.1. GTDB lineage: Bacteria > Bacteroidota > Rhodothermia > Balneolales > Balneolaceae > RHLJ01. The sequence continues at coordinate 39,928 of JAVKDD010000008.1, read as the reverse complement.
AACAGCTGAATGCTCAGCACTATGAGAAAAAGTAGCTCTTGTTTCTTCATGCTGATGCTTTCCATGTACAACTAAGCTGTATTCCTTTTTACCTAGCTGCTTTCCGCGTTTCCAAACTTTTTCTACAAAAGGACATGTTGTATTAAACTCATAAGGATCAATTCCAACTTCCTTTAGTTGATCTTGAATTTCAATCGTAGTTCCAAAAGCTGGTACAATAACAATGTCATCCGAGTTTAATGATGAAATTGGAATACGTACGGTTCCATCGGTATCAAATAAAAATTTCATTCCTTTGGCAAGCAGATTTTCATTCACTGTTGGGTTGTGAATCATCTCACTTAGTAAATAAATATTCTTATCTGGATGTTGTTCTACTGCTCTGTAAGCGATATCAATCGCATTCTCAACACCAAAACAAAAACCAAAGAACCGCGGGATATAAAATTGAACCGGACCAAAATCTAACAAAGTTGGCTCCAAATCCTTTTTCATTGGATCGGTGATCTTAGTCGCTTCTTTTACCTTTCGGATAATAGGCGATATATAGATGTCGGGGATATTAAATTCTTTACGAGCCAAGAGTTTGATCTTTGTTAATTGTTATTCGATTTCGACTTCAAATATACGAATGAGATAATGTAACATCAGACATAATGTTTGAATTCCCTATCAGATTTAATAATCCCACTAATTAGCAGGTAGCAAGAGATCTTCAAGAAAGAAGGCGGATAATTCTGACCGACCTGAAAGTCCAGATTTCGAATATATTGCATTCGTTTGAGTACGAGTTGTTTTTACACTCGTGTAGCGTACCGATGCAATCTCTTTCAAGCTAAGGCCCTTTAATAAAAGGAACGCTACATCCTTTTCAGCTTTTGTTAGTTCCCAGACAGTAAGTTGTTTGTCAATTTCCTTACTTAGTCCATCAATATAGCTTTTAGAAACTTTTTTCCATTTCTGAGCCTCTTGTTCAAATTCTAGATTTGATTGTTGTTCAGTTTCCAGAGAATGTTTAAGCTTAATTCGACCTATTAACAAATAATAAACTCCAGAAAGTGCGAATAGTGCGATAATGGATTCAATAACTATATGCCACCAAGCAACCCCATCAAAATAATCTGTAAAAATGTCGATAGAAGTTAGAACTGTTATCGACACCAGAATTAATAACATTGCTAATCTTTCATTGTTATTCATAGGCGTTAGTCGTCATCATCTTCATCTTCGTCTTCATCATTACCATATTCAGTATTGGTGTCAGATTCATATTCTAATCCTTCATTTTCACCCAACTGTAATTCATTACCAAATAAAGAGAGCACTCTAGTGTTTTGGTCGAAATTTGAATATACATATCCCATCCATGATAAACTCAGGACTAAAAACAGAATACCAAAAATAGGTCGAGTTGTTGCAATACCAATTTTACCAGAACTAGCATTTTTTTTGCCATCAAACATGCTAGACCAAAGAGAGTCTTTATGACTTAAATGGTGATAAATGATACCCACTAAATGAGCAATTACAGTTATTATGAACAAATTAGCCATAATCTCATGAGACTCTTCGAAGAATTCAGATTCATTACCAAGTGCCATATTGATTCCTGTAATACCAAGACCAATAGTTAATGCAAACATGAAAACTGAGATATAACTAGAAGCAGGATTGTGACTAAAGTAGACCTTAGTTTTCGTAACCAATACTTGCTTAAAGTAGGTAATCAAATCGGATGGATTTAACTTGAAAGAAGAAAATCTTGCATATTTTGTACCAAATATTCCCCAAAATATCCGAAGTGCAAGAATAAATAGAAGTGAAATTCCAGCCATCATATGATAACTGAATATCGGACTATCATCGTCCAATATTTTCGCAATTGAAAATGCGATTATAAATAGTGCGGCAAACAGCCAATGAAAGATTCTTATAGGGAGGTCGTAGACGGTAGTTTTTTTCATAAGGATTCAGGTAATTATGATTTACCAGAATCTTTGATAAAAGAATGACTTACGCATCAGTCATATGGTGTATATTAGGCAGGAAGAGAGTTGTTTCTTTAATTCCTTTCGTATAATCGGCGATTTATAGATGTCAGGGATATTAAATTCTTTACGAGCCAAGAATATTTTTTAAGTAATCTTGTTTTTTTAAATATAGATCTTTCCTCAAATCCTTATCCACCTTTAAAACATGTTCTTAAAATAAACCGTTCTGAAGAGTTGCAACTAAAGCTTGGGTATTATTTCCAACTATTGGAGTCCATGCTCTTGTTGGTCCTAAGAATGTTTCCATATAGTTTTTTATAAGATTTAGAATGTCTTTAATTTGCAATATTGAGAAAGGCTCTAATTCCATCTGTCCAATTGCTATTTTTAAATCTCTGTGAGCATCAAATTTGCTACGATGATTTCTTAAGTGCTCAACCTTTTCATTAATTTCACTCAAAAGAGACCTCAGCTCTTTCTTTAAATCTTCATCTTCTGTCCTTTCAAGAAGAAATCCAAGAGATAGGTTTTTATTTTTACCTTGAATATGAGGATCAGTTAATTTTGAGATTTCAATTATTAGCTTTCCAATGAGTAAGTTTTGAAACGTAAAAAAGAAATATGGAGCCGATTGATTTAATACTTTAATATTCGATTTCGACAAGAATAATTCTTCATATACCTTATAATATAAGTGTAGTTGAATTACATCATCTTCTAATTGCTTGTACTCTTTATTATTCATGAGTATAAAAAAACTAAGAAAATAACCATTAACAAATTATGCAGCATCTTCCACTTCATCCATTTTGACGCCAACCAAACGACTTACACCGGTTTCAGGCATAGTAACACCATACATCATTTCGGCTTTACTCATCGTTTTTTTGTTATGAGTGATAATGATGAACTGAGTCTCTGCGCTAAAGTTCTTAATCATTTTTGCGAAGCGCTCAATATTTGCATCATCGAGAGGAGCATCAACTTCATCTAATACACAAAATGGAGAAGGTTTAACGAGGTAAATCGCAAAAAGGAGTGCAATCGCAGTCAATGTTTTCTCTCCACCAGAAAGTTGCGAAATTCCTGAAGGGCGTTTGCCCCGAGGCTGCGCTTTAATTTCAATTCGGGCCTCAAGCGGATCTTCCACATCTTCTTCGATTAACAAATCGCAATAATCATCCTCGAAGAAAAGCGTTTTAAATACTTTCTGGAAATTAACCCGGATTTTCTCAAAAGTATCATTGAACCGCTCAGTAGCTGTAGTATTGATCTCATGAATAGTTTCAAGCAATTGTTTTTCAGCTTTATCAAGATCATCAATTTGCTCTTCATAGAAATCAAGGCGTTCCTTTTCTTCCTTGTATTCTTCAATCGCTAGAGGGTTTACGTCCCCAATGTTATTCAGTTTTTGTCGAAGCCACCCAATACGTTGCTTCACTTCATCTGGAGTTTTATCGGAGGGCATTTCCACCCCTTCAATTTGCTTCATCAAAATGCCATAGGTTTCCCAGATATGATCAGAAAGACCCTGAACCTGCATTTCCATCTTCTCTTTTGCCATAGAAAGGTGATGAACTAACTCCATATTCACTTCTTTCTGTCGGCGTATTTCTTTTAGGTTTTTTTCAATTTCGTTAATTGAACCCCGTTGTTTGGCAGCAGAATCCTCCGCTTTTTGAAGTGCTTCGTCAGCCTCAACTTTCAATTCCTGATTAGTCGAAAGTTCAGCCTCCAATCGAACTACATAAGTACTTGACTCAGCAATATTTTTCTTGGATTGCTCCGTGAGTTTAGTGCGATTTTCAATTCTTGATTGAACGCTTTGGATTCCGGTTTCGGCACGTTTTACATCGCGTTGATGATTATCAACTTTATTTTTTAAATCCTGATGCTTTAACTGTGCATCGTTATAGCGACTTTGCGCGATACCTCGTTCTTCTTCTAAAGATTCAAGTAAATCTTTTTTCTCATTTTGAAGAGCGTCAAGTTCAGTAATCTTTTTCTGTAATTCTTTTTGCTTAGGTTGCATCGAATCGAGCTCTTCCTGAGCCGTACCTTCGCTACTTTTTAGATAATCCTTACGATTTACAAGCTCAGTTATATTCTTTTGATAAACCTGCACTTTAGAACTGAGACTGTGCTGTTGCTGTTCAATACGACGGACTTCCTGTTCTTTTTCTTTCAGACCGGCGCTAAGCGAAGCTATATCGAGTTTTTCATATTTCTCAATAATTTGCTTCAGATAGTCACTCAGTTTATCAATCTCTTTAAGAACGCTGATTTTTTCCTTTTCAAGTCGGTCAATTTTATCCTGTAAGCCAACCCGAACTCCAGTATTCTTATTCTTACTACCACTTTTAAAGAATCGATTTCTGTTGATGACCTCTCCGTCATAAGTAACTCCGATAGCCTTCGTTTTCTTCAATCCTTTGTAAGCATCTTCGACCGAATTAAAAACCAGCACGTTGCCAAGTAATAATTGCTTTAACGCAGAGTATTGAGGCTTCGTTTTAACATGATCGAAAAGACCACCGTCAATCACATCATAGGTCGCAGAAAGTTTATCCAATGGAATAAAAGTAGCTCTTCCTTTATTAGCTTTTTTCAAAGCTTCCGCTGCTTGCTTTGCTTCATCAAGTGTAGGAAGTATTACAAAATTAAGTGCACCCCCGAGAACCGATTCGAGGGCAATGGCGTGTTTTTCATCGGTGTTAAAAACTTCAGCCACAGTCGTCATTTCTTTGAAATCAAACCGGTGATTTTCGAGTAAATACTTTACACTACTTGGGAAAGCCTCATTCGAGTTAGCAAGATCATTCATTAATCGAATCTCACTCAATAACGAAGAATGGGTACTATGCAATGAACGCAATTCGTCTTTAAGTTCATTTTGCTTCTCAGCAAACCCTTCTCTTTTTTCCCTGGAAATTTCTAAGTTTTTCTCTAGTTCATCTCGTTCTTCAACTAGGTTTCCAAGCTTTCCTTCAATAGTACCTTGTTCCGTATTAAGAGTATTTATTTCATCATTTAAATCTACTATCTCGTCATTGATTCGTTCCAGATCACCTTCAGTATTTTCAAGTCGAGATTCTATTTTAATTCGTTTAGTTTGAAGTTGACTGAGTTCATTATTCGTAGCGCTAAACTGAACTTCCAACTCATATAACTCATGTCGTTCCCGATTGTATTGCTGCTGAATTTGAGAATACTTTTTCTTCGATTCTTCAAGAGTTTTTTCAGATTTCTCTAAATCTTCATCGAACGTCTCTAACCTTGTTCGGCTATTGCTTAACAAGTCCATCAATTCCTTCAGGTCGAGTTCGCCTTGTTCAATATCTTTGCTGTATTCGGTAATTACCTTCTTTTCATTCTCAATTTTCTCTTTAGTGATCCGGATATTGGTATCAGCTTCTCGAATTGCATTATAGAGTTGACTTACTTGTCGTTGAGCATCCGCTTGTTGTCGTTCTTTTTCAATAAGTTGAGCGCGAGACTTTTCATCAGCAGACTCCAGCTCAGTCGCTGTTTTTGTGATCTCCTTCTTTTCTTTTTCCGCATTTGAAATGCGTTCCTGAAGCGGGATTAACTCTTCCTGGATTTTATGAAAATCATGAAGAGTAAGTGCTTTATCTAAGGTTTCCAGTTCATCTTTATAAACCTTCGCTTTCCCGGCTTTTTCGGCTTGAATTTCTAACGATCGTGCTTTCTTTCTTAGTTCGATTAATAAATCATCAACCCGCTGGAGATCTTTCTTGGTTTCATCAAGTTTTCGAAGAGTTTTCTTTCTTTGATCTTTGTATCGGGTAACACCAGCAGCTTCCTCAAATAATCGCCTACGGTCGTTATTCTTATCATTTAAAATTTCCTCGACCATTTTAAGCTCAATCACCGAATAGGCATCAGATCCCATTCCGGTATCCATGAACAATTCCATGATGTCTTTAAGCCGGCAGGAAGTATTATTGATCAAATACTCAGAATCACCCGAGCGATAGAGTCTTCGAGTGATAGTTACTTCACTGTATTCAATCGGTAGAATTCCTTTGTCATTTACAAAAGTGAGAGATACCTCTGCCAATCCTAAGGCTTTCTTTTTGGCGGTACCGTTAAAAATCACATTACTCATAGCAGAGGAACGCAGCAGAGAAGGGCGTTGCTCGCCTAATACCCATCGGAGAGCATCAACAATATTAGATTTTCCGCACCCATTTGGACCAACAATGGAGGTAATTCCACTATCAAAACTCACTTTTGTTTTGTGAGCAAAGCTTTTAAATCCATGTAAATTGAGTTCAGATATATACACTAGTTAGCTTTTATATGCGATTATAAGCGGATAGATCGAATTGGTAATCTCATTCTCGTAATTTTTTATATGAGACTGCATCGCTTTATTCGCAAGAATCATATTAAACCGTCATGATTTCTGTTTCTTTATGAGCCAGTAAATCATCTACTGTTTTAGTGTGATTATCCGTCACTGTTTGCACTTCTGCTTCAGCCTCAAATTTTGAGTCTTCTGGGAGAGATTCAGATTCAACCGTTTTCTTAATAGTATCATTAGCATCTCGGCGAGAATTACGGATACTAATTCGAGCCTGTTCAGCTTTGTCTTTCGCAACTTTAACCAATTCCTTTCTTCGTTCTTCGGTAAGAATAGGGAGGGGAATACGGATAAAATCACCATCATTCATAGGGTTTAATCCAAGTCCGGCAGCCATGATTGCTTTTTCAATATCATTAAGAGTGGACTTATCGTACGGAGAAACCATTAACAAGCGTGGTTCTGGTACGGTAATATTTCCAAGCTGTTGAAGAGGTGTTTGTGCTCCATAATACTCAACTTTAACTCCCGAAATTAAAGCCGGGTTAGCTTTACCTGTTCGGATATGTGAAAACTCACTTTTCAGATACTGAACAGCATCATCCATTTTCATATCCGCTTCATCAATAATTTCCTGTAGTTCTTCGGCGATCATAACTTCCAAATTTAGTTAAAAAGGGGCTTTATTAGCCTGATTTTCAATTCCGTGAAGTTACTAAAAGTGATGATTAAATCTTAATGAAATGAGGTAGAAAGTACCAACTTCAACCGTTTGCTTACTGTCTCTATGAGCCAAAACAAGTTTTGACTCATTCCTCTCCAAAGAGGGACAGTAGTAATAAACCGAAGAAGGGCATCAAGTCCGTCAGCCGACGGATCAGGATTTTTAGAAAGGTAAGGAGATTCACTCCAATGCTCTGCGTTGGAGTGATTATAGGGGATTATGCTGCAAATCAGAAGGTTTCGACGGAGACCATCGGAACCAGAATAAAAAAGAGTTGCAAAACAGGACTACAAAAAGTCTACAGGTAAGAAATTTATGAACTCACGTTGTTATGTTGATCCAAAATTCCGACACACACTCTTTTTATATTAGGGGCCAACCTATGCCCAGGTGTAATGGAAGTAATTCACAGGGATTATCAACTCATAACAAGTTAGTCATGAAACGAATCTGCTTTTTTACATTCATCTTACTCACACTTTTTCTTATTCAGTTTACAGGATGTTCTCCCGAATCAGGAACCGATAATATGCCTGACGAATCCGGGACAGATATAACAGACGCAATTTTTACTAAGACCAGTTCAGGTTGCAGTGACTACATTGAGGAATATTTTTCGATGGTTAGTGATATTAAGAGAAACGTGAATTTTGAGGGAGAAGTTGAAATAACCAGTTCTTCCAATGGATGCACGATTTCAGTAAATGGAATTCCAAACCATGATTTTAATGATGCGTCAGCTTCTTTTGCTACCGATGTTCAGGAAGTTGAGCGAACCTTCAATATACCTTCCTCTCCGTCATTAGCAGCTCAATCAACAGTACTTTCTCAGCAATACTATGATGCAATCATGCTCAATGGAGTAGTGGTGGATATACTTTCTGCAGGTTGCTATAAACCTAATGATCCTCAGGCTGGCGCAGATGGGAATGTACAAATTGGCTGTACAACTAATGACGGATGGTTATTAGATCCTTTAGGTACAGAATCTAAGTTTGGAGCCGATTCTCATAACGCTCATACTCAGCCAGATGGAACCTATCACTATCATGGTGACCCAAACGCAATGTTCGATGACAACCCGGGAGAAAAGGGTTCTCCAGTAATTGGTTTTGCCGCGGACGGCTTTCCAATTTTCGGAAATTATTTTTTAGATCCCCAGACAAATACAGTACGAAAAGCTATTTCAGGGTATGAATTACTAGCAGGAAGTCGTCCAGGACCTGACAACAATGATCCGGGTGGAACCTATGATGGCGAGTATATCGATGACTATGAGTTTACTGGAAATGGTGATTTAGATGAGTGTAACGGAATGATAATAGATGGTCAGTATGGCTATTATGTTACCGACACTTACCCTTGGATGATGGCTTGTTATTCAGGAACCCCTGATGCCTCATTCAGCAAAGGCGGTCCGGCTAAAGTAGCGGTTACTACCTGGCACCATTCTCATTGATTTACTTTGGTTGAAAGCACCCACATATGTAGGTGACAAGTAAGATTGTCTCCCTTTGGAGGGTGACAGATTTTCTGCAAGCAGAAAATCAGAGGGAGGATCGTGGTGGCTTGGAACCATGTGGTCGCCCGCCCTCTCCCTGAGCCAAAACAAGTTTTGAATCGTCCCTCCCCAAAGAGGGATAGAATTAAGTCTCCCCTTGAGGGGAGATGAAAAGTTGAATTTGTTCTTCAACTTTTCTGAGGGGTGTTGGTTAAGGCTGAGGCGTTACCAACATCCTCCGTCTCATTTCACTCCGTTCAATGATCCACTTCCCTCAAGGGAGGACTTCCATTCCGAAATAATATAAAGTCGTCATCCTGTCTGACAGCTGACGGATTAGGATCTAATGGAAAGGCGGTAAGTTTGGATGTATTTATTAGTTCTTTTGTTTCTACAAAAAAGAAGATATTTCAAATGTACAATACTTCTTGATATCACTCCCAAACTACAGTAGTACCTAAATCCTTGCCATCGCATACAATGTCCTTGAAGGTGCCAGGGGTATTCATGTTGAATACAACGATTGGAGTAGCATTTTCACGGCAAAGGGTGAAAGCAGTTAAATCCATCACAGAAAGTCGGCGTTGCAGCACTTCATCACCAGTAATGATATCAAATTTCTTTGCATCTGGATTTTTCTCTGGATCAGAATCAAAAATTCCATCCACTCGGGTTCCTTTTAAAATTACATCTGCTTCCACTTCAATAGCACGAAGAGCGCCAGCTGTATCGGTGGTGAAATATGGATTTCCAGTTCCAGCACCAAATATTACTACTCGACCTTTTTCTAAGTGACGAACAGCTCTTCTTCGGATGAAAGGCTCTGCAATAGCTTCCATTCTGATAGCACTAAGTAATCGGGTTTTAACTCCTTTCTGTTCAAGAGCATCTTGTAATGCCATACTGTTAATCATTGTAGCAAGCATTCCCATATAATCGCCTTGAACCCGGTCCATTCCTTCGGTAGCGCCTGCAACACCTCTAAAAATATTACCACCACCAATCACAATAGAAACTTCAACGCCTTCTTCTTGAACGGCTTTTATTTCTTGAGCGTATTGGGCTAGAATGTTAGAATCAATTCCATGTCCTTGTTCCCCGAGAAGAGCTTCACCACTTAATTTGAGTAAAACACGTTTGTACTTATTTGCCACGAGCTAATGGGTTGAGTTTCAAAAATTAAAGGTCAAAAAAAAGGCTGTTTCGAAAATCGAAACAGCCAAAGGTATAAAAAAAAGAGTTAAGCGTCTTCACCTAATTGAACACGGTGGAAAGACTTAGCTAACGGTGCGCCGTTTTGCTCGAGATACTGTTTCACAGTAACGCCATTATCTTTTACGAATTTCTGATTTAGAAGAACACGTTCTTCGTAGAATCTGCGAAGTTTACCTTTTGCTGCTTTTTCAGCGATTTCTGCAGGCTTACCTTCATTTATCAATTGCTCTTTAGCAATTTCCAGCTCTTTTTCTACAACAGAAGCGTCAACTTCATCTTGAGTTACAGCAAGTGGTTTCATTGCGGCAACTTGCATTGCAACATCTTTTCCAATTTCAGCATCAGTAAGGTCACCATCAAACTCAACCAAAACACCAAGTTGATTGCCTGGATGAATATATGAAATCAAGGTTCCTTCTGTTTTAGCTAATACAACGGTGCTGATTTGAATTTTTTCGCCAATCAACCCAGTCATATCCTGTAGTTTCTCAGCAATGGTTTTTCCATTAAGTTCAAATGAGAGTAGACCATCTACGCTTTCGATATCATTATCGTAAGCTGCATTTAGAAAACTATCAGCAGTATTTTGGAAATCTTCGTTACGAGCCACGAAATCAGTTTCACAGTTTATCTCGATAGTTGAAGCTTTTTTTCCGTCGTCACTAATTTTTGTAAGGATCAAACCTTCTTTAGCTTCACGGTCAGCACGTTTGTCGGCAAGTTTTTGACCTTTTTTTCGAAGAAGATCTACAGCTTGATCGAAATCACCATTGGCTTCTGAGAGTGCCTTTTTGCAATCCATCATGCCGGCACCGGTCATGTCTCTTAATTTTTTAACGTCAGCAGCAGAAATGCTCATTGTTCAGTTATTTTAAAAAAGTGTTATAGTTATTCTTTCTCTTCGCTGGTTTCAGTAGCTGCTTCAGCTTTAGCTTCTGATTTAGTTTCAGCAGGAGTTTCATCTTGAGCTTCTAAAGTTGGCTCAGCAGTTCTTGGTCTCTTTTTACGAGAACGTAATTTCGTTTTTGCTTCAGGAGTTGAATCACTAGATTTATCACCTTTCGCTTCTGCGGCTGCTTGCTCTTGTAATTCTTCTTCATTATGTGCATCACGCTCTGCAGCACCTTCAATAATAGCATCAGCAATTTGGGAACTAATTAATTGGATAGTTCTTGCAGAGTCATCATTACATGGAATAATAAAATCTGGTACATCAGGATCACTGTTTGTATCAACCATAGCAATAATTGGGATATGAAGCTTAATAGCTTCGCTAACAGCAAGATGTTCTTTGATGATATCAACCACAAAAATTGCCCCTGGAAGACGGCTCATGTTTGAGATACCGCCAAGAGTATCTTCTAATTTTTGTTGCTCACGAGAAAGCATTAAACCTTCTTTCTTTGTGAGTTCTTCCAAAGTACCATCTGTTTTCATGCGCTCAATCTCTTCCATACGAGAGATACTTTTGCGAACAGTAGAGAAATTGGTAAGCATACCACCTAACCATCTGTGCGTAACAAAAGGCATTCCAGCGCGAACAGCTTCAGTTTTGATGATTTCAGTAGATTGCTTTTTTGTACCTACAAATAGAATAGTTTTACCAGCACGAGATAATTTTTGAATCTCGTCGATCGCTTCTTGTAAATATCCTTGAGTTTTTTTGAGGTCAATGATGTGAATCCCGTTTCGTTGCATGAAGATAAAATCCTTCATTTTTGGATTCCAACGGCGGGTTAAGTGACCGAAATGTGCACCTGATTTTAACAGGTTTTCTATAGATGCTGCTTTAGGCATTTTAGTTGTATATATGTTTAGGTTTGTCCGCTGTGTGGGTCAGTCCCAAAAACCAATTAGCCAATCAGCTAACACCAGGCTATGAGTCACCACACATGTGTGATTTAAAATTCGATTGCGTAAATAATATTAACGCTTAGAGAACTGGAATTTCTTACGTGCTTTTGGCTGTCCTGGTTTTTTACGTTCAACCATTCTAGAATCACGAGTAAGAAGACTATGTCCTTTCAAAATGTCATGCATTTCTTCATTTTCACCATCGATAGCGCGAGCTAAAGCATGTGAAATTGCACCAGCTTGTCCAGCTTTTCCGCCACCGCGAACGGTAATTTTAATGTCGTACTTTCCTACAGTTTCAGTAACGTGCATAGGAAGTAGAGCAATGTTACGGATAGATTTTACTGGTAGGTATTCTTCAATTGGAGTTTTGTTGATAAGAATCTCACCTTTGCCTGGCTTAATGTATAAGCGAGCAGTTGAGGTCTTTCTACGTCCGATATAATTAGCTTGTGCCATTTATTACAGCTCGATGGTTTCAGGGTTCTGTGCCGATTGTTCATGAACAGGACCTGCATACACTCGAAGATTGGTCAATAATTGACGACCAAGTTTGTTCTTCGGAAGCATTCCTTTTACGGCTTTGGTAACTAATGAGGTTGGGTCTTTTGCCATCATATCTTCAGCACTAGTAAAACGCTCACCACCTGGATAAAAAGTGTGACGGAAGTATAATTTGTCTGTCATCTTCGCGCCAGTCAATTTAACTTTTTCTGAATTGATGACAATTACATTATCACCAGTATCCATATGTGGAGTAAATGTAGGCTTGTTTTTGCCTCTCAAGATAGATGCAACAACAGAACTTAATCTACCCAATGGTATATCTTCTGCGTCAACTAAAACCCACTTCTTCTCGATGTCGCTGGGCTTTGCTGAGTATGTTTTAAAACTTAAAGTATTCACGATAAACTCGTTTATTTGCTTTTTTGGAAAGACATAAAAAATACGGCAAAAATATTTTCATATCAACATCTATTTAAATAATTAATTATGAAATTTTTGAGACTCAAAAGCATCTTATAAGACAAAATGAAGATTAGAATGAAAATTAATCCATCAAAGACAAAGCTCAAAAGAATTTGTATCTTGAGAGTCTATTCGAATTTTAAAAATACTTTGAGATGAGCGACAAATTTAAAAGCACCAAACAAACATTTGATACAGGTAATGGCGAAGCTACTTTTTATAGCTTACCAAAACTGAATGAACTTGGATATTCAAAAGTAGATACTCTTCCTTTTTCTATTAAAATACTATTGGAAGCAGTGTTAAGGGAAAATGATGGCTATGCTATTACCGATGCAGACATCGAAACCCTGGCTACTTATAATGCCGCTAGCCCTGATGGTGAAATTCCTTTTAAACCTTCGCGCGTAGTGCTTCAAGATTTTACGGGTGTACCTGCCGTAGTAGATTTAGCGGCATTAAGATCAGCAATGAAGAGAATGGGTGGAAATCCAACCGATATAAATCCACAAGTTCCAGTTGATTTGGTGATAGATCATTCGGTACAAGTTGATATGTTTGGTAAAGAAGCGGCGCTCATGTTTAATGTTGAGATGGAAATGGAGCGTAATAATGAGCGTTACGAATTCCTGAAATGGGGTAAAGAAGCTTTTGATAATTTCCGGGTAGTACCTCCGGGACGAGGTATCGTTCATCAAGTAAATTTAGAGTATTTAGGTCGCGGGGTATTTACAAGAGAAGAAGCAGATGGTACAAAAACAGCATATCCTGATACCTTGGTTGGAACAGATTCACACACTACAATGATCAACGGTCTTGGAATTTTAGGTTGGGGTGTTGGTGGAATTGAAGCGGAAGCAGCCATGCTGGGTCAACCAATCTCGATGTTAGTTCCAAAAGTTACGGGTATGAAATTATCAGGAAAACTAAGAGAAGGTGTAACTGCTACTGATTTGACCCTTACTGTCACTCAAATGTTAAGAAAGCATGGAGTAGTAGGTCAGTTTGTTGAATTTTATGGCGATGGAATCAGCAATATGAGTTTGCCGGATCGTGCAACTATTGCAAATATGGCTCCTGAATATGGCGCAACGATGGGCTTTTTCCCAATTGATAGTGAGTCTTTAAGATATCTGAGAAGAACTGGTCGCTCTGAGGAATTAGTGAAATTGGTAGAAAACTACACAAAAGCTCAAGGATTGTTTAGAACTGATGACACTGTAGATCCAGTATTTTCATCAACGCTTGAGTTAGACTTGAGCACCGTTGAGACTTCACTTGCGGGACCAAAGCTTCCACACGACCGTATTGCTCTTACAAATATGAAGTCTACTTTTAAAAATTCATTAGTAAGTGATAACCCAACTATGGGTTTTAATCTCTCTCAGGAGAGATTAGCTAAAAAAGGGCATTACAAAAATGGACAAGACATTGAAATGACTCATGGTGATGTTGTAATTGCGGCGATCACAAGTTGTACAAATACATCTAACCCAAGCGTAATGTTAGGTGCTGGAATTGTAGCCAAGAAAGCAGTGGAAAAAGGACTTAAAGTTCCTGCCTATGTGAAAACTTCTCTGGCTCCAGGCTCAAGAGTTGTTACAGAGTATTTGAATGAAGCTGGGTTAACCGATTATATGGATCAACTTGGTTTTAATTTAGTTGGTTACGGTTGCACAACTTGTATTGGTAATTCTGGTCCACTTCCTGAGCCCGTTGAAAAAGCAATCCGCGAAGGTGATTTAATTGCAGCGGGCGTTCTTTCTGGTAACAGAAACTTTGAAGGTCGTATTCACCCATGGGTAAAAGCGAACTTTCTAGCGTCACCGCCACTAGTTGTTGCTTACGCACTTGCTGGTACTGTAAATATCGATTTAAATAATGATCCATTAGGAAAAGACAAAGAAGGAAACGATGTTTATTTAAAAGATATCTGGCCTACTACAGAAGAGATTGCAGAACATTTAGATAATGCAATCCGACCAGATCTTTTTGACAAGATGTACTCCGATATTTTTGAATCACCTACTTGGGAAGCTATTCCAGTTTCTGGTGGCGACTTGTTCAATTGGGATGAGAAATCCACCTATATTCAGGAGCCGCCTTTCTTTTTGAACATGAGTGAAAAGCCAGAGCCAATCAAATCGATTGAAGGTGCTCGAGTATTAGTTAAAGTTGGCGACTCGATCACTACAGATCATATTTCCCCAGCTGGTAATATTAAAGAAGATGCACCTGCAGGTGTTTATCTGAAAGAGAACGGAGTAGAAAAGAAAGACTTTAATTCGTACGGTTCGCGTCGTGGAAATGATCGAGTTATGACTCGTGGTACATTCGCGAATGTAAGATTTAAGAACCAAATGGCGCCAGGAACAGAAGGAGGTATGACAACTTATCTTCCAACGGGCGAAGTTACTTCCATTTACGATGCATCACTCAAATACAAAGAAAACAATACTCCTTTAATTGCGATTGCAGGAAATCAATATGGAACTGGTTCTTCAAGAGACTGGGCTGCAAAAGGAACAAACCTACTTGGAGTGAAAGCAGTAATTGCTGAGTCTTATGAAAGAATTCACCGTTCAAATTTAGTTCAAATGGGAGTTCTACCTCTTCAGTTTAAGGACGGAGAAACGCCTGAGACGTTAGGCTTAGATGGTTCAGAGATTTTTACCATTCATTTAAGTAACAACATCAAGGCTCGTGGAGAAGTAAAAGTAACAGCCATAAAAGAAAGTGGAGACGAAATCAATTTTACTACAAACAGTAGGATTGATACACCCGTTGAAATTGATTATTACCGAAATGGCGGAATTCTACACACCGTTTTACTCGATTACTTGAAGAAAAGCACTTCGTAAAAAAGTATTAATTCTTTAATCCCTGATCATTTTTGGTCAGGGATTTTTTGTTTTTCTAATGGCGAACAAGCATTTTAGCCCATCTTACTTATAGAATTTTTATAAAATTGAATGGCAGAAAACTATAAACATATGCAACTGTTACTACATGCGATTGAAGGCATCAATCGGACTATGGAGCTTAAGTCCTTGCTTTTAAAATGCATGAATTCTGCCTGCCAGGTAATGGAAGCCGAAGCAAGCTCTCTTATTCTCATCGATGAAATTACCGGAGAATTGAATGTAAGTATCCCTACCGGCCCCATTAAAGACAAAATAAATGGGATGACTATCCCAAGAGATAAAGGAGTTGCAGGTTGGGTAATAAAAAACAAAAAGCCTTATTTAAGTAATAAACTCAAAGAATCAGACATTTTTTGGGGGGAATTAAGTGATGAGTTTGACTCAAAAAATATAATGTGCGTACCGCTTCTGAATTCAAAACAAGAAGCTATTGGCGTGCTTCAGGTCCTGAATAGGTTAAACGGAAAAGAGTTTATAGAAGAGCAGATTCCAGTATTCGAAACTCTTGCTGGTCACATAGCTCTTTCAATCGAAAAGGTAAAAGAAGTTGATGATCTGAAAAAGAAAATCAAAGACAAAGAAGAGAAACTTAAAGAAGTTCATCATGGGTTAAAGAGTAATCTGGCGGCAATTAATGCATTAATTCAGCTTGAAGTACCTTCAATTGACGACGAACAAGCACAATTTATACTTAAAGCTACAGGTTCTCGTATCGAAGCGATATCGAACGCCCATCATATTCTCTATAATCAAGATGAATTTGAGTATATAGATATAGGACTCTACTTAGGGAGATTAACGTCTATAGTATCAGAGATTTTTGAGGATGATGAAAAGGACATCAGTCTTCTTTTAGACATGGATAAAATTCCCTTAAAAGCCAGTGTTGCATTAACAGTTGGTTTAATCGTTAATGAAGTATTAGTACATATGTACAAGGATTCATTTTCTCTAGAGGCCCATGGAAAAATTACATTGGCAGTTAAAAAAGATGAAGAAAATTGTGTTGCAATAAGTATTTCAGATAGTGGCAGTGGATTAAAAACTAATTTGGATGGAAGTGCAGAAGATTCGTTGGCATCAGTTATAATAAAAACACTGGCAAGTAAATTGGAAGCTACCATCACACAAAGAGAAAATGAAACTGGAGGCAGTACATTTTCCATTCTTTTCTATATCTAATATCAGCGAGAGGTCTAAATGAGTAGACCAAAGCTTATTAAGCTTCTAATAGGTCCCCTTATATTATTTGCTTGTTCTTTTTTTGGAAGTTTTGAAAATGAACAAGCTTTTATGGTTGGGGTAGTTTTATGGATGTTAAGCTGGTGGATTACTGAAGTTGTTCCTATAGCAGTTACTGCTCTTCTCCCTATGATTCTTTTACCAATGTTGGGAATTCTGGATTTAAGAGCAACCACAGCCAACTACTCGAATCCAGTTATTTACCTTTTCTTTGGAGGATTCGTTCTTGGGCTTGCCATTGAAAAATGGGGACTTCATAAACGAATAGCTCTCAATATTATGAAACTAGCTGGCGAAAAGCCTTCTAGGGTAGTATTAGGGTGTATGCTTGCCACAGCACTACTTTCTATGTGGATTAGTAATACTGCCACAACCGTGATGATGCTTCCAATTGGGATGTCGGTAGTAGCACTGCTAAAAGATAAAATGGAAGAGGGAGTTGGAGCTAGAAATTTTGCATTAACTCTAATGCTTGGGATTGCCTATGCAGCAAATATTGGTGGAATTACAACCTTGATTGGAACTCCTCCAAACTTAGTGTTAGCTGGAATTGTAGAAGAAACAGGATTGGTAGCACTAGGTTTTTCTGAATGGTTTTTCTTTGCTTTCCCATTAGTAATAATTCTTTTTAGCTCAGTGTATTACATCAATACAAAACTAGTGTTTCCTGTACGCATCAAAAAACTAGAGGGCATAAAAGAACTTATCTCAGACGAACTTGATGTGCTTGGAGCTATTGGTAAAAGCGAGCGTAATGTACTTTTGATTTTGGTGGTTACTGCGCTTCTATGGATTTTTAGGGCTCAGCTAACAAAGCTCTCCATTTTATCAGAATTAAATGATACGATTATCGCAATTTTTGCTTCAGTAATACTATTCGCATGGCCATCAGAAGAAAAGAATAAACCACTTTTGGTTTGGAAAGACACCAAAAAACTCCCTTGGGATATTCTCTTGTTATTTGGTGGTGGGATTTCATTGGCGAAAGGTCTTGAAGTAACAAATATCGTAGGGTTACTCGGAGACTGGATTAGTACTAGTATTATTCCAACTCCAATACTAGTAATTCTGGTGGTCTGTGCATTTGCAGTATTTCTAACAGAAGTGATGAGTAATGTGGCACTGGTTGCTGTATTTATTCCAGTCTCCTTTGTAATCGCTCAAAATTTTGGTTTTAGTGAACTTCAGCTTGCTATTCCTTTAACCATTGGAGCAAGTTGCGCCTTTATGTTTCCGATTTCAACCCCGCCGAATGCCATCGTATTTTCAAGTGGCTACATCAATATGAATCAGATGGCAAGAGTTGGCATAATTCTGAACATCACCTGCATTATTATTGTTACTTTATATAGCCACTTATTCCAGGATTGGTTTTTTGGTTAATGAATAAGGAACTCTCATAAGTCTATTTAATTTGAGAACTCAATAACATTATTACCAGTATTTTTATCAATCAACTTATTCAAAGGATCAATTCCGGCATTAACGGGTTCTTGGTTTACTGTAATCTCTAATTCAGTAAGCGCATTTGATATTCGGTGCTTCTTAAGGTAGATCAGTTCTTTATCTCCATTTTCATCAAGGCCATAAACCCCGATGTCAATCCAATCATTAAAGCTCAAAGGATTCTCAGCTCCTTTTTCATCTACCCGGAATTTTGATGCTTCTACTGTCATGTTGACTTTGAACTGGTTATCAAGTGTTTCTTCATAGCTAGCTGAAACAGCTTTGTTTTCATACAGGGTTACAGTTTCGAATAGATCTTCTACCACATATTGGAAACTGTCTGGCGTGACCTTCCGAAAGTAAACCATTAAGTCCTCAGTTGTAGGGTATCGGTCGGTTTGTAACTTAATTGTTCCGGTTACACTGTTCCAGTCTCTGATAAAACGATGGAGTGCCATATTCAGGCTGTCTTCAGAAATATAATCCTGAAAGGCATACAGGTTTACCACTCCCTTGTCGTAATACACGTACTGTTGACCTGATTCTACCAAAGATAAAGGCATTTCCTGTTGGTCTTCAGAAGCACGTTTCCGCAAGTATAGTTTTCTTTGATCATTTAAAAATTGAAGCACTTTTTCTTCCGGAAATTCTTGTTTCAAAACCATCAATGCGGAATACTGAGCCAAAGATTCCGAAATCATAGTCTTGCCTTGAACATTAGCGGGATTTACATGAAGTCCCCACCATTGGTGTGCGGTTTCATGTGCTGTTATATAAAATGCCATATCCACATCCTTTTCATCATCTATATTCATGATAAATCCTAAAGCTTCAGAAAAGGGAATGGTATTTGGATAAGACTGTGCAAAATCTTCATATCGGGGGAATTCCATGATTCGTAATTGCCGGTATTGGTATGGGCTGAAATTTTCATTGAAATAATGAAGCGATTTCTTCATCCCATTCATCATTCGGTTCAGATTATACTCATGTCCTTTTTGATAATAGATTTCTAGGTTGGTCGTATCGTTCAAAACATCTGCTAAGACTTCATAATCAGCAGAAACAATAGAATAGAAGTTGGCCATTGGCTTATCCATCTTGTAATGGTAGAAGCTTCGGTCCT
Source organism: Balneolaceae bacterium (assembly GCA_040222455.1). Classification (GTDB taxonomy): domain Bacteria; phylum Bacteroidota; class Rhodothermia; order Balneolales; family Balneolaceae; genus RHLJ01. Next base: position 20,609 of record JAVKDD010000008.1, on the reverse strand, counting down.
TTTCCGTCCATTGGTTTTGTAAATATCCCGGAGCAATAGCTTTTTGAGAAGATGAGGTACTGACGATAATCTCAAAATCGATTTCCTCTCCGTCATCACCTGACAATCCTTCCCGTAAAGCAAGAGGATCATCAATAGCTGCTCTTCTAAGTTTGGGTTCTAATCCGTAATCTTCGCGGGAGTCGTTATCCTCAAGCTCTACTAATTCATTATACCCGATTGAAGGGAAATAGAAATGATTTAAAAAAGTTCCATTTGAAACAATGGTTGTATTGCCTCCTTGTTCAAATCCCTGAGCCCGGAATGTTTGCCGGAACGTCATTTTAAGAGAGTCTCCCGGTTGTAAAGGCTGATTCAACGTGTGGATGTAATATCCAAAATCTTTGAAATCTTCTTTAGAAATTGAACCTCCTTCAAAACGAAGAGAATCTAATGTGATATTCGAGCTTGGAGTTTTTTGAATATGTATTTCTTGAATAGATTCCTCATACTTATTCACTAGGATAAATTCACCTCCAGCATCGAAGTCTCTTTCTTCAGGAAACAGATCGACTTCCAGGTAAACGTCTACGATTTTGGGCTGTGGGAGATATTCAAACTGCTTGAGCGTTTTTTCATATTCTACCCTTTGAACTTCTTTCGATGATTGGAAAGCAAATTCATTTAGGACGTTTGTATTGTAGAAAATGTAGCCTCCTGAAAGGGTGAAGAATAATAACGCTCCAAAGCCAACTCTAACTAAAGGTTTACTGAGTCTTTGATTTATTAAACTCAATCGTCTCTTAAAACCGGCCTCAGTTCCTCTTACCATTAAAGAAACAGACAATACGAATAGCATGATGGAGAAAAAGAACCAGTAAGATTTAATCCATAGATAAGGTTCCAGTAAATGACCATATCCGTTCATCTCAGAAAAAGTGGGTAGGAAGCTTCCTCCGAACAAAAATAGAGGGTGACTCCATCCAAATTGATTCACTAAACCAATTCCGACAAACAGGAATACTACCACTCCAATATGAGCAACAAATTTATTATTTAGCACAGATTGGAAAAAGAAAGCGATGAAGGTTAGAAGAATAAGGAAAGGAAACATCCCTGCAAAAAACTCCATGAAGTACAATCCCAAATCATAGTTGTGGTATCCATTCACTGTTTGGAAAAGGACACCTGCTACCATCATAAATAGCAGGAGCAAACCAAGAATCAGAACTAATCCTATAAATTTTCCAGTTAGATTTATGAAGTCTGAAATGGGAAGGGCATCAAAAATCTGGTTGATTTTGGAGTCTCTTTCCTTCCAAATTAACTCCCCAGAATAGAATAGTATAATGAGTAGAAAAAATAGAACGGATAACTCAATAAGCTCGCTAATAATAAGGTAAGTAACAGGATAACTGTCAACACCATAGCTGGTATCAAGATTTATTGAGTTGATAAAAATGGTAATTATCGCACAGGCAGCAATTGCCCAGAAAGAGGTTTCCTTGAGAACAGATTTGAAATAGAATAACGAATGATTTTTGATCTGATGAAACATTGTCTTGATATCAAAATGGATAGTGGGGCTTGGGATCAGATCATCAGTATTAATGAATTTGCTCGTTTCCAGAGTTTGTACTTTCTTTTTCCGGTTCTTCATATCACGTACCACCCTGAAATCGAAACGGATATACCCAATGAAAAGAGTCGCAATACCAAGCCCAATCCAAAGCAATCGGTTGTATAAAAAGACCCCTTCAATTGGAACCAGTAACGTGTTTCTTTCTAAAGGCGACCAGAACTCAGTAATCTTAGCAATCGTTTTAAATGAGAAGGGATCGAAGATCGCCGCAATGAATTCACTTGAAGAACTTTGAGTGAGTTGGAGAGTAAATATATAAAGCAGCAGAAATAGGATTCCCTGGGTGTAAACCACCATGAGTTTTCTGGTTAATGCACCTGTTACAAAGAATAAGGATCCTCCAAAAAAAAGAGTTGGAACAACCACAAAAAAGAACGGCTGCAGGTACATCCAAAGATTAAAGGTTAGCAAGTTATTAGCGTCACGCCAGGGCATGTAATCACCAATTATTACACCTAATAGTATGGCTGTAAAAATTCCGAGTAAGATGACAAATGAACCCAGGAATCGTCCTGCTAAGTATTGCCTTTTTGTAATTGGGTTGATAAACATCAATGACTCCATACCATGGTCAAAGTCTCGAAGTACAGAAGTCCCCATAACAATAGAAACCACGATCATGAAAAAAGCAGTGGTAATTCCCATAGTCCTGGCAATAAGGTTTGGGGCGTTAGCTTTGATCGTTCCTGGTAGGTCACTAAAGATGAACTCCACAGATATTAATGAGTAAAAAAAGAGAGCTGCAAAAAAGACATACGTTTCGGGACGCTTGAGGCGGTATAGAATTTCAAATTTGAATATTTCGAATAGCATGACAGAGGTATTAAAGTTTAGAGGAGCTGGTGATCAGATTGCTTTTTCTGTTCCAAATATTTGTGAGAAATACACATCGCTTAGATCTGCTTCTACAGGATTGAACCCGTTGCCCGGATCTTTCTCAGAATAAATATGAACGACTTTTCTTCCTTGAAACAGGCGTTCCGCAATCACATTGTAGGCTTCTTTATATTCTTTAAGTCCATTCTTATGTATCGTTTTTGAATACACACTTCCTTTTACTTTTTCTATAGCTTTAAGAGGACTCTCTTGAAGTAAAACTTCGCCATTATTGATGATGGCCATGTTGGTACATAGCTCTTTAACATCTTCTACAATATGTGTTGAAAGTATAACCACCGTTTGTTCTCCCAATTCACACAGAATGTTGTGGAATCGGTTTCTTTCAGCAGGATCGAGTCCAGCAGTTGGTTCGTCTACAATTACTAGTTTTGGGTTCGCCAGCAGTGCTTGCGCAATTCCGAAGCGCTGTTTCATTCCACCTGAATAGCCACCCAGGTGCTTCTTTCTGTGGACATAAAGGTTGGTCTTGTGAAGAAGGCTTTCTACGATTTCTTTGCGTTCTCTGGTTTTATTGATGCCCTTGAGAACCGCTAGGTGATTAAGTAATGCTTCGGCAGAGATTTTAGGATATACACCGAACTCCTGAGGCAAATAACCAATAATTTTTCTCACCTCGTTTTTCTCTTTGAGTACATTAATGCTTCCGAAATGGATAGTTCCTTCGTCTGCTTCCTGAAGAGTCGCAATAGTTCGCATCAGCGTTGATTTACCCGCTCCGTTTGGCCCGAGTAAACCGAACATTCCGGTTGGTATTTCGAGTGAGACATTATTAAGAGCCTGCACACCGTTTGAGTATGTTTTTGAAAGATTTGAAATAGTAAGATTGTTCATAAAGTTGAATTGGTTTTGAATAAACCTACTATCAACATTTTACCTATAGAAGAAATGGGGACGAACAACAATTATAGAAGCTTACAAAGTAGAATCTGGTATATAAAGTAACTTCATCACACTTTTAAATACGTTTGTATATCGATAAAATGAGATTATCAACTTCTTTGATTGATGGCAGATACATGACTACTTTTAACCATGATATCATTCATAAAAAAGCGCGGGTTACTATTTATCATTCTAGGATACTTCACATTATTTGTTATGATGGTAGTATCAGAAGGGATGGACAATGGAGGCGATATGGAAACATTCTCAGCTCTTGGGATGTTCATATTTACCTTAGTGGTGACTATTCCGTGGGTTATCTGGAAAATCAGATCAGTCATCCAGTTAAAGAATGAAAAGGCTAAAACGGAGCTTTTACACTTGAAGAGTCAGGTTAATCCACATTTTTTTTTTAACACCTTAAACAATTTGTATGCATTGGTTGGTAAAGACTCTGAAAAAGCAAAGCTTATGATTTTGAAACTTTCTGATATGATGCGATATAGTATCTATGAAGGCCAAAAAGATTGGGTTAAGCTGGAGCAGGAGATAGAGTATCTCAAAAATTATATTGAACTCCATAAAATGCGTTATCACAAAGAAATAGATATTTCTTTTAATGTGGATATTCAGGATGAAGGATATCAAATTATGCCTTTATTATTTATCATACTTCTGGAAAACGCATTTAAGCATGGAGCAGAAAAGCTGCAGGAAGAAGCTTATATCAAGCTAAATATGATTGCGAATCAAAAGGTTCTCAACTTTTCGATTGAGAATAATTATGATATTGAGGATCAGGAGGAAAGAGGAATCGGATTGAAAAACTTAAAACGGAGACTGGAATTGATGTATCCAAAAAAACACTTCCTCATTGCTTCTGGTACTAACGGTGTTTATAAAGCTCAACTCTCGATTAAACTTTTATGATCAATTATCTGATTATTGATGATGAATATCTTGCCCACGAAGTGATTAAAGATTATTGCGATATGCTGCCTAATATGCAGCTACAAAAAAACTGTTATAATGCACTCGAGGCTATCGAATATCTGAGTGAGAATACTATTGATCTGATATTTCTTGATTTGAACATGCCGAAGCTGAAGGGCTTCGATTTTTTGAAAATCTTAACCTCTCCACCAAAAATTATCGTAACTACTGCATACAGTGAATTTGCTTTGGAAGGTTATGAACTTAACGTGGTCGATTACCTGTTAAAGCCTTTTAGCTTCGAACGGTTTTTGAAAGCAGTAAATAAAGCGATAGGAAGTGCACCGTCTTCGAATCAGACTTCGACTCCTTCTATTATTAATGAAAGATCTAAGACTATTTTCCTTCGTGAGAATAAGAAGTTTGTACAGGTAGTGATTAATGATATTGAATACATTGAGTCATCTGGAAATTATGTAAAAGTAGTTGTTGGAAAAGAGACAATTACGGTGCGGGATAAGATCTCAGGACTCTTAAAAATGTTGCCTGAAAATGAGTTCATTCAGGTTCACAAGTCTTTTGCAATTGCCATCCAATATATAAAAAGTGTTCAGGGAAATCGGATATTTCTAGGCGAGCATATCATCCCAATTGGTAAAGTGTATAAGATGAAACTGAATGAGTTGTTTAATAATTAGTAAAACGAATCATTGGCTTTTCGCTTCTGTGTTTTTTATTGCCCTAACTCATTTACAAATTGTGGGGTAACTGGATCTCCAGAAAAGAACCCCCCTTTTTTTCCTCTACTTAATGCAATTCGATCGAGCATTGATATTCCCCAATCACCAAAACGAGTTATTTCCGTTTGATAGGCCTCATCTTTCAACACTTCTTCTTGTGTTACAAAAATGTATCCATGATCTACATACACTTGGGCAAGCTCGTCAAGATATTCTGAGTTCAGTAGGTTTGCATGAATTAAGAGCGTTTGCGAAATATTTCTTCCAAAAAGATCATTGGAAACTCGTTCAAAATGAATAATTTTTTTCTCCATATAATCTATATAACTATTTCCAATTTTCTCCATTAGGTCGGAATCATTTCTGTTATAGGCTATATGATAGGCTTTAGCAAAAATATAGTCTTCATTGTCAATAGTAACCGGAGCTTCGGTATAGCCAATTTCATTCAAAAAAACAGATAGGGAATCAGAGTGTGTTTTCGATATTCCACTTCGTAAATAGGGGTGTCGAAAGAATCTGTATTCTAATCCATAATCGGTACTTAGTTTCTTAGCAATTTGCTCTCCTTTTATCACATCTTCAGTAAAGTCTTTAAACTCAGAGCGGTGATAATTCATATGCGAGTACGTATGATTTCCTAATTCATATCCATTCGAAAGCCAAATCTTAAGGAGTTCAATCTTAGCAGGATCAGGCTTCTTATTCGTATACAGTTTAGATTCATTCACATATCCGATCGCTGGTATTTCAAATTCATCAAAAATCCGAACCAGATTCTCTGTGATGGTTTTGTAGTGTTGAAGATCAGCTTCTGCATAATATACAACCGGTAAATCATCAACGGTGACAGCTACTTTTTTGTCCTGAGCCTGAATAGTGATTGAAAAAAAACAGATGATAATGAACGAGAAATATTTCATGTTTTAAGCGTAAGAATTAATTGTAAACCTTGAAATGCTGTTTTACTAAACCCACCAACTTTCTAACCCTCTCATGGTAAAGAAATTTGCCATTTTCGAATCAAAGGGGGGCTTCAACATTGTTTTTACAATCGCTTGTTTGAAAACATGAACATTAGTTTTCCTTCCGAGTTTCATATTCATTTCAGCTCGTTTGGCAACTTTCTTAGCCATAGGACGCTGTTTAGAGTCATAAACAAATAAATCGGCTATCGGTAAATCTTTTGAAATTCCTCTACAGAAAGACATTACGTTTGCTAAATGCCAGGCATCAAGCCAACCAAGGTTCATTCCCTGTCCACCAATCGGACTTACAACATGAGCCGCATCTCCCACAAGTAGTATTCGATCTTTTACAAATCGGTCGGCTATGTAATGGGAAACCCCAAATCTATTTATCATAGAGTTGGTACTGGTGTCTATACTAACGTTCAATCTTTCTTTGATCATACCTGCTATTAATTCAGCTGTTGGTTCTGATATATATGAATCTGTTTTAATAACCCACCGGCGCTTATGATTTGGAAGGGGAAAACATTCGACTAACCCTTCTTTCGGGAGGTATACTACGGCATCACTTCCATAGTTGGTAGAATCTTCAAAGTCTCCCATTATATAGGTATCAGGATATCTTTTTCCTTGAAATCCTATTCCGGATGCTTCTCGAATAAAACTGTTCTTGCCATCACAACCAATTACATATCCTGCTTCAATTGTTTGATCTGTATCATTTTTATTTATGGTTAAAGAAATAAAGCTGAAGTTGTCTACTAGCTCGGTTACTTCTGCTCCCGTGATTAAGGAATCAGGGCAAAGCGTTAGAAAATGATCTCTAAGAATACGTTCTGTTTCAAATTGAGGATTAATCAGAATAAACTTGAACGGTGGAGGGCAGTTCTCAAAAGTTATTTCTCCAAGTTCTTTTTTTCCATCATGGGCAATTCCTCGTTCAACTTTAATTCCCGTTCTAAGGAATTCATCCATTAAACCTAGTTTTTCAAAAAGCTCAAGCGAAACAGGATGGATGCCAAGAGAGCGAGATTCTTTAACTACTTCAGTTCGCTGTTCAAAAATAGTACATGGAATTCCATGATGATGAAGACAAATTCCCATAAAAAGTCCAACAGGGCCACCACCAACAATAATTACATCTTCTGTTTTCATAAATAAATTATCGTTTCTTGAGCTGAATTAAAGTACGTACTTGAGCTGGGATTTTGGAGTGTGTGAAAAAACCAATCTATGCATTATAACCTTTTCTTAAAGTTAACAACAATCGGAACGGAAAAGAGCGTTCTACCGTCCAATTTTTGGGTGCTAATTGCATTAGTTCCTTTTTGGTATAGCACTTTTTGATAGAAATTAATCCATCTGCTGTTATAAAGGAATTCCGGAAAAGAGGCCGTGAGAAAAAATTAAAAAGAATATACCCAAGATCACTTCGTTCGATATCGTTGAATATAACAAGTTGATTGGCCAAAGAGTTAGCCTCATCCAAAATCTGGTCGATATTTTCTTTATCCAAATGATGAAGTACATGATTTGAAATAACAAAATCGAAGTTTTTTTTCTGATTTATCAAATCAGTAGAACTACAATGCTGAAAAGTAATAGAAGAGTTAGATGGAAGCGACTGTGCGAAGTGATAAGCCCTTTCATCCGTTTCAATGGCAGTAATTTGAAGGTTTAATCCGTCTGCTTTGGCCCATTTTGATATAGATATTGGGATATCTCCTCCGCCAAATCCGATATCAAGGAGAGAATATTGTTTAGTTTTATCAGTCATTAAAATCTTCAACTGATTTTTATAAATCCTTTTCCAATTTGAGAGTAATCCATTGATTAGTGAAAACTGTTTATAAGTATTATTTAACTTAGCTAAATCACAATCAACCTTGTCCATGAATTCGACTAAATCTGGTTGACGATGTGAGAGAAAGAATGGCATGATTATGAATTAACTACGGTGAGTAATCCAGTTTCAATTGTAAGTCCAGGCCCAAATGCCATTGGGAGTATCTTCGAGTCTTTAGCTGGGTAAGAATCAAGAATCTCTTTCAAAATAAATAGAATGGTGGCACTACTCATATTACCATATTCGGAAAGCACTTTTCGAGAAGCGGTGATTTGGTGTTTTGAAAGCTCCATCGACATTTCCACTTTATCTACAATAGCTCGTCCGCCAGGGTGAACTGCCCAGAGGTCAATCTCTTTTTTTGTGATGGAAAGCTTGGAAAGTAGTGGAGTGATAACATCTTCCAAATTAGAAGCAATAATATCAGGGACATAACTAGAAAGAATCATATTGAATCCGGTATCACCAATGGTCCAAGCCATATCTCGTTCACCTTCGTACGCTAAAGAAGAAGCAAATTGATCTATTCTAAAGGCAGTTTTTAAGGGTTCTTTAGCTGAAATAAGTGCTCCGGAAGCACCATCAGCAAAAACAGAAGAAGCAATCAAATTATCCGTATCATTTTTATACTGGAAATGAATGGTGCAAAGTTCTGCACAAATTACCATAACGGTAGCATTGGGATTTGAATCACAGAAAGATTGCGCCATTTTTAACGCCGGAAATGCAGCATAGCACCCCATAAAACCAATATGAAAACGTTGCGTTGAGGGAGCTAATCCGAGACCTCGAACGACTTCAAAATCAGGACCTGGCGCAAAAAAGCCTGTACAAGAAACCGTAATTACATGAGTGATTGCAGATTTTTCGATATTGGGATTTTGATCCAGTAATTTCTTTCCTATTTCTAGAAAAAGCTTAGTTGATTCTGTTTTGTAAAGCTCATTACGTTCACCAGTTGTTGGTCGCTTTTCGTTACTTAACGCCCTGTTGAAAAACGTATCTTCTTCACTGGCTAAAAAGTCTTTAATTACAGTATGTCTTTTTTGGATACCTGATTGGGAATAAATCCGATGGAGAATAGCCTCAGTTTTTCGGTCTTTAGCCAATTTTGACTTCATCATATCTCTGATCGCCAGTTGAGGGATAGATGTTTCTGGATTTACAGTTACAATGTCATGAATAAATGCAGGCATATAAGAGAATACAAGATTGTTGAAGCATTTAAAACCCAGCTTTTAGCAAGAAGGTTCGTTTGTTGATAAATAACCTTTGCGAACGAAGTGAAGCAATCTCCCAAGTAACGATACAGAGATCACGTCGCTCCGCTCGTGAATGGGCATACTTTGCAAGGAGCGAAGCGACCAAGCAATCTTCGATGTAAAAATATAGAGATCACGTCGCTCCGCTCGTGAATGGAAATATTTCAAAGCCTCTACTTTTTAGTTGGGGCTTTTATTTTAGTCAATAAATGAAATCTAAGGTTATGCAATACGGCAGCAACAGAAAGTCCGGAAATCAGTCCAATCCATAATCCTTTGGGCCCCATATCAGTATGAATACCAAGATAATAACCCGCTGAAAAACCAATTAACCAATACGAAACGAAGTTTACAACCATTGGAACTTTTGTGTCTTTTAAACCTCTTAATGCTCCGTAGCCGCCAACTTGAAGTCCGTCCGAAATCTGAAATAATCCCGCCATAAAAAGAAGAGAAATAGCAAGGTCTTTTACTTCAATATCGTTGGTATAGATGCTTACTATTGCATCTGGGATGGTGAAAATAAGCGTTGCTGTAAATACCATAATCAGAGTACATACAGCCGTTCCCAGAAAACCTCTAAATCTTGCTTTTTCTAATGATCCTTGCCCAACTGCTAAACCAACCCGTTGCGAAATAGCCATAGAAAGACCGAATGGAATCATAAATACAGTGGCAGCAATACTCAACGATATTTGATGAGCCGCAGAAGCAGTTACACTTAATGTTCCCATTAACACACTTACTGAAGCAAATAATAATATTTCGAGGGTTGAACTTGCTCCACTAGGGAGACCAACATGTAGTAATTCTTTAATATATTTCCATTCAGGACCTCGGGTTCGCTCAAAAATATTAAAGCGCTTAAATGGCTTAAACCTGAAAGTGAAAATGATCATAATGATTCCCGAAAATAGTTGTACAATCGTAGTTGCATAACCCGTGCCTTCCGCACCCAAAGCTGGGAATCCAAACTTTCCATACATCAAAATATAATCGGCAGGAATGTTGAGGAGCAAAGTCAAAAATGCTAAATACATCGCTGGTTTTGTAATGGCTAACCCTTCACTAAAGTATCTAAGTCCAGCAAAAACTAATAAACCTGGAATTCCCCAAGAAACAGCTTTAATGTATTTAGTGGATAAGGGAATAATCTCTTGATCAACGCCAGCAAAATGTAATACAAAATCGAGATTACGAATCAGAAAGAATGAAGGCACTGCAAGAAAAAAGATCAGCCAAAGCATTTGGCGAACACTTTTTCCAATTTCAAAAAACTTACGCGCTCCAAGATATTGCGAAACGATCGGATTGATGGCTACCAGTGTAGCCATTCCAAACAAAGTAACAGGTTGGTACAGTGCATTCCCTACAGCAACTCCGGCTAAGTCAGCAGCAGATAGTCGTCCAGCCATTATAGTATCTGTGATGGTTAATCCCATTCCTAAAAGTTGAGTTCCCACAATCGGAACCCCAATTTTTAGAAGTGTAGATGCTTCTTTTTTTATATTTGGAAGGTGGTTTTTCAAGGCTAAATTAATGAGCGGTAATGGTAAGGAAGATTGTCCTTAATTACTCAGCTTGTTTACCAGAAAATGGAATACAAATAGTAAATGAAGTGCCTTCACCAGCTGTAGATATGAAACTAATATCGCCCTTATGTTCTTCAATTATTTTTTTTGTAATGGCAAGCCCTAGCCCTGTTCCGCTAGACTTAGTGGAGAAATTTGGAACAAAAATCTTGTCCTGATGTTCTGTAGGAATTCCCTCGCCATTGTCAGTAATGGTTACAAATGCATGTTCTTCTTGTTGATCAGAAAAGGTTGAAATAGTAATCTTGCCGTCTTCCCCAAGAGCCTCGCTGGCGTTTTTGATTAGATTTACTAAGACTCTTCTAAGTTCATCTTTAGCGCCAGAAATAGTAAGTGGTATTTTAGAGAAGTCGGTTATTAGAACAAATTCTTCATTAGAGTAATACATTTCTGCAACCGAACGAACAAGGTCATTAAAATCAATGATATTGAATTCATGCTCTATGGGTTTTGCAAAACTGGAAAAATCAGAAGCTATTTTATTTAAAGCGTCAATTTGCTCAATCATACTTGCCGTAATTTTGGCAATTTTAGGTTTTACTCCATCCATATCGCCATCAGTATGCTTCATTTGACGTTCAAGGTGTTGAAGGTTTAGCTTCATGGGAGTAAGAGGATTTTTAATTTCATGGGCAATTTGTTGCGCCATTTCTTTCCAAGCTTCTTCGCGTTCATTCTTTGCAAGTTCAAGCTGAACGGTTTTAAGCCGTTTTGCCATGCTATTGTAAGATTTTGTGAGCGTCCCAATTTCATCATCGATACGAACCGGTAGTGTTACATTTAAATCTCCGTCTGAGATTTTTTTGAGTGCACCTTGAATTGCTTCTAATGGGGAAGTGAGCTGGGATGATATAAATGCAATTACCATCATTAAGAGTCCAAAAATAAGGGTATAAAATGCGAGTAGTAAACTTGTTGTAGATAGTAGCCGATCATAGAATTTTGGAGCTTTTAGAAAAGTAGGAACCGCCGCAATTCCAGCAACCTGATTATTTTCACCCAGCCAAGGCTTATATCCAATAGCCATTTGTTGTCCATCAAAATTAACAATTGAAAGCTCTTGAGTTGATTGGTTTGTAGTTAATCGATGATATACGTTCCAGGGAAGAGAACTTGGCAGTAGATGTTGACTGAATATTTGAGAGGTAGTAGAGTTTATTAATTTCCCATCTTGATAAACAGATGCGTCAACATCCAGAATAGATGTAATTTTTTGAAGCTCAGCGGGATCGTTTATCAAAGTCGAGCTTGTAGTTTCAAGATTTGGGATAAGATTATCTAGTTTTTCAAATAAGGCAGTTTGTACATCCTCGCTATTTTGAATATTTAATACAAAATATGAAGTGCCAACTAAGGTTAATAAGCACATGATACTTGCTAGAATAAAACGATCGACAAGACGATCTTTAAAACGCCGCGAATACCCAAAAATGTGCCATTTTTTATTACCTGAAAGCATAATCATAATACAAATGCCCAGTATTACCAGTATAAAAAATAGGCGGAGAAACGAAAATATATGTTGAGTAAAAGCAATTTTTTTTGCGGCAATTCGTACAATAGTGTTATCTCCTTTTTTTACATAAAGTTCTTTTATTTCATTTTTATTGTAATGAAAAGAGGTCGTAAAAATAGAATCTGATTGTACTTGATGAATTATAGATTCTGGCAATACATTAGGACCAGGAATTTCTAAGGGGATTCCTTTTATAGAACTTCGAACATAAGTACCATTCCTATATTCGGAAGAGGTAAGTGTTTCACCAGTAAAAAGATCATTACTTGACGATATAACGGTTCTAAGAGGTCGATCTAACTGAGGAAGTTCTTCATACACCGAACAAAGAATCCAGCCAATTCTTGCATTCGAATCTTTACTTTGAAAAATTGGAATCCAGCCTCGTCTAAATGTCGAGTATTTTGCGTTAATAGTATTAATGGGTGTGGTGCGAATAACTGGTCGAATATTTTGACGACGTATTTGCTCGACTTCAAAAGGGATTTCAAGTTCTTGAATTCTGAATGCTGTACTCCATTGGGGTCGGGATAGACTTGTGGTATAATCAGAAAACCGGTCTCCATCCTCATCAATAATCTGAACAGAAATTGAATATTTCAGCCATTCAGGTTTAATATAGTTTTCTAAATACTCGTCAAAAAACGAATCATCAAAAGCGCGTTCAGAATTTTGAGAGAGTTCATTACTTAAATCTTGTAACAGGCTTACCGTAATGGTTTGTATCTCATTTTCTTCATCTACAGAAAATGATTCAGCAGCATCTAACATTCGTTGATTCTGACGCTCGGAAGTTCCACTTGAATATGCGATATAAACAAAGCAAACAGTTAGGTAACTCACAAATATTAGAAGGCGAAGCTTTGAAGAACGAAGAAATATTGGTGTTTTTTTCAATAAGAATAGAGCAAATATCAAAGTGATTAAAAAGAAGAGAGTACTGATTACTAGAATCCAGATGTAAGAATTCTCAGGCAAAAAAGACGCTTTAGCAATAACTAAAGAAGTAATGAAGCCTGTAAATAATCCTAGAAGTGAGCCCCAAAAACGGGTAGTTGAATTTTTAAGGATAAACCAAAAGTTGGTGATATTTAGGACTAATAAAGAGACAAGAGAAATGCTAGAACTTAGATACAGCAAAAGTGTTGAAGAAGAAGGAAGCAACTCCAAATCCATCACAACAATATCAGAATTTGTGATTAGTGACGAAGTTGAGTGCAAAAAGTATAAAACTACACTTCCAAGAATAACGCTAGTAAAAAAACTTAAGATTCCAATGCTTGGGAGCGTCAAAGGTTCTTCTTCTTCAATCAAGAATTTTGAAATTGAAAAACCAATAAGAAAGGTATAGAACGAATTTACAATGTATTGAACCAAGAGTAGATTAGACAATAAAGGTATAGTGCTCGAATTAATATCGAGTAAAGGATATAGTGTTTTTATTAGCAGCCAAATACATGTGTAGGCAAATATTTGAATTAATAGCCCATTTAAATCACCGATTTTTTTTGCGAAAGCAAACACAAGTAAACCAAAGAGGAGCAAAAGACTGGCATAAAATAACGCTCTCCAAATCCCTTTTCTGATATCAATTGTACGTTCGTATTTTTCAATGTCAGATACTAGCGCATAGACTTTTCCCAAAGAATCTGAACTAATAGTGGATATTTTGGAGGAAGCTAAAATTCCTTGTGGGACAATTCTATTGAAGCTAAAATTAACAGGATATTGTTCTGGTGACGAGAATTCTTCCTCTGGGTGTTGTTCAAGATTAGTGCCGAGGCTGAGAATATTTTCTTGAGCTATTTTTACTCGATTGTATACATCATATCGCACTTCAGATGTATCCTGCTTAATAAAAAAAGGAACTACACTAAAAAGATAGGTTACGTTATTTTGTGTTTCAATGGATACATAAAGAGATTCATTTATAGAAAGCAGTTCACCGGCATAATCATCTGGAACAAATCCATTCCAAATTAATCGCTCTTTATCTTTAAATATTATAGTTCCCCAAAAATCGTAATCGTTTATGATACCTTCGGAAATGGATTCTAGTGTGCCTCCCTGTTCAATATTTTGTTTTACAAAACTAGCTACCGATGTTGATTGGCTGGTAAAATCGTATATAAACTGCTGAAAATTTTGAGTAGCGTTAGAGACTGAATTTTCAGCTAATTCTGTTATTTCAGATTCAGTTGAGTTCGGTTGATAAGAGGACCATTCGAATAAACTATACCCCGCAGAAATAACACAAAGTGCTGATAAAAAGAGTACGAGTTTATTTTTTTTAAAGAAGTCCACAATTGGTTCAACCTGAAATCAGGTTAGGTATTTCATCGTCAGATACTCCAGATAGAACTTGCTTAATCGTTTTTGCGGCGAGCATTCCAATTGCTTCACGAGTTTCAAATGTTGCGCTAGCAATATGAGGCAACATAGTGCAATTTGGAGCGGAGAGTAGTTTTGGGTGAACGATGGGCTCATTTTCAAATACATCAAGTCCGGCACCTGCAATTTTTCCAGAATGCAAAGCTTCGGCTAAGGCTTCCTCGTCTACAACAGGTCCGCGCGATATATTGATCAAAATAGAATGAGCAGGCATAATGGAAAAAATCGCTGAGTTGATGATGTGATAAGTTTCAGGAGTTAAAGGACAATTCAAACTTAATACGTCACTTTTACGAGCGAGTTCCTCAAGATTGTCAATAAATGTACAATCTAATTGTTCTTCAATTTCTTCAGACACTTTAGATCTATTGTGGTAAAGGATGTTCATCCCAAAAGCTTTGGCTCTATGTGCAAATGCCAATCCAATTCTACCCATTCCTAAAATACCTAAAGTTTTACCTCGAAGCTCCATACCTAAAAACCCCAAAGGTTCCCACCCTTTAAATTGTCCATTACGTAAGTATTTTTCTGCCTGATAAAAACTCCTTGTGGTTGCCATAAGTAATGCCATGGCAAAATCACCGCAAGCTTCAGTTAATACATCGGGAGTATTGGCAACTTTAATTCCAAGCTTAGTAGCTGATTCAACATCTATATTGTTATACCCAACGGCAAAATTGGCAACAACTTTTAAATTAGGTGCTGATTTTAGTACAGACTTAGTAACAGGAGTGGATAGCATGCACAGAAGTGCTTCGTGCTTACTAATTGCTTCTAGTAAATTTTCTTCAGAATTGAATTTACCTTTTTTGCCAACCGTAACTGTTCCAAATTCTTCGAGATATTTAATCACCTTATTTGGGATGGGCTCGGTGATAAGAATTCGGTTGGCGTTCATTTTATTAAATCAATCTTCGTTCTCTAAATGTGTAATTTTTGCGTCGTTCCACATTCTTTCAAGATCATAAAATGCTCTTTTCTCTTTACTCATTACGTGCACTACGGTATTAATAAAATCAAGAATGATCCAGGAACGAGCTTGTAATCCTTCTTTTTTCCAGGCTTTTTCGCCAGCTTTTTCTAAGAGTTCTTCTTCAACAGAATCAGCAATTGCTTTTATTTGTGTGTCTGAATTTCCGCTACAAATAACAAAATAATCGGTTAATGTAGTTTGATCAGAAACATCGAGTACAACTATATCTTGAGCTTTTCTTTTCCGAAGCCCCTCAATAATCATCTCAACCAAATTCTTAGAATCTGGTTTTGCATCAATAAACTGGTTTTTTGTTGGCTGCGTAATATCTGTCATTTATTCTTTGTTAAGCTGTTCGTAATCGTGACCAATAACCACAGTTACATCTAAAAAATAATCAGGAGACTCCTCTCTAATTACATTAATTTCTTTAACACCTAATGCGTTAGCTACACGTCGCGCATTGTCTAAAACACCACTTCGTGAAATTATAATAGTTTCTTTCAGATTAAAGTGGTCAAAATTCCCGGTTTCTACTACATCAAATCCATTAGATCTTAAAACGCTAGTATATGCATTTGCAATTCCTGCAATACCACAACCATTTAAAACCTCAATTTGAATAATTTCACTTATTAACTGTGATTGAGCTTCCACTCTTTGATTAAATATTCGCGGATAAATAATTCTTGTAGAGAGAGCAACAAGTAGTACAATTAAGAGAATGCTTAAAAAGCCAATAGCTGCGTTTAGGAAAAGCCCCTCAATATTTGAAGAGGAATTACCCTTTTGGTTTTCACCCATTCAAAAGCTGTTTAGTACCAATATCCATAATTATTATAACGGCTATTTCTTCCAAATCTATCGTATCCATAACCATAATACCCAGCAGGCAATTGGCGGTATTGAAACTTTAAAGATGCATTGTCACTTATTTTGTAATTCAGTTCAGCGTTTTCAATTACAACTTGGTTTTGAAAACTGTTTTGACCCTGCGCTAGATTACCACCAAAAGGAGAATGTAAAAAAGAAACATCAACTCGCCCATCCATTCTGGGACTAATATCAAAAGTTAAGGTATTGGTATATGCATTTACGTTTTGATATCCTCCTCCAAAAGAAGAAAAATTCATACTGTAAGAGTGACTCATTTCAATACTGCTGAAAAATTTATTCAATCCATTCTGAACCGTTGGAGCGCTTCTATTTATAATGGGGCCACTATAGTCAAATGGGCTCGATAAATCTCCGCGTAGTTGCCCAAAGGCTGTAGCTGAAATTAAAAAAGAAAATAAAAGTGCGGGTACAAATAGTTTTTTCATGTCTTCCTGATGTTACAGAAATCAAACGTTTTCACTCAACACGTAGTATAACGAATTGGTATTTAATAATAAACAATGTTGAAATGTATATTGAATTGAAATCGACATTTAAAAATAGTATTTTTACTCTCTTTTCAAAGAAATCAAACCAATACTCCAAAACAACTGAGGAGAGATGAAACTCACCGATTTTAGATACGAAGTTGAAGGACTCAACGTTCCCGACGAACCTTTAGAAAAGCGCGATTCAGCCAAATTAATGGTGTTAAATCGTGCAGAACAAACCATTGAACACAAAAAGTTTTCAGATATACATGAGTATCTAAATGAAGGAGACGTTGTTATTTTCAACAATACAAAAGTGTTTCCAGCTCGTTTAAATGGTAAGAAAGAAAAAACAGAGGCTGACATTGAAGTTTTTTTACTGAGAGAACTTCAGCCAGAAAACATGCTATGGGATGTACTTGTTGAGCCTGCACGAAAAATCAGGATTGGTAATAAGCTCTATTTTGGTGAAGGTGATGACGAACTGATGGCTGAAGTGGTAGATAATACAACCTCAAGAGGTCGAACTATTCGCTTTCTGTACGAAGGTCCTAATGATGAATTATATGGAAAGCTTGATGAACTTGGCAAAATGCCATTACCTCCATATATAGAACGGGAGCCAGTTGAAGCCGATAAAGAACGCTACCAAACAGTATATGCAACTGAAAGAGGCGCAGTTGCGGCTCCAACGGCTGGTATGCATTTTACCGAAGAGCTGATCAAAAAAATTGAAGCTAAAGGAGTTGAATTTCTTCCAACTACACTTCATATCGGTTGGGGCACATTCCGTAATGTTGAGGTAGAAGATCTTACCAAGCACCGAATGGACTCAGAGAATTATTTTATCTCAAAAGACACTTCTGATAAAATCAATATCGCCCTCAAAAAGAAAAAGAATAAAGTAGTTGCCATAGGAACAAGTGCTGTTCGAGTTATTGAAACCAGTGTTATGGCAAGCGGGATGTCTAAAATGGGAACAGGCTGGACCGATAAATTTATCTATCCTCCTTATCAATTTAAGATTACCGAAGCGTTGATTACGAACTTTCACCGTCCAGAATCTACATTACTGATGTTAGGCGCTGCATTTGCCGGGTACGATTTCTTGATGAAAGCTTATGAAGAAGCAAAAGAAAAAGATTATCGTCTTTTCTCTTTTGGCGACGCAATGTTAATTATCTAAATGGATAAGCTGGCGGTTATAATTCCTGCTGCCGGCTCGGGATCTCGAATGGGATCCCAGACACCTAAGCCTTTTTTAATGCTCCGGAATAAAACTATTCTGGAGCATACTATTCATGCTTTTGCTAAGCTTGATTTCGTTTCTCAGATCATTATTGCTACTTCAAAAGAGAGAGAATCTGAGGTAGAATCTATCTTAAACACTTTTACCAATCATGTTGAAATACTTTCGATTGTTGAAGGAGGTAAGGAAAGACAAGATTCAATTAAAAATGCCCTGTCTATTGTATCAGATAAAGTTGATTTGGTTGCAGTTCACGATGCTGTTCGACCATTTATTAGTGCCGAATTGATTGAAAGATGTTCAAAGTGCGCAAAAGAATTTGGAGGAGCTATTATCGGAGTTCCTGCTAAAGATACTATCAAAGAGATAGGAAAGGATTCGGTCATTAAAAAAACCCCAGATCGAAGTAAATTATGGCAGGCACAAACTCCTCAAATATTTCAAAAAAAATTATTGATCTCAGCATATAAGGCTGCCACAATAGAAAAATTTACAGGTACCGATGACGCTTCATTGGTCGAGAAAGTGGGAGGAACAGTTAAGGTGATAGAGGGGGATCGGCGAAACTTAAAGATTACTTATCCGATAGACCTTAAAATTGCCGAACTAATTTTAGATGAAATAAAGGAAAAATGAGAATAGGATACGGGTTTGATATTCATCAGTTGGTAATTGGAAGAAAATTGATACTCGGAGGAGTTGAGATTCCCTTTGAAAAAGGTCTGCAAGGTCATTCCGATGCAGATGTACTTTTGCATGCAATTACCGATGCATTACTAGGTGCTTTAGCACTTGGCGATATTGGGCAACATTTTCCAGATACCGATCCAGTTTATAAAAATGCGGACAGCAGAAAATTATTAACGCATTGCTACCAGCTAGTTAAAGAAAAAGGGTATATACTTTCAAATCTTGATGCTACAATTGTCGCTCAGCGCCCAAAACTGATGTCATATCTCCCCAAAATAATTAGTACAATTGCAGAAGATTTAGAATTAAATACCGATCAAGTTTCAGTTAAAGCTACAACTTCTGAAAAGCTAGGATTTGTTGGGCGAGAAGAAGGCATTTCTGCAACCGCTGTTGTCTTGATTCAAAAGACTTGAAATGGCAGATCAAATTGTACAAACTATAGTTGAATGGATTAGTACCGTTCCTCCGATCGGGATTTATCTGATTTTTACCATAATTGCGTATCTAGAAAATGTTCTTCCGCCTGTTCCTGGAGATGTACTATTGGCCTTTAGTGGATACCTTGCAGCCGACGGTTTGCTCTCACTTCCGCTAATCTGGATGCTTACTGTGTTAGCATCTGTGATTGGGTTTATGAATATGTATTGGATTGGGGCTAAACTTGGCGGGCATATTGACGCAAAAAAAGACGACCATATTTTGCTACAATTTATCAATTATCGACACTTCAGAAAGGGTAAAATCTGGATGTATAAGTACGGTCAATGGGTGATTTTTGGTAATCGTTTTTTAGCTGGAACCCGCTCAGTTATTTCTTTAACAGCTGGGATGTCTCGACTAAAAATAAGCCTTACGATGCTAAATTCGTTTATTAGCTCCGCTTTGTGGAATGCGACATTGCTAATCATGGGTTGGTTGATAAGAGATAATTGGCTCATTATCGGTGAATATTTATCTGCCTATGGCAAAGTGATACTGATAGGTATCGGTGTGCTTATATTAGTTCGTTTTATATGGTCAAAAAATCAACTTAAACGACTCCAGAAAAAAGATTAAAGAATTTGAAAATTTTTGCACTTTAAATGTTGACAATCTTTCAAGACATGGGTATTTTTTAAGTCTTTCGCAAAAAGCCAGTGTAGCTCAGTTGGTAGAGCAACGGTTTTGTAAACCGTCGGTCATCGGTTCAAATCCGGTCACTGGCTCTCTTTTTGTGATTTGGGGAGATACCAAAGCGGCCAACTGGGGCAGACTGTAAATCTGTTGTCTTACGACTTCGTAGGTTCGAATCCTGCTCTCCCCACTTGAAATACTGATGAATTAGCGAGCGTAACTCAATTGGTAGAGTGTCAGCCTTCCAAGCTGAATGTTGCCGGTTCGATCCCGGTCGCTCGCTCAAGAAAAACTAAGCCGATATAGCTCAGTGGTAGAGCACTTCCATGGTAAGGAAGGGGTCGTCGGTTCAAGTCCGACTATCGGCTCTGTTGTTGATGAGTTCGGACAAAATTTTTAACAATACACTATAACATAGATTAATCATGGCAAAAGAGACCTTTCAGCGCACCAAGCCCCACGTGAATGTGGGAACAATTGGTCACGTAGATCACGGTAAAACAACATTGACTGCGGCAATTACGACGGTAATGGCAAAAACCTACGGTGGAGTAGCGCAG
>JAVKDD010000007.1:0-5139 GCA_040222455.1 Balneolaceae bacterium | reverse complement strand
CTCTCCATACGACCTGTTCTGATTATGATGATCGGCCCTGCATTGGGCATCACAAAATTTCTTATCAATCCTGCCAATCAGTTCTTTCCCACAGGCCTGGCACTGTTTTAAATTCATTGCATTATCCGTTTCATTAAACGTTTAATATACGTATATAAACGTTTAATGAAACGCTTAAGTCACCAAAAATTTTGCTGATTTGAGTCATGAAGTCCCAACTTCCAGTTGCTGAAAACTATCGGGCTCTCCTTGAGGTGATGCGCGTCAGACTCATTACTGCACGCTACAGCACCTCTACCTGCAACAGTTATCTGCACATGTTCAGAGAATATCTTCGTTTTGTTTATCCCAAATCGCTCCATAAGCTGTCAAAATGGGATGTCATGCAATTTCAGGCTCACCTGGTCGCCGATAAAAAAGTCTCTGCCTCTTATCAGAATCAGAGCATCAATGCCATCAAGTTTTATCTGGAACAGGTACTGGGCCAGGACCGACAATTCTATCAGCTGGAAAGACCCAGAAAAGGCAAACGACTTCCGCAGGTACTCAGCATGGAAGAAATCAAATCCATACTTACGTCAACTTCCAATCTTAAGCATCGGGCCATCCTAACCACGATTTATAGTGCGGGGTTGCGCATGGGTGAGATGACCGGGCTCAAAATCGGGGACATTGATTCCGAAGGAATGCGGATCTGGATTAGAAGTGGCAAAGGCGATAAAGATCGAATTTCGGTGCTTTCACCCCAATTGCTGGAACTTTTAAGAAAATATTTCACCAAATACCGTCCAAAGAAGTTTCTGTTTGAAGGAGCTGATGGCAACCCTTATTCAGCATCCAGTGTCAGGAAAATTTTGCAACGGTCGGTGGCCAAAGCGGGGATTGCTAAATCCGTTCGGCCACATACTCTGAGGCACAGTTTTGCCACCCATTTGCTGGAAAATGGCACCAATCTGCGTTACATTCAAACACTTCTTGGTCATACCAGCGCCAAAACGACAGAAATATATACCCATGTGAGTACTAAAAAGCTGGAAGAGGTAAAGAGCCCGTTAGATTTCATACAATTCTAAGAGTATATTTGAAAGGTATATAACGCGCACAGTGCGCGTTATCGACTAGTTACCAGCAATTTCTGCAACTCGAAAATGAAATCAATTCAACTCTTAATTCTCCTTCTGTCCTCTCTTGTTGGCTTTTGTCAGAACAACTTCATAACTGATATTGGGAACGCTGTTAAGGACAGTAATTCACAATTTTATTATCCAACCTTATTGGAGAAAGTAAAAAGCAAACCTCAGAACCTGACTGTCGAGGATTGTAAACACTTATACTACGGTCAACTTTTTCAAGAGGGAGACAAAACACTAACAATGACAATTCCGGGACGCATGGAATTCGACCAACTAACAAGAACTGGTAAGTGTAAGAAGGCTGTCGGCATTGGATTTGATATTCTTAAAGACAACCCTGTAGAACTGACTACACTCTTGCATACAATATCTTGCATGGATAAAAGGAAGAATGAAGATTCAGAATTTCACTTAGACCACAGATTTAGACGAACACTTGACGCAATTCTTTCTACAGGTGACGGACGAACGCTTGAAACGGCTATCCAGCTTGTGAACTTGGATGATGATTTGATCATTAAAGGCATTCTTGGTTTTCTTGGAGGAGACGAACAACTAAAATTTGAAAACGAACGATCATACAGCGTATGGACGAAGGGGGCTCAAAGCTTATACTTTGAGGATGTTTTCATCGAAAAATAAAAGCTGGTAACAAGCGCTAT
This sequence comes from Balneolaceae bacterium, assembly GCA_040222455.1. GTDB lineage: Bacteria > Bacteroidota > Rhodothermia > Balneolales > Balneolaceae > RHLJ01. The sequence continues at coordinate 3,344 of JAVKDD010000007.1, read as the reverse complement.
CGGTTATATGCCAAACTGCTTTCTGGCTGGTTTCAGTGCAAACATCACCGTGAATCAGCCGCTGAGGAAAGTGATGTGCTTTCTACCAAGTGCAGTTCGCAGGATTTTTTATCTTTTGGAGCGCAGTGCTCATTTGAACCGTTGTGAGCTTCGGCAGATTTCACTAGATTGTACTCTTTACAAGCTTTGGGCATACAACCGATAGCTTAGCGTTAGTAGCAATTCTCTGCACTTGATATGGAAGATGAACTTGATATAGAGGAAACTCTTAGCCGCAGAAAATTGGTTGAACCCAAACGGAAAATTTGGGATACGATAACCAACATCTTCATTTCACTTTTACCCATCATTTTATTCTATCTTATCAACTCTTATCAATTTGAAAAGGAGTTAACATTCTTGAGAATCCTATTGATAATCTATCTTAACGGTCTCATAGGGCTACTTATATGGATATTAATCAAAGGAAATCAAAGAATGAAGGCCCTTGACAAGGTTGGCGAATTTGAAGACTTTGAGGAAGCAAAATCAAAAGCTCATAATATCATTTCTGAACTGGGTTGGGAATATGTGATTATTAACAAAAATTATTTTCGCGCTCGTGCATGGAATAACTTTGGACAAGCAGTTATGGTAACTCTTATCTTCACTCCAGATAATGAACTTCTAATCAACGCACTAGGTGACGACTCAGGAACATTTCAAAGATTTAGATCTGGGCTGCATACTTCCATTTCAGATAACTTAGAAGCATTCGAGAAGAGATGGAAATCTGAATAAAAAGCTACTAACAGGCGATATTGCGCATGGCCTTACTTAGTCATCTGCCAAGTGTCTGCTAAACATCCCGCTTATCAGCCGCCAAGAAACTGATGTGCTTTCTACTAAGTGGTGCTCGTGGGAGATTTTTATCTGTTTGGCGCAGTGCGTACTTGATACTTTGAATGCACCGGCAGATAAGCTACTTTTATCGGAATTAAAAAAGCTCGGAGGCCACAGCGCCATATCTGAGCGTTAGATTCCACTGCTCTCTTAGCCAATGAATTCTGTACTTGAACATATCCCTAGAGAACTAAACGCGAAAAATATCGAACCAGCGATTTCGGATTATCTGTTGCTCCTGAACGAAATACCACTCTCAATACATGCCGACAACATTCTGGGACTCTTAACAACTTTAAAACGGGAGAAAGTCGAGAAAGGCCCATATCCTCATGTAACATTATTTGAAGCTGCTAACCGGATTATGACCGACTTAACAATTCTATTTGGAGTTAAAAACCTACTTAACGGAGCTATTACAGAAATCAAATTTGCTACCTACAAAGTTGAATTAGGAAACGAAGACTATAATGATCACGATATTGAAGCCACAAATGGAACTGTTAGTCTAGTTGGTGAAGCATTCAACGTATCAGGAACCTTCTTCCAAGGTAAGAAAACAACAGCTTTACGAAAACTGAGAAGTAACGCAAACGAGAGCAAGATGAAAGTAATTATGTACAATTCAGATGCAGTCAACTCTAAATATCGACCCAACCTAAGAGAGGATGAATTCTTCTTACCCGTGAACATAAAACTGAACTGACTAAGCAGAATCTAACAATATGTATAAGGCATGTGCTTACGTGCTTTCTACAAACTGTATCAGGTCTCGCCCGTAAGTCTGCCACCGAGAAAGATTAGTGCTATTTGGAGACTTCATCATGCGGGATTTTCCCACTTCAAAACGCAGTGCTTTCTACAAACTTTGGAAGCACCGGCAGACTTCACTACTTTAGTGCTACCCATAAAGTGAGAGCACACGCCTCATACATGGGCGTTACCTGTCAGCACGTAACCCATAACCAATTTGTATAAAAGAACTTTTCATACCGACCAAACACCTAAAGAGGTGGTCAACAACCTGAGGGATTTGAAAGAATCAACAGAAGTAGTTGAATTGAAACTTTCTGAATCAAATATCGAGTTAGCTACGAAAGCTAATTCATACAATGGGTTTGGCCTCTATGTTCAAGGAGACATAATCAACTCTGTGGCCGACACTAGAATTGATTTGAGTATCACTATAAGACATGATTTTCGCTTATTCAACTTGATATTTGGAATAGCATTATTAATAGCACTGTTCTATGATAAAGTGCAAATTAATGGACAGGTAATGGAATTCGAGGACCGAGTTCCATACATTCTTCTTGGGTTTCTAATATTAGTAGTCTTCGACCTAATCTTTCTCACAATCCCTTGGATCAGGTTAAAGCGACACCTTTCGAAAAAACTAAATCTTAAAAAATGAAGAGTAATTTTCTGCAAACCATTTGGATGGTATTTCTCTTCGGGCTATTAATTGGATTATTAGTTTGGGCCATTTTCTATGTAGATCCACTTCAATCGAAGATTTCAATTTTTGGAATAGTAGCGGTGATCTTAGCGGCTTTTACTTCGGTGCTCACAGTTACCATTAATAATAGAAAAGCTAAAGAACGAGAATATGATTTATTGGTATTAAAAGAGAAACAAAAGGTCTATGAGCATTTCTACAACGCACTGTTTGAAGGATTTTCACAAACAAGAAAAGGAAAAGGGTTATCTCAGAAAGCAGTAACTGAGATGATGAACTTCAAAAGAGGTTTGATGAATTGGGGAAGTGAACGATTGATCCAGAAATATATGGAATATGACACCAAATTAATTGAAGGTCGCGAAACGTTTGATTTAATTCGAGACGGTGACAAATTCCTTAAAGAAATTAGAAGAGAAATGGGCTTTGAAGTCTCGAACAAAATTAACTTAATGAGTATAATTCTCACAGCAGAGGCGAGGAAGGAACTCGATGAAAAAGGAATGTTATAATTGAAAGCCAACAGGTAACAAACGCTAAAAATCCATAGGCTAATGAGTTACTTGCAACGTGAATTTGCATCCGATACTTTTAAAGAAATTAACAAGCGATCGGCCTACGGATTTTAGCTGAATTCCAGGGGTTAAACAAGTACCTGAGTATAAATTTTTTCATATTTCCGTCCATCTCTCACACAGGCAAAAACCCGGTGGATCAATTTGTTTCTGATTGCGTTTAATACCAACATTTTATTCTTGCCCTCTGAGACTTTTCGTTCGTAGTAATCCCGTAACTCTCCCGGACTGGACACTGACGATCGAGCGGCCAGATTCAGCAAAGCCTTCATCGGTTTATGCGCCCGATGACTCACCCTGCTCCTTCCTCTGATGCTTTTGCCGGATGAATACTCAAAAGGTGCAACACCACAGTGGCAGGCCATCTTACGGGGGTCACGGATCCACTTGAACTCATTGGTCATTACCAACATCGATACGGCCACTAC
>JAVKDD010000006.1:0-4247 GCA_040222455.1 Balneolaceae bacterium | reverse complement strand
TATGGATCGTTTTCCGCTGACACCAAATGGGAAGCTTGACCGTAAGACGTTACCTGATCCGGAGTTTGATAGAGGAGATGATTATGTCCCTCCTTCAACCAGGACTGAAGAGGTACTGGTTGAGATTTGGAGTCAGGTACTCGGTGTGGAAAGTACTACAATTGGAGTAAATGATAACTTTTTCGATTTAGGGGGAAATTCTCTGAGTTCAATTACTCTAAGGAATAAAATAGCCTATGAGTTAGGTATTAGAATACCACTTAAAATGATTTTTGAAATGCATACTGTAAAATATATTGGAGCAGTAGTAGACACCTTGATCGCAGATAAAAAGGATGTAGAAAGCGGGCAAGATTTCATCTTTTGAACTTTTGAATAAATACATCAAACAAAGACTTAAGTTACGTACACAACCTGTAGAGTACCTGTTAAATATGGCGAAATGAAAAAATATGAAAAACAAATTATTAGCTTCCTAAGAGATGATGATATAGATATTGAGCTTCAAACTAAAAATTCTGTCCCAATTACGATAACCTATCTTAGAAATGGTGGAGTCCGTGAGTGGATTATTAAAAACAAAAACCACATCAATAATGCCCTCACTTTTTTTGGTGCTATTTTACTTCGGAAGTTTGATGTTGCTTCACCAGAAGATTTCAACAAGCTATTTGTTGAGCTTGTCGGTGACTCATTGGATTATAAGAACCAAACGTCACCAAGGGAGCAAGTGTGTGAAGGAGTATATACATCGACAAGCTATCCTAATGATCAAGTTATAAATATGCACACAGAGAATTCATATTCAAGAGACTACCCTGGGATTATATCTTTTTATTGTATGAAGCCAGCCAGAACTGGAGGTGCTACACCGATTGCGGATGAAAGAAAGTTATTGTCTTCTTTACGGGAGAAAACCGTTAGTAGATTTCGCGAAAAAGGTATAATGTATGAACGTAATATCCTCCCTGATATAGGTCTTAACTGGCAGACTGTATATCAAACTGGTGATCGAATGAAGGTGAACGAAATTCTAAAAAGAGACGAGGTGAATTTTAAATGGGTTACAGGTGATCACCTTCGTATTAAATGGACGCTACCGGCATTTCAGCACCACCCGATTACCATGACTGAGATGTGGTTTAACCATGCTTATTTTTATCACAAATCTTTGTACGACCCAGAATTACTCGAATATTTTGAGAACTATGATATTCCGTTTGCTACCTTATATGGCGATGGTACTACTATTGAGGATTCAGTAATACAAGAAATTAAGGATTTCTATTCAAATAACACAATATTTTTTAATTGGGAAGAAGGAGATTTTCTGTTGCTGGATAATATGTCATTCTCACATGGTAGAATGCCATATGAAGGTGAACGATGTATACTTACTGCAATGGGAAGACCTCAGAGATTTTAAGCACTTAGATAATATGTTTTAAGAGTGGAAAGACAAATTAAGATTCTCAATTCTGTAAATGTATTCAAGCAGAATAATCCCAGACTTTGCTTTGTCTATGTCAAAGCAATTGCTATACAATATACTGAACTATATACTATTCGTTTTGACCTTTTTGCTAAGTGCGAGTGGTATCAAAAGATAGCCTAGAAATATGCATATTGACAGTATTATTCGTGAGCTTTCGGACATCGGTGCGAAAATCCAAGTATTTGATGATGAAGTAAGAATTTCACTTAAGGAGGCAACTTTGCCCGAACACCTTAAGGAGAAAATCCGTGATAACAAGGACTCAATCATTGAGTTTGTAAGAAACATGCAGGCTGATAAAAGGATAGAATTGGCTCCTGCTAAGGAATTCTATTATGCCTCTTCAGCTCAAATTAGACTTTATTTTATTCATAAATTGGATAATAAGTCGTTGGCATACAACCTGCCATTGTTCTTGAAAATAAAAGGTAAGATTGATGGAAACAAGGTTGAACAGATTTTTAATCAACTTATTGAGAGGCATGAGAGTCTAAGAACCTCATTCGAAGAGGTTGACGATCGAGTAATTCAGAGAATCAGCTCTGAGTGGATGATAACATTATCCCGATTTGAGGGTATCGAAAGTGAAGTTCAATCACACATTAGAAATTTTATAAAACCATTCGATCTTCGTCAAGGTCCTATGATTCGGGTAGGATTAGTCAATTTCGGGGATGAGGACCACCTTTTAATGGTCGATATGCACCACATTATTACGGATGGTGTTTCCCAGTCGATCCTAATCAGGGATTTTGTCGCTTTATACTTGGATGAAGGTATACCTAATCAAGTTTTCCAATTTAAAGATTATGTTGAGTGGATACAAAAAGAAAAACAGCAAGAAAGAATAGCTATACAGGAGAAATTTTGGCTAGAAAAATTTTCTGAGCCGATTAAGGTGCTTCAATTGCCAACGGATTATCCAAGGCCAGCAATAAAAAAAGGCTCTGGCAGATTTATTGATTTTCATTTGACAAAATTTGACTTTGATTGCTTGAAAAGGTTAGGGGAGTCTAAGAAAGCAACAACGTTTATGACTGTTCTTTCCTTGTTTAATATTCTTCTTAGAAAACTGAGTAATCAGGACGATATAGTTGTCGGAACACCAGTAGCTGGAAGAGATCATGATGATTTGAAGCATGTAGTCGGTATGTTCGTGAATACCTTACCATTAAGGAACAGGCCAAAGAATGATTTAAGCTTTGAAGGATTTTTAAGCACTGTGAGGGAGGACACAATTTCTTTTTTCGAAAACCAATCATATCAATTCGAAGATTTAATTGAAAACCTGTCTGTTACTCGAGATATGAGTCGAAACCCACTGTTTGATGTGATGTTTGTTTTTCAGCACTTTGGAGAGGATAAATTAAAGATTCCTGGTCTAGTCTTTGAGTCATATTTATGGGAACGTGAAGTTGCAAAATTTGATTTGACGTTATCGGCAGTAGAATCATCAGAAAGGCTCAACTTAGGTTTTGAGTATTCGACAGAATTATTTTCTGAAGACACAATTCTAAGATTTATTTCATACTTCAAAAGAATTATTGATGTTGTTATTAGAAATCCCAAAATCTTATTGTCTCAAATAGAAATATTGCCTTCTAAGGAGAAATACAGGTTACTTCATGAGTTCAACGAAACAGAAACAAATTTTATAGAAGGTAAGACTGTAATAGATTTGTTTGAAGATCAACTGGTGAGAACACCTGATAGAACAGCATTAATATTTGAAGGAATTGAAGTAAGCTACAAAGAGTTTGCTTGTAAAATGAATCAGATCGCGTTATCCCTAAGAGAAATTGGAGTTGTAAAAGGGACAGTTGTAGCTATTGCAATTGAACGATCTATTGAATTAATAGTCAGTATCTACGCAATCCTTAAATTGGGTGCTTCATACTTACCCATTGACCCGAATTATCCAGAGAGACGTATCAATCATATCTTGACGGATAGTAATGCGGGATTTTTGGTTACTTCGAATAAGTTCAGAGAAAAAGTAAAATCTCGTATCAAGATTTTCATTCTTGACACCAAGATAAAATTCTCTCAGAATCTGGACCCAGTGGAAAACAAATCTGAGTTAGATGGACTTGCATATGTGATATATACCTCCGGAAGCACAGGTAATCCAAAGGGTGTAACGATTAAACATAGTTCTATCGTCAATCTTATACAGTTTTTGAATGAAAAATATGAGACTGGGCATGAGGATCGTTGGCTTTTGAAAACCAATTACATGTTCGATGTTTCTGTTACCGAAATATTTGGATGGTTTTTGAATGGGGGGGCATTAGTGATACTCTCACCAGGCAATGAGTCCGACACTAAGGAAATAATAAAGTGGGTTTATAAGGGAGGAGTTACCCACATCAATTTTGTACCTTCAATGTTCAAGGCTTTTATTGATGAGTTGAAAATTAATGAGTGCGAATATTTTGAGAACCTTAGGTACATTTTTTTAGCAGGTGAGGATTTGCCTAGGTACTTGGTTAAAGACTTTGAAATTTTTAGTGAGGGAATGCTTTTGGAAAATATTTATGGGCCTACTGAAGGAACGGTTTATTCCACTAGTTTTTCAACCTCAAATCTAAGAAGCTTAACCAAAGTGCCTATCGGCAAGCCAATAAGCAACACAAAGTGTTACATATTAGGTAATGGAGATGAACTTGTTCCTATTGGGGTGCCGGGCGAATTATGTATAAGTGGGGCAGGATTGGCAGAGGGTTATTTAAACAACGAGTCGTTAACGCGA
>JAVKDD010000005.1:0-2026 GCA_040222455.1 Balneolaceae bacterium | reverse complement strand
TTCTTTGGTTTTTTTAGAGCGTATAGACAACAACGACGGCCCGGCTCCCTCGCAGCCTCTTTTCGTATACAATCGGCTGCTCACCCAACCCTGCTGCCTCATCCTAACACCCGACAAAAAACATGCATCATTCCAGCGTTATTGGCTACTTTTATCAAACAGACAATAACTCCACTTCCAACAAATGGATGATGACGTTTTTTGTCTTGACGTTGTGGGTAATGCCCGAACCGCATATGAACAGGATAATCCAACTAACTTTCATACTAACAATTGGATTCAGCTTAACAAGCTGCTTCGGATTATTTGACAGTGGCTCTGACAGGATAACCGGCAACTATCATGTTCTTTGGATTGATCTACAAGAGAACCAAGGAATTTCGGAACAAATTGAAGGATCTGAGGGTGCATATATTGGACTGGTTCCCGAATATGTTTTTGAAGTTGGTCACGATGATAACTTTATAATTGCGAAGCAACATCCTACTTCAGGCTTTCATTCTGGATATCAGATTAACACTGAGGTCACCAACTACTATATAATTGACTTGAACTCCAAAAAAGACAAGGTTATTGGGCCTTTGTCACTATCTACCTTCGAACAACTAAGGAAGAAACTTGGAATATCAAAAATCGAATTTGACATGAAATATCCAGAAATACCATGAACAGAGTAATTGTATTAATCCTTTTTCTTGGCTTAGTCTCTTGCGATTATTATGATGGTCGGCTGCAAATAATAAATAAATCGGACAGGGTTATTTGCTTTGATCATGAAGTAGATACTATTCTAGACATTCCGTCTATCAACAAAAAAGATTACTTCATTAGAACAAGAATTAACCCGGGAGATACAACCAATGTAGTCCTACCTGGCAGTACAAAACAATGGATTTGGGAGGTCGCCAGTGGCAAGGACAGTACTCTCAGTATTTACGTATTCGACTATGAACAAGTGCTTAAAAATGATTGGGATTCACTAAGAAAAAGTAAAAACTATATCCGGTATGACTTTCCATTGACTGAACTTATGGAGAACAACTGGACGGTTCAAGTAGAATAAACACTACCCACAACAGGCGCTAAGCCCAATCGGCTTACTTACTTGTTTGCAAAGGGTGTCTGAATCGGATACATTTGAAATATTTGAAAGGTTAAGCCGACTGTGCTTAGCTAATCGTTGTGAGGCATAACTGCGGAACTTGAATAAATCGCTTAACATATTCTCTTTCATCTCAGTCGTAGGAACTCTTGTGTGGGTTTCAACTGAATTTTATGGCGGCATGGTAATTTATGCCTTCATGTATTGGTGGTTAATCATTCCTGCAACTTTTGGATTTGCAATAACTCTGATTATCACAGTATCAAGAATTTTTCGTAACGGCCTAACTCCGAACAAGATTAGTGCTGTGATCCATGGATTTGGCTTAACGGTAATTTCGGTAATTTTCATTATCAACTCAGAACTCTTTAAATCAGAAACTCTTTTAGAAGCAATATTGATTGACGATTTGAGTGCAATTACAATAAAGCTTCGAGCCGACAACACATTTGACACTAGAGTTGACGGAATGTTCGGTTTCGTTGAACACCTTTCTGGGGACTATCACCTTGAACAAGATACTATAGTGTTTCACCAACCACCATATTCGAACGACTTCATTCCAAACAGGATTATTATTGACAAATCCGACTCGGCACTTTACTTCAACGAACTTGCTAACGGAGAATTTGATCGAACTAAAAACTTCGTGAACTACTTCGAAATACGTAAAAACAAACTGGAATAAACGCCTCACAACATTATGTATGAAGGCATGTGCTTGAGTGCTTTCTACAAACTGCACCGGGACTTGACCGTGAGTCTACCGCCGAGAAAGTTTCGTGCTGTTTGGAAACTTCAGTTCGCGGGATTTTTTACACTTCAGAACGCACTGCTTTCTACAAACTTTGGAAGCACCGGCAGACTTCACTATTTTAGTGCTGTCCACTAAGTGAGAGCACACGCCTCATACATGGGCGTTAT
>JAVKDD010000004.1:0-3100 GCA_040222455.1 Balneolaceae bacterium | reverse complement strand
CAGATAACGTCCAACTAAAATGAGTATGCGCCCCTGTTACTAGAAGCACTAAAGTTTCTGGTTTGCATTGTCATATCAGATGGCTCAGTTCGCATATTCATTTTAGTGTCTGTGTGTGCCCAGCATGGGCAACTGGTATCTAAGATACCAAATTATTCCAGAGGGTGGAAGACCCTTATGCGCGGGAGTCGTGTCCTGAAGCATTAGCAAGTTGCAAGGTGGTTTACCGTGAGGTATGCACTGAAGCCTGCCTGCCGCAGGCAGGGAAGCAAGACTGCAAAACCTGGTTCCAACGAACAGGAACTAGATACGGAGGCTGTATAGGTCGGATAAGGTAGCACTACCTGTCCCGAGCATCGGGATCATACTGACGTCCAAAGGGTGGCTTGCCATCAAGTACTTGTGCAGTAGATCTAGTGGATATTGGGTGAAGCCTGCCTAGCCGCAGGCAGGGAATATGTCCTCACCTGGGGAGATCTCGGACTGCACGAGCTGCAGACTGAGAAGTCAGCAGAGGTCATAGTAGTCAATGGGATATGAGCCGATGAGAGATTCGGAGTTCTCACGAGTTGATGAAGGACCGAACGTATTGTGAAGTGAAAATTCGATAAGGAGCCTTTGTGTAGCCTTATCTTAGAAGTAGTGGAAAGGGTTGTCGGTGTAAAGAGCGGCAATCTACGCTTTACGAACCGCCGTATACGCGACCCGTACGTACGGTGGTGTGAGAGGCGCACCGTGGGCTTTATGGCTCACGGCCGTCTACTCGATTACCTTGAGTTCTTTTATGAAGCCAATCCTTAATTTGATCGTAGGAGAGTTCACCGGTCGATATTGAAATCACGAATTCATATTTCTCTTCTTGTTCGGCAACAATATCGAGGTGTTCGTTCATGAGAAGAAGTCGAGCTAACACGTAACCAGTCCGCTTATTACCATCTGTAAAAGGGTGGTTTTTAACAATGCTTTCTAGAATTGCTGCAGCTTTATCAATTGGAGTTGGATAAAGTTCGTTTCCGTCAAATGTCTGATATGGTCGATTTAGTGCCGAATCTAGCAGTTCCTTGTCTCTAACGCCATTCGCTCCACCAAATCGTTCAATAAGAATTGAATGGATTTCAAAAACCTCCTTTTCTGAAATCATTGAGCCAATCTTTCCAGCAATTCCTTGTCTTCAGTTAGGATAGTCCTTAGGTTATGAGAAAGTGAAATTGATTCCGTAGATTTTCCTTGGACCGATTTTAAATAGTCGTAAACCTCCTGAAGTACTTGTTCAGAAGTATTGTCCAAAAGTTCACTTATTGCTGTTTTTACTTGTTCCTTACTCATATATCAAAGATACAAATTTGATGGGAAAATTGTTGAGTGCGAAAATTCAAGGTAACGACCAACTAAGCTCCGTAGGCTTGGCTGGTCAAATATCTATTAAAGTTTCGTTTTGCACTTCCCCTGGCAAATAGCTCTGTAAGCCTATGGAGCTTAGTGTCTGTTATAGCCTTGTGGTATTTATTCACCATTTGGAATGTTTTTGTCTTTGCAATACTTCTCAATTTCCGTATCACTTTCAAAGTAGTCATCACAGAATTCATCAAGTTCCTTTTCAGTTGATTTATAGTATCGTTCTTGGGCGGTTAGCAGGCGATCTGTCTGTTCTATGAACTGTTCAAATTCCTTGTTGATTTTGCAGAGTTTGTCAATTGTCTTGAAGTCAAGGTCACGATATGTTGCGGGAAATAGAATTTTGCTTTGATAGGGGTTCGCAGCTAATTCTATGATACCGATTCCAAATGATTGATTCAGCCGTTCCATTTCGTCAGATAGGCTATCACTGAATTCAAATGCAACCAGATATCCATAGTTCGCCCAGCTGGAATTTGAAACTGCTTGAAAATATGCCTTTTTAAGTTCCGCATCAGAGTTGATCTCTTTCTTGATTTCATAAGAACTCAATTTGAAGGTGTCAACTCGGTTGATGGATTTCAAAAAGTTCTGGCTCACCTTAGTCTGTAGGTTAAGAAACTTGACTCCCACCATATCAGGATGCGTCCAGATTTGGTTGTTGTCTTTTCCATATTTGGATTGTTCGTGAAATATGGTTTTGGAATAAATCTTGGTGTTTTTGAGATAGCTGCTCAAAAGTTTGTGCAAGTCTCTTTCATTGTACGATTTATAGCTGATTTTCTCAACTTTGACTGAAGCCGTCTCAGTTGAACCAGAAAGAACCTCAATTCCAATATCCTGTTCATTTTTGGTTAAATAATATGAGTAAGTTCCTCCTTCTTGTTTGACCCTTTTGACCCTTGAATCACCATTCCTAATGAAATCTCCTAATAGGGCAGAAACCGTTGAAGGAGGTGTTTTTGCACTTCCGAAATCATAGTAACTATTCTTAATGATGTGATCGTGAACCTCCATGTAATTGGTCAATCCGGCTATCTCATCAAGGCTTTTTAATATGGCTTCTTTTATTGTCATAGTTTCAATCTTAAACCTCCTTATTCCATCGGGGTAAGGTTCCGTAAATATCCAGATGTTTTTTCAAAAGTTGTTTTTCGAGTTCTCTTGGACAGTCTTGATACAGGTTGTTGTGGGTTACATACCAATAAACATCCAAAGCTTCTATACTTTCAAATTTCATTTGGTTAGGCCATGCGTGTCGTCTTGGATTTTTTCCAAATTGATGACCGTTCACAATCCTGTCCTTGATTCCACCAAGTCCAGCTTTTCGGACAAACATTGTTCCATCTGCTTCGATTTTACCAGATCTTCCAATGTAGATGAGTTCAATCCGACCATTTTTCAACGCATACACAACATACAATCCACTTTTATCAGTTGGTGCGTTGCATTCTTCTTTTAAGTTGTCCGTTGGCTTAAAAAAGAAGTGATCGCTGTGTTTGTATTTTGTTAGTTCGTCAAACATGAAATTATGGAGCAATCTATCTGCGTTCCGGCCATAGGCTATAACGTCAAGACAAAAAACGTCATCATCCATTTGTTGGAAGTGGAGTTATTGTCTGTTTGATAAAAGTAGCCAATAACGCTGGAATGATGCATGTTTTTTGTCGGGTGTTAGGATGAGGCTATGTGATGGGAAGGTCTG
>JAVKDD010000003.1:0-139563 GCA_040222455.1 Balneolaceae bacterium | reverse complement strand
AAAGGGTAAAACTTTTCTAAATGCCACCATTCACGAGCGGAGCGACGTGATCTCCCTGACCTGACTTGGGAGATTGACTCCGGGGAGATTGCTTCGTCGCATACGCTCCTCGCAAATGGGAGAAAAAAAGGCGAGAGATATCATCTCTCGCCCTGGGTGAAAAAAATTAATTATTTAACCAAGAACAGCTTTTTACTTGCCATAAATTTCCCGGAAGTTAATCGGTACAAATATACACCACTTGCCAAGCCAGACGCGTCAAAAGTAACCGTGTACTTTCCTACTTCCTTGGTTTCATTTACAAGAGTCTGAACTTTACGGCCTAGGATATCAAACACTTCCAGTTGTACCAATCCAGCATTCGGAATCTGATATTGAATCTGCGTACTCGGATTGAATGGGTTGGGGTAGTTTTGACCAAGATCATACGCTAAGATTACATTGACCTCTTCCAGATCAAGCTTAACTTTTTCTTTTCCACTTTGGGATGAATCATCTCTATATGAAGTGGCGAGTTCAAAAGAAAAGTCCTCAAGATTTGATTCTGGGGTGATCCGCACCCTAAACCTCCCACTTAATTCTTTGGGAATATTGACTTGATATCCTTTTTCCTTCTGAGACTTTAATGATTTAGAACTCATTTTTACAGATTTAAGAGTTGCAACCACCCTGGTGTTACTCTCATTAACAAGTTCTACGGAAAATGATAGTTCACCATTTTTCCCTAATACATTTGTTAATGCCAAGCTATCGCCAATTGAAAACTGTTCTGTAAATGTAAAGGAAGACTCTTCAGAAAGGTTAAAAGGCTCTGAAATTAGGAATGGGGTAACGTCTTCCAGTTTCTTCTCTATTAATGAGTCTTTATTCTGTGTTCTATTAAATCTGTTTTCTCCAGTAACAACTTCAGGTATCTCTACAAATTGTATTTGCTCATTATCAATTAAAATAGAGCCAATTTCAAAATAAGCCCCTGCTTCATCTTTTTTGTTTACATGAATACCTCGTGCTTGAAGTGAGGTTTCTGAAGCCGCTTTTGAAGTTGTTTCCAAACTATTTGAAAGTACATAATAATTTGGCGTTCCCGAATAGAACGCAGACAACTTCATGTCATTTCCTGATGGAGCATGATATAATTGTATATTTGGAGCCGTTGTATTTAAGGTTCTTTTATTGGAAAACGCCCCTTTCTTCACATACTTATTTACATCGTTATTATACTGGCTTTCAGGGTAATAATACTTTTCGCTCCATGCTAAGTAATAGTCATTCACTGTTCCACTCTTTGCCAATGAAACCGAAGCTACCGATTGGTTGAATGTTGAAAAACTGGATAAACTAGCTCCATCGTATGTTCTCAAACATGCTCTTGAGCTCATTGGGCTCCAATAAGACGTACTTCTACATGCCCAACCAATTACTGCATAGTCAGGGGTGGTCATGATAGATACATTCATATTACTAAAATCAGAAGAACTTGAAACGGTAATTGGAGTAGTAGGATACTGATACGAAGTACTAACTTCATCTGTATAGAGCGTCTTATATTTGATAGAGCTTGCACCTCCTGTTCCATTTTGAACCCAAGCAAGTTCATAAATTGAATATGGAAAATCTTTATCCGCAGAAATTGCGGCGTTTATTGAAGAGCTATTTGTTCCTGAGATAGTACCCGAGGCTCTTAATGAAAAATATCCATAGTAAGGGAACGTACCTCCAATGTAGTAGACTCGAAATTTTATCCCAGACGTAGTGTGCCATATAACGGTGAATTCGTTAATTCCACTCCAAGCTATATTTGGTTTGGTGTCATATGAACTACTTATTCCCGTAGAAAATGAAGCGTCCATATGCCAGGTATAACTCCCATTATCCGCCTCAAAGGTTTGCATAATAATATTCCCGCCTTGTTGCCATACTATGGTAACATTATTAGGATCTGGGAAGGAAATGGAACTCACCGATATAGACGGCGATTTCCCTCCGTTTTCATCAATATGCTTCCCGTTTATATTGGAAACCAGCTCCCAATCTCCGGTTGGGGATTTAACTTCGTACCAAATATGTCCCAAACTTTCGTACACGCGATGAAGGAATCCATCTGCCGTTCGAACTATTTTACGCTGGCCGGTAGCACCGTTATTGGCATGGGTATCGGTGACTTGTAACCCCTTAAACTCAGCCTCTAAATCAATATCCTGATTGACGATAATATTCCTTTGCTGGTTCGTATTACCATCACTCCATTTCCAAAAAGTCCAGTTTGTACCCTGAGTGCCATTTGAAACATTTGAATTGATGATTTTTGTTTGGGTAGGATGATAAAAATCATAATTATCATAACTGGAACCCGTTGTTCCAGAATAGGTTACTGTTCCACCTATAACTATCCCTCCCTCAAGCGAGTTTTCGAGTTGAACTCTTCGGGCAGGTTCGAATACCGCAGAAAGGATTTCATCGGAATCCACCTGATGCTGAATCCTGCGGGTGGCGATTTCGGATTGAGATTGTCCTATTTGGTTTTCCCACAAGTTATATTTGTGTTTCTCCCCGGCATCGTCGAGTAATTCATTCGGGGTTTGTACCTTTATTGAAGTTCCAGTGTTTTGTTCAAATACATGGGGAGAATCATAGGTGGTAATGGTACTTCCACTCACTCCATCTACTTTTTGAATATTTCCAATACTTGTTTTTCCATTAACCCTATTTTGAGCGGTAACAAATTTCGGCCCCGCTTTTAATGTGTACCCGATAATGATTTCATTTGTATTTGTTGTAAGCGCAGGAGTAACTGAGGTAAAAAAACTTGTTGCAGCATCAGCAAGAAATGGAAGTTCGGCGCTAGTGGAAATTTCTGGGAAAACATCAATAAGCTTACCTGAACCTAAATTGATAATTAAACCTAGCCACCCCCCCCTGATTATAAGTCAAATTATCTGGCACAAAAACTACTTTATAACCAGACCCTTGATTTTGAATTTCTACATGCCCATGAATGGTAATACTTCGATTATCAAGTTGTTTATCAAAATTAAAGATACTGAAAGAAAAGTTAGCTCTTGCATCAGCAATTATATTTATATCAAACTGATTTCCATTTTTTATATCAACAATAGCCGATTTCACCTTAAGACTATAATAGCTAATAGTACTTTCACTATGTGTACTACCATATGAAAAGAACTTAGCATTGACCAACTTTCCCAGTACTGCATTAACAGAAGTTTCAGGTATTTTTACCTGAACATCATTTGCTTTAACCTGCTGTAAAAAAAAGCATGATATACATACTATCAATATGTTAATTCTTACTATCCTCTTCATAACTGCTCTCCTTTAAATTATTATATAAATATTTCTTATCAATTTGGTATTCCTTGTGCCACTACATACACCTGTGAGCTGACTTCGGTGGGAAGAAAGACCTTCCCGCTACTGGTTTTAACCATTTTGCGTTGCTTGCCGAACTGCTGGTCGTAAATCGGCAGCCCGGGAATGGTCATTTTTCGGAAATTGGAACCGTTCCAGTGGTAGAAGTTGAACCGGGTTCCATAAATCCATACATCGTTGGGGGTGAACAAATCTACCCATAAACCGGTACGTCCATTTTGCCACAAAGGCAGGCCCCTTTCGGAGAGGTTAACAGCTTCAACAGCTAACCCCTGACCTTCCCCGGTCAGTAAAAATGACTCATTGGCAATCCAGTACAACTGGAGCGAATCGGTGAGGGGGCAGCGATAAGGAGCGATATCATTCACCCCATCAAAGGGAATATTCAGGGCATGGAGCGCACCCTCCTCCGGGGTTTGGGTGTCATAGAGTTTTTGCCAGGCAGTGCCGGTGAATTTCCATAATTGTTCGTATGTGATTCCCGAAGCTAAAGACAGATAGCTTGTTACATATATTTCAGTCTTTGAAACACCATCAATATGAAACAGGTTAAACTCTGTAGGTACTTTAGAATATTCCCACTCGGCTTCGTACCCGTCTTTGGTGTACACCATGCCATTATCACCCACAGCTATGAAGAATCCCTTCCCATTAGTCCAGACACTACGTAACTCACCTTCTGCAGCTTGAAGTTGATAACTTTTCCATGTTTTAGTTCGGTTATCAAACTCGGCAACGCCCCCGTAGGTTGTATTGTTTATGCCCCATGAGCCTACAGCGACCATAAAATGGTCGTCTCCGGTTACATCATTTCGTGGGTCAATCTTAATATCCCCCCAGGTTTCTGTAGCATTATCGAATCCCCAGGTTCCATTAATATCATCTTCCCACTCCTCTCCGTTCCAGTGTCTTCCGGGCCTTATTGTCGATGGCCTCGTATCATCAACAATGTATCCAATAACGTATGCGTCATCATCAGCAAAAGCCCACACTCCTGCTACTGTGGAAGGCCACCATGCTACTGTATCGACCCGCCAAGAGTACTCGCGGTTTCCGGGAGGGAAATCGCAGGTTTCTTTGAAGTCGGAGCCGGTGTTGCAGGAGGAAACTGTAATAAACAGTACCAAAAGGAATGATTGTAATAGAGCATTGAATTTATAAAAGCGTATAAAATTCATATTACCGAAATGTTTTTTTAGGTTCTGGCAAGTAATACCGAACCCCGAATGAATAACTATATCCACCGAAATCGCCAATCCAAAGGATTAGATTTTTATTTGTAGTGTTATATTGAGCTTCTGAGAAAAGTGAAAATGCAGTGCTTTCAAATTTTTTTTCGATTCCGAGCCCACCAAAAAAGCCCAACCAACCCTCACGGTTATCTTTAAACGGTTCTTCTCCCATTCGCTGGATTCTGTCCATAGCCCTTATAAAAGTGGCTCCGCCATTTAGGAGCAAATAAAGCTTATCTTGCAAAAGAAAAGCGTGTTGAAAGCCTGCATTAATCCTCCACATTTTAAAATTTGAAGTACCATTAGCCCGTCTCTCTTCTTTTACAAGATTCCCTTCGCCATCAATTTGAACCCAATCTTCAACATTGTCACCATTCGATTCAAAGTATGCACCTTTTATATAAATATGTGTAAGGCTTCCAACAGGGAATCCAGCAGTTCCACCATACTCGAATTCAGGTACAGTCCCGTATGCCTCTTTTTTTATCTCTTTGGAAAAAGAATACCCCCCCATGTTCCCTGACAGAAAAAATTGTCCCAATCCTGCTGACTGTGCATTTAAAAATGGCTGTATGTTCACAATTAAAGTGAAACACAAAAAGAAAGTTCTTAAATAATTTTTTTTCATTGTTTTAGCTATCCACCGATTAATCAATTGCAACAGTTTCATTCCCCAAAAATAGATGAAACAGAATTAAACTCAAACCAGCCTGTAAGCGGTGGAATTGCAGAACCAGTGATGGCAATAGCCCAAACTGTTTCTATACTCTCTCTTTTTATTTGAATTTTAACAACTGGGTAAATGCCTGCATCAATATCACTATGATTTAGTGAAATGGACGCACTATATGCATATTCACCTAGGTGCTGCCAGCCATTATTACTTGTCGCTTCCTTATTGACACTAGAATTCGATGCAATAAGTGCCGAACTGTTCAAAAGTTTTATGCTTTGAATAAAAAACTTATTGTTTGATAACACAGTAATTGTGGACTCATCGTCAAAATATCTATTAAATAAAAATCTATACTCTGGTTCATTTCCATATATTTTAGGAGAAATAGTAAAGACCAACTCCCCTTCAGTAATAGCAAAAGAAATTTCCGGGAATCCATAGAATCCCACATCAGAAGTTTCAGTCCATCTAATACTAGTTTGTGTTAAGACTTCGCCTTGATATATGATCCATTCTATATCTTCTAGCTTATCTTCCAGAACATCCCGAATTCGTTGGTCAGGAATGAACGGGTTGGCGTCTATAGCTGCTTCTAAATTGTCATACTCAGTTCTAATATCCTCAATTACGCTGTCCGGATTTAGTATTGTTACCGGTATTACTACTTCTGGAGAAATTGAAGTGATATCATTATAAACTGTAGTACCACCTACCGTTGCATTAATTTGTAAACTCAGGATTACTTTAAATGTGTTTTCTGAAAGATCAACTACTGGTCTCTTTAGATCAATGTTATAGGAAAGTCCTTGATAAGTTCATGTCCAAGTATGTGTTACCGAACTCCATTGGTCGGCAATAAACCTATTTATTCCTGTACTTGTTATCGAGAATTGAATAGGAACTGGTACAGTATCGGGTTGTGCTTTAGCTGAAAAACTCGAACCGACAGATAAAGACAAAATTGTTATTGAGTATAATAGGCTTTTCATTTTCTCTACTTGTTGTTTATAGTTAAGACCTGAGTATTTGAAAGTACTTTTATGTAAGAGCCATCTGAAAGCGATTCCTTACATTAGAATTTAGGGATTTACAATTAAGTAGTAGTACATGAAATTTTTATGAAGTACAACTTCAAACAATACGCTTTATTCCTAAAAAGAATAACGAGATATCAGGGTTGTATCTTCGAGTATGTCACATTCACGACCAAAGCAAAGTGACCTCGGTGGCTAGTCTCGGGAGATTGCTTCACTTCGTTCGCAAAGGGCAAAACTTTTCTCAATGCCACCATTCACGACCAAAGCAAAGTGATCTCCTTTGCTGGACTCGGGAGATTGCTTCGTCGCATACGCTCCACGTAAAATAAACCCATTCACGAGCCAAGCGACGTGATCTCCTTTGCTGGACTCGGGAGATTGCTTCGTCGCATACGCTCCTCGCAAATGGGGAATAAAAAAAGGCGAGAGATATCATCCCTCGCCTTTTGGCTTTGTAACTAACTAATCTTGGAGTGACGTGACTACAAGTATCTTAGATTTACGGAACCACCAGAGGTTCTTGCTCTAAGCTTTGTTCCTCCTCCGTTCATGGTTCCTTCCATATCGTTTTTGTCCATCTCACCCTGAAAATTGTGAAGGTCTGCGCGAACTCTGTTTCCGCCTAGGTCTAAATCATATCCGAGGTCTTTCGGCACGGTTACAGTAATGCTTCCACCTGAAGTTCTTAATTCGATAAATTCATCCGGGCTTAAAACTTCGGCATCAATTGATCCTCCACTCGTTTTCGCCTCAACGTTTCCTGAAATACCATCAAGAGTAATTGATCCCCCGGATGTTTTTGCATCAATTCCGCCTGTGATTTTTTCTCCTCTGATTCTTCCGCCACTGGTATTTACTTCAGCATAACCTTCTATATCAGATAGTGTAATACTTCCCCCCGAAGTTTTTAGCGATACATTTCCACCAATTTGCTCTGCCTCAATACTACCACCACTTGTTTTTGCTGTTTGATCGCCTATTAAGTTTTCTAAACGAATACTTCCACCGCTCGTTCTCAAATCGCTCATCGACTTAGTGGGTGCATACACTTTAAATGAAATACTTAGATTATTATTCCCCCAACTTCTCCCTTCTCTTTTTGCAATAGCATATACAGTATTTCCTTCTTTCTCGATTCGAATCTCCCAATCATCTAAATCTGTATCGCTTCTGTCTAGTACTCTACCTCTTTTACGAACATACATCTCAACCCGAACTTCATCCGTACTTTCACCAATCAATTCTATGCTTCCACCAGAGGTTCTAACTTCTATTTTTGAGTTGTCAGAAACGGCAAATTCCTGGATTGAATATGCCTGTTGAGCTAATGATAATTTTGTTCCAAACAGGATTACAATCATCACTAAACTAACAGTGAACAAGCTTTTTAAAATTCTATTATTTGATTTCATGATATCATGATTTAGTTAACAAATGCGCACTACGCTTTGTTCATGTGTAAGTTTCATGCTTAATAAGACTCCTTGCTTTTTTGAACGTTACCAGATTTTTATGTGTAGGAAGAGAATCTCAGTATTTCTTATTATTGAATCATCAATTAAAATGACTTGAATGAAACTACCTTTTGTACTTGCAAAGCGTTTTGTAGCTGGCGAAACCTTTCAAGAATCTGTTCCTAAAGCGCAATACCTAAATAGCCGAAATTTAAGGCTTACTTTAGATTTGCTAGGGGAAAATATCACGGATAAAAAAGCTGCGGATGAAACCGTGGACTCCTATATCGCTTTATTAAAGGGTATAAAAGATCATGAACTTTTAAGTAGTATTTCTATCAAGCTTACTATGATGGGGCTGGATATTGACCCGGCATACTGCAAAGAAAATCTATTTAAATTGCTTGATGTTGCAAAAAGTCAGAATCAATTTGTTCGTATTGATATGGAGGGCAGCGATTACACCCAAATCACCATAGATATTTTTAAAGATGCACATGCAAAATACGGTAATAAACATGTGGGTACGGTTATTCAATCAATGCTCCATCGAAGCATAGATGATATTAAAGATTTGTCTGGCATAAATGCTGATATTCGACTAGTAAAAGGAGCCTATAAAGAGCCCGCTGGTATAGCACATCAAAATATGTCGACTATTAAAGAAGCTTACAAAAAATGTGCTGAAATTTTGCTAGATAAAACATCCTTCCCTCGTTTTGGATCTCATGATGATGAGTTAATCAACTGGCTTCGAAGCTATGCAGCAGAAAAAAATATTTCAATCGACAGCTTTGAAATTCAAATGCTTTATGGTTTACGAGAAGAAACCATGGTAGACCTTACCAAACTAGGTTATAGAACGCGGGTTTATGTTCCATTTGGTACCGATTGGTTTCCCTATTTCACCAGAAGATTAATGGAAAGAAAAGAGAATCTCTTTTTTGTACTAACCGCGATGTTTAAAAAATGATCGCTTTCTTCTCTGATATTTCAAATCATGTATACCTAATCGGAGTAATATTCATATTAGCAGGCATCCTGCATTTCATTTTTCCGAAGATATATATGAAAATTATGCCCAATTATATTCCAAATCATAAAGCTATGGTTTTTTTGAGTGGTGTTTTTGAAGTGTTGGGTGGAATAGGAATTATGATTCCTTTTTTAAGAACATTTTCAGCCATTGGTTTAGCCCTGCTACTTGCCGCTGTTTTCCCAGCCAATCTTGACATGTATCAAAAGGCTTTCAAAAAAAGAGGGTTTTCATTGTTCACTTTAGCAACTCTTCTTCGCTTACCGTTACAATTTTGGCTCATTTATTGGGTACTTGCTTCGGCACAATTACTAGATTAGATAAGTTGTAAAGGAATCTGATATTTCCTTATCTACAGGTTAACTAATTGAAAGTATTTTTTTTTGAAAAAATCCCTTAAATATTTACTTCCGGTTTTACTTGGAGTCTTTCTTATCCCAATTCCTCTGCTTGGTGATTTCCATTTTGAGTCGGCACTAGTTGCTGCGACGGTCGGATGTTTTTGGGGAGGAATTGTGTCCAGTAAACTTATCCTTAAAAAAGATTCTAGCGTCGTTTTAAAAGTATTCCGAGCAATATACCTTTTTGGGCTTCCTCTTTTATTCTATTCCTACTACTCCAATTGTCTTAGCTGGCATGGCGTTGGTTTTTGGCTCTTGATTCCTATTCCAAGTGTTTTATTTGGAGTAGCAATGGGTCGTTTTTATAGAAAATTAACGGTTCCATTTCCTACATTTTTAACCGTTTTCAGCCTGCTATTTATATCTATCGTCGTTTTATTGATGGAGTTTTTCACCCTTCCACAGGTTTATTTTTTCAACCATGTGTGGGGAGCGTGGCCCGGTCCCATTTATGATGAATCCGTTACAATTACTTTTAGTCTTTTTTTCTATCGGGGAATCACCTTACTATGGATTCTTTTGCTTTGGTTCCTACCCGATTGGAAACGATCACTTATTACTAAATTAATCGTACTAATTTCAATTACACTACTTATTCCTGCATATTTCTCACTTGCTGACTTTCAGATAATTACCCCAAGAAGTGAATTAAAATCAAGATTAACACTCTATCAAACCGAACATTTCGATATATATTTTTCTGAAGAAAGGTTCTCAGTTCATGAGATAGAATACTGGGCATTAAAACATGAATTTCACTTCAATCAAATCGTAAACCAACTCGAAATTGATTGGCCTGAGAATAGAAAAATTGAAAGCTTTATATACTTCAGCGCATGGCAAAAGAAAGAATTAGTGGGGGCAAAATTCACCAGTTATGTACCCGTTTGGTTAGAGCAGGATCAGCTTCATATTGCGAAAGAACATTTAGAAGCAGTTCTTAAACATGAGCTTGTTCATGTGATTTCAAAACAATTTGGGAACTCATTGTTTAATGGAAGCTGGAGTATTGGTTTGATTGAAGGACTTTCAGAAGCGATTGCAAAAGATGCTTCACCACAATCTACCTTAGACCAAATATTGGCCGCTGATCCACCCTATCCATCGCCAGAACAAATGAAATCTGCACTTACAATTTCTGGTTTTTATTCAAGTGCTGGGGCAATCAGCTATACTACATCAGGATCATTTGTTCGTTACTTGTTGGATAATTACCCCGTTTCTAATTTTAAAGAAGCGTATTCAACATCTAATTTTGAAGACGCTTATAACCTTTCGTTCGAAAGTCTGGTAGAAGGCTGGCATCAATCGTTACCAGCATTAGAAATCGATTCGGTTGATCAACAAGTTTCGAATTTCATTTTTAGTCAGCGCTCCATTTTCCAGAAAAACTGTCCTCATATGGTAACTCCAATTATGGAGTTATGGGATCAGATTCGTTTATTTGAGACCATAAACATAAAAGAGAAAGCCCTACCCATTGTAGAAAATTTGTATGAATTGGCTCCTCAATATCTCACTATCAAACAAAAATGGCTTCAGTATCAGCTTGAGTTTGGGAAGTATGACCTAGTAATTAATGCTATTGACGCAAATGACTCTATTCCAAATTTTAGCATTTTAAGAGCTGACGCTTTTGCTTTGAAGAAAGAATGGGCTGACGCATACGATCAACTTGAAATGGTTTGGAACTTACTACCTGGGCAGTTGCCTGGTTCTTTTAAATATTCGTTTGAGCTCCGCAACGATACCTTGCAGTGGAATCAATTTAATTCTGTCAGGTATAAAATGGATTTGCCTTCAGTGGATGTATTCCCATCTATGAATCTTGCAAATCAAATGCTTACCATTCAACAAACAGCAGCATTTTATCTGAAAGCAGATTTAACAGCTTTTACTTCGATATCATATTTACAATCAAAAAACCAGGATTGGTTTGATGTTTACGAGTTACTTATTGATCGTCTCATCTATTTAGAAGAATTTGATAAATCACAACAATGGATTGATGCGGTTTCGGAATTAGAACTTCGACCACGATATTTAGAAAGACTTAATGAACAGATTGAATGGCTCGATTTTGTAACAAATAAATAGATTTTATATTTAAACCCACACTTATTCCCTATCTACTTTTAACCATATCAATACAATTATGAAACGATTTCTTTTAATGCTTGGGCTGTTGGCAATTGCAACTAGTTCTTTCGCTCAAGATTCTACCTCTATTCAACAACCTGAAACATTTGAATATGAGTGGGAAGGTGAAATGTTCACTATGCAAAAATATTTCATTGTTTTTTTAAAATCTGGGCCAACCCGAAGTCAAAGTGAAGAAGAGGCTGCTGAGCTACAAAATGCTCATTTAGCTTATCTTGGGGGTTTATATGTTGAAGGCATCATCAACTTAAATGGTCCAACTGATGGAACCGGAGATATCCGTGGATTTTCAGTTTACAATGTGCCGACTATAGAGAAAGCCATTGAGCTTGCAAGTAATGACCCGATGGTAAAGGCTGGTAGACTTGTAATAGAAGCTCATCCTTGGTGGTTGGCTAAAGGTTCTGGAGTAAAGTAACAGTTGGTAATAAGTTAATAAGTAAATAGGTTTCCTTATCAACTTAAATTTGTATTCCTTTTTTGATGAAAGAAGCCAATTTTATACCACTTCCAGATTACACAGAGTATTCGGGCAAGGAAATGCTTGCTCGGGCAAACACATTTTATGAGATGATTAAATCGCGAAGAACTGTAAGGGAGTTTTCGGATCGTCCTGTAGATCAGAAAATAATTGAAACGTGTATCCTTGCAGCTGGTACCGCTCCAAATGGAGCCAATAAGCAACCTTGGCATTTTGCCGTTGTATCAGACCCTGAAATTAAATCGAAAATCAGAGAAGCGGCTGAAGAAGAGGAACGGGAGTTTTACCATCGAAGAGCGCCGGAGGATTGGCTTGAAGATTTACATCCATTTGGAACCGATGAGCACAAACCTTTTTTGGAAACAGCTCCTTATCTGATAGGTGTTTTTGCCCAAAGTTATCATCTAACTGAAGCCGGCAAAAAAGAAAAGCACTATTATGTCAAAGAATCGGTTGGTATTGCAACTGGAATTCTGATCACTGCACTCCATAATGCCGGGCTTGCAACATTAACTCATACCCCAAGCCCAATGGGGTTTTTGAATGAAATCATGAAACGTCCTTCTCATGAAAAAGCATTTTTACTTCTTGTTGTTGGTTATCCTGAGGAAGGCGTAGAAGTTCCTGATATCACTAAAAAATCACTTAAAGAAATCTCAACCTTTCTCAAATGAGCAAAGATTCAAAAAAGAGTACAAGTCAGATCAAGAAAGCCCTTAAAGAATGGGGAATTATCTTGGGGATATTTGGTATCCTTTATTTTACTGGATTACATACTGAGGTAATTGGTGGACTTCAGCGTATTCTTCTTTCTACTGGAATTTTACGCCCAGATACAGAAATAGACGCTTCGGACATCAAAAAAGCAAATTTTGACATGCCACTAATATCTCTAACTGGAGATCAGACTTCACTTAAGGAGTCCGAAGGCAAAACCATTTTTTTAAACTTTTGGGCGACCTGGTGCCCGCCTTGCATTGCTGAGATGCCCAACATTCAGGGTTTATATGAGGATATATCAGAAAATGAAAATATTGTTTTTGTGATGCTATCGCTGGATGAAGATCATGAAAAAGCTCGTGCTTTCATGAAACGAAAAGAGTTTACAATGCCTGTCTATTTTCTAAGAGGTCGACAACCAGGAGTGTATAACAGTTCCGTTGTTCCTACAACCTATATAATTTCTCCGGAAGGTGATATTGTTATGGAAAAACGTGGAATGGCTAAGTACAATACCTCGGGCTTTAAAGAATTTCTTCTTAGTTTATAAACGAATATTCATTTCGAAAAAAACAACATGGAAAAAGTAATTTCAGGAATTCAGCAGATTGGAATCGGGAACCCAAATGTAGAAGAAGCCACCGAGTGGTATCGAAAGTATTTTGGAATGGATATCAAAGTTTTTGATGATTCCGCAACAGCTGATTTAATGCTTCCCTATACTGGTGGGAAACCTCACGACCGTAGAGCAATTTTGACTTTAAGTATGCGTGGTGGTGGCGGTTTTGAGATTTGGCAGTATACGAGCCGAACTCCTGTTGCTCCTTCTTTCGAACCTCAGCTTGGGGATTTGGGAATCAACATTGCAAAAATTAAATCGATTGACGTGAAAGAAACGTACGAACAGTTTAACGGCGCTGGATTAAATGTTCTTACATCACTTAAAGAAAATCCAGCTGGAGATCTTAACTTTTTTGTGGAAGATTTAAACGGCAATATCTTTAATGTGGTAAAAGGGCTCGGGTGGTTCAAAAAGAAAGAAAGAAAAACCACGGGCGGTGTTTCTGGGGCAATCATCGGCTCAACCGATATTGACAAATCGATGACGTTATATTCTGATATTTTAGGATATGATGAAGTAGTGTATGATGAATCTGATTCTTTTGCTGATTTTGATGGGCTTCCAGCTGGCGATCAAAAATATAGACGTGTTCTCCTTCGACATTCTGAACCTAGAAAAGGTGGCTTTAGTAAAGTTTTTGGGCCTACGGAAATTGAGTTAGTGCAGTGTTTAGATGGAAGACGAAAACCCAAACTAATTTTTGAAAATAGATATTGGGGAGACTTAGGGTTTATTCATCTCTGCTTTGATGTTCAAGGTATGGATGTATTAAAGGAAGAGTGCGAAAACGCCGGATTTAATTTTACTGTAGATAGTGCCAACAGCTTCGACATGGGCGAAGCTGCTGGGCGTTTTACATATATTGAAGATCCGGATGGAACTCTAATCGAGTTTGTGGAAACCCATAAAGTTCCCATTGCAAAAAAAATTGGGCTTTATGTGGATATGACCAAAAGAGACCCAAAGAAAGATTTACCCTCTTGGATGCTTCATGCTTTGGCATTAAGTAGAATGAAATGATTATGAGAAAAAGGTGATAAAGTGAAAAAAGCCAAATCACTAAATCACCTTTTTAGCTCACTCATTAATTATTTAATCAACATCATTTTTCGGGTTCGAATGTAATTACCCGACTGTATTTGGTATAGATACATTCCACTTGAAAGTTGAGAGGCGTCAAATGTTACTACTTGAATTCCTGCAGACATTCTTCCATTCACTAAAGTTGCCACTTGTTGCCCAAGCATATTGTATACTTTTAGAGTCACGTTACCTGCTTTCGGTAAATTGAATGAAATATTTGTAGTTGGGTTAAATGGATTCGGATAGTTTTGGGAAAGAATAAACTGATCTTTTTCAAATTCAACCTCCTCATTAACAGTCCCTACATCCTCTGATGAATATTTGAAGATTGGAGCTCCACTATATCCTAGAAATAATTCATCTCCAACAAAAGTAAACATTGGACTTGAATATCCCTTTGGGGTTCCATGTAATTCTATCGATTTCTCAAAATTTACTCCGTCTGTGCTTTTATAAATTGCGTAATTATTAACGAAGGCTCCATCAACAATTGCAAAGGTGGATCCATATACATATAAGGTTTCGTTGTTCGAAAAAATCAACTCTACCGTTACACCCTTGAGGCCTTCCAAATCAGTTGCTTTTTCCCAATTAATACCATGGTCACTTGATTTATATATATTGGCCGAAGCATTACTCTTGGTGTAAAACATTGTGTCTATAGAACCAATATTAAAATACCCTCCACCCAACGCTAATCCTTTATCATTAGCGGCAAACTGCCAAGTTGCACCAAGATCTTGAGAACTAGCTATCAATGCTGTATTAGAACCGATTACAATTCCACTATTATCATTATTTACATGGAATGTCTCGAATATTGCTCCAATTCCTTGGTAGTGAGTTTCCCAATTAGCTCCTGCATCAGAAGAAGTCCATATTCTTGAAAACCCATCACTGCCTGCCATAATCCAAAGATTCTCAGTAAAATGGATATCGCTGATATACCACTCCTCTGTTCCTTCTAAAATAGACCATGAGTCTCCTCCGTCGGAGCTAATAAATAACCCAGCATATGAGCACGCATATAAATTTTCGCCATTTTTTCTTACTGTGTAGAAAGAGCCATTATGTCCTTCTGGTAATTCAATGGATACTTGCGACCAACTTGTGCCTTTATCTGAAGATTTGAAAACTCCAAATCCATATTGCCCAGTTCCTGCTCCTCCGTTAGTTGTTACATATATATCGTCCTCAATGGGAAAAATCCCTCTTGTTAAAGGGTTTCTTAACCCTTCAGTACCCAAAGAAGTCCAGTTTAACCCACCATCTGTAGACACTAGGGCATTACTCTTTTGAATGGCTGTTGCATAAAGATTATCACCAACAGCCACCACTTTGTTGTGATCGCCATATAGGGGCTTGGTATCACTTTCAATTTCAACTAACGTCCATGTTTTACCGGTATCAGCACTGGCATAAACGTCTGCTGAAGCTACTATTGCTCCGCCAACAACAGAAACGCTCCCATTTAGTCCATATATTTTACCTTCAATCACCGCCAGATTTGAAAAACTTCCTGTTTTAATAAATGTTTTTTCCCATTCTCCGGATGTGTTTTTAGCCCAAGCCCCACCTGTAGTTGCTAAAACGTATTTATCATCAAGTTTTGCCAAAGAATTTACAAGTTCAAAAGAAACCGTAGGCCCAAATGCTTCAAAAGTAACGCCACCATCAAAAGACGCTTTAATACCCGCTGTAAATGAGGAGGAAACTACAATATCGTCTACTCCAAATATCGCATCGCCCGCACCTACCGTACCAGCTTTTATCCAGTTTTTTGCTCCATCTATAGATTTATATAGATTAGCCCCTGCAACTGCAAATAGTGTGTCTTTAACATGTATGATTTTAGCAGGGAATTCGAACTGACCGAACCCTTCTGCCGAGGCCTCAATTGTAGATCCGTCATAAATACTAGAGACCTTAGACGAAGTTGTAGTAAAATGAACCCCAAAAGAAGTAGAGGTTAAATTTCCAGGTGTAATATTGTTAAATTCTTCTCCACCTAATATTGTCCAACTATCTCCATTATCTTCGGAAACGTAGATATTTGTTCCCGTTCTCCCATAAAGTTTCCCATCATTTTCAACAAGTTCCAGAATTGTCCCACCTTCTGGTCCCCAAGTATTAATCCATTGTTGAGCTCTAATACTGCCAGAGAGAATTATTATGGAATAGAAAAGTAATCCCAATTTTAGCCATTTCATTTTGTGCACCCTTTATTAGTTAATAGATGCATTCATATAACTAAAATCGGGATTACTTTTCGATCCCCTGTTAAGGGTATTTTCGCTATATCCTACTGGAGTTCAATACTTTACTTAATCAGCATCATTTTTTTAGTTTTAGAGAATCCTCCGCTAACTAATCTGTAGATATATACTCCACTTGCTAGCCTTGAGGCGTCAAATTGAACGGTATGAGCGCCAGCATTCATGCGATTATTAATAAGTGTTGCAACTTCCTGACCTAGTAGGTTATAAACTTTCAAGCCCACTTCTCCTGATGAGGGAAGAGAAAACGAAATATTCGTACTTGGATTAAATGGATTCGGATAGTTTTGAGATAACTTGAATTCATTTGGGTTTTCTTCCGCTTCTGAACTAACTGCAAATTGTTCGTTTATAAATTCTACCTCTGCAGTTACATACTTATCACCTCGTGTTGCCTTATAGGTCATTGGTGATGGATTCTCTTCGTCTACAATCCAAAAGAAACGGCGGGTTTCTGAGTCGAAGGTTGCCGTTGCAGGCATATTACTTACTTCTATTATTGGGATGCTTAGATCTGGGTTTAGACCGCTTACATAAAACATAAGCGTATCACCTATTTCAGCAATAATAGGACCATCATTGAAAATTCCTGGGTAACTAGCATAAGCATTTAAGTTTCTTGTTATAGCTTCTTGTCCATTATATATACTTGAATATAGAGTTTGATTGAAGTTTCGAGTCAAATCATCTTCTCCTGAACCTGTTGTTTTACGGCCCGTTATCTGATAGCTCCTTAGTATTAACTTCTTCAATGTATAATCCCAATCAAACCTTGCTCGAACGGTACTACCATCTTTTAGCAATTCAACTTGATTTATGTAGCCGTACGTAGTATCGCCAGCAGTTGAAAAGTTAAAACTTGAATTACCTAAATATACGCCATCAGCGCTATACTTAGTTTCATACACATTTGTCATATAGAATTCACCAGTGAAATAATCTCTTGAATACTGCACTTGTTTACTTTGTGTGTAATAAACTACGCCCAGATAATTTTCCAGCGCTTGAAATTCTCTAACTGTTCTGGATGTGAGCACAAGACTATCCCCAACAATGCTGAATGTTCTAACTTCAATTTGGTTTGCAAACTGATCGTAGTCCATTTCTGTTTTAAGTTCAACGCCCATAATCTCGTTCATCATTGTTGTTTCATTATAATCAACATGATATACAACTACTGAATCTACTACTATTTCATCGTTACTTAATGTGCGCTGAAAACTTGTATAAGCTTGTGAAAATACCCAAACAGAATCATTCCATTCATAACCAATTGCTTCTGTTTTAGTATCATTATCTAGATAATTGAATCTCAAGCTATCATCTCCTACCCATTTCATGAGTTGAGAATCATAAACTTTACTTACTTGATAGATATATCTATTCCCCTCTTCTATTTTGGTAAAACTTTTATCCCCTGATATTACCTCTCCGTCTTCCTTACCAATAGCTCCATTTGCATAATATATGTTTTCGCTTCTTTCAAATTCTGGGGTTATTTCCTGTATTCTTTTATTGTAAATCTTTCCCTTTGAAAAATACTCCGTCGAATAGAAATAATAATTCTCTTCAGCTTTATATCTATTTTTTGCAGAAATCTGATAGCTTTCAATGTCCATATTATATTCATATCTGACCGTTAAAGTATCTTGTCCTAATTCATTTTGATACCGAAGGTCTCTCGAATTTTTTTGCCATCCCGATTCGGGAGAATAGTAGTCCCAAGTAGTTTCTGAATCGGCTCCCTCTGCCGCTTCAAGAGGGTTCTTATATCGTACCCCATAATAAGGTTCGTATTCACCAAAGTTATAGTAATATGTAATTGAACTATCACCATAAGTCTCATCATAGTATCTATTCTGAAGGCTTTTAGGCGCCCAATGCATGCTATCTGCAATCCAAACATGTTCGTTATAAAAGCCCTGAGATTTACTACTGCTACCACTAGAAGCATATCGCAAAACTTTTTGCGGTCTAAATACACTATCCTCATATGATTTGTATTCTTCGTATGAAAGAGTTGTATCAGAATTTATTTCATCAGCTAGTTTTGATAAATATGGTGATTGCTCTTGTAGCCTACTTATTTCTAGCGCCCATTTATCGGCCGCTTTTATTTGTGGTGAAACTTGATATAAAAAGGCTTTGTGCGCCTTATTAATATATTGCTTGTCTATTGTTTTCTGTACTTCTGTTTGTCCATAAATTATGCTTGTTGTAATTATGGAAAGGACGATTAGGAGCGCAACTCTTTTCATACTGCTTATATTATTTGAAATTAGCTTTAGTATCTCATTTTCGAGACTGTACCAATACAAAAATCCTATAAATAAATGAGTCAGTAAATCACCCGAATGGGGTATTCTTGGTTAAGTAATTATGCTATGTTTCTCTTGAGTGCAAGCCTTACTGCTGCTGCACGTGAATTTACATGCATTTTTTTATATATATTTTTGATGTGCGTTTTTACAGTCCATGGACTTAGAAAAACATCTTCTGCAATCTGCTTATTTGTTTTTCCTTCAACCACATGTTCAAGTATTTTTAATTCTGCAGGGCTTAAATCGAATGGAACTTCTTCTGTATTCTCTTGCTTTTTTTCTATTGGGTTTTTCACCATGTCCAATACTTTTTTCGCTATCGATGGGGAAATAGCTGAACCACCAGCCTTAATTTCTTTGATTGAATTAACTACCATATCTATTGCGGTATCTTTAAGTAAATACCCTGATGCTCCAACATTAATCGACTCGAAAATACGTTCATCATCTTCAAATACAGTAAACATAATTACTTCAACTTCAGAGTGCTGTTGCTTTATCTGAAAAGTAGCCTCTATCCCAGACATTCCCGGAAGTTCTATATCCATTAGTATGACTTCTGGCAATTCATCTTCATTGGCTCTGTCTAGCTTTGAGAAAAAAGATTCCGCTGAATCTGCAACAAAAATTACTTCTAATTCAGAATAAAACTGTAGTAATTCGGTAAGTCGTTTTCTAAAGATATCATGATCTTCAACAATACTGACTCTTATTCTTTTTGTTTGTTCTGTATCCATAGTGTTTTTATATACAGAAGTATCTTACAATTTCATAACCATACCAATACCTCAAAGTGGTGATTTTTACCTTACTATTTAAATAGGAATAACCACTCTTATGCTAGTGCCTTCTTCAATAGAAATGAATACTTCGCCTTGAATTTCTTGCGCTCTTTTTTTCATGTTTCTCATTCCATATCCGCCATTAAGGCTTTGGTTTTCCGTTTTAAAAATTCCGTCATCAATAATTGAAACTTCTAAGGTTCCTTGCTCGCTTTTAAAGTTGATATCTATCTTTTTTGCGTTAGCATACTTGAGCGTATTTTGCGATGCTTCTTGAATTATTCTAAATAGATTTAATGCTTGAGCGGCAGATAAAATGGTTGATTCGTCAGCTTCAACATTTACGGTTAGTGATAACTGATCCATTAATGCGCTCTGATTTTTAAAGTAGGAGTTTAAGTGATTGGTAAAGCCTTCAAGATTTAGCTCATTCTGATTTAACGCCCAAATAGTTTCTCTTAACTGCTTAATAGTAACTTCAGCATCTCCTCTCAATGACTTCATTAACTTCACTGACTTCTCTTTCTCATCAATTTCTGCATACTTATCGATAAGAGTAAGACCTGTGATGATATTTGCAAGTTGTGCTCCTACATGATCATGCAAATCTCTAGAAATGCGTTCGCGTTCGTTTCTTAATTTATTTTTTAACTCTAGCTGTCTAAGCTGTTCCTTCAATCTTTTTTGGGAGTAATATCGAATCAAGCCAACTGCAAGACCTATTAAAGTTAACAAGTAGAGTGTTCTAAACCACCAGGTTTGCCACCATGGTGGTAGTACTTGAATATTTAAACTCACTCCTTCCTCGTTCCATGCCCCATATTTATTTGCTGCTTTAACAAAGAATGTATATTTCCCAGGCTTAAGATTTGGATAATCGGCGAAATTCCTGTTATCTGAATAAACCCAGTCTAGATCAACGCCTTCCATTTTATGTGCAAACTTATTCTCGAATGGCTCTTCATAATCTAATGCAGCAAACTCAAAGGATAAAAAATTCTCGTTATGATTGAGTGTTAGATTTTTTTTGAACAGAACCGAGCTATCACTTTCTAAAATTTCATTAAACAAGTTTATTTCTGTTAAAAAAACCTTTGGCGGTGTGTCGTTAACAGTAAGCTCGCTGGTATTGATTATGTTAAATCCGTTAACTCCCCCAAAATAAAGATGTCCTTTCGAACTTTTATAAAATGCCCCTGTGTTAAACTCATTATTCTGCAATCCATCTGTTTCAGAAAAATTGGTAAATGTTAGAGCCTTAGTATCTAATCTGCCTAAACCATTATTTGTGCTCATCCAAATAAAGTCTTTGTTTTCATCACCCAGTATACCGTAAACACTATTGTTTGGTAAACCATCAGGTGTTCTAAGGTTTAGTAATTGACTTGTTTCTGGAATCCAACGAGTAATTCCGCCACCATAAGATGCAAACCAATATGTTGAATCATTTTGGTGAAATATGCTTCTGGCATCTTTATGTGAAATTTTCAAAGGCGATGCTTCATTACTTTGAAAAAACTGAATCTTAGAAATAGTCTCTCCTGAAAATGTAATGTGATTAAGCCCATTATCTGTTGTTGCTACCCAAATATTTCCATCATTATCTTGGTATAACTTTCGAATACTATTGCTATTTATTGCATTTTCTAATCCAGTGTTGCCCAGCGTTAGTAGATTTGCAGGTTCGTCATTCAGCCATTGTTCAACGTTTTTAATAATCTGAATTCCTTCTCCCTGATATCCAATCCAAAGCCAGCCTCTGGAATCCCTTAAAACTTGATGAACATTATCTGAAAGTAATAGACTATTCTGTTTGTTAAATGAGACTAATTCGAGTTCTTTTTTTTGAATTGACTGCTCAGGAATTAAAAGTAAACCATTGGTTCGTGTTGCTAACCAAAGCCCGTCATTATCTTTTTCGAGAGACCAAATGCTTCCAACTTTTTCGTTTCTTGCATTCAGTGCGTTCTCAATTTCTTCGTCTTCATTCAAAAAGTATAAGCCTTCGTTTGTAGCTATCCACATTCCCGTTTTCTCTTCTTCAAAACCTAAGATAAACGGAGCTTCTATTTTCGTGCCGTCAAATAGTTTAATTCCTTTTTTTTCTTGAAGTCTAAAAAATCCTCCTCCCCAAGTATAAAACCAAATATTTCCAAACGGGTCTTCATATAATGTTGACGCTCCGACAACTCCTTCAACATCAACTATCTTAATGATCTGCTCTTCTTCAGTCTTCTTATTAATTACCTTTATATTTCCTTGAGTATGTCCCTTTATTAAGTAATTACCTCTTTCTAAGTACACTCTTTTTACCGATGATTTCGCTACACCACTCCTTATGCTTTCCATGATTTTACCTGAAATCATAGTTGGTTTAAGCTTTCGCAAGTCATCTGTTACTATATTTACCCAAACACTCCCTTCCGAGTCTATATAAATTTTATCTGTGTTAGGTGACGGGTTTTCTTTCGAAAAAAGAATTCGCTCTGCAACAATCTCTTCTCCTGAATTGGGAGAAGATCTAAACTTTTCCACTTCTTCGAACGGTATAAAAAAGATCCCATTTAATGACGAAAGGAGAAAAGAACCATCGTTTAATTCCAGGATTGAGTTTGTAGAATTGACTCCCTGATCTGTACCTTTTTCGACTAGTTTTGTTGAGTAAAAATTTTTGCTCTCATAATCTAAATAACCAACACTGTTTGTAAAAAAACCTATCCAAAGGAAATCCTTTGTGTCTTCAAATACCACGTTAATTGGTGCATTGGGTATGTTTGAATTTGGGTGAGTAATATGATTTAATCTTTGTATGGCATTTGTTTTGGGGTTTAAAATATTAAGCCCGCCATCTCTTGTACTTATTAAAAAATCACCGCTTTTATGTTCAAATAATCCATGAATAAAACTGTCAGATAAAGAAGTACTATCGTTTGGGAGGTGGCGAAATACTTTTACACTTTTACCGTCAAATCGATTCAGACCATCCATGGTAGACACCCAAACAAACCCATACTTATCCGTCGTCATATTAAGTACGGTATTATGAGAAAGCCCAATGTTCTGTGAGTTAAAATGCGTAGCTGAAAATTCTGGGGTTTGTGCTTTTAAAAGCATACCAGATCCAAGGAAAGTTAAAAGAAGAACTTTTATAAAAAACCTTTTTAAAAACGAACACATACCTTTTTATCAAACCGCTAAAAACCTTCTCTTATATACATAAAAAGAGTGTATTATGCGATATCAGTTCATTTTTATTTTTAAAAAATCACTATTCATTATCTGGTGCTTTTAACGGCTCCCCTCCAAGTAATACATTTTTTTGTTCTCTATTAACTAATTCTATATAGTGCTTAGCTACAGCTTCGTCATATCTCAAGTTGTATGTTTCCCCTTGAGTATAAAGTGTAATTGTACCAGACATTTTCCCATCCCTTAAAATAAAAGAGGCATGACCCGTTTCACCATCTACAATATCAGCTGATACACCAATGATACGTGGCATACTTGATTCCACTAATGTCACCTTTAGTTGATTCCAAATCTCCCCATTTAAATTAATGTCAATGGTATCCCCTTCATTTATTTCCACGAGTTGTAGACGATCTACTTCAATTATTTTTTTAGATTCTGACAATACATTCTCAGCCGAAGTGCTTGCTTTATTATCCGCCTTATCCGCTTTTGAGCATGCAAAAAATAATAGAAGTGCAACCGTAAGTAACTGTGTAAGTATTTCTTTTTTGTACTTCATTTTATTTAATCAAAACCATTTGTCGAGTTAATGTTTGTGAGGCCGTTTGCAAGCGGTACATATATATTCCGCTAGAGAGGTTTGAAGCATCGAAAGTAACATTATGACTGCCTTGTTGTTGTTTACTGTTTACAAGAGTTGCAACTCTCTGGCCTTGAATATTGAATACTTCTAATTGAACTAATCCTGTATTTTCTAGCGTGTAGGAAATAGTAGTAGATGGATTAAATGGATTTGGATAATTCTGATTCAATGCAAGTTTAACTGGCTCCTCTGATTCTTCATTCGAAACTTGATCAGCTACCGTTAATGTTATTGGTACATCGATAACTGGTTTCTGTGGGTCGTTTGTTCGAACGAGCATTTTGGTTCTATATGTTCCTGGCGATACTCCAACTGTGGTAAACTGTAAACTTCTACTTGATGAAGCTCCTTCAACTGTAAATCCAGTTGAATTACTCACTGATAGCCAGGGATACGGAGCACTTATTTTTTTTACCTCTACATCATCGATATCATAAGTTACCCCGTTTACTTCATTCCGACTTAAAAACAACATCTCTCCAGGATTGAAGCCTCCCAAATAACTGTTTTCTGCAATCGTTGTCCCATTAAAAATATAGCGGATTACTTCATTATCAGGATCCATTGTCATCTTTATTTCATGGTATTGATTAGGAGTAACATTTGCAGAAGTGCCAAAAAATGAAACTTCATTTTGCTCATCCAAATTCGCTGCAAAAATGGTTCCACCAGAAATGATAATACCTGCCGAGGATTCGCCATTTTTTCCATCCGATATATATATATCAAAAGTTTCTGCAGTTGATGAAATCGAGAAACTGGCTTTCACCTCATAACTCCCGAATTGCTGAAACCCCAAAAAAGGAGCACTAATGAACTTTGTATTACCGTCTCCATTCCCTTGAATTCTCAAGTGCTGGCTTCCTGAATTCGAATTCGAGGAAGAGATTATAAAATCCGTATCTGAAATGGCTCTCCATTCTGAAATCCCTTCAAAAGTTCCAGTGCTAAAACCCTCATTATTTTCAAAAGAGGTGGAATAAAGGGTTTCTTCGGCTAGGATATTTTTATTCATACGACTTTCATTCTTAGAATAATTAGCTGCGTTTTTTGTTATCCCATTTAAATCAGCCGGTGAAATTTCTTTTCCTGAATTCTTAGATCTCTTGAAAGCATTTCCTGAAAACCCAAAATCAATATCCCAAACAAGTACACTTTCACCATCATTAAATATCTGAAAAGGAATATTCAAATTTTCTTCTCTATTCATTTCAATGTTTATTATATCGGCGAGTAAGCTTGCTGTTGGAGAACTAACCTGAGTATCTCTATAGTTAGAAACTGTACGCTTGATTTCTCTCAAACTTCTGGAGTTATCAGAAGG
This sequence comes from Balneolaceae bacterium, assembly GCA_040222455.1. Lineage (GTDB taxonomy): Bacteria > Bacteroidota > Rhodothermia > Balneolales > Balneolaceae > RHLJ01. Next base: position 114,733 of record JAVKDD010000003.1, on the reverse strand, counting down.
CGTTGTAGAGCTATTTTCGCCAGTTACAGTACCTAAGTAAGTAAGATTCGGGCTCGAGAAAATGGGCGCTTCTTGTTGACCGTTGTCTGAATAAGCCATTACGGTATGATAATTAGAAGTGGTGTTTTGAAATCCAACTGAGTAATGAAACAAACCTCCTCCACCAGAAGCTTCTGAAGAAGACTGAGTTCTTGAATGTGCATTACCCATATTATGACCTACTTCATGAATCAGCGTAAAGGTATCTGCTACTTGCTGTACTCTGTTTAAATTAAATGCAAAATCTGGGCTTCCTCCAGAGCTGTCTAATCTCCATCCTAAACCACCTGTATCTTCAATTTTTACAAACCAGGAAACTACATCTGCACCAGAAGTATTACGTATACCATGAATCTCCTCCATAAAGCCATTAAATTCTTCATCTAATACTGGATTTGATGGATTTTGTGTGAATCTGGAAAGACGAGTTTCGGAATCTACTCCATCCGTTTCCTCGTTATAAGTCGTTTTAGTAGTATTTACTAATCGAATATCAATTCCTGTGTTACTATTGTTTAATGCTGTTTGTGATAAATTCATTGATTGAGCAATAACACCTGCGATATCACCGAACCCGCTGGTTAAAGCCCAATCTTCCGCTGCTTGCGTATATACAATCATTAAGTCGATGGTTACACTATCATCTTCTGAAGCGATTAATGGGGCTGCGGGGCTTGATTGTGAAACTGCTTTTTGTTTTGAACCAAAATTGTGCCTATTAAAATGCGATGGAGCAACCAGTTCTTTACTGTGATCTATATTACAGGCTAATCGTTCTTCAATACGTTCATTTTTAGTGGATATAAAGTTTTTATGCTTTGTATTATCATATCCAAAGTGAATCGGTGAGTCTATTTTATCATAAAAAATACCATTCAAAGAACCCTTGTTATAAGTGGCTATGAATAAGTTTTGAGGGTTCCCTTCTTTGTAAGCCCGAATAGAAACCGTTCCTGTCATGTATTCCTCTCGATCTAATATAACTAGTCGATCCAGGTTCCCATCACTTTTCTGGATTTCTAAAACTGCCCCTCTGTCTAAGTTGGGATTATCGAAAATTTCGTCGTTAAGCTGATAGTAGCTTTTTCCTTCCGGGTTATCTTTTGCTTTTACTATTTCACTTTCTTCAAAGTAATTGAGAGCAAAAACTGAGGTTTCTTGTGAATAAGAAGTACCTGTAAAAACAAGGATGGCAATAAATGCCCAAAGAATAGTATTAAAAATCTTCATATTGAACTGCTTAATTAAAAAGAATTGCACAATATGAGAAACTCGAAGCTAAAAAAATATTTTTTTAAGGAAGAGAATTAAATCTTAATATTAAAACTACCTACCCTTTAACAGCCCTGTAAGATTTAGCTTATGAATTGGAATTAAATAGCTTGCCAGCAGTTCATCTTTATGAATACCTAGCAAACCGGTCCCTCTGAAATCCACAATACAAACTTTTTCTTCGGTCTGAACTACTTCTCCAATGCCATAATATTCAGGGCTTGGTCCATAATACACCAGATCTCCCGTGTTCAGTTCATTTTTTGCCCTACGGTGATATGGTAATATCACGGGGAGTAAATCAAGCCGATATGATAATCTTCGTTTCCCGTTTAGGGGCATTATTCTATTTCTTTAATAATTTCTCTTTTGTTTTCACCGGCATGGTTAATGGTAATCCATTGTGCATTCTCAGGAATCAAGCTTTCTATTTTTTTAGGCCATTCAATAATTGAAACTCCTTCACCATAAAAATAATCTTCGGCACCAATTTCGAATGCTTCCCGTTCACTTTCAAGTCGGTAACAATCAAAATGGTAAATTGGGATACTGCCATGGTACTCATTAATTAAGGTGAATGTTGGCGAGTTAACGCGCTCTTCATCAACCCCAAAATAGGCTGCAATTCCTTTAACAAAGTGTGTTTTACCTGCGCCGAGATCACCATTAAGACAAACTACATCTCCGATTTTAAGTTCCTTTGCAAACTCTTTTCCAAAGGCTATGGTTTCTTCAACAGAGGAACTCAGCATAGTTATCTACTTTTTTGGCTTAAGTGTTGCAACCGGTAAAATCATTTCTTCCATAGATGCACCACCATGTTGAAAAGTGTCTTTATATCGGTTTTGATATTTGTGGTAGTTCGTCGGATATACAAAATAATAATCCTCTCGAGCTATTAAATAATCACTTGCTCTCCCTAAATCTGGTAGTTTATATTTTTCTGCATCCTTAATCTGAATAACTGCGTTAGCATTTTCTGCATTCAAATTCTTCCCATATTTGTAACGTAAACTTGTAGCCGTATCTCTATCTCCGAATACTTTGGTATCTCGTAATGAGCGAACCGAGCCATGATCAGTAGTTACTACCACTGTTACATCTTCATTTGCCAATTCTTTAAACATTTGGAGTAATGATGAATGCTGAAACCATGCTTCGGTAATAGATCTAAATGCTGATACATCCGGAGCTAGTTCTTTAATGACATCCGAATCGGAGCGTGAATGCACTAAAGTATCTACAAAGTTATATACAAACGCAGCTAGTTTAGATTGCGCAAAGCTCTTCATTTTCCCAGCAACAAAGCGACCATCTTCCGCATTTATAATCTTCTCGTACTTAAAGTTAATATCAATGTTGGCACGATCTAGTTGCTTCTGCAAGAGCTCTTCCTCATGCCTATTCAGAGAATTTTCATCCTGACCTTGTGCCCAAAGTTGAGGGTACATTTGTGAAATTTCTAGTGGTGAAACGCCAGCAAAAATTGCATTTCTTGAATAAGGAGTTGCCGTTGGTAAAATGGAATAATAAAAATCTGTTTCTATATCAAACATTTTAGCTAAGTATGGCTCGAATACTAGCCACTGGTCGTATCTCATACAGTCAATCAAAAAGAACATGGTTTTCTTACCGTTCTTTACATGAGGGAAAACATATTTTTTAAAAATTCCTTGAGAGATAAGTGGAGACTCTGAATTTTGGTTTAACCAAGAAACATACTCCCGATCAACAAACTTTCCGAATTCTCGATTGGCGTCTACCACTTGATCATCCAGAACCTGCTTGAGTGCATCATCTCCTTCCCCCAAATCAATCTGCCATTTAGAAAGTTCTTTATAAATTTCGATCCATTCCTGCCACGTTGTTCTGGGGTGAATTCGAGAAGAAATACTCCCGAATTCTCGTAAATAGGACTGAGCAGATTTCTCACTTTGTAATTTAGATTGATCTAAAATCCGTTTAACTGTCAATAAAATCTGATTCGGATTTACTGGCTTAATCAAATAATCTGAAATCTTGCCTCCAATTGCATCTTCCATAATCGATTCTTCCTCGCTCTTGGTAATCATTACAACGGGCAAAAGAGGTTGAAGTGATTTTACTTTTTCAAGAGCTTCTAATCCACCCATTCCAGGCATTTGCTCATCCAGAAAAACGAGGTCAAACTTCTGTTTTTCGATCATAGTAACGGCATCCTCTCCGTTGGTCACCGGGACGATATCGAAACCCTTTTTTTGCATGAAAATAATATGAGATTGCAGCTGATCTATTTCATCATCTGCCCAAAGAATTATTGGCATCTATTTAGAATATAAATTTAAAATTATGAATTTTGAATAGTAGCCGTTTATCAGATATCAGGTTTTATTATTTGAATACTTTAAGCCCAGAATATATCATTCTTTTCAATGCTTTGGTTAGTTAGAAGCGTCATCAATTTTATAATTTTAAATGCTGTTTCAGCTTCTCAAGAGTCTTTTCTCCTATTCCACGAACATTAATCAGTTCTTCAACGGATTTGAACCCTCCATTAGTTTCCCGATAATCAATTATTCTTTGTGCATAAATACTTCCAATTCCTGGCAGCATTTCTAGCTCTTCTAAGGTCGCTTCATTTAAATTAAGCGGACTTTGACTTGGTATAATTACTTCAGCTGATTCCCTTTCTAGATTTACATTATCAAGTTCTGGATTGTATTTTTTAGCAAGCTTTTGTTCTTCCTGTTTAATGAGGGCGCTTCTTCTTTCAAACTCAGCTAACAGTTCAGTATGATTTTCTGGAGTTGGAACAACCCGCTCTTCGATAAGTATATTTGCTAAAAGTAGTATGGTGATAATGCCCAATAAAATTGTAACCGAAATACGCTCTTTTTTACTGATCTGAAGTTTATCAACCCAAAAGAAAAACGATCTTTTAAGGCGATTATCCCCTAGTTACAAGTTGATGTTTGCTATTTATCTAAACTCATTGTAACATTAATTAATCTAGACAATAACTGTGTTATTGTTGGCGTATATACAAAGAGCTAAAAGAATATAAAAAGTTCCCCCCCGATAATAAGAACCCAAGGGGTTCTTCCATTAGGATAGTTGGGGGGGTCATTTTTTAATAGTAGTTTATTTTGCCATTCCTAAATATATCAAATTCACTTGCTAAAGCCTCTCTAATTAAATCATACGATCTAGTGTCATTGCGCTCCCACTTTCTAAAAATAGCCCAACAACAGTAATCTACGACCTGTAATGATACATTTGATTTGGAAGAGTGATGCATCACTTTAAATTCTTTTTCTTTCGGTATCAATTCTTTTAATACTCTTTTTGTCTCTCCTTCAATAATGCTTTTCTTCTTTTGAAGTGGAATAGTGTCTGTAACAACTATTATTTGATCGTATTCATTCATCTCTATTTTTTTAAGAACAAATCTAAGTAGATACCCTACCATTTCTGGATAGAATTTTTTATATCCCTGAAGAACCGTTGCGGTTCTTCTCTTTCTTACTATAAGAGAGTCTAATCTAATTTCATTTAAATTAGCATTTATTATTTCAAACACTTTATTTCTAACCATCTGCCTATCCTCTGTGGCATGAAATAACTCCAATTCATGCCCCAACTCAAGTAAATCATAACGTAACTCTATAAGATCATTATAACACGGAAATGGTCTTTCTAAAAGTAGCGATGTAATGATAAAATGTTCTGAGCCAGATTTTGAAAAATCAAGATTTCCAGACTCATCTAAAAAAACGTATAGATTTTTTGGCATGAGTTAAATAAAGTAATGTTTTTGAAAATATAAACATGTTTGATTTATGTAATTAAACAGAATCATAGATAAATCAATTCTATCTTACCCCTTCTTATATTTATTCTTTATTTTATCTAACACCGCTATTGCTACATATGTCATTAAGTGATATATTAAGTTTAAATCAGCATAACTATTATAGGAGGATAGATATGGAATTATCAATAATCAAAAAACAGCTTGACGATCTATTTAAAGAGAGAGATGAAGCTTCTCATAAGCTTATAGAAATTGAAGGGGCTATAAAAGCTCTTAATAATTTACTTGAAAGCCAAGGATCGTCTATTTCGATAGAACAAAATGGTTCTGGGGAGAGGTCTAGTAAGCTTTATTATAAAAACCCAGCCTCATTGGCGGCATCTCTTATTGGAGAAGAAGATAGTCAGAAGAAAAAATATGTATTTGATGATGGGTATCATGTAAATTTGTCAAATCGAAATAAGGTTAAGCTTGTAATCAAGAGTTTTAACAAGTTCGTCCATAACAGACAAATATCAGAAGAATTACATGCGCGTGAGCCTGAAATATCAGAAGATGATTGGGCAAAGAAAGTAAGTGGGGCGCTATCTAGTTTAAGACAAAAAAATCAGCTAGTGAACTATGCTGTTAATGGATATAACAGAAATACATTTTGGGGTTCTCCAAAATGGTTAGATGATAATGGTGAAATTATCTCTGATTATATGTATGACGAGGAATATCTCCAAGGAGATAGTGAGACCATAACGATATAAAAAAACCTGAAAGGATAGGAGCCTTTCAGGTTTTAATGTATTGGCTGTATAAATCAGGCTTTAGCCACCTGAAATATAAAACCAGTAGTAAAATGGTTAAGTTCACAGTGGAGGTTCTTGATCCTCCCGATAAACATCAAGAAAGTGAAGTATTCAGTACTGATAAATACAAGCTTGTATCAGGCAGGCTTGCTTACAGTACCAGACGAGTCCGTAGATTCGTTGTTCGAATAAACACTTAATAATTCAAAAAAACACAACTAGGGAAGCTTTGGCTTCCTTAGTTGTAATTGATTAACAAATTAGTGAATTAGTTTCTATTTTACAATCTGATTGCATTTTTACAAACTGATCTCAAAAGTTTATGAGCGAAAAAGAAGATTTAGATAAAATTGATATTGAAATAACTTACGAAGAGTTTGAAATCCCTTCTGATTATCCTATAAAGAATCCAGATTTGGATTTTGAAGCTGATGAATCCGCTTTCAAAGCGAATCTTGAGAGCGCTATTAAGCCACAGAGAGATTCAAAAGATTCCTAAAAGTCGCTACTGAATCGTTTCTATAATTCCAACGAAAGCAATACTCGTTAATGTATAACTGTAAGTATTTTGGTGAAGTGTGCTTATATGCGCCACGAATCCCGTTCTTTACATAAGACCAGAACCCCTCTATTGTATTCGTGTGAACTTCTCCACGAACATATTCATCTTTACTATGATTTACTGTTTCATGTGAGTAACCCAATGTGCTTAACTGATGATATAACTTGTATTGGTCAGTATAAATCTGAGCGTTTTTATCAACAAATTCTTCTATAAAAGGATAAACCGTACCTTTTCTAACGTCCCAAGTTACCATAGCAACAACGCGCCCGTCTCTTTGAACAGCGCCAACCACAGGTGTTTTATCCTTACTTCTTCCGGGGTCGCTTACATGAGGTCTTCTTTTTTTAGTTGTTGGGTTGTGGTTAGATTTTCTTGGTTTTCCTCCAAAGTATGATTCATCAATCTCAACAGTCCCAAATAAAGCGGTATGATCAGAACCAGTACATTTCCTGATAAGGTGGCACATTCTCCAAGCGGTTTTATAAGTAACGCCTATTTCACGTTGCACCTGCTTAGCTGAAAGACCAGTTTTTGAATTAGACATTCTGAAAATCACATAGAACCACTTAACAAGCTCGGTTGATGATTTATGAAAGATTGTGTTAGCAGTAGGATAAACTTGAATCTTACCGTCAGCGCTTGTATAACACTTTCTTGATTCCGTGTAATATAAGTCGCTATTGATTTCGTATATTTCCCCTGTTTCAGGATGAACATACCCTTCTGGGTAACGCTTGTTAAAGATATACTCTAAGCAAGCTCTTTCAGTAGGAAACTCTTTTTGGAAATCGAAAAATGTGTAAGTCTTCATATCAGTAGTTGTTTAATCTGTTATGAAGATACAGAATTACTTACTTGTAGTCAAGGGATAATCGCCTCTTTTAAATTTATTGTTACCCATAACAGCTAGTTTTTGCTTACTCTAATTAGCACTTATTTTTGAAGCTTGTCAACTTGTTTTCAAGTTGTGGAAATCGGATGTTTGGCACTACCAAGTTATGAATACTCATTATTTCACATACAACGACCAACGCATAGCTTACGAAGTAGTAGGCGAAGGAAAAGCGTTGGTAATTCTACACGGTTGGGGAAGTAGTCGTCGAGTTATGATGCCAATCGCTAACCAATTATCGCATCTTCGGTCGTGTTATGTGCTCGATCTTCCGGGATTTGGGGAATCGAATCAGCCTTCTGAAGCATGGAGTATTGATGATTATGCAGACGCTATCGAAGCTTTTATCACCATGTTACCCGATGATCATATAGATGTACTTGTTCATTCTTTTGGTGGCAGAATTATCCTGAAATTGCTCACCAGAGAAAAAGAGAAAAAAATTATTCAAAAAGTACTAATCACAGGTGGCGCCGGTATGAAACCAATACGCTCTTGGAAATATTACTTCAAAAAGTATACGGCAAAAGTGCTCAAAGCCCCTTTTATGATACTACCCCAACCACTCCGCGATAAAGCGTTGAACTGGTTACGAGGCTCAAGCCTTTGGAAAAGTCTCGGCTCAAGCGAATATTCGGAACTATCGGGGGTAATGAGGGGAACGTTTGTTAAGTCTGTAACCGAATACCTTGAATCTTGTTTGCCTCAAATTCCTCATGAGACATTACTTCTTTGGGGAAGAAATGATGATGCAACGCCGATATATCAGGGTGAACGAATAGAAAAAGGAATAAAGAACTCGGCTTTAGTCATTATTGAAGATGCCGGACATTATGCTTTTCTGGATAAACCAAAACAATTTGCAGCTATAGCAGAGGCTTTTTTGAAAGAAGATTAACCGTTGATGCCTCTTTTAATTTGGAATTTATAATTGATACTTAATCCCTAGTTCCTCAATCTCAAGTCCTGCGCTCACCAAGCTTATGGCGCTTTTCTGTGTGGTTTTCGATGACTGATCTCCATTTTTCCCATAAATAAAATCATCCACAATTGGATGCCCCCATTTGGCAAGATGAAGTCGGATTTGATGAGTCCGCCCTGTTTCAGGAATACATTTAACGAGTGTTGAATTTTCTTGAATTTCAATAACTTCAAAATGAGTTATCGCATCCCTTGCATTGGTTAGCTTCTCATTACTTTCAAAAACGAATCCCTTTTTTCTTTTTATCGGGGAATTTATGGTCATTCTTTTTTCCTTGGGAATTCCATCTACCATTGCAAAGTATACTTTTGAAACTCGACCCTCTGCAAAACAATGCATCGCTTTTTTAGCAAATGATTTATTCTTTGCAAGTAACACAATTCCTGATGTAACAGCATCTAATCGATGAGCAATTCTTAAGTCTTCAAAGCCTTGATCTTTTAAAATCTCGGTCAACGTATTTTTGAAATATCTTCCTCCCGGATGCATAGGCATGGGCGCTGGTTTGAAAACGATGAGATATTCTTCTGTTTCTTCTAATACTTCGACTTCATCTGGTACAGAGGGTTCCACTACTCTTGGATTATGGTGAGATATCTCATCAGAAGGAGATAAAATAAACTCTGGCATAACGGTGTCCTCATTCACTAATACCCTGCCTGCAAATATTCTTTTTCCCCACTCCTTTTGAGGTTGAAAAGGGAATTTGATACTCATCATTTCTACCAAACTCATACCTACAAATTCAGAATCTGGCTTAAAACGATGTGTTATTGGGTAAGGAGAAACTAGCCGAATATTACGACTGAGTTGATTCTTCTTGTTGAAGATCACGGTTTTTAAAATCTTCTCCGAAGTAGTTATACCACTTTCGGAATGGTTTAAAGGCGTTTTCTGGATCAAACGGTCGTTTGAAATCGCTTTGTTTACACTCTTCATTACAACAACCTTCCATTAACCGAGCGCCCTCTTCCGAGCAAACAAACAATTTGTTGCATTGCATGTTAGCACAATTAACGTAGGTGTCGGCTGGGTTTCCGGTTATTTCGCACTGGGCTATAGGCGCTAAATCTTTTGGATTTACTGGAACCACCAAGCGATCATCAAATACAAAACATTTCCCTTCGAAATGAGCTCCCTCTTCTTCTTTAGCGTAGTTTAAAATTCCACCGTGCAACTGGTTTACATCATCCCAACCTTCCTCTTTCATCAATACTGAAAACTTCTCGCATCGAATCCCGCCTGTGCAGTACATCAGTACTTTTTTGTTTTTCGGAATGTTGGCTTCTTCCAACCAATGTGGAAAATCGTAGAAATTTTCCAGATCTGGCGTAAGTGCTCCTTTAAAATGTCCGATTTTTGATTCATAGTTATTGCGTACATCAATCATCACATAATCATCTCCCGATTCCATTACTTTCCTCCACTCGCTCGGCATTAAATGATTTCCACCATCTTTTGGATCTACGTCTTCTTTGTGCAACGCAACTATTTCTTCTCTGATCTTACAAATTAGTTTGGCAAACGGAATGTAATCACTTTGGTCTTGCTTAAATTCTGTGTTTTCGAAACCGGGGAGCGACCAAACAAACTCTTTATAGCTATCGATTTGGTTTTTTGTACCTGCAGCTGTTCCATTTAAGCCTTCGTCCGATATATATATTCTTCCTTTTAGACCAAGTTCTTTACAAAAGTTCTTATGATTTTTACAAAATCGTTCTGCATCTTTAATTGGTGTGAAATTGTAATAAAGGATAACTTCGTACATCTTATAAAAAATTTACACGATGGTTCTATTATTGCCGTTATTGGCAAGACCAAAGTTAAGCAAAATTCATTGAAAAAGACGTTTCAAAACTATTCGGAAAAATCAATAGCCGTATTTTTTATACTTCTGTTTTTCCTGTTTCATGCACCTGTTGCCGCACAGGAAACGAATCCGTTATTTCAAATTCAAACGGCCTTTGAAGAGGGTAAATTATCTGTTGATGACGCCATTCTTCAACAAATTAATCTCATAAAAAACCACGCCCATACAACTCCTATAAAATGTGCCACCCCTCTTTTTTTGATGTATGTTAATAATGCAGACTTATTAAAAGAGGAGACCAAAGAAGCGGTGAGTAAAGCTTTTCCGACTACTGTTTCTGTAGCTTCTGAATCTTATTTAAGTGCTTCGGGTAAATTCATTGTCAATTATGATACTACTGGGAATAATGCCGTTCCTTTGAGCGATGAGAATAATAACTTTGTACCAGATTATGTAGAATGGATTGCAGAAGCTGCCGATTCAAGTCATGAGCAATTAGTTGGATTAGGGTTTACCGATTTTTTTACTCAGAAATCGATGCCTTATGAGATCAGAGTAGCTAATAGCGGAGCTTATGGTTTTACTGCATTCCCGAATGCACCCTATATTAGTATAGAAAATGATTTTGTAGGATTCCCGGAAAATGATGATCCAGAAGGTGACCAGAAAGGTGCCGTTAAAGTTACAGTAGCTCATGAGCTTAAACATGTTTTTCAGTTTGTGCAAAATGGTTGGAGTGGCGATCCCGACCGCTGGTTGGAAATGGATGCCACATTGTACGAGGAAGTGGTTTATGATGAAGTAAATGATTATTACAATTATTTGAATAGCTTTGGGAATGGTAATCTTTTTCGTAGCCCTACCACAACGCTCATTCCTGGTTCTTACGAGGATATAGTTTGGGCATTATTTTTTCAAGAGCGTTTTGGTAATACTTTTTGGAGCGAGGTCTGGAGCCGAATTGAATCACAAGCACCATCAATAACCTATCTCGAGGCTATTTCAGAAGCTCTTTCAGAATATGATGTTAGTTATGAAGAGGCCATTATAGAGAATATGATATGGCACTTTGCTTCAGGTAGAGATAATTCTCCCCTCTCTTTTGGTTTCGATGAACGTTTACTATATCCTAGTCCTCGGCTAGATGAAACCTTCCTTGATCTTCAACTCACTCTTTCTGAAATAGAAACTTTTTCTCGTTTTTCCGGAAAGTATTTCGAATTTGATGTTCTTCAGCAAAACCCAAATCAATTACGAATTGATATTTTACCCAGTTCGCCTGATGTACAAACAGGATTAATTGTTTACTACGAAGATTTATCCATCGAAACTCTTTTGATAACGAATCCCTTAGCAAATCAAATTTCGTTTGAAGAGACTGATTTTTCCTGGTCTGAAATTGATCGTTTAGGGCTTGTTTTTTTTAATACCTCTACCCAATCCTCCAATAGCGTACAATTTCAAGTATACGATTATGTTTCTACTGATATTTCTTCTCCTGAGCTTTCTCAAAATTACCCAAATCCCTTTAATCCGAATACCATCATTTCTGTTTCTCTTCCTTTCAGCCAACAAATAAAGCTTACTGTTTATGATTATTTAGGAAGAGAAGTACAGGTATTGGAAGAGGGCAGATTACCTTCTGGTATTACTCCCATCTCATTTAATGCAACGGGGTTAGCTTCGGGTATTTATTTTTACAGATTAGAGACCGAAGAAGGAGTGATTACAAAGAAAATGACTTTTATAAAATAGTCAGAAAGTTGTGCTACTCAAAGTTGTTGAATAGCAACTATAATTACATAAGTATTTTAGAATAGAGCTCTATAAATATCCAAGTTCTTTTAGTCCATCTATGGGCGTCGTAAAACTTGTAAAGTTGAATGTTGTAATTGATAACATTCTAAGCATTTTAATTTCTATGGTTGGCGCTGCCAGTTCTCTCCATGCAAAGTATTCATCTTTAAAAGTAAAATTATCCGGGCGTTTTTCTTCAATTACTTCTATAGTCTCATCTACCGTTAAGTCCTGGGTATAGGCAAGAATACTAGCTGCAAATATATTGATAAAGCCATGCATTTTAGCACCTAAAGAATAGTTATAGCTTGGATATGGCGTATTTTCACTTCCCGAAAACTTTACAGCAACATTCGCATCTCTGGCATATAAAATTACTTCTGCTAAATAGGAGGCGCTCGGAATTTTACCACCCTTTTTGGTGCTACAGTTTATCTTAATTCCAGAGAAAAGGTAATTATTCACTTTTCTCTTTAGAATTGATTTATTGTGAACTGCAATAACTTTAATCACTTTCTTAGTTAGTTCCGCATCGTATTCATTTCCCGGAACTTCAAAAAATACTCTATGTGGCAAAAGTCGAGACTCCGCAGTTGTAGAAACTACTGCTTCTAAAGCCTTTATTAACTCCTCAGGATTTAGCGTTTCGATACTACTAAGAGGTAGTTTTAATTCAAGTAAATTTGTTCTTACTTCACCTGGATAGCCAGTATGAGCCGCCATAATCTGTTGCTCAATGTTATTAATTACGTTTTTAAACTCGAATAGGGTATTTGTCTCGGGGCCCGTTATACAAAGTGAAAGAGGTCCTTTTAGCCGATGTTTCCTATCTGCAAAACTACTTAAGAATGGAAGTTCATGGTGAGGCAAAATAAAATTAGCGAGCATCCATGCATACTTAGAATGTGAAAAATCAACATAATTTCTTAAGGCTTCATTGAGCTTTAAGCTTGCTGGAGGATACAGCCCTGCATAAGTTACTGCAGAATTAAGAAGTTGGTTTATTGATTTATTCATTGAAGCTATTATACATATACCTTTGCATTTGATAACTTAAAATATGTGAAAATGAACAATTTCTATAGTTTGACTATTTTAATAATTGTTAGTAATTAAATGAAGTTAACACTTGAATGCTATGAATAAATCAGAAACGATAAAATCCTTGAGTGATCAACTTGGTATCACACAAAAAGAAACCGAGCACCTATACGATAGTTTCGTTTCACTATTAGCATCACACCTAGCCAATGATGAAGGCTTTTCTATTCCTAAATTAGGTAGTTTTCATTCCAAAGTACGGGAGCCTTATAAGTCTTATAACCCTCATTATAAAAAAATGATGCTCCTACCAAAAAAGAAAATTGTCCATTTTTCACAAAGTTCTAGTCTTAAAGACGAACTAAACGGAAGTGGATTATGAGCAACAAAGTAACCTTTAGCCAGCTCATTGAGGAATTATCTGAGAAAACCAATACTTCTCAGGCTTTAAGCAACAACTTTGTTAGCCAATTAACAGATTTAGTTATTGAAACTTCTGTGGAATCCGGAAAGGCCTCAATTACAAATTTCGGTAGTTTTAAAGTGATTGAAGTAGCCGCGCGAAATGGAGTAAATCCCCAAACTGGTGAATCTATTGTAATTCCTGCTCATCAACGCCTTTCGTTCACTCCGTATAAATCACTTGAAAACAAGGTTAATTCGCTTTATGCTGATCTGGAAGCAACATTTGTGGTAGAAGAAGAAAAAGTTGTGCCTCCCATTTTTAAGAATCCCGAAAAGGAATCCGGTTCTTCGCGAACCACACCGATTATGCTTGCAATAGTATTTGTACTCTTAGCCGTTGTTGCAGGAGTATGGTATTTCGTTTTTCGAGATTCTAATGCTACGAATATTGCTCAGGAAATCCCTGCAGAAGTTGAACAACCTGTTGAAGCAATTCCTCCTATTGAAACTCCAATGACAACTACAGAAGCTGATGAAAGTGCTGTTCAGCCAGAAATTACCGAACAAGTCATTGCTGATGAATTACCTATTGAGGCAGGCCTGGTTGTTAATGCTCCTTTGGGAATTAGCTCTCATATGGTGCGCCAAGGTGAATGGTTTTATGATATTGCCCGTACTATTTACAAAACTCCTGTTTTTTGGCCACTTATTTTTGAAGCAAACTTTACAACTTCACAAGACCCCGATATTCTCAAGCCTGGTAAACAGTTAGCTATTCCTTCTATTGAAAACCCTCAAAACCCAACTGCAAATGATAGAAAAAAGTTAGCGAATGCTGCTGTATTTGTTTCAAAAGCATATACCAACTCAGGTAAAACTAGCAAAGCTTTGGAATATGAACGAATGGCTAGACATTTCATGAATTAGGTTTGGGTCACAATATCGAGTAAAATAGAGTCGGATAATTTTAGCCCATTTTTAGTTAACCGTAATGTGTCAGCATTAAGAACAAGTTTCCCTTCTCTATTTTTTTGGTACAGATAGCTCAACTGCTTATCTGAGAAGCTGAATTCATATCTTTTTTTCAGTTCCTCTAGTTCTATTCCTTTTATGGTTCTTAATCCAAGCATCAACCGTTCTTCAGCAAGTTCTTGCAGACTTAATTCTTCGGGTTCGTTTTGATGTATCCACCCTCGTTTTAGATAGGCTTTTAAATCTGACTTATTATTCCATCTTTTTGCAGAACGTTTATTTTCATCCCACCAAAATGAATGTGCTCCTGGTCCAAATCCCAAATAATTCTCATGGCTCCAATACGCTGCATTATGTTTTGCTTCAAAACCCGGTCTTGAAAAGTTACTTACTTCATATTGATTAATACCTGCTTTTCTAAGTCTACTTTCTACCAAATCGAAATGTGTAGAAACTATTTCATCCTCCTGCTCAACTATTCTTCCTAACTTAAGTTGCTTACCTAGTCTTGTTCTTGGCTCAATGGTTAAAGAGTATGCAGAAATATGTGGTGGGTTGTAATTCAGCAGCAATTCTAAGTCTTTATCGAGCATTTCCAATTCCTGACCTGGGCTTCCATATATTAAATCTACAGTAAACGACTGCATCCCAGATTTACTAAGTATTTCTAAACAGTTTAAAGCTTCCTCTCGGGAATGTGCCCTGTTCATGAATTTCAGTAATGTTTCATCAAAAGTTTGAACGCCCATACTTGAACGTGTTATACCTATGGTTTTTAGTGCCGAGAGATAATCAGATGTTACATCATCTGGATTCATTTCGAGAGTTACTTCTTTCAAATCTAAATGAAAAGAGTTTGAGATTGCCCCTAGAATAGATTCTATCTGTAAAGAAGTAAGTAAAGAGGGGGTTCCTCCTCCAAAATAAATAGTTTGAACTTTTTCCTCAGCGAATCGGGTATCCTTCTTGGATTGAATATCTTGTATTAACTCCTCAACAAACCGCTGTTTTTGTTCTTTTTGAGTTACGAAATAAAAATCGCAATAAGAACACGCTTGTTTACAAAATGGAATATGAAGGTAGAGACCGCTCATCAATTGAGAATTATCAATGCTGAAATTAAAAATGAAGTATTCATGGTGTCATTCTTAATTCTAAATTGTATTAATCTCCTTCTGAATAAAAGGGGTTTTTTTCATACTTATCTTTCCCTTGATACGCTCTACTATATTTCACATAATTTTGTGAATACTTTTTGATAGACGCGATTTCTTCATCCGATAGTTTACGAGCTGGTTTTGCAGGAGAGCCCATATAAAGATATCCACTCGCCAGAATTTTGTTCGGAGGGACTAATGTTCCAGCGGCAATAATCACATCCGGTTCAATCAATGCTTTATCAAGAATAGTGGCATTAATACCAACTAAAACTCTGTCTTTGATGGTACAACCATGAACAACCGCGCCATGACCAATTGTTACTTCATCACCAATAATGGTTGGTCCCGTTTGGTTCATTACATGAATACATGCATTATCCTGCACATTGCTTCGTTTTCCAATGGTGATTTTGTTTACATCACCACGAATAGTAACGTTAAACCACGCACTGCTTTCCTCACCCATTGTAACATCTCCAATAATATCTGCACTATGCGTTACATACGCTGTTTTATGGATGTTTGGGGATTTTCCCAAGAATTTTTGAATCATATTATAAAAACCATATTGCTAAAAAAGTTACCAGTCCAAGCGATAATAAGTAAATAAAAAGAGCTGAAATGCTTTTTAGTATTGCTTTCAACCAATTTTCTCCAAATACTTTTTTTACACTAATTATTAAAAATATCATAGCTCCAAATTGAAATAGCTCACCAAAAATACTTAACGCGTTGTTAACTGTAGAAGAGAGTCCATCACCGAGTATGGTTACTAGATATCCAATCAGTAATTGAATGGTAAAGAATACGAACCAAACTGAATGTAAATGCACTGAAAAGATCAAATATTCTATATAAAATGCTTTTCTCTTTCTATGAATAGCTTTTAAAATTAAAGCCAATACAGGTACCAGAAAAAATAACCCTGTTTGTATTATTTTTGCCAGATTTAAATCCGACTCGGCATCTTGAGTAAAATTAACGAACAGTATTTTATCACTTTCAATAAACTGTGCAAATAAAAAATACACCACACTTATTGAGAGGTAAATTCTTAGAGGAGGAAGATATTTAGCCCTCCTTCCTTCTAAATAATCTATAGTAACTTTACCCGGTTTTAGAAAGAGATCTCTTAGTGTACGAAATAGGCGGTTATCGAAGGTAAAAAGTGTCTCAACAACATCATCCAGAAAGAGTCTTAAAGGTACTTTGGTTGGCTGGAATTTTTGACCACAGTTGGAGCAGTAGTTACCTGATACTTCTTGTCCACAATTAAGACAATTGCTTTTTTTTATTTCCGCCTTAGAATCGATCATGGCTCAAAATAAAAAAGGTTTCGATTGAAACAACCGAAACCTTTTAACTCACATTTTTTTAATAAATCAATCCATGTATTATAATGACACTTATTTAAAATAACTCGATTCATGAATCAAATTGTGGTCGGGTGAATGGGTCTTTTAATGTTAACAAATAATTTTTTTGTAAGGAATTGCTTTGAGATCGCTCTTACTAATAACGACCAGCTTTTTTGCAGTTGATATGCCTTTAGAGAGAAGTATTTTGAGAGATATATTTTAGTCTGCTTTTGAATTGATCGTTGCTTAATGAGCAGTTGACTATTGAAAGCGACATATATCATTTTATTAATAATTCTGTTAAGTGCATGTACTGATAATGAAAGATATGCCAGAGCATTAACCCCAAACCTCCCCTGCTCTGGTGACTGTTCTTCGGTAGTTGATTCTCTTCTTAGTTCTAACTCTTTAGCTAAGTTTTTTGTAACGGAAGTGCTCCCTTCAGACACTGTTATCCAATTTGGTGATTATGTTGGCTATCAGGAAAATTCAACAATCTTATTCAAAGATAATTACGAAGCTAAATCCGGGTCTTATTTAATCCGTATAGGCTCTGATGACGGGTTCCGACTATTTGTTAATAACAAGCTTGTTGGACAAAACTTAAATAAAAGAGGGTTACATCCAGATACCGATTGGATTGTCGTTGAATTACTTTCCGGTACGAATGAATTAATATTTCAAGTGGATCAATATAACGGTAGCTGGGGGTTACATTACAACATTGAGCCTTATGATGAAGAGAAACTGAAAAAGCTGATTTTGAAATACATTCCTGAAATCTACTCCGACCTTCCTGAGGCGTGTATACTTCCAGATTCAAGTTACTCTCTAACTCTAGAAATGGATTTAAGGATTAAGTATGATCAATTTCATGCTCTGAGGTATAGATGGTTGGATCTAGTTAACAACTTTAGTTCAGATTGGACCTTATATACTGCTAATGCCTTTCCAGGCAGGGTTAGTCTTCCTGAGAGTTTTGATGGGTTTAAGGTTTTTGATTATGAGCTCATTAATCAGGAAGGAGAGATTTTATACAAAGAAAGTGTTCCAATTTTTTCAAACACAATGGCGCATCAAAAAGTATTAGATTTCAAAACTATGCTTCAAAAAGAGCAGAATGTAGCTCATTTGGAAAATTTATCTCTTCATCACCCAGAGCTTTTCGAAAAGGAAAAAGAGTTGGAGTATTCAACCCGGCACAAAGCTGAATTTCTGCTAGACCTTTTGTTACTAGAAAATGAAGAGTTGTCTTTTACTGGAGGCCCTAGAACTGAATTATTCAATGGTAAGATCTTTAGAGCGTACACTCCGTATATAAATTCAAAACCAAAAGACTTAATTATTGGTTTTCATGTTGAACTGGAGGATACCGTTAATCAATATTTCAAAACATATGCAGGGAAAAGTCATGCAAAGATGGCGGAATGGAACAGTTACGTTCAGGCATCTGGAAATACATTGATAATGCCTTTTATTAAACCATCTGACTTGGACTTAGGGATTTCTGTATTCAATAATAATTACTTATCAAGTATTGATCTAGAAGAGCAGAAAAAAATTAAAGCCATCTCATGGAGCAAAGGTGTGCCTATTTTGCTAAATGAACTTACAAAACAAAACTTCCCATTTAATGAAGTGTATATGATTAGTTCTTGGCTAATGGTTTCTGAACAGGAAGCATTTAGAACGGCTAATTTGATTCGTAGTAAAAATTCTAGAACTAAATTCACTTTTTGGCATGGAAGAATGGATACAAATGTGCCTTATTCGTATATAAAAAGCTGGTCCGAGATCTTTCAGAGTCAGAATGTGAAATCAAGCTTAATAGTTGAAGTTAACTCAACACATTGGTCTTTTTGGAAAAGACCAGAGAAGAAAATTTTCATATCAAATCAAGTAAAAACTGAAGGACATGAGATTTAAGGTTAAGGTAAATAGCAGCAAGTTTAAATTAGCATTATTGAAAATCATTTTTGCATCAATAGTGCTTTACACAAATGGACCTGCTCAAAGTGCTCAACTAAGTAACCTTTATTCAGAAGATAATGTCTGGGAATATGAAGGTATTTTCACATCAGATATTTTTAGGATAGAAATTTCTAATTGCGTCCAGGACAAGAATAAATCAATATGTGATGCTTATGATTTTGGTGCCATAATTATTCAAAAGGATTCAATCTTTGCATCAAATAGTTTCACAAGTTCATTTTCTAGTGACTCCAACTTTATAAGCTTTTTTATTGATTCAGTAGAGATTGATTCAATTTGGAATTCATGTTTTAACTGTTCAAAAACTGAGGAAGGTTATGGCACGTTTGGTAGAATAAAAGACATTTCAGAAGAAATAGTTTTTGGGGATACAGTACATGTTTATAGTATTGATATTTCTGAATTTATTAATTCAAACCCTGAAAACTTTATTCCAATGTTATCAGTTCAGTTTTCTAAAGAATTCGGAATTGTTGGTTTTCAGCAATGGGAAGGTGAGTTTTATAGGTTAGTTGGAGCTTCTATTAATGATAATATGTATGGAAGGTTTACGGTAAACACTGAAGAGAATACTGAACCATATTTTAACCTCGAAGATGGAGACTCACTTTTCTTTGATGAGTTTGATTTTGATGGGTTTTGGGTCAGAGACTATGGCCTAAATATACAACTAGTAAGCTCAGATACTTTGGGAGCCACTCAATACGCAATGGTTCCATTTGGAAATTCGAAATTTCCTATTCTAAATAGCTTGAGAATAGATAACAACAGAAATGTATATGCTAGTGCTTGGGCTGAAAATATTGATTTTTCCAAAGTTT
Organism: Balneolaceae bacterium; assembly: GCA_040222455.1. Taxonomy (GTDB): domain Bacteria; phylum Bacteroidota; class Rhodothermia; order Balneolales; family Balneolaceae; genus RHLJ01. Next base: position 95,037 of record JAVKDD010000003.1, on the reverse strand, counting down.
TTATCTCCAATTTTCAAAATGACTCGACTTGGCTTCTTGCAGAACCAGAACCGTTTTTTCCATTTGAGTATGCAAACTATAACGGATTGGTAAATACTAATACCTTTGGGATTGAAGATTCAGTACATGGAGTCACATATTTTGCTGTTTTTGATACTTTGAATCCAGATCCATTACCAAGAGGTTATGCAGAGTGGTCAAATGTTTTTGGATTAACATATTTCTCAAACTCAGAGGGAGGTAATAGCCATAGGTTAAAAGGTGTAATAGCAAATAATCAATCCTATGGAAATACCTCTATTATAATCACATCTAATTTTGGTGAAGAACAGAATTTTCCTAAGCAGTTTATTCTAAATCAGAATTACCCAAACCCTTTCAATCCATCGACAACAATAAGTTTCGAGCTTACTCAAAATACAAAAGTTAATTTATATATTTTTAATATTTTAGGGCAAAAAGTTAAAGAGATTTTATCTAATCAAAATCTTAGTCTAGGAATCTATTCGTTTTTATTTGAAGCTGAATCATTACCGTCCGGAGTCTATATGTATCAACTCGAAACTAAATTTGGCTACATAACAAAAAAGATGACTTTAATTAAATAAACCTTGAATTAAATGGAGTTGATATGAACATAAAAAAACATTCTTATTGGCGCTCTTTATATTTGGAGCAAATGTAATTACCAAAAGTCAAGAAAGCGATAGTCTACTTTATTGTGGCACAGTAGATACTGAATCTAACAATAATGTCATATACAAAAGTAAGATGACAGCAGATGATACATATGGAGAGTATATTACTGCAAATGGAATCCTGAAGGTATTAGTTGTATTTGTTCGATTTCCTGATGATAATAGTTCGCATTACCATTGGAATTCAACAGGCTTTCCAACAATGGCTGACGAGTTTATCGATTCTACAGTAACACAGGGCAATACAAATTATGCAAATGTTACTAACTATTTTGATGAAATGTCATTTGGTAATTATAAAGTTATTGGAGATGTAGTTAAAGTTACGGCTCCTAAACCTTCTACTGAATCTACTTATCAACAATCCAATTCACAATATTTAAAAAGAAGAGAAGCTACTATCGATGTATTGAATGCTATTGATGGACAAGTAGATTTCTCAGAATATGATAGTTGGGGAAACAATAGTAGATATAGCAATGATAATAGTTCAGATGGCACTGTTGATATGATCTTTATGACATGGAAAGGAGGTGATTGGTTTGGTAATTGGACGGGTGAAGCTTCTCTCGGCTATGGTGCATCCATCAATCTTGATGGTGTAGATATAAAGTTTGGATATGGATCAGGTAGTTCAGGATCTGGGTTAACTGTCCATGACAATCATAATACCCAGAGAACATTAAATACAACAAAACATGAACTAGGGCATTGGCTGCTAGGTGGTTCGCACCCTTATGATAGTTTTACAGCGAGCACCACGGGTATCGACTATCGAATTCCTAGTATTATGCAGCATGGTCAAGGTCAGGGATTATCTGCAAATGCATCAGAAAGAGAACGCTTGGGATGGATTACAGTTTCCGAAATCACATCAAATACTACTGGTTTAGAATTAGATGATTTTATTACTACAGGAGAAGCGTACAAGTATGATGTAACTCCTAATAGTTCAATAGACTATGAGTACTATTATTTTACCAATCATCAAAAGTTGAGTATCTATGATGATGCAACTCAAAATTTATCTGACAAAGGGTTGTTTATTCTACACGATAAAAATTCAACTGATAATTCTTATGATAACAGAATGTTAGTATCTGATGGGGATTATGTTTGGGATGAAGACGGAGTAATAAATAATCCATGGGGTGGCGGTCAATTATCTGTATTCTACAAAGATTATCCATCCCAAAACGGAAGAAATATTACTCAGATGCAATATTCAAATACACAGAATAAATATGAAAAGGTATTTATTTATGAAGAAGATGGTGACACAACACAAGGAGCATTATTTACTGGTAGAGAGTTCATAACTACGTTTAATAAAAATAAACGACCTTTATTTAGTTCTATCACAAACCCTGCAGCACGTAGTTGGAGCGGAAGTTCTACTGGTTTTAAATTGATGGTTAAAGAACAAACGAATAACGTAATAGAATTTGATGTATACACTAATTTCAATTCTTCATCACTATCAGTTAACGAAATATGGGATAGACAAATATTTTTAGATCAAAATGCAACTGTAGGATCCAATACAGAAATTAGTTTCTTGGATGGCACAGTTGTTTATCCAATAACCACACAAAGTTTAAGTTTTGGTAATACATCTTCTTTTTTAATAGACAATCAGGGCTCGGCTACAACCGTTACCATAGAAGATGGGATTACGGTAAACATTAATAGTGGAGCCAATTTAGAATTAGAAAGTGGGACCGGCGGGCTAGCATCGAACAAAACCACTTTGATTGTAAAAGGAGTATTGAACATTAACTCAGGGTCTACAGTCGATTTAGGTGATCACGCGTTAATTTTTGTTGAAGATGGAGGAGAGGTAAATGTAAGCAGTGGTGCAACCATTAATACTAGTGTAATTGGGGAGTTTAACGCCGGAGATGGAGGGCTGGTTACTTTTTTAGGTAATACTTCCTATAGCAGTAGTATATGTTTGATGACTCTTCCAGGTGGAACAATGGAATTTAACGGATCACTTACCCTTGATAACGGTGCTTTTATTCAGACTCCTTCGGTTGGAGGGGGAACGTATATTTTTAATGGTGGTGCTACTTTAAAAGGTTCCGGTAACAGCTCCGGTTATGTTATGGATATCAATGATGATACCGAAGTTCAGGTTGGGTATGCTAGTAAAATTCTTACTTATAGTGGAGCAAAAATCAGGGCAGTTGGCACTTTGAGCAACCCCGTAAAGTTTACTTACAATGAACCCACTTGGGATGATGCCAATGCTTGGTTTGGAATAGAGATGCGCGGGGATGCGAATATTTTTGAATATTCCATTGTAGAAGGCACAGTAGGTGAAGCATTATACTTTCGTAGCGATAATAATATCGTTGAATATTCGAATATCAGAGATAATGAAGATTATGGAATTCGCACCTACTTGGATTATTCAGGAGGATGGGGTTCTGTAAAAATATCAGACTCTAAGATCGAGAATAATGGAAGTCATGGAATATATGCCAGTAGCTCATACTTAGGACTTGAATATAATGACATTAAGAATAATGGTGGTGACGGAATATATGTATATAACGCCTATTTAGGTTATCCATACAATGGTGGGGGTTATTTCCGTGGCAATGATATATACAATAATAGTTCAAACGCTGTAGAGATAGCTTACAATGGGGTAGTGTATGATGGCTATTCAACCAGTGTAGATGGAAATAACAATTTGGATCGGAATAATAGCCATGAAGTATACTTAAGTAGTACAAGCGCTCGATGGTGGGATGCCAGTGGTGGAAGCTATACTGCCGTGCTCGAAAATACTTCCTCAACCTCCACTAAATATGTCTATAATCTTGCTCAAACAACATCTGGAGAGTCTACTATTTCCTGGACAGTTGGCATGGAAAACAATGCCTGGGATTATGCCGCTCCATCATCTGGTAAGTTTTATGGCAGTGTCGATTATACGCCATATCAAACAACCCAAATGTTTGGGAGCGTAGGACCAAGAGGGAGTGTACCATTTAATTTGATAAGCAATCAACCTACGATCGGAATTGAACAAAATGTACTTTCTGCTGCTCAACTAAACGTAAGCCTTGAGGGAATGGAAAGCGATGATCAAAAAGATGACTACCTCTCTGTCCGAAAAGAAATAATTACACTTATTGGACAAATTCAGAATGACCCAGTAGCTAATGATATTCCTAAGAAACTAAATGGTCTCATTGGATACTATAACGCGCTTCCAAAAAACAATAGATCGGAGTTTGACCATGTAAAATCTATGATTAAAGGGTTTGTTAGTGAAGCGCACATGAACGGAGGCTCCGTAAGCCAAAATGAGCGATTGGCTTCTGAAACTGCATTGATGCTTGAAGCAAATCAGTTATTAATTGAAGGAATGCCAGATCAGGCTTTTTCAAAGATCGAAAGTGCTAATGGTAAATTTTCTAATATTGATGTTGAACGTGAGGCCGGCTTTGTGGAAGCCGAAGCTTTGACGCAGTTAGGAGAATATGTAAAGGCAATTAAAGTATATGAGAAGCTAACAATACTCAGCGAGCGTGGTGTTGACCCTCGAAATACACGTACTGGGTTTACTGATGAGATCCAAGCATTGGAAGAATTGATTGAAGAATCAAAAGTGGGTACAGAGGCAGAGGACTCAAAAGTTAAACCTAATTCAGAGATCACTAAAGAAGTACTTCCTACTGAGTTCAAACTCAATGCAGCATATCCGAATCCATTCAACCCATCTACTGTGCTTTCTTTTGAGTTACCAGAAGCTGGAAAAGTTCGGGTGGATGTGTATGACATTAGTGGTAGACTAGTATCTGTCTTAACCAATCAAAACTTTCAGGCGGGCGTACATTCACTGACCCTTGATGCTTCAAATCTAGCTAGTGGAGTGTACTTGGTACGAGCTGATATTGCAGGAACTTTACAGTCCCAGAAAATCACATTGATTAAATAAGTTAAATTATAAATTAGGCTCTCGACTATTATAGTTGAGAGCCTTTTCTATTTCTATGAGAGTACTAATATTATTATATATATTTTTCTTGTTCGCTTGCGAAAATGCTTCTAAAACAGTTTTGAAACTCGATATGTCTTCCCAGCATGATGAAGGGTATTTTAACCCCGAAAATGGAGATAAAGTCGCTATTGCCGGATTTTTCAATGACTGGAGTCCCAACTCAGGTTTTCTCCAAGATATTGACGGAGATTGGATTTACGAGTATGAAGTAAAAGAATCGACTGACACCCTTGAATTCAAATTCATCATAACCTCCGAGACTAACTTAGATCTCCCGAATTCGGGATGGGAACTCATTTCAAACCGTATTATTTCTTCTTCCGTAGTTCAGGAACAACAACCTGTCTTTGAATTCAACCTCCCGTGGAGGCCCTCCTCCTATGATGAAGTAGAATTTTCAGTATCCTTGAACAACCAAAAGATTTTAGATTTTTTTGATCCCGAAAAAGATCATGTGGTTGTTTCCGGAACATTTATCGATTGGGATCCCGAAGGTATACAGCTTTGGGACGATGACAAAGATGGCATTTACGAAATCAGAATGCCCGTCCAGATGAGTTCAACCAAACCTCACCAGTATAAATATCGAATTATTAAACCCTCTGACTACAATGGATATATTCCTAATGGTGGTTGGGAGCAACTGGATGATCGTATATTGATTGGAGAAGATATTCCCCGTACCTATTTTAATGACCAGCAACGTATTGCCCGATTTGTGATTTCTGAGTGTTGGATGAAGGATGCTTCCTCAAATGATATTGAAGCGAACGACCTGTTTCAAATCCGTTTTTATGTGGGTGAAATCACTTACCTGTCTGGTGAATTAATAAAAACAAAAGACTCTGTATACGAGACCTCGGTTGCCATACCTATGAATGTTGGAACCGTGCGATGGGAAGTGATCGAAAACCAATATTTAGCATTATCGCCAATTTATGAAGATACCGTGACTCATAATGGAGCATTACTTGAATTGTACTAATGTCTCTTGAATGGAATAAGAGTCCCCTTCTAAGTTTTCCTGTAGCCTTTACTGTATTTCTTGGGCTAGTGGTTCTATTGGTAGACCCATTTGCATACCATTCTTTTACTGCGCTAAAGAATCTGGTCTTTACTGTTGGGATATTGGCATTCTTACTCTGGATAGTAATCGCATTAAAAAAGATAGAGCTGGGATGGATGACGATCTTATTTGCCATACGCATTGTTTGGCTTGCACTTACTAACTCTGATTGGTTGCTTCATCCAAGCAATGATGGATTTTACCTCTCCGTTTCTTTGCTCGGTCTTTTGATCATTTGCAAAAACCTAGATCAAAAGAAGTTTTTCCCCTTTTTTCTTTGGGTACTACTTGTTTCAGGTATTATCCAAACATGTGTTGGTGTGTACCAACTTGCTACGTACGTTCCCAATCCTTCCATTCCAATCAAAACACCATTCATAGGCACCTTTGGTACTTCTAATGGGCTTGGGATTTTCATGGTACTCAGTATTATTTCAGGATTAACGTTATGTTATAAACACCGCAATCCATTTCTTTATGTGTTAACATTCACGACTCTTCTAGGATTACTATTCACTGAAAGCAGAGGAAGTCTTCTTGCGCTTTTCGTTGCTTGCTCTGCCGTACTGGGGATTCTGTTTTATCAAAAAACTCAAAGAGTATTTCTTAAAAAAGCGTTAATAGGAGTAGTCGCACTGACCACCATGGTTGCAGGATTATTTTTGTACTGGGTCGACATGGGATCCTCATCAGGAAGATGGATGATCTGGGAGATCACAACGTTGATGATTGAAGATAATCCGGTCTTAGGAGTTGGTCACGGTAATTATTCTAAAGAATACTTGAACTATCAGGCGGTCTATTTTGGAGATGAAAGCCATATTGAAAACGAGATCAAAGCAGCGAATATCAAACAAGCGCATAATGAGTTCCTTCAATCCTTTGCTGAAGGAGGAATAGTTTCAGGAGTCTTACTTCTCATAATTTGGATACTCCCTTTTTTCCTGATGTTTAGAAATAGCCGAGGAGACTTTTCTGGGATTGAACTAGCTAAATTAGGGATGATTTCTGCTATAGTTTTTCACTCCCTGCTCGACTCGCCACTTCATGTTCTCCCCGTTGCGATTGTTGGTTATGCGGTGGTTGGGTCGGTAGATAAAAATTTTATTGCTCTATCAGGTAAATATAAACATGGGCTGACTTTTTTTGTAAGTGCTTATCTCATTCTTGTATCGATAACAAAAATCAAAGCGTATTCTGGTCATCACTTCTGGAAAGAGGGAGTAGAACATGTTCGGAAACAACAATGGAAGCTAGCCATTAATGATTTTGAAAATGCTTTAGAACGCTTACCAGAGAAAGGAGAGCTACTGTATCAAATGGGGTCAGCCCATGTGTTTGACGAACAATACACAAGAGGAATATATTTCATCAATAAATCGAAAGAACACTTTAACGACCGGAATATCTATTTAAGTGAATCTTACGCTTTGCTTAAGCTCAAAAAATATGAACAAGCCAAACAAAGTGCCTTTACTGCATTATCGATGTTTCCTACTCATTTAGCTCCTCATTTATTATTAGGAGAGATTTACTACTATCTGGGCGATACCGATCAATCAAAAACCTATCTTTTAAAATGTATCAATGAAGAGATCGAAATCAAATCCATTGAAACAAAACAGATTTCTGAGGATGCGAAATTACTTTGGCAAGATTTATATGGAACAGATTGATTAGACGATAATTCAATCCATATACTCTTCAACCAAAGCTTTGAAAGCGGGATAGGTTCCTGGATTTTCTTCAATTAGATCTCCATTTATGTAAAAAGTAGGAGTCGAATTCACACCTAATTCACGCCCTTCGCGCCGGTCGTTCATAACAATCCTATTCATATCAGCAGAATTCATGTCTTGTTGAAATTGTTCAACATTCATGTTTAATGAGCGCGCGTAACCTACAAATATTGCTTCTGCATTACCTCGCGACCATGTTTCTTGTCCATCAAAAATCATATCGTGCATTTCCTGATATTTACCTTGTTTTCGAGCTGCTTCAGCAGAACGCGCTGCAACGTGGGCATAAGGGTGCATACTTAATGGGAAATTTTTTACTACAATATTAATTTCGCCTCCAAAATCTTCCTTTAACTGATGTTCAAAAGGAACAAAATATTTACACGCGGGGCATTGGTAATCACTGTATTTTACTAATGTAACTTTCACATCAGCATTAGGTTGCTCAACAATACTTGACGCAGTTTGACTTGAATTTGTAGTTGCCGAACGGTTTTCGGGTGCTTTTTCACAAGCAAAACCAAACGCTAGCATTCCTATTAAAAACTGTGATAAAAATAATTTTTTCATGGGTAGCAATAATTTAGTCGTGAGAACTGGGTTAAGTACGTCTCACCTTATTAAAATGACGTTTTAAGATAATATCTATTTTATCAATAATCTCCTTCAGATCATCTTCTTTTACATTCTTTCCAAAAGAGACTCTCACAAATTCCCGAGCTTCTTCATCCGTTCTTCCTAAAGCTTTCATCGTTCGGTTTGGTCGGTCGCTCCCAACCTGGCACGCACTTCCTGTTGAAATAGCAAGTCCTGCTTGATTGCACTCCAGCATTAAAAATTGCCCCTCCATGCCCGGGAATCGAAGACCCACTATGTAAGGCGATCGTGATTTAATATTTCCTTCAATCACACATTCATAGTCTAACGCAGAAATCGCGCTTATTAATGCTTTTGAAATACTATTTATTCGAACATATTCATTTACCATATCTGCCTGAGCTTCTTTTGCTGCTGTAGCAAAAGCCGCCATTCCTGGCACATTATCCGTTCCTGTTTTTAATTTTTTGGTTTGATTAACGTCATTAAAAAAAGAAACCCATTCTTTTTCTGGATTTAACCAAACCGCACCCATTCCTTTGGGACCATATATTTTATGTGCTGAAACTGAGAGTGCATCTATATTTAAATCCTGTACATCGATCGATATTTTTCCAAAACTTTGAACAGCATCCGAATGAAATAGAACCCTCTTTGACTTCAAGAATTCCCCTATCTCTTTGATTGGTTGAATAGTTCCAATTTCTGAATTTAAATGCTGTATAGAGACAAGAACGGTATCATCTTGCACTAATCTTTTAATTCCTTCAAGTTCAACTTGTCCGTGTTCATCAACTCCAAGCCAACTTACTGTGTAACCCTGACTTTCTAATTTCTTAAATACATCTATCACCGATGAGTGTTCGATCTTAGAAGTGATAATATGTTTACCCTTTTTTCCACATCCATCTAACAGTGCTTGTATTGCTAAAAAATTTGATTCCGAAGCTCCTGAAGTGAAATAAATATCCTTTGGCTGAGCATGTATTATGTTTGCCACTGCTTTTGCAGAAGCATCTTTAATTTGCTTCGCAGAAGAACCTGTATCATGTAAACTACTTGCATTGCCAAAATAATGTTTCGCCACATTTACGTACACTTCCAATGCTTTATCACTCATTGGGGTGGTCGCAGCATAATCGAGATAGATCATTTATATCGCTCTTCTGAATTTAAAAATGTATCTTTATAGCCCTTTTTAAAATAGCCAAAATCACGCACCTAAACACTTTATGAATCAAATCCTTCTGAAAAAACTAATTTCGGATGCGCTGGATGAAGACCTAGGGATGGGTGATCTAACCTCGAATTCCATTTTTTCCGAAAATGATCGTGCTGCTGGCTCCTTTACCTCGAAAGCTAATGGAGTAATTGCTGGGCTCAATTGTCTTCAACTAGTATATAATTCTTTTGGGACTTCTGTTGACGTTGAGATTTTAAAGGCAGATGGAGACTTCATTTCAAAAGGAGATGTAATTGCTAAGGTTGAAGGTTCCGTTAGATCATTGCTTTCCTGTGAACGAGTAATATTGAATTTGATTCAGCATTTAAGTGGGATAGCCACTTCTACAAACTTAGTTGTTTCTTTATTAGATGATGCTTCCATCACCATAACCGACACCAGAAAAACTTTGCCTGGTTTACGTGCTCTTCAAAAATATGCAGTAACTTGTGGTGGTGGAAAAAACCATCGTTTCCGATTAGATGATGCCGTTATGATTAAAGATAATCACATTAAAGCAGCAGGCTCCATTGCTAAGGCAATTGATCTGGTTCGGTCGAATATTGGACATACTGTGAAGATTGAAGTGGAAACGGAAAATGAGCAACAGGTGTTAGAAGCAGTACAATCAGGAGCCGATATCATTATGTTGGATAATAGAACACCAGATGAAGTACAAGAATTAATTAAGCTGGTCCCGAATGAAATTATTGTAGAAGTATCGGGAGGAATAACCCCTGATAATATAGCATCTTATAAAAACTGTGGTGCTGATGTAATTTCGTTAGGTTGGTTAACACATTCGGTGAAAGCTTTGGATATTAGTTTTAACTTGAATTATTAATTTGTAAATAAAGAATTAACTTTTCTTTGTCTTACTGAATTTGATTTAGTGACTGTTTCATGTTCATGCAATAGCTTTTAAACTCTGCAGATTCTTAGACAGGCTAGGAATCACAACCCTTATGAAGTTTTGGTCTTTCCAAAATTTTATAGCAAATTTATCATTATGGATGTATTAGACATTTTAGAAATTGAATCAGAAGTATCTTTACCAAAGAGATATAGCGAGCTTTCTGTTGAAGAAATGGAGAATAGAGTTCGTGAAATTAAAGCAAAATTTGGGTCAAGATTATTTATTCCTGGACATCATTATCAGAAAGATGAAGTAATTCAATTTGCTGATGCACGAGGCGACTCCCTTCAACTCGCTCAAATTTGTGCTAAATTACCCGAAGCCGAATTTATTGCATTTTGTGGAGTTCATTTTATGGCTGAAACTGCCGACATGCTTACCGGACCAGATCAAAAAGTAATTCTACCTGATTTACGCGCGGGTTGTTCGATGGCAGATATGGCGGATATCGAACAAACTGAAAAGGGATGGGTTAAAATGCAGGAAATTTGGGGAGATAGCATTCTGCCACTTACCTATGTGAATTCGACTGCAGCAATTAAAGGATTTGTGGGTAAAAACGGTGGTGCATGTGTCACTTCAGGAAATGCGAAGAAGATGCTGGAGTGGGCGTTCACTCAAAAGGAACGCATTTTATTTTTACCCGACCAACATTTGGGAAGAAACACTGCTTTTGATTTGGGTATCAAGTTAGAAGAAATGGCTGTTTATGCTCCATTAACTCAATCCTTTGAGTATGAAGGTGAGTGGGAAGATGTAAAAGTGATTCTATGGAAAGGACATTGTTCCGTTCACGAGAAATTCAATGTTCAGCATATCGAGAATCTTCGAAAGTCTAAGCCTGATATGAACATTATTGTTCATCCAGAATGTACTTATGAGGTGGTTCAGGCCTCCGATTATGCAGGCTCAACAAACTTCATCATTAAAACCATTGAAGCAGCTCCTGCTGGGAGTAAATGGGCAGTTGGTACTGAAATGAATCTGGTAAATAGAATCATTGACGAAAACCCAGATAAAGAAATTGTTTCGCTGAATCCGTTTATGTGTCCTTGCCTAACCATGAATCGAATTGATTTACCACACTTACTTTGGAGTATAGAAAAACTGGAAGCTGGGGAAGTTGTAAATCAAATTACTGTTCCGCAAGACATTACAAAAAATGCGATCCTATCACTTGAAAGAATGTTGGCGCTGAGTTGAACTGAACTTCCGCAATCCTATATTTATGGATACTTATAGACGGTATGTTCAATTAAAGGATATCTTTTTTTATGACTTAATTCCCTTCAGTAATTGCTTCAGGAGGTTGTAACGAACCATATTTAACGAAATTGAAAATTCCGAATAGCATTAATGACCAAATAGCTATGACAACTTCAAGAACAAGAATATATATTGGCCATTCAGGGAGTAGATCGAAAAAAGAGGCGTTGGGTGGTTTCCCGATCACATACATGTAATTACTTCCAAGTACGAGGTTGATGAAATACATAGCCAATGCCGTTCCATTTAACGCGATCAGTGTTCGCCAAACATCTTTTATTTTCAACTCCCACTTCCAAATAATAGCTGGAAATAGAGCCAATGGAATAATAAATAGGTGTACGAGCCAAAACCGAAGGGCTTCATAATAAAAGAGCGAAAATTTTACTCCTGGAGTGAAGTTGGCTTGGGCTGCTCCAAGAATTGACCAAAAAAAGATGACTCCCCACACTTCTCGGCTTTTTGTGTAATACATCCAGGCTAGTAGAAAAGGAAGAAAACTACACATATGAAATGGCAATGAACTGCTTACATCAAAAACACCCGTGTAAATGTCGAGCGGAATTTTAACCATTTGAATAAGTGATATGATTACTGAAATGCCCAGAAGAATGCTTTGGTGTACACCTTCTTTTTTGGGCGAGAGGTATTTAAACAACCAAATACAAAAAACAGCAAATCCGCTTAGCAGAATAAGATGCTCAGATTCAAATCTCACAAAGGGATGAAGGGGTTCAAAAAATGAATTCAACACTCGTTCCTATTTGATTTGTTGCTTGAACCTTAAAACTGCACCAAATAAAAACTTCTTGGGCGAGAATTTCAAACGCTAAACTATTTACGATAATAAATCAAAAAAAAGCCCCGTCTATAAAACGAGGCTTCTTAAATGTGTTTTGGTTAAAATCACTCGTAACGCAGTGCCACGAGAGGATCTAGAGAAGATGCTTTTCGGGCAGGGTACCAGCCAAAAAAAGTACCGGTTAAGGCACACACCACAAATGAAATCATAATGGATGACGTGGTGATGATGGTCGGCCAATTCATAAATTCTTCAATAGCAAAAGATGCACCAATTCCCAAAGCTATACCAATTACCCCTCCAGTAAAACTTAACAAAATAGACTCGATAAGAAATTGGAAAAGGATAATTGAACCCTTGGCTCCAACGGCTAATCTAAGACCAATTTCACGGGTTCTTTCTTTAACTGAAACGTACATTATATTCATAATTCCAATCCCTCCAATAAGAAGAGAGATACTGGCAACTGCAACAAGAAGATAGCTAAGCATCTCGCTGGTAGAACTGAACATACTGATCATTTCATCCATTGAGAAAACTTCAAAATCATCATCTTCACCAGTTGAAATATTGTGTTGTTCGCGGAGAATACTTTCAACTTCTTCTACTGCTTCCTCTGCCAATTCCTCAGAAACTGCAGATGCTGAAATTGATTGAATAAAATCCTGCGCTAAAATCCGTTTCATTATTGTGGAGTATGGTGAAAGAATTATATCGTCCTGATCTTGCCCGAATGTGCTTTCGCCTTTTTCAGAAAGTACGCCTATTACTTTAAATGGAGTTTTACCAAATCGAATTGTTTTGCCAATGGGGTCTTCACCATCGGGAAAAAGATTTTCAACCACTGTTGAGCCAATAACAGCTACTTTGGCGAATGAATCGATGTGATATTGCGTAAACATACTTCCATCCAACACCTCAATTTGGCGAATGTCGATATAATCGGTTGAAACCCCATATATGGTAGTTGGCCAGTTATTGGATGAATAAATGGCTTGTCCACCCGAGTTTGCTACTGGAGAAACGGCAGTAAGATATTCTGCTTCAAGAAGTGCTTCATAGTCTGATAATTCCAGCGATTGCATCGAGCTACGATCTAAACGAACTCCACCCTGCAACCCACTTCCAGGACGAATATTTATCATATTTGACCCCATCGATGAAATCTCTTGCCTGATGCTTTCTTTTGAACCTTCGCCAATCGCTAACATAGCAATTACTGAACCTACCCCAATAATAATTCCCAACATGGTTAGCAACGTTCTAGTTTTATTTAACAAAATTGCACGCCCAGCAATTTTAAAAAGGTTAGAAACTCTCATATCAATACCTCTTCTACTTCTTTATAGTTTTCTAGTGCCTCTTGGGCCTTATGTATATTGTTGTTTATCTCATCCTTTATTACAAAACCATCGCGCAGGGTGATGGTACGAGAACTAAATGCTGCGATATCTGGCTCGTGAGTAACAAAAACTATGGTTTTACCCTGCCGATTCAATTCTTGAAAAATTGACATTACTTCGTAGGATGTTTTAGTATCTAAATTTCCAGTGGCCTCATCCGCTAGTATTACTCTTGGATTATTTACTAATGAACGAGCAATAGCTACTCTTTGCTGTTGTCCTCCTGAAAGCTGAGATGGAGTGTGAAAAACTCGATCAGATAACCCTACCATGTCTAGCGATTTCAAAGCATGGCTACGGATTTCTTTATTGCCGAGTGTATTATTATATAGCAATGGAAGTTCCACATTTTCTAAAGCTGATGTTCTGGCTAACAAATTGTACGATTGAAATACAAACCCAATTTTTTGATTACGTATGGCTGCAAGCTCATTTTTTCCCATATTTCTGATAATTTCCCTATCCAATTCGTACACTCCAGAACTTGCCTGATCAAGGCAACCAAGAATGTTGAGTAATGTACTTTTACCTGAGCCACTAGCTCCCATGATAGTCACAAACTCGCCTTCTTTTATGTCGAGGGTAATACCCTTTAACACCTGAAGAGGACTACCAGCCATCATGAATTGCTTACGTAAATCTTCCAGTTTTATAATACTTCTTGCTTCCATAATTATTTTCTACCTGGAGGGGTTGGCATAAATGGGCTACGTGCTTCTTCATCAGCCTTATCCTCAGTTACAATTTCAGTTTCAATAATGCGATATACTACTTCGTCACCTTCTTCTAGCCCGCTAATTATTTCAACGTTAATGCCATCGTTAGCACCAGTTTCTACAGGTCGGGGAATAATCAAGCCTTCAGCAGTTTTTACAAAAACCAAGCTACTTTCTGCACTTTCTAAATCTTGATCTTCACCAGGAAAACCTTCACCTCGAGGGGGAACTCCAGCAGGAGGTCCATCTTGGCTTAAACTACCACTTGGGCGAGCTGGACGGTCTTCTTTGTTTGAACCACGTTCTGGGCGCTCACCATCAGAATTGGGCACAATCTCTTCTGAAAATTTAATTCCTTCTTGATTGTAATAATTTTCGAGGATGGTTTGATCGGAAGTAAAACTTAAAGCTTTTACTTGAAGTGTTAACACGTTCGTTAATTCCTGAGTATAAATGGTGATGGTAGCGGTCATGCCTGGCTTTAGTTTTTGATCATCATTCGCTGCATTTACTACAACTGTATAGGTTACCACATTGGAAGTGGTTGTTGGATTAAGACGCACCTGAGTTACAGTACCATCAAACTCTTCACCTTGGTAGGAGTCAACTGTAAATGACACACGTTGACCCTCCATCACCTGCCCTATATCGGCTTCGTCCACGTCGGCTTCGACCTGCATTTTCTTTAAATCTTCGGCAATATTGAATAATGTTGGAGTGCTCATACTAGCAGCAACAGTCTGGCCTTCATCAACTTCACGAGAAAGAACTACACCAGAAATAGGTGAATAAATATCGGCGTAACCAAGATTTGTTTCTGCCTCTTCTAAATCCGATTCGCTCTGTGTTACATCTATTTTAGCAGAATTATAGTTATACACTGCTAATTCATACTCCTCATCGGTAATTAATTTTTGTTCATAAAGGCTTTTCTTTCGATTGAATATTGCCTCTCGGTAGGTTTGCTCATTCTGAGATTTTTGAAGATTTGCTTTAGCTTGCGTTACTTTTGCTTTTAGAGTTGTTTTATCCAATTCAGCAATAAGTTGACCTGAAGAAACTATGCTATTGTAATCCACATAAATTTTTTCAATTTCGCCAGACACTTGTGTTCCGACTTCAACTTGGTTAATAGGCTCTAAGGTGCCTGTTGCGGTAACAGTTGAAACAACTTCACCTAAACTGGCTGTTACTGTTTGAACCTGAATTACGGTTCCATTCTCCGCATTAAATGTCATTACTGCGTAAATGGTTGCAGCAAGTGCGATAAATGTAGTGGCGGCAATAAAATTATTTTTAGTAAACATGATTATAGTTTAATAGGGTTTCCTTGGTAAAATTCTAACAATTGGGTATATAAAATGGTTAGGTACTTAGCCTGGATGAAATTCAATTCTGCAGTGTTAAGTGAGCTTTGTGCTACAATTAAATCAGTAGCAGTAATTTCACCCACATTAAACTGAGCCTGAGCTAATTCATACGAAGACCGAGCAGCTTCACGAGATATTTCGGCAGCGGACATCTGCTCGCCATAAGACGATGCGCTTAACCAAGCCGATTCTATCTTTCGGTATAATTCCTTCTTGGTGGTTTCATAATTTAGTTCCGCTTGTTTAACATCAATTTTCGCAAGTTGAATGTTGGTATTACTTGAAAATCGATTGAAAATTGGAATCGATAATGACACTCCTAGCGACTGACTGAAATTTCCATCCAACTGATCTGTAAAATCCAATCCCATCGATTTTGTATAACCACTGGAAAGGCTTCCGCTTAATGATAGAGTGGGGTATAAACCTCCTTTTGCAATATCTAAACTTGAACCACTTATAGCGATGTTGGTTTTTGATGCTCCTACTTCTGGTAAAAAACTAAGAGCACTCTGATAAATTAACCCTTCGTTTTCTAGTTCCTCTTTAACCAGATAATCGGTTGGAGGTGCTATTAACTCTATTTTATTTGAGCTATCTAATTCCAATAACTGCTTAAGAGTGAGCAACTGTTGTTGATAACTCGCATTCGAGCTAATTAGGTTGTATTGATTAGTAGCGTTTTGTGACTGGATATCGTTTAACTCTTTTAGCGTTATTGAGCGCCCTTTAAATAAACCTTCGGCATGCTCTAGCTCCTGTTCTGAAGCATCAAGTTGACTTTGAGCTATACTCACTGCTTCTTTCGAATAAAGTGCCTGCACATACGCATCTAATACACTTATCTGTATGTTGTTTTTTGTTTCTTCTAGTAATAATTCTGTTTGTTCTGTTACCAGTTTATTTTGCTTTATACGATTATTTATTTGAAAGCCATTGAACAAAATCATTGAACTGTTTAAGCCTAAACTTGTGGAGCTACTCTTTTGGTTGATGAAATCGCTGGTAATGGGATCGATAGTGCTACCATTTGACCACCTTTGATTTATACTTCCTGAAAGATTTGGGAGTCGTTCCATTTTAGATTGGTCATAACTAAGCTCAACGCTCTCCAAATCTAAATTCGCTTGTTTGATCGTCAAGTTATGCTCTAATGCATAATTGATACTTTCTTCAAGAGTCCATACATATTTTTGGGGTGGGTTCTCTGTTTCTATTTCTAAGTGCTGTGCAGATATGCTCAGTGGAAAAAGAACCAGAAGCAGGGTGAAAAATAGAGGTCGCATTTGACTAACTTTTGTTGAGATTTTTATTTCTGTAACAAAAGTCGCCTTATTTTTTTAGCTACTAAAATACTTGCGATGAATGGGCAATTTGGTGCGACCAACTGTATGAACTAGGTATTTTCTTATCGTTATTTAGCAAACTTCCGGGTTTTAACGAGTCATTAGCTTAGCCGCTAATAACTTGCCTCAGGATGTTCATTGCTCAAATAATTTCCTTAGTTCTTCTGTATAGGTTACACCCACAGGTATTTCTCTTTCCGGAATAGAAAGGCTTCTGCTTTTTATTTTCTGAATACTAGATTTAGGCACTATGAAGGATCTGTGTACCCTAATAAAATCACTACTCGGTAATTTTTCGCTTATATCTTTCATCGTCATTCTTGGAACAAGTGTTTGTCCACTTTTAAGATGTATTTTCAGATAATCGCTTAACCCTTCAACATATTCAATGTCTTCAAAATCAATTTTTTTTAATTCATAATTAACTCTTATGAATAAATGCCTCTCTGATATTCCTGATGTTTCGTTAGTGTATTTATAGAACTCTTTTGCCTTTTCTACCGCTTTTAAAAAACGTTCTTTCCTTATCGGTTTTAATAAATAATCGATCGCACTTAGCTCATAACTTTCTACGGCATACTCGCTAAATGCAGTAGTAAAAATTACCATGGTATCTTGGGATACAGATTTGTATAAATTAATCCCCGTCATGCTTGGCATCTGAATGTCCAAGAAAAGTAAATCAACTGGAAATTTCCGCAAATGTTTTAGTGCATCGTTCGGCTTGGTAAAAGTCTTGTCCAGCTCAATAAAATCTACTGTGTTACATAATGCTTTTATAACATCCAGTGCGAGAGGCTCGTCGTCTATGGCAATTGCTTTTATCATCACCCCAGTTGAATCTGTAATTTTACCATAAAATCATATGAGTTTTCGATAATCTCTAATTCATGTCTTTCTGGATAGATAAGATTCAGGCGTTTTTTTGTATTCTCGATCCCAAAACCCGATTTCTTTAAATGTTGTGAGTCAACATCCACTTTATTGTTAAATACCGTGAGCTTCAGATCTTGTTCATTTAGTTTAATATGGATTTTGATTTTGCTGTTTTGTTCAGCATTTACTCCATATTTAAATGCATTTTCGATAAACGGTAATAGAATCAGTGGGGCAATTTGCTTTCCATTTTCATCTTCTTCTATTAAAATATCCGTCTCAATATTTTCATCAAGACGAACTTTTTGTAATTCGATGTAGCCACGTAGATAATCGAGTTCTTTAGTTAAAGGCACCATTTCATTCCTACTAGAATCGAGAGTATATCGCATCATTTCAGAAAGCTTACCAACCATGTCTGCTGCTTTTGGGGCTTTAACTATGGCGAGTCCATAGATACTGTTTAATGTATTAAATAAGAAATGTGGGCTTATTTGACTTGTTAAATAGGACATTTGAACTCGGTGCCGTTCTTCTTCCGTCTCAAACCAACGGCTGCTTAATCTTAGCGCTATAGAAGAGAAAAAAACTGCGATATACATTAAAAACACATTTGAGAAAAGAATCGGGAAAACCACTTCTGCTACTTCACGGTTCAACCTTTCGGGCGGCTTACTTACCACTAAATCGGCAATTGCCCTTGGTGCCTCAATAAATATCAAAAACAACCCAACTAAGATAATGGCATAAAAGGCGTACTTTCTTGGAAATAAAAACTGGGGTATGAACACATAATAATTCAGATAAAAAATTACTATAAGTAAACCAATGGTTATCCAGAAAGGCAAAGGAACCCAAAATAAAATTTCTGATTCATCATTCGCAAACGCACGGTTGGTAAAGAACAGTGGCAATGCAATGAGTATACACCAAACACTACTATGAATAGCTAAAAAAATTAAATTGCGTTTCATAGCTTTAATATACGAATCACATCTTCACCCGCCATCTTAAGAATTAAATTGACTAATAATTTTTTAGGGAAAATAGTTTAACATTAAACGAACGAACTGGTATCTCAAAAAGTTATAACCACAACAATTGTTTAACATTAAACTAAATTATTATTACATAAATGAGTTACTTAGAAAAAATTACAGATATTTATACTCAACTTGGTCAAGGTAAAGCCATGGAAGCTTTTGAAGCCTATTACCACAACGATTGCGATATGGTTCTTGAAGATGGAACTATCGTTGCTGGAAAAGATGCTAACAGAGATCGTGAAATTGAGTTTTTCTCAAACGTTGAATCTTTTAATGGTATGGAAATTAAAGCGATTAACTCAAATGAAGAAACCGCTACTACTTCTGTAGAGTGCTCGATGGATGTTACTTTTAAAGGCGGACATCACATAGTTATTGAACAAGTAGCTACTCAAAAGTGGGATGGCGATCATATTATTCGTGAGCGTTTTTATAGCAATTCCAGATAAGTTTTACATTCGAGATTTATTGTTTCGAAGCCTCGTTATTTGTTAGCGAGGCTTTTTTCTTAATTGCTTTGCATTCATTTGCTGACTCAAATAATGTCTAAATTTTTCGAAGATTTTAAGACAAACAAGTAATCATAATGAACGTTAATAGTAATTTAGTAGTTGACCAATTGAAATTAAAATAATTTACACATAAATAATTAATAAAATGATTACAGTAGCTTTATCACTTTTCATTGCATTCAGTATTGTAATGGGAATGTTTTCTATAACACAATTAGTATATCAGCATAGAATTGGCGGTTTTAAAATGTTTGGAAGAGGAATAATATCATTTCTAAGAGGGTTTTTCTTTTGGCCTATTCTTTTTCCGCTTGGATTGAAAAATTTAAAATATAAGATGAATGTTCAGCATAAAGTAGGTAGAACACGCTTCTAATTATATTCTCCTTTTAAACGTACTAGGTTTAAAGCCTTCAATTTTTATTTATTGAAGGCTTTTTTTATTTAATTGTCCCTTTATCGTTTACTTATCTGTAATTGAAATAGTTGGTCATTATTTAAAATTTAAAAACACACTATTATGACAAATTTAAATCGAGCAAAACATATGAATCAATTAGCTTCTGAAGGCAAACTTCTAGAAGCATTTGATACTTATTACCACGAAGATTCTGTAAAAGTAGAAGGGAATGGAGATGTTACTAAAGGAAAGGCTGCAAACCGAAAGTTCCAGGTAGAATGGGAAGAAAGTATTGAAGAGTTTCATGGTATGGGTATTACCGCTTTGGCTGAAGATCCTGAGAATGGAAAAGTTGTAATGGAATCTTGGGCTGATTGTACTTTCAAAGGCGGTGGAAGAATGAAGATTGAAGAAGTTGAAGTTCAGACTTGGGAAAACGGATTGATTACTCATATTCGCTTCTATTACGATTCAGCTAAAATGGGTGGGTAGATTACTTTTTCTATTACAAAGTCATTCTGTGCGAAAGCGAAGAATCTGCACGATTTAATCTCAGTGCAGATGCTTCGGAAGTATCCTCAGTATGACTTTTTATCCTATTCCATTCCTTAGAAAAAACAAAATAAAGCTGATTATTAGAAACTCTATGATCCATATGGTTCTAACAGTTTTCTTATCTAGGGTTTGTTCTCTTCTGATAAACATTACAAACACTTGTTCAAAAATTAGCACAACTACCGATATGAATAATCCTATAAATCCAAATAAAACACCTAAACCCATACTTGGATCTGGTTTAATAATTGTATCACGTAGGATTGTATAAATCAAAATTACTATTACTAATCCATTGAATATCAGTATAGGAGTAATTATTGGTTTAATTCTATTACTTGTCTTTCCCATCAATTAAATTTAACCTTTTTCTCCTCTTTCTTTAGTGCTTCATTTTTCATTCCTTTTAGAATGAAAATATATGCTATCCTATCTTTATTTCTGATTCTTTCCTGTTCAAATCGCCAAGAACCTACGAATGTTACTTCTGAACAATACGTAACCGTTCTTGGAATTGCTCAGGATGCGGGCTTCCCTCAAGCTGGATGTACTCAAGCGAATTGTAATCAATATTGGTTAGGCAATGAGGATCAAAGATATGCCACCAGCCTGGGTTTAATTGATAAAGAATCTGGTGATGCCTGGATGTTTGAAGCCACGCCGGATTTTAAATTTCAACTACATAATTTGACGGAAGAAGCGAAGGTTCAAAACCTCTCTGGAATATTCTTAACGCATGCACATATTGGACATTATACTGGATTAATGCATCTTGGACAGGAGGTAATGGGCGCTACTAATATGCCTGTTTACGCAATGCCTTGGATGAACTTATATGTTTCAGAAAATGGTCCCTGGGATCAATTAGTAGAGTACAAAAATATACAACTCATCAATCAAGCACCTGACTCTGCCATTCATATTTCTAAGAATCTTTCAGTAACTCCATTTCTTGTCCCCCACCGCGACGAATATTCTGAAACCGTTGGATATCGCATAGAATCATCAAATAAAAAAGTGCTTTTCATTCCCGATATCAATAAATGGGAAATCTGGGATCGAAGTATTATTGAAGAAATCAAGAAAGTAGATCTCGCATTTATTGATGCTACCTTCTTTGATTCAATGGAGCTCCCTGGTAGAGATATAAGTCAAATTCCTCATCCATTTGTGGAAGAGAGTCTCGAGCTTTTTAAAGATTTACCTGAAACAGAACGAGCCAAAGTGATTTTCATTCATTTCAATCATACCAATCCACTTATCCTGAATAGCATGGAACGTAAACAAGTTGAGAACTTGGGATTTAAAGTGGCTTTTGAGGGGATGAGGATTGGACTCTAGAATTAGTAATTATGTCCAACCTTAAAAACATAACCCCCGTCCTTCCTGCAAACAATGTAAAAGCGGAAATCGAGTTCTTCGAGAAGCTAGGATTTAACAAAGTCTATGACTCTTTGAAGTATTCGGATAAACTTGATTATGCGATGCTATTCAGAGAAGGAGTTGGCTTTCATATTCAATTTCAATTTGAGAAAGACATGCCTTCCAAGAATGCCGCTCAGCAAATCAAAATCTGGGTAGAAGACTTAGATATTCTACAGAAAGAATTTGAAGAGGCTGGATTTGAAATAAAGCGCCGGGATAATACGCCATGGGGAACCAATGAGTTTGGGTTATTTAGTCCTAATCACAACGCCGTTATTTTTGTTAAAGATTTAGCGTAAAAAACTACTAAATAACAAGTTTGTTAAAACTGTCAACTCGCTTCTGAGTTCTTCAACCGATATTGAAGTTTATGAGAAATAATTAGACTCAGAACTGCAAAAGAAGTAAAAATAAAAAAACCAACCTGTAGGCTTGAAGCATTTGTAGTAAGGATATCAAGGTTTTTGGCAATTTTTTCTATATCGGCAAGTTGCTCCGAAATGATTCCCGAAAAGCCTATGTACGCCATAAATATAGCTACGACCATAACGTCAGCCATCGACCATTTAGCAGTTTTAAACACTAAAAAGCTAACTACTTTACTATTCTTTGCTTTTTCTGAAAACAAATATATAAGCGATGAAATGAGTTTTGAGAAGGGGAATAGCACACTAAAAAGGAGCACTAAAAACCCAACTAGCTTTACGTCAATTTTTGAGTTACTAAGCATTAAGGTAACTACTTCTAGAATGCTTTTACTTTTAAAATACAGTACTTGATCAGTGAATGTTATCGACTCTCCCATTAATTGAAAATTCATCTCCGATATACGGGCGTCAATATTTATCATGGGCAACAAAATGCCTACCATTAATAAAATTATACAAATAAGAGTTAGAAATGCATATTCGATGCTATGAATGTCTTTTGTAAAAGCCACACCAAGAAACAGTAAAACAACCATCCCGAAAAGAAATACCGAATAGTAGCTTCTTATTGTTGCTAAAGAATCGACTTTCAATTCTAAAACTTCAATAGCATCTTCTTTAGTATCCACTCCTTGCTCTGCTAATATTTGGTCATATAACGAATAGTCAATTTCTGAAAATGTATCTTCAGAATATTCATTCATTTTATTTAATAAATATTCTTTTATTCTTTCCCGGTTCTCAGGATCATTCATAAAATCAATTATCCCTTCTGTTATAGTAGGAATTTCTTCTTCCATGTGTCCAAAAACGTCAAAAACTGAGGCTCCCACTCTTTGGAGTAATCCTTTCTTGTCATCATAAGCTACTTCTAGTTCATCGATAGCTACCTGTAGAAAGCCGGATATCTTTTCTCTCATCTTGTCTTTATTGGTATCTTCCAAATCAAAATCATTAATTCTTTTTATAATGATTTCAGATAACACTTCCTCCCATTCATCTACACTAAACATGCCATATTTAACTTTTGAAAGTTCGATCAAGTCTTCTGATAATTCCCTCTTCTCGCTTTCAATTGTATAAATAGCTACAGAAGCGAACAACACCCCTAATAAAATTGCAACAATAAGTGTAACCCTGAATTTCTTCACTTCTTTTTATTTTTTTGATGACGAAGATACCGAATAAGTATCCTGCTGCAAACTAGAGTCTTTCCATCTTTAATTTCACTTTTTTTTAATAGCTTATAGAAACACTTTAATAAATATTCTTATGCGCCTTTTACTACTTTTTGCAGCCTTCACACTTTTTGCACATTCGACCGTTGCTCAAACTTATTACCCTGGTACTTGGGGGAATTGGGAAACAAAAACACCTGAAGAACTAGGCTTAAATCCCGATTCAATTGACGCAGTAATTAGCTACGCTAAGGCAATGGAAACAACCAATCCCAGAAATATGGAAATCAACCATTATCAGACTTTTGGGCGCGAGCCTTTTGGTGATGGAATTGGTCCATTTAAAGAACGTGGTGAACAAACAGGTATAATTATTAAAAATGGCTACATCGTTGCCGAATGGGGGGAGCCTTATCGCGTTGATATGACCCATAGTGTGGCGAAAAGCTTTTTAAGTAGCACTGTTGGTATTGCATACGATCATGGCTTAATTCGTGATCTCGATGATAAAGTTGATCGATATATGGCTCCCATTCACATTATGGATTTTGATAATAATGAACCAAAATCGAATGAAATTGGAGAATCAAAATTTATTGAGCCGTTCAAAGGTGAGCACAACTCAAAGATTACCTGGAACCATTTATTGCGACAAACTTCTGACTGGGAAGGGACTCTTTTTGGCAAACCAGACTGGGCCGATCGACCAAGTGGCCCCAGAAGTGAGTGGATTACTAGAGATAGAAATGAGCCTGGAACAGTTTGGGAATACAACGATGTTCGAGTTAACCTGCTTGCTTTAGCTGCTTTAAATGTGCTTCGAGAACCACTGCCGCAAGTATTAAAAGAACATCTTATGGATAAAATTGGGGCTTCTCCAACATGGCGTTGGTATGGCTATGAAACTTCTTGGGTAGTAATTGATGGAGAAATTATTCATAGTGTTAGTGGTGGAGGGCATTGGGGAGGCGGAATGTTTATAAGCGCAAGAGATCAAGCTCGTTTTGGATATTTAACCTTGCGAAATGGAAGTTGGAATGGAGATCAAATTCTTTCTGAAGAATGGATACAAATGGCTCGAACTCCAACAGATGCAAACAATGGTTATGGTTTTATGAATTATTTTTTGAATGGTGATAAAGAAGGTTTACCTAGTGCTCCCGAAAGTGCTTTCTGGCATTTAGGCGCTGGTACAAATATGGTGTATGTAGATCAGGAGAACGATTTAGTTATTGTAGCCAGATGGATAAAGAGTGAAGCAATGGATGGAATTGTACAACGAGTGTTAGATGCAATTGAATAATTTTCAATTCTTAACAATAGTTAATGCACACTAATATTTATAGGTTAAATGATCTTATTTATAATTTAGTTAAGAATTAAATATTCTTAACTAATGAATAACATCACCCCAAAAACTGCTATCGTAATTGGAGCTACCGGACTTGTAGGATCACATCTACTTGAACTCTTATTATCTGATGAACGGTACTCGAATGTCCTTGTTTTCCATCGGCGCTCGACAGGAATAACACATCCAAAACTTTCCGAGCATATCATCCGGTTTGACGAACTAAGCATTTGGCGTCATATGGTAAAAGGGGATGAACTCTTTTCTGCATTGGGTACTACGATTAAACAAGCTGGAAGCGAAACTGCTCAATACAAAATCGACTTTGATCACCAGTTGGATGTTGCAAAAGCCGCTGCTTCGAATGGGGTTTCTTCTTACGCTTTAGTCTCTTCAATAGGTGCATCTCAGCAAAGCAAAACTTTTTACCTTAACATGAAAGGAAGGTTAGACAAAACGGTACAAAAAATCGGGTTCAAAAAAGTAGTTATTGTTCGTCCTTCTTTTTTAAAAGGAACCCGCTCTGAATCTCGATTTTGGGAAAAAGCCGGAATCATTGCGGCCAATATTTTTACGGTACTTCCAGGACTACAAAAATACAAACCAATTCACGCACAACAAGTAGCACAAGCAATGATTAATAGCTTGAATGATCCTTCTTCTAAAATCATCTATGAAGGAGACGAAATTTTCAGCATCGTTTAATCTTCTTTATTTTATTATTGGGGTTAAAAGAACCCCCAACGAGAATAGTAAAATTGTATAAACAGTAAACGAAAATAATAGCAAAATAAACCGTTGCTTTTCTCCCTTATTAGTAGACAAAGTTGACTTAATCCAAGGTATGTGAAGGATTAAATGCACTATAATTCCTACAATAAAAATAATAGCGACCCAAAAATGAAACTCTCCCCATTGGTGCCTGTTATAGCCAATTAGTGTAGCATTATGGCTGCCTGCTGGAAGTTTTAGATGGAGCAAGAAGCCTGTTATTACTAATAATCCAAAACAAACAAAGGAAATGTAATCAATAATTACATTTTGACTATGTTTTCTAAGTTGTGCCATTTTGCTCCCCCTTGCTCTGTTACAGGTTTATTCAGTTTGATATTATTCTACAACTATGAATACTGTATGAAGAAAGGAGCTTAGAAAAGTTGTTGCTATATTATTTTAGATTTGCTGATGCCGCATAAAACATTCCACTTATCTGCGAGTATTGCCGAACGAATTGGGCTGAGTCTACTTCTGATAGTTTAAAAATTACACCTTCAAAATAACCTTTTATTCCACTTTCAGATTCAACTTCTGTAATAGTAAGTGATCCCGAATCTGTAAAATATTTTTCGTTCATACCAACTGAAGGACTTAAATACAGTCCCGAAAACCCCGAGGCTAAAACTTGTGAGGTGGTATCAACATCCACAAAGTTATAAACCCCTTCCCGAGGTAATTCTTGTGATTTAATACTTAATACTATCCGAGTTTCACTCGTATCTGGGATCAAATCAGAATAGAGTTCAAAACTAAACACGGAGTCTGTTTCATTTAAGGAAAACCATGCCCGACCTCCGAGCTCTTCATATAAACCTTCACTTTGAGATGTCCCAACCACTCCTTCAAATTTCCCAAATTCTAACCCTTCAGGTTCATTTTTTGTAGATGATTCACATCCAATTACAAACAGGATGAAAAACCCTGTCATTATTAGGCAGTTTCTCTTTTTCATTTCAACTCTCGATTTATGATTACGCTTAAAAAATACTCTATCCTGAGCTAATAATGAATTCATAGCTTTGTTATTATAGGGAATGAACTATTTTCTTCAAACTCCAACCCTTTCCATCCAGGTAACCAAACGCGGTATCGAGCTTTGCTCGGTTAAATCTGTAGCTAACAGAAAAGAATATATTTGGCAAGCCCATCCTAACATTTGGGCAAGTCATGCTCCGGTATTATTTCCAATAATTGGCGCGCTAAAAGATGGGAAAATGACTTATAAGGAAAATAACTATACGGTTCCTAAACATGGACTTATAAGAAACTCTGATAAAGTTATTCTTCTTGAAGAAACTGAAAACTCATTGAAATTTAATTTTACTTGGGATGAAGACACATTAGAACTTTACCCATTTAAGTTTGAGATCGAAATCACATATAAGGTTATTGGCTATACAATTCAGGTTTCTCATTTGATTACCAATCACGGTGACGAGCCTATGCTTTATTCGGTTGGAGGGCATCCCGCATTTAATTGTCCATTTTATGATGGAGAATCTTATGAGGACTATTTCCTTGAATTTGAAAAGAAAGAAACGATATCCACTTGGCTGTTAAATTCTAATGGATTAACTACGGGTGAAACCAAACCTGTACTTGAAAATACCAACACCCTTCCTCTTCATTCAAAACTATTTGATCATGATGCGCTCATATTTAAGAATCTGAAATCACGAAAAGTGTTTTTAAAAAGTAACGTCTCTGGTGAAGTACTTTCTATGGAATTTGAAGACTTCGACTATTTGGGAATCTGGGCAAAACCCAATGCTCCATTTGTTTGTATTGAGCCATGGCTTGGAATTACAGATTCTATGAATTCAGATCAGAATTTTATAAATAAAGAAGGCCTGCTCAAACTTAAACCAAGACAAAGTGTTAGCAAGACATATTCTATTACAATAAATGAGGATTGAACAAATAAAAACAAGCCTCGGGAAGAGGCTTGTTTGCATAAAGATAATAACAGGCTAATCGGAGTATTTAGCTTCGGTTTACTCTTTCATTAATTAATGTTTTTGTAGGTAACAACACATCACCCGTACTTGTTTGAATGGTAACTTGTAAAGAATCTATACTTTTAATAGTTCCCGTCACTCCGTCAACTTCTACTTTTTGCCCTTCCTCAAAATTATTTTTCACATAATGTGAGGACAAGATATTGGTCAAAATTTCTCTTGAAGAATATCCGAACGAAATAGCAAAGGCGAGTAAAAAGCCACCAAAAATAATCGTGATGTTGGCTGTAATAATCGTTGTATCAATTCCTGCTTGGTCGGTTGCCGTTGTTCCGATAATGATTAGAATAATGTAAAAGACAATTTCGCTTAGAATATTTCCTCCCACCAATCCAAATGAATTGAACGTGGTTTTAAGCACATTTCGAGCAAAACTGGCTATGTATAAGCCGAGCACAAAAATGACCAATGCACTAAATAACTGAGGTAAGTAATTGATCAGGTTACCAATCGATTCTGAAACTGCTGACCAACCTAAAGTGTCGGATGCAGAGATGAAAAAAAGTAGTAGAATAATCCAATACACAAACTTACCGATTAGAGTACTGGGCTTTATCGATAAAAATTTTGCGTTGATTGCAGATGATTCAATTAGTTTTTCACCAAGATCATCAAATCTCAATGTTTTAAGCAGCTTTCTAACTACAAATGATACTCCACGGGCTACAATCCAGCCTATTACCAATAAAAGAATTGCCCCCAAAATATTAGGAAGTACATCTACCATTTTTTCACCAAAAGCGATGAACGAGCTTTGCACTACTTCCGTCCACTGTGTTAACTTTTCCATATTTACTCCTGTTAGTTTTAATTATTTGATCTAGTACTTGTAAAGAGAGTCCATATTTATTTACTATTTATTTTTGGCAACTCCTATCAGGTTCTTTAGATTCATCAATTAAACGATAACAAAATGGATTTTTCATGATAAAACTACTTCTCCTTTCTCTTGTTTCCCTTATATCCATCTCTTCTTTTGCCCAGACTTCAAATCTAAAATCCATTATCGACCAAAAAGCAGATGCTTTAGAAGATCAGGTAATAGAATGGAGACGGTATTTTCATGAGAACCCAGAGCTTTCAAATCGTGAATTTAATACAGCAAAGAAAGTTGCTGAACATTTAGAATCATTAGGGCTAGAAGTTCAAACCAAAGTAGCCCATACAGGTGTTGTTGCAATTTTAGAAGGTGGGAAACCCGGACCTGTAGTAGCTCTACGAGCAGACATGGACGCTCTTCCAGTTGTTGAGCGAACTCCTGTTCCATTCAAATCTAAAGTCGTTGGCGAATATCAAGGTAATGAAGTTGGAGTGATGCATGCTTGTGGCCATGATACACATATTGCGATACTCATGGGGGTTGCACAGATTCTCACCGAAATGAAAGCTGATTTAGAGGGAACAGTAAAGTTCATTTTCCAGCCCGCTGAAGAAGGTGCTCCAGCTGGCGAAAACGGAGGGGCGAAAATGATGGTTGAGGAGGGAGTACTTAAAAACCCTGATGTTGACGCAATTTTTGGACTTCATATTTCTGATGATACTCCAGTAGGTATTTTAGAATATCGCTCTGAAGGAATAATGGCAGCTGTAAACAGTTATTCTATTCAAGTGAAAGGGAAACAGGCTCATGGTTCTACTCCATGGAGTGGAATCGATCCAATAGTTACTTCGGCACAAATTATAAATAACATTCAAACTATTGTAAGTCGAAGTTTACCTTTAACTAAACAAGCCGCAGTAGTAACAGTAGGAATAATTCGTGGAGGAGTTCGAAGTAATATTATTCCAGAAGAAGTGTATATGGAAGGAACTATCCGAACACTAGATGCTGACATGCGAACAACTCTTTTCGATCGCCTTGAAACGATTGTAACCAATACTGCAGAAAGTAATGGGGCTGAAGCAATCCTAACAATAAATGAAGGCTATCCGATCACTTATAATGATCCCGAACTTTCCGCCCTGATGCTGCCAACATTGGAAGAAAGCGCCGGGAAAGAAAATGTCGAATATATAAATGCAATTACTGGTGCTGAAGATTTCTCCTTTTTTCAGGAAGAAGTTCCCGGGTTGTATTTCTTTTTAGGAGGTTTGCCAGAAGGTGGAACTGCATACGGACATCATACTCCAGATTTTTATGTTTCTGAAGAAGGATTAAAGCTTGGTGTTAGAACCATGGCAAATTTAGTAGTCGATTATTTTGACAAAGCAACAGGGATGTGATGAATATTGTACTGGATTTATCTTAGAAATACTGCCGAATGACGAAAGAACAAGTGCGGTTTAAATATCCCGAAGTAGAGGAACTGTTTTTAATCCTAGAAAGGAATAAAATTGACCTTAATGTACTACCGAATTCTAGTGCTCTTGATTCAATTTCATTTATAGAAATTGAATTTAATAGCCCTACTTTTTCATGCAATATTCCTTTAGATGACGAATACGAAGACTCAAAATTAGTTATACCAGTTCTTCTTCTTCAACTCATTCTTCACGCTTGTTATGAGTTTGAAGATCATGATGATATTACTGGCTGGTCAACCGCATTTGGATTAGATATTTCAAAACCTTTGACCTTAGATTTGTATAAACAAACTGCTGAAATAGTACCACAAATTCGTAAGATCATTGGAAAGGATCTTCAAGGTGTCTCCGATTATGATTGGCAATTAAATGCTGGAGCGGCTCAAGCATTGAGGGAACTACAAAAATGAAATATCCATCAAGCTGGCAAGACTACGAAATCCTCGATTTTGGCAACGGGCGTAAACTCGAACGTTTTGGCGATATAATTACAGATCGACCAGAACCTTCGGCTACAACATCTCTTGTTCTCTCCAGAGATGAATGGAATAAAGCTCATATACACTTTACAGAGAATAAAAACCAAAAAGGGACTTGGAATAAAAAGATCGAAGATTTTGAAATTGAATATCCCTTTTCTCCTCAACCTATTATGTTCAAATTAAGTCAGGGAACTTTTAAACACCTTGGTGTTTTCCCTGAGCAAGCCGACAATTGGGAGTTTATAAGCCACCGATGTAAGGAGTTTTCTAACAAAGGAATTACTCCAAAAATCCTAAATCTATTCGCTTACACTGGGGGCGCCTCACTTGCAGCTAACCTATCTGGAGCGGAAGTCACACATGTTGATTCTTCCAAAAGCGTGGTAACCTGGGCTCGCCAAAATGCTGATCTTAATCAAATTGATACCATTCGTTGGATATTAGAAGATGCTCGTAAATTTGTTGAAAAATCTGTTCGGCGAGGAGATCAATATCATGGTATTATTATGGATCCACCTATTTTTGGTTTAGCTCCTAAAGGCAAACCATGGAAATTGAACCAAGATTTACCAGATTTAATTAAGAATACACTGAAAATACTACATCCACTCGATTGCTTTTTTATCCTGAATACCTATTCTCCACAACTTCCTTTAAATGATCTAAAAAAAATGCTTTCAAAAATCTCTGGTTTCCCGAATCATTTTGAAAGCACAACACTTGGTTTAAAAAGCTCTACTGGTAAAAAATTAGAACTGGGGAATTTGATTAGGTTTTGATTCTCATCAATTCTTTTTTTCCTTCTCCATAAGCTCTTTCATCTCTTGGACTTCCTTTTCTTTTAACTTTTGAATCTCTTCCTCACTTATATCTTTATGCATGAGTTTATTTCCTTCAGGAGCAAGGTCGATGGCAAGATGCTCTATAGAGCGTTTTGTTTCGATGTTGGAATTTTCTGCAAATCCAACTTCAAGAACCACATATCTGTTTCCGTTCTCATCAATTTTTACCTTGGCATCACCTTTCGAGCTGCTATTTTCATGTAGAAAAGTATTGATACGTGTTGCCACTTTAGCATCAGAAAGTTTACTGTCTACTTTAAATTCTAGTTTATGCAAGGCTGATTCAAAAAATGTTCGCTCTACGGTTTCTTCAATGGGTAGAATTTCTAGGCTCTGAAAATCGAATACCCCTGATAACGCCGCCTTTTTATCTTCCGCTGCTTTATAATTTGCTTCCGGTAAAATCATCACGACTTCTGTAAACTCTTGAGCATTATCTTTTCCTATCTCTTCGTGTAGTACTCGGTGCACGCTTATTTGAGAAGGGTCGAGTTCTGGGATGGCGGCAAATTTAAATTTTAGATTCATAGCATCAGGTGAAGCCATTCCTTTAATCATATATCCGATTTCTTCTTCTTGCTGAACAGGTACGGTACAAGCAATTAGAATCATCGTTGCTAAAACGAATGATGCTGCAATTTTATAGATGTTCTTCATGGTCTTTGGTTTTTTATGGTTTTGATCTAACCATTCACCCAAGTTCTCGAAAGATGCATCGTGTTCTTGTTTTTTAAGTTGATTGAACGCTTCTGATAGGTTCATACTATCATCCAATGGATTTGATTTCGTTAATAACTTTGTTGGTTTCATGGTAGATGTCTTTGGTTGTTCTTGTGCTATCAAGTCCTACTCGTGGAGACGCTAAATCTTGCGTCTTTACGCCATTAGACTTTTCTGACTTCAGTACTGTATCTGATGTCTCTTCTAACTTTACCATGAATTCCTCTAGCTTTTTTCTTGTACGGCTTAACCTCGATTTTACCGTTGATTCGCTTCCTTCTTTTTGTATTTCAGTGATTTCTCTAATCGAGAATCCACCTATTTCGAAAAGTAAGAGTGCTGCGCGTTCTTTTTTTCCAATTTGGGATAGCGCACCAACTAATATTTGATTCGATTCGAAATAATCATCTTCAAATATTTGAAAGCCTACTTTTCCTTCCTCAGAATTAAGCGAAACAAATTTGCTCCAAAACGGTTTTCGAACGGCATCATAAAAACACCGAGTCAAAATTTGAAAGAACCAACTTCTAAACTTGTCTTGGTTTCTAAGTGAACCAAAGTTCTCCAAAGCTTTAAGCAAGGCTTGCTGGAGTATATCTTCAGCTTCCGCTTTAGATGAACCCGAACAAAGTGCCCGGCAGTAGTTCACCGCATCATTATAATGAGGTTTCAGTAAATCAGTAAATTCAGTATTCGACAAAAGAAGTTGCTTTTGGAATTCATGTTTGCGCGCTAACAACAATATGACGTAGAAAGATGGTGGAAAGTCGCAATGGTTTTGTACTATTTAAAAAAATGAATCCTTTTTTGGAATTCCTCATCTATATGAAAGAACTTTGTTTAAGTTCTTACGCTATAAAATATATTTTACTTTCTAAACAATTGAATATGCACTTTAAAAGTATACTAAGCCTTCTAACTCTTTTATTTAGTCAATCATTACTAGCTCAGAATTCTTTTGTTGCCACTATTATTGATCATGAGGAAAAGACCCCACTTATTGGAGTTACCGCCTTCTTCCCTTCCCTGAATCTTGGAAATACAACTAATACGAGTGGAGAAGTTACCGTTACAAATATTCCAGATGGAATTCACCGTCTTGAACTTCGTTACTTGGGATACGAAACGCTTAGTATTACCCTAACCTTTCCTCTTTCAATAGCTGATCAAAATCAAATATTCGAGCTTCATCATGATCATGAGGAAATGGAGGAAATAATTGTAAGCTCAACAAGAAGTAGCCGAACTATTCAAGATATTCCAACTCGTGTAGAATTTATTGCTGGCGAAGAACTCTCTGAAAAGGGAAATATGAAACCTGGCGATATCAGAATGTTGTTAAATGAAAGCACTGGAATCCAGACTCAACAAACTTCTGCTACCAGCTATAATTCAAGTATTCGTATTCAGGGATTGGATGGAAAATATACTCAATTGCTTAGAGATGGTCTCCCATTATATTCTGGTTTTTCGGGTGGATTGAGTCTTATGCAAATTACTCCATTAGATTTAAAACAAGTGGAAGTAATCAAAGGCGCTTCTTCTACATTATATGGTGGCGGGGCAATTGCAGGGTTAGTCAACTTGATATCTAAAGCACCAGGTGAAGATCCCGAACTAAGTTTTATGGCAAATGCTACTTCTGCTCTTGGGTTAGATCTTAGTGGGTTTTACTCCACAAAAAATGAAAAAATCGGAACAACTATTTTTACTTCATATAATAATGGGGCTGCTTATGATCCTGCTGGAATTGGACTAACCGCTATTCCAGAATTCGAACGTTTTACTTTTAATCCAAAAGTGTTTGTGTATGTATCTTCCGAAACAACAATCAATGTGGGTTTAAATTTAATTTTAGAAGATCGGCTTGGTGGAAATATAGATTTTATTGAAGGAAAGGATGTAAATGACCCATACTTCGAAAAAAATGAGACTGAGCGAATTTCAAGTCAATTTCAATTAGACCATAGAATTAACGAAAAAACCTCATTATCCGTGAAGAATAGTCTTAGTTTTTATGATAGAACCTTAGAAATACCTGACTTTTTATTTTCAGGAAACCAAACTTCTTCATTCAGCGAGGTCACTGTTAATCTAATTGAAGAACAAACAGAATGGATTTTTGGTGGCAATCTATGGACTGATGCTTTTGATCAAGATAATGGTGGGGAAGACCTTAGTTTTTCAGATAATATAGTCGGACTATTTGCACAAAATATCTGGAACGTACAACCTCTGTGGACATTAGAAACTGGTTTTCGGCTAGATTACCATAATGAATACGGAGCTTTTGCTTTGCCTCGTGTTTCAGTTTTATATGAACCATCTTCTGAATTATCTTTTCGAATGGGTGGTGGTCTTGGCTATAAATCGCCTACAACTTTTACAGAGGATACCGAACGTCTTCAGTTTCAAGACATTCTACCTATAAATCCAAACGACTTTAAAGCAGAGCAATCTTTTGGAGGTAATTTTGATGTAAACTACCAATTGGCTTTAAGTAGCGACCTCTCCTTATCAACGAATGTGCTATTATTTTATACCCAAATTCAGAACCCCCTTGTATTAACTCGTTCAGGAACGCAATTTGAATTTAATCAACCAACTGGTTTTGTGGACACTAAAGGGGTGGAGGTAAATATGAAATGGAGCTATGATCATTTTAAACTTTTTATAGGGTACACACACGCAAATGTTCTAAGCCATTATAATGATCGTACTTCAGAATTACCCTTGGTAGCAAAACATCGCCTTAATAATGTTCTTATGTACGAAAAACACGGCGAGTTCTGGATCGGGCTGGAAGCTTATTATTTTAGTCCACAAAAGTTAGGCGATGGTAGCAATGGTAAGTCGTACTGGATTACAGGGCTTATGACTGAAAAAGTGCTTAATGAAACATTATCGATATTTCTGAACTTTGAAAACTTTTTGGATACACGTCAAACAGAATTTGATACCATATATACTGGAAGTATTAGCAATCCTGATTTTCGGGATATCTATGCGCCAGTTGATGGGTTTGTAATAAATGGCGGAGTTAAATTGACTTTCTAGCATCTATAATAAGCTAAATCAGTTTCTTATTAATAATTAAACCAATACAATTTCATTTGATTTACTTTTTATTTGGAACTCCAACATTATTTTTGTGCCTAATTCGTTTGATTCAAATGTAATTTCTGCCCCAATATCATTTGCTCTTTTCTTCATATTGCCCAAACCTGAGCTGGTTCCATCCTCACTATTTTTTTTGAATGTGCCATTGTCACTGATGGTAACTAGAAACTGTTCTTCTTTTTTTTCGCCACTTATTTCTAGTGCACTTGCACCCGAATGTTTTAATGTATTTTGAGTGGCTTCTTGTATAATCCTAAAAATATTTAGCGATTGTGTTGGTGTTAAATGCACCTCTTTAAGCTCCTTTAAATTTATACTTATTGCTAGCTCAGATATATTTTCAACTGTATGAAGATAGCTTTGAACATGATCAACGAATGAATCAGAAGTACTCTCGTCTGATTTTAATGCCCAAATCGTGTCTCTTAATTGACCAATTGATGATTTTGCCTCCTTTTTAAGAGACCTAAGTACTTTTTCTGATTCCTGCTTTTCCTCTGCTTTTTCATAGCGCTCGAATAAATCTATCCCTGAAATAATATTCACTAACTGAGCACCAACATTGTCGTGTAAATCGCGAGATATTCTTTCTCTTTCTGCCTGTATCTCTTTATCGACCTCCAGTTGTTCTACTTTATACGACAGCTCCCTTTCTTTCACTTTACTTTGCCATAAAAACCCGGCAATAATCAAAAGAACCACAACTCCTCCAAGCCCGGACTGAAGCATTTTACTTTGTTGAATGGTTAATTCCTGTAGTGCTCTTTCTGCTTCAAGTTCTGCAATCTGACGTTCTTTTTGTTCAGTTTCAAATTGTGTTTCCAACTCGGCAATCTTTTCAAAGTTTTCCCGGTTGATAACTGAATCTTTTACTTCCTGAAAAGCATTCAACGCTATAAATGCTTCTTCAAAATTCCCAAGCTTATGCAAAGCGTTTGCTTTACTTTCGTAAGTTAGCATTAGCATATACTGGTCTCCTGTGTTTACCGCAACTTCTACCCCTTCATCTGCTAATTCCAATGCTTTTCGATGTTCACCAATATTTAGATAAGAGCCCGCTAAATTTGTGATAGCTTCGAGTAACACCCTTGCATTCCCTGAATTTTTACCTACCCGATAACCTTCTTCAAAGTAGGGTATGGCCTCTCGAAATTGTTCATTATTAAAGTATATAGACCCAACATTGATAGCATTGGTAGCTACTCCAAGTTCGTTTCCTGTTTCTTTGTGTAATTGACTGGCCTTTTCTAAATAAGGTATAGCCTCCGACTCTCTTTCTGCTGCATTCAGAACAGCCCCAAGATTTTGATTCGCGCTTGCTAATTCATAAATATCATCCGCTTTCTCTGCGTGTTCAAGATATTTTTTCATGAATTCTATTGATTCATCAAACCTTCTTTGGTAATAATACACGGAGCCTACCATATTGTATACAATCGCCATCCCTTTGAAATCATCAACCTCTTCAAAATACCTGGCTGCCTCCAATGAATATTCCACTGTTTTATCAAATTCACCAAGATTCTGATAACTCATCCCAATGTTCAATGTATTTTTTGCCTGCTCGAGTGTATTACCTAGTTCTTCATTTATCCTCGCTGCCTCCTGATAATGATAAATAGAACTGTCCTGATTTGAGGTTCGGAAATAATAGACCCCAAGAAATTTATTGGCATCTGCTTCGCTCTGCCTTTGCCTTATTTCCCTCGATATTCTTAACAGTTTTCTCGCACTGTCAGGGATAGTCTCCCAGTTAGTGCGATAGTTTTCTTCTATAAATGTGCGTAGAGAATCTGCTTGGTTTTCTAGTGCGTTTTGCGCTATTACTATGCTGCTGAATAATGCACATATGAATGCCAGAGTTCCTATTCCTGAAAATATACGTTTCATATACCCGATATTGATTAAGCTAAACCTTTCCAAAAAATATGTAAATGATACAAAATTGCAACCTCAGGTATTGTAGTGAAAGAATCCAATTCTAAAAATTTGAAACAAAAGAATTTTTGAGTAGTATTAGTTTCAAATTTTTAGAATTGCAATACTCATGAAACTACTCACACGATCTGAAGAATACATTTTACTTGCCGTCTGGAAACTCGGAGAAGACGCATACAGCATTCCCATCCAACAAAAACTGAATGAAATCACGGGGAAAGAATGGTCGCTTGGTGGTATTTATATGCCGCTCGAACGTCTTGAAAAACGGGGACAGCTTATGTCCGTGTTATCAGAATCAACTCCCGAGCGTGGCGGTCGTCATAAACGTATTTATAAACTCACCCCTTCTGGAAAAAAAGCTCTTCTTGAAATATATGAAGTACAGCAAACTATCTGGGAAGGAATTCCTCAACTTATGTTTGGGATGAGCTAAGATGAATAATCACCCTCCCAAAATAGCGGAAAAGATTCTAAGTAAACTGCTCTACGACGACATCTGGAAAACAACGCTCGGCGATTTCGAGGAATATTATTTATATCTATGTGAAAAAGACGGAAGAGAAGCTGCTAATAAATGGTATTGGCGACAAGTGGCGAGATATGCTCCATCAAAATTTATACATAAAATTTACTGGTCTGTAAGTATGTTTAAAAATTATTTAAAGATTGCTTTTCGGAGTTTAAAAAAACAAAAGAGCTACTCCTTTATTAATATTTTTGGGCTCGCTATTGGGCTAACTTGTTTTGTTTTAATTGGATTGTATGTTCAGCATGAACTTAGTTATGACAACTATCATGCAAACAGCGACCGAACATACCGTGTTATCTCCAATCAACCAGGCTACGGATACTTGGGTTCGGATTGGTCTTCATTATCTCAAACGGCAATGGCCGTAACCATGAAAAGGGATTTTCCTGAGGTTGAATACGCGGCCTATTTTGGAAGTACTCAAGGTCTTATGGTAAATGGCGAGCGCTCTTTTATGGAGAGTGGAATAGCGGCAGATGAAGATTTTTTCCAGGTTTTTAGTTATCAATGGCTCCGTGGAAATTCCGAAACAGCACTAGATGATCCTGCTTCCATCATTCTTACTCAAACCATGGCGGAGAAACTTTTTGGGGATGAAAATCCTATTGGGAAAAGTATAGATCAACGGTTTTTAGATGAAAAAGTACTTACTAAAATGGTGACCGGTGTTATTGCTGACGTCCCCGAAAACTCGCATTTCAGCTTTCAATATGTGGTTAATGACAAGGTTAGTTCTTATTACCAATATAATTTTGACGAATGGAGCAACACTAGCAAGTATACCTATATCACCTTAAGAGAAGGTGTGAATGCAGAAGAGTTTTCTAATAACTTGCCTGATTTTAGTAATACCTACATTGCCCCAACTAATTATTATAAATCAAACCCTGATAAGCTTCCTACCCTTCAGTTACAGCCGTTAGAATATATCCATCTGAAATCGAGTCATATTAATTTTAACCCTTCTTCTACTGGGGATATTAAATATGTGTATATGTTTTCGGTGATTGGGGTCATCATTTTACTCATTGCCTGTGTTAATTATATGAACCTTTCTACCGCACGGTCTATGACAAGAGCTAAGGAAGTTGGGGTTCGAAAAGTGATTGGCGCTGTTCGCTCTAATTTGATTATGCAGTTTATTTCTGAGGCAGTAGTTATTTCCCTTTTAAGCATATTCGTAGCATCATTCATAATCACCCTATTACTCCCTTCTTTTAGTGAGTTAGTGGGAAGGGAATTATCTGCTCAAATTTTTCTTAGTTGGAAATTCTGGAGTATAACATTAGCTACAAGTTTGTTTGTGGGCATATTCTCGGGAAGTTATCCCGCTTTTTATATGTCGAAACTAGAACCGGCACTAATTTTAAAAAGTCAGGTTAAAGGAGGTAAGGGAAATACCTTTTTACGTAACCTGTTAGTTATCGGACAATTTACCATTACCATAGTGTTGGTTATTGGCTCAATTGTGGTATTCAAACAGCTAGAGTTTATCAAAAATACCGACACGGGTCTGGACCGTGATCAGATTATTGCCGTTTCAACTTCTGATACCGAACTATGGAATCGTTTCAAAACCTTGGAAGTAGAACTACTAAAAAACCCTTCTATTCAATCCATTAGCACTTCTTCATATCAACCCACACGAATGAC
This sequence comes from Balneolaceae bacterium, assembly GCA_040222455.1. GTDB lineage: Bacteria > Bacteroidota > Rhodothermia > Balneolales > Balneolaceae > RHLJ01. The sequence continues at coordinate 55,721 of JAVKDD010000003.1, read as the reverse complement.
TAGTAGAACTACTATTTCAGAATGGGATGGCTCAAAAGAAGACGATGAGTTACAGATTTACATTTCCCCAGTTGGTTTCAACTTTACTCAACTATTGGGAATTGAATTAGTTGCCGGGCGTTCGTTCGATGAAGAAGTATATAACGAAAACTCCGCTGAATTTTTGTTGAATGAAGCTGCGATATCACAACTTGGCTGGAGCAAAGCAGAAGCGTTGGGTAAGCCGTTCACAGCGTGGGGAAATGAAGGAACCATCGTTGGAATAGTTAAGGACTTCAATTTTCTTTCTTTATATCAGACGATTGCGCCACTTACAATTATGTTGGATCCCAGTAGTAATCAGCGGTATGTACTAGTTAAAGTGAATGGAGATAATGTACAGGAAACCATTACTTCTTTAGAAACTACGTTCAAAACTTTTTCTCCTGGGTATCCATTTTCCTATTCCTTTTTGGATGAAGCCTATGAAAATATGTATCGATCTGAGTTACGGTTAGGAACGGTTTTTAACTATTTCACACTTCTAGCACTGATTATTGCTTGTCTAGGATTATTCGGGTTAGCAACATTTGTTACTCAACAAAGGACCAAAGAAATTGGGATTCGAAAAGTATTAGGGGCTACTTTATTTCAAATTATTGCATTACTCAATAAAGACTTTTTGAAATTAGTTGGCATCAGTTTTTTAATAGCAACCCCTATCGGCTGGTCTTTAGCGCAAAATTGGCTAGAAGACTTTGCTTTTAAAATCACCATTAGTCCACTTATTTTCTTAACGGCTGGTAGTATCACTTTTGGAATTGCTTTACTTACTGTAAGTTATGAGTCTTTAAAAACCGCAAACGCAAATCCGGTCGATAGTTTGAAGAGCGAGTAAATAAAGCTTTCTTCATTCTGAACCATGTGCTGAACTTGATTCAGTATTGTTTCAGAATCCTACGATTCACTGTTGATTTAAGAACTAAATGGTATTTCTTTTTTTAAGTCGTACAAAGATCCCGAAATAAATTCGGGATGACCTTGAATTTATTTCAAATTCATCCTCGCGGAAAAAATGTAAGCACTTACATAAGATTCTGTCTTTTCTGTTTATTATCATTCCTTTGTTGGAATCAAGACACCCTATTTATGAAAAAACTATTCTCTTTTCTTCTGATTATTATTTTTAGCTATTCATTTGCTCAAGCTCAAATTGAAAAGATTGAGCCGCCGTTTTGGTGGGTTAAAATGCCCGTTCAGGAATTACAAATTCAACTTTATGGTGAAAATCTTGGAGAATTTCGCGCAAGTATTAACTATCCAGGCGTTGACATTACAAAACAAGTTGCCGTCGATTCAAAAAATTATCTGTTTATTTATTTAGAGATATCGGCAGAAACAAAATCTGGGCAAATGGAATTTTTATTAACTAACGGAAGTGAAAGCATGACTTTTGATTACCCGTTACTTGAGCGCTCATCTACAGAAGGTAAACACATGGGCTTTGATGCTTCTGATTTGATTTATTTGATGATGCCCGATCGTTTTGCAAATGGAAATCCAGAAAATGATACCATTGAAGGGATGTTGGAGTCAGCTGATATTTCTGATCCCGAACGCCGTCAGGGTGGCGATTTACAGGGTGTATTTGATCACCTTGATTACATTAACGATCTCGGAATGACAGCCGTTTGGTTAATGCCCATTTTCGAAAATGATATGACTCCCGAATACGGTGGATATCACGGATATGCTGCAACCGACATGTATCGTGTGGATCGGCGCTTTGGAAGCAATGAAGAATATAAAGCCCTTGTAGAAGCAACTCATCAAAAAGACATGAAAGTAATTATGGATATGATTCATAATCATATCGGAGACCAACATTGGTGGATGAAAGATTTACCAACTAAAGACTGGGTGCACAGTTGGGAAAACACCGGCCAAACAAGTTATCGGGGTCCTGTAGCTTCCGATCCTTATGCCTCAGAGTACGACAAAAATAAATTGCATAACGGTTGGTTTGTGAAAGAAATGCCGGATTTAAATCAAAAGAATCCACTGCTTGCAGATTATCTAATCCAAAATACCATTTGGTGGATCGAGTACACTGGAATCGACGGAATCCGAATGGATACCTACGTTTTCCCTGACAAGGATTATATGGCGCGCTGGGCTGATGAAGTTCTTTCAGCGTATCCAAATTTCAATATTGTTGGAGAAGCTTGGCTAAATTTTCCAGCACCACAAGCGTATTGGCAATACGATCTTGGAAATAAGGAAGACGGATATCAATCCAACTTACCAAGTGTTACCGACTTCCCTCTTGCCCAATCTATTGATGCCGCTCTAAATGAAAACTTTGGTTGGGATCAAGGAGTAGCAAGACTTTGGAATCTTCTTGGAAGTGATTTCTTGTATGACGATGCCATGAAGAATGTAATATTTCTTGACAATCACGACATGGATCGTATTTACGAACGACTTGGAAAAAATGAAGCTCATTTTAAAATGGCGTATACCTTTTTGCTAACTACCCGTGGTATTCCACAGATTTATTACGGAACCGAAGTGATGATGGAACACGATACTAAGGGTGGAGATGATGACTACCGCAGACCAAATATGCCGGGAGGTTGGCCCGATGATGAACGAAGCATCTTTACTGAGGAAGGACGAACCGACAAAGAAAATGAGATTTATGAGTTCACAACAACATTAAATCACTGGCGAAAAGACGCAGTTGCCATTCATAAAGGTAAGCTTGTTCATTTTGTGCCTCAAAATGGAGTATATGTTTACTTCCGTTTGCATGAGGATCAAAATGTGATGGTTGTTATGAATCAAAACGATGATTCTGTTAGGATTCCTAGACATGTTCTTTCTGAAATTTTAGATGACTTTAGTACAGGATCAAATGTATTAAATGAATCTGAAATTGATCTTTCCAAAGATTTCGAAGTTGATGGAAAAGTAACTTGGGTTTGGGAGTTGGAGTGAGAGTAAGAATTTATTTCACTCTGAATATAGCTTAAACTTCGAATCATAAGATTCTGAAACAAGTTCAGAATGACCTTATATAGTTATTTCCAGAATCTTTGGTATTCCTTGTTAGAAAAACGACTTTTTTCATAATTCATAATCAATAAAAAATCTCTGTCATCCTGAACTTGGTTCAAGATGGCTCTATTTTAATTTTGTGAGAAAGAGAGATAGTGATACTCTCTCTAATCATAAAATCAGCTCCTCAGCAACCTAGCTCTGGAGGCGATAAGTGCTATAAGCGCTGAACAAGTGGCAATGAAAAGAAATCCACCAAACAGACCTGCCCCTTCTACAATCAATCCCAAAATAGGTTGAGAAACCATTCCTCCGATTGAGCTAAAAGCAGCGACAGAAGTGAGAGCTATTGCACCTTCTCTTCCGGCGGCACTGAAAACCATAGGAAAAGTCAATGCGACACCCGCTCCAGCAATTAAAATTCCGAATCCTGAAACAAATATGTTTGGTACCAAAACGGCTAAAATAATCCCGATCGAAGCTGATGTTGTGCCAACAACTACAAGTTTTTTTGCTCCAAATCTATTCTTCAATCGATCACCAATAATTCTCATTCCCAATAATGCACCTGCAAAAAGAGTATATCCAATCGGACCATAGCCTTCTTCAACTTTGATATAATCGGTAAAGAAAAGTCCAATCCAATTGTTTATCGAACCCTCGACCGATGCACCTAAAAAACAAATAGCACCCAAAGCAATTAATCCACCATGTGGCCATTCAAATCGAGGGCGAACCGCATTTGGGTGTGGAGCATCTTCTGGTAAATATTGATAAATAAATCCAAGAATACACACGATCAACACAGACATTCCTAAGAAATGAAAAAATGCAGATACTCCGAATTTAACCATAAGTGTCCCAATTAATGCGCCTGATAGGTTTCCGATTCCAAACCAGGAGTGAATTTTTGACATATGAGACCGTCCAGTATCTTTTTCCACTTTAGAGCCAAGAGCGTTCACTGAAATATTAAATGAGCTTGAAGCCGCACCAACTATAATCAAAAGAAAACCTAAGCTGATCCAATTATTCATTAAAGTAATTGGAAAGAGGCTAAATGCAACTATTAGCCCCGTTACGAGTGCCACTTTTTTTGCACCAAATCTATTTATGCCCATTGCTACAAGCGGTAGCATTAGAACGGTACCACTTCCGCGCATTAACAATGCATAACCTAGTGTAGCCGCAGTAAGAAATGCTGCATCTCTTATATCAGGAACTCGAGCGGCCCAACTTGAAAAAGCTAATCCAAGGACGGAAAGTGCTGCGCACACAGCATATAGCTCTTTTTTATGATTTCGATTACGAACCTCTGTTTCGAAGTTCGGATTTTTTAATAACATGTTCCAAGACTGAAGGTAAGCCTCAAAAATACGGGTTAATCTTGCTAAACCAACAATCTTTTATAACAAGTTTTACAGATGTAACATATACTAATTCAAAAATCCTGTTTTCTTTATTTGCTACCTGACCCATTTTAGTTTCACTTAAAATTTCCAACTCTTTTCTGTTCAATAATGATCAAATTCGGCTCAAAAGTCATACAACAAAATAGGTTCTAGAATTGTTACTTCGGACGTCATAATTCCGAACTTCGTGCTCCATTTTATACAATGATTCACTTCTTACAGAAAATGTAACCATAGTTTGGTACTTTCAGGTTTAATAAACACTTTTTCTTATGGAATACGCTATTCTACTCATTCTTCATGTTTTTCTAGCTATCATTATTATCGGCGGTCTATTTATCGCTCGATTTATTGTAATTCCACATGCTCGTAAAACAGAAAACTCAGATTTTGCTTTCACTTATTTTGAGGCTTTTAATAAAGGAGCACATGCTGTTCTATTTATACAATTTTTAATTGGGTTCCGCCTTGGAATGACTTACTTACCTATAGGTGACTGGTTTACGTTTTCAAGTTCTATGTCACTCACCTTAGTTTTAAAACTCTGTTTTTGGGTTTTGTTGTTTGCCTGGCTGATTATTGGGAAGCGAATGGGATACATAAATCCAGAGAAAAAAGATTTATCTAAAGCTTCAAGGTATTATGGAATTTTGACTTTTTTAGGGCTCGCACTGATGATTCTTGGGCTTAATGTGAGATTAGTTTTGTTCTAATTTTAATCTAACATTTGGTTTCATACTCTCTTCTGATTTTTGCGCTGATACCATTTTCTTTACACGCATATAACACCTATGGGAAAATTATGAACTAACCTATTCAAGCCTAGTTTCTTCGCTCCGCTAGTAAAACCTGTAAATCGTCTAACTGATCTTGAGGAATTATTGAAGAACCGAGCTCTAATTCTTTCCGGATTAGATTGTTTCTTTCAGGACCTAGCGCATAAAACATATGAAGGTGCTCAAGTTCATTCTTAAAAAAAGTATGTGTAAATTTATCTATGAACGATGTGCTTTCAATGAACTCTTTCAGATCTGATAGCAAAAGATTTGAGGTTCCCTTCAACAATTGATCAACTTGCACTCCCATTTGATCATTTAATCGAATGTTAAATCGCATTGGGGTTATTCGTTTCAAAAGTTGACTTGGTAAAAAGTGCGCATGTTTTAATTCTGTATCCTTCATATACAGAAGCTTAAGTAACGCCCCAAGCCCTTTTCTTACTTTTAGATGACCTTTAAAACACCCATAGCACTTTGGGTATTCCTGCAATTGCCTCATTGAGAGTCTGAATTCTCTTTTATTTCCTCTTCGTGCTGTTGAAATATAATAGTAGGTTTCGGGCTTTTTGTTCGCCACGTTAAACGGTGGTCGAAGAGACCTTATCAAAAGGTTTTCAAGAAGAATTGCGTCTGTTTCACTTTTACAAATCTCAAAGCCGATTCTATTTATATGCGCTATTAGTCTTTGTGTTTTGCGTGATTTGGAATATCGATAGGAGGTGATCCGTTTCTGTAGATTCTTTGCTTTCCCAACATAAAGCACCTCGTCTCTAGCGTCATACATCGTATAAACGCCTGGTTCATGAGGTGGATTTTCTGAAAGAGCTGAGTTTATTCGCTCTTTTTGGGTTTCAGCTATCGATTGAAAAAGGTCGAGTGTCACAAATAAAAATCATCGTCAAAATTGAATTTGATAATAGATAATTGTGTTAATAATTTCAGATAAGAATTCGTTTTACTTCTTTTTTATTTCAAAATCTGACTCTGAATCTTAGGTAATCTCATTGATATGAACACTTCTAACGCACTTACATCATTTTTAAATGAAAACATTGTTAATGATTTTGATTACTTCCTTTTCTATAAAGACAAACAGTTATTAAAAGAAGAGAAATACATTGAATTTGCAGAAGAACAGCTTAAAAAAATCCGATTTGTATTTCTTTCTATAGCCTTTGGTGTTTTTTACGGGTTTTACTACATCTCTACTGGCTTTATCGAGTATGGGCAAAGTCAAGAAGCCATTGATTTAGTATTACCTATAGTAGCATTTGGCTTTATGATTTTTGCAGTTTTTATTGCTACAAAAAAATACTATACCATTAAAAGCTCTATGGATTTATTAGTAAAATTACTTACTGATGAGGATGCTTAATTTTATGATCGATGCGGTTTTTTGCCGATAAACAGATACAGTAGCGCCCCTAAAATGGGGAAAAAAATCACAATCAAAAGCCATAAAATCCTATTTGTATCTCCAGCAAGTGAACCCTTCACTATATCTGCAATTGCAAAAAACCAAAGCGCTAAAGCAATAATAGTAAGTGCTACTAATCCAATTCCAAATCCTTCCATAATCTATTCTTCTATAGTTTAGTTTATATTTACAACTATAAAAGAATAGATCGGTTCCGAATTAAAATATTACTGATAAATAGTTACTTGCAGAAATTGAATTATTTAACGCTAAACGGCACAGTAAATACCGTTTCGCCCCACATTAATTTAAGCTCTCCTCCGTTTGCAACTTCATCAACAACAATGCTAAATACTTCGGTATTATCTGCTTTTGTGGATAATTGCATAGGAACTCTGCCCAGGTCTCTTGCTTCGTCATAAGTCTGACCATTTTGACCTGTTTGCTTATTTATAATCAACAGACCTCCATCCGCTTCTGGTATACTAAACAAGGTATATTCACCGGCTGGCACATTTAAATTGCCCATTGTTAAAGCTTTTGAAGTGGAGAAATGGGTAGCACTATTAGCGCCCGTTCTCCATCGCTCTCCCCAAGGAACTATTCCTCCAAAAAGCGCCCGTCCTCTTCTTGATGGCGTACCATAAGAAACATTTATTACTGCCCCATTTACTATAAACTCATCCTCGACAGCACCAGAAAGTGAACCAAATGATTTGCCTTCCTTATCCAATGCTAAAAACCTTTTTCCAATTCTGTCGATATCAATATCCTGTTCTCTGGTTACTATCAATTTTCTAGTTGTCTGACCTGCATCTAGCTTAACTATTTCGCCACTTTGGTTTACCCAAACATCCATTACACCGCGCGATGGATGTCGAATGGTTCTTTTGTCATCACCTAAATCGGCGATGATAAAATTCGAAATATTACTGCCTGATAACATTTTTTGCGCAATGGTGTCACTTTCGGTTTTAGCAGCTTCATTAAAAGCTAGTTCGAATGGCCAATGCACCATATCTATAAAAGGAAGTGCGCCATCTTCATATTTGGCAGCGTATGTTCTTGTTTCTCCGTTTCCCGTAATAAGTTCCGTATATAAGCTATCACCCTGCAGCTTTATTGAACGACTAAATGATCCTTCTCCTTCAAACCCTTGTTCTGTAGAATAGGTGGTTTCGGTCAGCTCAACAATGCCACCAAACTCATCCTGTTTAAGTTCATAAGATGACAGTTTGGTGCTCGGACTTCTTAGTACAACTTTTGCCGAGAAGCCCTGTTCTGTTTTAGAAAAAGTTTCAACGGCAAGCGTGTCATTCCCTAATTTGGTGATAAAGCCTAGCTCTCCATTTTCGGGAGATGTACAGGACATCATAATTATCAACGAACAAATAGTAAGTAAATATTTCATGGTTATTAATTTAGTATTTCTTTCAGGCGTTCTATATTTATTGGTTTCGGGATGAATTTGGAAACTTTATCATCCCATTCAACTTGATATAAGTTCTCATTATTACTTTCTATTCGAGAACTGATTACAAAAATTTCTACTTTTTTCTTTATTGATTTTCTCAACTCATCGAATTCTTTTAGAAAATCCCATCCGTTCATTTCTGGCATATCAATGTCCAATAAAATGAAATCTGGCATGGCTTCTTCAGCTTCATTCATTTCCCGCAATCTTTCAAGTGCTAGCTTCCCGTTTTCGTAGGTAGTAACCGTATTTCCAGGGAGGTGATTATTAATAATTTTTTTGATTCCAAAAGTATACACCTTGTCATCATCAATAATACAAATGCTTCTTTTATTACTCATTTTAACTGCATTTTAAATGTTGTGCCTACGCCTATTTCGCTCTCTACTTGTACAACTCCACCCATCGATTCAATTTGATTTTTAGTTATATACAATCCAATGCCTTTTGCGTTTTCATTCCCATGAAAAGTTTTGTACATCCCAAATAACTTCTCTCCATGCTTTTTCATATCTATTCCAAGTCCGTTATCTCCAATTTCTAAAAAGAATTTTCCTTCATCTTTCCATGCTTTTATGGTGATAATGGGAGTTACACTTGGCTTTCTATATTTGATAGCATTTGAAATTAAATTCAATAAAATGCTTTCCAAATAGGCTGGATTATATCCAAAAACTAAGTTATTAGGAACATCTTCTACAAACTTTACATTGTAAGAAAGGATGTCGCTTATCAAAATTTCTTTAATCTTTATTAGGTATTCTTTTAAATTCACCTCTTTAAACTGATCAATAGTCATTTCTTGTTGATCTACGATTTCATTTAGATCCGCTATTGATTCATTTAGGTTTTCGGCTGCAGTTTTCAAATAGCCCAATGTTTCTTGCTGCTCTTCTTCCGACTCATCAGTATCATAAAGGGTTAAAAGCATAGAAATATTCCCTGCATGATTCCTCAAGTTGTGAGATACAATATGTGCAAAATTGGTTAAACGTTGATTCTGTTGTCCTACAATTTCAAGCGTATTATTGAGTTCAACTTCTTGCTGTTTGCGGTCGGTTATATCTGTAACTATTGTTAAAACTGCTACCTCATCCGTATCAATCAGATTATAAGGTAACTTTATAGTTTGATGCCAAAATACATCTCCATTTTCTTTAACCGTTTTTATTTCCGGAATAAATTGTGTCTCCCTAGTTTCAATAACTTTCAAATCAGTTTCTAAAAACAATTTGGCTTCATTTTCAGAAACGCCTAACTCCAGATCTGTTTTACCAATAAACTGTTCTCTTTGAATATTGAAAAAAGAACACGCTGCATCATTAACTAAAAGGTATCTCCCTTCTTTATTTTTAATAAAGATTAAATTCGGTGTGGCATTTAACACTCCTTGAAATTGAACTCTTAGCTTTTCTGTTCGCTCAAAAGCTTCTTTCATTTCAGTTACATCTGTTAGATAACCCGGTGAAAGCACCGATCCATCTTTTTGAACTTCAGGCTTAGCTAATCCCCGAACCCAGCGCATGCCCTTGGTGGGGTGAAAGATTCTATACTCACAGTTCCAGTCTGATACAAATGTAACGGACTCCATAATTGATGCTAATACTCGTTTTATGTCTTCTTTATGAACCCTTCTCATTAATGGTTTAATACTATCTTTGATATCCTCAGGAGATAAATCGAATAGCTCTCGAATACCTTCGCTAGCAAACGGGAATCGTATAGAATTATCCTTTTCAACTTTATGAAGAAACAAAAATCCGGGTGCAAGCTCTGATAGCTTATCAAACAATTTTTGGCTGTATTCCAGTTTATTCTCAAGTTTTTTCTGATCCGTAATGTCTCGAGTTATTCCAAAAGTCCCAATTAACTCCCCTTTATCATCATAGAGAGGAAGTTTACTTGTTGAAGCCCAGCGCACTTTTTCAGGCTGTTCTGCAAATGTCTCTTTCTCTACCTTTTGAAAAATCGGTTCTTCGGTTATAATGATGCGCTGCTCATCTTCAAAAGCTTCCTGAGCATGCTCTAATCCAAAAATGTCAAAATCTGTTTTTCCAATCACCTTTTTTGGATCATCAAAACCAAATTTACGCGCACATTCTTTATTTACTCGGATAAACCGGCTATTCAGGTCTTTGAAAAAGATGCTCTCGTTTAAATGTTCCATGAGTCTGAAGAACAAAAAAGCATCTACTTTTGATAATGTGTTTTTAGATGAAATGTCTACTTTCTTTTTTACCAAACCCGACATTTTCAGTGGCTCTCCAGCCTCAGACCAACTGATTACTTCTCCAAACCATAGTAATGAAAGTGTCTCTCCTGTTTCTTTATGAATATGTGTTGTTTCACAAGTAAACGGAACTTCATTTCTGCTATTAATATGTGACTCAAATGCTCCTTTTAGCGCATTCTTATCTTCTTTTTTAAATTTTTCGTCTACCTCACTCCATAGTATTTTTCGTTCTCCTAAACCCAGATTGAGTACGTCTTTTATAAAGCTTCCGCCTTCAACAATACCTTGTTGTATATCCCAGACCCAATATGCTTTTTGTAAACCCATTTAATGGCTAGTAGTTCAATGATCTAAGTCTGGCGGCTTCAAATTCGTCACCTTCTTTCCATTGTTGCAAGTTTGGGGCGTTTAATGCTTCATAGCCTACTTTAAAAAATAATCGAGCATCTTTTTCAGCCCCAGATAAATCCCAATATTCATTTACTTCATCGTTTACGCTATGATAGTTTGCAGCTGAAACACTATCAACTATAGCTCCAAAACCAGCTTCTTTTCCTATAAACTCTGTTCCGGGATTTGGGAAAATTGCAGGAATTCCAACTTTTGCCATATTAAAATGGTCTGAACGGTAAAAAATACCTTGCTCTGGCCTAGGATCTGGTTTTACGGTTCTGCCTTCTTTCTTTGCTTCTTGTACAACCAAATCAGCAAGTGTATTTCTACCATATCCAATTATGACTACATCTTCAGTTTCGCCATACACATTCATACCATCTAAATTGATATTTGCTGTAACTTTTCCCGCAGGAACCGTTGGGTTTTCCGCCCAGTATTTTGACCCGAGTAATCCCACCTCTTCAGCACTTACAATTAATCCCAGAACACTTCGCTTAAGTTGAGGCTGAATAGATTTATATGCTTTTAACGATTCCAGTAAAGCGCTTACTCCTGCTGCGTTATCTTCTGCACCATTATTTATCGAATCTTGAGCGATGGGTGCAGTTATACCGAGATGATCGAAGTGAGCAGTTAAAACTAAGTATTCATCTTTTAGTTCAGGATCTGACCCCTCAACTACTCCAAGTACATTTTTGGCATTTATGTCTCTATAATCAGCATCCAGACTTACATTCATTCTAACTCTTCCTAACGATACCGGCTCGAAATCTGGACTATCGGCGGCTTCTAACAATTCATCTACATCTAACCCTGCCAAATTAAATAATGCATTACTGGCATTGTAGGTCATCCATGCATTCAATTTTGTTCCAGAGTCATCTCCGCCTGAACCTTTTACATTAAATCGTTCACGACTCCATCCATTCGATACAACTCCCCATCCGTAACCAGCAGTTTCTGTAGTATGGATAATAATTGCGCCTAAGGCTCCAAGTTCTTTTGCTTTTTCGTACTTGTACGTATAACGGCCATAAAATAATCTCGCTTTCCCTCCGAACATGTTCTCATCATATTCCGGGTCATTATTTTTTATTACAATAATTTTTCCCGAAACGTCTACATCCTTAAAATCATCCCAATCTTCTTCTGGTGCTTGAATTCCATATCCAACATATACAAGTTCCGCATTTCTGATATCTACTTCTGTAGCTTCATCAGCTGGCCAGGCCACAAAATCTTCGAAAAAGACTGGATTCAAACTAGGCTTACCACTTGCAGTAATTCTCATTGAATGATTTGATGTTTTCTGACCAACTAAAGGAAATGGTTGAATGTAGCTTCCATCATCAACTCCTGATGTCGCTCCCATCGCTTTTAGTTCTGCAACAAGATAATCTACCGACATTTGTTCTCCTTCAGTTCCAGTAGCTCTACCCATATAAGAATCGGAAGCAAGAACACTTATATGATTCATCAAAGTTTCTTTGGTAATGGATTGAGCCGCGTCTTCAACAGAAGGTCCCGAATTGCAGGCAAGGAAAAGGAGTAGTGTTGCCGAAAGGAAAAGAGCTAGTTTATTCATGAATTGATTAGTTAATTATTATAAACTAAAATAGTAGTCTAGATTTCTATCTCAAACCTTTTTTAAGTAGGTTTTACATACTATTAATTGAATTAACACAAAATTAGGGTTTCAATGGCATCATTTAATAATACAGTAGTATTAGTAACCGGAGGAGCCAAAGGTATTGGCTTTCTGATGGGAAAAAAATCCTTACAAAATGGTGCTAAACATCTGGTCTTATGGGATATTGATGAAGACCAATTAATTCATTCTGCAAAAGAACTTAAAGAACTAGGATTTTCAGTTTCCACAAATGTGGTAGATGTATCTAACCAGGAGCAAGTTTTCAGCACTGCCTCTAAGGTTATTAGTGACTTTGGAGCCATTGATATTCTTTTTAATAATGCAGGTATTGTTGTAGGTAAACCTTTCCATGCACATAGTGCTGAAGATATTGAGCGTACTATTGGAATAAATGTAAATGGTTTGATGTTTGTAGCTAATGCTTTTCTACCTAAAATGATGGAAAGAAATAGTGGACATATCATCAATATTACCTCTGCAGCTGGATTAACCCCCAATCCCGGAATGACTGTTTATGCTGCAAGCAAATGGGCAGCTGTTGGGTGGGCGGAATCGTTACGACTTGAGCTTAAAGACAGTTATAAGGGCATTCATTTTTTAAATGTCATGCCAAGTTACATAAACACTGGAATGTTCGAGGGTGTAAAAGCACCTTTATTTATGCCATTACTCGATCCAAAAAAAATTACTGACAAGATTATACAACATATTCAAAAAGGTAAAATTCACTTAAAAGCTCCGTTTATGGTTAAAACCACATTACTATTTCGCGGACTACTACCAACACGAGTTTATGATTTCGTTGCAGGTAGAATTTTTGGAGTTTATGAATCAATGAGTACGTTTAAGGGCAGAAATAATGAGTGAATATTCAGATAGTTTAGAAAATCAAAAAGCGTATTTCCAAACAGGTTCAACAAAATCTCTCGATTATAGAATTAAGCAACTGGAACAATTAAAAAGTTTACTTAGAGATAACGAACAGGAACTTATTGATGCTGTTTATTCAGATTTTAAAAAACCTGCTTTTGAAACCTTTGGAACTGAAATCGGACTCGTTATTAATGAAATCAATTATGCGGTTAAACATCTTGAGGAATGGGTTAAACCTACTAAAGTTCCCTCTTCGCTAGTCAACTTTCCATCTCAGAATTACATTCTTAAAGAACCTTTCGGGTGCGTTCTTATTATTGCACCATGGAATTATCCCATTCAATTAAGTCTACTTCCTTTAGTTGGTGCTCTAGCTGCAGGTAACACGGCAATTATAAAGCCAAGTGAACTTACTCCTCACACTTCTGAGCTAATCGAAAAATTAATCGGCGATTATTTTCAACCTAATAATGTTATTGTTTTTACTGGTGGCGTAGATGTTAGCACTCAGTTACTCGATCTCCCATTTGATTACATTTTCTTTACCGGAAGTACTCGTGTCGGCAAAATTATTATGAAAAAGGCCGCAGAAAGACTTACCCCCATTACACTAGAGCTCGGCGGAAAAAGTCCCTGTATTGTTGATGATACTGCTGATTTAGAAATAACGGCGAAAAGGATCGTTTGGGGCAAATTTGTCAATGCCGGACAGACTTGCGTCGCTCCAGATTATCTGCTGGTTAAAGAGTCTGTCAAACCCGCTTTAATTCATTCTATTAAAAATGCTCTTCAATCACTTTATGGAGCTAATATCAAGGAAAGTCCTGATTATCCTCGCATTGTTTCCCGTGAACATTTTAATCGACTTAGTTCTTTTCTTACCGACGGCTCCATTGCTTTTGGTGGAGAAACAGATGCAGAAACAAACTACATCTCACCAACCATTTTGGAAGACATTAGCTGGCAAGATTCTGTTATGCAGGATGAAATTTTTGGGCCCATTCTGCCAATTCTAATTTATTCAGATTTAGAAGATGTAGTAACTCAAGTTCGAAATGCACCCAGACCATTGGCTCTTTATTTATTTACATCAGATGATGCTACTGAAAAATTTATTCTCGAAAACATATCGTTTGGAGGTGGCGCTATCAATGATACCATTGCTCAGCTTGGAAACCATAATTTGAGTTTTGGAGGAGTTGGAGCAAGTGGATTTGGATCTTATCATGGTAAAGCCAGTTTTGATAGTTTTTCACACCAGAAAAGCATCATGAAAAAGAATTTTCTTGTGGATGTACCTGTTCGATACGCTCCATACGAAGGGAAAATGAAATGGCTAAAAACTATTTTCCGTTGAACCATGAATATTCCCGAATTCTTCAACGCGCTTTATTCTGAGAAAGAAGAAAACAAACAAACAATTTCTGTACAATCACTTTCTTTCGATGTTCTTCCACCAAATGAGGTGATCATCAAAGTTCATTACACCTCGTTAAATTATAAAGATGCCCTTTCAGCCAAAGGTCTAAATCATGTAACTAGATCATATCCGCACATTCCGGGAATAGATGCAGCAGGAGTGATTCTCGACGATTCTTCGAATACCTTTAAAAGAGGAGATCACGTTGTAGTAACCGGAAACGATCTTGGAACAAATACCTTTGGTGGTTTTGGCGAAATAATCCGAGTTCCCAGAGAGTGGGTCATTCCACTTTCACAATCTATGTCGCTTAAACAAACTATGATTTATGGCACTGCCGGGTTCACCGCTATGTATGGAATTGAGCGATTGACCAGAGAACTTATAACTCCAGATTCTGGACCTATTCTTGTAACTGGAGCTACCGGTGGAGTTGGTTCTCTCGCTGTTTTTTTTCTTTCTAAACTAGGATTTAGTGTGATTGCAGCTACTCGAAAAATTGAACAACGTTCTTTTCTTGAAAAATTGGGTGCAAAAAAAGTTATTCACTCCGATGAGATCATCAACGTATCCTCTTCTCCTTTACTATCTCGTAAATGGGCGGGAGCCATAGAAACCGTGGGCGGTTCTTTGCTGGATGCGGTACTCCGACAAACTCAGGATAAAGGCGCAGTAGCTTGCTGTGGTAACATTCTGGGAAAAGAGCTTGAAACTAATATCTACCCATTTATTCTTAGAGGAATTTCTCTTCTGGGTATAGATTCTGCCTTTTGTGAATTTGAATTACGAAAGAAAATCTGGCAACAGATGGCAATGATAAATGCAGAATTGCTTCCCGATTCATTTCATAAAGTAATCTATTTAGACGAACTTGAGCCTGAGATTGATAGGATTCTAAAAGGCGAGCAAATAGGCAGAGTAGTATTAAAGCATTGATAACCAGAACATAGATCAATCACCCTGAATACTATAAGTTTAATTTTCAGGCTTTTTCTAGACAAAAAAAGAACAGCAAAAATTATCTTGCTGTTCTTTTGAAATAAGTAGCCTAGCTATCAACTACAACTACTTAGGTATGGTATCAAAAAAATTATGGGGTATATAAACCTTCATGTTCTTTGAAGGTTCTGGCTTTTTGAAGTGCCTGACTCAAAACTTCGGACTCAATTGGTTTTAATAAAAAATCTGTGCTACCTAATAAATTTATTTTTAGAATTTCGGCAGGTTTTTTTTCGCCTGAAATAAATATTACCGGAGTTTCACTTCCATCTTTACGAATCATTTCTACAACTTCAGTGCCTTTAATTTCATCTTCAAGATTGATATCCATCAAGATAATATCCGGTTTGTGAAGCTGTATCATTCTATAAGCGCCTTCACCAGTATAGGCAGTTCCAGACACCTCATAGCCAAACTTCTGAACTAGACGTTCTAGTATTAATAGAAGAAGGATATCGTCTTCGACGATTGTCACTTTTCTTGATGAATTAATCATTGCCCTTATTATTAAAAAATATTAATCCAAATATATTAAGATTCCTTAATAATACAAATGCTTATTAATTTTAAATGCTGCCCTCGGTATATAAAGAAAGAAAATGGCTGCCAAGAATGCATTCCCACCATGTTCGCAGGATAAAAGAGGAATATTATGAAATAAAAAAGCCTCTCGACACAATGTGCAAGAGGCTTTGAGTTCTTGTGGGACCGGGCGGGTTTGAACCGCCGACACACGGATTTTCAGTCCGTTGCTCTACCAACTGAGCTACAGTCCCTTAAGAAGGACGGCAAAGATAACGGGTTTACACCCTAGATACAATACGAGTTCTTAGATTGTTTAAGAAAGATGAATATCTTTCAGCCTCATTTGCAGCGTTCGCCTGCCGTTCCAGAAATTTTCTTCAAGTACATAGGCAATATCAAAAGTTTCCCCGCCCCTAACACCTGGTAGAAATTCGTGCATGTTAAAACCAATAGTATCAAATACACCCGAGCCTTCTTGCTTCACCTTCATTTTTAGATGACCATTCCCTACTACACTTGGAATTCCAACTACTTTAACGTTTTCTGATACAAAAACTGGACGAAGATTAGCCGGGCCGAATGGCTTAAACTGTGCTAAAAGTTTCCAAAATTTCATGTCAATTTCGTTTAAATCAAGTTTGGCATCTATTGACAGTTCTGGCTCAAAGTTCGACCCTGATAAACCGTGATAAGCTATTTGATTCATCCGCCGCCGAAATTCTGTAAGGTTTTTCTCTTCGAGGGTAAGTCCTGCCGCGAATTCATGACCGCCAAATTGCTCAAGCAAATCCTCGCATTGCTTCATAGCGTCATATATATTGAATCCTTTGATGCTTCGTGCCGATCCTTTAATCTTGCCATCAACATTGCTAAGCATAATTGCAGGGCGGTGAAACATATCTACCAAACGTGAAGCAACAATACCAATCACTCCTAAGTGCCAATCTTTTTTATACAGAACAAGTGTGGAAATTTCGTCGATGTCTAAATCGTCATCGATTTGAAGCAATGCTTCCTCCATAGTCAAAGAATCTTTGTCTCTTCTCCTCAGATTGATAGACTCCAACTCGAAGGCAAGTGCCTTTGCTTCGTTGTACGATTCTGCGATCATCAATTTTACAGCGGTACTTGCATCACCCATTCTGCCTGCCGCATTTATTCTTGGCCCTATTGAAAAAACAATTTTTGAAGTGGTAATGTCTTCAATTGGCATTTTGATGAGTTCCATTAATGCTTTAATTCCAACACGAGGCGAGCTCTGGATCATTTGTAACCCCGCTTTCATCAAAATTCGGTTTTCATCAATAATGGGAACAATATCTGAGGCAATAGAAATGGCAACTAAATCTAAAAATTTATAGGCAATTGAATCTGGCAAGCCTAATCTTTTTAACGTGCCTTGAATTAATTTAAATCCAACTCCTGCGCCAGAAAGCCCATCAAATGGATACTGACAATCTGGGCGCTTGGGATCGAGCACCGCTACTGCATCGGGTATTCCATCTCCTACTGTATGGTGATCACAAATTATAAGATCCATTCCTCTTTCACGGATATCTATTGCACCCTGAATGGCTGTAATTCCACAATCCACAGAAACTATAAGATTTGCACCAATTTTATCTGCGTATTCTATCCCATCGGGGTTAATTCCATATCCTTCTTTAAATCGATGTGGAATATAATACTCCGCTGTTACACCAAATTCTTTAAGAAAAGTGTATACGCAGGATGTAGCGGTAGTACCATCTACGTCATAATCTCCGTAAACGAGTACTTTTTCGCTTTTACGAATGGCTAGCGCCAATCGTTCTGCACCTAAATCCATATCCTTCATTAAAAAAGGATCGTGGAGTAAATCTATGGTTGGTCTGAAAAAGTTTTTTGCATCATCATAATTTTCTATGCCACGGATAGCCAATAAACGGGCTATTTTCTCCGGAACTCCAAGCGCTTGCTCTAAAATGGGCACACGTTCCTTCTGTTCCGGCTGTGAGTACACCCAGCGGAATGACATTGTTTACCTTTTTTTTATTTTTATACATAAAAGGCTATCCGGCGACCAAACCGAAACGCCAAGTGTAAAACACTTATTTATTTTAAAATACAATTTTGTTGAAAACTTTCATCATAAACCCGAGTTCTTAAGAAGATTTAAATCTTTCTCTTATTTAGACGTTCACAATCAATGCATTGAACTTTATAGTAAAGGTGCCATCATATTTAACCTTTTTCCAACTTCTTTTATTGTTATTGTTTCTCTTTAATATTGGACATTGAGCAGATAAAACGAGAGCTTTGGAAGCGTTTCCAAAAAATAATATACCCCGATGCTAGAGACTCCATCACAAGAACGATTATCTACTATTTCTGAGGATGTTAATTTCCCTATTTTTAGCGCCCTTCAAAACAAGGGGCACGAACAAGTCGTCCTATGCTCCGACCCTGAAACTGGGCTACGAGCTATTATCGCGATCCATAACACTACACTAGGTCCCGCTCTTGGCGGAACTCGAATGTGGATGTATAAAACTGAAGAAGCTGCACTAAAAGATGTTCTTCGGCTGTCACGCGGTATGACTTATAAAGCTGCAATTTCTGGATTGAATCTTGGTGGTGGAAAGGCTGTGATAATTGGTGATCCACATACAGATAAAAATGAAGCCTTGTTCCGTGCTTTCGGTCGATTTGTAGACGGTCTTGGCGGGCGATATATCACTGCAGAAGATGTTGGAATGGAAGTACAGGATATGGAGTGGATATATTCTGAAACTAAATATGTAACTGGTATTCCGGAAACTTTAGGTGGTAGCGGAAATCCATCGCCAGTAACTGCTTACGGTGTTTATATGGGTGCAAAAGCATGTGCTAAAAAAGCCTATGGTTCTGATTCACTTGCTGGAAAGAGAATTGCGCTTCAAGGGGCAGGGCACGTGGCTTCATATTTTGCAAAACACGCAGCTAAAGAAGGTGCAAAGTTATATATCACTGATATTTATACTGAAAAAGCAGAAATGCTTGCAAAAGAAATCGGCGCTGAAGTTGTTGCACCCGATGAAATTTATGGATTAGATGTCGACATCTTTACTCCATGTGCATTAGGTGGGGTTGTTAACGATGTTACCATCGATCAGCTAAAGTGTGATATTGTTGCTGGCGGGGCTAATAATATTCTAGATGATGAAGATACCCATGGTCAAATACTCATGGATAAAGGGATTATTTATGCTCCCGATTATGTAATTAATGCGGGGGGAATTATCAATATCTCAAGTGAATTAGAAGGATATAACCGTGAACACGCTATGAATCGCACTCAAAAAATTTATGATACCACACTTAATATTTTAAAGTATTCTGAGGATCATGAAATTCCAACACATAAAGCATCTAATATTTTAGCTGAAGAAAGAATTGCTCAAGTTGGTAGACTGAAATCAAAGTATTCTTCAAAAAGTCATTTTTCTGGACGATTAGGTGAAATGTATATGACAGACAGGCGGTAGTTAATCTAGATGTTTTAAAACCAAATCGGAATAACTCTATTTTATTCAACTTTTAAGTTTTAATGGTTGATTCACTTATTCTGATTCAGAATTTTTGAGTTTATTTTAAAACAACACACAGCAATTACGCTCTGTAGAATTATCATTGAGATAATTGTAGTTAGGAAAGAAGACGCTGTTATTATAATACCTTATCAAGCTCATCATCAAAATCTGCATCCGAAAGCTCTCTTTTCTCCTTATCTTGAATCTCATTTTAAATTATTACTATTTCTTACATGAACAGAGTGGATTACGAATTTAAAGACCGTTTGATAAAAGGGATAACCGAAGACGGAAATTTCAAGGTTTCAGTGGTTAAAACTACCGATGTGTTAAAGGAGGCGAAAGAGCGTCATGGACTTTCTTTATTGAACACCGTTTTATTAGGAAAGGCCTTAACTGCTGCTATGTTACTCGCATCAGAACTAAAAAAAGAAGAACGCATTCAGCTTCGATTGGACGGAAATGGTCCCGTTGGCTCTATAATTGCAGAAGCAAACAGCCTGGGTGAAATTCGAGGATACGTTGCCAATCCCGAAGTGGAACTTGATTATACTAATCATGACGTTTTTATTGGAGATGGTATTGGTCTAGGAATTCTCACTTTTACTAAAGTACTTTATAATGAGGCTGAACCTCGAAGTAGTAGCATTGAAATAGTAAATGGTGACATCAATTCAGATGTAGCTCAATATTTAGCGCAATCAGAACAAATTCCTTCAGCTGTTATTCTTGATGTTGGAATTAGCGAAAATGGTGACATCACTGAAGCCGGAGGACTGCTTTTACAGCGTTTACCGGGTGCACCAGAAGGTCAAATTGATATGCTTCAAGAAAGGCTTGGCTCTTTCCCTCCAATCGACCAACTTCTTGCTGATGGGATTTATATTGATGAGGTTATGAGTAAGGCTCTTTCACCTATTAAAGTAAAAGAATTAAACCGTCAATTAGTAGACTTCTTTTGCCGGTGCTCAAAAGATCGTTTTCTGGATGCCCTCTCAATGCTAAGTTTTGATGATCTAAAAGACATGGAAGGCGAAGGGCAAGAAGTTGCCTGCCATTACTGCAACAATCGAGAAGAAATCTCGAAAGAGGAAATCTCAAAATTGATCACTGAAGCACAAGCAAAACTTAATTAGTAATAATATGGGTAAACTGACCGACGACGAAATAAGACATCTCATAAAACGAGCTTCCATATTTCAGAAATTCGAAAGTCAGTCTCCCCTTAAATCCGCTCATTTAGTTGATCAGGATTACGAAACTCTTTTTGAGTTGGCCGATAATCTAACTATTAACCGAAAGTATATTCGGGAAGCCATTATTGAACACCAGGGAATTGAAGTTGAAGATCCTGTTAACGTTGATACCGGTAATCAAACTGATATACATGTTGTAGCACATAGCAATGGCGTTGTTGATGGCACCGTATTTAATGAAATCAAAGCTAATCTCGAATATCATTTCAATACGATGGGGAAAGTATCCAGGAGAAATAAACGTGTTTTTTGGAAGGCAAGTCCTTCTGGCCCAGCTCGACTTTTTTCCATGACAAATTCCCCCGAGCTTGAAATTTCACAGAAAGATAATCAGGTTAAATTTTCGATTCGACAAAATCTAAGTACGTTAAATAAACTATATATTTTCCCATCTATAGCCGTATTTGCGTCTTTTATGATGCTTTCTGCCGTGCTTTTTGAACAGGTTGGTGGTGATGGAAAAATACCTATGATGATACTTCCCGGTATCTTTCTAACAGCAAGTTTCTTTTTTAGCCGATTCATTAAAAGAAGAAAATTAAAACGAAAAGATAAGCTCGTGGAACTGCTCGGCACTTTTCAGCAAATCGTAGAACGACACTTTCTAGCAGGAAAATCTGATTCCAAATCAAAAGGAATAATAATAATACCTGATTTAGATGATATTGAAGCTGAAGATGAAGTAACTTTAGGTGAAAAGACTAAATCCTAAAAACTCACTCAAAAAATGGCTACTCATGTAGTAATTATTGGCGGCGGCTTTGCTGGTATAACAGCGGCTAAGAATCTTTCTTCAAAAGATTTTAAAGTCACCATTATTGATAAATCTAATCACCACCTATTTCAACCGTTACTTTATCAGGTTGCAACAGCGGCATTAAGTCCCGGTGATATTGCAGTACCAATCCGGTCTGTTTTCACAAATCAACAAAATGTGAATGTGGTCTTAGGAAAAGTTGTGTCTATAAGTAAGTCGGATCGGGTCGTTCAATTGGCAGACGGAGATCTTATCTCGTTCGATTACCTAATTGTAGCAACAGGAGCTAAATACAACTATTTCGGGAACGACGACTGGGAGAAAAATGCGCCGGGGTTAAAGTCAGTTAATGATGCGATTCGAATCAGAGAACGCATACTTCTTTCTTTAGAAGAGGCGGATAAAATACCCGATGTCGAAAGCCGTAAGAAATTTCTCACTTTTGTTGTGATTGGGGCGGGACCAACAGGAGTAGAGATGGCTGGTTCCATTGCAGAGATAGCCAAGCGAAATATGATGCGGGATTATCGCAACTTTCATAAAAATGAAACTACCGTTTATTTAGTAGAAGCTGCTGGAAATGTACTTAATGGATACCCAGAAACACTTTCTGATAGTGCCTTAAACACCCTAACTAAAATGGGCGTTCAGGTGATTTTAAATTCACCAGTAGAGAAAATCACAGACGAAGGCGTTCAATTAAAAAATCATTTTATAGAGACACCAAATGTGATCTGGGCTGCAGGTGTGGGCGGAACCTCAATACTCGACGAGTTTAAAGAAGAAGAAAGAGATAGAAGTGGGCGCGTGAAAGTAAATAAGGATATGTCCATTACTTCCGATACAAAGATTTTTGTGCTGGGTGATGCCGCTCACTTTTTGGGTAAAGATGGTAAGCCACTTCCTGGGGTAGCTCAACCCGCTATTCAACAAGGTAAATTTGTTGCTAAGCTTATTAAAAAAGAATTACAGGGAAAATCCCGTGGCGAGTTTGAGTATAACGACAAAGGGATGATGGCAACTATTGGCAGGGCCAAAGCGGTTGCTGATATAAAAGGCATACGATTAACCGGTTTGATTGCTTGGTTTCTCTGGGGAGTGATTCACATTTTCTTTTTGATTGGATTCAGAAACCGATTTCGGGTTTTCGCTGAATGGGTTTGGCACTACATTACGTTTAAAAGAGGCGTTAGATTGATCACTAAGAAAGAAGATTCGGAATAGATTTTATGAGCGTTGCCAGAATAATGACGTACTTTTCTATTATAACATTTAAATCTTTCTCGTATATCTCTTAGTATTTATATAATCTTAGCTATATGAAAAGTATTTCTATATATTTATATCCTTTCTTATAATTCAGGGGTGCTCAAAGAGTTCGGTTGATTACGAATTTATTCTAACACTAGAAGAAACTTGGGAAAACCAGTTTCTATCGTTGGAGTTGAGTCCAAATATCGACCTTAATGATGTCGAGTTTTCAGTTAATGATTCAACAATAGCCCCTCATTTAACATTACTTGATAACTATGCTTTTTCAATATCCGTTACGGATATTCCTACTGGGTATAACTCAATAATTGAGGCAAAAATAACCTTCAACGAAAAGGAAGAGGTTGTTCGATTTACCAGAGAGAGTTGCTCGCCTAGTAGCTATGCCTATTTTAATGCTTACATAGTTACCGATAATCAATATAAGCTGACCTGGAGAAGTTGTGATAATTTACCATCCAGTATTGCTCCTGATGATTTTGTAATTGATACCGATTATTCAATTGTGGAGCTAAAATCTGGTTATACAGTTCAAAATGAAAATGATCCTCAAGCTTTTACGATGGATACATCAATTATTAGCTTTAATAACCATCTGTATATGCCGCTTGAATTTGTTCCACCCATGGATTTGACAAAGATAAACCTACTAACAAAAGTTAGGGTTACAAATGTTCAAGGTTCACTTCCTGATCAAAAACAATATCTTAATAACAGAGAGTTTCCGATACGTTTTTCTAAAAAATCTACATCGGCATTAGGGGGGATTTTTTATTATGAACAAACGTCCACAAATTCCAATAATTAATCAAATAGAAAAGCTAGTCCCACAACCACAGTCTTCTACTGAGTTGGGATTATCAAAAGTAAAGCCTCTTGCATCAAGTCCGTCAGGATAATCGATTTCAATCCCTTCCAAATAAAGTAGATGGTCGGAGTTCACAATAACTTCAACTCCAAAACTATCAAAAACTATATCGTTTTCTGTACGATGATCCAGACCAAGTTTATAGCTCAATCCTGAGCACCCACCGCCTTCAACTGCTACTCTTAAATACAAGTTTTCGTGCTGTTTTTCAGAAGCTTTAATTTTCTCAACCTGTTTTGCTGCCCGTTCTGTAAGTCTAATAGGCTCTCCAGTCAGCTCTCTTGTTTCTTCTTTTTTTGTAGACTTTTCTTCTTCATCAAAGTCGATTAATGAAGCGATAATATCGTCTAAGTTTTCTTCTTTTGTGCTCATGGGTATTTTTTAATTAACCTCATCTTCGCCGAAATCCTGAAATGATACTGATCTACATCAGCACTTAGTTCAGGATGATAACGAAATAGAAATTATAGTCTTAAAACTACGTACTTTTCTTGGAAAATGTATAATGAGCGACTCCATCTTTCTCAAATAGATCTAGAACTCTGGCGCTTACCAGATTTACTAAAATTTTTGCTGCCGTATAGGTGGTAGTATTTATCAAAATTGAGAAACGCTCTACGGTTATGTCACTGTATTCATTTAAAAATCTAAACAAGAGCCGTTCTTTTTCGCCGTACTCGAAGGTAACTCCTTCTTCTGAGCTTCCTTTTTTTAAAACTTCAACAATTTCATCGGAAGCAACTACACTTTCATCTGCTTTTCTTATATATACAATTCTACTTTTCTTTCCTTTTACATATATCGGTTTTTCGTCCGATTCAGGTACGTTCACTAACAATATATCCTTCCCAGAAATGCTTACTAGTTCAATTCGGATTCTCGGAATAGGAATACAACAATCTTCTGCCGCTTGAGAAATCCAGAACTCTTCCTCCATATAGCTCTCAATTCCAACCATTTCGCCATTATCTGCAACGCCAACTAAAATTTTTCCACCTTTTGAATTTGCGAATGCTGCAATTTCTTTGGCTAATTTTTCTGGGGAAGCAACTTTATGTTTAAATTCAAGAAAAGAACTTTCACCAGTTGAAATTAGATTCTTCAGGTCTTGTTTTGACAAATCAGATATCTGAACAGCGCCGGTGTGCTGTAAATAAAATTCAATATCATCTTTCATATTGTTGCAGATAACGGATAAAGAAAATTTTTAGTTTCCTTCGGCTCTTAATTCAAATGATAATTTCGTCTTTTGGATCTCTAGTCATTAATGTATTTAGAGCATCTTTAGGATCTTCATTCTCAAATAAAACCCTGTAAACTGCTTTTGTTATCGGCATATCGATACCACTTTTTACTGCCCAATCGTACACCGATTTTGTAGTTTTGATTCCCTCAGCAACCATATTCATGCTCTTAATGATTTCTTCCAGCTTGTAGCCGCGCCCAATTTGTTGACCTACATGTCTGTTTCGGCTATGCTTAGAGGTACAGGTTACTATCAAATCTCCCATCCCCGTTAGCCCTGAAAAAGTGTCTGGATGCGCACCCATTACAGCACCCATTCTTTTCATTTCATGAAGTCCTCGAGTTATCAGTGCTGCTTTTGCATTATCACCTAATTCAGCGCCATCAATTACTCCTGCAGCAATTGCCATAATATTTTTTACTGAACCGCCAATTTCTACTCCAATTACATCATTGTTGATATAAACCCGAAACATTGGAGTTAAAAAAGCTTCTTGAATCAAGCGTGCGGTTCTAGTTGAATACGCTGCTGCTACAACCGTTGTGGGTTTTAACATTGCAACTTCTTCAGCATGACTTGGCCCGTAAAGCACTCCAATGTTATCCTCAAAAGTAATCCCTTCCATCACTTCAATTAATATTTGGGACATAGTTTTGAAGGTATCATTTTCTATCCCCTTTGATACGGTGACAAGAATTTCATGGCCGTCGAGGCAAGGTTTGATGCGGGCAGCAATTTCTCTTAGTGTATGCGAAGGTGTGGCAAAAAGGATCATATCCTGATCTCGAAGACAATGCTCAAGGTCATGATAGGCTTTTATGGATTCCGGTAGTTTTAAATCTGACAGATACGCTGGGTTTATATGTCTTGAATTTATAGAGTCCACTACTTCTTCTTCTCTTGCCCAAATCTGAACATTATTTCCAGCGGTATCAAGAACGGTGGCTAACGCTGTTCCAAAGCTTCCTGCGCCTACAATTGTAACGTTTTTCATGCTTCTGCTCCTGTTGGCGTTACACTATCCTCTGGCTCTTTTTTCTTTTTTCCTACTTTACTTTCTGTTCCGGCTCGCAAGCGCTCTATGTTACTTTTATGTTTATAAATAATCCCAAACGATACAATCGCACCAAAAATGATGATGCTTCCATCTACATAAATGCCCAGTACATATCGCATAATAATAAGCGTGATTGGATATAAAGCAGTGGATATGATTGAAGCTAGAGAAACATATTTAGAAACCAATAGAACGATTCCAAAAACTGTAAATGAAATTGAAATTGAAACGGGCTCAATTCCAAAAAGCATTCCACAAGCCGTTGCCGCTCCTTTTCCGCCTTTAAAATTTGCAAATATTGGGAACATGTGCCCAACAACCGCCATTAAACCGCAAAATATTTTTAAGAACGATTCTACGTCCCATGCTGGTGGCGCCAATGGCCCTGAAAAAACACCTGTAACTAATTCAAATGCAAGCAGACTAAACCAAAAAGAAGGGATAAAACCCTTCATAAAATCCATCACAAAAACAGTAATCCCGAAAGGTACTCCAAGAACTCGAAAAGTGTTTGTAGTTCCTGCGTTCCCGCTTCCGTGTTCTCGTACATCAACCCCTTTGAAAATCTTTCCCACCCAAATAGCTGAGGGAACAGAGCCTAAGATGTAACTCATTAATAAAACCGTTACTGTAGAGAGCATTGCCTAAATTTTTTATTAAGATACTATCTGACGGTCAGGAAAAAAATTTAAACGTGTCGTTCTGCGTGATAAGAAGAACGGACTAGAGGTCCGCTTTCGACATGACCTATTCCTAACTTTTCGCCTATTTCTTTGTATTCAGCAAACTGATCTGGATGTACCCAATCCATAACAGGATGGTGCATTTTTGTGGGTTGCATATATTGCCCAATGGTTAGCACGTCCACTTGATGATCTACACAGTCTTGCATAAGCTCAATCACTTCTTCCCGCGTTTCTCCCAAACCTACCATAATGCCTGTCTTCGATTTAATGCCTGCATTTTTGGTTCGTTGAAGAAGCTCTAATGAGCGCTCATATTTTGCCTGAGGTCTAACTCTTCGATATAACCGCGGTACAGTTTCCAAATTATGACTTAATACATCTGGCGGAGTATCTAACACTATTTGAAGTGTTTGCCAGTCTCCACGAAAATCAGGAATAAGAGATTCTATAGTTACGCCTTCAATAATTCTTCGAAGTTCGGTATGTGTAGCCGCAAAAATTGGTGCCCCACCATCTCGTCGGTCGTCTCTATTGATGGAAGTTAAAACCACGTGTTTAAGCTTCATTTTATTAGCTGCATCAGCTACTCTTCTTGGTTCATCCCAATCTAATTCTGCTGGTGGCCGACCTGTTTTAATTGCACAAAAAGCACACGATCTTGTACAAACATCTCCTAAAATCATAAATGTGGCTGTTCCAGCTCCCCAACATTCTCCCATATTTGGGCACCGAGCTTCTGAACATACGGTATTCAGTTTATGCTCATTCAACGTATCCAGTACTTCCTTAAACTTCTCTCCTGATGGAAGCTTAACTCGCAACCAATCTGGTCTGCGTTGGGTTGATTTTTTTTCTACTACCTGTAGTTCTTTGATCATTATTTAATCTCTTTTAATTGTCATCATGATCCGCCAGTTTGTGATGAAGGATCTACTAAACTTTTAACCTTCTTATTCGCTTTGCAGGTTCTTCACTTTCCCCGTGAATGAGACCTGCAAATTTACAAAAAATTCTTCTCTAGTTCTTGCCGCCCACCTTTGCTTTTGATCTGCACATCGAAAACATCCATAAAGTGCACAACGATCCTTTTCTTTACTTCTTGTACATCCATTTTATTCCCTGTCAACTTCTGAAGACTTATTACTTTCTTGTCGTTGATACCGCAAGGCACAATATGATTGAAGTAAGAAAGATCGGTGTTTATGTTGAATGCAAAGCCATGCATAGTTACCCAACGCGAGCAACGAATTCCCATTGCCGCAATTTTTTCCTCATCGATCCAAACTCCGGTCAAACCGTCGATTCTTCCCGCTTCAAATCCATAATCGCCACAAACTCGAATAATCACTTCTTCCAGAAACCGTAGATATTTATGAATGTCTGTAAAGTGTCGGTCTAAATCTAAAATCGGATATCCCACAATTTGTCCAGGACCGTGATAAGTGATGTCTCCACCACGATCGATCTTAACAAACTCAGCGTCCAGTTTTTGAAGCTCCAACATCGATCTCAGCATATGTTCTTCTTCACCACTTTTTCCCAAAGTGTACACATGCGGATGTTCAACAAATAGAAGGGCATCGTTTTTTCGGCGACCTTCAAATTCTCCTTTTTGCTCCGCTCGCTTCTCTTCTATGATTTTTTGCTGAACCTTATGCTGAAGATCCCACGTTGGTTGGTAGGATGCTCTTCCTAGATCGTACAGTTCTATGGTTTTTTTGATATTGCTCATTATTAGTCCTCCCTTGAGGGAGGTGTCATTTTTGGCTTACCCAAAAGACGGGGGGTGTTGAGTAAGGCTTCCAAGCCATTGCATACACCCCTTCCGCTTTGCGGCTCTCCCATCAAGGGGAGACTCAATTTCATTGTCTCAATAAGACAAAAATGGCTCCCATTTGGGAGCCAATTACATTCTTTGTCATTTCGAGTGAAACGAGAAATCAAACATATTGCTTTTAAGGTTTATTTTAGATTTCTCCCTCTGGTGGATATGACAAAATCATTGCGATTACTTCTTAACGGGAGTTCCTAAATGAACACCTTCATTGTAAGCTTCTGCTACTGCTTCCATCACTGCCTCAGAAAGAGTTGGGTGTGGATGAACTGCACTTATGATTTCATGTCCTGTTGTTTCTAAATCACGAGCAACTACTGCTTCAGCTACCATTTCAGTAACGCCAAATCCAATCATGTGAAGTCCTAACCATTCGCCGTATTTTGCATCAAATACAACTTTCACAAAGCCTTCTTCATGACCTAACGCTGTTGCTTTACCACTGGCGGAAAGCGGGAATTTTCCAATCTTCACATCATAACCAGCTTCTTTTGCTGCTGCTTCCGTCATTCCCACAGACGCCACTTGAGGTTCGCAGTATGTACAACCAGGAATATTGTCATAATTTATTGGCTTTGGAGAATGTCCAGCTAATTGTTCTGCAAGAACTGTTGCTTCATGAGATGCTTTGTGTGCTAACCAAGGAGCTCCGATAATATCTCCGATCGCATAAATTCCATCTACTCCTGTAGAGTACGTAGACTTATCGACAACGATAGCGCCACGCTCAACCTTTACTCCGATATCTTCGAGCCCTAGTCCTTCTACGTTTCCTGTAACTCCAACTGCTGAAAGAACCACATCGGCATCAAGAACTTCTTCGCCTTTTTTGGTTTTAACTGTTACTGAAACACCTTTTCCTTTTTTCTCTACTTTTTCAACCGTGCTTTCCAGCATCAGGTTGATTCCTTTTTTCTTGTATATTTTTCCGAGTTCCTTTCCAACATCTGCGTCTTCTACCGGAACTAAGGTCTTCTGTAATTCAACAATTGTTACTTCGGTACCAAGCGTGTGATAGAAATAAGCGAACTCTACTCCAATTGCTCCAGCACCAACAATTACCATTTTCTTTGGTTGCTTTTCCATCATCATGGCCTGTTCTGAACCAATGATCATCTCGCCATCAATTTTTAAGCTTGGAAGCTCACGTGGTCGAGCGCCTGTTGCTATAATAAAATGCTTTGCCTTAATGCTTTCGATTTCTTTTCCACCATCATCACTAACCGTTAGTTCGGTTTTCGATTTGAAAGACCCTGTTCCCATGAACACATCAATTTTATTTGCCTTCATCAGGAACTGCACACCCTTGCTCATTTTGTTGGCTACACCACGACTTCTTTTAATAATGCCACCAAAATCAGCGGATACATCTTTCACATTGATCCCATAATCGCTTGAATGCTGAATCGATTCCAATACCTCAGCAGAACGCAACAATGCTTTTGTGGGTATACAGCCAATATTTAAACAAACGCCACCTAAATGTCTTTTTTCTACAATTGCTGTTTTAAAACCCAGTTGCGATGCGCGGATTGCCGCTACATATCCACCAGGGCCTGACCCAATTACACATACATCAAATTCTTTTGCCATGATTTCCTTTCTAATACTATTAATTGATTCTTGACGCCTTCTTAACTCAAAATTAACTTCTCTAAGTTCGTACTCTAAACAGGATAAGAGCCCATTTTTTGAAAGCTTTCTAAGGTACGAGTTTTGAATAAGAAGTTCGAGTTTTGGGGTATGAATTTCATGTGATCTTCACACTTTAATCCCAAACCTTAGTCTTTCTGAATAAAATGGAAAATTTGTAAGGATGGCGTTATACGATAAAATCGTGGTTGGTCTTTGAACAAGAGCTGTAAAAAATTGGATAATTAGTAGAAAAAATAAAATAACTTAACCCATTCCACTTCAAAATCAGATTTACTATACTTCGACGTTCTTTATATCAATTCAAGAGTCAGCTATTATTATGTACAGAAAAACACCTATTTATTTTATCGTATTTACGATGCTTTTTTCATTGTCAGGAATTTTAAAAGCTTCAAACCCGGAAAGTAATGCCAATATCGAAAAGCTGATTGAGCATTTTGATAAAAAAGGAACGGATATACGACCGCTTCTTGAAGATTCACGCTTCGAATTAATGACTGAGATTAAAACGAAATTTACTCGCTCTGCTGAAAAAGTAATCGAGGATGTAGAGGATTATAAAAAAGTGCTCGGCTATGAGAAAAAAGTATCCAAACTGGAGGGTTTTATTTCTACTTACTTATCTGATCTGGAAGCCGCTGAAAAAGAATATGGTATCCCAAAAGAAGTGATTGTTGGGATTATTGGTATAGAATCTGAATTTGGAACGTACGCAGGCAAGTACAATCCTTTTATTGCCTATGTTTCTATGTACGCCGCTGATTATCGAGCGAGTTTTGCGCTGGCTCAACTTGAAGAGCTACTTAAATTCACTCAAAAAAACGGTCTTGATGTTCTTGAGTTAAAATCGAGTTACGCAGGCGCCATGTCTTACGCTCAATTTATTCCATATTCACTAAACCGCTGGTGGGTAGGCAACGATCTGTATCACATGCCAAATAATATTATGTCGGTTGCTAAATACCTTGCCCATTTTAAAGATATAACCGGTTCAACTGAAGAAGCTATTCTCAGATACAATAATAGTACACTTTATCAACAAGCAGTACTGGGTTTAGCAAAGGAAGCAGAAGCGCTGACGAATTAATACATGGTTATCGTTGTAGTTTTCAGATAATTTGTTGAAAGAGATTAAAACCCCATCCTTAGAATGCTGAGTGGAATAGTGAATACAATACTCCCATGTCCGCCTACTGGCGGAGAACAAATTCACTCTGGATGAGAGCCTTTTTCTATTGCGAAATGAACATGGACCTTTGGATTTGTTCAGTGGGAGTAATCATGAACCCGCAAAGCATTCGTAGATGGGAGCTTTTGTTACTTTTGTCGGCACAAAAGTAAACCGCTATGTTAAAAGCATTGTCCTTTTGGCTTGATCTCCCGTTCTTCAACGGGACAGGCGACAGAACGAAAAGATCAAGACGCTGAAATCCTGACGCGTTCTCCTTGCAGTCGCTAAATAATTCCAAAGGTCCAAGTTCAACCTTCAAAATTTTGAGCGCTCGAGCCGGTGTGGAATTATTTGTCCTTCAGACACGCTCCTTTCAGGCTCACTTATTTCGCCAGTATTTCAGAGGTCATTTTTTTAGTTCCCTACTTAAACTGTCAACGAATTATCTGACATCTACAATCCAAAACTCGATCCTATATCTTTATTCGGCTTAAAAACTATTCTAAAGCAGATTAATGACAAAGCCCATTCTTAAGACGCTGAATCAAGTTCAGGATGATGAGATTCAATTAAGATCCTGAGTCATGAACCACCATTTTGGTTCGCCATATTCGAAGCCTTCTCTTTCATAGAGTTTCTTTGCGGGATTATCGGTTCTCACTTCTAAGGTGATTTTTGAACAACCCATTTCTTCGGCTTCTTCCTTCACTTTATTGAGAAGCTTTGTGCCAACGCCCATTCCTCTTGCGTCGGGGTGAACTGCAACATCGTGGATTTTGAAAGTTTTGCTGGCCGTGAACGTTGAAAAACCTATGAAACAAGTGACAATACCCATAGGCTCATCATCATGATAGGCGATGTACGTCATTGTCGTCGGTACTTTTTTCATCTCAGCGATCATATCCACCCGAATCTCTTCTTCGAGAGGTTCATCCTGACCCATTGGGTCTCGGGCAAACAAGTCTACAATCTTGACAATATCTAATGCGTGTTTTTTATTCTCTAAATCTGCCTTTATAATTTTGATGTCGGCAGCAACATCAATTGTTTTACTCAATGGTCTAAGGTTAACCTGCAATTTTAATTCGTCTAAAACTACCAGTATAAATCGAGCTGACCAAGTTTAGTTCCATAAAAGGGCTTTTAATTAACCAATATTAATAATGAGTTAACATTTCTACCCTTCATCTACCACCAGTTTTGTCATAAATAGAAATTTTTGCTCTCCGTATTCGAAACCCTCTCTTTCATAAAGATTTCGTGCAGGGTTATTTTCCAAAACTTCCAGGGTTATTTTGCAACAATTCAATTCTTTCGCTTTTTCTATAACTGTTTTAATAAGTGCTTTTCCCACACCCATTCCCCTTGCCTTTGGAATAACGCTCAAATCATGAATGTTGATTAAATTTTTGGCGTAAAACGTTGAGTAACCGATAAAGCAAGTCGCAATACCTACAGGGTTATTATCGATGTAAGCGATATATATTAAACTATTTGGCGCAGCTTTTAACCCATCAATTAAATGCTCTTGAACATAACTTGATAAAGGCTTTCCTCCCCCCATTTTATCTAGGGCATAAGTATTTGTAAGAAACAAAACATGTCTGGCTTCAGCTTTGATATTTAAATTAGCTTGTACAATATTCAGGTTCATAGATCTATATTAATTATGGAAACTTAGGTTCCGAGTCTTTGTTTAAGAGATTAAATCACATAATTCAATGCAAAAACTTACACGCTTTTTCGTCTTAATTCTTTTTCTTTTTTATATAAGTGGATGTACTGCTTCTAATTCTGGAGATAATAGTGAAAATGGAAGTAGTTACTCCCATACACAGGATGTAGGTTCTTCAGCAAACGATATTCTTTCATCATCTACTTTCACTTCCTTAGTTATTGAAATTGATTACGTGACGGGATTTCAGCCTTCAGAAAGTGCTCTTAACAATTTAAAAAGCTTTTTAGAAGGGAGATTAAATAAACCCGGTGGAATAATTATTAACATTGATGATGAGATTCCATCGTCGGGTAAAAGTTCCTATTCTGCCCAAGATGCGTATGATTTAGAAAAAGAACACCGAAATACTTATTCCGACGAAAGTACTATAGCCGCATACTTTATTATTTTAAATGGAGAGTTTGAGCAACCAAATGTACTTGGCTTCGCATATTTCAACACTTCGATGGCTTTGTTGGGTGGAACCATTGGTGAAAACACGGGTGGTTTAGGACAGCCTAGTAAAAGTGTAGTAGAAACCGCTGTATTGAATCATGAATTTGGACACCTGCTAGGACTTGTTGACAATGGATCTCCTGCCGTTCAGAATCATTTAGATGAGGCTAATGGCGCACATTGTGATATTGAAAGTTGTCTCATGTATTATTCTGTTCGAACTTCTGATTTTGTTGGCAATCTTGTAGGTGGATCTATTCCCGAACTTGATGCTCAATGCATTCAAGATCTTCAAGCTAATGGTGGAAAATAAAGGAATTAGGTAGTATTGAAATCAATCATATTCCTAATTCTCAATTTCACTTTTTCTTAATGTTCAACCTTGCTTAAATTTAAACAGATTTTCTGCCCCTACTTTTTCCTCTCCTTGATTTAAAGCGTACATCGAATCAAATAGCACAATGGGATTTCCTTCCATGTCTTTCGTAACATGTGTGGAATAGCTCGATTCCAGTTTCGCAATAACTTCATTCTTATCATTTGGAAGCCATCGGGCAGTGTGATAAGTAACCGGAGTAATTACCAACTCAACTCCATACTCTTCTTTCATCCGATGGTGCACCACTTCAAACTGAAGCACTCCTACGGTTCCAAGAAGTAATTCATTTCCAACTCCGTTCGGCACTTCAAATACATGTACAACTCCTTCTTCCGAAAGTTGTTTTAAACCATCTCGAAGCTGTTTCCTTTTGAATGGATCTTTAGTAGCTACTTTTTGAAAATGCTCTGGTGTAAACAACGGAATAATATCAAAGCGAACGGGATTTTTCTCAAAAATAGTACTCCCGATACGAAAGTCGCCCGGATTGAAAATGGAAACGATATCACCGGGAAAAGCTTCTTCCATTAACTGTCGTTCATCTCCCATTAACGTATGAGGTGTTGCCAATTTTATCTTTCTTCCCGTGTTCGAGAGAATGACTTCCTGCCCTCGCTTAAACTGTCCGGAAGCAACCCGAATAAATGCTGCACAATCACGATGTCCGGGGTTCATATTCGCCTGCATCTTAAAAATAAATCCCGAAAACGGTTCATTTAATCCTCTTTCGGACCCTTCTGAATGCTCATATCCTTGAGGTTGTGGCGCCAGTTTATGGAAATAGTTTAGAAAAACATCCAACCCAAAGTTGTTTAAAGCTGAACCAAAGAAAACCGGAGTTACTTTTCCTCTACTATATAATTCTTTATCCATGTTGGGGTACATGTCTTCAATCAGCATCACTTCTTCCCTAAACGCATCCTTTTCAGTTTCAGAGAGATTGCTTTGTTCTAACGCCTCTTCTACACTTAGAATTTCTGTGATTGCCTTCTTTGTTCCATGTTCGCTCTTTTCGTATACATGAACATTTTTTGCGTGTACATCATAAATACCTTGAAACTTTTGACCGTAACCCATTGGCCAACTTGCCGGTAGCGCTTCAATTCCAAGTTTTGCTTCCACGTTACTTAGTACTTCCAACGGGTCCATCCCCGGACGATCGCACTTATTCACAAAGGTAATTACAGGCACTTCTCGAAGCTTACACACTTCGAATAATTTCTCGGTTTGTTCCTCAACTCCTTTCGCAACGTCAATAACCATCAAGCCTGAATCTGCAGCTACCAACGTTCTTAAGGTATCTTCAGAAAAATCTTTGTGCCCAGGGGTGTCCAATAAGTTGTACTTGATTCCATCTTTCTCAAATCGCATAACCGAGGAAGTCACAGATATTCCCCGTTCTTTTTCAATAGCCATCCAATCAGAAGCCGCATGGTGAGAGGCTTTTCGCGCTCTTACCGATCCTGCTTCGTGAATCGCTCCACCGTATAACAATAACTTTTCAGTAAGTGTAGTTTTACCTGCATCAGGGTGAGAAATGATCGCAAATGTGCGTCTTTTCTTTGCTTCTTTAACAATATGGGAATCGGCAGTTGCCGTCTTTGACATCGTAGCACTCTTTTCAATGAATATTCAACATTAAAAATACGACGATTTTAACTCTTTTGCGCTCTTATGACTTTCTTAACCAATCATTTCTCTTATCTTCTTTTATGACACGTATAACTTTACTTCTCTTTCTTATTGGATTTGGAGTTTATTCCAATATTTTTGCTCAGGTTATCGGCGACGATGCCCTTCAAAAAGTGCAGTCGGGCGAGGTCTCTTTCTTAGACGGTGAGTTTATTGTTTTTTTAAACGATACCGTTTCACCCGATTTTATTAAGCGGAAGTTCGCTGAACTGAGTTACGAGATTTCTTATTCCGATATCAAACCGATACTCATTTCTATTGTTAATTCTCCAGAGGATTCTACGTTAGAAAGATTGAGAAATCATCCTGAAATCCAGCGATCTTTTCTGGAACCCGCAACTGTCGATTCCGCTTATTTCAAAGAACTGTTACAGCAACGAGGACTAACCGGAACAAATTTAGATCAGGCTTATGACCGATTAATTGCCTCTCAAACTAGAGAAGAACTGCTATTTGAGTTCAGGTATTCTGTAAATGAAGCACGATTAAAGGAGATTATGGGAGTTTTTCGAAGTGTCGCCTATGAAATCCTTCAAAACTATGCACGTTCGGTTAATGTGACTTGTACTCCTGGAAATGAACAAGAGCTGATGGAAAAAATTGAGCAGCTTCCCTTTGTGGAAAGTACCGCGTTAATTGGAGTGATTGAGAATTAATCCCTTTGCCATTCCTCGATTGATACTTTACCTGCCCCATTAAAGAGTAAGAACAACGAACCCGATAACATTACCAGCGCCGGGAACATGGCTACATATGTGTCATTTCCTAGATGAACCATAAACAGCGCTACAAGAAAATTCCCAATCATTACAATAGCTGCTAACCTGACTTTCCAACCGATTAAATATAATACTCCACAGATAAACTGAGCATAAACAGATAGTATCGCCGATACTAACGGCACTGGAAATTCAAACAGATTAAGAAAGTCCCGAAATTCCAACATTCGATCCCACGAAAGAATATTATCCTGAACCCCGATAACCAGATGTGCACCCACAATTAGCCGAATAAAAACTGCTGCGTAGTTCTTTTTGTCATTAAAAAAAGCATCTATTTTTTTCATTAGAATAAGCCTAATTGAGCTTCTCTGTTTACTGGCCAGTCTGCTAATGGTGGCAGTCCGATCAGTTCTGTCAGAAGTTTATGAAAATGAGTACATAATTTAGGCTGAGAAATCCTGTCTGGCGAATGAATAAAAATGTAGGGGTGCCGACCTTCATTAATCCAATCGGCGACCACAATTGCCCATTCTTTTAAATACGCTTCATTATTTAAAATATCATTTACACCAACAAAACGGACGGTTGGTCTTGAACTGAGCGCTTCGAAACGAACCGGTACTTTGGGCTTTTTTAGTTTCGCCTCAAGAATTGAGGGAATACTCGACTTTGTTGCGTGAAGCTTGCGCGTGTCAAAAATTGTGCGCTCTACCCCATAGCTACTTAACAGTGTATTTAAACTGTGCTCGTGTCTGCCCTTATCAAAAAAATCTAAATTACGAACTTCAACAGTATAGCTCATTGTTTTGGGAAGAATCGATAGTAGTTTTTCAAGCTTTGGGAGTTCCTGAGGTGAAAAAGCCTCTGGAAACTGTATCATAAATGGTCCCAGTTTTTCTCTGTGATCTTCAAATACTTCCAGAAATTGGTGTACCTCTCCTTCCACATTATTAAGTCGCTTAATGTGCGTAATGGTTTTAGGAAACTTAAAGCAGAACTTGAATCCGTCTGGAGTTTTTTCTGCCCATTGATGCATCATTTCTTTTGAGGGATTGCTATAAAAGGAAGTATTGCCCTCTACCGTATTGAATACCGAAGAATACTGCGTCAGGAAATCGCCCGGTTTGGTCTTTTCTTTAAAAAACGAGCCGACCCATTCCGGAAGGCTCCAGCCGGTACATCCCAGGTGATATTTTCTGTTTTCAATGATCTCTGTATGCTTTTTTTCTCTTTAACTTAAGTAACTGACTGATGTTATTAATTCCAACTGCGGTTTTTGTTTTATTTTCAGAACACTCAAAGTTCGTTCGAAGAATCTATAACGCCTTGATTTCTTTTCTTTGTCCTTTTGGGCCGCCAAAAGAACCAAAAGCTCTCGACTATGATTGCCTATGGGCAGTTCAGTCAGCGCATTTTCCCATAAAACTAAACGCCCATGTGTGGGCAAGTTTTATGATTTCAAAATGCTTGGGATGACTGATCTGCTATTCCTCCGCCAATCAAAGGCCGAAAATAAAATGACTAGATTAATTAACGAGTATACTTTAGAGGCTATTAGTAAACTTGTCCATACAATAGTAGATAAAAGGCATAACACAAATAAATTTGTTACTTTCATCGTCCGAATATACTCTAAAGAAAACATTCAAACCCATGGACTTAAAACTCACCGGAAACGTTGTACAAATATTGAAAGAACAAGGCGGACAGGGGAAAAACGGGCCATGGAGAAAACGCGATTTCATCCTCGAAATTCCTGGTAAATATCCCAAGAAAGTCGCCATTACCCAATGGGGAGACAACATTGACCAGCAAGCAGTTACAGTAGGCGCTCAAGTAACAGTTTCGATTGATATTGCAAGTCGGGAATACAATGGAAATTGGTACACCGATGTTAAAGCATGGAAAGTTGAAGCCGGCACCGGAGTTCAAAATGCGCCACCGCCACCATCCGCTCCAAGTACTGAAGGCTTCACAATAGACCGTGCTGAATTCGACGATATTGATGACGATTTACCTTTTTAAATTCAGAACATCTCAACAAACAACCTCCCCAAAATCAACTCCCATTCACGATCCGCCGGCTGGCGAAGAAGTGATCTCCAAGTCTTTGCATCGCCTGTATTTCGACCTCCCCTACTTCTCAAGTTCTGACCTCCCCAACACCTACTCACATTCTCTTCACTTGCTAGTTCACCCCTCCTTCATCAGGAGGGGAAACTCATAAATAGCTACATTTTATAAAGTATTTCTGTACTAGTTCAACGCGTCCACCTCCTTAGCTAAGTAGGAGACAGGGGGGGTCGAAATAACACACCAACTCTCGACCTCCCCAACTTCTGCCCACATTCACTTCACTTGCTAACTCTCCCCTCCTTCATC
This sequence comes from Balneolaceae bacterium, assembly GCA_040222455.1. Taxonomy (GTDB): domain Bacteria; phylum Bacteroidota; class Rhodothermia; order Balneolales; family Balneolaceae; genus RHLJ01. Next base: position 16,801 of record JAVKDD010000003.1, on the reverse strand, counting down.
AGGAGGGGAAACTCATAAATAGCTACATTTTATAAAGTATTTCTGTACTAGTTCAACGCGTCCACCTCCTTAGCTAAGTAGGAGACAGGGGGGGTCGAAATAACACACCAACTCTCGACCTCCCCGACTTCTACCCACATTCTCCTCACCAGCTAGTTCACCCCTCCTTCATCAGGAGGGGAAACTCATGAGTGGCTTCGTTTTCTAAACTAGTTTTGTACTAAATCAACGCGTCCTCCTCCTTAGCCAAGGAGGAGATAGAGGAGGTCAAACTAATTCCATTCCCGACCTCCCCGACTTCTACCCACATTCTCCTCACCAGCTAGCTCACCCCTCCTTAATCAGGAGGGGAAATTCATGAGTAGCTACATTTTATAAAGTATTTCTGTACTAGTTCTACGCGTCCACCTCCTTAACCAAGGAGCAGACAGAGGAGGTCACAAAACAACCATAAACTTTTTCGTGTTTCTGTACTTTTGTGGCTATAATAAAATCAAACAAAATAAGATTCCCTATGCGCCAACTTGTAAACACCAAAACCGGCAGTTATAATGTGCTTGAAGTTCAGGAAGTTCCTGATCTTACCCCAAAAGATGATGAGCTACTCATTCAGGTTAAGGCTACCGGATTAAACTTTGCCGACATCCTCGCGCGGAAAGGTCAGTATCCCGACGGACCAAAAACACCCTGTGTGATGGGTTATGAAGCATCCGGTATTGTAAAAGCGGTTGGCAACGCTGTTCATAAAAATTGGGTCGGTAAAGAAGTCATTGCTCTATGCCGATTTAGAGGTCAGGCCGAACAAATAGTGGTGAAAGAGCAACAGGTATATGAAAAACCGACGAAACTCACATTTGTTGAGGCAGCCTCCATTCCTGTTACCTACTTAACTGCCTGGGCGCTGCTTGTAGCAATGGGTGGACTCAAAAAAGGAGAATCAGTACTAATTCATAACGCCGGAGGAGGCGTCGGTTTAGCTCAGTTGGATATCGCAAAAAACATTGGTGCAAAAACATTCGGAACAGCAAGTGAACGAAAACACGAGTTTTTGAAAAAACGTGGACTTGACCACCCCATTGATTACCGAAATAAAGATTGGTTCGAAGAACTCATGAAACTTACCGATAATCGGGGCGTGGAGCTCATCACCGACCCGCTCGGCGGAAAAGAATGGAAGAAAAGTTATAAAGCCCTCCGTGCCACTGGTCGACTGGGAATGTTTGGTATTTCGGTAGCCAGTAAAAACTCCTCCGGAGGATTTGCCGCCAAACTGGAGCTCATTAAAACTGTGCTGGCGATGCCCACCTTTAAACCCCTTTCTTTGTTAGATAAAAACCGGGGAGTGTATGGCGTTAATCTCGGTCATCTTTGGCACGAACCTGAAAAAGCCGCTTCCTGGATGAACGCTATTTTACAAGGAGTTGAAGATGGCTGGGTTCGACCCTATGTAGACAAAACGTTTACGCTCGAAGAAGCCGGCGACGCCCACCGCTATATCGAAGAGCGTAAGAATATTGGGAAGATTGTTTTGGTGATGGGCGGGTAGAAGGATTTAAAAAATCCTCTAAATAATTACCTGCTATTTTAATCTAAGCTCCTCTCGCTTTTTTTGTTTGTAAGGAACCCACCCCTTATTGGTCATACTTCATAACCCATTATTAATAGGATGGATAAATCAAAACAAATGAAGTGAATTATGGCCATAAAGTATAATGTTATCGAAAAAACCAACCCTCGCGATCCTTCTGCTCCAAAGAAGTTTTATGCTTCTTCATTTATGACGGGTAAAGCAGACATCGATAACCTAACAAAACGGATTGAAAAAATAAGTACGGTAAGTGGCGCCGATATCCGCGCGGTATTATATGCGATCGTTGATGTTGTCCCTGATATTTTAAGTGAAGGAAATTCCGTAACGATGGGTAATTTAGGCGCTTTCAGAATCAGCTTAAGTAGTACCCCAAGCGATACCGCTGATGAAGTAGGGTCCACAAATATTAAAAAAGCCAGGATCATCTTTACCCCCGGCAAAGAGTTCAAAAGCATGTTGAACAACCTGTCCTATGAAAAAACCTAGACGGGTTATTGAAAAACACCTGTCTTTTTCATTCAAAACACTTGTGTTTTCCGAGCAATTCACAAGTGTTTTTTTATATACTCATATGGTATTATATAAAAAGGCTGGTACTATGAGTTCAAAGTTCAAAGCTTCCCCGCTCGAACAGGCCCGAGAAGCTCTCCACTATATCGAAGAGCGATGAATATCGGGAAGGTTGTTTAATTAAAATATTTGTCTGGTATAAAAATCTAAGTTTTAGTGACATAATGATGTCACCCAAATTGTTTAACTTCTTTTCTAAATAACTCGAATTCCAGGTGCTACTTAACTATATTCATTAATACTTGGAATTAGCTTCAACTTTGAAAAATTAATACATGAGCACACTTAGCTTCTCAGGTCACGAATCATTTCAGTGTAGAAATCTTTGGCTAAAAAAAGGCTATGAGTTTGCCTCGGCAGATAAAAATTTCAATGATGAACTTGCTGTTGTTGATTTAGGTGTTGGTAAAAATATGGTTACCTCAATCAAGTTCTGGATGAAGGCTTTTAATTTGTTGAATGAGGATGGTTCAACTCAAGAATTGGCTCGGACTCTTTTTGACGATACTGGAAAAGATCCATACTTAGAAGATGTTGGAACGCTTTGGCTTCTTCACTACAAATTAGTGGCTACAAATAAAGCCTCTATTTATCACTTGTTCTTTAATCAGTTTAGAAAGCAAAGGATTGAGTTTTCGAAACAACACTTGATGAATTATCTAATTTCAGAATGTAAACATAGAGAAGAAAAACACTCAGAAAATACTATCGAAACTGATGTTGGTGTTCTTTTAAAAAATTATGTCAGACCAAACCTAAAAGAACACTCAAAAGATATTGAAGACAGTTATTCTTCATTACTCATTGAACTAGATCTTATAAAACCCATTACAGATAGAAAAGATTGGTACGAATGCAAGAATGAATTTAGAGCAACATTACCTACAGAAATAGTTTTTTATTCTATACTTGTTAATCCTAGGTATCAGAAATCATCTTCTATCTCTTTTAACCATTTATTAAATGACGAAAACAGTCCTGGTTTGGTATTTGGTTTAGATGCTGACAGCTTACTGAAACACATTCAACTAATTACCGAGAAATTTGATGGTATAGTTTATAAAGAAGATGCAGGGATAAGAGAGTTACAGTTTAACTCAAAACCAAAACCCTCAAAAGTGTTAGAGGCTTATTATGACTAATAAGAATAAGCACACTTTTTCCCCATCAGTCAATATTCAAAGAGATTCAGAAAAGAAATTCAATTATGTTGTTACACCGAACTCTTTGGAGATTTACAAACAAATTGTATCAAACTTCAATACTGGTATTCATTCCTTTTCCATAATCGGTTCATATGGTACAGGAAAGTCATCTTTTTTAGTCGCCTTCAAACGAAATCTCCAAAAAGATCAAAATATTTTTGAGCCTCTCAATGGCGAGCTTAAATCTGCTCAATCATTTGAGTTTGATATGCTTGTAGGTAGGCATGAATCATTGATCAAGGATATGGCAATTTATTTTGGATTAAAAGAAGACTCAACAGATAAAGAAATTCTTTTAGAGATATCTAAAAGACATGAGCAGTATAAAAAAGAAGGAGCTTATTGGTTTATTATCTTAGATGAATTCGGTAAGTACTTGGAGTATGCTGCTAAAAATAATCCTGAATCTGAACTATATTTTATACAGGAACTTTCAGAATTTGCAAATGAGGAAGACAAAAATCTATTTGTAATTAATACTCTTCATCAGTCATTTGACTCCTACGCTTTTGGATTAGATCAACAACAACGGAAAGAATGGGATAAAGTTAAAGGCAGGTTGAAGGAGCTTGCATTTAACGAGCCCGTAGAACAGCTCCTATTTATTGCTTCTGAACATTTACAAAATAGTTCCAAGGCCGTTACAAATAAAGCTATAAAAAGATTAGTATCTACAATCTCTGAAGCTCAAGTCTTTCCATTGAAAAGTAGATTAGATGAAGAACTAGCAAGTTCTTTGTACCCCTTAGATCCTATTTCAGCATCTACTCTTGCACTTGCGCTTCAAACTTATGGCCAAAATGAGCGCTCACTTTTTTCTTTTTTGCACAGCGATGATGAACGCGGCATCAATAGTTTTGATATTACTGATGGTAATTTCTATGGTGTAGCTGAAGTTTATGACTACCTGATCTACAACTTTCATACATTTCTAACCTCCAAGTATAACCCTCATTATATACATTGGAACGCTTTAAAAAACGCCCTTGAGAGAATCGAGACTATTTCATCTTTTGATTCTCGGGTAGACAGCTATGTTGAAATCGTAAAAGTAATTGGTCTTCTAAATATTTTTGCTGGTTCTGGCGCAAAGCTAGATGCACAATTTTTAACAGCATATCTTTCTCAAGTTTCAGGAGTTGAAGATGTTACTTCATTACTAGAAGATCTTGAAAAGAAAAAAATTATTCGTTTTAGAAGCTTCAAAAATCAATACATCCTTTTTGAAGGAACTGATTATGATATAGAACTTGAGCTTCAGAATGCTTCACAAAAGGTGGAGCTAGTAAAGGATGTTGTTCCTTATGTAAAACAACACTTTTCCTTCCCTTACATTTCAGCTAAGGAAGCTTTCTATAAAACAGGTACACCCAGGTTTTTTGAATTTATTCTATCTGAGGTTCCACTTGATGTAGGAATTGAGCAGCCTATCGATGGTATAATTAATTTAGTTTTTGGAGCAACAATAGAGGACGTTTTAAAGACTTCAAACGAGAAGGAAACTCCCATTTTTTATGGACTATTTAAAAATATAGAAAAGTTAAAGCTTGAAATATTTGAGATCCATAAAATTGATCATCTTTTAAAAGAAATTGAAAGCGATAAAATTGCAGAGAACGAATTGAGAGCGTTGCGTAATTCACACATCGCACAACTTGATCAATTAATTATTAATAGTATTTACAGTTCTTCAGAAGAAATCGTCTGGATATATAACGGTGAAACTATAAAAATATCTGGGCAAAGAGGCTTCAATAGTCAGCTATCTACTATTATTGATACTATATATAATAAAGCCCCTATTTACAAAAATGAGCTTATTAATAAACACAAAGTAAGCCCTGCAGTTTATAGACCTAGAAAGGAATTGCTGAGAATGGTAATGGAAAATAGATTTCAACCATTCTTAGGTTTTAATGAAGACACTTTTCCTGCTGAAAAGACCATTTATTTATCCATGCTGCAACAAACAGGGTTACATAGAGAAGATAATGGAATTTGGGATTTTTATCCCCCACATAAAGACAGTGAATTATTTTCATTATGGGATGTTTGTGAATCATTTTTTGATAGTACCAAATCTGGTCGTAAACCTTTAACAGATTTAATAACGGAGTTACAAAAACCACCTATTGGGTTGAAGTCTGGTTTTATTGAGCTGTGGATTCCACTTTATTTACTGATGAAAAGTGGGGATTGTGCTCTTTACCAAGAAGGCGCATATATCCCTGAATTTACATATGACGTCTTAAATCTAGTATTTCGTAGCCCTAAGCTTTTTGAGATCAAAGCCTTTGAAATTGATGATAAAAAGCGAGAATTGTTTAAAAAATATCGGACATTCCAAAATCTTCCGGTTGACGCAACGTTCTCTAACCAAGTGTTCGTGGAAACGATTCGTCCTTTTCTTCTTACTTATAACGACCTCAATGAATACGGAAGAAAAACAGATAAAATATCACCGGATGCAAGAAGACTTAGAGATGCAATCAAAACTGCTACTGATCCAGAAGAAGCTTTTTTCGAGGCTTTTCCCCAAGCTTTAGGATATACAAGTTTAGATCAGCTAAAAAGTAAAAAGGCTATTACCGATTTTATTGAAATTTTAGATGTTAGGATTTCAGAAATTGAAGGCTCCTACAATCAATTATTAGCTAAGATTGAAACCAATATTTTAAAAAGCCTTGATATAAAATCAGACACCGCTTTTAATAAATATACCGCCACCATTAAGAAAAAATTTAGCGGTATTAAGGAGTACCGCCTTGCTGATTATCAAAAAAAGCTCTTGAGTAGATTGCTTTCTAAGCTTTCTGATAGAGAAAAATGGATTAGCGCTATTGGCCTAGCAGTGATTGATAAACCTATTTCAAAACTTAAAGATAGTGAGGAAGAAAAGCTCTTTTTTAACCTCAGTGAACGTCTACAAGAATTAGAAAGCCTTGTCGAAATTAGTAAACAAAGGATCGATGAAGATAAAGAAGAAGCCTATAAAATAGAGCTTACTCCTTTTGGAAGAAAACCAGTTAAAGAGAACTTGAAGATATCTAAGAAATCATTGCTTGAAGATGAGGATAAAGTTGCTAATATTAGAGAGCAGCTTACGGGCAATAAAAAGAAAGACTTAGCAATACTGTTCAGACTGATCGAGGATATCGTAAATAAATGAGAAAAAAAGTGCGACATGTATTAGGTATTAGCGGCGGTAAAGATAGTGCTGCGCTAGGTTTATATATGAGTGAACACTTTCCTGAGATCGAATTAGATTTCTATAGTTGCGATACCGGGCGAGAATTAGATGAGACCTATGAACTTATAGATAATTTAGAGGCTTATCTTGGCATTGAGGTAACAAAACTTCATGCTGTTGATACAGATAAAATGACGAAGCCCAATTTTGACGAAAGTGAAGAGCTTTCCCCGTTCGATTATCTGCTAAAAGATTATGGCGGATTTCTACCCTCTACTTATTCTCGCTGGTGCACTAAAGATCTAAAACTAAAGCCTTTTGAAGAATATATTGGAGATGATCCCACCATATCTTATGTGGGAATACGTGGAGATGAAGATCGCGAGGCCTATGTTTCTACAAAAGAAAATGTGCAAACGATTTTCCCCTTCAAAAAAAATATCTGGTCTTTTGATGTCTTAGATCTTGTTTTAGATTACCACAATACGGGTCAGTTAAAAGATATTTATGAGCGAATTGTAAAACCTGAAAAGCTTGCACGTATATTAGAAGAGGTAGAACGACCTATTTCAATTGAGCACAATTTTAATAAAAAAGTCGATGCATTAATTAACCTGAATGTAACAGCCTTTAATAGAGCCGTGTTTCACTTTCTAAAAAAAACAGACTTTCCTCTTTCCCAATTAGAAGAGTCAGACTTTCCTCTTTTAGATAAATCACATATTGAGAAAGAACAGCAAAGAGTTGTAGTTCGGGAAACAGTATTTGAAATGCTTGAAGAATCTATAGGTGTGCCTGAGTATTATAAGAAAATGGAATATGAGGTAGACGGCAAAAAAGGCACATACTCACGAACTCGCTCAGGTTGTTTCTTTTGTTTCTACCAGCAGAAAATTGAGTGGATCTGGTTATATGAAAATAACCGAGAAAAGTTTGAGGCCGCTAAGAAGTACGAAAAAGAAGGCTTCACATGGATTGAGAACGAGTCTTTAGATGAATTAACACAACCAGAACGAATTAAAGATATTAAACTAAAACATATAGAGAAAAAGCAGACTAAAAACGGAAAAACCTCTAAAACACTTCTAAATAATTTGCTCGGGGAAGAGGAGAAAGGGGATTACTTCGATAAAGAAGACGAAGATTACGCTGGTTGTACAGTCTGTTTTATTTAGGTAAAAATGGAAAATTTTAAGTATAAGACAGCATTCTGGATTATAGCATTATTTATCATATCCTTAATATTAATTGGAGTAAATGAAACGAACGCTTTCTCTGATTGGGATATAAACTGGAAAAGCTTTTCTAAAGATTTAGGGTATGGAATCTTAATTGGACTAATACCTAGTGTGTTAATTGGCTTCTTGGCCTTTCGAGAGCAATTCAATAAACAACTAGAAGTTCTTGGTGTTAGTAGGCAAATAATTGACTCTGGTTTTACACAATATTATGATGAGTGGGATGAAACCATCCTAAGAAACAAACTGGAGGAATCAAATGAAGTTGATATCTATTTTACCTATGGTTCAACAGTAATTAATACTCTTAGTAGGACTATAGCTGAAAAACTGAAAGATAGAAGTACTATTATAAATATCTATTTAATGGACGAAAATAATCCATTTCTTGTTTCTTTGGGTTCTTTATGGGGAAAAGACAATGATAAATATAATGCAGAGGGTTTAAAAAAAAGAATTCAGTCAACTGTTGAAGAGATAAAATCAATAAAAAGGAATCTTGAAGAAGATCAAGATTATAAAGGTGTGATTAATGCGTACAAATTAAAGTATCATCCAGTTTTTTTTTCATTTTATAGATTTAACAATGAAATAGTATTTCTCCCAACAAAAAATGTAGAAAGAAAGACTTATCAAGTACCATTTTTTATTTGCAAAAAATTAAATAGTAGAGGAGTCTACAATTGGTGCATGAGTCAAATAAACTATATTGACGAAATAAAAAAGGATGATGCACTAATCAAAGTGATATGATATGAGTAAGTATAAACACAGAGTTTGTTTTTTAGATTTTGAAACTACTGGTTCAAATTTATTCGAAGATGACCCAATACAAATTGGAGCGATTCTAGTTGATATTAAAACAAATGAAGTAATTAGTGAATTTGAGTCAAATATTCGTCCATCAAGTAATGTTTCTAATACAACTGTTGCTTTTCAAACGCATGGTATTAATCTAGAAGATTTAAATTCAGCGCCTAAACAGGGTGAGGTTTTGGAAAGTTTTTTTGAAACCGTAGGGACGGATTACTGTTTTGCAGGATGGAATATAAGTTTTGACGTTCCATTTTTTAGGAAAATGTGTTACAAGAATGATTTTTATGATTTATATAACAAAATTAATTACCGACACATAGATGTACAATCTATTTGCAGACTATTAAAGCTTTCAGCTTTAATAGATGAGGATCTTTATTCTTTATCAGACTTTGCTGATTACTTTAAGTTAAGAAGAAGCAAAAAACATACGGCATTAGAAGATGTTTACATTACATATGAGGTGTTTAGTAAGGCATTGAATTTCTTTAAGTCTTCAAAGAGTATTAATCAAGATTTATTTATCCAATAAATCAATAAATGAGTTTTCATTCTCAATAAAGTAAGCCTCATTTTCTTGAGCTTTAGAATGAATAATATCAAACCCTCCATTTGCGTAACTCTCAATATCACTTTTAATTTGAGTTAAAGTATTACGTATTTCATTTTCTTCCATTTCCTCTATAGTAAAAAAATCATAATCTCCTTTTGCAAGCACTGACATAATTATGTATTCAGTAATTTCTTGGTGATGCCGATTCTTTGAGGAGTCTTTCCCTCCCCATTCGTCCATTGCAATAAATTTCATTTTCTCTGTACCTCTTTCAATAGGTAAAGAATAGTCCTTTTTTAAGCCTAAAAGAACAGCATACATATACATTTCATATCGGGTAGAAAAATACTTTCCAAGCTCCCACTTTTCTTGTTCACTTGCGGTACCCATTTTGGCACCCTGTTCTAGTGTAAACTTTAGAATAAAGTCATAGTACTTTGCATCATACTCTGGAGCTCGAGTTTTAATTTGATCTAGAAGTGTCATACTAATTTAAACTAGTAATTGTCGTTTCTAATGAATTTCTGTTTTCTCTTTCAGATTCAGGTGTATTAGGTTCAATCACATAAATATTTCCCCTATTAATTTCCTTATCGCGTAATAGTGTTTGTCTTAGATTTTCATTTTTATAAAAATCAAAGCTCATTATTATAATTTGCTTATACACTTGGCTGACTGTCTTACAGAAACCAACTATAAAGTCCTCACCGAATTTAGACGTAGGTGCATCAGAGATTAAAGTATATAAGTCAGTCTCTTTTGTCCTTTTTCTTGCTGAAATAATTGCCATCATAGTTGCAAGTTTCATCAAGAATTTATTCCCTTCGTTTTGCATTGATAGTATATTTCCATCTCCGTCCTCTAGTGTTGGAGTATAGTTTCCGTCATATTCCCGAAGTTTAATTATACCTCTAGTTGACTTGTTGTCTTGTATCATTCTTTGATAAAGGTTATTAGCTTCTTCTTCAAGTTTGGTTATAAGTTCTTGAAAGACTCTACTACGTGTTGATTTGGCAATTACATCAGCATGTTTACTGAGTTCAAATTTATCAGTAAGTTTCTTTGGAACATCACCAACAACTAGTTTTGTGTATTGATTCTCAAGAGAAGTTATTTCTTTTGTAAGCTCATCAACTTTAATTTCATAGGTCCTAATATCAGAACTATAACGTCCCGTTAGTGATTGGGTAGTCTTTAATTCAGAAGTAATCCTTTTTGCAGTATCTACATCAATAGAAGATTCAGCAACAAAGTTTTTTACTTGGTTATCAACTTCATCCAGTTCTTTTCTGAGCTCATTTTTTTCAGAAAAAAGAGCATCAATTTTTTCAAGTGTATCATTAATATCCTCATCAACATCTGAAATACGCCCTTTTTGTTGTAACCCATTTCTATAAAGTTTTTCAAAACTTGAAGTAAAATTATGTCGCTTATTTTGATCAGCCACAAGACTTTTTAAAGCCTCATCATTTGAGGCAATCAATGCTTCAATTGATTTATATGCCTTACTACCTTTTTCTGCGGGTCTATCACAAACAAGACAACGTTGGTCATCAAGCATTTTCTGAACATGTATAGGTTCAGGTACATTTATGGGCAATCGAGTTTGTAACTTATCTTGAACATTCTTTTCAGCTTGAATCTTGGCGCGAAAGTCAAGTTTTGCACTCTCATAGGCTGAATATTTTTTAGAATAATCATCAAATAATCTTTCAGTACCTTTTAACACCCAGCCGCGAGTAAAAAGACGTTTATGTAATGATTGCCTCAATAAATCATGTTCCTCGATAATTTTACTTAACTCAATTTGGATTCTATTCCGCTCGGAATCCAACTCTCTTACCTTCTCTGCTACATCAAGTTGATCTAGTAATTCTTCTGATTTATCAGAGGCTTCTTTTAACCCTGTTTTAGCTTTTCGTAGGTCATCTCTGTAATTACTATGCTTTGATTTAGCTAATTTGATTTGTCTCTCTAGCTCTTCACTTTTAGTTTCATCCTTGCTTAATGCCTTCTGTTTTTTCTTTAACTCATTATCAACCGTTGTGAATAGGCTTTCTGTAATTGAAGAAATCTCATCGAATTTTGATATGTCAGATAATACATTCACAGCTCGTGTTAAGGTTTCTGAGTTTTTAAAATCAATTAGATTATTTATCTGCTCTCCTTGAAACCACATATATGGTTTTATATTATCTGGTAGAATTCTTTTTTTAAGTCGCTCAATTTTCTCCTCATTTTCAATAAGTTGCGCAGACAAGACTCCTTTCTTTTCTGTAACCTTTTCAATGCTTTTTGATCCAAAATTGATTTGAGCATCATTTTTTGTTGCAACTAATTTTCGCTCTAAGGTATATGTATTTTCATTACGCTCATCAAAGAATGTAAGAGCCACTAAGCACTCTATTTGACCATCAACAGCTTCAAACAAAGCCCTATCGGATATCAATTTTTCATTTATTTGAGCTGTATTTCTAAATCTCTCTGCATCTGTATCAAAGCATTGATCATACATCACCCAATAAATAGCATCAAATAATTTGGATTTTCCAGAACCATTGTCCCCGATAACGACATTTAATCCTTCTTTAAACTCAAGGACATTATCCCCACAATAACACATGAAGTTTTTGAGATGTACTTTTTTTAATATCATAGCTTATTATCTAAATACCGGTTTGCTAGTCCTTTAATTGTATTCTCACCCTTTCCACTAGAGTGTTCTTGAATTATTATTTTTAAAAGTTCAACTATTGGAATCCCTCTTTTGTCGTTCCAGCTAAAATCTCCTGCTTCTCCCTCTTCTAAATAGCCTTCTTGAACTAATATTGGATCTTCTAAATATGTTCTTAGTAAGTCTTCTTTAGTCATTTTTTAACTCATTAAAGATTGAATAAATATCAATGTTATAGAATTCACAAGTTTCTTGAAATACATCAAAACTATGTAACGGGTTTTTCGATAATGAAGCGAAATACATAACACGTTGCAATTCGCCCGTCACTAATTTCTTTTCTGTTTCAAGCGTATCCTTATCTGTATTCTCAATTATTGGTATTACAACAAGGTCATGGACTGTAGCAGAAGTTTTATGATCATGCTTTCTTAATACTCGTCCCCGTCGTTGTATGAATTGTCTTGGATTGCCAGTACTGGAACAAAAAATTGCATGTTCTGCTCTTGGTATATCAACACCCTCATCCAAGCATTTCATCGATGTTAAAACATCAATTTCTCCTCTACTGAATTGGTCAAGAATTTGTTTTCTATTTGACATTCCACCAACAATTTTATTTACAAGTATGGTCTCATCAATTTCGGCAAAACTCTTTATATATTGGTTAATAATTCTTGCCTCATCTGAGCTTTCGCTTAAAGTTTCAGCTAATTCAGGATCTAGACCTTCAGGTACATAAACAAAGGTGTATTTCAAATTCCCCTCTTTTAAATAACGTTCTTTAAGTATGCTTGTGGCAATTGATAATTTATTTGTTGCTTTATGTATTATTCTTTTTCTCTGAAGTAAGAGTCTTTCAAGATTACTATTCTTTGATATGTTGGGTTCAATGAAATATTGACGAGCAATTTTCTTACTTAACTCACCGTATTCATCTAACTCATCAGAAGTTAGGCGCACAATATGCGGATAGTAGTCATATTTAGTTAATACATCATTTTCAATGGCCTTTTCCATTGAATAAGAAACAATGTATGGTTCTTTATCATTAAAAAAGCTTTCAATAGCTTTGGTACCCTCTTCATCATAGATCCTTTTTGGAGTAGCAGAAAGAGCTATTCTTTTAGATAATGTAATATTTGGTAGCTTCTCTATTATGGAAGTAGCACCCATATTATGAGCTTCATCTGCTATAAATATTGTATCGGCAGGTAAATCTAGTACATACTTTTGAAACTTTTCCAGGGAAAAAGTTGCATAGGTACTGATAATGATAAATGATGAATCAATACGCTTTGCCATAGCTAATTTAGTAGCTAGCAAACTTCTCCAATTAGACTTTGAAGAGACTTTGATAATATTTCGAAAGTTAAACTTTAAAGCTTCCTGCTCCCATTGTTCCACTAGAGTAATTGTTGGGGCAAGTATAAAAGCCCTATAAGTTTTCTTAGGATTCTTTTGATACTCCTCAAGTATACAATTCAATGAAGTGATAGTTTTTCCTGTCCCAGTGGCCATTGCAAAAATACCCGAATAGTTGTTATCTACCCATGCATTATACGCATCAACCTGATAGTCAAAGGGTTTTTTGTGAGGAAACATGGGAAGCTTAAGTTCTTCTCTTATCCAGTTCTTAAAACCCAAAACCTCTTTTTCGAAAATATCACTAAATAAAGAATCGATACTTTTAATTGAATCAATAATTTCAACCTCATCTTTTACTAGCTCTTCTAAATCCTTTGAAAGCCCTTTTGTTCTTATTACTGTCTCAACATCTTGGATACCTAAGTATTCATGTTTTTCATCCGTTTTTGAGAATATCTGATTTAAACGAACCGTTTCATTCTGTATTTTTTCTTTTTCAGCTTCAGATCCCCATGATCTTTTGACTTCAAGGCTTTCACCGTTTTCAACTAATCCACTATATGTGAAGTTGCAGCTTCCATTAAAATATACTTTGTTATCCCTGTCATAAAATATGCCTTCTTTATAATGTGATAGTTTACCTGGTCTTATTTTTACAGGAAGTAATACAAGTCTATTATTATCCAATAAATATGTTAAGCAGTTGAAGAAATGTTGCTCTCCTTTAGATAAAACCTTCTCAAGCTCTTGAACGTCTTCATTAACTACCGAATCAATGTATCTATATGTCTCACTATCCTCTTTAATCGTGTTTGTCAAAAGCTTTTTATCATTTTCAGATAAATAATGGTTAGTTATTATCCTGACAGTACCTCCATTAAATATAAATTGGGCAAAACCTACAGATAGAACTCTAATTGCATTTGAGCTAAAATATCCAAGTCTAAGGTCTAGCTGATTGCTATTTCTCAAGCAAGACATATAGAATTCAAGCGGCTTATTAGGACCATCAGAGGCGTAACTCAAATCTTTTGGAAAATCAATTTTTTGAAGCAACTGTTATTCTTATACTTAATTTTAACAAAGCTTAAGAAAATAAATTATTTAACCATTTGAAAATTTATCCTACCAACTACGTTTTTTTTGAAATAGATTTGCAATGTTTCAACTACTCCCCAAAAAAATTAATCTGAAACCAATCCAGTACCGTTTCCCATTGGTGGACATAATCTTACTCGCATCCATTGCCTCTTCCCCAAATAGATTTCTAAATCTTCACTCATTATTTACAATTTCTACTCATAATATATTATGATACATGAGTGCTATAAATATGTACTCACCTGCAATAAAAAGGAGGTTCTATGAATGCTAAATATTTAATCTGTTTTATCGCTTTGTTCATGTTGAGTTATAGTTGTTCACAAACCAACAAAACTACTTCAGATACTACTTCTGATGCGATCAATTACGATGATCTAAGCCTTAGAAAGGGCAGAACCATCGTTGAGTCTGTCTGTATTACTTGTCATGATCCAACGAGTTCTAAATCCGATAGAATTGCTCCTCCTCTGGAACTGGTAAAACGTAATTACCTAACTGTGGCAGATAATGAGCGGGATTTTATTATCAAGACTACGAACTTCATCTTAACTCCATCTGAAGAAAAAGCAGCATTACATGAAGATGTAGATGAATTCGGACTGATGGATCCTTTGGGATATTCGAAATCAGATATTCAAAGTGTGGCCATGTATATCTATCGAACTGAACTTAAGAGACCTGATTGGGTTGATTCGGAAGAGTATTAACAGAAAACCTGATCTTTATTTCTTTTAAGTAGTCATTGATTATCTTTGCGGGCAAATAACATCCATACTTTTCGGGTACCTATGCGTTTTTATTTACTTTTAGCCATCATGCTATGGTCTTGTCTTTTCAATGTGCAAGCTCAAACTGTGACTAGCGAACCTGCTTCAGAACCGGTAGAAAGCAACTGGACGCGCTCCTGGGTTATTAATCTAAACGGTAATCAAGCAAGTTATAGAAATTGGAGTCAGGGCGGAGCCAACTCTATCGCTTTTATTGCTGGTACTTTGTTTCGAGTAAAATACAATGGCGAGAAGTTTTCGAATACTTCCCGGATTAATCTCCGTTTCGGGCAAGCAGATCAGGACGAGATTGGAATTCAAAAGACAGAAGATTTGATTCGTCTTAGCAATAAAACCGATTATTTTTTACACGATAATCGTTGGAGTGCCTTTTTTGAGGTTGCCTTTCGTACTCAATTTGCTCCGGGCTTTGATGATAATACAGGATCTACAATTTCAGATTTTATGTCTCCTGGTTATTTTACAGAATCACTCGGTATTTCTTACCAGCCTGTTGATTATTTCTCGACTCAACTTGGTTTGGGGCTTAAACAAACCTTTGTTGAGTTAGACGGGCTTGATCAGTTTTATGGACTTGGAGAAGACGAAGATATTCGGGGAGAAGGTGGTATTACATTTGCCTTTGATTTTACGAAGGAGCTTGTTAAAAACTTCACTTACACTACTGAATTTAATTCCTTTACCAATCTTCTGATTCCTGTATCAAGCACCGATCTCTATATGTCAAATATATTTACAGGTAAAATAAATGACTTTATGAGTTCATCCATAGAGTTTTCATTTTTATATGATGATGATTTCATCTCTAAACTCCAGATTAAACAAATTATATCTGTTGGATTTAATATTGTGATTCTCTAGTCATATTTTATTGCAATAATCTTCTAAATCAAAGAGATCCATCGGCGATTTTTTCCTAAGATATAGAGGGTGATGTGGGTGTCCGGCCTTGGATATATTTCCCCTTGTATAATAAGTGCATTTTGTTTTTGCAAGGATTTCATGGATCTCTTTAAGGCAGCGACTCAAATAAGACCGCTTCTCAATTAGTGTTCCCCATGCACACCAGATGTCAGCACCTGAGGGCAGATTTTTCACCAGTTCTTCAATCGCCTTTACATTCTTTTCATGAATATTTTTTTGAAACTGTTTATGCATTTTATCGGGGTTTGTAGCCCGCTGTGGATATAAGTTGAACATCAGCCAGCCATCATATCCTTTTTCGAATGCAAATCTGGCAACAGACGCTACTGTTGGATCGAGATTTCCGGGAACCGCAGTACTGGGATTTACTCCAAAGCAAATAAGCGGATTTTTACCCTCCTGACCCAAGGAGTATCGGCTAAGCGGCTCATCGTGGTGGTAAATCCATTTTTTGTTGGGGAACATTTAGTGTATTATTTTTTAAACATGCTACTTTTGATCGATCAAAAGTAGCCAAAAATCGACGGAAATAATGCAGATTTCATTTTCACACGCCTTTGACCCTCTTTCCTGCTTAAGAACCTGAACCACTTACCCAATTAGACCCTTCGGAATTATCCTCAGGGTGACAGCGTTGAGTTAGACTCAGATTTAGTTCCCAAGTCCTTCCCTTTGAACAAAGGGAAGACAGAAGGGGTCCTGCAAAATCAGTACAGCTGCTCTGTACAAACGACCTTAGAATTATAGGCGGTAGAAGTGAGAAATACTTGAGTGTATCCT
>JAVKDD010000002.1:0-6065 GCA_040222455.1 Balneolaceae bacterium | reverse complement strand
AATGGTTCTTGAAACCCGGACGTTATCTAGCTCGCCTCTGCTGGAGTTGTTTTTATTAAAGATATTTACCAGCCATTTATAACGGTTCCATTTTTTAGTATCTTTAATTAATCCTATGGCACTAAGCTAAAGGGGCGTTATATTCAATTTCTCCCAGATCAAAAATTCTACATTTATGAAAAGCATAAGATTCGCAATGATATTTTTATCGATTTCAACTATAGGTTACGCTCAACATAATAGCACAGGTACTACACCACTGGAAATAAGAAGGAACAGCAGCGGTGGCGAATCTCTTAAAATCGGAATTGGAGATAGAACAGGGTTATTAGAATATGTTCAGGATTATGATGAAGGTTCTGGAACGCATGACTTATCTTTTAACATATCAAGTTCCATTAGCCATTTTTACTCTTGGAGGTCTAACGGTAGCGAGTTATTCAGAATAAACTCGAGTGGAAATTTTGGTATTGGAACAACAAACCCTGATGTGAACTTAGAAATTAGACGAGACCTTAATAATGCTGGAGTGAACCTTTTCAATGATAATTCAGGCTTAAAAATCACTAACCACGACTTGACTAATGGATCCTATTCTTCACTAAAACTTGAAACCAGAGGAGACGGTGATGGGGCTTACATCAGAGGTATCAACCAAGGCAACAACAATGTCAATCTCAGCATCGGTAAATATCAAAGTGGATCAGGCGGTGTTTCCGTTGATTGGCTAACAATACTAAACAACGGCAATATAGGAATTGGAGCGAGTGACCCTCAATCCAAACTTGCTGTTGAAGGCCAGATTCGCGCAACTGAAGTAAAAGTACTCGCTGATATTAGTGTACCGGACTATGTTTTTGAATCTGATTATGAACTCCGAACACTTCAAGAAACTAAAGATTACATAACCGAGAACAAACACCTCCCTGAAATACCATCTGCTTCTGAAATTGGTGAAAACGGAATTGATCTTGGAGATATGAACATGCGACTTTTGAAGAAGATTGAGGAACTAACACTACACCTTATTGAACAAAACGAGCGGATGGAAAAACTTGAAAAAGAAATGTCTACCCTGAAAAACAAATAAAGAATATAACAGACGCTCAAACTCCATAAGCTATCGAGATATTTACAAAAGCCAGTAAGACCGCAGGTCTCAGCGGTATTTTGAAAGTTCAGGCTTACGGAGTTTAGCTAAACGTTATGGGCAATACCGCAGACTAAATGATAGATAAAATCACAAATGACCTAAGTACTTCTTTGCCAAAAGAACTTGTAGAGTATTTAATGTCTGCATACTTCGAGATTAAGGAGAATTATTTACTCGAACGTCACGAACCTTCTGAACTTAATGGAGGAAAGTTTGTAGAAGCATGTTATCGAATAATTGAGCAGGAAATGAAAGGAAATTACACTCCTGTTGGTGCGCATATGCCTGATATGATAGGAAAATTACGGGCTTTCGAACAGTTGCCTTCAGCTTCAACAATTGAATCATATCGCATTCATATCCCAAGATCGCTAACAATGATCTATAATATTCGGAACAAGAGAGGAGTTGGCCATCTGGGAGGAGACGTTAATCCAAATTTTGCGGATAGCACGTTAATCTGTGCCTGTGCTGATTGGATATTGGCCGAATTACTTCGTATTCATTACTCCTTCTCATTAGTAGAAGCCCAAAAATTAGTGGATAGCATTGTCATTCGACCAACATTCTTGGTTCATCAAATTGCAGATATTAAACGTGTTCTAAATCCCAAATTAAAGAACGCAGATCAAGTTTTGGTTCTTCTAGCATCTGAACATCCTAACACCATAACCGACAATACTTTATTCAATTGGATAGAACCAAAGAGTAAAGGAACTTTCATAAACCTCCTAAAAAAGTTGCACTCAGAAAGGTTAATTGAATACAGCGGAGATAAAAATTGCATGATCCTTCCAACTGGCCTAAAGTATGTTGATAAGAATCAAAATGAATTCATAAATTTATAATCATGGAAAACAAAGCCAAAATTCGAATCAACTTAAACCTAAGAGAATTTGAAATAGAAGGATCAGAAGATTTTATCAACTCACATTCTGCTAAAATTGAAAGTTTCTTAGAAATATTGAAAAATTCGCCCGCACCACCGGTTCAAGTTGAAACTTCTTCTCAAGCAGAAACAGCAAACACACAAACTGCCGTTATAAACGAAGTACCTTCAAATAGTAATAATGGTATTCCTGAAACTTTTGGCGAATATTATCATGAACTACCAAAGACAGCAAAAGAGGCAGACAAAATACTACTAGCAGGCCACTTTATTCAATGTAAAAGTGAAGATAATTTGTTTACAACGAAAGACGCTTCAACTGCCTTACTAGATCAAGGAGTGAAACTTTCTAACCCAGCTGTTTTCGTCAAAAGAAATGAGACAACTAAAAACATTATCAAAATTGCAAAGGGAAAATTCAGAGTTTCAAAAACAGGACTAGAACACATAGAACAACTTTTATCTGGATCAACAACTTAATAAAGCCCATAACAGGCGCTAAAAATCCATAGGTTTATGAGCTATTTGTAAAGAGCATTTGAATCAGATACTTTTAAAGAAATTAACAAACGGTGAGCCTACGGATTTTAGCTGATCGTTGTAGAGCATGAGAGTCATTCGCAAATTTTCAGTACTTATCGGATTCATTTTGGTTCTCAGCTGTGAACACGAACTCGACTCAACTTGGCAACCGAATCTTGACCCAAACCCACTACCTGAAATCTATAAGAACGCAGGAATCAAGTCATATGTCCAGTTCGAACAAGTTGAAGATTCGATTGTACGAGGAGATTCAGTCAACTTTGACTCAAACGGCAACAAAATAAGCCGAATGCATTTGTGGGATCCATTTGGAAGTAAGACTTGGTACGAATATGACTCTCTTAACAGACTAACTCGCTACTACCATAGGAGCGATATTGTGGCTGAATATCTCATTGATTATGAATATATCCCCAACGAAGATTTGGTGATTCAGAACTTTCGACAACCGAACAAAAAAGACACAACACTTTTCATTCGTGAACTCCTAAAATTTGACAAAGACGGAGATAAATTAATCCAGAAAACGAGAACGGGAGGAACGGGAGATACGGTTAGCGTATTAACTTATTCATACAACATTTTTGGACTTTCTAGAATAGACGGAAATCAAACTGACTTCCTAACTACAGAATTCTTCTATGATTCTGATTCAACTCTAATTAAGACTGTTAAGACCTTAAGAGATGAACATTTTGAAACAAATTTCTTCTCAACAACAACTGGCCTTATCGATTCAACACTAAACGAATGGGGCGATTACTACTTCTATGATTATAGAACCAGAAACAACTAAAACGCTCTACAACAAACACTAGCGGGCATTGCCACATGAGCCATTTGCAGAGTTCATCGGGCTAAACCGCTCACCTTTCCGCCAGGCTGATTTCAGTGTTTTCTGCCCTGCCCTTCTGCTTGGTTTGGTTTCTTGTGTTTCGCAGTACGTTCTGAGACTTTATCGCATCGTTCAGGTGAGCTCTTTCCCCGCCATTTATTACTTTTATGTCCACGCCCGCTAGTTGGGCGTTGTGGTTCATGCCTCAAACTGAAAGAATATGAAAAATTGGAAACACTACAGCTTCGAAATTCTAGTGATCTTTTTCGGAATTTCAATTTCATTTTGGGTAGACGAATGGAGAGAAGATGGCCAAAACAAAGAACTGTTAGAAGAGAACTTACAATCAATTAGAGGTGAACTTGTAAGGGATACTGTTAACCTTGATGCAAAAATCCAATACTTAGACTCAGTCACTTCACTTGTCTATCCGATTCTAAGTCAAAAAAAAGTCAGCTTTACTAGCGCTCAAGAGATGGCTCACTTTATTAATGCCTTGATTTGGATTGGCGTTCGATTGGAGAAAAATCAAGGCGCTTACAAATCAATGATTCAAAATAGTTACGGTCAATACTTGAAGAATTCGGAACTTAAGAAATCTCTTTATAACTACTATGAAAATCGAAGATATGAGCTTTTGGATTTAGAATACGATTTAGAAAAAATGGCAGAACGTAACGAACAAATGATTTTGGGAAACGTTCGAACTGCAGAAATTGGTATCGCATTCTATGAGGGAAAAACCCAGAAGGAGATCGAGAAAATAGTCGATTTAATTAGCCAAGACCTAAATCGTTTACTTAGTGATCAGTTTTTCATAAATCAAGTTGATCATCAAATGCAATACATGCATTTAAATATTGTGAAAGAACAGGGTATCGAGACACTCTATGATCACAAGACTTATATCATACAACTCATACAAATGATTGACAACCAATTGAAGAAGTGATTAAACGAACCACAACATATGCTATGAATGAATGGGGTTTTATCGGTCAGGATATTTTCGTGGGATTGGAAAGTCCGCCACAAATTTTGAATTTAAATCAAGGCGTGGCTATGTGCGAGACGAGAGGTTAGTGCTTTCTAATCCCCACACATCATAGCTTGGCGTTGTAGAGCATATGCAGAACGCATAATGAACAAGCAAAAAATCACGAAATTCTATATTAAACTATCACTTATCAACCTAGTGCTAGCAGGAGTCTTCTCATTGATTCCTAGTGAACTAGAAATTTCTGATAAGCTTGAAGTTGCGCTTGCAGTCAACATCATATTTCATTTTGCATATCAGGCTATAAGTCGTTTTTTCATATCGTTCTTTGAATTTGCAAGTAAGGATAAAGAACAAGAAATGAAGTTTGCAGCCAAATTCTTCATGGGGTTTGCGTGGCTTCTTATGGTTCTGCCATTTCTATCAGTATTCTTCATTTTCAAATCAGTAGTTTACGAACAGGCATACCAAAGTCTATACAGTCTAATTTTTCTATCTGGAGTCATGCTAGGTGGATATTCAATGAAATTAAAATTTCAAGAGAAACTAATTCAATTGAACTCTACACCATGAAGATTGAACATATTAATTGGCTGAATTTTCTTATCGACAAATACAAAAGTTACTTCTTCATATTCTTATTTATTCTAACTCTCTGCTTTCCTTTTAACCCACCTCATAGTACTAACAACTTAATTCAACTATTTCATTTACCGGATTCTGCCTATCCAATTTCATACGTCATGATTTTCGTAATGCTAATTGTTTTGATTGTGAGCTTTAACATCAAGTTCAACAAACCAAAGCAGTTGAACTGGAACTTTGATGAACGAACTGTTCAACTGGAAGAGACGGAGTTTAGCCTGACTGGCAACTTTGACTACAGTCTTAACATAAAATCTCAGAATCGTCTTAAGGAACGGAACATCTGGGAACTTACTATCAAATCCCCCATCAGGCGTACTTTCAATATCCTACTCACTCATCAAGAAAAACAAGACTTCCAAGTCCAACTTGATAACTGGAAAACGGTATAATAACGCTCTACAACAAGCACTAGCAGGCATATGCCGGAGTGCTTTCGACAACTTGCAGTGCAATTCGACCGCTATACTGTCCATTCTGTTACTTGTATTTCCCTTCCCTCCTTTTCGTCTTTCTGGATTTAGACTTGTGGAACGCAGTTCTCCAAAGAAGCCGTTGTAGGTGTTGGGCAGTTTCGCTAGTTTAGTGCTCTTTACAACTAGTGGGCATACTCTCGCTAGTTGAATTCCAGGGGTTAAACAAGTGCTGGAGTATAAATTTTTTCATATTTCCGTCCTTCTCTCACACAGGCAAATACCCGATGGATGATTTTATTCCTGATGGCATTTAATACCAACATCTTATTCTTGCCCTCCGAGACTTTTCGTTCGTAGTAATCCCGCAACTCTCCTGGGCTGGAGACTGACGAGCGAGCGGCCATATTCAGCAAAGCCTTCATCGGTTTATGCGCCCGATGACTCACCCTGTTCCTTCCTCTGATGCTTTTACCGGAGGAGTACTCAAAAGGTGCAACACCACAATGACATGCCATCTTACGAGGATCCCGGATCCACTTGAACTCGTTGGTCATTACCAACATTGATACTGCCACAACCAATCCTAC
>JAVKDD010000001.1:0-131352 GCA_040222455.1 Balneolaceae bacterium | reverse complement strand
CTGCGCTACTCCACCGTAGGTTTTTGCCATTACCGTCGTAATTGCCGCAGTCAATGTTGTTTTACCGTGATCTACGTGACCAATTGTTCCCACATTCACGTGGGGCTTGGTGCGCTGAAAGGTCTCTTTTGCCATGATTAAATCAGTTTAGTGTTTAAAATTTGTTATGCTTGGCTTTCAATGATTTCCTGAGCAATCTTCTCAGGAACTTGTGTGTATTCTTCAAACTCCATCGAATACACTGCTCTACCTTGGGTTAACGATCTTAGATCGGTTGAATACCCGAACATTTCAGATAGAGGTACATTTGCCTTAACTACAGATCCATTAGGATCAGAATTCATACTTTGAATGATACCTCGGCGACTGTTAAGATCACCAATTACATCACCCATATAATCTTCAGGAGTTGTTACTTCAACTTTCATTACTGGTTCAAGTAATACTGGTTTAGCTCTTTTAGCTGATTCTCTGAATCCAGATTTAGCAGCTAGCTCAAAGCTTAATTGATCCGAATCAACATCGTGATATGAACCATCAAATAGTCTAACACCGATGTTTTGTACACCGTAGTTCGCTTGAATACCTGCATCTAAAGCGGCCTTAAATCCTTTTTCTACTGACGGAATAAATTCACGCGGGATATTACCACCAACTACTTCGTTGATAAACATAAATCCTTCAGCACGTGAAATTCTATCTTCTTTTCCTTCATAATTATCGAAGTAGCTCATTGGAGCAATTTCAAACTGAATATCAGCAAACTTACCACGTCCACCCGTTTGTTTCTTATAAGTTTCACGGTGAGTAATGTTTTTAGAAATAGTCTCACGGTAAGAAACCTGAGGAGCGCCCACGTTTGCTTCAACTTTGAATTCACGCTTCAAACGGTCAACAATAATTTCAAGGTGAAGTTCACCCATACCAGCAATGGTAGTCTGTCCGGTTTCTTCGTCTGTTTGAACTCTAAACGTAGGATCTTCTTCAGCTAATTTCTGAAGACCAGTAGATAGTTTATCACTATCCGCTTTTGTTTTAGGCTCAACAGCAAGTTTAATTACTGGTTCAGGGAAAGTAATCTGCTCAAGAATAACCGGTTTATCAAGATCACAAAAGGTATCTCCGGTACGTACTTCTTTTACACCTACAACGGCTACAATATCACCAGCAATTGCTGAGTCTACATCTTTCTTATCATTGGCGTGCATTTCCAACAAACGTCCAACACGCTCCTTCTTTCCAGTAGTTGAATTAAGGATATAAGAACCTTTATTCAGAGTACCAGAATAGACTCGGGTAAAAATCAACTTACCTACATAAGGATCCGTCATGATTTTGAACGCTAATGCTGAAAACGGACCATTCGGATCGGCTTCACGAGTAACTTCTTTATCTGTGTTTGGGTCAATCCCTTTTACAGAAACAACATCAAGTGGGCTAGGCATAAAATCAAGAACACGATCAAGCATTGCTTGAACACCCTTGTTTTTAAGAGCAGTACCACACATTACTGGTGTAATATCTTTTGCTATAGTCGCTTTACGAATAGCAGCGATAATTTCTTCTGCTTCAATTTCTTCTTCCATCAAATACTTTTCCATCAACTCTTCATCATGATCAGCAATGGCTTCAAGCATTTTTACACGGTAGTCATTTACTAACTCAACCATGTCTTCAGGAATATCAACAACATCGTATTTTGCACCTAATGATTCCTCATCCCAAACAATACCTTGCATGTTGATTAAATCTACAACACCTGTAAAGTTCTCTTCGCTACCAATTGGAATCTGAATCGGGATAGGGTTAGCGTTCAGCTTATCACTAAGTTGCTTAACTACGTTATAAAAGTCTGATCCAGTACGATCCATTTTGTTAACAAACGCCATACATGGAACTTTATACTTCGTAGCCTGACGCCATACTGTTTCAGACTGAGGCTGAACTGCACCCACTGAACATAACACAAAAACAGCACCATCAAGTACGCGCAAAGATCGCTCTACTTCTACAGTAAAATCAACGTGACCAGGAGTATCAATAATATTGATACGGTGATCTTTCCAAATACAGTGAGTTGCTGCAGAAGTAATTGTAATACCTCTCTCCTGCTCCTGCTCCATCCAATCCATTGTAGCAGCGCCATCATGTACTTCACCAATTCTGTGACTTCTTCCTGTATAGAACAAGATACGCTCGGTCACAGTAGTTTTACCTGCATCGATGTGAGCCATAATCCCAATGTTACGCGTTCTACGCATTTTATCGAGAGTTTTAGGATCCATTGCTGTTTTTACGTCAGACATGTTTTATAGTAATTTTTAAAATCTAAAATGAGCAAATGCTTTGTTGGCTTCAGCCATACGATGTGTTTCGTCTTTCTTACGAACAGCACCACCTTCATTTTTTGAAGCATCAATTAATTCGCGGGATAAACGAAGCGACATAGATTTGTCGTTTCTTGAACGGGCAGCTTTCAAAATCCATCGCATACCTAATGCAGTTCCACGTTCTTGACGAACTTCAACTGGAACCTGATAAGTAGCACCACCAACTCGGCGTGATTTTACTTCAACCACTGGAGTTGAGTTTTGAAGCGCTGAACGGAAAATATCAATTCCGGTTTCGCCTGTTCTTTCTTCAATAATTTCGAATGCTTGGTAAACAATTTTACGGGCAACGTTTTTCTTACCGTCTTTCATCAAATTGTTAACGAAACGCGTAATCATTTTATCCGCAAATATCGGATCAGGTTGTACGTCTCGTTTTTCTGCTTTTCTTCTACGCATACTCGATTAATCTAAAATCTTTAATGGTTACGCTTTTGGTCGTTTGGTACCGTACAAGCTTCTGCTTTGTGTACGCCCATCAACACCTGCAGTATCAAGCGTACCACGAATGATGTGGTAACGAACTCCAGGTAAATCTTTAACTCTACCCCCACGTATTAATACAATACTGTGCTCTTGTAGGTTATGACCTTCTCCAGGGATATAAGCAGTAACTTCAATCCCATTTGTTAAACGAACACGAGCTACTTTACGAAGTGCTGAGTTCGGCTTCTTTGGTGTAGTAGTATAAACACGAGTACAAACTCCACGTTTCTGCGGGCAACTTTGCATTGCCGGAGCAGTTGTTTTACGTATCTTACTTTTTCTACCTTTTCTAATAAGTTGTTGTATAGTTGGCACTGTTCAATAATTTGGTTATTGCCATCAAATCGAGAGCTTGCAAATATAGGAAAGTTTAGAATCTTTATGCAAAATAAATCTTATTTATTATTCACTTCGTTTACAAAAATCGTATAAACGCTTCATTTAAATTAAAAACCTTATTTAATTAAGTGTATTAAATATTAACCGATATATAACTTTATATCAATTGAATATATCTTCTTTACAAAATTTAAGTACAAAAAGACTCGATGCTTTAGCAAAAGAAGGCATTGTATCTTTAATTGATTTCCTGAACTTTTTCCCACGCCGTTATCTTGATCGTACAAATGTTCAGAAAATTGCTCATTTAATGGGTTCTGGAGAAGAGATTACCGTATCAGGAATAGTTACTTCTATTGATGAAGTCGGATTTGGGAAAAAGAAAAGACTTGAAGTTACTATCAAGGATGAAAGTGGAAGTTTAAAAGGAGTTTGGTTTAGAGGCGCTTCTTATTTTAAGAGAATATTTAAAGAAGGAGAAGTTGTCGCTTTTTTTGGTGCAGCAAAAAGGTACGGGAAGAACATTACCATTGCCCATCCTGAAGTTGATAAGATTGCTGATGAAGGAGATTTAGATGCTTTTTCACGAATAATGCCCATTTATCCTAGCAGCAAAGAAATAAGTAAATCCAGAATTACGAGCAGTTTGTTTCAGTCCTGGATTCATTCAATTCTGGAGCAAACTGAACTCCTTGAATTTATTCCCTTATCAATATTGAAAGAACTTAAACTTCCCCTAAGGAAAGAAGCTTACCAAATGATCCACTTTCCAGAAAATCATGGTGAGCATAAAAAAGCTCTTGAACGGTTTAAGTTTGAAGAACTTTTCTTGTTTGAATTAAGCATGGAGAAGATTCACCATACTATTGAAGAACGAAAATCAGGACACCTTTTTTCCGAGCTGGGTAATTTCACATCTAAATACTTTAAAGAATTTCTTCCATTTATATTAACCAAGGGGCAAAAGAGTTCACTATCAGATATTAAAAGAGATGTGCGCTCAGGCCGACAAATGAATAGATTGATTCAAGGAGATGTTGGTGCTGGAAAAACAATTGTTGCAATAGGAGCTATATTAATGGCGCTGGATAATGGATTTCAGGCTGCATTTGTTGCACCGACTGAGATTCTTGCCGAACAGCATTTTCGAACTCTCTCTGATCATCTTAAAGAGCTGGACATAAATATCCGTTTATTAGTTGGAGGACAAAAAACAGCATTGCGCCGGGATGTACTCACCGATATTGAAGGTGGTAATTGTCAGATAGTTGTAGGTACGCATGCTGTCATTCAAAAAGAAATCAAA
Organism: Balneolaceae bacterium; assembly: GCA_040222455.1. Taxonomy (GTDB): domain Bacteria; phylum Bacteroidota; class Rhodothermia; order Balneolales; family Balneolaceae; genus RHLJ01. Next base: position 126,831 of record JAVKDD010000001.1, on the reverse strand, counting down.
TTTCATAAACTTGGGCTTGCTGTGATTGATGAACAACATCGTTTTGGGGTTAAGCAACGAGCCGAATTATTAAACAAAGGGGAACATCCTCATATTTTAGTGATGAGCGCGACTCCCATTCCCCGCTCTTTAGCAATGACCGTTTATGCTGATTTAGATATCTCTATAATCAAAGATTTGCCCGCTGGTAGAAAACCGATCCGAACAGCTATTCGAAGCCAAAAGAAACGTGAAGACGTTTTTTCGTTTGTTCGAACAGAAGTTGAAGATGGTGGACAAGTATATGTTATATATCCGTTGATAGAAGAATCTGAGGCTTTAGATTTAAAAGACGCTACGGCAGGGTTTGAAAAGATTAAAACCAGGTTTCCAGAATTTAATGTGGGTTTATTACACGGAAGAATGAGATCTGAAGAAAAAGACGAAGTAATGAAAGCATTTATAAAAAATGAACTTCAGATTTTAGTTTCTACTACCGTAATTGAAGTAGGTGTTGATGTTCCTAATGCTTCCATCATGATTATTGAACATGCTGAACGCTTTGGTTTGTCTCAACTTCATCAGCTTCGTGGAAGAATTGGAAGAGGTGATCGCCAGAGTTATTGTATTCTGATGCCCGATGTGAAAGTTAGCAAAGCGGGAGCATTCCGACTCAAAACTATGGAAGAAACCAACGATGGTTTTAAAATTGCTGAAGCTGATCTCAAACTTCGTGGTCCAGGAGATTTTCTGGGCACAAAACAAAGTGGGTTACCTGATTTTAAAGTAGCCGATATTGTTGAAGACCAATTTATTCTGGCTCAAGCCAAAGAAAAAGCTATTGAATTGATAGTAAAAGATGCTGATTTAAATCTCTCTGAAAATTATCCATTAAAAAAAATATTTGAACCTTATTTTAAAGAAAAGGCTCGTTTTTATGGAATGGGATAAACAACTCTCAAAATATCCTTTAACCGCGTAAAAACTCCCAAATATAGAGATATTGAATCTGCTTGAATCTGAAACAATTGTAAATAGCTACTTAGCTTATAATTTTAAAATACTTTCTCATCCTACTCTTTCCGATTTTTGTTACTATACTTTTTTATTCTTGATAATTGGTAAGCTAATTTTTTATGATCTTAAAAATTATTTTTACTGGGATTATGGTATTTGTATCCCAAAATGTAATCTTCGCTCAGAATTTTGGAGGGCATCCACCCTCTGTGAGATGGCTACAAATTGATACAGAAAATGTACGAGTAATTTTTCCTGAAGGTCAAAGTACAGAAGCAAAACGTATTACTCGTCTCATCAATTACATAAAAAAAGAACACCTTGAAACGGTAGGCTCAAAAACAAAAAAAATTGATTTAGTACTTCAAACTAATCAGGTAATTAGTAATGGATTTGTAGCACTCAACCCTTATCGAAGTGAATTTTTTGCAACTCCGTTTCAGAATAATCATGCGCTTGGATCAATAAATTTTCTTGATGGCTTAGCTATTCATGAATATCAACATGCTTTACAGTATTCCAATGCCAATAGAGGAATAACTAAGTTATTTCATTTTATTTCTGGACAACCTGGCTGGACTGTAGCGATGAATCTAAGTATCCCAAATTGGTATTTTGAAGGAGATGCTGTTGTTTCGGAAACGGTACTTAGCTCTGCAGGAAGAGGTCGAACACCTGAATTCTTTAAAGAACAGCGATCACTTCTTCTGAAAGATATTGACTATTCCTATATGAAAGCCCGAAATGGGTCTTACAAAGACTTAGTACCTTCTCACTACCCTCTTGGTTACGCTATTATGAATTACGGGAGAAACCATTTTGGGACAACCGTTTGGAAGAATGTTCTAGCTGATGCAGGTGCATATAGATATGGGTTTTACCCGTTTTCAAGTGCTATGAACAAACATACAGGAATGAGGGCGCCTGAAATGTATCGTAAATCCTACCATGAGCTTAAAACACGTTGGACAACTGAAATTGATGGCCTTGATCTAACTTCTCATACTATTCTCACTCCAAAGAATTCTAAGATAGTTACACATAATCAGTATGCACATTTTTTAGATGATGAGAGTTTAGTCTATGTTTCTTCTAGCTATCAAAGAACTGCTTCCATCTACCAATTAAAAAATGGAAAAAATAAACGCCTCACCACTGTTGGTTCGTCGACAGATACTTTTCTTTCTGAGAATAATGGAAAATTAGCATGGACAGAATTTGAAAAAGACCCTCGTTGGTCAAACCGAAATTATAGCCGCTTGGTTACATTCGACTTAAATACCCTGCAAAAGAAGGTCGTCGTTCATAGATCGAAACTATTCTCACCACATTTCTCGAACGATGGTACTAAAATTGTTGCAATAGAATCTGATGAGATGTTGAACCATAGAATTATAATCCTAAATTCTGAATCTGGTGAAATTCTTAGCAAACTTCCAAACCCAGAAAATGACTTCGTTTCCTATCCCCAATGGTCAAAAGATGGTACCTCCATCATTTTTTTAGCAAAACGAGATAGCGAACTAGCTCTTTTTAAAATGAACCTTAGTACTAATGAACGAATTCAACTAATCGATTGGACTCATCATGCAATCGGTAATTTTTCTATGGGTGAAGATGCTGTTTTCTTTTCTGCCTCATATACTGGGATTGATAATATTTTTTGGGTGAGTTTAAAAGGAGACCGGAAAATTTTCCAACTCACATCCTCAAAAATTGGGGCTTATCAACCTGAAATTTCACCCAATGGTAAAAACTTAGTAATGAGTGAGTTTACCGAAAAAGGATATACTCTGAGTTCTTTACAGCTTTCCAGCGCTATTGATACCTTGATTTCAATTCAAGAGCCTGTAAACATGGAACAGTTTAATCTTACATTAAGTGAGAATGAAGGTAACATACTCGACCATATCCCAATGGAAGAGTTCGAGGTTAAAGGCTACAAGGGAATTCTTAATGGAACTAAGTTTCATACCTGGGGAATACAAAGCGGCACCAGCATTACCGGACTTAGCCTTGGTTTTAGTAATATATTGAATGATTTATCTGGGAACATCTTTGGTGGAATCAATCATAATGAAGGTACTTTTAGTTTGTCAGGAACTTTAGCGTATTCAAAATATTTCGCTGTGTTAAGTTTAGGGACTACCATTACAGAGCGAAGTTTCATTTTTTATGATCCACTGATTTCTCAAACTAGCTTTCTATTAAATGAGTTTACACAACGTAGCTTTACAGCAGGGTTTGCAATTCCACTAACCTGGCAAAATGGGAATTATACTACAGGACTTACAATAGAATCTGATTTTGTGCAGTATTACACAAATGCTGCGAATCTGGAGAATCCACTTTCCTGGGAACCTGAAGTTAGGATTTTCAATCTTCACCGTCGTGCTAATCAAAACATTCAATCACGGTTTGGCCAATACCTATTCGCAAAATATGCTACCTCATTAAATAAAGTTGAAGGCGAAAGGATTAATATTCTAGGGGGGCTTTATTTTCCTGGTTTATTCGTGAACCACGGGGTACTTATTGAAGGTGAATATCAAAAAGAATTATTAACGAACGAATATCAATTCGCTGATTTTTTTAACTATGCCAGAGGATATAATTATTTTTCTAATGAAGAAATCTCCCGATTTTCTTTCAACTATAGGCTTCCATTATTTTACCCAGATTGGGGGTTCTTTAACTTCGCTTATTTTAAACGTATTCGTGCTAATATTTTTTATGATGTTGCCGAATCCAATATAAGTTTTGCAACAAATTCAATTACACAAGAATCCTATGGTGCAGAGCTCACTTTTGACAACATTATGTTAAATGTGCTCCCAATGAGCTTTACTATTCGACAAAGCTTTTTACCTGATGCATTTTCAGGAAATCCATCTTCAAACTTTGAGTTTTTTGTTCAGGTATCATTTTAGGATCGAAAACATCAAGTCAAAAATAAAGCCCTGACATCTATTTGATATCAGAGCTTATTTCTTAAGCATAGAAAAAAAATTATACCGTAGCTTTCTTCTTCTCTTCGCGCTTACGCTCGTTATGTTCTAGGAATTTCTTACGGATTCTTAGACTTTGTGGAGTCACTTCAAGAAGTTCGTCGTTGGCAATAAACTCAATACATTCTTCCAAGCTCATTTTTTTTGCTTGAGAAATTTTGATTGCATCAGCAGTAATTGAAGCACGATGGTTGGTTAGAGCTTTTTTCTTTGCCACATTTACAACCATATCATCACTACGGTTGTTATTTCCTACAACCATTCCCATATAAACAGAATCGCCTGGTTCAACAAAAAATGTTCCTCTATCCTGAACACCTTCTAAAGCATAGCCAGTAACATCACCTTTTTCCAATGCAATAAGTGCGCCGCGGGTTCTTCCTGGGATTTCACCTGCATATGCTTCATAACCATCAAACTGTTGGTGCATAATTCCGGTTCCACGGGTTTCAGTCAACATCTCACCTCTAAAACCAATTAAACCACGAGAAGGAACACGAAATTCAATTCTGTTATTTTCTCCTTCTTGGCTCATGCCTTGCATGATCCCTTTTCTCTTTTGAAGATTATCAATCACTTTATTACTGTAATCAGTAAGTACATCAACAATTACTTCTTCAAAAGGCTCATGAACATCCCCATCAACCTCTTGAAATAAAACCTCAGGTCTTGATACAGAAAACTCAAACCCTTCACGTCTCATTGTTTCAATCAAAATTGCCATTTGGAGTTCGCCACGCCCAGAAACTTTAAATACATCTGGGCTATCAGTCGCTTTTACCTGCATTGCAACATTTGTTCTAACTTCTCTTTCTAACCGATCTTTAATTTGATTTGAGGTTACAAACTTACCTTCCAGCCCGGCAAAAGGAGAGTTATTAACTCTGAAATACATTGCAATGGTAGGTTTGTCTAAATCAACATACTCAAGCGGAGTTGGATCGGAAGCAACCGTTAGTGTATCTCCGATGTTCACAGAATCGTAACCCGCTAATGCGACAATATCACCTGCATAAGCTTCTTCAACGGGTTCTCTTTGAAGCCCTTTAAAGGTAAATAATTTAGTTGCACGTCCCTTCATCTTAATCCCACCTTTTCCACTTACCAACGCCACTTCCTGGTTAAGTTTAATGGTTCCTTGCTCAATGCGCCCAACTGCAATACGACCTACATAGTCGTTCCAGTCGATACTACTCACCAACATTTTAAAATCTTCATCAACCGGTTGTGATGGTGCTGGAACATGTTCAACAATTTTATCCATCAACGGAGATAAATCTACATTCTCTCCTTCTAGGTCTTCTTTTGCATATCCATCTCGAGCAGCAGCATATAATACCGGAAAGTCTAGTTGTTCGTTACTAGCATCAAGCATTACAAATAGATCGAATACTTCATCAAGAACAGCATCGGGGCGAGCGTCTCCACGATCAATTTTATTAATCAATACTATTGGCTTATAGCCCAAACTAAGTGATTTACGAAGTACGAATTTGGTTTGAGGAAGTGGTCCTTCAGCAGCATCTACCAAAAGAATAACCCCATTCACCATTTTCAAAATTCGTTCTACTTCTCCCCCAAAATCGGCGTGACCAGGAGTATCGACAATGTTAATCTTAGTTCCCTTCCAGTCTACCGCTGTATTTTTTGAGCTAATTGTAATTCCGCGCTCTTTCTCGAGATCACCAGAATCCATTACTCTTTCCTCTACTTCTTGGTTCTCTCTAAACGTCCCACTTTGTTTTAGGATTTGATCTACTAACGTAGTTTTACCATGATCTACGTGGGCGATGATGGCTATATTTCTTAATTCTTGTGACATTATTTGTTATGAATGAAAAATTCGAAGCCTTAAATATACAGCTATTTCAAACAAAGTATGATTATGAAATGCTTAAATCTTTTGAGGCCTTTATTTTTAAGTATTAATTATCTTGGTTTAACAAAATGAGTAAAATGACCTTAGAAGATTTAGGATTTAACAGTATTACAGAAACTACTCTTAAGAATGAGTCCTTAGATGGATTTGAATTAGGGAGAGTAGTAGTTGAACACAAAGAGCGTTATATAGTTCAAACTATTGAAGGTGCTTTTAATGCCGAAATAACTGGCAATCTGAGATTTTCTGCTGAATCGAGATCTGACTTTCCTACAGTTGGAGACTGGGTAAAACTCTCTGTTTATGATGATGAAACTGCAATTATTGTTGGGGTTCTACCTAGATTTTCATTATTAGAGCGTCAAGAGGTTGGGAAATCTGGGCAAAAACAACCGATAGCCTCCAATGTAGATGTAGCTTTTATTATGCAAGCAGTGGGACATGACTTTAATCTAAACCGACTGGAACGATACCTGGCCATTTGCAATGCTTCCTCGATTGAAGCCATCGTATTACTTAGTAAAATCGATTTAATCTCAAGAACTGAACTTGAAAAACTAATTCAATCTATACAACTACGACAACCTAAGATTACCGTTTTGGCAATAAGCAATGAAACTGAGTCTGGCTATGATGAACTTACTTCTCATCTAGAATCTGGAACTACGTACTGTATTCTTGGCTCATCGGGAGTCGGAAAATCATCTCTTTCCAATAACCTGCTTCATTCTTCGAAAATGGAGGTTAACAAAGTAAGCGAGAGTAACAACAAAGGAAGGCATACAACCAGCCATCGGGAATTGCTAATGTTACCACAAGGAGGCGTTATCATTGATACACCTGGAATGCGAGAACTTGGCATTGCAAACGAATCGGAGGGATTAAAGGAGACTTTTGACCAAATAGATTCGCTTTCTATTGAATGTAAATTTAGCGATTGCACTCACACCGAAGAGTTAGGCTGCGCTGTTTTAGAAGCATTAGAAAACAATACCCTTAACTTGGATTTGTTTAACAACTATCACAAACTAAAACGTGAACAGGCTCACTTTTCAAGAACAACACACGAGAGACGCGCTAAGGACAAAAAAATGGGGAAGCTTTACAAGAGTATTATCCAAGAAAAACAAAGTAGAAAAAAGTAATACAAAGGAACTTTCTGTAATTCTTAAAGTCTCATTTGAGAACTACTAACAAATCTCTCTCTTTTTGAAAGTACAAGGTTCTATTCTTCTTATCGTTCTAACGTCATATTTTGGTTTCGGATGTAGCACTTCCGAATATCTAACTGCATTTTCAAGTGTTCAAACCGATTCCCTTAAACAAATTAACGATGAAGATATCCGAAAAGCGTTTGAGGCTAATCCTCAAATCACTATTCCTGCAAGTATTGCCATTTATAATGCGAGTCAGGATAAATTTCCGTTTCAGGATTCCATACTTACGATTCAAGAGGTACAACGAGCTGTCGAAATCTCCCCTGCTCTTTTGGATCCTAATGCCTATTACAAAAGTCAACAAGATCCTTATTGGAATAGATACAACCCAACTCCTAAACCAATTGATCTGAAACAACTACGTTTGTATGCAGCACAAACTAAAGCCGATTTAGTTCTTTTTGTAAGCTCCTCAACTGTATACAAAGAAGAAATGAATGTTCTATCTCCACTTTATGCCGGATTAGTTACCATACCTTTTGTTCCCGGGCAACATGCACAACTTACTACTTATCTCGAAGCTTATATCTTTGATGTAAGAAATGGATTGTTATATTCGTCCTATCGTGATAAACGGATTTTAAAAAAACGATTTGTTCGTGTTAATTTTGAACGAAAAACGGATGTTCTTAAAAATGAACAAATCAATGAGATGATACCTGATTTTCTAAGTTATGTTGAATCAACATTGAACCATCCATCGCTAAGACTTTCTGTACTTGCAACACATTCTGCAACTGAATAGATCTGTAAAGTTTCTTATTGAATATTATCTTTAGCTATGATCTCAATTCAAAAAGAATTCACTATTTCATATAAACCCAGGGGTTTCCATATCATAACCAAAGAAATCTTGGCCGAGATTCCTGAAATTAAAAGTATAAAAATTGGCATAGCGAATGTTCACATCAAACATACTAGTGCCAGTTTAACGATCAATGAAAATGCAGATCCTACAGTGAGGGAAGATTTTGAAACTCATTTCAATCGTTCTGTTCCAGAAAATACCTCTTTTTATAAACACACTTTAGAAGGAACTGATGACATGACTTCGCATATTAAAAGTTCATTACTTGGCTCTTCAGTTTCTATCCCGATTACAAATGGTCGATTTAACTTAGGTACTTGGCAGGGAATTTATTTGTGAGCATCGCAACCATGGTGGGGTAAGAAAGTTGTTGGTTACTTTGATTGGGAGTTGATCAACTATTTAAGAGTCGGGTTCGCCAACTAGCTTCGTTCTTCTATATGGCTTTATTTCCCCATATTTTTCGACGAAATAGACTTCTGTATAGGTAGCTCCAAAGAAGAGAATCATGCTTGAGAAATAAACCCAAATTAATAATAGTACAAACGAACCCGCTGCACCATAAACACTCATAAGGTCACTTGATCCCAAATAATAACCAATTGCATATTTACCAATCGAAAAGATAATAGTAGTAAGAATTGCGCCGCTAAGCACATCTTTCCAACCTATAGTGGCATCAGGTAAAACTTTTAAAATACTTGCAAAAACAGCAGTTACTATAGTGAAACCTAATAGAATATTTAAAACTGTAACTAGATTAAATAGAGATTCAGAAAAAGTATTAATTAGTATTTCATCAGAAATAGATAAAAATGTATCAATTGCTAAAGAAATCAATAAAAGAAAACCCATACTTATTGCCATTGCCAATGAAAGGAGTCTATTTTTTATAAAATTAAATAGGTTTTTGTCTGGTTTTGATTCTAAACCCCAAATACGATTTAACCCGTCTTGAAGAGATGCAAATACTGTAGTAGCACTTATCAATAACGTGACTAATCCAACAATTTTTGTCCACAAAGACGAACCTAGTCCATCAGCATTCGAAAGTACCTTGTTTATAACATCAGCACTTTCTGGACCAAAAAGATTCTCGAATTGCTGGATTAGATTTGTTCTAACTACATCATCTGCATAGGCTGCGCTAGCTACCGACACTGTTATTACTAAAATAGCAGGGAGTGAAAATATCAAATAGAAAGCGATGGAAGAGCTATAGTTCATCGCTTCCTGAAATTTGTATTCCTTTATCGATTTCTTAAATACTTCCCAATAGATCATGGTTAAATATACATGGTCTATCACCAAATTTTTGAAGTAGTTTTAACAGATAAATCTCCTCATTTTTGAACACTGATATATTATGTGAGTAGATTAGATTGTGAAGTAAAAACATAAATCACTAAATGGTTTTACAACCAATTTTCGACTTTATTCAAGGATAGTACAGATCTAATAATATTTTCTATTATAGCTTTTGTAGCATATACTATTTAATCAGAAGCATTTTTCTTGTTTGAATAAATGAACCAGCTTCTAATCGATAAATGTACATCCCTGAAGCTAAGTTTGAGGCATCAAAATTGACAGTTTGTGAACCAGATGAAAATATTTCACTATTTACAATAATGGCAACTTCTCTACCAAGCAAATCATATACTTTGAGAGAAACTAATAGTGATCTTGGAAGCTTAAATTCAATATATGTGTTTGGATTAAATGGGTTTGGATAGTTTTGAGAAAGCCTGTATCCAAATGGATTTTCATCTGGTTCATTTGAATCTATTATAATATTAGAATTTGGACTGAAAGAATATACTCTGCTTGATATAAACCCATCTTCATAATCCGCCTGGCTAAGCATCAAAATATCATAGAACCCATCATTGTTCAGGTCGGCCACACCTGGTTTAGAGCCATCAATCGAGCCAAACCCACTTACTCTATTAGGGTTTGAAAGAATGATATCAGGTAACGAATCCGCTTCTACACCACCTTCAAATATAATTGCATCTGGATATCCACTAAATCCTCCTGGTGTAAAAAGTAAATCCTGATGATTTTCTCCATTTTCTTTTGGAAGAAAAATGATTGAACTACTGAATGTAGAAGAAACAATTTCATCACCTTCTTTTCCTAGAGATGATTTAGTTCCTGTTAACAACATATCTGGAATTTGATCTCCATCATTCTTAAACATGTAAATAGTAGCTGGAGTCGGATTCCCATATCCAGATTCTAATGTAATTGCTAACTCTAAATCTCCGTTTCCGTCAAAATCTCCTGAAGCAATATCTTTGCCGAAACCAGAAATAGTTTGCTCGGGTATTATCTCTGGTGTTAAAATTAAATCAGGGTATTTAAATTCTGTTTGTTCAACTTCAGTGCTGAAAAACTCTTCGTCACCAAAATAAACGTAAACCGCACCTTGTGTTCCATAGCCTCTTGCTTGCACTGCAAAATCATCAATCTCATCACCATTAAAATCTCCAAGAGGCTCCATTTTATGTGTGATAAAAGTCCCAAATTTATTTGCTGTCGCAGAATCCTGACTGAAATCAAAAGTATAATCAGGGATGGAATTATAGCTTTCACCACCATAGAATAACCAAGCTTTGTTTACAGGAAAACTATTGGAATAGGAATATCCGCTAGACATCAATAGATCGTCGTAACCGTCATTATTTATATCACCAATATTATTCATTTTTACTGATACATTATCATCCTCATCAAAATCCTGAAAATCATGAACTCTAAATGAATGAATAAGAGTAGAAGTATCAGAGTTGGCTACTTTATTGAACCATACAGTAAAACCTGTTCCACCAAATAAATCAGCCCCTGAGTTCACATTAACCCCTAATAAGCCATTTGCTTCAAAACTTCCGTTTGGTTCGTTATCAGTTGGTGATGAAGTCTCATCAGCTCTTAAAAAATCCAATCGTAAACTGGTTTGTGCATATAAAGACAAATATTGTGTTGGAAACCATTCACCAAAAAGACCTAGACCTATCAAATCATTAGTTTGGTTTGGTGGTATGGCTTTTGTTTCTCTGATTTCAGAATGAAATGTTCTAAAGCTTTTTGATGAATTGGTCTCACTTTTAATTTCTCCTTCATCAATTTTAAGAATTGACCTGCCTGCCTCCCACTTCTCTGGATTACCAGTACCAAATACTAGGTCAAGAATATCATCGCCATTAACGTCTGCATTATTACCATTAGGGGAGTATTTACTTGCAAAAAACTGATTGCCTTCAGCTGTTTCAGCAGGGGCTTCGTCTGTAATTAAAGGCACTTCTGGAATGAAATCTATTCCAAAAATGATCGACAAACTTCCTCTCTGCCAGTAGGCAAGTTTATATGTATTATAAATTCCTATTCCCAGCCCTAAACTATTTGGATTTACAGATTCAACGGTAGCATCTTCTTTAATCACTTTTGGAGCAGAAAAAATGGGCCCTATAGTCGGTTGTATTCCATAATCGTTACTTAGTGCAATTTTAATAGTTGGCGTATTAAAAAAAAACTGTGTAAATCCTTTACCTGAAGAGTGCCTATTTTCGCTAAAAACCAAATCCTCCTTTGCTTCTCCATCCATGTCAGATACATAAAAACGCAAATTTGTTGCAGGAACATTTATGCTACCTAAATCAGAACATCTATCGAACGAAATATTTCTTTCCATATCAACTTCAAAAGAACAAGCAGAAAGTTGATGTGGCCATTGGGTAGTTGAAAGAGCAATAATATCTGGTCTGTGTTCACCAGAAACATCACCTGCATTTACTATAATTTCTAAATCACCTATTTCTTCACCACCATTGCAGGAAACCAATTCGAATTCAGCTGGAATATCTGCCCCGAAAAGTATGTGGCACTCGCTATCTGAACTATAATCAAAACTACCGATTAGTAAATCTTGATTACCATCGCCATCAAAGTCGTGCCCTGGAACAAACTGGTTCATAAGCATTGAAATATCGGTCTCAAAAATTTGAGTTGCCTCACTCCCATTTTCATAAGCTCCTTCCTCAAACGAATGAATTTGCAAACTCTCGTCAGTAACTAAAACAAGTTCAAATCTTCCATCATTAGTAAGATCTCCTGCTGGGTTATATATCCACCCATTTACAACTATAAAATGAGTTATTTCTCCATTTTCACCTAGATTAAAAACTAACGTGTTATCAATTACATCACCTAATTCTGGAGTAGAAAAGTCAGGGTAATACTCATTTTGGATCAGAAACTCTGTTTTACCATCTCCATTGAGATCCCCCGCGGGAATACCCGCATCTCCACCATGATAAAACCTTAAAGGATCTTCACTTTCAATAGATTTAAATATTGAAAGTGGTTCAATTTTTATTGCTTCTTGTGCAAAAGATGATGATGCACCGAAAATGAGCAGGTTTATAATTAGTATTACATTGGAAAAGATAATTATATACTTCATAACCCATTATTTTAATGAAGCTACAATTAGTGAAAAACTAATCTAGAAATCAAATGTGAGCGAAAACTCTAATAAATAAAAAAGGCTTCCAAAATTAATTGAAAGCCTTCACTTTACATTGGCTTGTGCGGAGAGGGAGGGATTCGAACCCTCGTTACTTGTTTCCAAATAAACTCCCTTAGCAGGGGAGCGCTTTCAGCCACTCAGCCACCTCTCCTTATTCAAGGGCACCAAATATACGGCGCTTAGTAAGCCTAAGCAATGCTGTAAAAGATAAATTCTTAATTGTTTTACTTACAAGGTAATTCTACCACAAAAGTGGTTCCTACTCCTTCTTTTGAACTTATACTAAGCTTTCCATTATTCATATCTACCATTTCTTTACAAAGTACTAAACCCAGCCCTGTGCCTGTCTCTTTATTAGTTCCTTCTCTTGTTGTTTTTGAATCTAAAGACATGATTCCTTCTAGCATTTCAGGGCTCATTCCAATGCCCGTATCAGAAATTGAAATCTTGGAAACATTATCAATACATTCAGTTTTAATAACTACTGAACCTCCGTTTTTGGTAAACTTGATGGAGTTTGAAATAAGATTTCTTATAACGGTATTTATCATGTTATAATCTGCAAATAAAATTATTTCAGAGTCACTTTTGGAGGATAGACTTATCCCTTTTTGTTGAGCAGTTTGGCTAAACACTCTCTCGTTTCCTTGTACCAAATCGTGTAACACAAATTCCGAAGGTTCGGGCTTTAGTTTACCAGTTTGCAGGTTTGCCCATTCTAGCAAATTAACCGTAAGATTGAGTAATGTTTTCGAGGAGTTTCTAATCGTTTCTAGCCCCTCTTTAATCTCTGTTTTATTGAAATTATCTAAATCTGAGTACAGATATTCGGTATAACCTAACATCGATTGAAATGGGTTCTTCAAATCATGCCCTATAATTGAAAAGAACTTATCCTTAGACTTATTACTTTTTTCTAGGGTTTTAGCCTGTTCTTCAATGATTTCTTTTTGAAGTTCGATGGCTTTCTTTTCTTTTCTAATTTGCTCAACCTGTTTTTCAATAATTTCTTTCATTTTTTGTTGTTGAGCTACTAATCTTCGATATCTAAGTCGCCACCCGCCCACTAATAGTAGCAGAAACCCTAATATGCATAAAATATAGAACCAGACCTGTTGGTAGTACATCGGAGTTATAACAAAATATAGCAACGCTGTTTGCGCCAACCATTCACCTGAATCATTTGAAGCTTGTACTTCAAACTTATACTCGCCGGGTGAAAAATCCATTAAATTAATCGATCTTTCTGTACCAATTTCTACCCAATTACTAGCCTTTCGATGTCCTTCAAAGATCCGGTATCTGAATTTTGTTTTTTCAGGTTTTACGAATGTTATCGCATGTACATTCACTTCAATATCATTTATATCGGGTTCAAAGAAAATAGAATCAACTGGAAAAGACTCTCCTTTTGCCGAAACACTTTTTACGATTACTTTTGGAGTAAAACTATTCGCAGAAACCTTGTTTTGTTTAAAAATTGCTACCCCTTCTTGTGTGGAAAACCAAAAAGTGTCGTCCTTTTCACGAATTCCTGCTTCTTGTATAGAACCATTACCTTCAGAATTTCTCATGCCTTCATTCTCACCAAAAACTAACATTGTAAAGCTTGAAGACTTTCCATCTAAATAGTCGTTTAGGGAGTTCTTTTGAATTTTAACTACTCCTTTGTTTGAAGACATCCATAACCACCCTTCACTATCTTCCGAAACCCAATGTATATTATAATTGGGAAGACCATCTTCGGTACTTATAAAAGTAATTTCATTATCTTTTATTCTATTAAGCCCATTATTTTCCGTTCCTACCCAAACGATCCCATCTTCGTTCTCATCTATATAAATAGATCTCACGTTGTCTGAAGATAGTCCATGCTCTTTCGTATAGTTTTTAAATAAGCCATCTTTGAAATGATTTACTCCTCCATCTAATGTACCTATCCATAATGACCCATCTTTAGCTTCAGTAATATATCTTACCTTTATTCCTTTTAGACCATTTTCGGTAGTATATACAGTATGTTCGAAATTCTGGTTATCAAATTTTATTAGACCACCATAAGTACCTACCCAAAGTTGTCCACTCGAAGCTGTGTATAAAGCGTGAATATTATTCCTATCAAAACTACTACCTAATTTATATTCTGTAATTTCATCTCCAGAAATTCTATTAAGCCCTTTTTGATAATGACCAATCCAAATGTTTCCTAAGCTATCTTCGGCAATACTATGTACTACGCTTGAACTAATATCTCTATGCTCGAGATAATGTTTTACCTTATTTCCATTAATTAGGTTTAAACCCCCACCTCTTGTCCCAATCCAATATCTTCCTTTGGAGTCTTTTAGAATTCCTAAAATATTATCTTCTGATAAACCTTCTGCTCTCCCAATAGTTCTAACTTGTGCTTTTTTAAGGCGAATTATCCCCTCTCTTGGGGTAGTTACCCAAATATTTTTTTCTCGATCTTCAAATACATTTATAAAGTAAGAGAGTCCTGTATTTGTTAATGCCTTTAGGTCAGATATCTGTTGATTTTTTAATACAGATAATGTTCCTCTATCTCCAATGAGCCACAATAACCCATTTGAATCAATTAGGTGAGAATAATAAGCTTCGTTCTTTTTCCGATATGGGTCTTTAAGTTTTTTAATGCTACCGTTCTTCAGAAGAAAGATTCCTTCATAAGAGCTTAAAAAAGTTGTTCCCTCAAATTCAAATATCCGGTAAACGTCTGAGCTTCTAAGTACATCAAATGATTTAGGAGAAACAAGGTTATTGTTTTCCAGAATATAAAGTCCACTGGTTGAACCAGCTAGAAGTACACCATCAGAATTTCTAAAGACAGTAAAAATTTGATTCTCTGCCTGTATCTCAGACACATTGTATTCTAAAATTTCATTTTCTTTTTTATGAATTAACCCATTATTGGTAGCAATCCATTTTGAGCCATCTATATCTTCAAATAAAAATCGGATTCGGTCTTGTTGCTCTCCTTTTCCATGAAAAAACTCACTGAACCTTTCATTCTCGTAAACATAGAGACCATCATGAGTAACAAAAAACATTCTTCCTTCAACGTCTTCGTAAATCTGAGTAACATCAGACGTAGAGAATCCATCTTTTTGGCTAAAATGTTTAAACCCATCCTGATTGATAAGCAAAACACCTTCATTTTCCATTGACACCCAAATTCCAACTTTGTCTTGCTTATAAATCTCTGTAGCTCTGTTGTGAGGTATTTCTGGTGTATTTGAGTGGTTAAATGTTTTGAATTCTAATCCATCAAAACGTAAAATACCATCGTACGTTGTAAACCAAAGATACCCATCGTCGTCTTGTACAACCTGATTAACCGTATTTATAGGCAATCCATCTTCAGTAGTCCAGAATTTAGTAGTCAAACTATCTGACCTTGATAGGGGCTCAAAAGATTGAGTAAACCCATTCAGGCTTATAAAACATAAGCTTGTAATTAAAGCAAGAAACTTAACCATCCTATTATTGTCACTCCTCTGGAAGCTACTCCAGATTTTTTAACCTAACCCTCATTCAGAGCATAAATCTGAGCAAGATTTCTACCTTCTTGGGCATAATCTAATCCGTAACCTAAAACGAATTTTGTAGGAATTTCAAAACCAACATAATCAATTTGAACGTCATGTTTTGTAGCATCTTTCTTATGAAGCAGTGTAATTACAGATATTGATGCAGGCTCATATATATTTAAACGATTTACCATGTACTTCATAGAAAGTCCTGTATCAACAATATCTTCTACTAAAATTATATGTCTACCATTTATCTTTGCATCAATTTCTTTCAATTCTGTCACTTCTCCGGAGGAAACTTTAGCATCACCATAACTACTCAACTTCATGAAATCGACCTCGCATTCAATGGTTACGTTCCTCATTAAATCTGCCAAAAAAATAAACGCTCCATTTAGTATCCCAATAAAAATGGGCTTCTTGCCTTTAAAATCTTTGTCTAGCTGCTCGCCTAATAACGAGATTCGCGCTTCAATCTGTGCTTTAGTTATAAAAACTTCGAACACTTCCCCATTGCAATTAACAGTTTTAGGTAGATAAAAACTCATGATATTTCTACTTCAGGTTTATGGTCAGGTATTCGGTTGTATGTTCTGTACATCTAACAATTTCTGAGATGGTCCCAATTTCACCATTACTTGCTTTAGCAGGGAAAATTATGGCGTAAATAGTACTATCTACATCACTTAATATCAAAGCTTTTTCTTTTTTCGATGAAGATATTTTTCGATTCGTAAGATGATCGGATATTTTTTGAGAACCTTTCATCCCAAAAGGAATGAACTTATCTCCTTCAGACCATCTTTTAAGGGTTAATGGCCACTTGATTAATGCGGCATCAAAAAATAAAGAACTATCTTTTTTAACATCTTGAGTGATGGTAATTTCGAGCCCTTGTGTTTTAATACCTGGCTTTACTTCCTTCTTGCTAAACTTTAATGAAAGATCGGTTGATGATTCGTTTTTTAATGCAATAAATGAACGATCTCTCACAAGAGATAAAGAATTTGAAATGGATAGAGTAGTTCCAACTTGCGCTTTTTCTATTTCTAATAGTTGAAGTAGCATTCCTTTTGAGAATGATAAATCCATGTTATCTAGAGTAATGAATTTCTTCAATACTGAAGGTTTCAACTTCTCATCAAGCTTAGAAAATTTAGAAAGCCTCAAGCCCTCATCTTCTAACATCGAATCTAAAATTGACTGAATAGCTAGATCGGTTATCTCACCTTTTTCAGAAAGAGCTAATATATTTGAACGCCAACCTGGAAAAAACTTATCGAATGACTCCTCAAGCTCATTTCTAATAAAATTTCGAGCGTATCCCGATTCCAAATTACTTTCATCAATTCTATGTGGAATAGCTTCCTGTTCACAATACTGTAATATTTCTGCTTTTGAAAAAAATAGCAATGGACGGATCAACTCGTCGTCCCATACCTTCATTCCCTGCCATGCTTCAACACCACTTCCCCGAAATAGTTTTTGTAGGATTGTTTCGATTTGATCGTTTTGGTGATGAGCTGTAGCTATACAATCAGCCCGATTCACTTCTTTTAGATCTCTGAATATTCTATATCGCTCATCCCTTGCCCAATTTTGAAAATTGCCAATCTTCTCTCTACTCTCTAATCTTAATGTACAACACTCAAATCCCCATTCGGTGCACATGCCTTCAACGAGTTCCTGATCTAAATCTGATTCAATTCCACGAATTCCATAATTAATATGCACCACCATCACATCAACTTTTGCTTTAAAAAAAGCATACATCAATGCCATAGAATCGGGACCTCCACTAACTCCAAGAAGCACTTTTGGCTTTTTGAGGGGTAATGAATTGAGAGAATCTAATACAGACTTTTCAATGAAGTTGGATGCGGACTTGCTCATAGGAAAAAGTATCTACTTCAAGCTCCTTATTCAATACCAGAAGCGAACCATTTTCATTAACTCCGAGAAACTTAAATTTTCCTTCTTTTTCTACACCATTAACATTAATGGTAGTCCATGAACCAAATCCCAACAAGGTTTTATTTATGGTTCTAATCAAATCTATATCTCTTTTGTCCCAAAGTCTGTAGTAATATTCTATTCTTATCAAAATTCCAGCTAATAATCTTTCTCTTGAATAGTTCTTCTTTGTGATTTGAAAAAGTGAAATTGCAGAATTCTTTACTGTCTCATCAAAAGTGGATTGGTTTACATTAATTCCTATTCCGACAATTACTCGTTCAAGAACATTTCCATTATATATGGCTTCGGTTAAGAGTCCGGCAAGTTTTCTACCTTTAAAAAGTACATCATTTGGCCACTTTAAATCGAATGAGGAGCGAACATGTTCGCCACATACATCTGCAACTGCTAAGGCACATGCAAGTGTAAGTATGGTTAAACGTTGTTGACTATTTGGCTCAAAAATTAAACTAAAAGTAAGATTTTCCTGAGGGTTGGCTTTCCATTCTTTGTTATACTGCCCTCTACCATCGGTTTGGGAATCTGCTAAAACCAATGAGCCATGTAGCGTGTCAACTCTACTCATAACTTTAGAATAGGAATTGGTAGAGCTTAATTCCGGGAAATAAAAGAAGCTACGTCCCAACCAGGACGTAGCTAAAGAATCTTCAAAATGTTGTGTATTAAACAACGAGGTTATTTCCCTATTGCAACCAGAGAATCTTCCGTTCCAAATTCATTGGGCACGTATGCATCAGCTGCATAATCGTTTTCCCAAGTTTCACCGTCAATCAAGTATTTGAATTTGTACTCAGATTCTGGTTTTAGTTTTACTTCTGTTTTGTAAACACCTTTTTTTTCATCCAGAGCAAGTGGAGTAGTGTCCCATTCGTTAAAGTCGCCAGCTAGAGCAACTTCTTTAGATACGATTTCTGAAGGAACAGAAAAAGTAACTTTACATACTGTTCTTTTTGGAGTGAATTTTTTTTCCAACATATCAACAATCAGTTTTATTAAAAATGAAGTTTAAAATACCTATTTTATTTAATCAATTCAATTAATTCACCGTAATTTAATTACTGGTTAATTATATATAATTAAATAAATTAGTTAATTATATTTTTTTTATTAAATAACTAATGCATGGAACCGTTTCCTTCAAAAAGCAAGTGAAGTTAATTCTTATTAGCTCTTAAAAAATAAACTTGGCTCTTTTAAAAAAACATTCTATTTCCAGCTTTTGTAGAAATTTTGCACTTCTGAGTTTGTTTTACACGCTAAAATTTGTTCAGATAATTTCTTTAGCTCAGCACTAGATTGGTTGATCAGCGTCTCTTTCACCCGGGCGATTGAGGTCGGTGACATACTCAAATCATTTATCCCCATTCCTATCAGACAAGAGGCACCAAGCGTATCACCTGCTAATTCTCCACAAACACTCAAATCAATTTCATTTTCATCCGCTGCTTCTTTAGTAAGTTTAATGAGTTGCCAAACTGAAGGATGGTGTTGCTGATAGAGCGCGCTAATTTGTTCATTTCCTCGATCTACTGCTAGTGTGTACTGAGTAAGATCATTTGTACCAATACTAAAGAAATCTACTTCTTTTGCAAAATGCTTTGCTAAAAGCGCTACACTTGGCACTTCAATCATAATGCCAATTTCTACCGATTCATCTACTTTTGAGCCTTCACTAATTAAAGATTTCTTTACCTGAGTGATCACTTTTTTTACTTCAACTATTTCCTCAAACACACTAATCATTGGAACTAGAATCTTTATTCGACCTGGAAATTTTCCTGCAACCTTTAAAATTGCTCTAATCTGGCTAATAAGCATTTCTTTCTCATCAAGTAACATCCGAATTCCTCTCCACCCTAGAAATGGGTTTGCTTCATCGGGTGTATGTGCATTTAACTTATCTCCACCTACATCAAACAGCCTTATTGTTACTTGACCGGAGCTATTTAAAAGTATCTGCTCATAAAAAATATCTTGTTCCGACTCGCTTTTTTTTGCAACTCCACCATAAAGTAGAGCTTCGGTTCTCAATAACCCGATCCCTTCTGCTCCAAATTGTTTTGCTATTGAAAGCTCCTGAGGGAACTCAATATTTGCTCTCAAATGAAATGGAATCCCATCCCGAGTTTCTGATGCTTTTTTAGATATTCTTAGAGCGGCTTTCGAACGTTGAATCTTACGTAACTTTTTCCGAAAAACTGTTAGCGTTTCCTTAGAAGGGTTAAGTATCAGTTCTCCATTAGTTGCATTAACAATTGCTTGTTTTGATAGTGAAGCGGACTGTACTGCAACTTTTGTACTTACTAAGCATGGAATATTTAATGAATGCGCAATAATAGCAGCGTGTGAAGTAACTCCACCTTTGTCCATTATCAAACCTGCCACTCCTTTTTCATGATAAGAAACTAAATCTGTAGGACTAATTTCCTTTACAATTAAAATGGCTCCTTTTTCCACTTCCAGTATTTTTTCATTCTCACAGGAGAGAGCTATCAAGCGGTCCCGAATATTTTCTATATCGATAATTCGTTGCTGAAAAAGCTCCGAACCACTTTCCATTAAACGTTCGATGAACTCATTAAATATCTTATAGATAGAATAATCTACTGAATAACTTTCATTCTTTATTGCTGCATTAATTCGTTGCTCAATCTCGATATCTGAGACAATATGCTTTTGTGTTTCAAGAATTCCTGCAGTTTCATTATCAAGATTTGTGGTCAGCTCTTCCAGTTCTTTTAAAAACTGCTGTTTTGCCTTTGCATAACGATTTAAATGATTTTGTAAAAACTCGGATTTAATTTTTCTTGGCTGGACTTTTTTCTTTTTTTGGTCTAAGACCAACACTTTCCCGATTGCAATTCCTTCACTCCCAGGCAATCCTTTTATCGATATCTCTCCTTTCTTTTGAATGCTCATAGTAGCTATTCATTTATCATTCCAAACTTGTTTTCTACAAGTTCGAGAATGCTTTCTAATGCCTCTTTTTCATCCGACCCATCTACCTCAAAAACCAATTCGGCTCCTTGTTCCGCAGCTAATGTCATTACCCCAAGTATACTTTTTCCGTTTACTCGATAACCATACATATGAATGTAGAAATCGGACTTAAACTTACTTGCGAGCTTCACTAACGCAGCAGAAGGTCGGGCATGTAAACCAGAACTGTTTAATATGGTAACTTTCTTTTTGATCATGGCTTAATATAGTATTCTTCCTGAAAGAAAAATCTAAAAAGCCTTTAGAAATAAATTCATGTAATGGTTGCAAATTTCTTTCACTATAAATTAACCTTTAAACGTTTCTTTCTTAACTTAGGCCTCAATGTAAAAAACAAATACTATGTCCGTTTCAGAAAAAGAAGTTCGTTATGTTGCAAATCTGGCCCGTCTTCAGTTATCAGAAGAAGATGTGAAAAACTTAGCTGGTGATATGAATAAGATTTTAGGCTATATGGATTTGTTGAATGAACTTGACACATCTAATGTAAAACCTCTTGAGCATGTAATTGAAATGAATAGCAGGCTTAGAACAGATGTAGCTAAGCCCACAATTTCTCACGATGACGCCCTGAAAAATGCTCCGGATGCCGACTCCGATTATTTCAGAGTTCCAAAAGTAATCGAATAATTTATGACCAAATCTTCAGATTCTTCTTCAACAGATTTTTTCTACCAATTACCTACTTCTCGCCAACATATAGTTGCATTAGCTATACTTTTTATCATTCCTCTTATTCTATTTTTTGATACTACCCTTGGCGGGAAAGAACTTCAACGGCATGATATAACTCAATGGAGAGCAGGTGCTGAATCTGTTATTGAATATCGAGAACAATTCGACCGTGAACCTCTTTGGGTAAGTAATATGTATATGGGAATGCCAGCTTACCCAGTTTCAGTTACTAGCGCTACGCCACATATAGATCTTCTCGCGAGATTTTTTCATAAGTTTTATCCTGCTTTTCAGTATTGGGTAATGCTTTCTGGAATGTATTTATTATTAATATTTATGGGCTTCAGGCCTTTAACAGCGGTTTTTGGGAGCTTAACTTATGCCTTAACCGCCTATTTCCCCATCATTATTGGAGCGGGTCATACCTCTAAGTTTTTTGCTTTGGCACTAGCACCCTGGATTTTTGCAGGATATTGGAGGCTAACCAGATCACCCAAAAAACTATCGGGTCTCCTTCTATTTACTGTTGCTTTTGCTCTAGAAGTACGAGCCGGCCATCCTCAAATCACTTATTATTTTATGTATTTGCTAGGATTTTTATGGATTGCAGATTCAATAAATAAAATCCGGTTAAAAGAGTACAAGGAATTTTGGATTATTACAGGGCTTCTTTTAGTTGGCGGAATAATTGGCGTTCTCGGTAATGCCCAAAGCTTTTTAACGCTACGTGAATATGCTGATTTTAGCATCAGGGGTGGTTCGGCTTTAGCTGGGACAACAGGACTTTCAACTAGTTATGCATTTGGTTGGTCTCAAGGTATTAAAGAAACACTAACAATATTTGTGCCAGAACTTTTTGGCGGTGCTTCACCCAATTATTTTGGTCCCAAGTCTTTTACATCGGGTCCACATTACCTTGGAGCGTTAGTTCTTCCATTTATGTTAATGGCTCTTTTTAAGCAAAAAGGTCAAACAATGTACGTATTTTTTGGTACTGGGACGTTAAGTATCATCTTTGCTTGGGGTGGAAACTTCTTACTTGTAAATCAGTTTGCATTCGATTACATACCACTCTTTAAAAAATTTAGAGCTCCAGAAACCTGGTTAGTAATCACATCTTTCTGCTATACAATTGTAGCTGTATATGGGTTAAACTGGTTCTTTGATTATTTAGCTACCAAGCAAAAAACTCTAAAAGAATTATATCTACCCATTGGAGTTACACTTGTAATTTTTGGTTTTTTGTTCGTTCAGGTAAAATCAATGGATTATACAAAGCCCGGTGAAGTCGATAATATTGCCATGCAAATTGCGCAACAAAATCAGGTAAATCCTAATAGTCCTCAAGTTCTCCAACAAGCAAATAATTATGTTCAAGCTAATCTAGTACCCGAAAGGCAAGAGAGAGCAAATAAAGATGTACTCCGTTTTGCGTTATTTTTAGGTTTTGGAATGGCAATTATATGGTTTGCATTTTCTGGAAAGCTTGCCATTGGTATCGCTTCATTCGGAATTATTCTTTTAGTTGGGGTTGATATGATTTCGGTTGGAAAAAGGTACATACCTGAACGAGTAATTGTGAACAACAATGTTGATGCCGTTGCTTACTTAGAATCTCAAAAAAGAGATATAGACCAATATATTATTGATAATATTTACTCAGAGAATAATGAGTACGAAAATAGAGTATTCCCTCTTTTAGTGAGTACTTTTCAAGATGCAACACCCTCCTACTTTTATCCAACAATTGGCGGTTATACGGGGGCAAAGCTCAGCATTGTTGCCGATATTCAAAATAATGATGGACCCTTATTTAAAGGAAGTGGTGGGTTAAACCTTGAACTTCTTGGCGCTTTAAATATTAAATATATTACTTATCAGCCAGGGCTTGCTATGTCAGGATTAACACAAGTTTTTGCTAGTAATTCTGGGGCAGTGTATGAAAATGAAAAATTACTGCCTAAAGCATTTTTTGTAGATTCGGCAGTAACCGTAGACTCTCCAATTGAAGCTTTCGATTTTATAAATAGGATGGGAGTTGATTATTCAAAAGTTGCTGTAGTAGAAACGACAGGAAATCTATCAACGTCAACAGACAGTACATCTACAATTGCCTTTACAAATTATACCGGACCGGAAATGACGATGGAAATATCCAGAGAAAAACCTGGATTTTTGGTATTAAGTGAGGTCTATTATCCGGCTGGGTGGACTGCAACCTTGAACGGAGAAGAAATTCCAATTCATAAAACCAATTATGTTCTAAGAGGGTTAGAAATTCCCGCAGGATCGCATACTTTGACACTCGAATTCCGACCAACTTCCTATTATACAGGGGTTACCATAGGTTGGATTTCATTAGGCTTACAAGCACTTTTAGCCTTATTCGTTGGGTTTTCATTCTGGAAAGAACGAAGCAATAGAAGTGAAGCCTAACAAAAGAGCCCTTATTATTACTTATTACTGGCCTCCAACAGGTGGTTCTGGAGTACAACGCTGGGTCAAATTCACGAAATACATTCGCCGATATGGATGGGAACCCATTATTTATACCCCTTCAAATCCGGAAGTACCAGCAATTGATACCTCTCTACTGAAAGATATTCCTGAAGATATAACAATTCTTAAAACCCCAATTTGGGAACCTTATTCTTTTTACAAGAAATTTGTAGGCATCAAAAAAGAAGAGAAACTTGGCGCGGCTTTAATGACATCTGGCAATGAAAACACTTTTCTTCAAAAGCTTTCTATTTGGGTTAGAGGAAATCTTTTTATTCCTGATGCGCGTAAATTTTGGATACGTCCTTCTGTTAATTTTTTAAAAAAGTATTTAAAAGAAAATCCTGTTGACGTTATTATAAGTACTGGACCTCCTCATTCTATGCATATGATTGGGCTAAAAACTTCAAAAATAACGAATATCCCATGGCTTGCAGACTTTAGAGATCCCTGGACAAATATTGATTTTTTTGAAGACTTAAAGCTTTCTAAGTATGCACGGGAACGTCATCATACTCTTGAGAAAAAAGCATTAGATAACGCCGATAAAATTTTGGTTATCAGTAATACTATGAAAAAGGAGTTTTTAGAAATAACGAACTCCGATATTACCGTAATTCCAAATGGATTTGATTCTGAAGATTTCATTCCAATAGATTATGTACCCAATCCGAAATGTACTATTTCACATATTGGAATGATGACACCAACTAGGAACCCCAAAATACTATGGGAAGTACTTAATGAACTGTCACATGAAATAGAAGGTTTTGCCGATAATTTTAAACTCCAATTAGTGGGTCGGGTTGATGTTAGTATTCAAAATGATATTCGCAAATTTAACCTTAATAATCTGGTTGAGATTATAAACTACCTTCCTCATGATGAGGTAATTCCTTTACAACAGAAATCAGAGGCATTGCTACTTATTATAAATAACTCACCAAACGCTGCTCTTCTGTTAACGGGAAAATTGTTTGAATACTTAGCTGCAAAAAGGCCTATCGTATGTATTTCACCTGTTTTTGGGGATGCAACTCAGCTTCTTAATCAATCTAAATCATCTACAAATATTTTATATTCGGATAAAAAAGGTCTTAAAAACCAACTTGTTCAGATTTATTCTTCTTGGGAAAAAGGAATTAATAGGTTTGAAGAATCTAACTCCGACCAATATTCAAGAGAGTCATTAACACAAACGCTAGTAGAGCAATTAAACGAAATTTCTGAATGATTAATATTCTAACCATAGTTGGTGCAAGACCACAATTTGTAAAAGCTGCAGTGCTTTCAAAAGCTTTTTCCGAACTTGGTATTAAAGAGCATATTATACACACAGGTCAGCATTATGATTATGAAATGAGTACTGTTTTCTGGAAGGAACTTGATATACCTGCTCCTAGCATCAATTTAGATGTAGGCTCAGGAAATCATGGAGCTCAAACCGGAATAATGCTCACTAAGATTGAAGATTATATGCTTGGTCTTCCATCATTGCCAGATGCTCTACTTGTTTACGGAGATACAAACTCTACTTTAGCTGGAGCCCTTGTAGCTTCAAAATTACATGTTCCTATTATACACATAGAAGCTGGCTTGCGAAGTTTTAATAAACAAATGCCAGAAGAGATCAACCGTATTTTAACCGATCATATTTCAGAACTCCTTTTTTGTTCCTCCGATTTTAGTGTAAACCTCTTATCTAAAGAAGGCATCACTAAGAATGTGTTTATGGTTGGGGATGTTATGTTTGATGCTTTAAGAACATTCTCTAAGATTGCAGATAAAAAATACAAGCTTTCAGATATTATACCTTTTAAGGAAGGCTCCTATCATCTTGCAACCATCCATAGACCCTCAAATACCGACAATGAACAGAATCTCAATAATATAATCACTGCATTTTCTGAGTTAAGTAAGAATGTGGTTTGGCCAGTTCATCCTCGGAATAAAAAGCACCTCGAAGAAATAGATAAACCAGATAACCTTCACCTTATTGATCCTGTTTCATATTTTAAAATGATGATTCTTCTTAAAAATTGCTCAAAAGTAATTACTGATTCAGGTGGTCTTCAGAAAGAATCTTATTGGATGAAAAAGCAATGTATTACTGTACGAAATGAAACCGAGTGGACAGAAACTTTGGATGGAAATTGGAATGCTACAACAGGTCCTAATGCTGATGTAATTATTAATGCGGTCAATTCTTCCCCAAAAACACCTTGGAAGCCATTATACGGCGATGGGAATAGTTCAACAAAAATTGCAGCGCAAATTAAAACCTACTTCTCATTATGAAAATATTGATGGTTTTAGAACGAAATTTTCCTCCAGATGTAAGAGTTGAACATGAAATACATTCTTTAATATCTGAAGGTCATGAAGTGAGTATCGCTTGTTTTGACCAGAAAAAAGCACCTAGAAAAGAGCAATGGAATGGAGCTACTATATATAGAAAACCTATTTCAAGCTTTATCTACAAAACTAGCGTAGGCTGCCTTAAATTTCCGTTTTATTTCCTTTTTTGGCGATCGTTTATATTTGCTCTTTTTAAAAAACAACGTTTTGATGCTATTCATATTCATGATCTCCCTTTAGCTAAAATTGGAGTTGAGTGTAAACGTAAATTTAATGCCAAATTTGTTCTAGACCTCCATGAAAACTGGCCCGCTTTATTAGAGGTATCTAGTCATGTTAAAACTCCCCTTGGGAGACTCCTTTCTTCCGACAAACAGTGGCGAAAATATGAAAATCAAATGATTGAGTATGCCGATGATGTTATTGTTGTAATCGATGAAAGTGAAAAAAGATTATTAGATATGGGACATGATGGGAGAAAGATTCACATAGTTTCTAATACTCCTTCAAAAGAAGACATTAATTTAATGATTGAGGATCTGTCTTCAGAAGAAGATGTCTTTACTCTTTTTTATGGTGGTGGAGTTACCGAACATCGTGGACTTCAATTTGTAATTCGTGCACTTAATGAAGTAGAAAATGACGAAATACACTTCTCAATTGTTGGGGATGGAAGTTACCTAGCGAATCTTAAAGAGCTAAGTGAAACACTTAATCTTTCGAAGAAAATAACTTTTTGGGGATGGAAAAGTCTTTCGGAAATGACCGAAATAATGAAAAAAGCACATGTTTTATTAATCCCACACAAAAAATCTGAGCACACAGATACTACAATTCCACATAAGCTGTTTCAATATATGGCAACTGAGAAACCTATTCTTGCCACCAATTGCAAACCTATTCAACGTATTATTGAAGATACGAATACAGGATTTATTTATGAGTTTGATAATATTTCAAGCATAAAAAATCAAATAAATACCCTTTTTACTAAATGGAGAAATAGAGATTCTCTTAAAACAGAGGGTGCAGGATATGTCAGAGATAAGTATAATTGGGACATTGACGAAAAAGTGCTTTTAGATATTTATAAAAACTAAAAATGAAACAAATTTTAGTAAAAAAAGGTCAGGTTTTTGGAATAGACCTTCCAACCCCACCCATCAAAGATGGAACTGTAAAAATACAAGTTTTATACAGTTGTATTTCTGCTGGCACCGAATTAAGTACTATTTCTTCATCTGGGAAAAGTATTTTAAAAAGAGTTACCGAGAAACCAGAGATCATTAATAGAGCTTTTGAAAAGATTTCCCGAATGGGATTAAAGTCTTATTGGGAATCGGTGCAAACAGAACTACAACAAGCTCTGCCTTCTGGATATTCTCTTGCTGGGCGCGTTATTGAAATTGGTAAAAATGTAACCGGATTTAAAACGGGTGATTTTGTTGCAGCTGCAGGTGGGATTGTAGCAGCTCATTCAGAAGTTGCTGTAGTTCCAGTTAATTTAGTGACTACTATCCCTCAAGGCTTAGACCCAAAACCTGCCTCTACAGTAGCTCTTGGAGGGATTGCATTACAAGGTATAAGAAGGGCTAATCTATCGTTTGGATCTAATGTCGCAGTTTTAGGAACAGGATTACTTGGGCTGCTAACAATACAATTGTTAAAGGCAAATGGTATGAACGTGCTTGCAATTGACATCGATAAAAAAAGACTTGAAACCGCAAAGATTTGTGGTGCTGATCTAACTCTTTCTGCAACTCAAGAATCTTTGATTTCTGATTCTATTGCATGGTCGGATGGATACGGTGTTGATGCTACTATTATCACGGCTTCTACAAATTCTGCTGTCCCCCTATCCCAAGCATTCCAAATGTGTCGCAAAAAAGGCGCTGTAGTTTTAGTTGGGGTTACAGGCATGGAAATTAACCGAAAAGACATTTATGAGAAAGAATTAGACTTCTTCATATCAACCTCTTATGGGCCTGGCCGTTATGATGATTCCTATGAAAAAGAAGGACAGGATTACCCCTATGGATATGTTCGCTGGACTGAAAACCGGAACATGCAAGCCTATTTAAACGCACTAACAAATGGATCTGTAGATTTAAACCTAATTTCTCAGAAAGAATATCCTTTATCAGAAGCTAAAACTGCTTTTGAGAATTTAAAGGAGCCGTCTGCACCACTACTCTCTTATTTCAAGTATGACGTTAAAGATTCATTGGGAAGTGAAGATATTCCAAAACCTGTAACAAGAGATACCTTACGAATAGGTAATGAACCCGTAAGGGCCGCAGTTATAGGAACAGGAAGTTTTGCGACTAATATGACAATCCCAATCCTTAAAGGGTTAAGTGATGATTTTAGTGTAGAAGTATTAGTAAATCAAACTCCGTACAAAGCACAGAATATTGCCTCTAAATTTGAAATAAAAAATATTGAAGCATCTGTTGAAGATTTATTAGCCAAACATAACGTTGATGTTGTGTTTATTACTACAAGGCATGCAACTCACACAGATATTGTTCTACAATGTTTAGAAGCTGGTAAGCATGTGTTTGTTGAAAAACCACTTTCAATTAATACCGATGAGTTAAATAGGATTGAACAATTTTATAGTTCATCGAGTATCTCTAAACCAATATTAACTGTTGGTTTCAATCGTCGATTTAGCCCATACATTCAAGAAATCAAGAAAAAAGTAACCGAAAGAATTAATCCGCTTATTATAACTTACCGTGTTAATGCTGGATTTCGCCCCCAAGATCATTGGACTCACAAAGATGGTGGGAGAATTATCGGAGAAGCTTGTCACTTTATTGATACTTTTAGCTTTTTAGTAAATGACACACCCAAAAGCATTAGTATTGATTCAACATCACCAAGCAAAAAAGGATCTTCAGGAGCTGATAATAAGATAATAACTATATCTTATGCCGATGGTTCTATTTGTTCGCTTGTTTATACTGGTCAGGGAAATAATGCACTTTCAAAAGAAAGAATTGAAATCTTCTTTGATGAAAAAAGTATTGTATTAGATGATTTTGAAACGTTAAATGGATATGGCATAAAGCTTAATACGATCAAAAAATCTGGAGATAAAGGACATGAATCTATCATTAAAGCTTTTTCAAATTCGATCAAAAAGGGAACTGAATGGCCTATTCCATTAAACTCACTTTTAGATACCACAAGTTTAACGCTTATATCGGCGCTAAATGAATAAGTACATAAAGAAAATTCCCATACTTAGATCTATTGTAAGATTTTTTAGTCCATCAACCATCCCATTTGATAACTCAGAGGAATATTGGATTTCGAGATATGACAAGGGGGGGAATTCTGGCCCCGGTTCTTATAATGAATTAGCCCAATTTAAAGCGAAATTATTGAATGATTTTGTATCAAAAAATAATATTAATACCGTAATTGAATTTGGCTCGGGAGACGGTAATCAACTTAGATTTGCAAATTACCCTAATTATTTAGGTTTTGATGTTAGCTCAAAAGCAATTGAACTTTGCCGTGAAATATTCAGTGACGATCATTCTAAATCGTTTAAATTAGTATCCGATTATTCTGGCGAGGTAGCAGAGTTAGTACTATCACTTGATGTAATTTATCATTTAGTTGAAGACGAAATTTTTGAAGATTATATGCAAAAGTTATTTGGTTCTTCTTCAGGATTTGTAGCCATTTACAGCTCCAATACCAACGACCAATCTGGCAATACTTTATCACATGTAAAGCATAGAAAATTTACAGATTGGATAGAGAAAAATAAGCCCAACTGGCAATTAACTACCCATATCCCGAATGAAATCAAATTTCAAGGTGATGCAAACAAGGGATCATTTGCGGATTTCTATATCTATGAAGTTATTAAGTAATGGTTAATTTAGATTTAGATGTTGAAGACTATCTAAAATCACTAAATGAATGGGGATATTCAGAGAATAAAGAATGCTTAATTGTTGGAACAATTCCGCCACCAATTGGAGGAGTATCTACTCACATATCAAGGCTACTACTTATTCTTAGAAAATCTAACATAAGTTATAAAGTCCATGATCCTTCTAAGAAAAATAGAGGCTTTAATTTTTGGGGCTTACTCTTCAATATTCTGTACAAAAGGTACGATCAAGTACATATTCATACTCCCTCACTTCAAATTTTATACGCGATACTCGTAGCCAGATTCTTTTTTCGTTTCGAAATTTTTCTTTTTGCACATAACCCCATTTTTTACTCTGACGAAAGCAAACATTTCAACAAAACGCTTGACAAATTACTTGATAGAGTTTCACAAATAAATGCGGTTTCAAATATTGCTAAAGAAGCAATTGTCGAAACGAGGCCTCACCTAGAAGAAAAAATATTTGTTAAATCCTCTTTTTTACCTCCTGATATCACAGAGCTTACGAAGATTAAGCAATCATACCCCGACTCATTAAAAATATTTTTAAAAGAACATTCACCAATTATTATCCTGAACGCATACAGGATTCACTTTAAGGAAGGCATAGATGTGTATGGTTTAGATTTATCCATTGAACTTTTAATTCGGTTGTCAAAAAAATATCCTGATATAGGAATGATTTTTGCGTTAGGTATAAGAAACTCTTCTTCGGAATATTTAGAGTCTCAAGTTATTAAACTTGAAGAGAATAATTTATCCTCTCATTTTTATATCCTTGATGGATTTCAAGAGCTTTGGGCATTATTTAGTGATTGTGATTTGATGATTAGACCCACACTATATGATGGCTATGGAATTAGTGTAAGCGAGGCAATAATGATGGGGACAAAAGTTGTAGCTAGTGATCTAACTAATAGACAGAAAGAATGCATCGTATTTGAAAATAGGAATATTGACAGCCTTGAGAAGGTAAGCCATGAAGTCTTAAGTGGGTTAAAATAATACCATGATTGGAACCCATTTAAATATTGCTGAAATTATTAGAATAGAAATAACAGGTTCAGAATCAAAAGAAGTACCGGTTAATATGATAAAGGGTGTTGGTATAGTTACTTCGAAAATAAATGATGAAATAGTATCAGCGTTTAATTGCATTCATAAAGCTAATCTTAATGAGGTTTTGGACTCATAATATGTTTTGTAAATTTTGCGATATAGAAATAAAAAGTATTAAAAAGGTTCAATCTCCCGTAACTCCGCATCAGTATAACTTATACGAATGTAAAAACTGCTCTAGTCGTTTTTTTGATCACAATGAACATGATGTTTCGTTATCACATTTATATGAAAACCTAGCTGAACAAAGAGCTAATTTTCCAGTTGAATTTTCTCCCAAACCCTATTGGAAAAATCAGGAACAGATTTTAACAAGGTTGCTTAGCAAAAAACCAGATTCTGTTCTAGATGTAGGTTCAAGAACGGGAGATTTTCTAATGCATTTTGATTCTGATATAAAGAGAGTTGGAGTAGAGCTTTCTGAATACTTTTGCGAAATTTCAAAGAAAAGAGGTCTCGAAACACACCAAAGTTTTCTGGAGGATATTAATTTTGACGAGACGTTTGATATTGTTTCTTCTTATGCGATTATGGAACATTTAGTTGATCCTTTGAAATTTATGGAGACCTTAAATAGCCTTGTTAAACCTGGGGGTATTCTTGTCATCTTAATTCCGTCGCACCAAACTTTAAAAGCCAAGTTTTTAAAACAAAAGTGGCACATGTATTCTCCACCAGAACATTTGAATTTTTATTCAAAAACATTTCTAGACCACTATTTAGCTGATTCAAATTTTTCTTTGGTTAAACGATATTATTCAATTGGGGGGATGTTTAAACCATTGAAAAATGTCAAATTATTTAAACCTATTCATTCTAAAATCCCTGCTTTATTAGATTCTATTCCATTTATAAAAAAGATTCCAGTGTACGATCATATGTTTAGCTATTACCAAAAATTATCATAGATGCGGCATGAACTAGATATATTACTTCTAACTTTTTTGAAGAAAATCACTGATCAAGATTTTAAAGGCTATGATCCCTATGATATAAAATCGAGTTCATTTTTTTTGAAGCTTATTAAATTCGGAAAGAAAAATAAATTCAATGAGATAATTCGTGAGGTAATACTTGAACTAGTTTACCAACATCCACTTCGAGCTCGGAAACTATTTAATATTAAACCTGCTCATAATTCTAAAGCACTTGGCCTAATTGGTACTGCAAGTGTTGAACTATCACTTTTAAGAAAGCTTGACCCTTCCCTTCTTACAACCGTTGGAAATCGAATTGATCAATTACTTGATAGTCAAAAAACTGAAATTTACGATGGGTTAGGATGGGGATATCCATTTGATTGGCAATCTCAAGAATTGATCCCAAAAAATACTCCTAATGGAATAGTAACAACAGCGGTTGGCGAATACTATTGGACGAATTACAGAGTTACCAACAACTCAACTGATTTAGATAAATGCGTAAGTATTGCTCAGTTTTTATCTCAATTACCTATTAGTGAGATTTCGAATGATAAAATATGCTTCTCATATATCCCCCATTATCAGAATCATGTTCATAATCTAAATCTTTTTGTAGCAGATTTTTTGATTAAAGTGGGACTCGAAACTGAGAATCAAAACTGGATTGAACTGGGGAATAAGGCTGTTAACTACACGATTTCTGATCAACATGATAACGGCGCTTTTGATTATAATGGCCCACCTGAAGCTCCACAGAATTTTATAGATAATTATCATACTGGATTTGTACTCAGAATGCTTGGAAGCATTCACTTTTATACAAAAAGGGAGGATGTACATTCTGCATTAAAAAAGGGTCTTAGTTATTATTTGAATAATTTTTTTAAAGATGATGGAACTCCAAAATTGAAATCAGATAAAACCTATCGGGTTGATATTCACTCAGCCGCTGAAGCGATTAACTGCTTAACATTTTTATATTCGTACAATAGTGATGCATTTCCAAAAGCAACAAAAGTACTGAATTGGACAGTGGATCATTTATATGATGAAGCGAGTGGAGATTTCTTTTATGGACTGGAAAAAAGCCGCTTTACAAATCGTATTTATAGATCGGAGATAAAATACATGAGATGGTCACAGGCTTGGATGCTTAGGGCTTTATCAAGATATTTATTGTATAAAGAACAAAAAATAGTTGTTGTGTAGTGCAAAATTAAGGACTTGCCTTGCTTAAATATGTAAAAGAAACTTTTAAAAACTCGTTCATTTACGGGATTGGTAATATCTCAGTAAAGTTAGTTGGCTTTGTACTTCTTCCTTTTTTGACTAATCCAAAATATCTTAGTATTGAGGATTATGGTGCTCTTGGAGTATTTGAGGCAGTTAGCCAAATTCTTGTATTGTTAGTAGGTCTAGGTCTTTATAATTCCTTATTCCGGTGGTATTACGAACAATCTGAAAATGAAAATAAATCTACTTTTTTTACCGCTTCTGCTTTAGTAACTGTTCTGGTTCTAGCTGTCGTTTTTATTTCTCTTTTATATCGAGAAA
This sequence comes from Balneolaceae bacterium, assembly GCA_040222455.1. Taxonomy (GTDB): domain Bacteria; phylum Bacteroidota; class Rhodothermia; order Balneolales; family Balneolaceae; genus RHLJ01. The sequence goes on along the minus strand of JAVKDD010000001.1, from coordinate 92,817 downwards.
AGCTCTCTCTATTATTATTTAACAATTCTAACTATCAAGATGTTCTTCTTTTAGTAATAATTTCAACTGGCTTACAAGCTATAGGGAATCTTCCGGCAACATTGATGAGGTTACAAGACCGAGCTGCTTTTTTCACATCCAGCAACTTACTGAAGCTCTTTGTTACTTTAATTGCAACCCTATACTATTTATTGGTTCTTGAGGAAGGTTTAAAAGCTATTTATGTCGGGCAAATTGCAGGTTTTACTTCCTATATCATTTTCCTGATTCCTTATGTATTCAAAAATACTATTGCCCGAATACATATTCCTGTTTTTAAAGAAATGTTAGGATATGGTATTTCTATGATGATTGCTGGTGCTGTAGCTGCTTCAATAAATGTACTTGACCGCTTTGTTCTAAATAGTAGGTCTGGTCTAGTTGAAGTAGGTCTTTATTCATTAGGATATAAAATATCATCTTTATTAAAGGTGTTTGTAATTGGCTCTGTGAGTATGGCAATTACCCCTATAATTTTCAGAAAAATTAATGATGAAGATAACCGTCGTTTTTATACCAAATCAATGACATATTACGGCTTCGTAATGATGATTTGTATCATGGTTGTTTCTCTTTTTAGTAAAGAGTTTCTTAAAATTTTTACTGGAAGTACAACGTACTGGGCATCTTTTGCAGTAATACCTGTACTCGCATTCAGCATGTATTTTGTAGCCCTTAAAGAGATTGTAGTAACAGGGCTTCATATTACTAAAAAAACATCTCGAATTAGTCTCACTACAGCTATAATATCAAGCTTAAATCTTGCCTTAAACTTTGCGCTCATTCCTTACTTTGGTGCCATAGGTGCAGCTATTGCAAGTCTACTGTCTCAGGCTTGTTATTTTGGAGGCCTCTTCTACTTTTCAAATAAAGTATATCCTATACAGTTCGAATGGCGTAAAATTACACTCATGTTTATACTTGGGGCTCTTCTTGTTTATGTTGCTTTATTAACAAACGATTGGGAATTGATACCACGATTAATAATCAAAGTAATTGCTATTTTACTCTTCCCTATTCTTCTTTACACATTGAATTTTTTCGAAGAAATAGAGCTTTTACAAATAAAAAAGATTTGGCAGGATTGGAAAAATCCTAAAAATTGGTCGCAGAATATAAAACGCTTATTTACTTGATTGATTCAAAATGTGCAATTATGATTTCAGCAATACGGGTCGCTGTTTTTCCATCCCAATAAGGAACTGTAATTTCATTTTTCTTTTTTGAAAGCTTAGACGCTAAAATATCCTCAACCTGGTCAATATCTTTAAATAGAACTAGCGTATTTGTTCCTAAAGTACATGTGACCGGTCTTTCAGTATTATCTCGAATTGTAATACAAGGTACATTTAGATAAGTAGTTTCTTCTTGAACACCTCCGGAATCAGTTAATACAAATAAGCATTCTTTCATCAGTTTTAGAAACTCGAAATATCCTTGAGGTTCCAGAACTTGTATATTTTGCTTTGATTGAATCGAATCCAATAAACCAAACTTGCTAAGATTATTTTTAGTTCTTGGATGCATTGGAAATACCAATTTATGATTATCTGAAATTGAGCTTAATAACCTAACTAGCTTCTCAAGACTTTCCTTAGTATCGACGTTTGAAGGCCTATGTAAAGTTACAAGACCAAATGATTGAGAATCTAGCCCAGATTTACTCATTACATCGCTTTTATCAGCATTTTCTAAATTTCTTATCAATGAGTCGATCATTACATTTCCAACGAAATGTACTTTATTTGAAGGAATCCCTTCCCTTTCAAGATTTATCAACCCACTTTCTTCAGATACAAAAAGAATATCCGAAAGGTTATCAGTAACAATCCTATTTAGCTCTTCTGGCATCTTTCGATCATTACTTCTAAGTCCCGATTCCACATGGATTACTTTAATATGCATTTTTGAAGCAACCAGTGAGCATGCTAACGTAGAATTTACATCTCCAACAACGAGTACATAATCTGGTTTTTCCCGAATAAGAATATCTTCAAATTTTGACATAATTTCAGCAGTTTGCTTAGCATGAGAACCGCTTCCTACGTTTAGGTGAGTATCAGGATCGGGAATCCCTAGTTGCTCAAAAAAGAGTTTATTCATTGAATAATCATAATGCTGCCCAGTATGTACAATTTTATGCTCTATCTCTTGGTACTTCTTAAATGCGATACTCAATGGAGCAACTTTCATAAAATTTGGCCTTGCTCCAACTACACTAATAATTTTCATATATCTACTTATTATGTTTTTGGAAAAATAAGCAATGTCCTTCTTAAATGAAGTATTATCTATTATTCATACATAATACTACCACTTCTACTTCAAGCAAATAAGCCTATTCTACCTTATCTTTGCCCACTCAATTATAAAATGTAACAAAGCCCGAATGGCAAAAGCACGATACACCACACACCTTGGTATGTTCGATATTCTTCCAGATGAATCTCCAAAATGGAGAGCTATTGAAGAAATTATACATGAAGAGGCAGCGAAGTTTAATTTTGAGGAAATTAGAACGCCAATAATGGAGCAAACAGAACTCATTAAAAGAGGGGTTGGGCAACTAACAGATATTGTTACAAAAGAAATCTTTGCCTTTACCAAAGGTGACAGTCATTATGTGCTTCGTCCAGAACTAACAGCGCCGGTTGTTCGGTCTTTTGTTGAGCATCATTTAGACCAACGAGGAGGATCTCAAAAACTATATTATATCGGAGCAATGTTTCGTGCAGAACGACCCCAAAAAGGAAGACAGCGTCAATTTCATCAGTTTGGTTTAGAGATTATTGGGAGTGATGATCCAGTTGCTGATGTTGAATGTATTGCCTTTATGATGCAAATTTATAAGCGAATTGGGATTAAGAATTTTGACTTAAAGATTAATTCTGTTGGCGATCCTGAGAGTCGTGAAAAATACAAATCTGTTTTACGGGATTATCTGAAACCACACTTTGATAAACTTAGTGAACTCTCTCAAAAACGATTTGAAAAGAACCCGATGCGTATTCTGGATTCGAAAGAATCAGAAGATCAGACTTTCATTAAAAATGCTCCAGTAATAAGTGACTATCTCAATGAAGAATCATCTACACACTTTGAAGCTGTTTGTGATTACCTTAAGAAACTGAACATCGAATTTACTCTCGATCCCTTGTTAGTTCGAGGAATGGATTATTATACACGAACTGCGTTTGAGCTTACAAGCCCAGATTTAGGATCTCAGGATGCCCTTGCAGGTGGCGGAAGATATGATTTATTGGTTGAGGAAATTGGAGGTCAACCAACACCAGCCGTTGGATTTGCTGCAGGAATAGAACGCTTGCTGATCGCTTGTGAGGAACTAGACATTCAGCTTTCGGAACCAAAATCGGTGGATATTTATATTATAAGCCTTGGCGAAGCGGCGAGAACCTGGGCCTTAACTACGCTACCTAAGTTCAGAGAAAAAGGTGTTTCTGCTACAATGGATTACTTGGGGCGTTCGATGCGTGCTCAAATGAAGGATGCTAATAGAGAAAATGCTAGTTTTGCACTTATCGTTGGAGATAACGAATTAGAAAATGATCAATTTACTCTGCGAAACATGAAAGAAAGTGACGAACAAACACTTTCATTGGAAAAAATACTCGCATTTTTTAATAAAAATTGAGTTCAAAATAATAACTAATATATCCTAGAAATTTTTTCTCTTATTAATTGATTTATTTCGAAATCAGCTTCTTAAGAGCATTAATATCTTCTATTTCTCCAATGATCGATAACTCATCCCCTTCTTGGACTACCGTAATTCCATGCGGTATTTTAACTTTACCATCTCGATATATAATCGTAATTAAACTCTGCCCTGGAAGTTTCAAATCCTTAATCATTTTTCCTACATATTGCTTAGTATCATCCTTTTCACTTAATACCAATCGGATAAAGCGCTCATCTCTTAATAGAATTTCACGCAGCTCAACCTCGCCTTCGGCATTCAGCCAACGATCCGTAAAATTTTGGACACCTACTTTTTCAGCAATATGAGCTAACATTCTCAAATGTTGTCCAGTATCTCCTTCAGAGCTTATCAAAAATAAAATTGAAAATAATTTATCGCTGCCCGACTTATCTGATTTTAAATGTCCTAGCCCTTCTGTCTTAATTCCTTTTTTAATTCTAACTAATACCATTTCCGGATGTACATCACCCTCAATTCGGGCATGATTTAGTGCAACTCCACCACCAATGGGAATAACATGTTCTTTATCGAATGCACTGAATATTTTTGTTAACTCTGCATCATCTTTATTTAATTTTGGAGCGAAAAGATGTGATACTTTTTCTACAATTTTATTATAACTGATCGACTTATTTATATCCAAAACCGAAGACCGAGAAATCATTTCTTCATATTCATCCCCTTGACGAAGTCCTTTATCCTTAATAATACCGCGCATTTCTACTTCTAATCCATGATCTTTGTTTTCACCTAACCGAGCATGAACATGAAAAATTGCGCCTTGTCGATCTACTTTATCTGATGCATAATATTTAAACCATATCACACCAAATACACTTACAATAACCGTAAATAGTATAGAGAGCCCACCCATTTCAAAAATCAAGACTATAGAAAAAATGATACCAGCAATTTGTAACCAAGGATAAAAAGGCGAATTAAAACCAGGATCATATTCCTTGATTTTACTTTCTCGCATTACGATTACAGCAAGATTCAACAATCCAAAGAGAAGAAGTTGAAAAGCGCTTGCTAGTTTTGCAACCTCCGCCACGTTAAAGGCCAGGAGAATGATAATCATCATAACTACCGTACCAAGAACCGACCAATGTGGTGTGCCAAGTTTCCCGATTTTTGCAAACTTTTCATTAATCAGTTTATCTCTTGCCATTGCCATCGGATAACGTGAAGCCGACATGATCCCAGCATTACCTGTAGATGCAAAAGCTGCAACGGCTGCTATAACCACCAATATCAACCCAGTTGGTTCTGGAAGCCAATGTAAAAATGCTTCACCAGCAGTAGCGACAGGAGTTAGGTCTTCTCGGAACTCATTAGGATCGAGTACCGAAACCATTATAAATACACCAACTACATAAACTGCTACGGCTGTAATAATAGCTAGGAACATCCCTAATGGAATATTTCTATCTGGATTTTTTACTTCTTCTGCGATACTTGCCACTTTTGTTAACCCGGCATACGATACAAATACCATTCCAACCGTAGCAAAGAAACCGTAATATCCATCAATAAATAGAGGTGTAAATCTTGTTTTGGTCTGTTCGATTAGTCCAGGAGAGAATACAGCAAAAAGTCCTTGCAGTACATAAAACACCATAATTGTTACCAATGCTGCAACTAATATTTTTTGCAAAAATGTTGTTTCTTTCGCACCTACAACATTCAGAATCCCAAAAACAATGGTTAAAATAACTGCAATTGGAATAATTGAAACATCATAAAAAATAGATATGTAGGCTCCCATTCCAATTAATGCAAATGCACTTTTTAGTACTAAGGCAACCCAAGAACCGAATCCACCTATGGTTCCTATCATTGGACCTAAACTTCGATCAATTATATAATACGTACCACCAGACTTTGGCATTGCTGTAGCTAATTCAGCTACGCTAAACATTGTAGGTAGTACAATAATCCCAGATACCAAATAAGCTAAAAAGACAGACGGCCCAGTTTCGGCTGCTGCTAGTCCGGGTAGTAAAAAGAAACCAGAACTAAACATAGCGCCAGTGGCTATCGCATAAACATCAGACAGTCCTAACTCTTTTGATAATTTATCGTGACTCATAAAAAAACTAATCTAAGTGAATTCAATTATTCGTTTCTAGTATACTGAACTAACTACTTAGAATAAGTATTTAATCTTCTAAATTTTCTTTAAGCAACTTGATATCATCTGGGTAACCTAAAATAGATAGAACATCCCCTGATTCAAGCCTTGTATTGCCTTTTGGAATGATAATTCCCCCATCCCTTTCAATTATTGCGATTAGACATTCTCCCGGAAGATCCATTTCCATTATTTTAATTCCAATCCATTCTTCACTTTTTGTATGCTCTTGAATACGGACATGAATAAATCGCTCATCACTAAGTAGAACTTCTTTTAGAGCATTTTTATCCGGGGCCATTTTCCAGCGATCAAGAAAGTCTTCTGCTTCAATTAATTCCGCTAAGTGTCCAATAATTCTCATATGCAGTAGAGGACTATCTGAAGGAGTAACTAAGAATATTAGAGCGTGAGCAACTTCATCTTTTCCTTCATCTAAAATAATCCCTTCAACCGATTGAATTGCCACCATTTCTGGAAATTGCGCCTCGTCCATTCTTACAAAATTGAAATAAACTCCATCCTTAAGCTTTGTAAAGTCCTTTTCAAGATCGAAAAGTCCTTCTCTAAGCTCTTTTTTATCAACATTTAGTCGTTCTGAAAGTGAAATGGTAGACTTTAGAATTAACCGATCAAAATCTGATTGGTCATTTGAAACCTGATTCACAATAGACCTAGCAATTACCTCTTCATAGGTCAATGATGTATTTAGGTTTTTCTCGTTAATAATAGTCATAAGCTCATGCTCTAATGCTTCATATCTACGTTGTCCTAAACGCGCATGAATATGGTAAATAGCTCCTTGTCGTTTTACCTTTCCATGTGCATAATAGAAATACCAACCAATACATAAGATTATTAGTGTTCCAGTTAAACCAACAGCTAATAATCCCATTTCGGCAACCAACCATAGCGAGATGATCATCCCAGCAATCTGAACCCATGGGTAAAATGGAGACTTATAACCTGGCTTATATGCCTCAATTTTACTCTCTCGCATTACAATAACAGAGAGGTTTATCAAGAAGAAAAGCAATAATTGAAAAGCACTTGCCAACTTTGCAACCGCTTCAACATCGAATAATAAAAGTACTAGTCCCATTAAAAAAACTGTAACTATTACAGAAATGTGAGGAGTTTTAAATTTTCCAATTCTACCAAATATTTTACCAAGTAGATTATCTCTACTCATCGCCAACGGATATCTTGAAGCAGACATTATGCCTGCATTTCCAGTAGAAGCAAATGCTGCAATGGCTGCAATTACTACAAGTAACACACCCGATGAACCCGGCATAAAATCAAGAATTACCTTAGCACCATCAGCTACGGGTGTTAAACTCTCAAAAAGAATATTTGCAGGTAGAACCTTCACCAAGATAAAGACACCTACTACATATACAATCGCTGCTGTTAATAGAGAAAGAAACATTCCTAGTGGAATTGCCCGATCAGGATTCTGTACTTCTTCTGCTATACTCGTGGCTTTAGTTAACCCGGCGTAAGAAACAAAAACCAAGCCTATGGTAGATATAAATCCATTAATCCCATTGGTAAAAAAGTTATCTTCTTGTAGTGGAGGTAAAATTACATCTGTTAAGTACATGTAATTCAATCCCTGAATAAGAAAGAACGTCATTATCAAGACAAGGGTAGTTACTAAAATACGTTGCAGGAGTGCAGTTTCTTTAGCACCAAAAATATTTAATAACCCAAAGGCAAAGGTAAGAACAAGGGCTAGTGGTAAAATTGGAATATCTACATATAGGCTCAGGTAAGCTCCCATCCCGATGAGTGCAAAAGAACTTTTAAAAACAAGTGCTATCCATGAACCTAACCCTCCAATTGTGCCAATTAATGGTCCTAAACTACGGTCAAGAAAATAGTACGTGCCTCCAGCTTTCGGCATTGCAGTAGATAGTTCAGCAACACTAAACATGGATGGGAGTATCAAAAATGCAGCTGCCAGATATGCTAAAAATACCGCGTTACCTGTTTCCATAGCAGCGATACCGGGAAGTAAGAAAAATCCTGAGCTAAACATAGCACCAGTACTTACTGCATACACATCAAATAAGGTCAACTTTTTAGAAAGCTTTTTATCTTTATTGGCCATACTGAATTTTTTTAAACCGTTAATAAAGCTATTAATTAACAATAATCAGAATAAAGAACTTTTTCATTCCCGTCATCACATTTATTATCAAATATTGTGAACTAATTCTTACTTAAAAGAATGTTATGTTTGGATAGTAGAGTAAAATAAAATTCAATCGATTAAATGGATGAACAAATTTTAGTAGGGCTGGCAGGTGTTATTGCTTTGGGGATTTCAGCTCAATGGCTTGCTTGGCGTACTAAACTCCCAGCTATATTAATGCTGCTTGCTTTTGGTATTTTTGCAGGACCTGTTACAGGATTTATTGAACCTGATGCACTTATGGGTAAACTGCTAAGTCCTTTTGTATCTATATCGGTTGCTATTATTCTATTTGAAGGCGGATTAAGTTTAAGTATGTCGGAATTCAGGAAGATTGGCGGAGTGGTCATTAAATTAATCACTATCGGGATTGCCACTACATGGTTTTTAGCTTCCATTGCCGCCTATATATTCTTAGATCTTGGGATTGAAATCTCTGTTCTATTCGGAGCAATTCTTATTGTTACAGGTCCAACAGTTATTATTCCCTTATTGCGACAAGTTCGCCCTACTGAAACATCGGGTTCCATTTTAAAATGGGAAGGAATTGTAAACGATCCTATTGGCGCAATGATGGCCGTTCTAGTTTTTGAGATTATTCTTGCCGGCGGATTTGAAAGTATTTCTGGAAAAGCAGGACTGGTAATTGTTACTACTATTGTTGATGGAACTTTCTTTGGAGCCCTTGGAGCAGGAATTATGTATCTGGCAATGAAAAAACACTGGCTACCCGACTACCTTCAAAACCCAGTTACACTAATGATCGTAATTGCAGTATTTACTGCTTCAAATACCTTGCAACACGAATCAGGATTATTGGCTGTTACAGTGATGGGAGTTATTTTAGCGAACCAAAAAGCAATACGTATTAAGCATATTATTGAATTTAAGGAGAATCTTCAGGTTCTATTAATCTCAACTCTCTTCATTTTACTCGCCTCCAGATTAAAAATTGAACATCTTGAATATTTCAATTTAAACAGCCTTTGGTTTTTACTAGCTCTATTCTTTATTGTGCGTCCGGTTTCGATTTTTGGAGCAACTATTGGTTCTAAACTTACCATTAAGGAAAAAGCTTTTCTCGCTTGGATGGCGCCTAGAGGAATAGTAGCAGCAGCTATTTCAGCAATATTTGCAATAAGACTTGAGGAAGAAGGTTATGCCGTTGCCGAACAGCTTGTCCCTTATACTTTCATTGTTATCATTGCAACGGTAACTGTTTATGGCCTTTCAGCTGTCCCCGTAGCAAGATTACTTGGAGTAGCCAAACCGAAACCTACTGGAGTTCTATTTCTTGGAGCTCATGATTGGTCTAGAATGGTTGCTACTACATTAAAAGATTTGGGATTGAAAGTTCTGGTGGCAGATTCGAATTGGGAGAATATTTCAAAAGCTAGAAAATCTGGGCTCAATACTTATTATGGGAATATTCTTTCAGAGTATGCAATGGACGAAATAAGCTTAGATGGAATTGGACATTTGTTGGCTTTAACTCCAAATGATGAAGTAAATTCTTTAGCCGCTATAAGTTTTGCCGAATATTTTGGAAGTTCAAATGTGTACCAGCTGGCTCAATCAGAAACATCAAAACGTAGGGCGAAAGATTCTAGCGAGTTTTTAGGTGGAAGAACATTATTCTCTCCAGAGACTAATTTTGATGCCGTCACAAATTTTGTGAATTCTGAAGTTACAGTAAGCAATACTCCCATAACCGACGATTTCAGTTATAAACAGTACCAGAATTTGTATGGGTCAGATTCTATTCCTTTTTTTGTACTCAGTGCAGACAATGAAAATGTAATTCCTTTTTCTGTTGATAATCCGCCAAATCCACAATCCGGAGACTCAATTATTGCATTAACTATCGCAAATAAAGACGATCTTGTACCAACTCAAACCATCGAAGAAAAAGCATAAGCCATACTTACAAATATGTTCACTAATACCGTTGTTGATTCTTTTAAAAAAGACGAGACTCCATTTTATTATTACGATTTAGATTTACTTCGCTCAACACTCGAAGAAATTAAAACCCATGGAATTTCTAAAGGATTTCACATCCATTATGCTTTCAAAGCAAATAACCAACCCAGAATTCTAGAAGAAATTAGAAAAGCTGGTTTACATGCCGATTGTGTGAGTGGAGGTGAAGTTCAACACGCTTTAAATTGTAACTTTGATTCTTCACAAATAGCTTTTGCTGGAGTAGGAAAAAGAGATTCAGAAATTAAACTAGGGCTTCAAAACAATATCTTCTGTTTCAATGTAGAATCGAGCCAGGAACTGCATGTCATTAATGAATTAGCTGAAGAAATAGGCACCGTTGCGCGGGTTGCCTTGCGGTTGAATCCGAATGTGAATGCAAAAACACATCATTACATCACCACAGGATTAAAGGAGAATAAGTTCGGTATTAATAGTCTTGATCTAGAACAAATTTTCGTTGACTTACCTTCGATGAAACATATAAAGCTTATCGGTATTCATTTTCACATAGGATCACAGATTCAAGAAATGAAACCTTTTAGAGAACTTTGTGAGAGAGCCAATCAACTCAATGGTCTTTTTGAAGAAAGAGGATTTAAACTGGAAATAATTAATGTGGGAGGTGGTTTTGGGATTGATTATTCGAACCCAGACTCAAACGCTATTCCAGATTTTGAACAATACTTTAATCTCTTTGAAGAATATATAAATCTAAAACCACATCAATCACTGCATTTTGAATTAGGACGTTCCATTGTTGGACAGTGTGGAAGCCTTATAACTAAAGTGCTTTTCACCAAAACCGGATTAGAGAAAACCTTTGCTGTGGTTGATGCAGGAATGACCGAACTGCTTCGGCCTGCACTTTATCAGGCCATTCATAACATAGATGTACTAACAAGTTCACTTCCACCAAAAAAATACGACGTTGTTGGTCCTATTTGTGAAAGCTCAGATACTTTCCGAAAAGACATCGAATTAGCTGAAGTAAAACGTGGTGACTTACTTGCCATTCGTAGCTCCGGAGCCTATGGAGAAGTGATGAAGAGTCAGTATAACCTTCGCCAGGGAATTCATGCTGTGTTTTCGGATGATATTAGTTGAGCAAGTTTAGAGGCTGGGATTTAACTATTTCAGCCTCCAACTACCAATTACCCTAACTTCCCCGCTATAAATCCGCTTGTCCAGGCATTTTGGAAATTGAAACCTCCTGTCACTCCGTCGATGTCTAAGACTTCGCCAGCAAAATAGAGATTAGGACTTAACTTACTTTGCATGGTTTTGATATTCACATCCTGTAAACTAATTCCGCCACAAGTAACAAACTCTTCTTTAAATGTTGTTTTTCCAGAAACCTGATACTCATCGTTCATTAATACATGCACTAATCGGTTGATGTTTTTCTTACCCATATTATCCCAAATCATCGAATCAGAAATCTCAATTTTAAATAACAAAAACTCCCAAAGTCGACCTGCCAACGCAAATGGATTCACATTCTGTACTTTCTTTTTAGGATTACGAGAAACAGTTTCTGTTAAAACTTCCCTAATTTCTTGCTCAGATTTTTCTCCTGTCCAATTCACTAAAGCTTTAAACTGATATTCCATTTCATGTAAAATCCGAGCTCCAAAAGCAGAAAGTTTCAATATAGCAGGACCACTCATTCCCCAGTGAGTAATCAAAAGTGGACCGGTACTTTTTAGCTTAGTTCCCATCACTTTTACGGTTGCTGGACTTGCTACTACACCCATCAATTCTTTAATTCGTTCGTTCGGCATATTGAAAGTAAAAAGCGATGGAACAGGTTCTTCAATAGAATGACCGAGTTCTCTCAACCAATCAAATCCTTCTGATCTTGGACTACCTCCTGTAGCTACAATTACTTTATCAACAAACTTAGTCTCACCATTTTTGAAGCTAAGCACATACCCGTCATCTTCTATAATTAGCTTTTTAATTGCAGATTTAGTCTTAACGCCAATTCCAAGTTTTTGAGTTTCTTTCATCAAACAATCGATAACCGTTTGTGAAGAATCTGTAGTCGGAAACATGCGTCCGTCTGCTTCTGTTTTTAGCTCCACTCCTCGCCGTTCAAACCATTTAATGGTATCGGTGGTTGAAAAAATTCCGAATGCTTTTCTAAGTGACTTCTCTCCTCTTGGGTAGAATTTTACCAAGTCTCCAACCTTTAGGCAATGATGCGTAACGTTGCATCTACCGCCACCAGAAACTTTTACTTTAGATAGAAGCTTGTCCGACTTTTCATAAATCGTGACTTTAGCTTCCGGATAATGAGTTTTAGCCGAAATAGCACTAAAAAAACCAGCGGCTCCTCCACCAATTACTGCAACCTGCATTTTTTCATGGCAAGATAGGCTTTCTTTTCCAAGCCTGTAAGGGCAATTCATGAATTGCCCTTACAGGCTTGGAACTTTATCATTTATTAAGAATGCAATCCGATCATAGAACCCTTATTTTAGGCGCTTCAAATAAATTCTATGAACATACACGTACTTAAATTTGGCGGAACTTCAATGAATGATCACCAATCTTGGAAGCAAGTTCTGGATATCATTAAGAAGTATGAATACCCTGTAGTTATTGTATCTGCTACCGCAAGAACTACTCGCCAACTTATTGAATCAGCACAACTAGCCGCGTCGGGAAAACTTGATGAGGCGAATTCTATTGCTGATGATATCCACAATCGTCATCAGCATCTTGTAGACCGTTTTCTTGAGGAAAATCCACATCCAAAGAATCTTTTAATTAAAGAAAGTTGTGATAAAAAGATTGAAGAGCACATCAACAAGCTAAAAAAACTATTGCAATATGTAGCAAAAAGTGGTGATCTGGAAGACAGCATGAAAGACGCTATTGCAGCCATTGGAGAACAGATTTCTTCATTTTTACTTGCCCAATGTGGTCTAGCAGTAGATATGCTAACTCAATTTATTGATGCAAAAAAAATCATCAAAACAGATAATGAATATGGAAAAGCAAATCCTAATCGTGGGCTGATTAATCAAAAATCCGGTGCCTTAGAAACCATACTTGACAGTGGCTTTACCCCGATTATTGGTGGATTTTATGGTGAAGCTCCTAATAAAACCACAACTACTCTAGGGTTCGAAGGATCAGACTATTCGGCAAGTTTAATCGGGGGCGCGATTAACGCAGAAGCAATTGAAATATGGACAGATGTTAGCGGAATTTATACTAGTGACCCTAGATTTATAACCCATGCAAAACCCATTCCTGAACTCAGTTATTTCGACGCCACAGAAATGGCCTATTTCGGAGCAAAAGTACTGCATCCATCTACGCTCAAACCAGCTCAAGAGCGAAATATTCCTGTTTTTGTTAAAAATATGTTTAGCCCTGACGATGTGGGGACTAAGATTATTCGTGAATCAAATCACAACAGAGAAGTACTTGCCATGTCATTTAAAGACGATATTGTACTATTAACTGTAAGTGCTTACGAGACGGTAATGGGTTATTCTTTTCTTACTAAAGTATTTGCTGCATTGGAAAAACTTCGACTTCCCGTTGATGCGGTCAATACCACAGAAGCTTCAGTTACAATTGCACTCTCTAATTCAGATAAACTTACTCAACTCTCTAAGGAACTCGTTGAAGTTGGAACTATCGCTATTGAGGAAAGAAAAGGGTTGGTTAGTTTGATTGGTTGTCGGATTTTTAAAATGGATGAACTATCTAAAAAGATATTTTTAGTGATGGGTGAAGAAAAAATCGATATGATTACCTTTACAAAAGAGAAAAGAATATTCAGTTTTGTAGTTAATGAAGAACAATTGATAGAAACAGCTCAGAAGATTCACTCTTACCTATTTCAATAAGCTATTTAGAATCTTTTTTTGGCGATTCAGAAGTAGACCCTGTTTTATTCGGAACTGAAATCCCCATTTTTTGAGCTCTTTCTCTCCATTTTTTACGGGCAAGGATCTGCATGTCTTCAATGGTATCGGCTTCGTCTACAATTTCTAAACCCAATAAAGTTTCGACTGCGTCTTCCATCGTGACAATCCCTGAAAACCCACCATATTCATCAACTATTGCTGCAATATGTTCTTGTTTCTCAATAATTTTTTCGAAGAATAATTTGAGCTGAACTTTTTCTGGAAAGATTATAATATTACGTTTGATTTTACTGAGTGGCCAATCTCCATTTCCTTTAGAAAGCTCTTTGTACAAATCATTCTTGAGTACGTAGCCTACAATGTCTTCCTCCGATTTTCCATAAATTGGAAACCGCGAAAAAATTAGATCCTCTTCATTGCTAAGTACTTCTGAGATTTTTGTTTCTTGGCTAAAGCGAACTACGACAATTCTTGGAGTCATAATATCCACTGCACGTAATGAACTAAAACGAATTAAATTTTTAAAAATCTTAGATTCTCCTTCTTCAAATACACCTTCTTCTACTCCGATATCTGCCATTGCTGAAAACTCTTCTCTACTTAGAGTCTGATTCTCTCCATCTTTCGATAACCTTCTCGTGATTCCGTTAGAAAGCAGAACCAAAGGATACGTGATAAAGATCAATAATTTAATGGCTCGGGCCGAGATATTGGAAAGCTCTTTCCAGTAATTCGCACCTAAGGTTTTTGGTATTATCTCCGAAAAAACCAGAATCAACAATGTTAAAATTGCTGAAGTAACACTTATATATGAATTTCCAAAAACTACCTGTGCCTGTGCACCAACTCCGGCTGCTCCAACCGTGTGAGCAATGGTATTCAAACTAAGTATTGCTGAAAGTGGTTTATCGATGTCTTTCTTGAGTTCAACGAGAAGATTTCCAACTTTTGAACCTTCTTTATGCTTTAATGCAATAAACGATGGAGTTATTGACAAAAGCACTGCCTCTAATATGGAGCAAAGAAAAGAAACTCCAACAGCGAGCAGTAAATAGATGATCAATAATGTCATTTGTGAGAACTTGTGAATTTTTTTGTACTTATTTCTTTTTAAGGATACTCAAACTTTATTTCAACCACATACTTTTATTACAAATACATATCTTAAAAGTTTGATAGAAAATCGATTTAAAGGGACTACTTGCTACAACTAGATAACATTACGCTTTCGTTGGGAAGTCGAGATTTACTCGACGGATTAAACTGTATTATAAATCCCGGGGATCGGGTTGGATTAGTCGGTCCAAATGGCGCCGGAAAATCTACACTATTGAAGATTATAATGGGAATTCAAGAAGTAGATGCCGGCAACGTTTCGATGTCTAATGAAGAAACTCTCGGGTATTTGCCACAAGATGGTGTTGATCCTGATTTTGAGCTTACCATTATTGAAGAAGTGGAAACAGCATTCAAAGAGTTGTTTGATCTTGAAATGAAAGTGAAAGGAATTCAAGAGCAATTCGCAGTCGTCGATCACGAATCTAAAGAGTATGAAAAGCTCTTGGAAAAATATGGGGAACTTCAAACTCAGCTAGAAACCTCAGGGCTATACACACTCCGCTCAGAAATTGAAAAAGTATTGATGGGACTCGGTTTTTCTGAATCTGATTTCGATCGCCCTACTACAGAGTTTAGTGGTGGCTGGTTGATGCGTATTGCATTGGCTAAACTTCTTCTTAAAAATCCTACCTATTTACTTTTGGATGAGCCTACCAATCACTTGGATATCGAATCTCTTCAATGGATTGAGAATTTCCTAAAAAACTATCCGGGCGCAGTAATTGTGGTTTCACACGATAGAGCCTTTTTAGATACCATGACTAATCGAACCTTAGCTATTCGTAAAGGATCGATGAGTGATTATTCTGGTAATTATTCTTTTTATGAGCGCAAATGGGCCGAAGAACGCGAATTATTAATTAATGCTCAAAAGAATCAGGCCAAAGCCTTGAAGGATACCGAAGAGTTTGTAGAACGGTTTCGATATAAAGCAAGTAAAGCACGGCAAGTTCAAAGTAGGGTTAAACAGTTAGAGAAAATTGAACGCATAGAAATTGAAGACGAGCTTTCTACGGTTTCTTTTCGATTCCCACCTCCAACAAAAAGTGGACAGGTGGTCATGAAATTAGAAAACATCACCAAAAAATATGACGATAATGTAGTATTTGAAGGCATTGACTACGAAATCGAAAAGGGTGATAAAATTGCAGTAGTTGGACCTAACGGCGCTGGAAAATCTACGTTGATCCGAATTCTTTCTGGAAAAGAGCACATTCAAGCTGGAAAACGTATTGAAGGATATAATGTTACCACCTCATATTTTGCACAGCATCAGGCTGATGAATTGGATTTAAACACTGATCCTTTAGGTGTAATGATGCAAGCGGGATCAGGTGAAAAAGAAAGTCGTTTACGATCTATTTTGGGGAGTTTTCTATTTTCCGGAGATGATGTTTTTAAAAAAGTAAAAGTACTTTCAGGTGGTGAGAAATCAAGATTAGCTTTAGCTAAAATGCTCCTTTCGCCAGCAAATTTTCTCATTTTTGATGAGCCTACCAATCACCTTGATATGAGCAGTAACCACATATTGCAACAGGCCCTTCAACAGTATGAAGGAACATGTATGATTGTATCTCACGATAGAGCATTTCTTGATCCCATTGTGAATAAAGTCTTAGAAATTCAGCCTGGAAGAATTAAAACCTATATAGGAAATGTGTCTTACTTCTTAGACAAGAAAAAAGAAGAATCAGAGCAAGCTTCAACACCTAAAGTTCAGGAAAAGGTTAAAGCTCAAGTGCAAGATTCGGAACGCTCACGAAAAGAGGCTAAGCGATTGGAAGCTCAAAAAAGAAACGAGCTCAACAAACGTATTCGCCCAATTAAACAAAAGCTTGAGAAAGTAGAATCGGATATTGAAAAGAAAGAATCCCGAAAAGCCGAAATTGAAGAATTAATGGCTCAAACCGATTTTTACGAAGATGCAGATCGTGTTAAAGAAACTTCCTTAGAATACGAGTCCCTCAAAAACGACATCACCGACTTGATGTTTAAATGGGAAGAATACTCCAGTAGAATTGAGGAAGTTGAGGCAGGGTTGTAGAATCTTGCTAGGAAAGTAAGTCTGCCCTGAGGGGTGTTCGAAACTTGAATACAAATCCCAATCACCAAAAAAAACACCATCCGTCTCTTCGGGACACCTCCCTCAAGGGAGGACTTTACTCTTTACTACAATAAATCTGCTTTATCCGAAATTTCAAAAACCTAACAACAGAATCCATATTTCTCTTCACATCTAAATCGTCAATTCGGATCACAGTAATCCCCAATTGTTCCAGATTATAATCACGAATTAAATCTTTTTCTTTCTGTTCAGAGCTGTTATGTGAACTTCCATCAACCTCGATAGCCAGTTTTACCTCATGACAATAGAAATCGATGATGTAATCCTTTACAGGAACTTGTCGATGAAATTGAACTCCCAATTTTCTTCTTCGTATTTCTTTCCAGAGCAAAATCTCACCTAACGTAGAGTTTTTCCTTAGCTCTCTAGCAAAATTCCTTAATCCTGGATTATATGGTATGATTGAGTTCCTCTTCATTCCCGTTAGACCATACAAAACTCAATTCCTTACAAAATAATTAACTGTAGCTCGGAATAACTCCTCCCTTGACGGAGTTGGGTTACGAAACGAAGTGGAGTAAGACGGAGGGTGTTAAACTTGATTCAGTAAGATGAAACTTCGAAAATTAGTGAAACGAGACGGAGGTTTTCGATTCGTGAGTTTGTTCACTTCGCAAAAATCTGACTTTTATCTCCGAAAGCTTTGAACTCTAAAGCATTACCGCTTGGGTCGAGGAAGAACATAGTTGCTTGCTCGCCGGGTTCGCCCGTAAAGCGAACATAAGGCTCAATCACAAATTCAATTCCAGCTTCTTTTACTTTTTCAGCAAGTGCTTCCCATTCCTCCATTTCTAGAATCACTCCAAAATGTCGTACAGGAACTCCTTTCCCATCAACTGCACTTTTAGCTGACTCTTTTGCTTCATCCGGACTCAAATGTGCAACAACTTGGTGTCCCCACATATTAAAATCAATCCAATGATCAGAAGTTCTACCCGTAGAACAACCCAAAATTTCTGTATAAAAAGAGTAAGTTTCTTTTAAATCTTTTACGGGAAATGCTAGGTGGAATGGATTCATGTTTTTTTAATTTGCCACGGAATTAATAAAACACAAAATGTTTAATCTCCGTGAGGTTATTGGAATTCGATTCGCTTTAAATTAGTTCTTTTTTTAAACCTTAACACACTTTAGTACTTTGGTGCTTTAGTGGCTACCATAATCAACATGCCTTCAAAAAAAGTAGAATTCACCGGAGCTTTAGGAGAAACGCTTGCTGCTAAATTGGATCTCCCCGAAGAAAAGAAAATAAAAGCTTATGCTCTATTTGCCCATTGCTTCACTTGCTCAAAAGATTTGAAGGCAGTGGGAAATATAACCCGACAACTGGCTGAAGTTGGAATCGCAACCCTTCGCTTTGATTTCACCGGATTGGGAGAAAGCGCCGGAGATTTCGCCAATACCAATTTCTCTTCAAATATCGATGATTTAGTTGCTGCTTGTAGATTTCTCTCAAAGGAATATGAAAGCCCATCCATTTTAATCGGGCATTCTTTGGGAGGAGCGGCTGTTCTACAGGCTGCTAATCAAATGGAATCCATTAAAGCAGTCGCCACAATTGGAGCTCCTGCTGAACCTGAACATGTGAAACAAAATTTCGAAATGAGTCTGGATGAAATTGAAAAAACAGGAGAAGCAAAAGTTACCCTTGCAGGTCGACCTTTTACGATCAAAAAACAATTTGTGGATGATTTAGAAGAAGTAAAGATGAAAGAATACATTAAACACCTAGATCGTGCACTTATCATCTTTCATTCCCCTATTGATAATACGGTAGGAGTTGAAAATGCTCAGAAAATTTTTATGGCTGCTAAACATCCTAAAAGTTTTATTTCTTTGGATGAAGCTGACCATCTTCTTCACCAAAAAGAAGACAGTGAATTCGTCGGAAAAGTACTTGGAACTTGGTCTGAGAAATATATTTAGTCCGTAGCCAATCTATTTTATGAACCGAGAAGATATTAAAAATTCATATTGACTGAATGGTTGGTCAGTATTATATTTTAGAAATTATTTTTATGGACTCAAAGAAAAAGCAAATACTAGACTCAGCAAGTCATTTATTTTCAACTCAAGGTTATGAAAGAACTTCAATTTCGCAGATTGTGAATAATGCTAAAGTCTCTAAGGGATTAGTCTATCATCATTTTAAGAATAAAGAAGAGCTATTAAGGGAGATTATTAAAGGCTCAAATGATGTTATGCTTTCCATAAATACAGAAATAGATAAAACTTTGAGCCCTGAGGAAAAGCTTGTAGAGCTAATAAATAAAATTTTCCATCAGCTTGAAAATGAAAAGGACTTCTTTCGATTCAACCTAACTATTATGTTTCAGCCTTCTCTGCGTTCTGTTATTCATGACCTTCTAGAACAAAGATCAATGTTCTTATATAATTCAGTATTCTCAATTTTTCAGAATAAAGGTGTTGAAGATCCAGAATTGGATAGCTATATGTTTATCGCTGAAATAGATGGAATAGTACTTGATTACCTATCTGTATTTGATGATCTCCCCCTCCAAAAAATCAAAAATTACCTCATAAACAAATATGGTTAAGAATTATGAAAGTTACCTTTGTACTAACAGAATCTAGCGAACTAATACTGTCATTTAGGAAAAGGCTCTATAAAGAATTTGTTGCCCCTTTAGATGGAATGTGGCAGGATTTACATATAGCATCCAGCACAATTTACTTAATTTGTGTCGATAATCAGGAAGTTGGCTTTGCTTCTGTTGATCATGAAGGCGCATTGCTTCAAATTTATCTTATCGATGAAGTAAAGTATAAAATGCCAGATTGTATTGACGCCCTAATTGATGATGAAGTAATTACATCCGCAAAATTAAGCAGTATTGAACCAATTTCTTTTAATGCTTGCCTCGATCGATCTTTAACTGTTAAAAAAAATACGATTAACTATCATTATTCTATTCATCAAAAAAAATTAATTAACCCTGAAATTAATGCTACATACAGAAATGCGCTGATTAAAGACCTCGATTCTGTTAAGCTTTTTTTAAATGTTGAGATTGGATTCGATGATCAATACGGTTATTCAGAGAATATTATCAATAGAAAGGAAGCCTTCCTATTTGAAGATAATGGTGAGATTGTAGCAATTGGAGAATGCAGACTTAGTGACACTCAAAACTCCTTTGCTGATCTTGGGATGATGGTTAAAAATAATCAAAGAGGTAAAGGGCTTGGCACTTACGTATTCTCAAAAATGATAGACGAAGCTAATTGTAAAGTACGAATTCCTATTTGCTCAACTACTGCTGATAATATTGCTTCTCAAATTGCAATAGAAAAAGCAGGGTTTTATGCCACTCACATTATTTTCGACATGAGCTTTTAACCAGTTTTCATTCATTCTTTCCTTCTAAGAACTCTTTAAATACATATTGCCGCTTTGTAACCTTCCAGTATTTTCTTCGTGTTGACTTACATTGTACTTCTATGTATTCTTATACATAGAACCTCAAGGTATACTATTATGATCTCAAAAGAACTTATGGCGGCGTCAACCCGTCCACTTATTTTAACAATTTTAAAACGTGGCGAAAGTTACGGTTATCAAATTATTCAAGATGTAAAGCAGCTTTCGGGTGGAACTTTGGAATGGTCGGATGGGATGCTGTATCCTGTGTTACACAAACTTAAAAAAGACGGATGTATTGAATCAAAATGGGTGATTTCGGAAGAAGGTCGCAAACGAAAATATTACTCCATCACAGAAACTGGACTTATTGAGCTACAAACTGCTAAAGCACAATGGCTGAGTATTCATGAAGTTTTTGCTAAAATCTGGGGACCAACTCCACAGTGGGCAACCAACTAAAAGGAGATCAATATGTTTAATCTCGAACAAGCAATCAAAGAATGGAAACGAAAACTTCGGAAAAGTCCTGGCTATGAGGATGGCGATATAGAGGAGCTGGAATCTCATCTAAGAGATCGAATTGATGCTCTGATTGAGTCTGGAGAATCAAACGAAGAGGCTTTTAATGTTGCTTCAGTAGAAATTGGAAATGTAGAACTGGTAGCTAAAGAATTCTATAAAATTACCACTACCAAACCCTTTCTGGATACTTCTTCAGGAATGAATTGGGGTATCCTAAGTAATTTTATCAAAATATCACGCAGGAATTTATTCCGAAACAAACTTTATGCATCCTTGAATATTCTTGGATTGGTTATTGGTATAACCAGCGCCCTTTTTATCTATCTATTTATCCAAAATGAATTAAGCTACGACACCTTTCATGAAAAAGGAGATCGTATTTATAAAGTACATAGGGTTATAGAAAGGCCTGAAGGTTCCGAGCTTGTCGGGATTACTTCAAATCCATTTAAAGCAGGTCTTGAAGCTGAGTTTCCTAATATGATTGAAATGGCTACTACTCTCGGTCCCGGAGACGGTGTAGTGAGTATTAATGATCAGCACTTTATGGAACCTCGCTTGTACATGACTGATGAAAATTTCTTTCAAGTATTTACATACCCCTTTATCTCTGGTAACCCCAAAACTGCTTTACTTGAACCATACACAGTGGTCTTATCTAAAGAAACTGCTGAAAAGTACTTTGGCAATGAAAACCCGATTGGGAAAAGTATCATCATTGATGGAGAAGAGACCTTTGAAGTAACCGGGATTTTTGGACAACCTGAAGGGGCAAAGAGTCATGTGAATTTTGACCTAGTGGTAAGTATCATCACTTTTAGTGATTACGATTTCTATAACCAATGGGGTTGGAATCAAGTACATACCTATGCGCTCTTAAGTGAGGGAGTAGAACTCAGAGACATTGAACCGCAACTCCCTTCTTTTATGGATAAATACTTCGGCGAAAATATGGCCAGATTGAATCGTCGTATTGACCTGAACCTAATGCCTCTCGATGAAGTTTACTTTTCGAATTTTCTCGCTTTCGACTGGCAGGTTGAGCATGGGGATGAATCTGTGATCTATATTTTTGGGATTATCGCCATCCTAATAATTGTTGTTGCAGGTGTAAATTTTATAAACCTTGCTACAGCACGCTCTGTGAGTCGCGCTAAAGAAGTCGGGGTTAGAAAAACATTAGGAGCTCAAAGATTTGTTCTGTTCACTCAGTTTATGACTGAAGCTTTTGTTATGGCTTTTCTCGCGGGACTTATCTCTTTTATCCTTGTTTATTTTTTGCTGCCACCTTTCGAGCAACTCATTGGTATTTCCATTTCCGTTAACATGTTCTCTCCTGAGATCTTACTTATGACTGTTTCTCTTTTACTGCTAACCGGTTTTCTGGCAGGGGTATATCCAGCTATTTTCCTTTCATCATTCAAACCCATAAAAGCATTAAAGGAAAAAATCAGTTTTGGCACTTCTCAGGTGTTAATTCGTAAAGGGCTGATTATCTTTCAGTTTGCGATCTCAAGTTTGTTGATTATTGGAGTTTCGTTAGTAAACAAACAACTGGATTATATCTCCAATAAATCTTTGGGTTTTCAACCCGATCAGTTGCTTGATATATCTATTAATAACTCTACTGTTCGTAGTAATATCCCACAAATACTTGATCAATTAAAAACGATCTCTGGTATCGAGGAAGTAAGTGTCATGTCTGGTTCTCCAGGAGGTTTTTTTGATAATTTTTCTTTCAGCATAGAGAATAATGACGAAGTCTTAACCATGAATACGCTCTTTATAGATGATAAATTTTCAGAAGTATTTGATCTGAATATGATAGCTGGAAGAGACTTTGATAAGGCGTATTCAACTGATTCTTCCTCCGCTACTATCATTAACCAAAAGGCAGCAGAATTTTTGGGTTGGACATACGAAGAGGCAATTGGAAAGCAAATAGAAAACAAAAACCTTAGTAATGAAGGTTATAGAACTATTGTTGGTGTAGTTGAAGATTTTCATTTCGCTTCTTTACATCATCAAATAGAACCATTGGTCGTTTCAATGAAAAGTGATTATAGAAATATAGTTGCTAAGGTGAGTACTGAAAATATTTCCGGTTTATTGCCCCAGATTACCGAAACTTGGAACAACTTCTCTCCTCTTTATCCAATCGAGTACCGTTTCGTAAATGAACAGTTCGCCCAACTCTACGAAAGTGACACACGCCAACGAAAAGTTTTCTTTGCCTTCTCAATCATTGCCATAGTTATTGCATGTCTAGGGTTATTTGGTCTAGCCACTTTCAATGTGGAAAAACGAAGTAAAGAGATGGGAATTCGTAAAGTTTTGGGCGCCACTATGAGTGATCTGCTTTTAACCTTCAATAAAGAAGTCCTCAGTATAATCAGTATTTCTTTCCTAATTGCAGTACCAATAACCTACTTTCTTGCAGAAGAATGGCTACAAAACTATGCCTATCATATAAATAATGATCTGTACAGCTACATTTTAGCAGGAATAGTGGTGATAGTGCTAGCTATAATAACGGTAAGCTATCAAACCATGATAGTAGCTAAAGCTAATCCAGTTGATAGTTTGAAGAGTGAGTAGTAAATAAACCTTTATTCAATATCCGTTTGTTAATATTTAATCGTTCACAAACGTACACCAAGTGTTGAGAAACGTACAGTTTTCAAACTGAAAACGCTATATAAATCACTTTTAAGAAGAATAGCTTCTGTTGGTATGATTGTTGTTAAATCTTCTTTAGACAAAACTTAATCTGGATTATTATGCATAATGTACGAGTTCAATTTACCATCCCAAATGTAGACAAAGTTGCAAATCTTGATGTTTATGTGAACGGTGAAAAGAGAAATCTTCGTTTCAGAGTGGAAACATTTGAGTGGGACGACGAAAATGGAAGCTCAGAAAATTTGGTCTCTTTATTAAGATATCGCATCTTAAACTATGACTCTGAATGGGAACTTTATCACATTGGCACACCGTATGAAGATTGTATTCCGGTTACTTTCCGGTTCAAAGGTTCTGGAGATGAAAACCAAAAAGAAAACTAATTCTTTTTTAGTATTCCTCCTGATTTTTCTTTCTACCTATTCGCTAGGAAATGCTCAAACTCATCCTTCAGATAGCTCTGGATTAACCAAAATATTTGAACAAGCTGAAGAAATCTCTTCACTCAGAAGCTTAATTATTCAACAAAATGATCATTTAATAGGAGAATCCTATTTCAATGGTAGAACTCCAAACCGACCTTTTAATATAAAATCAGCTTCCAAAAGTATTATTGGATTACTGGTGGGTATCGCTGTAGAAGAAGGCTTTATCCCAACCATCGAAGAACCAATTAGCACCTATTTCCCAGATTATTTTGATGAAAATCCTGATTCGAAAAAAGAGCAAATCACGATACGCAATTTATTAACGATGCAGGCTGGTCTTGCATCAACTAGTTCAGGCAATTATGGGGCTTGGGTACTTAGTAACAATTGGATCAAATATGCATTAGATCAGGATTTTGTGACTGAAATAGACGGGCGGATGGTATACAGTACTGGAACTTCCCATTTACTTTCGGTAATAATTGCAAGAGCAAGTGGGATGAATACAAAAGCCTTTGCTGAAAAATATCTTTTTGATCCTCTAAATATTGTAGTTGGGGGTTGGGATCGTGATCCTCAGGGTAATTATATGGGAGGAAATAATTTAGCACTCAAACCTACCGATATGCTTAAAATAGGACAGATGTTAATAGATGATGGTAAATTTGATGGGCAACAAATTATTTCACACGATTGGATTATTAACTCATTCAAAACTTACACATACAGCAATTATAACCCTTACGGATATGGTTATCATTGGTGGAATACAAAAACGGGTGATTACACAACTTTTTTTGCATGGGGACATGGCGGCCAGTACATAATGATGGTTCCAGAATTAGATGCTGTGGTTATAATGACATCTTCGGTAACCAATGCCAGCCGAAGAAGAACTTATAAAAGACCTGTTTTTTATTTACTTGAAGAACATATCATTCCTTTTTTGGAAAAAAGAGAACAAATTGAAAACCAGCAATTTTCAGATTAAATCTAAAAAATAACTTAATCCATTAAGTCAAAATCTACTTCATTCGTGTCTTTTTATGATTTAGTGGCATCTTCTTTTTTACCCGTCCAAAGCTTTCCGTAACTTTACCCTTCTAATTAAAATCCTGAGTGTACAGTTTTATGAAAGGTTTAAAGTTTATAATCGCTAGCTTAATTATTGTTTTACCAGTACAGCTATTTGGTTATCAAATAGCTTCTGAAACAGAGCAAAATGAGTATTTATCAAATCCCCGCAGAGCAGTTCATACCTTTTTGCATTGGCAACAACAAGGGCATCAGAATCTGGATCGGGTAATCCTTCCTTTTAAAACTTCAAGTGAAACTAAAGAAGAGAAGATTGAGCTTGCAACGGAACTTCGCAAGGTTTTAGATGCTCGAGGACTTCTAGTTGTTTATGAAAATATTCCGAACAACCCTAATTACTCGGATTCACTTTCAGGGCTTCATCAATTAATACTTTTTGATGAACTTCCTGAGGTTTACCTTGAAAAAAGAAATAATGAATGGGTATTCTCTGAAGCTACAATAGAACAAATACCCATTTTATACCAAGCTACGTTCTCCGGAATATTTGAGGCACTATTAGATCAATTACCTGATTGGACAAAATCGGAGTGGTTTGGTGTTGAGTTATGGCAATATCTTGCAGTATTCTTTTGGCTTTTAATTGGTGTTATTCTCAGGAAAATCTTCGAATTTGTACTCGATAATTATATTCGAAGAGTTACTAAGAAAACGAAATTCACTTGGGATGATGATTTACTAGATGGGGTTGAACGACCTTCAGGATTTATCTTTTTAATGGCTTTCTTCCTGATAAGCTACACCAATCTTCAATTTTCTGTTACCATAAATCTTTATCTCTCTACCATTCTTGAGGTAGCAATATCTGTTGGTTTTGTATGGCTATTTTATAACCTAGCTGATGTTTTTGCAAAATATCTCACCGTTATAACATCAAAAACAGATAATACTTTAGACGACCAACTTGTTCCTTTAATTCGCAAAACTCTTCGCTTTTTTATTGTAGTGATGGGGGTAATTCTAGTACTCCAAAATAATGGCTATAACGCAGCTTCATTAATAGCGGGTCTTGGAATTGGTGGACTTGCAGTCGCATTAGCCGCGAAAGATACTTTAGCCAATTTCTTTGGTTCAATTACTATTTTTGCAGATCGTCCTTTTCGAATAGGAGATTGGATTAAAGTTGGTGACGTTGAAGGAACCGTTGAAGAAGTTGGATTTAGAACAACCCGGGTTCGAACTTTCTACAATTCGCTCGTTTCTGTTCCAAACTCACAGGTAGCCACCACCGATATCGACAATTATGGAATGCGTCAATATCGACGGCTGAAAACTGTTTTAAATCTAACCTATTCCACTACTCCTGAACAAATGGAAGCCTTTGTTGAAGGATTAAAAGCAATTGTTAAAGCCAACAATAATTTCCGGCAAGATTTCTACGAAATTCATTTTAATGCCTTTGGAGCGCACTCTCTTGATGTATTAGTGTATGTATTTTTTAACGTTCCTGATTGGAGTACCGAACTTCAACAACGCCATAATTTCTTACTCGAAGTTTTACGATTAGCAAAAGAAGTTGGAGTCGAATTCGCATTCCCAACTCAAACGCTACATGTCGATTCCTTCTTTAAAGATCAGACTCGTAAAGTTGGTGAGTCTAGAACAGAAGAAGAATTAGCGTCAAGTGTCCATGCTTTTGGTCCGGGCGGCGAAAAAGGAAAACCAGAAGGTCTTAAAATATTTAAAGATGGAAAGGAAGTAGATTTCAAAGCTGGAAAATAACTATGGTATTTTATTTCCCATCAATTCATTTACCGCTTCCATAAGCATTTGTTCATTTATTGGCTTTACTAAAAAAGAAGAATTTGTAACTCTTTTTGCTCTTTCAAAGTGATGATTATCAGAATTACCTGTTATAAAAAGGATGGGTACATTTGTGAAATCTCTTATTTGGTGAGCCGCTTGAATTCCATCCATATCCCCTTCTAACATAATATCCATGATTACTACATCAGGACTATATTTTCTGATTATTTTTACAGCAGTTTCTCCATCCCGGATTTCACCTACTGTTTTAAATACCATCTCTTTCATCATGTTTTCATACAAGATGGAGAGAATTAAATTGTCTTCTACAATAATTGCTTTCTTTGAAATCTGTTCCATTACAAGATATTGTGGTGGAACTCCTTAAGCATAAAAAAACCCGCTACGGTAAGGTAGCAGGTTTCAATAAAAGTATCGTTAGAATAAATTTATTTTTTTTCGCCCTCTTTTTCTTTATTAACAAAGGCTTCAAACACCATTTTTAAATCAGCTGCAACATCATTACTTGTTCTACCTTCAATTCTATGACGTGGAATCATTGCTTTGATCTCGCCATCTACAAAATATGCGAATGAAGGAGAAGAAGGAGGAAATTCACTAAAATAAGCTCTTGCATGAGCCGTAGCTTCCTTATCCTGACCAGCAAAAACAGTGACCATATGATCAGGCTTCGCTTCTGTATTCTGAAGCGCAATACCTAAGCCAGGTCTTGCATTTCCTGCAGCACAACCACACACCGAGTTAATTGCCAATAACATCGTGCCTTTATATTCTTTCATTGCACGATCTACATCTTCTGTAGTTTTTAATTCTTCAACACCAAACTGAGTGAGTTCTTCTCTCATCCATGATGTGTCTGGGCCCATTCCAAATCCAAATTGCATAATAATACTCCTGTTTAATTCAATAATAATTTAAGCATTTTTCTATTCGATCACGAATCCAGTCATTCAGAGCGAAAGTGAAGAATCTACACAACTAGTTAACTTTGCAGATCCTTCAGAAGTATCCTCAGGATGACAGTTATAAAAAAAACGACGATGGACATAACCCACCGTCGTTGGTCAATAATCATTCGTCGTTTACGCGTTATCGAAATTCTCGCTTACTTGGTCCCAATTAACAACATTCCAAAAAGCGGATACATAATCAGGTCTACGGTTTTGGTAGTTCAAGTAATAAGCATGTTCCCAAACATCTAATCCTAAAATTGGGGTTAAACCATCCATTATAGGACTGTCTTGATTCGCTGTTGAGATCACTTTTAAATCACCGTTATCTACAACTAACCAAGCCCAACCTGAACCAAACCGGGTGCCTGCGGCGTTACTAAATTGTTCTTTGAATGCATCGAAACTGCCAAAAGCTGAATCTATTGCAGTTGCTAATTCTCCAGATGGAGTACCGCCACCATTTGGTGAAAGGACACTCCAAAACAAAGAATGATTAGCAAATCCACCACCATTATTAATTACCGCTTGTTGCTTGCCAGCTGGAAGCGCATCGATATTTGAAAGTACTTCTTCGATATCTTTTCCTTCAAAGTCTGTGCCTTCTAAAGCAGCGTTTACTTTTGTGGTATATCCCTGATGGTGTTTTGTGTGATGAATCTCCATCGTACGCGCATCAAAATGTGGTTCTAATGCATCATATGCGTATGGGAGATCAGGTAATGAATAAGCCATATTTTCCTCTTTTTAAATTTTTATTCCGTCGTTCACAACAAAATCTTTCTCATTGTGCGACATTTATTTAACTGATATAAAAATAATCAATCTGTCACCCAAAATCGTTCCTAATGCTATACAAAGAATCTATCTTTGCGATTTGTTAACCCTATGAGATTGACGAAGGTCGATTGATGAATGACGACTTACGAATTCTTTGTTCGTAACTCTCAATTCAATATTCGTCAATCAAACAAAGTGTATCGCTTTGGGAAGGCCTTCAGAATCGTTGCTCACCTCAACAGGAATGGTTTTAATGCCTTCTATCTCAGATTTTTTGGCAAAGTAAGCAAGCGCCATTGCATCAACTATATCGTCTTCAGCAACATCACTTCGGCGCCATTCTTCTTTTATATCCCGAAAAAAATCATCAGCAATCGCTTCTTTTTCTTTGATAAGTTCTAAACGATGACGGATTCCTTTCTTTAGATTTTTCTTCTGAAAAATCATTCCACCATTCAGCTTTTGAAACAATAATTCTGGATGGCTTTCTAAGACTTTCTCCTTGAACTCTGGATTGAACCTCAACAATTCATCAAGTAATTTTATCTTTGGAGTGATATTCCACGACTGAAGAGACAGTTTTTTTTCTGTCCATTCATAGCTAATCATATTTGCCTCTACATAACTCGGAGCTTCTAAAGCGGGGCGAATAGGAGGACTAAAAACACTAGAGGAATATTCTCCGCCTAGTTCTTTTCTTAACAAAGCATCACACTCTCGCGTGTATTCTTCATCTTCTAAGCCAATAGGCATATCTATGAGAATTCGATCATATGCTTCAAAAACATTCTTCAATTCTTCATTCGATTCAATGACCTGGTACTTCTCTTCTCCATCATCAAAACTGATTAGAATCCAACCCAGTTTACAACCGTCTATTCCTGCTGTTTTCATTGTTTTATTTGATTACTTCTTAAATAATAGCTGTCACATTAAATAAATGTGAGAAGTCCAATAAATCCTTTGCAGGATATTGATTCTTGATTTCTCCATCAGTTCGAAATGACAAAACTAGGTAATTCAATAACCCTCAATTTTACTTCAGAGTTCTCTTCAAAGCAATATGAAGTTCATTTAACTGCTCTATATCTACTTCAGATGGAGAGTTATCCATCATACTTTGCGCTTTTTGGTTTTTAGGATATGCAATTACATCTCTTAAACTTTTAGCACCGGTTAGTAACATCACAATTCGATCTAAACCAAGAGCAATTCCGCCATGAGGTGGTGCACCATATTTAAAAGCATCCAAAAGAAATCCGAATTTTTCCTGGGCTTCTTCATCACCAATACCAAGTAACTTAAACATTTTCTGTTGAACTTCTCTATTGTGAATTCGAATAGAACCGCCTCCGATTTCTGACCCGTTTAGTACTAAGTCATAGGCTCGAGCATTCACAGAAGCTGGGTCTGAATCAAGCTTATTCATGTCTTCTTCTTTTGGAGATGTAAATGGGTGATGCATTGCATGATATCGCCTTGAATCTTCATCCCATTCCAATAATGGAAAATCGGTAACCCATAGCAAACTAAACTTTTCCTCATCAATAAAATCAAATGCTTCGCCAACCATTAATCTAAGTTGACCTAATTGCTCGAGAACAGCTGGTTTTGGTCCCGCTAGTAGAAACACTAAATCACCGGTTTTTGCGCCGGAAGCTTCTACCATTTCATTTACTATTTCTGGTGTAAGAAACTTCCCTACACTACAAAGTGGCCCATCTTCCTGCATCTTGATGTAAATCAAACCTCCAGCCCCAGTTTCTTTCTTCGCTCTTTCGGTCCAACGGTCAATTTCTCCACGCCCCATCGTTCCTAATCCGGGAATGGTAAATCCTACCACTCCGCCTCCGTTTGCAACCGTTCCAGAGAATACTTTAAACTCAGCATCTTTCACGATTTCAGAAAAATCAACGAATTTTAGATCAAAACGGATGTCTGGTTTATCCGACCCATAGGTATTCATGGCATCGGCATAACTCATTCTTGGAAATGGAGTTTCAATATCAACATCGATGGTTTCTTTGAAGAGCATTTTCATTAGACCTTCATGATGCTCATAAATTTCTTCTTCAGTTACAAAACTCATCTCCACATCAATTTGAGTAAACTCTGGCTGACGGTCGGCTCGTAAATCCTCATCCCTGAAGCATTTTGTAATCTGGAAATAACGATCATACCCAGACACCATCAATAATTGCTTATAAGTCTGTGGACTTTGTGGAAGCGCAAAAAACTTACCCGCATTTACGCGACTTGGAACCAAATAATCACGAGCTCCCTCAGGCGTACTTTTCATCAATACTGGAGTTTCTACTTCCGCAAAATCATGTGCATGATAATATGAACGGATAGCGTGATATGCCTTCGATCTCAACATCAATTTTTCCTGCATCTCAGGACGTCTTAAATCTAGATATCGATATCTTAAACGAACTTCTTCATTGGTAGTAATTCCGTCTTTAATTTCAAAAGGCGGAGTATCAGCTTCAGAATAGATTAATAAACCAGTCGCTTCAATCTCTACTTCGCCAGTAACCAAATTTGAGTTTATGTTCTCTTCGCCACGTGCAATTACTTTTCCTTTAACACCAATTACATACTCAGCACGAAGATGCTCGGCTTTAGCGTGTAAATCGATATCAGTCTCAGTAAATACAATTTGCGTAACTCCATAGCGATCTCGAAGGTCTATAAAGATTAACCCTCCTAAATCACGGCGAGGACCTACCCAGCCATTCAAGACAACTTCTTGCCCTATATGTTCTGCTTTTAGTTCGCCACAGGTATGAGTTCTTTTTAAAGTCATTTTTGTTCGATGAATCGTGGAGTGATATTTTGTGTTAGAAAGGCGCAGAAAATACGCATTATGAAAACGAATCGCTTGCTTCCATGGACTTAAACCTCATTTTTCTTGTTAATCTTGCCTCATCACTGTTTATGATGGGCTTGATTTGGACTATTCAACTACTTCATTACCCTTCTTTTCGATTTGTTGATGAAAAGAACTTTAATGCTTTTCATCGTTTTCATAATCAAAAAATCAGCTTTATTGTTATTCCCGTTATGATATCAGAGTTAGTCACCTCCGGTTTGCTTTGGTGGAATGAAGGCTATTTAAGTTTGAATGGGATTGGATTTTATCTGGTACTCTTAATTTGGGTATCAACCTTTTTACTATCGGTTCCCAATCACGCCAAGCTTTCAAAAGGAAAAGATGATGTGGTGATTACTGCTTTAGTGAATACAAACTGGGTACGGACTATGCTATGGACGGTGAAAGCAGGGTTATCACTTTGCATTATTTCCATTTGACGTCATCCTAAACTCGTTTCAGTATCTTCTGAAATGGCTTTGATTTAAAAATATGCTTGTCATCTAGTTTTAAAACTCTTCAAAGATTCCGGATCAAGTCGTGGATGACCAACAGTGGGTTTGCGCCAAATAAACTTATTTTTGCCAAACTATTTTTTTTAAGTACTTTAGCTGTCCTTTCAATCAATTGAAGGAAAACTCATTAAGCCTGGGGAGGTCTAAATGGGGACAATCAAAACGATTGTTGCTGACGGTAACGAAATTTTTCGGCATGGATTAAGCTCCATTCTAAGCTCAGATAATTTTGAAATTTGTAGCGAGGTAGATAATGGTGCGCTTATACTCACCGCTTTTGAGAGCGTAAAGCCCGATTTATGTGTGATTTCATTTTCGATGCCGGAGATAAGTGGGATTCAGCTTGCAAATAAGATCGTATCCAAATTCCCCAAAGCAAATGTATTGGTATTATCAGATAATGATCACGATGCGGTACTTCACGCATTTCTAGATTCCGGTGCCAATGGTTTATTGCTAAAATCAGCCCATCGCATAGAATTAATTGATGCTGCCAAAAAAGTGGCAAATGGAGAAAATTTTCTAGGCAAGAAATTCTCCAAAATGATGACCCGTGAATATGTGCGACTTGCCAGACTAAAGAAAAATAAGAAGCATGTCACTCATCGAGAAAGAGAAGTACTCAACTTACTGATTGAAGGGATGACCAGTTCAGAAATCGCCGAAAAACTTTTCATTAGCCCGAGAACGGTCGATAAACATCGAACCAATCTTCTTAAAAAATTAGACCAAAAGAATACCGCAGGACTTGTTCGCTTCGCACTTCAGAATAAATATCTGGTTTAAAATTCTCTTTTAAACTTTTGTTTTGCTCGATTCGATCAACATTAAGAATGGACTTTATTTTGTCCGTACTTTTGTATGGACAAAAGTACCAAAACCCACCGACTGCAACTGCTTCACGGGTTCGTTAAAGATTCTACTGAATAAATCCGAAGGTCTATGTCTTGGAAAGCCATATCTATTTCCTGTCCGGAGCGGATTTATTCCCCTATCGGGTTATAGAACCTTTTGACTTACTTTTCCGCTCACCAGTTTAAGGTCAGATATTTTTAAGAAATCGTAGAATGTCACGGCATTTAAATTTTGTAGTGATATGAGATATTCATCCTGGCTCCAGAATATTTGGCCTTAGAATTATTGATGGAGGAAGCTGAGATGAAGTGAGCGCCTCCTATGGAGAAATAAATTCACACAGGCTCAGCACTATTATATTCATCGAAGGAACGAAGACCATTGAATTTATTTAGCGAGTGGAATCGAAGCACAGCAATAATTCTTAGCCTTGATCTTTTGGTACTTTTGCATCAAGGCAAAAGTGCAGCAAAGACTTACTACGTAAAAGTACGTATCCAAATTACGTAGAAACTTCTATTGAGCTAGCGCTTCCTTTAGGCTATGTTTGATATGCAAATGGGGTAATAGCCGTCTGTAGATGATATTAGCCGTTTTCCATTGATTTGGGAACGGCTTTTTTTTGGTGCTAATTCTTTTCTTTAAGTTCTTTAAATCTAATTTCCCTCAACTGGTTCATATAATTTTGGTCATCCACCATTCTCGAAAGTGCAAATAAATCGTAGGCTGCCCCAAGAAAAAAAGCTCCTCCGGTAAACAACCAAGCTATACCCGTTCCAACTCTCCCTAAATAAAATCGATGAAGTCCAAGAGTTCCAAAACCCCCAAAAAGCCATAGCAAATAGGCAATCGCTTTCGACTTTTGCTCCGTGCTGTATTGCCGTTCAACTCTTTGCTTGATCTTCTTTCTTCTTCCACCAGTTTTCGAAATAAACTCCTCAATACTTTGAAGAAGTCGTTTGGCAAAGCGCTTTAATTGAACATGAGCCGAAGTCTGGATTTCGAGTTCTCCTGAAATCATATCCTTTTCAAAATTGAATTCGTCAAATAGTTTACTTAGATCAATATTCCCATATTGGAAAGCACTAAGTTTTCTATTCAAATTGGTTAGCGTATCCGAAATAGTGATAGACAAACTGGACTCACGTACCGATTCCGTTTTATCAAGCTCGCTTAACAATCCCTCAAACTTTTTCTCAGCTTCTTCAAAAACGTTCTTTGCCTGTGCAATTAATTCAAACTGATCTGATTTCTTCACTATTCTATTACTCTATTTAAAAAATTGAATGTAAAGAACTCCTTCGATTGTTAGAAGAATAAGTTTCTGAAGAAATTTCTATTGCCGAAAATAAAAACATCTTCGAAAGTTATGGGGTTAATCACTCGTGCCAGACATGCACACCAATTAACTAAAGATGAAATCTATAATTCGCTTCTGGTTGAAGAGGATGAAAAAGATGATTTCTGGAAAATCCTTGCGGGAGCTGGTGCTTTTTTACTGGCTGTTTTTACTCTTGGAAGGGGCGTTAGTATTTTAAATAAAAAATTACCCTTAATATTTAAGTGAGAAGTTTTACCAGTGTTATACTTATGGAATTTAATAAGGCCTTAAAATATTATAATTATTAAACTTAAGACTTTATTTGTGTAGCGTGGGATCCGCTGGCTAGCGGAAACCGTCCGCCAGCTGGCGGATTAATGAGTCGTGCGCTCTAACCAAATTTTTCTCGTACTTTTTCCCATACATATTCTCTTCCCTTTGCGGTTTTCAATTCTTTTTCTCTCTTCATTGCCTCAGCTCTTGAATCATAATTTTCTGCAAAAACAATCTCCCATGGCTGATATCTTTTAGTATGCCCTATGTTCTTTGGGTGATTATGAGAAACCAATCTTTTTTCAACATCAGAGGAATACCCAATATAAATCTTATCAAAGTTTGAACTGTATAAAGCATAGACTTGGAACATGTTTTAAAATAAAAAAGCTCAACCTGTTTCCAAGTTGAGCTTTTTAGTAGCGTGGGACGGAATTGAACCGTCGACCTCACGATTATGAGTCGTGCGCTCTAACCATCTGAGCTACCACGCCGCTTTTATATTCAATAATTTCATCCTTCAATTTATGAAGGAATTGATCCGTCCGCCAGTCGGCGGATTTATGAGTCGTGCGCTCTAACCATCTGAGCTACCACGCCGCTTTTTTATATTCAATAATTTCACCCTTCAATTTATGAAGGAATTGATCCGTCCGCCAGTCGGCGGATTTATGAGTCGTGCGCTCTAACCATCTGAGCTCTTGTCCGACTTTCGGCGGAACCACGCCATGTCTTTTTTCAAAGAGCACCAAATATAAGGGTTTCCAACCTTAGTCGTAACAATTTTTTGGCTAAATGTTCTAATTCTGATTTCTAAGTTTGTTACCTTTGTTTTCTGAAAGAAACGCAGGTAAATAAGTTATAATGGCACAAAAGATTACGAAAAGAGAACAAGATTATTCACAGTGGTACCTCGATGTGGTTAAAGAGGCAAAACTGGCAGAACATTCTCCTGTTCGGGGTTGCATGGTTATTCGCCCTAATGGAATGGGACTTTGGGAAAATATGCGCCAGGGTCTGGACAATATGTTTAAGGAAACGGGTCACGAAAACGCCTACTTCCCTCTTTTTATCCCTAAATCTTTTTTGAGCAAAGAAGCTCAACATGTTGAAGGTTTTGCAAAAGAATGCGCAGTTGTAACACATTCCAGACTCAAAAGTGTAGATGGTGGCGTTGAAGTTGATCCAGATTCAAAATTAGATGAAGAGTTAATTGTTCGCCCTACTTCCGAAACTATTATTTGGGACACGTACAGAAGTTGGGTTCAATCCTATCGTGATTTACCTATTCTAATCAATCAATGGGCAAATGTAGTTCGTTGGGAAATGAGAACCCGATTGTTCCTGAGAACTATGGAATTTCTCTGGCAGGAAGGTCATACAGCACATGCAACTGAGGAAGAAGCGATTGCTGAAACCGAGCAAATGTTGGAAGTGTATCGCTCTTTTGCAGAAGATTTTATGGCGATGCCTGTAATTACTGGTAGAAAAACGGAAAGTGAACGTTTTGCCGGAGCCATAGAAACTTATTGTATCGAAGCTTTAATGCAAGACGGGAAAGCACTGCAGGCAGGAACTTCTCACTTTTTGGGGCAAAATTTCGCAAAAGCCTTCGATGTTAAATTCCAGGATAAAGATGGGGAACACAAGCTTGTTTGGGCTTCCAGCTGGGGAGTTTCTACCCGATTAATCGGAGGTTTAATTATGACTCATTCCGATGATCAAGGATTGGTAATTCCACCGAAATTGGCTCCAACTCAGGTTGTTATCGTTCCTATTTATCGAGATGATGAGCAACGAACTAACGTACTGGAATACGGCGATTCAATTTTTGAAGAACTTAAAAAATTAGGAATTCGTGTTAAGCTTGACGATCGCGACAATTACAAACCGGGATTCAAATTTGCAGAACATGAAGCAACTGGAATTCCATTACGAATAGCTATTGGCCCTCGCGATGTTGAGAATGGAAATGTTGAACTGGCTCGTCGTGATACACTTACTAAAAACATTGAATCGCGGGATGGAATCGGTGTTATGGTAAAAGACCTCCTCGAAACTATCCAAGTTGATTTGTTTGAAACGGCAAAAAAACGTCGTGATGAAATGACTTCAGAAGTAGATTCTTATGAGGAATTCAAAAAAGTACTCGAAAATAAAGGTGGATTTATTTACGCTCATTGGGATGGAACTTCAGAAACTGAAGATCGGATTAAAGAAGAAACGAAAGCCACTATTCGATGTATTCCACTAACCCAAGGTAAACCAGGAAATTGCATGGTTACCGGGAAGCCATCTGAACAAAAAGTATTATTCGCTAAAGCGTACTAAGCTATTTAAATGATGACGCCACATTCATATCAACTGTTTACTGCCCAAAGTAGTCGGGAGCTGGATGAGCGTACTATTTCTGAGTTTGGAATCGATGGTTTTACATTGATGGAGGTTGCAGGTACTCGAGCTGCAGATTTTATCTTGCAGCATATTGAACCAGATAGTCATGGACTTTTTGTTTGTGGAAAAGGTAATAATGCCGGCGATGCCCTTGTTGTAGCACGGCTATTAAGTGAGCATTCTATTAATTGCACTATTCTCTTCGTTTCAGGATCGGAAAAGCTTTCTCACGATTGCACTAAGAATTTAGAGCTTTTAAAACACCTTGATAACACAATAGAAATTATTTCTTCTTTTAATGAGTTCGAACCCTCTTATCACTATGATTTTATTCTAGATGGAATGCTTGGTACAGGATTAAATTCAGAAATTAGATCTCCATATTCTGAGGTAATTGACTGGGTGAATGAACAGTCTTCATTTGTCTTCTCAATGGATATTCCTACTGGTTTAAGTGCAGATACTGGAATAGTTCTGGGAAAAGCAATTAACGCAGATTTTACCTTAGCTTTTGGAACGTTAAAACAAGGCTTTTTTCTAAATGATGGGTATGAACAGTGTGGAGAAGTCATTTTTTGTGAACTCCCTTTTCCATCAAAATTAAAAGAATCTACTACCTATTTAATTGATGAAGATTGGGTTGATAACCTTCGCTATCAATCCAAACAAAGAAAACATAAATATGACGGTGGAGTTCTCTATATAATTGCTGGTTCGGAAGGTTTAACAGGAGCTGCAATTTTGGCCGCAAAAAGTGCCTGGTCTACAGGGCTTGGCGGAGTCGTATTAATAACTCCGAAAGGATTACTCGAAATTTATGAGAAGAATCTTATCCAAATCATTAAAAAACCAATTGGAAGTCAAGACGATGTTTTTTTTAAGACTGAGCACATTGATACTGTACAATCAGTTTTGAAGGAGAAGCCGGGAAGTTTACTTATTGGGCCTGGATTAGGTCGGCATCCTGAGACTATTCAATTTATTAGAACACTACTTTCTGAGTTCAATGAAAAAGTAGTCATCGATGCTGATGCTCTTTTTGCTATTTCAGAAGAAAAGTTTTTATCAAAACCTGAACATGCAGAATGGATATTGACTCCACATCCAGGTGAATTGAAAAGATTGACAGGATTAGATAATCTCTCTGATGAACAAAGAATTTCAACTTCAAAGAAGTTAGCTTCAAAACTTAAGGGTACCATCGTTTCTAAAGGATTACCCACAATAGTTACTAATTCGAAGGATAGTTTTCTTACAGCTTATGATACTAGAATTTTCTCAAGAGCTGGATTCGGGGATATATTAGCAGGGAAAATCGCCGGTTTTTGGCTGAATAAAAATAATCCGGAACTTGCAGCAATTTTTGCACTTTTAGATGGAAAACGAAAAGCAGACCATCGTATATTGAATTCAGAACATTCCCTAGAACCACTGGATCTTATTTAATTTCATCTATTTATATCATCAAGACGCTACTCTTTAAATACAGAAAACTACCGCTCATTCTGTTTGTGCTAGTAACTATCACAATTCTATATGGCACACTTTATCCTTCAGATGGTTTAACAAAGTTCAATATTTGGAATTACGACAAAATCGGACATTTTCTAATGTTTGTTGTATGGACGTTCTTGTTCGGAATTGTTCGTGCTGTGCTAAAAAAGAAAAAACCAAGCCTCGTAATGGTATTTTCACTTGGGCTTTTTTACGGCCTTTTGATTGAAGCTCTTCAATTCATCCTGCCTACAAACCGAAGCCCGGAATTATATGATTTTATAGCCGATGCCCTTGGTTCTGTCGTTGCTATACTTTTACTTATTCCTGTTTTCAATCGCATGTTTGACGAAGATTGATCTTAGTTGCATGATGATGTGATGTTTTTCTGGTAATTGGATTCCTTTTTTAGATACAGCTAGTAACTAAAAATTTAGGTGACCACTATGATTAAAAAAAATCCAAATGTTGATCTGCGTTCTTCTCACACTATTCTTATTCAATTGGGTATTATTTGTTCTTTACTTTTTTTTATTGTGGCAACCAATTTGGAAATTAAAACTACACCCAACATCGGATATGATATTCCGGATGATCCAGAGTTTAACCCTATTGATCATCCAGTTACAATTCCGCCTGACACTCCGCCACCACCCATAAAGCCCTCTGTATTTACCGAATTACCTCCTGATAGCCCGATTGAGCCTGACCACATAGAATTTGGAGCCATTGATTTCAACGATCCAATTCCATATCCCAAAAAGCCAGGCGTCGAACCAAAAGAAGATTTCATTATAATAGCAGAATTTATGCCCAAGATGATAGGTGGCACTTCAACGTTATATAGTGAAATCAAGTACCCAAAACGAGCTCGCGAAGTTAGAATTGAAGGTCGAGTAATCGTAGAATATATCGTAAATGAAAAAGGTGAAGTTGAAGATCCTAAAATTATTCGGGGTATAGGCGGTGGTTGTGACGAAGAAGTATTGCGTGCAATTAAGCTCATGAAGTTTACACCAGGTATTCAAAATGGCCGCTTTGTAAAAGTGAAAATCAGCCAACCGGTCACTTTTAAACTTCAAAATTAAGTCTACAAACGAACTTCGTATTAATTTCGTTATATAATCGCAATATTTAAATAAATCACTTGCTAGGTTTCTAAAAAATCCCGTTCTTTTTTAGTCCCTAAAAATATTGAAACAGGTAAGGATATGATTAACGAAAGAAAACAGGCAGGAGTTGATTTAAGAAGGTCTTATAACCTTCTTCTACAATTTGGTCTTATAGTAGCTCTACTATTTATCATTGGATTGGTAAAGATAAATTTATATAGCGCACCTCCACAAGCAATTGCTATTGAAGAGCAAGAAGAAGTTGTGATGGAGGAAGTAATTCAGACTAAGCAAATTGAAACTCCACCACCACCGCCGCGTCCACCAGTTCCGGTAGAAGTCCCCAACGATGAAATTATTGAAGATGAGATTTTAGATTTGGATGCAGAGTTAGACCTCGATGGTCCTCTTGATCTTCCACCACCTCCTCCTCCATCTGATGATGAAGAAGAAGATTTCTTCGTAGTTGTAGAAACAATGCCTCAATTGCAGGGTGGTTTGGCAGATCTCCAAAGAAAAGTTAGATATCCTGAAATGGCTCGACGAGCAGGAATTGAAGGTCGTGTAACAGTTCAGTTTATTGTAAATGAACAAGGACGTGTTGAAAATCCTAGAGTTATTCGAGGAATTGGCGGTGGCTGTGATGAAGCTGCTCTTGAAGCTGTAAAGCAAGCTAAATTCTCTCCAGGGATGCAACGTGGGCGACCTGTTCGTGTTCAGTATAGTTTACCAATCGTATTCAGATTACAGAACTAATCTTACTCTCAGAAATTTAAAAGGTGTGGTTATTTAATCACACCTTTTTTTATGCATTAGGTTTTCCAAAAAGCTTGAAGTCTAAATCTCTGTAACACTACTTTAAGGTTATCAAAACCAACCATCTGCTCTGCTTCACTAAGTAGAACCCAGTCCATTCTCTCAATTCCCTCACTTTTTTGCGGGATTAATTTTTGAATTCGAGGAAAAATCATGGAATACCAATATGTAGTTTTTCCAAAATGCTTCTTTTTCTCCTTGTACTCATGATACGTTGTTCCAAGTTCAGAAATAATGATGGGAATTTCAGAACCCGTTTCCTCGGCAACTTCACGAGCTGCACACATTGAAATGGATTCTCCTTTTTCAAGTTTTCCCTTAGGTAAATCCCAAACTCCATTTCTGTATATCAGAAGCACTTTTGGCTGGTTAGTGATCTCATCCTGAACACAAACAACCCCACCTGCAGCAGTGATAGGTTTAATCATTCGAATCTTCTTGCGATTTTTCTGCATCACCTTTTTTAGACTCGTCGGCATAATTAAGCCTTAAATTGGTAAGTGTTTGATCTAGATATCCTTTTAGCTCTTTTGGCAAATTACCAGCTGTATACTTTTCTAAAGCATTAAGAGTATCGATAGCATATTTAGCAGAGGAAAGTTCTCTTTCAATTTTATCGGTCGCAGGGTTTTTAATTTTTCCAAGCCCCATCATCCCGATCTGTTGATGCTGCTGAATAAGCATCATAAATAACAGTTGATCTTGTTGGTCTGAGTTTAAATTTTCGGTATTCATAGTCGTTTTAGATTTTTGTTATTTGACTTAAAATTTACGTGGATTTAAACTTAATAAAGTTCTTTTTTCTTTACCTTTTAAGCTTGTAATAAAATGCGGAAAATCATAAAAATATGGCAATTATTAAGCCTTTTAAAGCTTTTAGACCAAAAACTTCACTAGCAAAAGTAATTTCGTCGGTTCCATACGATGTAGTTAGTACTCAGGAAGCCTTTAATTTGACGAAAGGAAAGCCTACTAACTTTCTTCATGTAATCCGCCCTGAGATTGATTTTCCTCCAGAAACCGATATTTATGATGAAAAAGTTTATTTAAAGGGAAAAGAAAATTTAGCTGAGCTATTGAATTCAGATTCATTTGTCTCTGAAGAATCTGAGTCGCTGTATGTATATAGAATTACCTGGAAAGGGTTATCGCAAACAGGAGTCTTTGGCTGCGTAAGCGTTAAAGACTATGATCATGGAATAATTTTAAAACATGAACTTACCAGACCAGATAAAGAGGATGACCGGACTAAGCATATATTAACACAGCAAGCACATGCAGAACCAGTAATGCTTACTTTTGAGGGAAACTCTAGTATTAGTTCTCTAATTGAAGAAACAACACATTCTAAGCCCATATTTAATTTTGTAACTGAAGATAAAGTAGAGCATACTATTTGGAAAAAGAAACACTATGAAGCTCTAGTAATTGCTTTTTCAGATATACCTTCATTTTATATTGCTGATGGTCATCATCGATGTGCAAGTGCCTCAAGAGCGGCGCACGAAATGGAGCGGAATAATCCCAACCATACTGGTAAAGAAGCCTACAATTTTTTCCCTGCTGTATTATTCCCAAAAAATGAAGTGAATATTCTGGCTTATAACAGAGTTATTCATTCTATTCCGATTGGGTTTTTAGAGGTCTTATCCTCTCAATTTACATTGCATAAAAACGCTAACCCAATTCCAGCAAAAAAAGGTACTCTTTCACTTTATTTAAATGGAGAATGGTTTGGTTTGGAGCTACCTGAATCTTCAAAAAATGATTCCGCTTCTCAACTGGATGTAGCTCGACTTCAAGAATTTATTTTAGAACCATTGCTTAATATTTCCAATCAAAGAACGGATGAAAATATTAATTTTGTTGGCGGAATCAGAGGCTTCAAAGAATTAGAAAAACTGGTAGATTCAGGAGAGGCAGAATTAGGCATCAGCATGTTCCCTACAAGTATCGAAGAATTAATCAAAGTTTCTGATGATAAATTGTTAATGCCTCCAAAATCGACCTGGTTTGAGCCGAAACTTAGATCAGGGCTTTTAGTTCACACATTTTAATAACCA
Source organism: Balneolaceae bacterium (assembly GCA_040222455.1). Classification (GTDB taxonomy): domain Bacteria; phylum Bacteroidota; class Rhodothermia; order Balneolales; family Balneolaceae; genus RHLJ01. The sequence continues at coordinate 50,279 of JAVKDD010000001.1, read as the reverse complement.
CTCACACCACACAATTAAATGAAACGAGTACATAATTTTAGCGCCGGACCAGCAACACTTCCTTTAGAAGTACTACAAAAAGCGCAATCCGAATTAGTTGATTATCAAGGTACAGGAACTTCCATCATGGAGAAAAGCCATCGAGGTCCTGAATACACTAAGGTTGATGCTGAAGCAAGAGAGCGTTTATCCCGAATTCTAGGCTTAGGCGATGATTTTGAAATCATGTTTCTACAAGGAGGTGCAAGTACTCAATTCTTTTCCATACCGTTCAATTTTTTAGGTAAAAATGAAACTGCTGACTATATAAACACAGGTACTTGGTCGAAAAAAGCGATTAAAGAAGCTAAACTATTTGGAACCATTCATGAGGCATTTAGTAGCGCGGACTCTAATTTCAATCGTGTTCCAACATCAAACGAACTGAACCTTTCTTCAGACGCCCGATATGTTCATTTCACTTCTAATAACACCATATTTGGAACGCAGTTTCTTACAGAACCGGAAACAAATGGCGTTCCATTAGTTTGTGATGCATCCTCCGATTTTCTTTCTCGCCCGATTGATGTAAGCAAATATGGAATGATCTATTCAGGCGCACAGAAAAACCTTGGACCAGCCGGAGTTACCGTGGTTATAATCAGGAAGGACTTTTTATCGTCCGCTAATAAATCTGATATACCCACTATGGTAAATTATAAAACCCATGCTGAGGGAGCGATGTTTAACACTCCCCCAACTTTTGCCGTGTATATGGTGAATCTTGTTTTGGAATGGATAGAAGACCATGGTGGACTTAATTACTTCAATAAATTAAGCCAGACAAAATCTGGTCTTTTATACAGCGTAATTGATGCTGATGGTTTCTACCGAGGAACAACAGAAAAAGCATCCAGATCGAATATGAATGTATGTTTCAGACTTGGGTCTGAGGAACTGGAGGCTGAGTTTCTTAAAGAAGCGGCAACTCATGATTTAGTTGCTCTTAAAGGTCATCGTAGTGTAGGTGGAGTGCGAGCTAGTATTTATAATGCTTGTCCTGTAACAAGTGTGCAGGCATTAGCTGACTTTATGAAGGAGTTCAAAGCTAAAAAGGGCTGATCTCAATACTCAGATTAATTTTAAGCCATTCTGAAATTGTTTAGAATGGCTTTTTTTTATTTTCTATAAAACTCCAATAATTGTCAAAAAATGATCTATGGTATTGGGTACAAAGGTAATCATATAAATAAAACCCCAGGCAGCTCCCGCTAAATGTGCTTCATGATTAATCTTACCTTCTTTCTTGCTTGCCCAAATACTGTATCCGATAAATAGGAATCCAAAAATAACTGCTGGAACTCCGATTGGGATAAATATCAGGTATAATTTCTCAAAAGGATAAATAATAATAAAAGCAAAAAGCACACTTTCAACTGCTCCTGATGCCCCAATTGTAGCATACTCAGGATTATCTTTGTGTTTTATTAGTGATGGAATCGAAGACGCAATCAATCCTGAAAAGTAGAGCATCAAAAAATGCCCCTGACCTATTGTTTGTTCCATAATAGGTCCAAAAAAGAAAAGAGTAATCATATTAAAAAGAAGATGTGTAATTCCTCCGTGAAGAAAACCAGAGGTAATCAATTCATACCAAGTATTCTGCCTGATTGTTCTATATGGCATGAATAACCCAATCTCTAATACTTTAGGAATATAACTTGAAATAAGAAAAACAATCGCGTTGATTGCTATAAGCGTATAAGTAAGAGGCATAAATTGAGTTCTTCTCGTTTCAAGTCCATAAAAAAACCCCGACTACATTAGTAAACGGGGTTTCAAATATAAGAGATTTTATTCTATTTCTTTTCTGATTTAAGCCTTTCAACTTCTTTCTTCAGCTTTTCAATTTCATCTTGTTGTTCTTGAACGGCTTTGATTAATACTGGAATTAGCTCAGTATAATTCATGGTCTTATAATCCATTGATTCTACTGTCTTATCCACAATCAAATCGTTAGGTCCATTCGTTGAATTTGCAGCTACTTCAAAATGATGAACATTATCTTTAACCAGGTTAGGCAATATTTGCTCTACTTCCTGAGCTATTAAACCGTAATGCAAACCAGTTGAGAGCTTAAGCCCGTTATATTCCCCGTTACCCCTGAAATTATAGGTCGTAGGGTTAAGTTTCATAATGGTTGATAGTCCATTTTGAAGTGGCTGGATGTTTTCTTTCAAATTTCGGTCTGATGTTTGTGTGAGGCTTCCTGTATGCTCAATATTTCCATTCACAACAAAATTTCCAGACACCGTTACATCTCCATTAAGCTCTGCTGCAGTTTCTGCATTTACAACCAACCCTTTGTTTGTGGTTCCACCTTCTACATTTAACTCCATACCAACATTATCATTGTCGCCATTTATATAACCGAAAAAGCCACGATTCAATGAAGATGAGCCTCTTACTATTGCTTGAACACCCGAATTCTGTCCACTTGCAGTTGTAAGTACTCTAAACTCAGCACCTATATTTATTCGCGAACCTTGATCACCTCCAACTTCAACATCTACACCATTATTACCGTTGGCATTTCCAGCTACAAAGGTTCCGTACCCGATGTTAAAGGTGCCAAAGTTTCCATCTACTTCCTCGCCTATAGCAACTAGTTCACCATTACCAGTTCCAGTGGCATATGTATAAGCTCCAATATTTAGTTTTGATTTAGAACCGGCCTGACCATAAAGTCCGTATCTGGTTCCTCCATTTACGGCGTCCAAATTAAATGCTGAACCTAATACACCAATATGCGAACCTCCACCTAATCCATCTGCTCGTCCATTAATTGCATATTGAGACGCATTATTTGAAGCATCCTCTCTAATCTGACTTAATAAAGGGCGATTTCTTCCAGTAGAATATCCGATCACATTTACTCCCAACGCAGATTCCGTTTCTGCTTCGCTTCCATTTACAACTATGGTTAATGAATCCTGTAATTCAGGATCATCAGTATTAATTTGAACAAAATCAGTAAATCCTCCAGTATTAATTGAACCATTGATATTTCCTGTGACTGTAAGATCTCCATTAATAATAGCTGCACCATTTAAAATAGCTGCGGTGTCTGCATTTACTTCCATGCCAACATTTGATGTACCATTGTACACATTTAGTCGAAGACCAAGGTTTTTACTAGCTCCATTTGCTTCACCCTCTAAAGCTGTATTAAAACTTAAAGATTGGGTCGCTTCACCACGAATACCAACATTAAAACCTTCGGCTGAAGTTCTTGCAGAACCAAGAACTCCGAAATTTATTCGACTTCCCTTATCCCCACTTACTACACCTTCTACACCTGTGTTTCCATTTAAATTTCCTTGAACATAGAATCCACCCCCAATATTAAAAGAGCCAAAATCTCCATTCACTTCATCTCCTAAAGCTACAAAATCACCTGAGCCCTCCCCTTGAGCTAGTGCTTGTACTCCAAAATTATATTTCGCTTTTGAAGCAGCCTGTCCATATAAACCTGCTCTTGAGCCACCAGTAGCATCAAAATTAACTGCTCCTCCAAATACACCCGTATGCTGTCCTGTTCCAGTACCATTTGCAAAACCATAAGTACCACGCTGATTATTAGGGTTTGAAGCATCACTAATAGCTTCTCCCCAAATTGCTCCATTAAAACCAGTAGATCTACTAAAAACCTGTAATGGTTTAGCAGTTTTATCGCCTTCAATGTTTATGATAAGTGAAGAATCTGCATCTGCAGTATTAAGATCTATCTCTAGTGGAATATCTCCACCACCTACCCCACCATTCACAACGTTTTCCGCTAATAAAGCATAAGGAACTGAGAGTAATCTTGAAACCCCAAGCTCTTCATATTCACTTCCACCAGAAGGATCGATTTCTAATTTCACGTAATAGTTATCGTTGCCCCAATTTACTGAGCCAAAATCATTAGCTTCTGCGGCTGTTCCTTCTCCAATTACTAACTGTATTAATCCTACTCCGTTAGTAGTTACAGTATGAGTTTCGGTGTAAACAACATCTCCAGCTTCCGAGCCTTGTATTACACTTACTTGTACTCCAAGTTCTTGGCTATTTAATGGAATTCCATCAATTCCTCTAGCGATGGCTTGAAAATTAAATCCTTGAGGAACTTGTGCATATATATTTGTGGAAATTAATGTCACAAATATAAATAATGTCAATTTTTTTATTTGATTAATCATTATAACTTTTTTAGTAATTATTTAATTAAAATCATTTTTTTTGTAGCGATAATATTCTCATCTGCTACGAGTCTATAGAAGTACATGCCACTCGAATATGAGGCCGCATCAAAACGAACAGTATGAAAGCCGGCAGGTTTTTGCTCATCAATTAATACTGCTATTCTCATCCCAATAGAGTTGAAAACCTCTAGCTTTAATCTTGAGGTTTTGGGGAGCGAAAACTCAATATTAGTTGATGGATTAAATGGGTTTGGGTAGTTTTGATTCAATTCAAACTCTTTGGGTAAATCCACCTTATTCTCTTCGTTTGAAATAAGAATCCCTGTATTTATACCAGAGAACCCCGAATTAAAAGAAAAAGATTCTGAACTGAAATCTCCCGCTATAACCTCACCAGCTGAAAAAGAAATAGAAATCGAGCTATTTTGTTGGAAGCCTCCCATTGGAGAGATAAGTACTTGAGCCTCAACAATTACTGAACAAAAAACAAATAGGGCTACTCCTATTTTAGTTACTTTATATATCATATTGACTTAGTTTTTAAAACCCTAAAATGTTCTTGAGCTTATTTTTTCAAACTAAAGTACAATCTTTTTTGTTTTTTTCAAGGAGAAAATTTTTCTGCAAATTGAGACTTATAATAATTAAAATATCTACTTAACTCAGATGTGAAATCCTAGACTTTAGTTACTTATTGAGATTTTCTCCATGTTTTAAACTATATTAAAAGAGACTAACAAATAGGTTTTTTACATAAGTGAATAAATTGGAAAGGACAACTCTACTCTGTGGAATAGGTGTATCTTTTGGTCTGATATTTTTTGGTTTCCTTGCATTTGGTTTAGTTCAGGAAATTAATATTAAATCAGATGTGGAATTAATATCAAAAAATTTGAACGCAGTTGAACGTTCAACATCAGATAAAAATAGCCCACAATCCGAGAAAGAACTATTTACTATTTACGCAATTGATGATGCAAATGTAAAATCAGCTACAACTCATTTTCATCTAACAAAGATAGCCTATTCAACTGAGGCTACGATTCAGGAAACTCAACAACAGTTAAATCAACGCGAAATTTTTATTGTAGTTCTAATCGTACTTCTCCTGTCTGTTGCTGGTTTAGCATTTTTCGCTTTCAGGCAATCAAAAAAGAGGAAAGATATCGCAGATTCGATATCCAAGATTAATGCCGATAAAGATCATTTCATTGGTGTTGTATCTCATGATCTAAGAAGCCCATTGAGTTCAATCATGGCTTTATCAAGTATTATGGCTGAAAACCCGGAACAAACTACGGTTGAAGAAATTCAAGAATTTAGCTCAATTATTCTAAGCTCCAGTCAAAGAATGGAATATCTAATCAACAATATGCTAGATGCGAATAAGATTGATACTGGGAATACCAATCTAAATATTAGTCCGATCTCTATAACAAATGCCACTGCAGATATTCTTGACTCAATTGTTTATTTGGCAAAGGAGAAAGAAATTGAAACTGAAATTTTTATAGAGGAAAATCTACCTAATATTTTAGCAGATTATAATGCCGTTCAACGTGTGTTAGAAAATCTGATCAGCAACGCCTATAAGTTTTCACCTAAAAAAGGGGTAGTTAAAATTACAGCAACTCTGCAAGGTAACCAGGTACAGGTTTCAGTAAAGGATTATGGTTTAGGAATGTCTGAATTAGACCGTAGTAAACTTTTTAAGAAATTTGAAAAACTTTCTGCCTCACCCACTGGAAATGAAAAATCTACTGGGTTGGGACTCTTCATTGTTAAAAACTTAATGACAAAAATGAACGGCACTATTTTAGTAGAAAGTGAATTAGGTAAGGGCACAACATTCACTGTCTTATTTGATGTCGCATAGTTTCAATTTATCTGATTTGAAAATATATTTACGCATGTCTAATTATTATCTACCAAATTTATGAACTTATTTAAACGCAGTGGTAATCTACTGCTTATAACCGTTTTTCTGGCTTCTTGTGGGGTATCCAATCGAGGGGTTACATCAGGGTCAAACTCTAGTACTTCCCGTTCAGGTGACAAAATAAGCGCTATTGAAACTGGTGAGGCAAGTTGGTATGGTCCCGACTTTCATGGGCGACAAACTGCAAACGGTGAAAAATATGACATGGATGGTCTAACCGCTGCTCATAGAACTCTGCCATTCAACACTCAAGTATTAGTTGAAAACTTAGATAATGGTAAAACTGTTGAGGTTAGAATAAACGATCGTGGTCCCTTTGCTAAAGATCGTATTATTGATTTATCTAAAGGAGCTGCTACTAAAGTAGATATGATAGGGCCTGGAACGGCTAGGGTAAGAATCTATATTATTGGCGAAAATGAAAATCTTCCTAATAACATAAAAGAGGCAAAATATACAGTTCAACTTGGTTCATTTTCTGATAAAGCATCAGCCGAAAGAAAATCGGAAGAAATACGAAGTAGTTTTGTTGAAGAAGTATCCGTAAATGGTAAAACATTTTACCGTGTTTACTTCGGCGATTTTTATAATCCTGCAATAGCCCTTGAAGCTCAAAAAAGATTAGAAGGTCTGGGGCATGAAGGCTTTGTTAAACAGGTTGGTAACGATTAATTTTATTTCAAGGGATTGATCCTGTTTCAATTTGGGTTTAATGCCTGAATACAAGAAATAAAATTACATGAAAAAGAAAATTATTGTTATAGGAAGTGGTTTTGGCGGATTAGGCGCTGCTTCACGTTTACTTTCAGCTGGACATGATGTCACAATCTTAGAAAAGAGAGACAAACTAGGTGGCAGAGCTTATGTTTATGAGCAAAATGGGTTTAAATTTGATGGCGGACCCACAGTAATAACTGCTCCATTTATGTTTGATGATATTTGGGAGGCTGCGGGTAAAAAACGCTCAGATTATGTTGAATTTGTACCATGTGACCCCTTCTATCGAATTTTTGATCACAACAAAGAAGTATTTAATTATAATAATGATCACGAATTCACAATAAAGGAAATTGAGAAACGCAATCCATCCGATGTTGAGGGATATGAAAAATTTCTAGGAACTACTAAAGCAATTTTTGATAAAGGATTTACAGAGCTGGCTGATCAGCCTTTTCTGAAGTTTACCGATATGCTAAAAGTAGCTCCTGATCTAATTAAGCTACAGTCCTATAAAAATGTATATAAATATGTAGCTCAGTTCATTAAAGATGATTTTCTAAGGCAATGCTTCTCTTTTCACCCATTATTAGTTGGTGGAAATCCATTTGATACTACTTCTATATATGCAATGATTCACTATTTAGAACGTGAATGGGGAGTTCATTATGCAATGGGAGGTACTGGTGCTATTGTAAATGCATTCGAAAAATTGATTACTGAGCAAGGAGGTAAATTTTACTTAGAAACGGAAGTCAAAGAAATTCTTGTGAAGAATGGGAAAGCCAATGGGGTACTGTTGAAAAATGACGAGAAACTGGATGCTGATGTCATAGTTAGTAATGCTGATGTTGGCTTCACTTATAAAAACATGATTCAGTCTAAACACAGGAAAAAATATACCGATCGAAAAATTGACCGCACAAAATACAGTATGTCTCTTTTTGTAATCTATTTTGGAACAAAGAAGCGCTACTTAGACTCAGGACTGGCTCACCATAATATTATTTTAGGTAAACGGTACAAAGGATTATTGGATGATATTTTCCATAAAAAACATGTTGCCGATGACTTTTCCCTTTACCTTCACATGCCAACTATTACAGACTCAAGCATAGCGCCGGAAGGGCACGAAGGATTTTATGTTCTTTCTCCTGTTCCACATTTAGATAGTGGAACAGACTGGAATGAATTCGCTCCTAAGTATCGCAATGCCATTATGAATTTCTTGGAAGAGAATTACTTGCCCGATCTTCAGGAAAACTTAGTAGCTGAACACTACATCGACCCCCTACACTTTCAAGATGTGTTGAACAGTCATAAAGGGTCTGCTTTTTCTGTTGAACCAATTCTAACTCAATCAGCTTGGTTCCGCCCTCATAATAAATCCGAAGATGTGGAAAGTCTATATTTTGTTGGAGCAGGAACTCATCCTGGTGCCGGGTTACCGGGTGTACTTTCCTCAAGTATTATAGCACAAAATTTAATAGGAAAAGCTTAGTAAAAGCTTTTCTTGTTTCTTTGAGTTCAGAGAGAGAGATTCCTTCTTCAAAATACGAACGGTTGCGTTATTCAATTAAGGATTGTTCAGTGAATAATAGGCCCTAAACGAAGGAATGATAGAACTTAAATGAAAAAATACTCTAGAATTTATCTGACTACTTTATTTTTAACTTTTTTTGCTTTTCAAGCTCCTTTAGTAGAAGCCCAAACATATGCAAAAAATGGAATGGTCACTTCAGATAGCGACATCGCTTCTCAAGTAGGAATAGACATTCTTAAAAATGGTGGTAATGCAATTGACGCTTCTATAGCTACTGCATTTGCTTTGGCTGTTACTCACCCACAAGCAGGTAATATTGGGGGAGGTGGGTTTATTGTATTTCTTAATTCCGAAGGAGAATCAACTACTATCGACTTTAGGGAAAAAGCACCACTTGCTGCTTCGGTGGATATGTATTTAGACGAAAACGGAAACTACATTGATGATTTAAATCATGAGGGTTTATTATCTATTGGAGTACCTGGAACTGTAGCAGGAATGCACTTAGCCCATCAAAAATATGGTTCTATGAAATGGGCTGATTTAGTAGAGCCTGCCGTTAAATTAGCAAGAGATGGGTTTCCACTAAATTGGATGCTTCGAGAACATGCAGAACGTTATAAATTACAGGAAGAAGAATATCCTTTTATGGCCAATTTTTTTAATGATGAAAATGGAGAATTGGTAGAGCTCAATAAAGTTTGGAAGCAACCTGCTTTGGCTCATACTCTGGCTCAAATACGTGACCATGGTAGAGACGGTTTTTATAAAGGTGAGGTGGCAGCAAATATTGCACAGTATATGCGTGAAAACGGCGGCATTATCACAGAGCAAGATCTAGAAGAATACAATGCGATTGAACGCAATCCAATTAAAGGAACTTATAAAGGATTTGAAATCATTTCGATGCCTCCACCCAGCTCTGGAGGTGTAGCTATGATTGAAATGCTAAATATTTTAGAGCTAGCTGATTTACAAGAAATAGAGTTCAACTCTACAGAATATGTACATCTGGTAGCGGAAGCAATGCGCAGAGCTTATGCCGATCGGGCAGAACACTTAGGAGATCCTGACTTTAACCCCGAAATGCCGCTAGATAAATTAACTTCGAAAGAATTCGCCAAAATGCGTTTCGAGAACATCAATTTTGAGAAGGCTTCAGTAAGTGATTCTTCAAAATTTGGACAAATTTATGACGGAACCAATACTACTCATTTTTCTGTAATGGATAAAAATGGAAATGCGGTATCCGTAACATATACGTTAGAGCATACCTACGGAGCAAAAATAGGCTCTACTAAATTAGGATTCATTTTTAATAATGAAATGGGGGATTTTAATCCTCAACTTGGAGTTACAAACCGAGGAGGTAGAATTGGAAGTCAACCTAACAAAATTGAACCCGGAAAAAGAATGCTTTCGAGTATGACCCCAACTATTGTCTCTAAAGATGACAAACCTGTTTTGATTATTGGCACTCCTGGTGGTAGAACCATTATAAATGCAGTATTTCAAACAGTACTAAATGTGTTAGAATATGATATGCGTATTGATCGCGCAATTGAAGCGATGAAAATCCATCACCAATGGCTACCTGACAGGATTTTATACGAAGAGAATCTTCTTTCACCTGATACCAGAAAATCTCTTGAAGCAATGGGACATACTCTGGTTCCTGTTACTCGTTTAGGGAATCTTATGGGAATAACATTCGACCCAGAAACCGAAACAATAATCGGACATTCCGATTCTTCAAGTATGAACGGTGCTGCAATAGGCTATTAACTATTGGAATTCATGAAAAAAAATATTTGAATTCTAATCTATTCATCGTAATATTGCAATATTATATTTTCCAAATGGGCATCACAAAAACAAACCTCTTTACACACGAACAAAACCAGTTTGCAAAACTAGCCAAGGTTTTTTCGCATCCTGCTCGTGTAGCAATTATTCAGTATTTAGTTGAATGTAATGTTTGCATAAACAATGATCTTGTTGAGGAACTTGGATTAGCTCAGGCAACGATTAGTCAACATTTAAGAGAGTTAAAAGAGGTTGGGCTTATTCAAGGAACTATTGAAGGTACTTCAATGAATTACTGTATTGATCCCACCGTTTGGAATGAGACTCAAAAAACTTTTGCTCAACTTTTTAAAAGTTATACAAACTGCTGTTAATACTATTCAAATCCTATCATGAATTTATCTGAAGTCAAAAATACACTCATCGAATTAGAAGAAATCTCCTTTGTTTTACCGAATGGAGACTTAGTACCACGCCACTTTCATGTTACAGAAGTTGGTCTTGTTAGTAAAAACTTTATCGATTGTGGAGGAACACTTAGAAGTGAAGAGGTTATCAATTTCCAGTTGTGGAATGCAAATGATTATGACCATAGAATCCACCCAGAAAAACTTCTTCAAATTATTGAACTTTCTGAAAAAACACTTGGGCTTAAAAACCTAGATATCGAAGTGGAATATCAGGGTGAAACTATCGGTAAATATGGACTAGATTTTAATGGAACACAATTTCTGTTAACTACTAAACAAACCGATTGCCTTGCTAAAGATAACTGCGGAATACCAAAAGCTAAGCTAGCTGTTGTTGCCAGCGATTCTTCTTGTTGTGAACCAAACTCAGTATGTTGTTAAGAATATTTGCTAGTTCCTAAGCTAGATTTATTTCTCCCCTACTTTATAAATTCTTTTAGCCCTCGCTTCAACATCTTCTCTGTAAAAAGCTACGTCTTTGAATTGAACATCTACGTAGCGCTGAGCTTGATCGTAAAAATGAGGCGAATCGGGATCACCACTCTGCCCACCGGCTAATATACTTTTGGCTTTAACTTTATCTCCAAATTCTACTACCGCTACAAAACTATTGCCCGAAGTTCCATACAATTTCTTGGTATCAAATGTTCTGGAACCATATGAAGCAAGTGCCCCCCATCTACCTGAAGCTAAACCTACAGGTAAACTTGGTTTTTCATCATCAAACCTTGATTGAATCGCTCCATCTAATCTTTGAAATCGATTCACATCACCCCATGCAATATTCCAAGTTCCAAAATCCTCTTCAAGATCGGTAACTGTTTTTTCCAAGACATCAAGCATTTCTTTTTTAGGAGCTCTAGTTGCGTAATAATCAAACTCCTCCATAAAACTTAGTTTTTCAGGTCTTGAGCTATTTCTAATTAGATTCATGCCATGAAAATGAGCTAAGGTCATGCCTACTGAATTTTCGTCCGTTTTAAAATCCCAATTTCTTAAAACTTCAATTGCCCCTGTTATTGCATCGTTTTTAGGAGAAGAAGCATCATAGGCTTTTACCAAGCTGGGAACTATTTTTTCAAAAGCTGGAATTCGAGGATCATAGGCTAATTCAATTAATCCATCTAATGTTAATGCCTCTGCTTTTGAGAGAAGGTCGATAGCGTGAATTCCACGGAAGTTTTCTGAAGTCCCTGTCATATAACCTGGATAGTTTTCTGGCTTTGGACTGAATTCTGCTGCTGCAGTGAATGGAGTAGAATTGCAATTTTGAATCCACCCATTTCCTGGGTTCAGGAGCGTGATGGCTTCATCAACTGGATGTAAACCTTGCCAATCTGTTTCTGGATTACTTCCATCCACGGGTTTTTGATAATCGAAATCTTCATTTCTAATTGGAATAAAATTACCATGGAAATACCCGATATTTCCTTCAGAATCTGCAAAAACAGTATTATTAGATGAATTCGTTTTAATTTCCATCATTTCACGAAACTCAGCATAATTCTTCTTTTTTGTCCGGGTATACGATTGTTCTAAAGCTTTTACAGGATCCCACATCATGGCGGTAGCAACCCATTTGTCTTCCAGCATGTGAGTAATTGGTCCATGATGAGTTCGATAAGTTGGAAATGTTTTCTCTTTTATCTCACCATCTTCAATGTAGTTTAAAGTTACTTCAGAGGTTTCAACTTCTCTCCATTCTTCTCCATATTTATACATGAGCTTTCCATCTGTTTCTTCAATTGTTTCCAGGAACTCATCCATAATATCGGTGTAAGTTGAAGTATGCATCCATCCCGTATTTTCATTGAATCCCTGATAGATAAAAAACTGCCCCCATGTTACAGCGCCGTATGCATTCAGTCCTTCTTCACTTACTACATGTACCTCTCCTCTGAAATAAAATGAAGTGTGTGGATTAATTAACAACATCGCGTTACCTGACTTGGTGAGCTTACCAGCAACTGCAATTCCGTTTGAACCTTGAGGTTCCTCGTAGGGATCAATAACACTAAGTCCGTTTCCAAATTCATTCAAAGAAAGCGATGCTTTATCTTCATAGAACGCTTTTATTCTTTTTGTAGAAATCCTTTCAATATCTCCACCTATCGAACCCTCACTAAAATACATAGGCATCCAGGGCTCAAATTTAGTGAGTAATTTTGGTTCAACTTCTGGATGTGTTTCTAAATAATAATTCAATCCATTTGCCCAAGCATCACATAATTCCTTCAACCAATCAGGAGCGCTCTCGTAATTCAGGATTGCTTCTTCTTTGCTCATAAATAACCGCGCGCGCAGATCAGAATACAATGCATCTTCTCCTTCTACTTCAGCAAGTCGCCCAATTGCCCAAATGTAATTCCGTTCTATTCTATTGAAATCATCCTCGGCTTGAGCATACATTAATCCAAAAACAGCATCTGCATCTGTTTTTCCGTAGATATGTGGCACACCAAAATCATCTCTAATTATGGTTATGTTTTCAGCTTGTTTCTGTAATTCTGTTTTAGGAGAACAAGCAAGTAATAAAGCGATAAGAGCGGTTATCGTAATAATAAGATGTTTCATATGAAGAACATTTAGTTTAGCCAAATGTAACTTTACAACAGGATATTAAAAACTGTGTTTACATGTTCTGAATACTTCACATAAAAAAAGCGAAAGAGGGTGTCTTTCGCTTTTTATAAAATCGAATGGTTACTTAAAGCTTGCTTGTAAATCATCCCAGTCTTTCAAAAACCGTTCAAGTCCCGAATCTGTAAGTGGATGCTTTAACATTGCTGTAATTACGTTCAGAGGCATTGTACCTACATCTGCACCAACTTTTGCACATTCAACAACATGCATCGGGTGACGAATACTTGCCGCAAGCACTTCGGTAGGATACCCATAGTTAAGGTAAATTTGTACAATATCCCGAATGAGTTGAAGGCCGTCTGAAGAAATATCATCTAATCTTCCTAAAAATGGAGAAATGTATGTGGCTCCTGCTTTTGCAGCAATTAAAGCTTGGGTTGAGGAAAAGCAAAGTGTACAATTTGTTTTAATACCTTGATCAGAAAATGTTTTTATGGCTTTAATTCCATCTATTATAAGTGGAACTTTAACAACTACGTTATCTGCAATTTTTGCGATTTTTAGTCCTTCTTCAACTATTTCGTTATATGAAGTTGATACAACCTCTGCAGAAACATCTCCATCAACGATATCACAAATCTTCTTTATATGCCCTTCAAAGTCTCGAACCCCAACCTTTGCGCACAAACTTGGGTTTGTAGTTACTCCATCCAATACACCAAGGTTGTTGGCTTCCTGAATTTCTTCTAAATTGGCAGTATCAATAAAAAATTTCATATAAAGAAAGAGATTTGTTGTTCAAGATTAGTGCGAATAATACAAAAACCCTTCTTGCAAAACATTTCAAATTGTAATCTTCCTGTTGCTTTTTTTTACAACCCTTTAGTATCTAAAAGTGAACTAATTGGCGAAATTAACCGTCTTACTCTGTACAACTGTAATAATACAAAACACGTGAAATACTTATTCTTTTCGGCACTTTTTATTTCTTTATTTTTTTTAGGATGTGGAAACTCAGAACAAAACTCTCAAACTAATTCAGGCGGTGGTGGTTGGGCTTCAGGGGGCTTTAATGGCGACAGTAGAGTTACAAGTGTAGAAGTACTACCCGTAACTTTTAGTGCAATTGCTGATCAGGTGCGATCTTTTGGTACTATTAAAGCAGAAAGTGTAATTGCCATTTCTCCTCAGGTAAGTAATCGAATTACCCGTTTTTATGTCGATTTAGGTGATACAGTGCAGCAAGGGCAACTTTTAGCTAAAATTGCAGATGCTACTTTTCGAGATCAACTTAATCAAGCTAAAGCACAATTAGAGCAAAGCAGGATTGCAATGCAACGAGATAGCTCTCAATTTAGTCGCCAAAAACAATTGCTTGAAAAGGACCTGATCAGCGATTCTGAATACGATATCGCTTTTGCTACATTCAGAAACACAATGGCTCAGTACGAGTCTGCAAAAGCATCACTTACACAAGCTCAAGAAAATTTTAACTATACAGAAGTGCGCTCACCGGTTCGAGGAGTTGTAATTTCCAGAACCGGAGAAGAAGGTGATATAGCGTCAAATGGACAGGTTCTTTTTGAGATCGCAAATTTAGTTGGTTATGAAACCAGAATTTATTTACCCGTTCAGGACTGGAGATTTGTAAAGATTGGACAAAAAGTTTCGTTAAGAGTTAGTAATGAGTCACGAGCTACCGCACAAGGTGTTGTTTCCAGAAAAAGTCCTCAACTAGATGCAACAACAGGTTTAGGTGAAGTTGTTATTACATTAACAAATATTGGAGAATCTATTTACCCTGGTGTACTTACAGAGAATGTAATAGACATTGTAAATAAGCCAAGAGCCATAGTAATTTCTAGAAGTGCTCTTGTTGAAAAGGTGGAAACGGTTGTTGACCCTGAATCAAATACAATTCAGTTAGACCGTACTTATTCAGTTTTTGTTGCGCAAGGTGATTCATCAGCAGAACTTCGCAGATTAGAATTAGGGATTGAGCAAGGTGATAAGTTGGAAGTAATTTCAGGCCTGAGACCTGGCGAGCGTATCGTAGTTACTGGCCAGCAAAGTCTTCAAGATGGTGGCAAAATTAGAGTGGCTTCAGGCGCAAACTTTACATCGCCAGCTGAACAATCAGTGGCAAGTGCAACCGATGGTAGACCCTCAAGAGTTGGGCAAGGAACCGGACGACCCAGTGGAGCAGTTTTTGCAAATATGAGTGATGAAGACCAACAGAAATTAAGAGCCCGGATGCAGTCTATGTCTCAACAAGAGCGTGCTGCACTCATGGATAGCATAAGAACAGCAAACTCTTCATCTAATTAAGATGGGTGGTTTATCAAAATTAGCGGTACAACGCCCAATTACGTTTTTAATGACTAGCCTGATTTTAATCGGGTTTGGAATTTTTGGTGTAGCACAACTTCGGCTTAATCTTTATCCCGATGTAAGCTTTCCTACTATCACAATTTTTACTGGTTACGAAGGTGTTGCTCCTGAAGATATGGAAACGCTCGTTACTCGCCCGATCGAAGAAACGGTTGGGAGTATAAGTGGTATTCGACGAGTACGCTCCTTATCAAGTCAGGGTGCTTCGGTTGTAAAATTAAATTTTAACTGGGGAACAGATCTTTATGAAGCTGAAAATGATGTTCGTAAACAACTCGGTTTTGTTACTCGGTCAATTCCTCAAGATGCTGAAACTCCCTTAGTATTCAGTTACGACCCAAACCAGGAGCCAATTGTGGTTCTAGCGGTTACTTCTAATGTTCGATCTGCAAGAGACCTGCGTACTTATACCACTCAAATACTTGAGCAACGAATTGAACGAATTAATGGAATCGCCTCAGCCGAAACTTCTGGCGGCTTAGAACGACAGATTAATGTAGTAATTGATAACGAAAAAATGAGATTGTACAATATTACAATCTCAGAGATTTCTAATCGATTAAATGCTGAAAATATTCAGGTTCCTGCTGGGCAGCTTACTGAAGGTAATACGGTATATTCGCTCCGAACAATGGGGGAGCTAAAAAGTGTTGATCAAATAAAAAATACAGTTGTCGCCGTTCGGGATGGGCGCTCATTATATTTGAGAGATATTGCAAATGTAGAAGATGGTATTGCTCAACCAATAGGGAATGTTCAAGTAAATGGAGATGATGGAATTATTTTAAACATCTATCGCCAAAGCGATGCTAATGTGGTTGTAGCCGCAGAAGAAGTGATTTCAAGTCTTGAAGAAATCAAAAAAAGCCTTCCTGTTGATGTGGAAGTTCAGGTACTTACTAACAAAGCCGAGTTCATTAAACTCTCGATACAAAACCTGCTTTTAACTGGTTTGCAAGCTATTATTTTGGTGGTTTTGATCCTTCTTGCTTTCTTAAGAAGTGGTCGCTCTGCACTTATAATTGCCATTTCTATTCCTATTTCTATAGTTACGACATTTGCTGTAATGAACTTTGCAGATCTTAGTTTGAATATCATCTCTCTTTCAGGCCTTACTTTAGCCGTTGGACTTGTAGTAGATGACGCAGTCGTAGTTCTTGAAAATATTTTCCGGTTTAGGGAAGAAGGTAAAAATCGAAAGGAAGCAGCCATAATGGGTGCAACCGAAGTGGCAGTTCCTGTTGTAATTTCTACGCTAACAACATTAGTAGTATTTCTTCCAATATTATTTGTACCGGGCATCGCGGGCTTCTTATTTCGGGATTTAGCGCTTACCATTTCGTTTTCGCTTTCAGTATCCTCACTTGTTGCATTAACGCTTATCCCGATGATGACTTCTCAATTTTTTAAAGATGGAGAAGCATCTTTTCAGGCAAAAAATAAAGTTGCAATGTTCTTTAGCAATGCGCTTGATAAGCTCGAAAACACCTATGCTAAACAATTAGATACAACACTACAAAGAAGTGGATTGGTAGTATTGGGATCGGTTCTATTTTTTGTAGCAACGTTGCCCATTTTCAATCAATTAGGGGGTGAATTCTTCCCAAGGGTTGATGAAGGAGCTTTTACATTAGAAATAAGTCGGGAAGCTGGCGTTAGTCTGCTCGAATTAGAACGATCTTTCAAACAAGTAGAAAGTGTAATTCGACAAGAAGTCCCTGAAGCTCGAATGGTTGTTTCTGATTATGGAGATAAAGAAGGAATTGAAGGTGCAGACAACCCCGGTGGATTTACTGGAACAGTCCGGATAGAATTGGTCGCATTAGAAGAAAGAAATCGTACTCAATTCGAAATTGTCGGAGATATCCTGAATAAACTTACTATTGTACCGGGGATAGATGTTCAGGAGATTATTCAGGATCCATTAAGTCCTGATGGAGAAAATGGTCTTATTGTTCAGATTTTTGGATATGATGCGGAAGTAAAAAAGAATCTTTCTGACGGTGTTAAAGAAAGGATTACGCAAATTGATGGGGTTGTAAGTGCTTATAGTACCGCTGATCAAGGAAGGCCGGAACTTAGACTCATCATGGATCGAGAGCGAATTTCTTTAGTTGGAATGAATACCAATCAAGTTGCTAGTGCAATTAGTGATGCTGTTCAAGGAAGTATAGCAACCAGCTTTGTAGATCAAGGTGTTGAATTCGAAGTAAAAGTTGAATTAGATCCTAAACAAAAAGCCGCATCTACCGACTTGGAAAGCATCCAAATTCAAACTCCTTCAGGTGAATGGATGCCGCTAAGTAATTTAGCTAGAGTTGATAGATTTACTGGCCCTAGTAATGTCACAAGAATTGATCAGGAACGTGTTATAGAGATTTTCACAGAACTAGACGGAGTAGATTTAAAAACTGCTTCCTCAGAGGCTCGTGAATTGCTTGACCAAATTGAATGGCCTGATGGTTACCGATATGCTCTTGCGGGTTCTGCTGAAGAACAAGCTGAATCTTTCGGTTTTCTATTAATTGCATTCGCCATTGCCGGAATTTTAACCTACATGGTAATGGCTTCACAATTTGAAAGCCTTGTTGAACCATTTATTATCATTTTTACCATTCCATTGGCGCTTTCAGGAGTACTGATTATGCTGGGCATCACTGGAACTGCGATTAGTGTGACCTCAATGGTAGGCTTAATTCTTCTGTCTGGAATTGTGGTTAATAACGGCATTGTGATGATTGACTACATCAAGATTTTACAAGCACGTGGGTTATCAAGACACGAAGCTATTGTACAAGGAGCTACTCGAAGACTTAGACCCATTTTAATGACCGCTTTTACTACCATTTTATCTATGGTTCCATTGGCACTAGAACTTGGTTCAGGTTCAGAAACTTGGAGTCCCATGGCAAGAACCGTTATTGGCGGGCTTACCATGTCTACCCTATTAATGCTTTTTGTAGTTCCAAGTATTTATATGCTTATTAATAAAAGTGTTGACAGTTTAGGTTTTGATGCTATTCATAAAGAAGATCCACTTTCACAGGAAGAGGTACTTGCATGAAAAAATTTAGTCTTACATCGGGAATCTTAAAAAGACCTATTACGGTAATAATGAGTACGCTTATTATTGTCGGATTTGGAATCTTTTCTCTTACAAATTTAAGAGTCACCCTTTTCCCTTCTCTTAATATTCCAGTATTAGCAGTTTCTTCAGGCTATCAAAATGTAGCACCAGAAGATATTGACAGGCTGATTGTCACCCCAATTGAAGGAGCTGTTTCTGCTATTGAGGGTATCGAATCTTTAGAAGCAAGAGTTAGCAGGGGCAATGCATTTGTAATCTTGAGATTATATGAAGGAACTGATATCCGAAAAACAGAACTAAAAGTTCAAAAAGCGATTGATCAAATACGAGCTGACCTGCCTGTACAAGCTCGTGAACCAACAATTTTTCAGTTTGATCCTGAGAATCGCCCAATCATGCAGCTGAGTATCAATTCTAGCCTTAAAGGATTAGACGAACTTAGGAATATTGCTATTGAAACAGTAGAACCAAACCTTGAGCGCCTTGTAGGTTTAGCTTCTGCAGATACCAGAGGAGGGTTAGAGCGACGTATATATGTTGATGTTTCCCCTATGAGTCTAGCTCAATATAATATTGTTCCATCTGAGCTCGAAAATGCAATCAGCTCGAATAATACACAGTTGCCAATAGGTAATATCGTTGCTCAAAATATCAGTTATAGCGTTCGTGTAGAATCTATGTACGAAACCGTTGACGAGATTAAGAAAACGATTATTAAAGTTGCTAATAATGGTATTCCAATTCGGGTTGAAGATGTCGCTGACGTATCTGATGGCTTTACTGAAGTCACAAGCCTTGTAAATGTGAATGGAAACAATAGTGTTTCTATTGAACTTCAAAAAAATTCTGACGCGAACACTCTTGATGTTGTTAACGCCGTAAAAGCGGTGGTTCCAGAATTGAATGAAATTTTACCTCCGGGAGTAGAACTTAGGATACTTTCAGATGAAGGCCGCGCTATTGATGACTCAATAAATAATTTGGCTCAGTCTTCTCTTATTGCGCTCGTTGTTGTAATACTTGTGATTCTTGTATTTATGGGTGGATGGAGAATATCTCTGGTAGTTGCTATATCTATACCCGTTTCTATTGCCGCAACCTTTGCTACAATGTATGCGGTAGACCTTACATTAAACATCTTTACCATTTCTGCTTTAGCTCTTGCCATCGGATTATTAGTTGATAATGGAATTGTAGTTACCGAAAGTATTGCCCGTAAAATGGAAGATGGAATGCGACGCTATGAAGCCGCATTAACAGGAACAAATGAAGTAATTGGGCCGCTACTTGGCTCTACACTCACCACCCTAGGAGTATTTATTCCCATAACACTCATAAGTGGTATTCAGGGAATATTTTTTAAAGAATTTGCTATAACAATCAGTTTTGCTATCGCCATATCTTTTATTTCTTCGATTGTTTTAGTACCTGTAATATCAATTTTAGTATTAGACAGAGATCAATTCAACAAAAGAAATGTAGTTTTTAAAGCAATTCATAAAATTGAAAGTGGATATGGTTTTATCCTAAAGTGGTTATTAGTTCACAAATGGATACCTACATTGTCTATAATTGCAATTATTTTTGGTACTTATTTTTTATTTCAATCAATACCTAAAGAGGGTTTTCCTGAAACTGATTCAGGAGAAATTGATGTGAATGTTTCTTTGCCTGAAGGAACAAAGTTGATTAAAACGGTAGAAGTAATGACTGATTTCGAAAAAATACTTCTTAAAAAACCAGAAATTGAAACCCTTGTATCCTCGATTGGAAGAAGTAGATGGACTGAACAAACTAACTCTGGTAGTTTTACTCTACAGCTTGTTCCCGTAGATGAAAGAGACATAACTAGTAGTGAATTAGCGGCGACTCTACGCCAAGAACTAACTGCACCAGGGGTAAATATAAGAGCATCTGTTGAAGGCGGAGGAATTAGTTTTGGTGGTAGAGGATTTCGATCAGGTGGTGGTTCCGTTCGTTTAAGCTTAATCGGTCCAGAGATGTCTGAAATGCTTAAAGTATCGAAGCAACTTGAAGATAAATTTCTTGATGACCCAAATATTATTTCGGTTGATAATGGAAGGACTGATCCAACTCCAGAACTTCAATTCATAGTAGATAGAAACCGAGTTGGAATGATGAATTCTGGAATTCGGGAAGTTGCAAATAACCTTCGAACGCAAACTTTAGGAAATCAGGCGGGTTATTTTCGTACAGAAGGTAGAGAAATCCCTATCGAAGTAAGAACCTCTAAAAGTTCACTTAAATCCAGGGAAGACTTATTTGATCTTGAAGTTCTCCAATATGAAGACCAACGCATTCCCGTTGTGGCTGTTGGTGAGTTTCTGGAAACCAAAGGAGTAGATTCATATTCTAAACGTAATCGTGAAATATTGCTTGATGTAAGCATTCAGTTTAATGGCGACGCCAATGTTTACCGAGAATTGATTACAAATTATATGGAAGAAGAAGTAGTAATGCCCGAAGGTTATAGGTATGAGTTTACTGGCGCATCTCAAGAAGCCCAAGAAGGCTCGAAACAATTTTTATTTGCTGGATTGGCGGCTTTGGTTTTAATGTTTATGATTATGGCCTCTTTGTTTGAGAATTTCAGAGACCCATTTGTAATTTGGTTGTGCATATTTATGGCACTTTTTGGTGCTTTAGCAGGATTAACCATTTTAGGAACTTCGCTAAGTACTACTGGATATATTGGATTATTCATGCTTGTAGGAATTATTGTAAATAACGGTATAGTATTAGTTGATTACATGCATTTGAATACCAAGGATGTAGAAAATGATTTTCTAAATGAAAAATCAGTCACATGGAGAAATGCTCTCTTAATGTTCTTTTTACCACTCTATCCTCTTTTCTTTTTATGGAAAGAGAAACCTACCAATAAAAACTCTCTACTTTTAGAAAAAGCATTGGAAGCTGCAAAAAGAAGAATGAGGCCTATTTTATTAACAGCTATTACTACTGTTTGCTCAATGATTCCTCTCTCATTAGAACTTGGTGCTGGAGCAGAGATTTGGTCTCCATTAGCTAAAACAGTAATAGGAGGCTTAACATTAGGTGTGGTATTTACTCTATTTATCACACCAGCTATTTCTTTAGGCTTAATGCAATATCTAAAGTGGTGGAAAGTGTTTAGAGAAAAATTACTCTGGCCAGGAATTCGAGGTTTATTTTCGAAAGATAAAACCTTAGAAACTGCTTAAGTTGTGGTAATTGAGCCTCATTTTAGCTATTCTTAAAACTAGAATTTCAAAATATAAATTTATACGTCATGAGTAAGTCAGGAAATTTTTTAGCAGGATTATTAACAGGGGCATTAACAGGTACTGTTCTTGCATTACTTTATGCTCCCGACACTGGCAAGAATACACGCGATCGTCTTTCATATCGATTAAGTAGTTATAGAGATGAGCTCACTGAACTAATTACAGAGCTGCGTAAAGAAAGACAAAAATTGGTTTCAGAAGCTAAAGAAAAAGGTGAAAAAGTAGTTGTTGAGGCTAAAGAAAAAGCCGAGGATTTAATAAAAGAAGCTGAAGGATTACTTGCTTCTATTGATGCAGTAAAAGAAGACTAATTCTAATTTATTAGATCATATTACTTACTAAAGAACTATCTCTTTATTCAGATTCTTTCTCTTTCTTTAATTCATATATCTCATCAAATAAAAGTGTATCAACTTTTATGATTGCCTGAGCTCTGAGCCTTTCAACTTCACTGCTAATTCTATTAAAAACTTTATACCTTGTTTCCAGATTATCAACAATAGTTTGGCTATTTATTTCCTCAATATCTCTTTCATTCAATTGAAATACCATCCATCCTTCACTCACTGAATTACCGATTACAGGCATTCCTACGATCCCTTTTCTTACTAAAGAATAATCTTCGTTTGTAGGATCAATGATTTTATAATCTACTTTATTGAAGCTATCGTAGCTTATTGGTAAACCTCCAGCATTAATATCTTCTTTTACTTCTTCAGCTTCCTTAACGGTACTAACTGGTATTTTCCAGTAACTAGCCCGAATTTGAACTTGTCTATTCCTTATCAATCTTTCCCTAAAACTAGCAGGAACTTCTATGGAAGTTGAATCAGAAACAGCTTCAATTGCTAGTTCAGTTTGATAAAGATCGGATAGTACATCATAACCTCTTTTTCTAACTTCATTCTCAACTCTTTCATCACCAGAATAGTCTTCATCTTCAGCAAGTTGATAAAATACCTCATTCCTAAGAGCTCTCCCTAATGAGGCCCCAGTTCTGTTTTTTGACTCATTAAATGGCAAATATGGCAACCAACTTAAATAGTTTCCAAAAGTGAATTCAACCCTTTCTCCTTTTAATAAATAGGTTGCAAGAACAGTACTTTGATCTAGAGATTGACTTAATGAACCAATACGTTCATCATCCCAGAAATTGGATTCTTGTTCTTGTTCTGGTTCTTGAGTAGTATCTAAGATTTGGTCCTCAGACATATTTCCAATGCTTACTCTTAAGCTAGCTAGATTTTCGGCATCAACTTCTACTAAAAGTGTAGACATTAAATCCCGCACATAACTGTTAGAAACTAATTTTTGCTTTCTAAGCCTAACCTGACTAGTAATTCCGGGTTTTCTATATTGATACTCATCTTCAGTTATCATTGCTGGAAACTCAATAAACTCCACATAAACGATATGATAGCCAAATAAGCTTCTGACAGGTTTTGAGTATTCACCTTGATTAGTAGAAAAGGCCGCTTCCGCAAAGGCATCATCAACTCCAAAATAAGAAATGGGACCAAGATAACCCGCAAGTGAATCGTATTCTGAAGTTTCAAAGTAGTCATTCGCTACATCAACAAAGTTCT
The DNA here is from genome assembly GCA_040222455.1 of Balneolaceae bacterium. Classification (GTDB taxonomy): domain Bacteria; phylum Bacteroidota; class Rhodothermia; order Balneolales; family Balneolaceae; genus RHLJ01. Next base: position 26,646 of record JAVKDD010000001.1, on the reverse strand, counting down.
CTCCGCTTTCTAATCTTTGATAGGGTTCTTCTAAATCTGACTCTTTTAATGAAAAAAGCTGTCTTACATAGACTTTTCTTTGTTTTTTTGCAAACGCCAAACGTACTTCTTCATCTGTAGGAGGTTCTATACGCTCTTCCATTCGATCAATAAAATAATAATCCATCATGGATTTACGCTCTTGATATTCTAACGCTTTTAAATAAATTGGATCATCTAACAAACCTTTTTCATCAGATTTGTCTGCAAGAACTAGGTTATCGATCAATTCATTTAAATATCGATACCTACCGGCTTTAGTATCGTTTTGTCCAGTTTGAATTAACCTTCTCACATATTTACTTTGAAAGTCATTCACAGACATTTCAATGCCGTTAACTTCAAAAAGAGTTTGAGATAATTCGTCTGTGTTTTTTTTATCGGTACAAGACTGAATTATAAAAAAACTAAGAACTAGTAGAAAAAAGAAAGGCTGCCTCAAATTGAAGCAGCCATATTCCAACAATAATTTTAGAGACATTTAAAAATATAGCTTTAAATCAATGATTGTAGTTTGCCCCAGATATTCGAAAGGAACTTGAGCAAAATCAACTCCAATTGCTAATCCATTTGCTGTATTAAGGATAAAGCCGGCTCCATAAGTGAAATGAGAATCAACTTTATTACCAAGTAACAGATCTTTATACCCTGCTCTAGCATGAAATTTTACAGTATTTGAGAGATAGCTAAGTTCGGTGCCAGAATCAAGATTCAGGTCATTATCATTTGTTTGTTGAGCTTCTGAGAGCAGCAAGAGTTCTAAGTTATCTTTCTTTATCGCAGGTATTTTTACTCCAACTCTAAATGAAAGAGGTAAATCCCATTTGTCCATATAAATTCTTGAAGCAACATCTTCGTTATTACCTTCACTTGTAGGATCTACATCAAGGAAATATTGGCTGTTTACCCCGTCCATCTGCATTTTTCCGCCAAAATTACTAATAGAAGCACCAATTGTAAGTCCATTTATATATTCTGTCTTTAGAAGAAAACCTACGTCGATTGCAAAGGTTCCTGCTGTCATGTCATATATTTTTTGTTGGATGAGTTTAGCGGTTCCTCCAAAATGGAAGCTTTCAGTTAAGTTCTGGGCATACGTTAGTCCAATGCTTAAGTCATGAGCTCCAAAAGTTGCTCCGGTTCCTTCCTGTAATTCGACAGTTCTCACATCCATTCTACCGTAGTCTACATAATTTACTGCTATCCCAAAATTCTTGCCAGTGTCGTTACCGATTGGAAATACTAAACCAGCAGCATAGGCGCTTACATCAACAAATAATTCATTGATACTAAAAAAAGCTGAGTTAGCTGAACCCGCTTCATTTTCTAACGAAATTCCAGACGGGTTCCAATACATTGCTTCTGCACCGCTAGAGTTCACTGTATTTGCATGACCAAGTGCAGCACCTTTAGCTCCAACTCCCATTGTTAGAAACGGAGCTGCTGAAGTACCAACTCTGCTTTGACCAAATACTTGCGTAGCTGCAAGAAGTACAAAAATCTGTAATGTGATTATATTTTTATTCATGAATCTCATATTAATCTGGTTGTATACTTGCTATTATTTTACTACAGCGAATTTGCTTTTGAATTCTCCAATCCCCGGCGCTTCTACATGGTAAAAATAAACTCCGTAGGCTACATCTTCATTATTATTAGTTAGAAGATCCCATGAGGCTGACCCTTCATTATTAGAAGTTACATTATGTTCAATGGTTCTGATTAACTCCCCACGAACATTAAATATTCTAATCGTACATTCTTTTGGCAGGTTCATAAAGTTGATTTTTCTTTCACCTCTACCGAACGAATTCGAAGCTCTTTCCCATGAAGCAGCTCCTATGTAAGGATTTGGTGCTACGAAAATATCACTCAGCTCATCTCCTGCAAGTTCATTATCTATACTACTTCCTTTAACTCCGAAAGTAAATTTGTCATCAGAGCCAAATGCTCTTGTTGTAGAAATTCTAATCTTATCTCCAGGTGAAGGAGCTATGTTATTGCTACCCGCCGTGAATTCTACTGTGAATTTATATCTCTGACTTCCTAATTCGTTTCTTTCAGATATGAATAATATATCTCCGCTACTTAGATCGTCGCTATCATCCGAATCTATGATAAACAAATCTGCCTGAGTTCCTTTATTCACATTTCTAGCGAAAACTGGAATTTCAAATCTGCTAAAAACTCCTCCAAATCGTAGTGGTGGTCGATACGTACTATCATTAGGATCTACAAAGAGTAATTCGTAGTCGTTATCCGTTCTCAAAAAGTTTTGAGAAGCTTCAGCCTCTGTTTGAGCCGTAGGATCATTTGCAGCAACTGAGATAGACCAGTCGGTTGAAAGTCCATCAAGTGAAGCTGGGTCTAATCCAAATGTTTCATTTTCTGTGCCTTCATTTGAGACATATCCAGTTTTTGTAGTAATCAAAGTTCCTGGAGTATCATTAAACAAATTAATAGTAAATCCATCAACTATACTAGTTGTCGACTGATATGATGAACTAGCTATTTTTACAGTATTATCTACTAGTTCTGTAACACTGTATGTGTCAGTAACTCTAAAATCTCCAACTAATGATGCTGAATCACTAAATGAAACTTCATAAAGTTTATTTTCATTTAACTCAGAATCAACTACTACATTTAAAGAGGCATATCCTGTCCCAGATCCTGCAGTAACCGAGCTTAAATCAACAGTGGAGCCACCTTCAACATATCCAGCTGCTAATGTTGTTGGTACTACCGAAGCAGAGTTTGAAGAAGTTCCTATTACATCTCCTGTAAAATCTACAGCAATTCTAAAGGTATTTTCTTGAGGATCAATTCCTTCAGCCCCTGTAGTGTCATTAGCTGGAACACCTCTATCGTAAGCTACAACAGAGTAGTAATATGTTTTTCCGTTAATTACATCATTATCGACGTAAAAGAATTTTAAGCCAGTATTATCTCCAAGATCGTATACCGCTTCGCCATCAAATACTGGTACCGTACCTGAGAATTCGTTAACTAAGTCGTACTGTGCAATTGGCTTATAAAAAGTTGGAGTACCATTCACATCTGTAATACTTCTGGAATCAGTAAAAACGTTGTTGGTTGACTTGTAAACTTTATAACCCTCAAAATCAAACTCTTGAAGGAAACGGTCAAAGCTACCAACTGATAATGTATCCCAAGAAAGAATAACTTGACCATCTCCAGCAACAGCTGTTAGAGTTGGTACTATTGGTGGTTGTGCAAAATTATAATCTGCATTGTAAATATTCTGTACAGTTCTTCTGTTTTTAAAGAAGTCTTCTTCATCGTCTCCAAAAATCCAAGCAGTAGAAAAGAAATCGGTGGATTTTGCATTAGGATCACTTGTACTTCCTAATTCAACTTCACCAGATACGAACAATATAAAAGGCTCATCATTAGCTACAGTACCAGGTCTTTCATAAGCAGGATTAGAGAATAAGTGTTCTTCAATTTTATCAAATAACCATGTATCATCTCGTAAGTTATCACCTGCTTCATAGGTAGGTCTTGTATCGAGGTCAAATCCTGTTAAACCTATTTGATCTGATTCATCCACATCAAGTTCGTTATAATTTGGTTCTCCGTTATTTGGAATACCATCACCTTGCCCTTCGTCAGCTCCCGGATAGTTTAAATCAAAAGGACCTAAACCATCTTTACCAACATCATTGTTTAGAACTTCTCCGTCATCCCAAACGCCATTTTCATTAGCGTCTGAATATCCTACCCAATCCAGATTTTCATCAGTTGTAAACCATCTTAGTGCTTTGGCAGCGGGTCGATCTTCTACTGTTTCTCCGTGAAAATTTTCAAAATCGGTCAAGTTATAATTTGCGGCTGCGTAATTCTGTATTTCATCTAAAGTAGTTAATAGAAGATAATTTTCGTCAAATCTTGACTCATCTGTTATTCCATCTAAATCATCATCTATCATATTATTATCATTTGCTGGAGACTCCAAAAATGCAAATCCAGTATATCCTAAGTCGTAGTTCGAGCCACCTGTTGTAGGTGTTCCAATACCGTCAGAATCCCAACCAAAAACCACATCCAGTAGATCATCAAAACTAGCGTTATCATCATTTTCTTCATTCCCTAAACCATAATCTACAATTTGGGCAAAAAATAATCTCTCCTGAGCGTAATCTCCGTTGTTACTGATTCTATAAATCAGAAACATGGTATCCTCTGCAAGAACATTAGCCCATTGAAATAATCGTACCTGCATTTGTAAACCGAAACCGCCCATTGTCATATCACTTTCTGGGCTAGGATGATAGACTCCAAGCGAACTATGCGCACCTTGTTGAAATCCTGGAGCTGAAGATAAATCTTCTACTCCCCAAGCATATTCTAAGTCAGAATAATCATCCATTACATAAAAAGATTCCAAATCTGCACTTGCAAATCTACCATCTCTACCATTCCAGGTTCCTGGCCAACCTGCATCTTCCTGATCAAGTTTATCTGGCCAAAATTCAGGCCATGAATTTGGATCATTTGATATAGCCGGAATAGGTGAAGCTGCCAGAGTTATCGGATCAATTCTTAATTGGTTATTAAATCCTGGTAAAGGAAGCCAACCCCAAACCTCACCTGAGTATGGGCTTTCTCTTCTACCTGCATCTCGGTAATTAATAATTAGTGGATTTAAGGTGGTATCTCCTACTGCACCCGGTCCTGGATTCCAATTTCTATAATCTTCAAAAGAATTAATTCTAGATGGATAAGCACCTTCAACATATCCAGCTACAATTACTCCAACACCGTCAATATGGCGACCCCCAACAGTTCTTGGCCAAACCCCCCAAGGTAAATCACTCCATCTGGAAAGCTCACCATGATTTCTATAATTAGTCTCAATTAAGTTGCCATCGATTACCCCTCTGGCAATAATATCGGCATCGCCTCGATAAACGACTCCATTGAGAGAGTCAGGAATATTTTGAGCTTGAGCCTCTCCAATACCAACAATTATAAGAAGGGTAAGAAGAGTAAATTTTATTTTGTTGAGCATAATCTCTTTTTCTAAAATCAATGTTTTATTTAGAATTTTAGGCTAAAACCTACTTTAATTGTACGTGGAGGACCTTGCCAATCTTCCCTTATATAAAACTCATTATAAGAGTTTAAGCCACCAGGAGAAGATCCAGAACTTATTCTTCGGCTTAGGTCAGTCGATTCTGTGGCTAAGCCTGTATCATTATATACCGACCAATTTGGTGCTGAGTCAAAGATGTTATCAACTTGTAAGAACAGCTGAAAGTCTTGTTTTAAAATTACCGGCTTATAATATACTCTTGCGTCTGAATTGAACCAGATAGGTTTATCTTCATTATTTGGCACTGTTGAAAGCACTTCATTTCTTTCAGAAGTGTATGGAGTACCTGTTTGTAAGCTATTTATAGCAGAAACAGTTAAACCAAAATTACTATTCCAAGTAACAGTATTATTTAAAACGTTTCTTCTATCCCAATTCAATCTGTTTATTTTAACAACTGGGTCTTCACCATTTACTTGACGGTTAAAGTTTTCGTTCGGGTCTGATGCTGAACCACTAGCAAACTGTAAGGTATAATCAATTGTCCAACTTATTGGGCCTGCTCCTCTTTGATATAACGATAAAGTAGCGCCTTTAATAGTTCCGTAATCTAAATTAACTAATCGAGAAACATATCCTCCGTTTCTATCTCTGGCAACTTCAGTCCCTGCTAGTCCACGTATATCTTTAGAGAACAGAGTAAAATCTAATGCTAAAGTCTCAGATAAACCTTGTTGTAAACCTACTTCAAATTGTAATGTTCTTTCTGAGCCTAATTCTGCATTTCCGTAATTTGTATTTGAACCAATTACACCTTCAAACTCATTGTTTGTGTATAGTAAATTTAAACGAGGTGTTTGAAAGAATAAACCTGCAGAAAATCTCATTACTCCTGTATCAGAAATTGGAAAAGCAATTCCTAAGCGAGGACTTATTTGAAAAGAAGCGTCTGCATCCCTTCTGTTTAAAACAGAATCACCCGGAGCTCCGTTACGATCTGGAATCGATTCGTCCCTAATTTGTGATATATCGATTGGAACTACATAATCTGGTTCGAAGTAATCAAATCTAATTCCAGCGTTTACAATTAAATTTTCAAATTCCAGCTTTACTTGTGAATAACCTGCAGCTTCATATGGGCTAACTTCGAGCGAAGAATTACTCAACGGATTGTTAGACCTAATAGGCTCATTTGCTGCGTTCGTTGTTATACCAAAACTTTCATTATCTAAGTTATGAAAACGAGCAGAAAGTCCAGTTTTGAAAAGTACCGTATTATTTATTTGGGAAGTAAAATCGGTAACAATAGTATGAGTTTGAGTTATACTTTGCCCAGAACCTAAATAATTACCCCCCATATTAAATGCAGACTCACCTTGTTGACTTGCAAGTTGTGGTGGAGCATATCGTGAGTCGAGGACTCCTGTCGTTGTAGCATCGTCGTACAAGTAGTCTTCTCCAAGATCATGTAAATAACTGTACGAGAAATTAGCAAAAGAATTTTGCCCAATCGAATAGCGTAATCCTAAAATGTGGGTCTGAGATCTATTATAATAGTTGTTTATACCATTTGGGTTATACTTATAGCCATGATCATAACCTCTTCCATTTCCATCTTGGAAAAATAAATTATAATCGAGTTTTAGCCTACTATTAAACTCATATACCAATGCGGTATTAATTGAATACCTCTCATTTCTATTAAGTTCTTCAAAATCTCCAGTACCAGATGCATTTAGTAGCCACGTGGTTTGATCGCCACTACTAGAAACCCCAGATTGAACATCATTAGGTCTAAAAATATCTCGTCCGATTAAATATCCAGGATCATTTACATAACGAACTGTTGCTTGAATCCCCAGTTTATCTTTAATAATTGGACCACCTGCTGAAAATTGAACATCATAGTTCTTAAAAGTCGACGACGCTTCAGTATATGATACTTTTTCTTGTGAGAAGTCACTGGCGCTTAAAAAATTATTTTGAGTAGTATTCTTAGAAACAAATTCTAGCTCTCTACCACTTACAATTGTTCCTGTATATGCTAATACATTAGCACTCCATTTGTCAGCAACACCTTTTGTTACAATATTAACTACACCACTAAGTGCCTGACCATATTCAGCATTAAAAACTCCACTAATTACTTCTAAACTAGAAACCATATTTTGTTCTACTTCAAAAGAGGCATTATTATCAAAAGCGTTATTTATTGGCACTCCATTCACAAGGTATGAAACCTCTCCTTGTCTACCACCTCTAAAGTGACCATCTACTACACCGGCCTGCTGATTTACAGCTTCATTTAAACTTACAATTGGCAACTCTTCAAGCTGCTCTGAACTTACATACGCTGTTGTTGTAGTTCTATCCTTTTCAACTATTGGGCGTTCTGCTGTAACAATTACTTCTTGCCCTTCAATTATTTCTTCTACTAATGTTGTGTTTACTTCTGTTGTCTTATCTACAATAACTTGAACTTCCTGAACCTTTGTTGTAGCAAATCCTATATAGCTAAATACGACTGTGTATTTACCGGGATCAAGGTTTAGAATTGTATAATTACCATCTATATCGGTTAATACACCCTTTGTAGTATTCTCAATAAAAACCTGAACACCGATTAATGGTTCACCAGATTCATCTATTACTTTCCCTGATATTTTCCCTTTTGTTCCGGCAAAAATCGAGGTTGTAGAAATGAATACCGCTAATAATAGCAGGGTATAGAATTTGATTGATATAATTTTTTTCATAGTTATGAAAAATTTAATCAGGCACGACTAAATGTCGCGCCTGATTTGATTTAAATATTATAATAATATGAACTTATTTAATGAGCATCATTTTACGTGATTGCACGAAAGATGAAGTGCTCAATCTGTATAGATACATACCTGAAGCAAGACTTGAAGCATCAAATGCTTGAGTATGTTGTCCAGTTGTCATTTTTTCACCTTGAAGCAAGGTAGCTACCTTTTGACCTAACATGTTAAATACTTCCAGAGTTACATTAGTTGAATTAGCTAAAGTAAATGAAATATTTGTAGTTGGGTTGAATGGGTTTGGATAGTTTTGGTCTAAACTGAATTTGATTGGTTGTGTTTCACTACCATCATCTTCGTTTGAAACTGGAACTGCATCTACACCGACAAAAGCTACCACATTCCATTGAGTAGGATCTTGCCACCAGTTACCATCTACACTTTTTGATCCCCAGTTAACCTGAGTATCTCTAGCAGTTGCATCATTATCGTTCAATGAAATTTGAAGTGGATATAACCCGATGTCTGAGCCTGACGGGAAGTCAAATGCAGCATCCATAGTTGGACCACCAGTTAAATCAGGAGTAGAGATTAAAGTAAGAGTACGATACCCTGTTGCAGTTCTTTCAGCTAGAGTTTGTGAATTTTCAATTTCACCATTTATTCTGGCTGCATCAATTCCGTAGCCAAGTATAAATCCTCTTTCTACGCCTTCAAGACTTACTAAGGCTCCGCCTCTTAATTGCCAATCTGGCTCTTCACCACTTTGATATGTTTCATGAGTTGAACCTTCAATGAAAGACTCAGGAGCATAGTTACCGATACCCATTTCCCATGAATCAAAATTCCAAGCACCACCAGCACCTGTTGCTTCAGTTGCGAAAACTATAGAATCATCGTCCACTTCAGCATAAATAACTAGCAAGTTATCAATAGGATCGAAGCCTATCCAATGTCTACTAGAAATATCCGCATCGTTATCACCACCAGTACCACTTATAATTACTCTATTCTCAGAGTTTATAGTGAATGGAGTATATGAGTCAGGGAAGAATCCTGCTAATGCAGATGCTTCAGGAATTTCTCCTGTTGAAAGAAGAGCTTCAGCCACTGCGTCAATTGCATCAGTACTTAATTCTACTGCGTAGTTTGCTGCAACCGTCATATCAGTTGTAATAGAATTGGTAGTAGGAGCACTTTCAGTTCCTTTTTCCGTTCTTGCTACAACTGCATAATGTGCAGTGAAACTCTCAGCCAGTGTTGGGTGAGGTGCCGCAGTTGAATGTGTTAAGCTCAGTCCAGATGAATCAGCGACAGAACCTACTAAAGTAACACCAGCAGCATCTATTTCTGTTATTGCTGCGTTGCTAAAATAAACATCAAAAGCGCTAGCTGTACTTTGAGAGTTTACAGTAACTGTTACTACTCCATTGTTAGTTGCTAAACTGAATGTTGGAGCATCAGGTGTAATTTCACGTACTCTTCTAAGAATTACATTATCAAACCAAACAGAAGAAGTATCGGCTGATACCTCAAAACCAACTTTCATTTGTGCCCAATTTTGTGAGGCATTTATATTCAGCTTATAGGTTTTCATAGTATTGTCAAGTACAAGTGTTGGCGCAAAGTTTGTCCAATCTCCACCAGTACCATTATTTCCAAAGAAAACCTGAATTTGCTTCTCATCAGCTGATGTTTTAGCATCGAAAATCATTTCGTATGGACCAGCATAAATAGAATCAATTTGTACTGAATCCAACTCCTGAATAAACTGAACATCATAGCTGTTTACTAGATTTCGCAATTCAGAGATTTTTACTGCACCATTATCTACAGAGTATGTAGCCTGAGTTCCATCTGCAACCGGGTTCCACGCTGCACTTAGCGAGTCTCCAATTACTAGCTCTCCATCAATCAAGATATTGTCATCCACTTTTCGTAGAACAATATTATCAATGAATAAACTTGATGTATCAGTCATTATTTCGAAACCTAGTCGCATAGCATCCCAAGTCTCGGTAACATCAGTTGTAAGAGTGATAGTTTGTGTTTCATTCGTAGCTGTTACATCTCCATCACCAGGAGAATTCCAGTAACGAGCCCAGTCTCCACCAACTTGTCCTAAAAATACGTGGAAAGTTTTAGAAGCGGCTGTTGTACGAGCATCAAATGTTAATTCAAACGTTCCGCCTTTTTCTATTTCTGCCAATTGTTCTGCCGAAAACGGCTGATTGACTTGAAAGTCGTATTGGTTAGCTGTCTCTTGTAAGTTAGTGAAAGCGAGTTCGCCATTAATTACACCAATATTACCAAGAGCTGAATTTCCTTCAATTACCCATGCAGATGATAAAGTATCGTCAGAAAAATCTGAGTCAACAATAACATTATCTCCATATAAAGTATTTTGAGCAACAGTTGTAACTGTAAAACCTACAGAAAGCAGCATCATCAATACAAATGATGCCACATGTTTAGTTGTAGCCTTGATCATGTTTTATCCTAAATTCGTTAAAAGTTGATTATACAATTGTATCAATATGAACGGTTTAGATTCACATTTTTAATCCTTGTATTTATTAGTCACTATTTTAGAGAATCGCTTCCAAAGAAACAACATAAAAAAGAGACTTTTTTCAATTCTCATGAGAAAATTTCTCACGAAATCAATTATTTTTCTGTATTTTGATAATGAAAGCGCTACCATTTAATCATCAGGAAAAAGAATTTATAAACGATCGATGAAAGCGCTTCTTTTTTTGCGCAAATTTCTTATTATCTAAGATAATTTTTTTCACAGAACTGATTGTAATTATATCAGCCAATTGAAAAGACACTAAAATGATTAAAGCTACACTTCACGATATTGCTGAAAAAACTGGACTTTCGGTTTCAACCGTTTCTAGAATTCTTAGGGGGGAATCGAAAAGTAGTTCAAAAAATGTAGCACTTACTATTAAAACTGCTCAAGAAATTAATTATCCTGTAAATACCAGGTTACTTAATGGGAAGTACAGTTATAAGAATAAAATCAGAGTTGCCCTCATAACATCATTTTATCCTGAAGAATTTTATTCTACCTTTTTTTACGGATTTAATTTAGCCTCCACTGATCTGAATATAAATTTGTCGCTCCACGTTTTTGATCCTCAACAGGCAAGTTTATCTGAATTTATTACAGAGCTAAGCTACAATTCAATTGAATCTGCGATCCTTTTTTTACCAACCCTTCAAGAGCCAGACTATCAAAATTTAATTTTGAATATTCCGTCTGATTTTACTTTAGTTTCGGTAGCTCCTTTGTTTAATCCTGTATTAGATACCGTTACATTTGATTCCTATCGAGGGGGCTACATAGTTGCTCAACATTTTTATGAAAAAGGCTATAAAGAAGTTGGCTTGATTACAGGACCTATAAATAAGAATGAGTCACTTCTTAGAAAAAATGGTTACTTAGATTTTGTAAGCCAAAAATCGGATATGAAATTAGTATGGCAATTTGAAGGAGATTATGGATCTAGTTCAGGGGCACTTGCTTTCGATGCTTATCAGAAACTAAAAGATAAACCCAGGGCTATATTTTCTAGTAACGACTATATGTGCTTAGGTTTTCTTGAACAAGCTACCGAAGCTAAAGTTAATGTGCCTGAAGATGTAGCTATTGCAGGATATGATGATCTTCCAATTTGCAGTTTTATTCATCCGACCATTACTTCTGTTCATACCGATTATGAAATGCTTGCAAAAAAAGCCTTCGGGATTTTGAGCGATAAAATGATGGATTATAGTCGCCATAGTGGCATACTAAGTGTTATTCCCGTTTCTCTATCTGTTCGTAACTCTACGTAGTACTAATAGCTTGGAAGTGATTGTAGCTTACAATTACTATTCTAGTTTCCTTTTTGAAGATTTAAAAACCTTTGATAGTATTCATTTGCTTTAGTATTGTTGCCCGTTAAAAGGTAATATCGAGCGTAGTTATACACCAACCGCATAGAATCCGGTTCAAGCCTCTCACTTTCTGCGAGCCAGTATCCTGCTTTATCCAATTCATTATTTAACAAATATAACGATGAAAGTACATCCATATACCTTGGTTCATAGTTTCCATCGTTTAAAACCTGCGTAATAATGTTAACCAAATAAGTATCAGCCGATCTATTATTTACTGCGTACTCGATACCTTTTTCAATCAGATCAACTGAATTTAATTGCCATTTTAAAAGCTCATAATAATGTGAAATAACCATGGTAGAATCCTGAAGTTCTTTTGATTTATTCACAACATCAGTTAAAGCTAGAGGAACTAATCTATTAGTGCGGGCTGCACTCGCCGCAATTGAGTCTGTATAAGATGAGGATAAGTATCCTTGATATATTTTTTGAAATTCGGCTAGTTCCTGTTCAACTGATAATCCTTTTTTAAAAGGATAACCAACTAATAATCTCGAAATAGCTGTATTTGAATATACCTGTTCAAATTGACTGATTTTCTGAGGAATGGTAAAGCTGTTTGGCTTATATGAATCTTTTACCTGTTTAAGATCTAGGATAGTCTCATAAAATAACTCGGCCATTAAAATATGACCGTTGGCGTTCGGATGAAGGTGATCAGTAAATATAGTTTCATCTTCAATTCCGCTTGTTGAAGTTTCTCTAAGCATCTTCTGAATATCTACTAAATGAACTCCTTCTCTTTCCGACGACTTGCTTATAAACTCGTTAATTCCTTTTACCCCCCTAAACCGAATACCGTCTAATTCTTTAGCCTCTTCGAAACTATTAATAGCTGATAAACTATCGCCTGATTCCAATAGTCTATTTGCTTCCTTATATTTTGATAGTGCGTCTTCATTATCACCTAAAGGAGGTTGGTCTTTCAGATTGGAAGCAATAGTGCCAATATATACAGGTATTTCTTCACCGATAAATAAATCGATAACATCTCCGATATTCTTCTCAAATTGTTTTACTCCCTCCTCATACAGCTCTCCTCCTAATTCAATATTCGATTCCTTTATAACTTTTGCCATCAAAGTTCTGTTCTCAGGATTACTATCAACATCTCCTTTTAATAGATTTTCGAATAGTCTAAATAGTCTCAAATCCTTTAGGCCTATAACCATTCTTTTAATGAATATGCTATTTACTAAGCCAAACTGAGTAGTAGCAACCCCAAATGAACCATAGTATTCGTTATGTCCAGCATATATTATCACTGCATCAGGATCGTAAGGCATTACCTTTTTTGATAAATCTCTTATTACATAACTGTTTACTGCTGTCATTCCTAAATTGATAACTTCAACGTTTAATCCATCTGTATTCAGGAGAAGCAGTTGCTCTAACTGGCTGGCAAAGCTGTAATAAAAGTTATACGGAAAGCCAAAGGTGGAAGACCCACCAAAAACGAATACTCGAAAAGTATTTTTTGCCTTTTCTTTTTTAAATACATTTGGAGCAATATTTGGCTGGAAAGTAGGAAAGTACCGTTTTACATACTCTGGATTAGGTATTAAATAATCTGTATTAGCTACATATTCTATAAATAAATCTTGTTTTTTTTCATCATAGCCAGAAAGCCTCAAACCAAGCTCTATAATGGCTAATAGTACCACCGGGAAAAGTATGGTAATTAACCAGAAGAGGATTTTCTTTCGGGGAGTTATAGACATACTTAATGAGATTTAGAAGCTGTATTTAAAATTGAAATAATTATCAAAAGACAAGTGTTGCAACAGAGCCCGCTGCTAATGAAATTGAATATAACTCACCATCAATAGATAACTCTACCTTAGAACTACCTGCCAAATCATTAAGTATTATAACTACAATGTTATCCTCTGGAGTTTTGAAGGCTACATTTGGCAATCCCGAGACTTCATTTGATGAAATTCTTACTGATCCAGGTCTTACAAATTTTGAAGCATGGGCAATTATATAGTATCCGGGATTCCTAGTTACACTATCGCCTTCAATAGTTAATCCACCTAGACATTGGTCGCAACCACCCTCAGTATGTGGCTCCAGATTTTGATCTGAAGCAAGATTCCACTGTAATACATTTCTGCTCCAATTGCGTGTAGCGCCTACAATAAGATTTCTAGTGTGCCAAGCTAAATCACCTGAAAAATTTCCAGGCGCTCCTATCCATTGTTCGGTGAAATAAATATTCTTGTCGGGATGAGCTTCATGAACTTCACTTAAAGCTGATATATTTCCTGCATAAAAATGAAATGCGGATCCATCAACATATTGTTTTGCTTCGGGATCATTTAAGATATTTATTGGGAAATCAGGGCGATCTGCGTTGTGATCCCAAATAATTATTTTTGTATTTATGTTCGCTGTTTCAAAAGCGGGTCCAAGGTGATTTTTAATGAATTCTTTTTGCTCATTACTAGACATTACCATGCTCGGGTTATTACCGTCATGTTGAGGTTCATTTTGAATAGTAATTGCATCTATTTTGATCCCTTCAGCTTCCATTCCTTTAATGTATTTAACGAAATAGTTGGCATACACTTCATAGTATTCAGGCTTTAGACTTCCACCAATAGGAGAGTTATTTGTTTTCATCCATGATGGTGCCGACCAAGGTGAGCCAAGAATTTTTATCTCAGGATTTACTTCAAGAATTTGCTTTAAAACAGGAATCAAATGAATTCGATCGGGTGCTAAGCTGAAATTGTCCAGATTTATATCTGTTTGACCTGCTGGTAGGTCATTGTAGGTGAATGGGGCTGCGTCTAGATCGGAAGCTCCAATACTAACTCTTAAATAACTAATCCCAATATCTCCATCACCTTGCCCAAATAGTTCCCTTATCAAAGAAGCTTTTTCACTATTATTCATATTGTTAATATGTAGAGCGCTTCCACCTGTTAATGAGAATCCATATCCATCTATTTCTTGATAGGTAATTTTTGAATCTACTTCTATTTGAGGATTTTCTGATAGGCTTCCAATAGAATTTATTCCACCTTCTATTTCATTAAAAAGAGCTTGTTGGTTTGCCGTTGTCAACCACATAGAAGGTGAAGAAGAACTATCAGGTCCTGTAGCTTTACAACCAAGCGTTAATAAGAATGCCAAAAAAATTAATACTGAACTAGAGATCTTCATTTAAAAATACTTCTTTATTATTCACATACTTTTTTAAAATAGTAAATTATATCACTCATCTTGAAAATTATTCTAATTCTTGATCATAAAAAAACCCCGCTCAAATTATGAGCGGGGTTTTAATTTCTAAACAGTTGAAGTAATTATTCTTCACCCTCAACTGTTTCTGTATCGTCGCCACTAAGGGCTTCAAATACTTTAGCAACTTCTACATCGCCTTCTTCCATGTCTTTTTTAGATCCAACAATAATTTCATTGTACTCTTTAAGACCTGTACCAGCTGGCACTTTATGACCAACCACCACATTTTCTTTAAGTCCACGGAGGAAGTCTCTCTTGGCTTCAATCGAAGCCTGAGTAAGAACTTTTGTAGTTTCCTGGAAGGAAGCTGCTGATAACCAACTTTCGGTTGAAAGAGCTGCTCTTGTGATACCAAGAAGAATTGGTTTAGAGATAGCAGGTTCTGCTTCTCTAGTTTGCAATTCGTCTTTTCCATCTTTAATCAACGTGTTGTTAACATCTCTAACTTCACGACGATCGAGGATAGTACCTTTTTTGAGTTCACTTCCACCTTCATCAGTAATAACGAATTTACCAATCAACTCATCGTTACGAACGTTCATTTCAAAACGATCAACTTTATCGCCTTCGAGGAACATGGTATCGCCTGGATCAGTAATTTCTACTTTCTGCATCATAGTGCTTACGATAACTTCAATGTGTTTATCGTTTATTTTTACACCCTGAAGACGGTAAACTTCCTGAATCTCATTCACTAAGTACGACTGTACAGCGTATGGTCCAAGAATGTTTAGAATATCCTGAGCTGGGATAGTTCCATCAGAAAGAGGCTGTCCTGCTTTTACAAAGTCGTTAGATTGAACAAGAATGTGCTTGCTAAGAGAAATAAGGTATTTCTTCTCATCTGTACCGTCTTTTGATTTAACGATTACTTCTTGAGAACCTCTTTTTCTTCCGCCCATTTCTACAATACCATCAATCTCAGAAACTGCTGCTGGATCGCTAGGAGATCGAGCTTCGAAAAGCTCGGTTACACGAGGAAGACCCGCTGTAATATCTTTCGATTTTGAAGTAGCTCTAGGAATCTTAGCAATTACCTGACCCGAAAGTACTTTTTCGCCATCATCTACCACAATATGGGTATCGACAGGAAGCGTGCTTTCACGAAGAATATCACCTTTTCCTTTTACAACAAGTGTAGGAACAAGAGTTCTATCTTTTGAGTCAACTATTACTTTTTCACGGTGACCGGTTTGAGCATCGGTATCATCTGTGAAGGTAACTCCTTCGATGATATCTTTGTACTCAAGTTTACCGTCAATTTCTGAGAAGATAAGAGCATTGTATGGATCCCATTTACAAAGCTGAGCTCCTTTTGGAACCATATCGCCTTCTTCAACCATCATTTCGCAACCATAAGGTACGTTGTAGCTGATAAGTACTTTATCTTCGTCGTCAACTATTTTAAGTTCACCAGCACGGCTAAGAACAACGCTGTGCTCTTCTTCGCCATCATCATACACAACCACACGCACATTTTCGAATTCAACTTTACCGTCGAATTTTGCTTTGTGTTGTGAATCTGCCTCAAGGCGAGATGCTGTACCACCAACGTGGAATGTACGAAGTGTAAGCTGTGTGCCCGGCTCACCAATAGATTGAGCGGCAATAACACCAACTGCTTCACCCTTTTCTACTACTGTTCCACGAGCAAGATCACGACCATAACATTTTGCACAAACACCGCGACCAGTTTCGCAAGTTAGTACAGAACGAATGTCTACTTCTTCAATTGATGTTTCAGCTATTTTCTTAGCTACAGTTTCGTCGATCATTTGATTTGCTTCACAAATCAATTCATCTGAAATAGGATCAACCACATCGTAAAGAGAATAACGTCCTATAATACGATCTTCCAATCGCTCGATAACATCCTCATTATCTTTAAGCGCCTGCATTTTAATTCCACGAAGTGTACCACAATCTTCCTCAGTAATAATTACATCCTGAGAAACATCTACCAAACGACGAGTTAAATAACCCGCATCAGCAGTTTTAAGTGCAGTATCCGCAAGACCTTTACGAGCACCGTGAGTAGAAATAAAGTATTCAAGTACTGTCAATCCTTCTTTGAAAGAAGAAAGAATCGGGTTTTCAATAACTTCGTTTCCTTGTTGCATGGAACTTTTTTGAGGCTTAGCCATCAATCCACGCATACCACCCAACTGACGAATCTGTTCTTTCGAACCTCTCGCGCCAGAATCAGCCATCATAAATACTGGGTTAAATCCTTCGCGATCATCTGCCAGTGCTTGAAATAATGTTTCAGAAACACGGTTAGTTGTACTTGTCCACTTATCAATTACCTGATTATAACGTTCGTTATCTGTAATGAAACCCATTTCATATCTACCCTGGATATCGTTTACTTCATCCTTAGCGCCGTTAATCAAGTTAGCTTTTGCATCAGGAATGATGATATCATCAAGGCTGAACGATAGTCCACCAAGTGTAGCATTTTCGTATCCAATTTTCTTCATGTCATCCAAAAATGTAGAACAACGTGCGGTGCCACAAGTACCATGAATATCACCAATCAACACACGAAGCTCTTTCTTGCCAAGCGTTTTGTTGATGTATCCCATTTCTGCAGGAACAATAGCGTTGAAAATAACTCGGCCCGTAGAAGTTTTAACAACTTCTTGTACCATTTCACCTTCAGCATTCATTGTTTTAATACGAACATTGATTTTTGCATGCACATCAAGTCTTCCTTGATCAAATGCTACAATTACTTCGTCTGGAGAGGAAAAGGTTTTTCCTTCACCTTTTTGACCGCTTCTTGGTTTTGTCAAATAATAAAGACCCAAAATCATATCCTGAGAAGGAACCGCAATCGGGCCACCACTTGCAGGACTCATAATGTTATGAGATCCAAGCATAAGAACTGAAGCCTCAAGCACAGCATCATGACTCAACGGTAAGTGAACCGCCATCTGATCACCATCAAAATCGGCGTTGAACGCTGTACAAGCTAATGGATGTAATCGAATCGCTTTCTCTTCGATAAGTACTGGCTGGAATGCCTGAATACCTAACCTGTGAAGAGTAGGAGCCCGGTTTAACATTACTGGGTGCCCGTCAATTACATTTTCGAGCACTTCCCATACAACCGCATCTCTACGATCAACTACTTTCTTCGCACTCTTCACGGTTTTAACATAACCGCGTTCTATTAAACGACGAATGATAAAAGGTTTATATAGTTCAACCGCCATTTCTTTTGGAAGGCCACACTCGTGCATTTTCAGCTCTGGACCAACCACAATTACGGAACGTCCAGAATAATCAACACGCTTACCTAAAAGGTTTTGACGGAAACGACCGCTCTTACCTTTAAGCATATCACTTAAAGATTTTAGAGGACGATTGTTATTTCGAACAGCGTTTGATTTACGAGAGTTGTCATAGAGAGAATCTACAGCTTCCTGCAACATGCGTTTCTCGTTACGGAGAATTACATCAGGAGCTTTAATATCAATTAGTCTCTTAAGACGATTGTTTCTAATAATTACACGACGGTAAAGATCATTCAAGTCAGAAGTCGCAAAACGACCTCCTTCAAGAGGTACAAGCGGACGTAATTCTGGTGGAATAACGGGAATCACACTTTGGCACATCCATTCTGGACGGTTTTCTGTGTGTTGTGCCGCTGAACGGAAAGACTCAATTACCTGAAGTCGTTTCAATTTCTTTTTCTTACGCATTTGTGAAGTCTCATGCTTCACTTCATAACGTAATTGGTATGCAAGATCATCAAGGTCGAGATCAGCAAGCATTGCAGCAAGTGCATCTGCACCTTCTTTTACAATGAACTTGTCGTCTTCGTCATCATCCAGATCAAAATTATCCTCCGGAAGTTGATCGAAGATGTCATACTTCTCTTCTTCTGAAATCAAATCGCCTTTTGCGTATCCTAAATCACGAGCGAGACCCGGATTTATGATTACGAATGTTTCGTAATACACAATACGATCTAGATTCTTAGACGAAAGTCCTAGAAGATAAGCGATCTTATTAGGCAAAGATTTAAAATACCAGATATGAACAACCGGAACTGTCAATGTGATGTGTCCCATTCGCTCTCGGCGAACTGCTTTTCTGGTTACTTCAACTCCACAACGATCGCAGATTATACCTTTATAACGGATGCGCTTGTATTTACCACAATGGCATTCGTAATCCTTAACCGGTCCGAATATCTTTTCACAGAAAAGACCATCCATTTCTGGCTTAAAGGTTCTGTAGTTGATAGTCTCAGGTGTTAAAACTTCACCATGAGATCTTGATAATATAGTTTCAGCAGAAGCAAGGGAAATTCCTATGCTCTTAAAGTCGTTTGTAACTGCTAATGTTTTTGTGATTGGCAAGGGTGTTCCTCCTAATTAACAGTGATTAATTTAAGTGAATTTCAAGGCCGAGACCCATAAGCTCTCGTAGTAATACCTTAAATGATTCCGGCACGTCTCCATCAGGAAGGTTTTCACCTTTTACAATGGCTTCATAAACTTTGGAACGCCCTTTCACGTCATCACTTTTTACAGTGAGCATTTCTTTCAAGATACTTGAAGCACCATAAGCGTATAGTGCCCAAACTTCCATCTCTCCTAGTCTCTGACCACCAAATTGTGCTTTACCACCCAACGGCTGTTGAGTAATAAGTGAGTATGGCCCGATTGAACGAGAGTGCATTTTATCCTGAACCAAGTGATTCAATTTGATCATGTAGATGAAACCTACAGTAGTTTTCTGAGAGAAAGGCTCTCCACTTCTACCATCATACAGATTTACACGACCATCTTCTGGTAGGCCTGCTTCCCGAAGCTTCGCCTTTACATCATCCATGCTTGCACCATCAAAAATTGGTGAAGCGAATGTAGTGCCAAGTTTCTTAGCTGCCCATCCTAAGATAGTTTCATAAATCTGACCAAGGTTCATACGAGAAGGTACACCGAGTGGATTTAAACAAATATCTACCGGAGTACCGTCTTCCATAAATGGCATGTCTTCAACAGGTACAATTTTAGCAACAACACCTTTGTTACCGTGGCGACCCGCCATTTTATCACCAACCTGAAGCTTACGCTTCTTGGCAATATAAACTTTTGCTTTTTGGATAATCCCTGGAGGTAATTCATCACCTACTTGAATTGCAAATGTTCTTCTTTTTGCTTCACTATCAATTTCGCGACGTAGCTCACGATAGTTGTGGAAAAGAAGTCTTACATGCTTTACTAGTTCTTGATCTGTAGCCCAATCAATATTTTCATTGATGTTAACTGGGTCAATTTCTTCAAATACCGATTTCTTATACTTTTCGCCTTTTGGAATAAGCTCGTAGTTACTGTAATCAAGAACTCCTGGTGATGTTTTATCACGTAGAAGTGAATACATCTTGTCAGCCCACTGCTGGTTTAACTCAGCAAGTTTTTGAGCATGACGCTCTTGTTCTTGTTCAACACGTTTTTTCTCTTCTTTTCGAGAAACAAGCTCATCACGTTTTCGACTGAAGAGCTTCGTGTTGATTACAGTTCCTGAAACGCCCGGAGGAGTTTTAAGTGAGGCATCTTTTACATCACCCGCTTTATCACCGAAAATTGCTCGAAGAAGTTTTTCTTCTGGAGTAGGGTCAGTTTCACCTTTAGGAGTGATTTTACCTACCAAAATATCCCCTGGATTAATCTTAGCGCCAACACGAATCATTCCGCGTTCGTTAAGATTTCTGGTAGCTTCTTCACTCACATTAGGGATTTCGCGAGTTAGCTCTTCTTCGCCACGCTTAGTGTCACGAACTTGTTGTTCGAATTCTGTTACGTGAATAGAAGTATAAATATCTTCCTGAACGATACGCTCAGAAATTACAATCGCATCCTCAAAGTTGTAACCTCTCCATGGCATAAATGCTACAAGAAGATTACGACCAAGAGCGAGTTCTCCACCATCTGTAGAACATCCATCAACAATTGCCTGATCTTTTTTAACCTTATCGCCTACTTTTACAATAGGGCGCTGGTTAGTGGCTGTATCCTGATTAGTTCTTGTGAACTTTTCAAGTTTGTATGATTTAATACCACCATCAAAATAACAGTGCTGTTGAGTATCGGTTCGATCGTACTGAACACGAACTTCTGTTGCGCTTACATATACTACTTTTCCATCTGCTTCAGCAGTAATAATTGCTCGTGAATCGCGAGCTGCACGGTGCTCAAGACCTGTTCCTACAACAGGAGCTTCTGGTCGAAGCAATGGAACCGCTTGACGCTGCATATTCGAGCCCATTAAAGCACGGTTTGCATCATCATGTTCAATAAATGGAATTAAAGCTGCAGCCAACGATGTAATTTGGTTGGTGGCAACATCCATATATTCGATTTCATCCTGCTTTGCATTCGAGTAATTACCCTCACGCATTCTGGAGAAAACCATTTCATTTTTGAACATCCCTTTCTCGTCAAGTTCTGCATTTGCCTGAGCAATTACAGTCTCATCTTCCTGCTCTGCAGCTAAATATTCAACGTTTTTACTAACCTTACCTTCTTTTACTTTCCGGTATGGAGTTTCAATAAATCCAAAATCATTCACTTTAGCATGAATACAAAGTGATGAAATCAATCCAATATTAGGTCCTTCAGGTGTCTCAATCGGACAAAGGCGACCATAATGAGTGTAGTGAACATCACGAACCTCAAAACCAGCACGCTCACGTGTCAAACCACCAGGTCCAAGCGCAGACATACGTCGTTTGTGCGTTAGTTCCGCTAATGGATTGGTTTGATCCATAAACTGAGAAAGCTGGTTGGTACCGAAAAATGTATTAATTACACTTGAAATGGTTCGAGCATTCACCAAATCTTGAGGGGTAAGCTGTTCGGCATCTCTAGAGTTCATTCTCTCTTTAATAGTACGTGCCATACGAGCCAAACCAATTGCAAATTGTTGCCCTAGTTGCTCGCCTACTGTTCTAATACGTCTGTTACTCAAGTGATCAATATCATCTACTTGAGATTTCATATTTTTAAGCCTGATTACCTCTTTAACGATAGCAACAATATCATCTTTTGTCAGATATTGAACATTGGTATCATCCTGATGTAATCTCTTATTTAAGCGATATCTACCAACTTCGCCAAGATCATATTTCTTATCACTAAAGAATAATCTTTCAAGAATTGCACGAGAAGTTTCAGGATCGGGCATTTCACCAGATCTAATTTGTTGATATACTTCTCCGAGTGCTGTGTGCTCATCCCAAGTTGGATCTTTTCTAAGCGTGTTCATAATAACTGAACGCTCAGATTCTTCAACACTAATTTTTTGAACAAGTACGGTCTTTAATTCAGCCTCTTTCAGCATTCCGTAATCATCTTCAGTTAATTGATGATCTCGTTCGAAAATAATTTTTCTATTCAGCGCTTCTGTAACTTCTCCTGTCTCATCGTCAACAACTTCTTCCATTTCTTCAACGATGATATTCTGAGCAAGCCTTCTTCCAACTAATTTCTTGTTGTAATCTGGTTTACTTCCAAACTTGATGTCTTCAGAAAGTTCAAAAAGACTCAATAGTTCAAGATCAGATGAATATCCTAACGCACGTAATAATGTAGTTGCAGGAATCTTCTTCTTTCGATCAATGTATGCCCAAAGTACATCACGTATATCTGTGGTAAATTCGATCCAGGATCCCTTAAATGGAATAACACGAGCAGAATAAAGCTGTGTACCATTCGGATGAACAGATTGACCAAAGAATACGCCTGGTGAACGGTGTAATTGACTTACAATAACACGTTCTGCTCCGTTTATGATAAAGGTACCGCGATTTGTCATCCAAGGAAGATCTCCAAGGAAAACTTCTTGCTCGATGGTTTCGCTTGCTTCGTCGCTATCATCAACAGATGAAAGTCGAAGTTTAGCTTTTAGTGGTACAGAATATGTTAAGCCACGATCTTGGCATTCTTTAATGGTATAACGGGGTACATCAACGTTATAGTAAAGAAATTCGAGAATATGAGTTTCCCTGGTATCTTGAATCGGGAAATTTTCATCAAAAATTCTTTGTAGCCCTTGACTGTCTCTCTCATTAGGAGCAATATCAAGTTGTACGAATTTCTCGAATGATTCTAATTGTATATCCAAAAAATCTGGATATTCTAAAACATGTTGTGTACGCCCAAAAGATTGGCGATTCGTATTAGGAATAATTTGCATCTTCGTGCTCAAAAGGAACCTCTCCTTTTTGTTGAAGGGTGATAATACAGTACAAACCCGTGATAACTCAGGGTTAAATTATATAGACGCCAATAGCCAATACCGTTTTCACGATATTGGCTACCAACGAAATTTTTAACAAAGTGCTTATTTAAGCTCTACAGTAGCTCCAGCTTCTTCAAGCTTAGCTTTAATCTCATCTGCTTCAGCTTTAGCAGCGCCTTCCTTAACAGTGTTAGGGGCTCCATCTACTAATTCTTTAGCTTCTTTAAGACCTAGTCCAGTGATACCGCGTACTTCTTTAATTACCGCGATTTTCTTTGGGCCAGCTGCAGTTAGTACTACATCAAACTCAGTTTGCTCTTCTGCAGCAGCAGCATCGCCACCAGCAGCAGGTCCAGCAACAGCTACAGCAGCTGCAGCAGGCTTGATATCGTATTCTTCTTCTAGAACTTTTGCAAGTTCATTAGCTTCTTTGATAGTTAGGTTGACAAGCTCTTCAGCTAGTTTTTTAACGTCAGCCATTTTTATCTCCAGTTGTTTTTTTAAGTAAAATTCTTAGTTGTAAATAAGGGTTAGTTTTCGCCTTTTTCAGCGATGGTCTTAATAGCACCAACAAGGTTCGACCCTTGCGCGTTTAAAGCACTAATAACATTGGTCATAGGTGCGGCAAGTAATCCAAGGATATCTCCAATAATCTCGTTTTTCGATTTCATTGCAGCAAGCGTTTCAAGCTTGTCTTCGCCATAAAAGTCACCATCTACGATGGCAGCTTTAAATTCTGGTCGTTTATTTTCCTTTAGAAAATCTTTTAAAACCTTTGCAGGTGCAGATAATTCTTCTTCAACAAACGCAAATGCATTTTGCTCGGTTAATGCTGGGATTACTAAATCGTATCCACCAACTTCTTCCATTGCAAGTTTCATTAATTTGTTCTTGTAAACTTTGAAGAAGACATTTCCCTTACGAAATGCACCTCGCAGTTTATTAGCGTCATCAACAGACATACCCGAGTAATTGGTGACATACACCGCATTAGCTTTTTTCAGGTTTTCTGCAATTTCGTCTAAAACTGCTCTCTTTTCTGCAGTAGGCATAATTTAATTCCTCCTAATTAAGAGATGTAACTGCGGTTCTGCTTATCGGGATGCTTGGCCCCATAGTGCTGCTCATAAATACGCTTTTAACGTAAATACCTTTTGCAGAAGCTGGTTTTAGGCGCATTACAGTTTGAAGAAATGCTTCTGCATTATCTTTCAAATCGCTTGCTCCAAAACTAACTTTACCAACAGATGTATGAAGGATTCCGGCTTTATCAACACGGAAATCAATTTGTCCAGCTTTTACTTGCTTTACAGCAGCTGCAACATCCATTGTTACTGTTCCACTTTTTGGGTTTGGCATCAATCCGCGTGGACCCAAAAAGCGTCCAAGCTTACCGAGTTTGCCCATTACATCTGGCGTAGCAATAATCACATCGATTTCTGCCCAGCCATCTTCAATTTTTGCGATATATTCATCCAGACCTACAAAGTCTGCACCTGCTTCAGTAGCTTCGGCTTGTTTACTCTCATTTACGAGAGCTAAAACACGAACTTCTTTACCAGTACCATGAGGCAAGCTCACGGTTCCTCGTACCATTTGATCTGCATGCCGTGGATCAACACCTAATCGGATGTCAATGTCTACAGATGCATCAAAATTTGTGTTCGATGTTTTTTTAACAAGATCGCATGCTTCTTCCAAAGTATATTCCAACTCCGGATTTACAAGTACAGCGGCCTGCTGATATTTTTTTCCTCTTTTTGCCATGAGTTCTATTTCCTTACCTGTCGCGGTTAACTCTAAGACCCATGCTCCGAGCCGTTCCTGCAATCATTTCTGCAGCAGCTTCAACGTCGAACGCATTAAGGTCCTCCATTTTCTCCTGTGCAATTTCTTTGCATTGGCTCCAGGTTACCGTTCCCACTTTAACGCGGTTTGGCTCACCTGAACCGGATTTAAGCTTAGCAGCCTGTTTTAGTAGTACAGGTGCTGGCGGAGTTTTAGTCTTAAATGTAAAAGACTTGTCCGCAAACACAGTAATCTCTACAGGAGTAACTGTTCCGGCCTTGTCCTGAGTCTTAGCATTAAAGGCTTTGCAAAACTCCATAATGTTGATTCCTGCTTGACCGAGAGCCGGTCCTACAGGTGGAGCAGGGTTTGCCTGCCCGCCAACGATTTGGAGCTTCAGGATTCTTTCAACTTTTTTAGCCATGGATTTTCAGGATCCTAATCTATTTATATAACTTCTGTTTATCGCGTAATAGCTAGTGTGCATCAACTAGGTTCTTTATGTTGCAGATTCAACTTGGTTCACATCTACTTCTACAGGAGTTCTTCTTCCGAAAATACTCACCAAAACACGGAGCTTTAACTTCTCGGGGTTTACTTCCTGAACAGTACCATCAAAATCTTTAAATGGTCCTGATATCACTTTTACCAAGTCACCTTCGCTATAAGGAATTTCAACATTCCCCATGTCTTCTCCAGCTTCCTGCACTCGTCCTATGATGCGTTGAACTTCGTGCTTTTTTAGTGGAGAGGGCACCACATCATTTTTGCCTTTCAAAAAACCAAGGCAAGATGGTGCACTTTGTATGAGGTTATTCACCTCTTCATCATAATGTGTATTAACTAGAATGTATCCGGGAAAGAAATTCTTCTCTCTGGTACGTTTCTTTCCACCGCGTATTTCTACTACAGTCTCTGTAGGAACAAGCACATCTATTATCTTGTCACCCAAATCCTGATCTTCTATTTCGCGATCGAGAAACTCTTTAACTTTTTTTTCATGGCTGGAAAAGCAGCGAACTACATACCATCCATGTTCTAGTTCTTTATTCATTAGTTATAAATAGCTTCTAGTACCGTGCTATATGCTTGATCAACTCCGAATATAAAAACAGATACAATGATCGAGAACACAACAACAATAATTGTATTGTCTACTAATTCTTTTTGAGTTGGCCAAGATACTTTCTTGAACTCGTTACCAACACTCTCAAAAAAATTTATGATTTTTTCCATAATTACAGTACTAATTAGTTTGCACGGGTGGAGAGACTCGAACTCCCGACACCTGGTTTTGGAGACCAGTGCTCTACCAACTGAGCTACACCCGTAGATACACACAAGAGTAAGTAGCATTACTACTTACTCTAGATGTGCTGTCAATAAGTTTTCTTAGAATTAATCTAAGATTTTAGTTACAACACCGGCACCTACGGTACGGCCACCCTCACGGATTGCGAATCGAAGTCCTTCTTCCATCGCTACCGGCTGGATTAACGTTACGTTCAACTTCACGTTGTCGCCCGGCATTACCATCTC